>NZ_PGGU01000029.1:0-9287 GCF_002872075.1 Microbacterium aurantiacum | reverse complement strand
CGCGACCCGCCGTCGTGTCAGTGCCCGAGTCCAGGTCGTCGGCCGGATGGGCGACGATCCCCGGAATCGACACCCCCGTCGCATCCACCGTGGCTACGCATACCGCGTGCACCGGAACGATCCAGCGGGTCCTGTTCGATGAGGGCCGCATCATCGGGATCAGCGTCACCGACCGCGTCTTCACCGTCCACCAGAGACGGGCAATCATCGCCCGCGACAAGGAATGCCTCATCCCCGGCTGCCACGTCCCCGCCACTTGGTGCGAAATCCACCACGTCACCGAACACGCCCGCGGCGGACCCACCCACACCGACAACGGAGTCCCGCTGTGCTGGCACCACCACCGCACCCTCGACACCTCCGGGTGGGAGATCCGCACCACGAACGGCATCCCCCAGATCCGCGGACCCGCATGGTGGGACCCCGCCCGACAATGGCGCACCCCACGCCCCACCCTCGACACGCTCGCTCTCGCTTGACGGCGAGCACTCGACGGTCGGCACTCGACGGCGGACGCCTGAAGCCTGACACCCGGCGCTGACGCGCGCTTCGCTGAGTCCGTCGCGGCCGACGTGCAGCGCCCTCCATCGCCGCGAAGCGACACGTACAGCACGAGACACCACGCACGACGTGTCGCTTCGTGCGCGTGACGTCACTCCATGCGAAGCATGTCGCTTCGTGCGTGTGACGTCACTCCATGCGAAGCATGTCGCTTCGCCCACGCAAACCACGTCCCTCCACGCGGACCACGTCGCTTCACGCCAACCATGTCGCTTCTCGCGAACGACCTCTCCACCCGCACCGACGTATGGCGACCCCCGTGCACGCCCATCGGCTCCGGGCGAATCTGCCCGGCGGGACTGCATGCCTCCGAGCACATCGAAAGGCCGGCCACTGACTCCAGGTGCTCGGCCAGCCCCTGAGTCTCCAGCGGCCTTAGGTTGGAGATACACGCCCGAAGGAGCATCCGATGACCGACACGACCGTCACCCGCAACGACGAGCTCTCCCGCTACGAGATCCGCACCGGAGACACGCTCGCCGGGTTCGCCGAGTTCGACCGGCGTCCGGGCGAGATCCGTTTCATCCATACCGAGGTCGACCCCGCCTTCCAGGGGCAGGGTCTCGCCGGGCAGCTCGCCGCCGAGGCGCTGGCGGATGCCGCGGCATCCGGCGATGTCATCGTGCCCTTCTGCCCCTACATCGCGAAATACCTGCGGACGCACGACGTCGAGGGCGCGGAGATCCGCTGGCCCGAGCGCCGCGGAGCCTGAACCTCGGCCTACCTGAGGCAGATACCGCCGTAGTAGTCGGAGAGCGCCTCGCCCGCTGCGGCGACGTCACCGTCATGGGCGGCGACCACCGCGTCCGGATCATCGTGGATCGTGTCGACGGCATCGTCCAGGTAGTCGGTCCACACCTGCAGATCATCGGCCAGCTCGGGCGTCGGCTCGAGCTTCTCGACGAGTGCGAGGCGGGTGCGCACCGTGTCTGCGTCGTCCGTGCCGGGGATCAGCGGATCGAACGCGACGGCGGCGGTCTCGTGGTCGTCGTGCAGCGGGCCGCAGAAGCCGGCATCCCCGCCGGAGGCGCAGCCCGTCATGCCGAGAGACGCGGCGAGCGCCAGCACGGCCGGGGTCGAACGTCGAGCACGCATGCGGTCGAGTCTACGAGGCCCCGCCGTACCGCCCACGGCATTAGTTTGGACGTACGCACGTGAAGGAGCATCCGATGACCGACCTCGCAGACGGCGCACACTTCGACGGGTCGAGCCCCACAGGAGGCAGCGGAGCGATCGGACAACGGCGGATCGTCCTCGAGCCGCGCGAGGTGCCGCTCGGCGGGGTCCGCGGGATGAACGTGCTGCGCGCACTCCCGCATCGCAACCTCCCGACGATCGGCGCCTGGTGCTTCCTCGACCGGTTCGGTCCGGCCGACACGCGGATGCGGGTGGAGCCGCACCCGCACATCGGGCTGCAGACCGTGACCTGGCCGCTCGTCGGCGAGATCCGCCATCGCGACTCCCTCGGCAGCGATGCCGACCTGCGCCGCGGCCAGTTGAACCTGATGACGGCCGGAAACGGAATCTCGCACTCGGAGTACTCGGTCGGAGACGACCCGGTGCCGCTGGACGCGCTGCAGCTCTGGGTGGTCCTGCCCGAGTCCGCCCGGCACGGCGACGGCGGATTCGAGCGGCACATCTCCCTGCCGACCTTCGGCCTTCCGGCGGACGAGGGAGCGGAGGCCACCTCCACCGTCGTGCTCGGCGAGTTCGCCGGAGTGCGTTCGCCTGCGACCGTCCACACTCCGATCGTCGGCGCGGAGATCAGGATTCCCGCCGGGACCCGGGTGCAACTGCCGCTGCGGACCGATTGGGAGCACGCCGTGATGCTCGTCGAGGGCGGTGCGGCCGTCGACGTCCATGAGATGGCGCTCAACGACCTGCTCTACCTCGGCGACTCCCGCGACCGCGTGGAGGTGTCGTCCGACGAGGGCGCGCTGCTCTTCCTCCTCGGCGGAGAGCCGTTCGAGGAGGACCTCGTGATGTGGTGGAACTTCGCCGCGCGCACCCACGACGAGATCTCCGCCGCCCGCGAGGACTGGGAGGCGGCATCCGATCGGTTCGGCGTCGTGGCCGGCCACGACGAGCGCATCCCTGCTCCGCCGCTCCCGCCGGTGCACCTGCTCCCGCGGACCCGCACTATCTGAGGGCCTCCGCCGGCGGATGCCTCGTTTCAGCCGCGCTCCGGCGCATGCACCCGCGCGAGAAACCGATCGGCGCGGGGTGACGGCGCCCGCGGATCGAGCAGGGACACCACGACCGTGACGATTGCGGCGACGGGGATCGTCCACGCGGCCGGTTGCGCGAGGTATGGTGCCGCCACTCCCACTCCCCCGATCGCCGCATGCACGAGCAGCGCGAGTCCTGCCGCGAGGCCTCCGGACAGCATCCCCGCCACCGCTCCGCGGGCGGTGAGCCCGCGCCACCACACCCCCAGCAGCACGACGGGCGACAGCGTCGACGCCGCCACGACGAAGACCGTGCCGACGCTGGATCCCAGTCCGGCGGGCGCTGTGAGCAGTGCGACCGCCAGCGGCACCAGCGCGCACAGCACGGCGGACAGACGGAAGGAGCGCACCGAGCCCGAGAACACGTCTTGGCTGATCACTCCGGCCAGCGACACCACGATCCCGGCCGAAGTCGCCAGAAACGCGGCGAACGCTCCGGCCACGATCAGGGCGGTGAGCAGCTCGCCGACCACGCCGGGAAGCACGCGCGAGGGGAGCACGAGCACCACGGTGTCTGCGACCCCCGGTACCGCGAGGTCGGGAGCGGCGATGCGCGCCAGCAGGCCCATCGTGCTCGAAACCGCGTAGAACGCGCTCACCATGGCGATGACGATCGCTGTCGTCCGTCGCGCGGACACCCCGTTCGGGCTCGTGTAGAACCGCACGAGAACATGCGGCAGGCCCATGGTGCCCAGAAGCAGTGCCAGCAGGAGGGATGCCGTCTCGTACGCGTCGAAACCCGAAGGGCCCGCCTCGGCGGGGAAGACCAGCGCAGGATCGAACTCATGAGGTCCGCCGCTCAGCGCGAAGGCGATGAAGGCGACCGGCACGAGCAGCGCCGTGAGCTTGAGCCAGTACTGGAAGGCCTGCACATAGGTGATCGCGCGCATGCCCCCTGCGGCCACCGCCGCCGCCACGAGCAGCGCCACGGTGACCGCGCCGACCCACTCGGGCACTCCCGCCACGACGAGCAGCGTGATCCCGGCCCCGTGCAGCTGCGGCACGATGTACAGCCAGCCGATGATCAGCACGGCGATGCTCGTCACCCGTCGAGCCGCCGTCGATTCCAGTCGCGCCTCGATGAAATCGGGGAGCGTGTAGGCGCCGCTGCGCCGGAGCGGCGCGGCGACGAAGACGAGCACCAGCAGATACCCGGCGGCGTACCCGATCGGGAACCAGAACCCCCTGGCGCCGTCGAGCAGCACCAGCCCCGACAGGCCGAGGAAC
The DNA here is from genome assembly GCF_002872075.1 of Microbacterium aurantiacum. Lineage (GTDB taxonomy): Bacteria > Actinomycetota > Actinomycetes > Actinomycetales > Microbacteriaceae > Microbacterium > Microbacterium aurantiacum_A. Next base: position 5,271 of record NZ_PGGU01000029.1, on the reverse strand, counting down.
GTTCCGGCAGAGAGATACTCCCCGCTGATCGCCGATGCGTTCCAGACCGGCCGCACGGTGCGGGATGCGACGAAGAAGTCACTCGTCGTACGCGAGATGCGCAACCCGTACACACCGATGAGCAGGGTCGCCACGACGACGAGCGCGACGCCCACCAGGTCCATGGCGGCGTTCATCCGCGATCCCTGAGCGCACGGTACCGCCGCTCGTTGCGGGCCGCGGTGCGCAGGTAGAGCAGTGCGAACACGAGGATTATCGGATAGAACGCGTACGCCTGGAGCAGCCAGGACAGCGGAAGACCCCACACGAGGATCCGCCCGATCTCGGGGATCAACGCGATCGCGAGCGTCAGCGCCACCACCACGAGCACGAACCCGGCGATCGTGCCGAGCGCGAGCCGGAGCTGGCTGCGCATGAGGGCGCGCGCGTAGACGGCGTCCGCCTCATCGACCGGAGAGCCCGGCAGCGCGATGCCACGGGTGAAGGCCGGGGTCCGCCGAGAAGGGAGGTCGGAGGTCACCCGCACGCGCTTGGGCGTCGCAGTCATCCGGCGCCCTCGCCGCGCAGGAGAGCCTCGCGCACGGCCGGCACCAGACGGCGGCTGACCGGGAGCGACAGATCGCCGACCGACACCGCGGGCTCCGCTCCCGAGAGGCGCGCCTCGGTCACCGCCGCGGTGCGCACGAGCGACGAGCGATGGATGCGGATGAACCCGGCATCCGCCCACCGGGACTCGAGCTCCGAGATCGGGATGCGCACGAGATGCCCGGCGCCGTCGCCGGTGTGCAGACGGGAGTAGTCGCCTTGCGCCTGCACCCAGCGCACGTCGCTGCGCCGCACGAACCGCACCGCGGTGCCGACCGTGACAGGCACCATCTCCTCATCGCTGGAGTTCGCCGTCTCTCCGATCTCGAGCACCCGGTCGACGGCACGACGCAGCCGCTCCGCGCGAACCGGCTTGAGCAGGTAGTCCACAGCACGCAGCTCGAACGCCTCCACGGCACGGGCCTCGTCAGCCGTCACGAACACCACGGCCGGCGGGCGAGCCAGAGCGAGCAGTGCACGCGCGAGCGCGGTTCCGAGCAGACCGGGCATGTGGATGTCGAGGAAGGCGATCTGGACGGCTCGCTCGGAGAGCTGGCGAAGCGCGTCGGCACCGCTCGCTGCAGTGAGGATCTCACCGATCCGGTCGTCCGTGCGCAGCAGGTGGACGAGTTCATCGAGAGCCGGCTTCTCGTCGTCGGCGACGAGGACGTCGATCACGGGCACGTCAGTCGTTGCCCGGGTCGTGCAGCGGTTGCGATTTCGGGACGCGCATGCGCACCAGGGTACCCGCGCCGGTGTTCGTCTCGACGACCAGTCCGCTCTCGGCTCCGTAGAGCTGGCGAAGGCGGGTGTCGACGTTACGGAGTCCGACGTGCAGACCGTCGTCGCCCGCGGTGAGCGTGACGCGCAGGCCCTCGGGGTCCATGCCGACGCCGTCGTCCTCCACCGAGATCTCGGTGTGCGTGCCGTCGTCACGGGAAGCGATGCGGATCTCTCCTCCGCCCTCTCCCGGCTCCAATCCGTGCCGGACGGCGTTCTCGACCAGGGGCTGCACGGAGAGGAAGGGGATCACGGTGGCGAGGGTCTCCGGGGCGATCTGCAGAGTGATCCGGAGCCGGTCGCCGAAGCGCGCGGACTCGAGCTCGAGGTAGGAGTGGATGCTGCCCAATTCCTCGGCGAGCGTGGTGAACTCGCCCTGTCGCCGGAAGGAGTAGCGCGTGAAGTCGGCGAACTCGAGAACGAGCTCGCGGGCACGTGCGGGGTCGGTGAGGATGAATGATGCGATGGCCGTCAGTGCGTTGTATATGAAGTGCGGCGAGATCTGCGCCCGCAGTGATCGCAGCTCCGCCTCGGCCAGCTGGGTGCGCGAAGCCTCCAGGCCGCCGAGCTCGACCTGGGCCGCGCACCAGTCCGCGACCTCCTCCGCCGCCCGGACGAGCGCGGCCCGCACCGGTGCGGCGAACGCGACCACGGCACCCACCACCCTGCCGTCGACGAGGATCGGCGCACCGACGGCCTCGAGATCGTCATCCGGTCCCGGCGAGCGGAACACCTGCCGTCGACCTGAAGCGGTGACCTGCCCCGCGATGCGCACCGCGGCGGACTCCAGCCCGTCGGAGGGCCCGTCGAACGACACGACGCCATCGGCGCTCACGATGGCCACCGCCGCGCTGCCGAGCAGCACGCGCAGGTGACGGGCGGCCTTGACGACAGCCGGCCCGGCGAGCCCCGAACGCAGGTGGGGAGCTGCGAGGCTCGCGTGGTGCAGCGCGTCGAGCGCGGCCTGCTCGGCATCGCTGCCGAGGTCGGCGGCTCCGCGCGCCAGGCGACGGGCGAGCAGCAGCAGGACCGTCAGGACGATCCCGCCGAGCACGCCGAGCACCGCAGCGAGAACGACGTCGGTCATGCCCCCAGCCTAGGCACCGCGGCATCCTGCGCCGTCGTGGTCGCCGCTGTCAGCAGCAGCGCGCACCGGGATTGCGATCCTGGTCATCCATCCGCTGTCGCCAGAACTGCCGCTCCGTCATCGGCTCCTCGTCCGGATGCTGGCGGCGATGATGGGCGACATAGGTCGCATAGGCCGTGTCGCCCATCAGCGTGGTCGTGTACCAGCGGATGCCGCGGCCGACCCGCCGTGCAGCACGCGCGAGCGTGCGCAGAGGGGTGGACGCGGCATCCGTGTGGTTCGTCATCGTGTGCTCATCAGTGGGTCGTCGCCCTGCGATCCTCGGCGAGGATCGGTTCCCACTGCTTCTCGAGCTCCCGCTCGGCCGCATTCGGCAGGAAGCCGGCCGGCGCGAATCGCCGCGAGGCCACCGGGGTCTCCTCGGTGTTCTCCCCGCCGCCGTTGCGGATGGCCCTGATCGTCACGATGACGGCGGCCACCATCACGATGATCGCCAGTGTCACGAAGATGATCGAGAGCGTGCCCTGCACGGCCGTGTTGCGGATGACCGCATCGAGCACCTCCGGAGCGCCGAGCGAGGTGTCGCCGCTGTCGCGAGCCTCGACGTACCGGAAGTGGTTCGCCCAGTATCCGATCGCCGGCACCGGGGAGGCGATCTTGTACAGCGACGCCGTGATGGTCACCACGGCGGTGAAGGCGAGCGGCAGACCGATGATCCACAGCCACTTGACGTAGCTCCTGCCGCGCTTCGCGACGATCGCCAGCACCACGGCGAGCGCGATCGCCGCGAGCAGCTGGTTCGCGATGCCGAACAGCGGGAAGAACGTGTTGATGCCACCCAGCGGGTCGGTCACGCCGAGGATGAGGATCGCTCCCCAGCCGGCCACCATGATCGCGGTGCAGATCCAGACACCGGGGCGCCAGGACACGTCGCGGAACTTCGGGAACCAGGCGCCGATCGAGTCCTGCAGCATGAAGCGGGCGACGCGAGTGCCGGCATCCACCGCGGTGAGGATGAAGAGGGCCTCGAACATGATCGCGAAGTGATACCAGAAGGCCATCAGCGCCTGCCCGCCGAGGGCCTGCTGCATGATGTGCGCGAGGCCGAGCGCGAGCGTCGGAGCCCCGCCCGTACGGGAGACGATCGATTCCTCGCCCACGGCCTCGGCGGTGCCGGTCAGCATCTCCGGTGTCAGATTCACCCCCGTCAACCCGAGGGAGTTCACGAACGCGACCGCACCTTCCACCGTGCCCTGCGTCACCGCCGCCGGCGCGTTCATGGCGAAATAGATGCCCTGGTCGATCGAGATCGCGGCGACCAGCGCCATGATCGCGACGAAGGACTCCATGAGCATGCCGCCGTAGCCGATGAAGCGCGACTGGCGCTCCTTCTCGATGAGCTTCGGCGTCGTGCCCGAGGCAATCAGCGCATGGAAGCCCGACAGAGCCCCGCACGCGATCGTCACGAACAGGAAGGGGAAGAGCGGACCGGCGAACACCGGACCCATGCCGTTCTCGCCGAAGATGCTGACGGCCGGGACGGTGATCTCCGGACGCACCAGGATGATGGCGCCGGCGAGCATGACGATCACGCCGATCTTCATGAATGTCGACAGGTAGTCGCGCGGGGCGAGCAGCAGCCAGACCGGGAGCACGGCGGCGATGAAGCCGTAGATGATGATGCCCCACGCGATCGTGGTGCGGTCCAGGTGGAAGATCGCCTGACCCCAGTCGGTGCCGGCGACCCATCCGCCGCCGATGATGGCCGCCATCAGCAGCGCGAAGCCGATGATCGAGACCTCGGTGACCTTTCCCGGGCGGAGGAACCGCAGGTAGACGCCCATGAAGATCGCGATCGGGATGGTCATCGCCACCGAGAAGACGCCCCAGGGGCTCTCTCCCAGCGCGTTGACGACGACGAGAGCGAGGATCGCGACGATGATCAGCATGATCAGGAGGGATGCCACGATCGCGGCCGTGCCGCCGATCTTGCCGAGCTCCTGCCTGGCCATCTGGCCGATCGTACGTCCGCCGCGGCGCATGGAGAAGAACAGAACCGTGTAGTCCTGCACCGCACCGGCGAGCACCACACCGACGATGATCCAGATCGTGCCGGGGAGGTAGCCCATCTGGGCGGCGAGCACGGGGCCCACGAGCGGACCGGCTCCGGCGATGGCGGCGAAGTGGTGACCGTAGAGCACACGGCGATCGGTGGGGACGTAATCCTTGCCGTCCTGCTTGACCTCAGCCGGGGTGGCCCGGCGATCGTCGGGTCGGGTGATGTACTTCTCGATCACCTTGGAGTAGAAGCGGTAGCCGATCAGGTACGTGCAGACGGCCGCGAACACGAACCAGATCGCGTTGACGGTCTCGCCGCGGACGACCGCGAGCATCGTCCAGGCCACCGCGCCCAGCAGCGCGATCGCCGACCAGATGAGGATCTTGGGCCAGGTCCAGCGATTCGCCTTCTCGTGATGCTCGTCGGTCAATGCGACGGGGGGAAGATTCGGGTCGGTGACGACGGCAGGTTCGTCATCGACGATCGCGGTGCCGTCGCGGCGGCCCGATGAAGGTGCGGTCATGGAGATCTCCTCGGTGTGCGCATCGTTGCGTCTCCCCACGCTAGAAAGCTCGGACGCCGCGCGTGAGCGCTCGAGCAGATGCTGCGACGAGCGGCGCCGATCGCGCGATGAACGGGCGCGGGCAGCACGACGCCCCGCGGTCCGTGGACCGCGGGGCGTCGTGGTGGATGCTGCTACTCGGCGGCGACCGTCACCACGGTGCGCACCTCGGAGTCGCCGTACTGCACGACGCCGAGG
>NZ_PGGU01000028.1 GCF_002872075.1 Microbacterium aurantiacum | reverse complement strand
CGAAGACCCGTCAACGCGAACGGAATGTAGTCATCCACATCCCCACGCCGGTCATAGACCACGTACACCACAAGCCGACGACCACCAACCGGGAAAACACCCGGCACCCGACTCATGTCCGCGCTCCTTTCAACGCGCCGGTGAGGCGCGTCTGCGCCCACCGGGCCGCTCCGACTCCACGGCGCAGGACAGCCATCGCCGGGCGGACCACGGGGCGGGTGCGTGCGATGAGACCGGGATGATTGAGGTTCATGTACATCCTCAGCATCGCGACGGCGCCCCCTGTCCCGATCCAGCCCGCGCGATGCAGAAACTGAATCTGCTCGATCGGATACCCGGGCGTGGTCGACGCGAGCTGATCGAGCTTGTACTCCATCGAGACGTGACTGATACCGGCGTGCTCGAGATTCATCACGGTCCGAGCGTGGAAACCGCGCTCACCGGCCCCGTACACCACGAGACGCTCCAGCACACGAGCGAGATCGGCTTTCCGGCGCTTCGACGGCCTGTCGAATTCTTCGACTCGCCACTCCGGCCGCGACAACAGCGCCAGCGCTTCCGGTCGGCAGACCCACATCCCGCCGAGGGGTGCGAGGGGAGAGACTCCGTCGAACGGCACGCGGATGCCGAGCTGCTCGGCAACCTTCTGTGCGCGAGGAAGGTAGTAGACCCAGCCTTTGCCCGGGGTTGCGTAGCCCACGTGGATCATCGGAGGCATCACGATGCCGAGCCCGGGCTCCCGCTGGAACAGCGCGAGCACATTGGCGAAATACCCCGGGCTGCCGAGCAGGTTGTCGATCTGATGGCGTCTGAAGTAAAGCACGGCGTTGGCCGATCGCTTCTTTGGAGCACGAGTATGGACCTTCACCACAAGATCGAAATCGCCGCTGACGAGTACGTCCCGCATCCCGACGAAGAATGCACTCATGTCCCGACCTCGGGATGGCACGACACGAACTTCCGACGCATCGCGCAGAGGAGAAGGGTGCTCGCTCAAGCTGCGTCGGATCGCCGCGGCTTCGACGTCCGAAGTGGTGCTGACGAACAGCGCGTGCGATTGTCCGAGCTTGTCCATCGACGACAGCAGGACTTCCACCTCACGAGCCTCCGGAACGTGAGCGATCACGGCGATGCGAAATGCCCGTGAAGGGTCGTAGGAAACGTCGATGTCGGGGAGTATCTCCATCATCCCGGCATCGGCATTGAGCGCCTTCGGTGCGACATTGCGCGCGAGGTTCTGCCACAGCACAGGCATCGGATATCCGTACTTCTCCACGTCGCGAAGCACCCGTCGCCCGATGACCGCATGTCGATCGAGATAAGGCGGATAGTGGAAGAACTGCCGCCGCTTCAAGAGCGGGCATCCATTCTCCAGCAGGAGATCAGCGTTGAAGAGCGCGGGATGATCTGTGGGGAAGTCCGTGGAGGGGTAGGCGACGTCGTGGGTGAAGCCGCGCTCCGCGAAGTGCTCCGTGAAGACCGTCTCATGCTTCAGCACCGCATCGAAATACGAAGGCATCTCCGGCAGATCACGCC
>NZ_PGGU01000027.1 GCF_002872075.1 Microbacterium aurantiacum | reverse complement strand
TCCGTGGAGGGGTAGGCGACGTCGTGGGTGAAGCCGCGCTCCGCGAAGTGCTCCGTGAAGACCGTCTCATGCTTCAGCACCGCATCGAAATACGAAGGCATCTCCGGCAGATCACGCCAGTACTGCACCCACGCATCCGACAAGAACATCTCGCGCCGCACCGCGATCCAGAAAGACTGCAGATGATAGGGAAGAACACCCTTGCCCGTGAAGGGATTCGGCACCTCCCGAGCATGATCCGTCATCCCCCAGAAGTGCGCCGACCGCTCCCCCATCCGCTCGAAGACCGGACCATAAGGACGCACCGGACCGAACCACGTGTCATTCGTCAGCAGAACCTCGTCGAACTCCGAGATCCGCTCACCCACATGCTCCAACGCCTCCTTGTGCGCCCAGATGTCGAACCCGGCATTCTCCCGAACCAGCACCTCATCAGACACCGACTCGAGCTTGACCCGCCCCTCATCCGACAACGACCCGTTCACGACCACCAGAACATGCGCCGCATGCTCACGAAGACCCGTCAACGCGAACGGAATGTAGTCATCCACATCCCCACGCCGGTCATAGACCACGTACACCACAAGCCGACGACCACCAACCGGGAAAACACCCGGCACCCGACTCATGT
>NZ_PGGU01000026.1:73028-77260 GCF_002872075.1 Microbacterium aurantiacum | reverse complement strand
GGCGGGGCGCGCGTCGCGCGACCCGCCCGGCTGTGATGCCTGCTCAGCCCTCGCGGGCGTCGTCCCAGGCCTTGATCTGCGTTTCGATCTCCGCTCGGGCGTCTTCGTAGCCGACGTCCTTGAGCTTCTGGCGCATCTCGGCGATCGCCGCCGCCGGGTCGTCGAACTTGCCGTACTGCAGCTGCGGGATGTACTCCGAGAGCACGCCGCTCATGGCTGCGAGCGTCGATTCGATCGGCGTCTTGTCCACCACGAGCGTCGAGTACGGGTAGTCCTTGGCGTCGGCGTCGAGCGCGTCGTAGATCTCTTCCTTGTTCGGAGCCTCGGACGTCCGCGGCAGCTCGAACTCGTCCATGCGCCCTGCCCAGAAGTTGGCGCCGAGCCCGTCGGTCGACGAGTCGTAGCCTTCGGGGTAGCCGAGCTTGCCGTCGTCGGTGACGACGTAGTCGGTTCCCTCGATGCCGAAATTGATGAGGTTGTAGGCCTCTTCGTCGTTGCGGAGCAGGTCGTAGACCTGCAGCGCCTTCTCCGGGTTCGACGAGTTGGCGCTGACCGCCATCGCTCCGTGGGTCTTGATGTCGCGGAAGTAGTTGCCGTTCTCGGAACCGAAGGAGAACAGCTTCGGGTCGGACCCCGGCTGCTTGGTCGTCATGTTGTCGACGATCTGCCCCACGAACGTCTGGGTGTGGTGCTGGTCGGTGCCGGACAGACCGGCGTAGAACAGCTCACGGGTGTCGCCGTCGTAGTTCAGCGCGTCCTCGCGCCAGACCCCGATATCGTTCCACTCCTTCGCCATCTCCGCGGCCGCGACCAGTTCGTCGCCTTCCATGTACCAGGAGGTGACATCGGTCTCGTCACCCTCCGGAGTCTGGAACGGGAAGTAGTTGCCCGCGGTGATCTGCTGGATGGTCTGCAGGTCGGTGTGGCCCTGGAGATAGCCGGTCAGGGCGAACTCGTTGGCGCCGGCGACATCCCAGGGGTAGGCCTCGGGCTTGTTGGTCTTGATCCACTGGAAGTAGGTCGTGAAGTCCTCGAACTTCGTGATCTCGCCGTCGGGGAAGCCGGCCTGCGCCGCCCAGTCACCGCGGTAGAAGAAGCCGTGGTTGGTCCACTGCGTGTAGTTGTCCTCTGGGATGAAGTAGATCTGGTCGTCGTCGAGCTTGGTGAGGTCCCAGTCGCCTGCGGCATCCACCTGCTCCCAGGTCTTCGGCGCGTTCTCCTTGAGCATGTCCTCGCTCAGCGGCAGGAAGGCCCCCTTCTTGGCGTTCTCCCATGCGTAGAGCCAGTCGGTCGCGGTGGTGATGAGGTCGACGTTGTCGTCGCCGGAGAGGAGCTGGAGGTTGTACTGGGTCTGCCAGTCGGCCCATTCGACGTAGAACAGGTCGAGCTTCGCGTTCGCCTTCTCGACGAGGCGCTCGTTCAGCTTCTCGAGCATGGCTTCGAGGTGACCGTTGGTGGGCTTGTCGCCGAGCACGAGCATCGTGATCTCGGTCGGAGCGCCGCCCTCCTGGTCGCCGTCGCCGGCGGTGCAGGAGGTGAGCGCTGTCGCGCTGACGCCCAGCGCGACCAGCGCTGCCATGGACGTGATGATCCTTCTCTTCATGTGAGACTCCTTCGGCTCATATCTGTTGGTGCAGGGGGATGTTGCGGGGTTCGGTGCGGGTGGGATGTGCAGGGCAGGGATCAGCCCTTGACTGCGCCGACGGTGATGCCGCTGACGAAGTACTTCTGGATGAACGGGTAGACGAGCAGGATCGGGCCGGTCGCGACGACCGCGCTCGCCATCTTGAGCGTGTTGCTCGGCAGGTCGGTGATGCTGACGTTCGAGCCGGCGACGGAGTTGCGCAACGCGTTCGCCGTGTTGATCACGTTGTACAGCTGGTACTGGAGCGGTTTGAACTCGACGGTGCTGCCGAGATACAGCGACGAGAGGTACCACTCGTTCCAGTAGCCGAGGGCGAGGAAGAGTCCGACGGTGGCGAGCGCCGGCTTCATCATCGGGAGCGCCAGCTGCCAGAAGATGCGGAAGTCGCCGGCGCCGTCGATTTTGCCGGACTCGACGATCTCGAAAGGCACCGTGCGCATGAAGCTCTTCATCAGGATGATGAGCCACGGCGTCATCAGCAGTGGCAGCCAGACGGCGAGGTAGTTGCCGCGCAGGTCGAGTGTGCGGCCGATCCAGAGGAAGGTCGGTGCGAGGCCGGCGGAGAACAGGGTGGTGAAGTAGATGAAGAAGGAGATCTGGTTGCGGAACCGGAAGTCGGGTCGCCAGAGCGCGTACCCGGTCATCGAGATGACGAACAGACCCACGGCCGTGCCGGTGACGGTCATGATGATCGTCACGACGTACGAGCCGATGATCTGCCCCGGCGCCTTGAAGATGTACTCGTAGGCGGTGAACGTGAAGCCCTTCGGCAGCAGCCCGAACCCGCTCTTCATGATCTCCGACTCGCTGGAGAACGAGGCTGAGACGATCAGCACGAACGGCAGCAGGCAGAACAGCGCGAAAAGGGAGATCGTGACGTAGGAGATGCCTCGCAGGACGTAGTCGCTGCGCTCGAGCTTGATGGGACGGCCGCCGGGGCGTTCCCGCAGCCTGCGTCCGGGCTTGCGCCCGGCGAGCACGATGGCCTCCGTGGTCACCGGGTCGGCGATGACGGCCGGCTTGAGGTCAGAAGAGGGCATTTTCCTTGTTCACCCTTCGTACGATCCAGTTCGCGGTCAGCACGATCGCGAATCCGAACAGCGACTGGTAGAGGCCCACCGCGGTGGAGGTCGTGAAGTTGTTCTGCGACATGACCATCCGGTAGACGGAGGTCTCGATGATGTCGGTGGTCGAGAAGAGCGCGGCGTTGTTGCCGACGAGGTTCCAGAAGAGGCCGAAGTTGCCATGCATGATGCCGCCGAGCGAGAACAGCAGCAGGATGATGAACGTCGGCTTCAGGCTGGGCAGGATGACGTGGCGGATCCGCTGCCATGCCGAGGCGCCGTCGATGGATGCCGCCTCGATCAGCCCCTTGTCGATGCCCATGATCGCCGCGAAATAGACGATGGACCCGTATCCTGTGCTCTGCCAGAGCTGCACGAGGACGATGATCAGCGGCCAGGCACCGGCGGTGCTGTAGATCTTGATCGGGTCGCCGCCGGTCTGCTCGATGAGGGCGTTGAGCGCACCGGTGTCGTAGTTGAGCAGGTTGAACGCGATGACGCCGACGAGGACGACCGAGATGAAGTACGGCAGGAACATGATTCCCTGGCTGAGCTTCTTGAAGTACTTCAGCCGCACCTCGTTCATCATCACCGCGATGGCGATCTGAAGGACGTTGCCGAGCACGATGAACGCGATGTTGTACAGGATCGTGTTGCGGGTCAGCTGCCACAGCTGACCGGACTTCAGCAGGAACTCGAAGTTCTTGAGTCCGACGAACGGGCTGCCGAAGATGCCGTCGTTGTAGTTGAAGTTGGTGAACGCGATCCAGATTCCGGGGAGCGGCGCGTAGCTGAACACCAGGAAGAACACGATCGCCGGCAGGCACATGAACAGGAGCATCCTGCTCTGAACCATGCTCCGCCACACCGATGCGCGCGGTCGGAAAGTTTGCAACTGTGCCATCTTCGCCTCTCTGCGGGATGCCGTCGCTTCGTCGTCGAAGCAATTCCAAGACTAAAACTAACCCTTGATGAAAGTCAATGGTCAAAGGTGACGGGCGGTGCCGATTCCGCCGGCTCCGCCCGTCACCGTTGCGATCAGCCGCAGTTCGCGGCGGGATAGCCGGCCGCCACTGCGGCCTCTCCCACGGAGACGGCCACTTCGCCGGCGGCGATCGACGCCTTGCGCGTCGCGGCCACGGCGGAGCCCTTCTCCCCCGCTCCGACCTCTTCGACGACCCGGCGCCCGAACGGCGTCTCCACGACGGCATCCACGGTGCCCGCACCGGTATTGTGCACGGTCGAGACGAGCTGCACCTTCCCGGCGATGCAACGCGTGGAGACCGCCGGAACGAACTCCGACGAGCGCGCGCCAACGGCCAGCACGGGGATCTTCAGGAACGAACCCGGCGTCGCGAACGTCAACCGGACGGCCGAGGCGACGACGGGGTCGAACGAGATCGACGTCGGCGCGCCATTGGCGCTCGGCACGACGTTCTGCGCGCTCGTCGCATGCCAGGTGCCCTGAGCGTCGCGGTACTCGACGCCCACTGCGGTGATCGTGCCCTCGCTGTTCGTGAAGC
>NZ_PGGU01000026.1:59944-72955 GCF_002872075.1 Microbacterium aurantiacum | reverse complement strand
GCTGCCGACGATGCGGGCCGCAGCTGGTTCGACGGTGAATGTGGCGGACTCCTTCATGGTGCCGCCGGTCCAGGTCGACCACGAGGTCGCCGCGCTGCCGTCACAGGCGTTGCGGGCGGGCATCGTCTCCCACTCGGTCTGGGAGAAGCTGGCGGAGACCGTCGTGCCCTCGGCGGAGCAGATGTCCTCGACGCCGTCCGCGCCCCAGATCTGCACCTCTGAGATCGACTGCCAGGTGTTGGTCGCCGTCTTCAACTGCAGACGGACGCCGTTCGTGCGCGGCAGCGCCGAAACGTCGAGCACCGCGACGGGTGCGGAGGCCGCGGCATCCTGCGCCAGTTCCACGCTCACCTCGGCGGAGGTCCAGGCACCCGATGCGTCGAGGTACTCGGCCGCGATCGTCGACGGCCACGTCGCGCCCGCGCCGTCCTTGTAGGTGTGCACGACGACCTCGTCGACGTCCTGCGCGAGCGGCCATGAGAACGAGAGCCAGCCGGACTTCGGGTAGACGCCGCCGCCCACCCAGTCGTCCCAGCCCTTGCCCTTGACGTTGCCGTCCACGACCGTGGGCGCGAGCGTCGGGCGACTGGATGCTGCAACCGCCGACTCCGGAGCGAGGTTCACGACACCGGGGGTGGCGACGTCGATCGTGCGGGCGAACGTGCGGCCGGCGGTGAACTGCGCGTCGGCCGGGAGCGTCCCGATGATCGTCTGCGTGCCGCGCTCCGCGAACGAGCTCGCACTCCACTCCACCGCGACGTCGGTCGTCACCCCGCCGACCTCGACGGAGACGGTGGCCGGAAGGGCATCCGAGAAGTCCTCCCCGGGTTCGACCGTTTCGGGAAGGCCGTCCTCGACGACGCGCCAGATCTCGGTGCCGGTGCCCTTGTCGTCCCAGTACGACTCATCCCAGCCGGTGGCCCATCTGGTCGGGTCCTCGGTCGCAGGATTGCGCATCTCGGCACGGCCGTTCTCGCCGATCGTGATGGGGAGCCACACATATGTCGAGTCGGCGGCCCCGGAGTTCCAGCGGTCACCCATGTAGACGAAGCGTCCGCCGCCGAGGTCGAGCACGTTGGTCGACTGGGATCCGAACGAGGTGCGCCGGGTGTCGCCGACGGAGAGCAGTCCGTCGCCGCCCTCGGGGATCGCGTTGTAGGCGACGTTCTCGTACACATCATCGGTCTCGACGCCGCGGATCCAGGTGCCGAGGATGCTGCCGGCCGTGTGGTAGGTCTGCGGGTTCGGCGCCCAGCCGGTCGCACCGGATGCCACGGCGTAGTACTTGCCTCCGTGCTGGAAGAGCGCCGGTGCCTCGAGCATCCCGCACTCCTTCACGATCTGGAAGTCCTCACCGCGCACCGGGGCGTCGGCGGTGCCGTCGGCGAACAGGTACGGGTAGCGACCGTCGTCGGAGTACTGCCCGGCATTCGCCATGTCGACGTCGGTCGTGTGCGTGACGTTCGTGTACGCGGCGTCGAGCTCGGCGACGTAGAGCGAGCGGTTCTCCTCCGACGAATAGACGATGTATGCGGTGCCGTCGTCGTCCTGGAAGACCGTCATGTCGCGGGCCTGGCCGGGGACGGCGGCCGAGATGCAGGCCTTGTAGTCGGTGCGGTTCGGCATGCGGTACACGCCGGTCAGCCGGAAGGGACCCGTGGGGCTGTCCGAGACGGCGACCCCCGCCATGGAGCGGGCGTACATGCTGCCGCCGGCTGTGGTCTGCCCGTCGGAGTGCCACCACAGCACCCACTTGCCGGTCGACTCGTTGAAGAGCACCTTGGGCCGCTCGAAGATGGTGGTGAGCTCGGCGGCATCACTGGTGTTCAGGTGGTAGTTCAGCGTGGAGATGCGATCTGCGCGAGGCTGTCCGGCGTCGTCGACGGTGTCGTAGAGCGTGTCGAAGTACTCCGACTCGAGCTCGGCAGCATCCGACACCGAACGCAGCACGACGCCCTCGTCGGTCCAATTGAGCGTGTCGTAGGACTTGTAGGCGTGCACGCCGGGGCTGCCGTAGTAGCCGTTGCTGCGATCCTCGCCGTACCAGTAGTAGACGGCGCGTCCGGCCTCCTCACCGGTGACCACATCGCCGCCCTCGACACCCAGTTCCTGTGCGGAGACGACCGCGCCGCCGTGCGCCTGGATGTGCGCGCCGTCGTCGTCGAACCAGAACGGCTGGAAGTAGCTCGGCGATGCGCTGCCCGGATCCTGGATCGCCGGGTACGACGTGTATGTCGTGGGGTCGCCCGTCGGAACGGCGGCCTGCGCCGGACCCACCGCCGAAATCGTCAGTACCGCTGCGGCGCTGACCGCCATGGCGACAGCCTTCGTTCTCTTCATAACCACTCCCTTGTGATCGAAGCATCCTCGCTCCGCATGTTGACGTTAACAGTTGACGTCAACATACATACAAGCAGCACGGACACCCGCCGGGCAAGCCTTTTCCCGGCGGTCCTTGTCCGGACTGTCAGTCGCGGTGCTGCAGCAGCGCGGCGCCGTGCGGCGGGAGGGCGAGCCGCACAGTGGCGCTGCCGGGAGCGACGCCGCGAGCAGCATCGCTCTGCACCGAAACGGGCTCGAGCGCGATCCCGTCGCCGCTCCAGAGCTCGGTGACCGATCCCGATGCGGGGAAGCCGATGTTCGCCGCATCCAGCACGGCTTCGAACGGCTCGTCGCCCAGGTTGAACGCCGCCGCGTACTGCTCGCCATCGGCCCCGTCGGCCGCCCAGAGCACGAGTCGTCCCTCGCGGAACACCTCGCGGTTCCGCGACGACCGCCGCATCACCGCGAGCGCCTGGGCGTTCTGGAACAGCGCGATCGTGGCGGGGTCGGTTGCGGGCAGGTCGCCGCCGATCATCAGCGGTGAGCGGGCGATGATCCACAGCGTCATCAGCGAGACGCGCTCGGCCGGAGTGAGGCGATCGTCGCGGGGATCGCCGCGTTCGGCTCGGATGCCGATGCGTCCGAGCGGGAGCATGTCGCCGTCCGGCCAGCCGTGCTCGCCGGCGAACGGTGCCCACCGAGCGAAGCGGGCGAAGTTCGCCGCGACGTCATCCCACGAGTCCCACAGGTCGTCGCAGATGCGCCACATGTCCGCGTGCGCACGCAGGTGCTCGAGCCGCTCGAGCGACAGGTCGCGCCCGGGCGAGAGGCTGAGCACGATGTCGCGGCCGGACTGCCGGATGGCCGCCGCATACGATTCGATGTCGGCCGCCTGGTACGGCCAGAGCATGTCGTCGGACTTGATGAAGTCGACGCCCCACTCGGCGTACAGGGCGAGGGTCGAGTCGTAGTACGCCTGGGCCGCGGGATTCGCGTGGTCGAGGCCCAGCATGTCGGGGTTCCACTCGCACACGTTGCCCGCGTCGGCGATGTCGGCGGCGTGCGCATCCGTCCCGAGGATAGGCAGGTTCTGCGTCACCGCACGGCGCGGGATCCCGCGCATCGTGTGGATGCCGAAGCGGAGTCCCAGGTCGTGGACGCGCTGGGCGAGCGGCGCGAAACCCGCCCCTCCCGCCGAGCTCGGGAACCGCACCGGATCGGGGATCAGCCGGCCCCACTCGTCGAGCTCCAGCTGCGCATCCGCGTTGTAGCCGTGCGATCGCGCGGTGGGGTCCGACCAGTCGATGTCGACCACGACCGTGTCCCAGCCGTACGCCAGCAGGTGCTCGGCCATGAACTCGGCGTTCGCGAGCACCTCGGCCTCGGTCACCGTGGTGCCGTAACAGTCCCAGCTGTTCCACCCCATCGGCGGGGTCGCCGTGCTCATAGCGCCCGGATGGCCCAGGATGCGGCGTGCGCGTCGCCGGGGCCGAGCACGACGAGGTCGGTGCCGGAGTTGAACGCGTCGGGCGGGCAGGTCATCGGTTCGACGGCCAGGCCGATCCGGTGGATGGCGTCTTGCCCTGGATTGTCGGCGGTGTGCACCTGCACCCACGGGCAGCGCTCGTCCCAGCTCATCGCGACACCGGTGCCGTCGGCCGCCGTCAGGCGGACCTCGGCGACACCGTCGGCACGGGAGAGGCCGGTGAAGGCGTGGTCGATGAACACGTCGCCGATCGCGCGTGCGGACCGGAAGTCCCACTCCGGATGCTGCGCCACCGGCTCCACAGCGACGGGGCTGAGCCGATCGGGGGTCACGGTCAGGACATCGGATGTCGGGAGCAGAAGCGTCCACGAGTCGACGGTGCCGGGGCCCGCCACCAGATACGGGTGCGGTCCCGTGCCCCACGGCGCGGCATCCGCTCCGATGTTCCGCGCGGTGACCGTCTGCGTGAGGCCGTCGGCGCCGAGACGGTACTCGGTCTCGACCTCGACGCGGAACGGGTACCCGCTCTGCGGTTCGATGACCGCGGCGAGCACGACTCGGTCTTCCTCGACGACGCGGTCTGAGAACTCCGCCCACGACAGCAGGCCGTGTAGGGCCTGGCCGCGCGCCGGCTCGGTCAGCGGCAGCTGATGCTCGACGTCGCCGAAGGTGTAGCGGCCGTCGACGATGCGGTTCGGCCACGGTGCGAGCGTCGTCCCGCGGTAGCCGGGGCGCACCTCGTCGGCGTCGAACGGCACGACGAGGTCGCGACCGTCATGCATGAGTGAGCGGAGCGACGCGCCGACGCTGGCGATGAACGCCTCGTACGGCCCCGCGGCGATCCGCAGCTGGCGACCGGAACGGGGCACGTCGAGACGTTCGGCAGCCACGGTCACAGGCCCTGCGCGAGGCGGTAGTAGGCCTGGTTCCAACGGACCTGCTTCTGGAACTCGGGCAGCGTGGTCGCCTCGTCGATCACGAGCAGCTCGACCTCGGCCATCTCGGCGAAGTCGCGGAACGCCTCGATGCCGACCGCGGTCGACATGACCGTGTGGTGCGCGGCACCGGCAGTCAGCCAGGCGGCGGCGCTCGTGTTGAAGTCGGGGGCGGGCTTCCAGACGGCACGGCCGACCGGGAGGTTGGGCAGCGAGGCCCGCGGCGGCACGTTCTCGACCACGTTCGCGGTCAGGCGGAAGCGGTCGCGCATGTCGCTGAGCGCGACGACGACGGCGGGCCCGGAGTCGGCGGTGAAGACCAGGCGCACCGGGTCGTCCTTGCCGCCGATGCCGAGCGGGTGGATCTCGAGCGTCGGCTTCGCGGTGGTCAGCGACGGCGACACCTCGAGCATGTGCGCCCCGAGGATCAGTTCGTCGCCCGGCGTCATGTCGTAGGTGTAGTCCTCCATGAGGCTCGCGCCACCCGGCAGGCCCGCACCCATCACGTTCGCGATGCGCACGAGCACGGCCGTCTTCCAGTCGCCCTCGGCGCCGAAGCCGTAGCCCTCGGCCATCAGGCGCTGCACGGCGAGACCCGGCAGCTGCTTCAGTGCACCGAGGTCTTCGAACGACGTGGTGAAGGCGCCGAAGCCGCCCTCCTCGAGGAACGACCGCAGGCCGAGCTCGATCGCGGCGCCGTCGCGCAGCGACTGGTGACGCTCGCCGCCCTTGCGGAGTTCGGGGACGACCTCGTACAGCTCCTCGTACTCGGCGACCAGCGCGTCGATGTCGGACTCGGATGCGGCAGCGACCGCATCCGCCAGCTCGTTGACGCCCCAGGTGTTCACCTGGACGCCGAAGCGCAGCTCGGCCTCGGTCTTGTCGCCCTCGGTGACGGCGACGTAGCGCATGTTGTCGCCGAAGCGGGCGAGCTTCAGCGAACGCGATGCGGCGAAGCCGGCGGCAGCGCGCTGCCAGATGCCGAGCTCCTGACGCACCCGCGGGTCGCTGGCGTGACCGACGATCGTCTTCCGCGGCACACCGAGGCGGGTCTGGATGTAGCCGAACTCGCGGTCGCCGTGCGCGGCCTGGTTCAGGTTCATGAAGTCGAAGTCGATGTCGGCCCACGGCAGCTCGACGTTCGCCTGCGTGTGCAGGTGCGCGAGCGGCTTCTGCAGCGCGCTGAGGCCGGCGATCCACATCTTCGCCGGGCTGAAGGTGTGCATCCAGGCGACGAGCCCGATGACCCGGTCGTCGGCATTCGCCTCGAGCGCGATCTGCTTGATGGCGGCGGCGTCCGTGAGGACCGGCTTCCAGACGATCGTGACCGGGACTTCGTCGGCACCCTCGAGGATTCCGGCGATCTCCTGCGACTGCGCGGCGACCTGCGCGAGCGTCTCGGGGCCGTAGAGGTGCTGGCTTCCGGTGAGGAACCAGACCTCGTAGCCGTCGAGGGAGGTGGTGAGCGGGGTGCGGGTCATGAACGGTCCTTCGGTGTTCGAGGTGGAGATCAGAGCGATGCGACGGCCGCGGCCTCGACGGCGAGGCCCGCGCGGTAGCGATCGAGATAGGAGGAGAATCCGGCGACGTCGGCGGGGTCAGGGTCGACGACGGAGAGGGATGCGGCGGCGAACACCTGTTCGTCGAGATACGTTCCGAGGTCGGCGGATTCGGCGTGAGCGAGGTACGACGCGAGCACCGCGATGCCCCACGCCCCGCCCTCGGCGGCGAGCTCGCCCACCGCGACGGGCGCGCCGAGCGCTCCGGCGAGGAAGCGCTGGGCGACGCCGGCGGTGCGGAACATGCCTCCGTGCGCGAACATCCGGTCGAGCCCCACGCCCTCGGCCGCGAGCACCTGCATGCCCAGCGCGAGCGTGCCGAAGACGCCGTAGAGCTGCGCCCGCATGAAGTTGGGCAGCGTGAAGGCGCTGTCGGGGGTGCGCACGAACAACGGACGGCCCTCGGTGAGGCCGGCGATCGGCTCGCCAGCCAGGTGGTTGTAGGCGAGCAGTCCGCCGGCATCCGCCTCGCCCTGAAGCGCCTCGCGGAACAGCGCCTCGAACACAGTGTCGTCGGTGAGCGGCTGACCAGCCGCCGCGGAGAAGCGCGTGAAGAGACCGGCCCAGGCGGCCAGCTCACTCGCGCCGTTGTTGCAGTGCACCATGGCGACCGGGTCGCCGGCGGGGGTCGTCACGAGATCGAGCTCGTGGTGCACGTTCGCCAGCGGATGCTCCAGCACGACCATCGCGAAGATGCTGGTGCCGGCGGAGACGTTGCCGGTGCGGGGAGCGACGGAGTTGGTCGCGACCATGCCGGTGCCCGCGTCGCCCTCGGGCGGGCAGAGCGGGATGCCGGGCTTCAGGGAGCCGGTCGGGTCGAGGAGTCGTGCCCCCTCGGCGGTGAGGGTTCCGGCGGCGGAGCCGGCCGGAAGCACGGCCGGGAGCAGGCGCGCGGCCGGGGCGGGGAGGCGGTCGCCGGCGAGGGAGTCGTAGGCGGAGAGCATCCGCTCGTCGTACCCGCCCGTGGACGAGTCGATCGGGAACATGCCGGAGGCGTCGCCCACGCCGAGCACGCGCTCACCCGTCAGCTTCCAGTGCACGTAACCGGCGAGAGTGGTGACGAAGTCGAGCTGGGGCACGTGCGCCTCGCCGTCGACGACGGCCTGGTGCAGGTGCGCGATCGACCAGCGCAGCGGGATGTTGACGCCCAGCAGTTCGGTGAGCTCGGCGGCGGCGACCCCGGTGTTCGTGTTGCGCCAGGTGCGGAACGGCACCAGCAGCTCGCCGGTGTCGTCGAAGGCGAGGTAACCGTGCATCATCGCCGAGATGCCGATAGCCCCGAAGGAGTCGGGGTGGATGCCGTAGCGGTCGTGCGCGTCGGCGACGAGGTCGGCGAGCGCCGCCTGCAGCCCCTGCCAGACCTCGTCGAGTGCGTAGGTCCAGAGGCCGTCCTCGAGCCTGTTCTCCCACGCGAAGGATCCGGTGGCGAGCACCTCGGTGGCGTCGGCGCCGATCAGGCACGCCTTGATGCGGGTCGAGCCCAGCTCGATGCCGAGGCTGGTGCGACCGGCGAGGATGTCGTCGCGGCCGCTCATCGACGGGTGTCCGAGTTCTGGCCGTACACGTTCTGATAGCGGTTGTAGAGGCTGTCGATCGCCTCCTGCGGGATGGGGATGAGGGGACCCGCCTCCCGCGCATGATGCACGGTGCGAGCGACGTCCTCGACCATGACGGCGGCCTTCACAGCATCCTTCGCGTTCACGCCGATCGTGAACGGTCCGTGGTTCTGCATGAGCACCGCACGACTGCGGTGCCCATGCAGGGTCTGTACGATCCCGCGGCCGATCGAGTCGTCGCCGATGATCGCGAACGGGCCGACCGGGATGGGCCCGCCGAACTCGTCGGCCATCGCCGTGATCACGCAGGGGATCTCCTCGCCGCGCGCCGCCCAGGCGACGGCGTAGGTGGAGTGGGTGTGCACGACGCCACCGACGTCGGGCATGTTCCGGTACACGTAGGCGTGCGCCGCGGTGTCGCTCGACGGCGATCGGTCGCTGCCCGGCGAGCCGGGGATGACGTTGCCGTCGAGGTCGCAGAGGATCATGTTCGCCGGCGTCAGGTCGTCGTACGACACCCCGGACGGCTTGATCACGAACAGGTCTGCTCCCGGCACGCGGCCGGAGACGTTGCCGCCCGTCCAGACGACGAGGCCGTACCGGACGAGTTCGCCGTGCAGGCGCGCGACGTCGGCGCGAACGGCCTGGATGGACGCTTCGACCTCAGGGGCGAATGCGGGGGCTGCGTTGCTCACGGGTACCTCATCGGTGCGGGTGTCCGGTCACTGTGACCGGTCACAGCAGTGTGCCATGGGCCAGGGCGGGCGTCAAGGCGAACGCGGTGGAGCCACGGAGTCGCGGACCACCAGCTCGGGGGCGACGGGGGCGAGATCGGATGCCTCGGCACCGGCCGCGCCGAGCACCGCGGCGACGGCGCGACTCGCGAGCTCGTCGAAGTCCTGGCGCACGGTGGTGAGCCGGGGCCAGTAGTACGCGGCATCCGGAACGTCGTCGAAGCCGACGACGCTGAGGTCGCCCGGTACGACGAGTCCCGCCTCGTGCAACCCGCCGAGCAGTCCCAGCGCCATCTGGTCGTTCGCGGCGAAGACGGCCGTCACGCCGGAATCCCGCAGCGCCGGCACCGCGGCGTAGCCCGAACCCGCCGACCAGTCGCCGGCGATCACCGGGCCGACGGGCAGCCCTCGCGCAGCGAGTTCGGCCGCATAGCCGTCGGCGCGCGATTCGGCCTCGAGCCAGTCCACGGGACCCGCGAGGTGGGCGATGCGGGTATGACCGGCATCGGCCAGCGCGGCCACCGCGAGCCGGGCTCCGGCGGCCTGGTCGACCGAGAGCCCGCGCGCACCGTGCCCCGCCGAGTGCAGGGTCACCACCGGCACGCCGGTGCGCAGGGCATCGAGCACTTCGAGCGTTCGGGCGTGCGGGGCGACCACGACGATCCCCTCGACACCCTGGGCGATGAGGTGGTCGACGGCGGCGACCACGGCTTCGGCATCCCCCGCGTCGGCGAATGCGGCGCTCACCCAGTACCCGGCCCCGCGGGCGGATGCCTCGATCGCGGCGATGCTCCGCGACGGCCCGTACTGCAGCGCGTCCGATGCGAGCACGCCCAGCGTGCGCGAACGCCGGGTCCCCAGCGCCCTGGCGGCGTTGTTCATGCGATAGCCGAGCTCGGCCATCGCGGCGATCACGCGCTCCTTGGTGTCGGCCGCGACCTCCGGATGGTCGTTCAGCACCCGCGACACCGTCTGCCTGGACACCCCGGCGAGGGCGGCGACATCGCGCACGCCGACGGTGCGACCGGGGGTGCTGCTCGACTCACTCACGCCGTTGAGTGTATGACCCCCGGCCCCGCCCGCTCGCGTTCGTGCCACTCTGGTGACATGCGCATCGCTCTCACCGGATCATCGGGAAAACTCGGACGCGTCGTCGAACGCGAACTGCGATCGAACGGCTACGAGGTCATCGGGATGGACCTCGCCGGACCTCGCGGGCCCGGCTTCGTGCAGGTCGATCTGACGGACTACGGCCAGGTCATCGATGCTTTCACCGGGGTGGGAGACCGCCACGACGGCATCGACGCGGTCGTGCACCTCGGGGCGATCCCGGCACCGGGCATCCGCAGCGATGTCGCGACCTTCCACAACAACATGCCGGCCACGTTCAACGTCTTCTGGGCAGCTGTGCGCCTCGGCATCCGCCGCATCGTGTACGCCTCGAGCGAGACGGTGCTCGGGCTGCCGTTCGACGTGCCGCCGCCCTACATCCCGGTGGACGAGGAGTATCCGGCCCGCCCGGAATCGGTCTACTCGCTGGTGAAGACGCTCGAGGAGCAGCTCGCGACCGAACTGGTCCGCTGGCATCCCGACCTCTCGATCACGGCCCTGCGGTTCTCGAACGTGATGGACCCGGAGGACTATGCGGAGTTCCCCGACTTCGACGCAGACGCCCTGAGCCGCAAATGGAACCTCTGGGGCTACATCGACGGCCGTGACGGCGCGCAGGCCGTGCAGCGCGCGCTCGAGGTGGCCGCACCCGGCTTCGACCGGTTCATCATCGCGGCGGCGGACACCGTGATGTCGCGGCCGAACGCCGAACTGATCGCCGAGGTCTTCCCCGGCGTCCCGGTGACCCGTGAGGTCGGACCGAACGAGACCCTGCTCTCGATCGAGAAGGCGAGGCGCATCCTCGGCTTCGAGCCGCGGCACTCCTGGCGCGACGAGGCCTGAGCCGCGCTACCGCCGGGCGATCGTGGATCCCCGGATCGCCAGCCGCACGGGCAGGTGATGCGTGCCCTCGCCGATGTCGACGCCGTCGATCGCATCGAAGACACGCAGGGCCGCCTGCCGGCCGAGCTGCTGGAGATTCGCGTCGATGCTCGTGAGCTCCGGCCGGGCGTTGGTCGCGAGGACCTCCCAGTTGTCGTAGCCGATCACCGCGAGGTCATCCGGCACGACGCGTCCGAGGTCACGCGCCGAGTCGAGCACGCCGCGTGCGATCTGGTCCGAGCCGCAGAACACCGCGTCGATGTCGGGATGACGCTGCAGCAGCATCGCGGCGGCATCCCTCCCCCAGTGCTCGGTCCACTCCGACAGCATCGGTTCACCGACCAGTTCGAGGCCGGCCGCGGCGAGCGCCGCCCTGGCGCCGGCAAGGCGATCCTGCGCCGCAGCGTATGAGGGCTCTCCCGAGATGTGGGCGATGCGCCGGCGACCGCAGGCGAGCAGATGCTCGATCGCGAGCCGCCCTCCGGCGTAGTTGTCCGGCGTCAGCGAGAGATCGCGCGGATCATCCGAGGGCGCGTACGCGTACACGACCGGCACCGGGATCTCCTGACCGAGCGAGGGCCGGGGATCGGTCTGCCGGCCGACGACGATGATGCCGTCGACCCGGCGGCTCAGCAGTTCTCTCAGATGGTGCTGCTCACGGATGGCGTCGCCGCGGGCGTCGCACAGGAACACGTTGATGCGGCCCGCTCCGAAGGCGTCTTCGGCCCCCATCAGGATCGGGATCATGAACCGGCCCTCGAGATCGCTCGTGAGCAGTCCGACCGTGCCGGTGCGCCCGGCGAGGAGACCGCGCGCCATGGCGTTCGGGGTGAAGGCGAGCTCTTCGGCGATCGCTCGCACCTTGGCCCTGGTCACCGCCGAGACATCGCCGCGGTCGTTCAGCGCCTTCGAGGCGGTCGAGATCGAGACGCCGGCGCGCGCGGCGACGTCGCTCAGCGTCACCGCCCGTGCTCCCGATGCGTCGCTCATCTCACTCCCTGTTTCCGAAAGGTTATCGGACTGAGGGTTGACGCCCTCGTCAAAACCACGCTATACCTTTTCGAAAGGGGTTTCGTAGATTTCGTAGAAACCCTCTCGTAACCGCGCTGCACTGCCGAAGCGCCCCACCCGCACCGCTCGAGGAAGAGCCCAGAGGAGACCCCATGCACACCCGTCGAAATCGCGCCATGCTCCGCGCATCGGCCGCCGCCCTCACCGCCGGACTGCTGGCCGGCGGTCTCGCCGCCTGCGCACCCGCGTCCGACGCGGGCGCCGACGCGCCCATCACCGCCGAGGGCACGGATGACGGCACGACCCTCACGCTGTGGACGCGCGCTCCCATCGAGCGACAGGCCAAGCTGCTGGTCGACGCGTACAACGAGACCCACGAGAACAAGGTCGAGCTCACGGTCGTCCCGAACGACGACTATGTGGCAAAGGTCGGGGCCGCCGCCGGATCGGACGGGCTCCCCGACCTGTTCGCCGCCGACATCGTCTACGTACCCAACTGGGCTCAGCAGGGTCTTTTCCGCGACCTGTCCGAGCAGATCGACGGCCTCGACTACAAGGACGAGATCAACCAGGGCCACCTCGCGGCCGGCACCGTCGACGGCGCCGAGTACGTACTGCCGTTCGCCCTCGACCTGTCGATGCTGTTCTGGAACAAGGCACTGTTCGCCGAAGCGGGGCTCGACCCCGAGAAGGCGCCCGCGACGCTCGAGGAGTTCGCCGATGCGGCCAAGGCCGTGCAGGCGCTCAACAAGCCCGACACGTACGGCACGGCGACGGGCCTGAACTGCGGGGGATGCCTGGTCTTCACCTGGTTCCCGTCGATCTGGGCATCCGGTGACCAGGTCATGAGCGACGACGGCACCGAGTCACTGCTCGACGGCGATTCGGCTCAGGCCGTCTATGACACGTGGGCGGATCTGCAGAAGGCCGGAGCCGTGCTCCCCAGCTCGACCGATGAGGCCGGCCCCACCTGGACCGCGGCCTTCAGCGAGGGCAAGGTCGGCGTGATGCCGTTCCCCGCCACGCTCCTGCCGTCTCTCGAGTTCGATGCCGGCGTGGCCGGCATCCCGGGCGTGGACGGAGGCGTCTCCACCTTCGTCGGCGGCGACGGCATCGGCATCTCGAAGGACTCGAAGAAGGCCGCGCAGGCCTGGAACTTCCTGAACTGGATGATGTCGGAGGAGGCGCAGGTCGAGGTGCTCGCCAAGGACGGCAACGCGGTCTCCCGCAGCGACTTCGCCGACAACGAGTACGCGGCCGAAGACCCGCGCCTGGTCACGATCAACGAGGTGGCGGCCCAGGGCGACACCCCGGTGGCGCTGAACTTCCAGCAGGCGTTCAACGCCCCGGGAAGCCCGTGGCTCACACTCGTCCGCAACGCCGTCCTGGACGGCGAGGACGCCGTGCCGACGGACA
>NZ_PGGU01000026.1:0-59858 GCF_002872075.1 Microbacterium aurantiacum | reverse complement strand
CCGCGATCCTCTCGCAGTGACCCGACCGCACATTCGAGGTGGGGCGGCGCTCTGCGCCGCCCCACCTCACCGAAACCCCGAAAGAGGATGAGATGACCTCCACCGCAACGGCACCGCGCCGACGGACGCGCACCGCGTTCGGCGGACCGGTGCAGGGCTGGCTGTACGCCGCCCCGACCGCGATCTTCGTCGCGCTCCTCTTCGTCGTGCCTCTCGTGCTGGTGGTGCAGATGTCGGCATCCGACTGGCCGTTGCTGAGCGGGAACCGCGGCATCAACCTTCCCGAGAACTACGTCGACGCGGTCAGCCACCGTCTCTTCTGGGACTCGATCCGATTCACGCTGCTCTACACCGTCATCACCACGGTCATCCTGATCGGACTCGGGCTGGGTCTCGCGCTCCTCGTTCAGGAGTCCACCCGCTGGAAGGGCGTCCTCCGGACAGCCTTCCTCATCCCGAGCGCTCTCGGCCTGGCATCCGCCTCGCTGCTGTTCTACGTGCTGTACTCCCCCATCGCCGGACCGTTCGCCGACCTCATGAAGGCGTGGGGGGTGACGTTCCTCGGCACCCCCGAAGGGGCGCTCTGGTCGACGATCTTCCTGATCGTCTGGCGCTACGCCGGCTTCTACATGCTGCTCATGCTCGTGGGACTTCAGGGCATCCCCGACGACGTCTACGAGGCCGCCCGCATCGACGGGGCGAGCCGCTGGCAGACGTTCCGCGACATCACCGTTCCGCTGCTGAAGCCCACATTCGCCCTGACCACCGTGATGTGCGTGACCGGATCGCTGCTCGCGTTCGAGCAGTTCTACATCCTCACCAAGGGCGGCCCCGACAACAGCACCATGACGGTCGTGCAGCTCATCTACAACGTGGCCTTCCAGGGGCAGAACAGCCTCGGCATCGCGGGCGCCCTCTCGGTGATCGTGCTGCTCGCCCTGATCGTCATCAACGTCTTCCAGCTGCGCGCATTCCGCCGCCCTGATGACGACTGAAACCAGGACTGAGAGCTGAGAACCATGTCACAGACCCTCACGCGCACGATCGTCGCGCCGAACCACGTTCCGGCGGCTCCCCGCCACCGCTCCACGGCGAAGCGGCTCGTCTACGGCATCCCGTACTGGGTGTTCACCACCGCGCTCGCCGTGATCTTCCTCTACCCGCTCATCTGGACCGGCGTCTCGAGCGTGAGCCCGCTGGCCGGCACCAGCCAGACCGACGGCTGGGGCTTCGGCAACTACGCCGCCCTCGGCGAGTACCAGGCGGGGATCTGGGTGTACCTCGGCAACTCGCTGTTCGTCTCGCTGCTCACCGTCGCGCTCACCCTCTTCATCTCGCTGCTCGGCGGGTATGCGTTCGCCCGCTTCTCCTTCCCCGGCAAGAACGCCCTGTTCCTGCTGACGCTGGCGATCCTGATGGTCCCCTACGCCACCCTGCTCATCCCGCTGTACGTGATCCTGAACGCGGTGGGACTCCAGAACTCGCTCGTCGGCGTGGCGCTCGTGATCACGATGTTCCAGTTGCCGTTCTCGATGTTCATGATGCGCATCTCGTTCGAATCGATCCCGAAGGAGATGGACGAGGCGGCGATGGTCGACGGATGCTCCAGCTGGGGGGCCCTGTGGCGGGTGCTGCTCCCGGCCGTGAAGCCGGGACTCGTGACGGTCGGCCTGTTCGCCTTCCTCACGGCGTGGAACGACTTCATGGCGCCGCTGATCCTCATCAACGACTCCAACCGGATGACACTGCCGCTGGCCGTCGCGAACCTCCGCGGCCAGGTGCAGGGTGTCGTCGACTACGGCGCCACCGAGGCGGGAGTGGTCGTCCTCGCTCTCCCCTGCATCCTGCTCTTCCTGATCCTCCAACGCCACTACGTGCGCGGCTTCATGTCCGGCGCCTTCAAAGGATGACCATGTTCGACACCATTGCACCGGCAGCTCCCGTGGTCCCCGCCCGCGGGCGACTGCGCCCCCTCGGCCTCTCGGAGGCGACCATCACCGGCGGCTTCTGGGGCGATCGGCAGCGGGTGAACGGCGAAGCCACGCTCGCGCACATCCAGGCACGCCTCGAATCCGAGGGATGGCTGCCGAACTTCGATCTCGCGGCCGCCGGGACCCTTCCCGCCGGACGCCGCGGACGCGAGTTCGCCGATTCGGAGGTCTACAAGTACCTCGAGGCGCTGGCGTGGGAGATCGGGCGGACGGATGCCGCAGCCGGCG
Source organism: Microbacterium aurantiacum (assembly GCF_002872075.1). Taxonomy (GTDB): domain Bacteria; phylum Actinomycetota; class Actinomycetes; order Actinomycetales; family Microbacteriaceae; genus Microbacterium; species Microbacterium aurantiacum_A. The sequence continues at coordinate 57,639 of NZ_PGGU01000026.1, read as the reverse complement.
CAGCGCTCGAGGAGCGCTTCCGCTCGGTGGTGGCGCGGATCGCGGCCGCCCAGGAGGCCGACGGGTATCTGAACACGATGTTCGGCCGTGCCGGACAGCGCGAGCGGTGGTCGGATCTGGAATGGGGGCACGAGCTGTACTGCCTCGGCCACCTGTTCCAGGCCGCGGTCGCCCGTATCCGCACCCGCCCCGACGCCGACGACGGGCTCGCCGGCATCGCCCGGCGCGCCGCGGACCTGGTCTGCCGCGAGTTCGGGCCCGATGGCCGTGATGCGATCTGCGGGCATGCGGAGGTCGAAGTCGGGCTCGCCGAGCTCGGTCGCGCGCTCGGCGAGCAGCGTCTCCTCGAGCAGGCCGCCCTCTTCGTGGAGCGGCACGGCCGCGGTACCCTGCGCGACATCGAATGGGGCCGGAAGTACTTCCAGGACGACGTTGCGGTGCGCGAGGCCGATGCGCTGCGCGGGCACGCCGTGCGCGCGAACTACCTCTCCGCCGGCGCGACGGACGTCGCCGTCGACGGTGGCGACGACGCCCTGCTGGATGCGCTGCGCAGCCAGTGGGATCGCACGGTCGAGCGACGCACCTACGTGACCGGAGGGCAGGGCTCGCACCATCAGGACGAGGCGTTCGGCGACGACTGGGAGCTCCCCGCGGATCGTGCGTATTCGGAGACCTGCGCCGGAATCGGCTCGATCATGTTCTCCTGGCGGCTGCTGCTCGCGACCGGCTCACCGCAGTACGCCGACCTCATCGAGCGCACGCTGTTCAACGTGGTGGCGACGTCTCCGGCACCCGACGGACGCTCCTTCTATTACGCGAACACCCTGCACCAGCGGGTCCCCGGCGTCCCGGCGGACCCGGAGGCGACGTCGCAGCGAGCTTCGTCCTCGCTGCGCGCGCCCTGGTTCGAGGTGTCGTGCTGCCCACCCAACGTGGCACGCACCTTCGCGAGTCTCGACGCGTACATCGCGACCGCCGACGACGAGGGCGTGCAGCTGCACCAGTACGCCCCTGCCCGGGTGCGGACGGTCCTGCCGGACGGCCGGGTCGTCGCCTTCGACGTCACGACGGCGTATCCGGCCGACGGGGTCATCCGGGTCACGATCGCGGAGGACGCGGAGTGGACCCTCACCCTGCGGGTGCCGGCCTGGGCGTCCGGTGCGAAGCTCCGCGTGCAGGGCGAGCCCGACCAGGTGGCGGAGCCCGGCGTCATCGAGGTCAGGCGCGCCTTCGAGCGCGGCGATGTCATCGAGCTCGTCCTGCCGATGCATCCGCGCGCCACCGCGCCCGATCCTCGTGTCGACGCCGCCCGCGGCTGCATCGCCGTCGAACGCGGCCCGGAGGTGCTGGCCCTCGAGTCGGTGGACTTCGGCGCCGACGTGGTGGATGCGGTCGTCACCGGTCCACCTGTGGAGCGGAACGGCCGGGTGGTGCTGCCGCTCCGTGATCGCGCGACGGATGCCGCAGCCGACGTCCCCCTGGTGGCGTATCACGACTGGGCCCAGCGGGGCCCGTCGACCATGCGGGTCTGGATCCCGACCAGCTGACCGTCACGACAGAAGGGGCCTCCCGCACATGTGTGCAGGAGGCCCCTTTCTGCGTCGTCCGCGCTATTCCTTCTTGCGCGTCACCGCGCGCTGCAGCAGCACGAAGACGAGCAGGATGCCGCCGGTGATGATCGTCGTCATCTCGGGAGGGATGCCGCCGTCGCGCGTGATCAGCACGTTCATGAGCCCGAGCACCAGCGCGCCGATGACGGAGCCGAGCACATAGCCGTAGGCGCCGGTCAGCAGGGTGCCGCCGATGACCGCCGCAGCGATCGCGTCGAGTTCCCAGCCGATGCCCGTGATGTTCTGCGCCGTGCCGAGGCGGGCCGTGTAGAGGACGGCGGCGAGCCCGGCGAGGGCGCCGCTGATGACGTAGACGAGGACCTTGGTGCGCTGCACCGACAGGCCCATCAGCAGGGCGGAGCTCTCGGAGCCGCCGATCGCGTAGACCGTGCGTCCGGTACGGGTGCGGTGCAGAACGAAGAACGCGGCGAGGACCACGATGACGGCGATGATGACGGCCGGCGTGATCACCAGGTCGTTCACCTTCGGACCGTCGACGACCTTGAGCTGGACGCCGATCCAGCGGATCGGCGAGTCCTCGCCGAGGCGTTCCGGCTTCGTGCTCAGCAGCGACGCCAGGCCGCGACCGAGGAACATCATCGCCAGCGTCGCGATGAACGGCTGCACGTTGAAGTACCGGATCAGCACACCGGAGACCACTCCGAAGAGCGCGCCGATGCCGACCATCACGACCATCACCGCGATCGCATTCCATCCGGCGTTGGCCAGCATCACGCCGGCCACCGAGGAGAACGCGATGATCGAGCCGACCGAGAGGTCGATGCCGCCTGTGATGATGACGAAGGTCAGGGCGACGGCGAGCACGATCAGGTGCGCGTTGTTGATGAGCAGGTTCGACAGGGTGCTCGCCTGCAGGATGCGGCCGTAGGCCACCTCGCCGTAGACGACCATGCCGACGAAGATCACGACGGAGGCGATCGTCGGCAGAACCGACGGGTTCGCCTGGATCATCCGGCGCACCCGGTCGAGGATGGCCACGGGTTCGTCGCGCACGCGGGCCGCGGTCAGGGCGGTCATGCCTGCACCTCCTCTTTCACGGTCTTCTGCTCGGGGGCTGCCGGCTTCTCTCTCCGGCGGGTGCGGAACCAGCTGCGAACGCGCTCCGACTGCAGCAGGCAGAGCACCACGATCACGATCGCCTTGAACGCCGGTGTCGCCGACGAGGAGACGCCCAGGAACAGCACGGTCTTGTCGAGTGTCGCGATGAGCAGGGCGCCGACGAACGCGCCGCTGAGCGAGAACTTCCCGCCGGCCAGCGACGCCCCGCCGATGACGACCGCGAGGATCGCGTCGAGCTCGAGCTGGTAGCCGGTGCGGGAGATGTCGACGGTCATCACGCTGCCGACCGACATGATGCCGGCGATGCCGGCGAGGATGCCGCTGAGGATGTAGGTGGTCAGCAGCAGGCCCTTGGGCTTGATGCCGGCCATCCGGCTGGCCTTGGGGTTGATGCCGATCGCCTCGATCATGAGGCCGAGGGCGCTGCGTCGCACGACCCAGCCGACGACGATGACGATCAGGACGGCGAGGATGAACACGACGGGGATGCCGATGAGGTAGCCGTTCGAGATCCACCGGAAGGGATCGTTGGATGCCGCGGTGTTCTGTCCGCCGGTGATGACCTTCGCGATTCCGCGGCCGGCGAGCATCAGCACGAGCGTGGCGATGAAGGGTTGCAGCCCGACGTAGGCCACGAGCACGCCGTTCACGGCGCCCAGGACGGCTGTGATCAGCAGAGCGAGACCGGCCGCGGCGAAGGCGACGCCCACGGAGGCCGAGTCGCCCGCGGCGTTCAGGAACTCCATCGACACGGCGCCGGCGACCGCCATCAGCGATCCGACCGAGAGGTCGATGCCGCCGGTCGCGATGACGAGGGACATGCCGATCGCGATCATCATGATCGGCGCCGCCTGGCGCAGGATGTCGATGAGGTTGCCGACGAGGTTGCCGTTGTTCGGGTTCACCGTCATCGCCAGGTAGGCGGGGTCCTTCACCACGTTCAGCGCGAGCAGCGCGACGATCGCCACGATGCCCCAGAAGAACGGCTTGTGGATCAGTTCACGCCAGAGCGACGTGCCGGATGCGGCGGTCATCGCGCCTCCTCCTTCTCGGTGATGTGGGCGATCGTATCGGGTGCAGCGCCCTCGGTGTCCTCGAGGGTCTCCGCGGCCGCATCCAGACCGTGGGCGGCGATCACGTCGACGATCTCCTGGGCGGTGACGTCGGGGCCGTTCTGGATCTCGCCGATCTTGCGATGATCCTTGAGGACGACGATGCGCTCGGAGAGACGCACGACCTCCTCGAGTTCGGAGGAGATGAACACGACGGCCACGCCTTCCTCGGCGAGCATCGCGACGGCCTCCTGGATCTCGGCCTTCGCGCCGACGTCGATGCCCCTGGTGGGCTCGTCGAGGATCAGCAGCTCGGGCTTGGTGGCCAGCCAGCGTCCCAGCAGAACCTTCTGCTGGTTGCCGCCGGAGAGGTTCTTGATCATCCGCTCGGGGTCGGCCGGGCGCACGTTGAGTTCGCCGATGTACTTCTCGACGATCGCATCCTGCTCCTTGCGCGACATGGGCCGGGCCCAGCCGCGTTCGGCCTGGACGGCGAGGATGATGTTCTCGCGCACGGTCAGATCGCCGATGATGCCCTCGTCGCGGCGATTCTCGGTGGAGAATGCGATGCGCCGCGCGAGTGCGTCGGCCGGCGACTTCAGATCGACCTTGGCGCCCTTGACCGAGATCGTGCCCTCGTCGGGGCGATCGGCGCCGTAGAGCAGCCGGGCGAGTTCGGTGCGGCCCGAGCCGAGCAGTCCGGCGAAGCCGACCACCTCACCGGGACGGATCTCGAGGTCGGTCGCCTCGACGGAACCGCGGCGGGCGATTCCGGATGCCGAGAGCACGGGCTTCTCGCCGGCCTCTCGCGGCGCGCGGCGACGATTGCCGCCCAGCGACTTCAGCGTGTCGAGGTCCTTGCCGATCATCGTGGAGATGAGCGCATGCCGATCGAGGTCGCGGGTGAGGAACTCGCCCTCGTACCGTCCGTTGCGCAGCACCGTGAGCCGGTCGCTGATCGCGTAGATCTGGTCGAGGAAGTGCGAGACGAAGAGGATGGCGACGCCCTGATCGCGCAGGGTCCGCATGACGGTGAACAGGCCTTCGACCTCGGCCGCGTCGAGGCTCGAGGTGGGCTCGTCGAGGATCAGGACCTTGGCCTTGATCGCCATCGCGCGGCTGATCGCGACCAGCTGCTGGAGTGCGATGGAGAGCGTCGACAGCGGCTTGTGGGTGTCGAGGTGCTCGAGCCCGAGACGGGCGAGCGCTTCGGTCGCGGCGCGATGGGTCGCGCGCCAGTTGATGCCGAACGGACCGCGGACCTCATGTCCGAGCATCACGTTCTCGCCGATCGAGAGGTTCGGCGCGAGGTTCACCTCCTGGTAGACCGTCGAGATGCCGGCTGCCTGCGCGTCCGCGGTGCCCGCGAAGCTTCGTTCGCCGCCGGCGACGACGATCGAACCGGCGTCGATCCGGTACACGCCGGTGAGCGCCTTGATCAGGGTCGACTTGCCGGCGCCGTTCTCGCCCATGAGCGCGTGGACCTCGCCCTGGAAAAGCCGGAAGTCGACGCCGTCGAGGGCTTTGACGCCGGGGAACTCGATGGAGATCCCGCGCATCTCGACGATGGGGAGTTCTTCGTTCATCGCTGACTCTCAGTTTCGAAGATGGTGTTGCCCGGGTGGCGGACGCGCCGCCACCCGGGCCGGTCGCCGGATCGCTCCGGCGGTGTGATCAGCCGGATCGCTCCGGCGGGATGATCAGTACTTGCGGTCGGCCAGGACGGCCTTGGCTGCCTCGGCGGAGTCGAACTCCTCGCTCGGCACGACGATGTACGAGTCGACCTCTTCGCCTGCGAGGGCCTTCTCGACGACCTCGAGCGCGGTCTCGCCGAACAGCGGGTTGTACTCGTGCACGTAGCTGAGCTGACCGTCGGCGAGGGCCTGCATGGCGTTCTTGGTGCCGTCGATCGTGGCGATCTTGACATCCTTGCCCACGACCAGGCCGGCCTCTTCAGCCGCCTGAGCGGCGCCGAGACCCATCTCGTCGTTCTGTGCGAACACGAGCTGGATGTTGTTGTTGTTGGCCTTCAGCATCGTCTCGAAGACGCTCTTGCCCTCTTCTGCAGACCAGTTGGCGGTCTGCGCGTCGAGCTTGGTCAGCTTCGTGTCTCCGAGGCCCTCGTCGAAGCCCTTGTTGCGCTCGTTGACGACGCCGACGCCTGCCGGGCCCTCGAGGACGACGTAGTTGCCGCCATCGGGGAACGTGGCTGCAGCCCAGGCGCCGACCTCCTTGGCGACCTCGACGTTGTCGGGGGCGATGCGGGTGACGTAGAGGCTGTCGTCATCGGGCTCGATGCCGCGGTCGAGCAGGATGACCGGGATCTCGGCCTCCTGGGCACGCTTGAGCGAGTCCTCCCAGCCGGACGCCTCGGTGGCGGACAGCAGGATGACGTCGACGCCCTCGTCGACGAACGACGTGAATGCGTCGATCTGCGACTTCTGGTCGAGGTTGGTGGCGGGCGCGTACTTGAGCTCGTATCCGGCGTCCTCCGTGAAGGTGTCCTGGATGTTCTGCTCGTTGGCCTCGCGCCATGCTCCCTCGGGACCGACGGCGACGAAGCCGACGGTGGTCAGCTCACCGGTGCCGCCTTCGCCGCCGGCGCCCTCTTCCGGCGCAGCGGTCGAGCAAGCGGCGAGACCCAATGCGAGCGCGCCGACTGCGGCCAGCCCCAGTACGGTGCGGATGCGCGTGTTCACGGACATGTTCTCCTCCTTGAGACGCCGGGGTTCTCCCCCGGCAAGCGTGTGGACCTGACGTGGTCCCCTGCGTGATTGCAGGACGCCTGGTCGAGCGCCCTGCCGCGATGTTACCGGGAACAATCAGTGGAACACAACACTTCACGTGAAGTTCTTTCAAAGTGGTGGCCGCGTTCTCGTTACCGGTCACAGTCCGGTCACAATTCTTCGGACGAACCCCTGTCTGCGGCGATCATCTCGACGACCGTGTCGACGGTCACACCCGGGCCGTTGCTGAGCTCGCCGATCTTCTCGCGGTCCTTCAGCACGATGATGCGATCGCTCAACCGCACGACCTCCTCGAGTTCGGAGGAGATGAACACCACCGCCACTCCGTCTCCCGCGAGCTGCGTGATCCGGCGCTGGATGTCGAGCTTCGCGGCGATGTCGATACCGCGCGTCGGCTCGTCGAGGATCAGCACGTGCGGGCGCACGGCCAGGGCACGCGCCAGCAGGAGCTTCTGCTGCGTGCCACCGGAGAGGAGCTTCGCCGGACGGTCGAGGTCGGCGGCATCCAGATGCAGCACCTCGACGTAGGTGTCGATCAGCGCGGCCGCCTCCGAGGGCGACAGCGGCCGCGACCAGCCGCGCAGCGCCTGCAGGGACAGCACGATGTTCTCGCGGGCCGTGAGCTCGCCGATCACCCCCTGCGTGCGGCGGCTCTCGGTCGTCATGGCGATGCGGCGCCGCAGCGCGGCGGACGGGCTGCGCAGATCGACCTTCGCTCCGTCGACCCGCATCTCACCGCTGTCGGCCCGGACGGATCCGCTCAGGAGGGACGCGAGTTCCGTGCGTCCGGAGCCGCGCAACCCCGCGAGACCGACGATCTCTCCGCGCTGCACCTCCACGTCCATCCTGTCGAGCTCACCACGACGGCCCAGGTCCGTCGCCTGCAGCACCGGCGTGGCGTCCGAGGCGTAGTGGTGGAGCTTACGCTCTGACTTCAGGGCGCGCAGACTCTCGATGTCCTTGCCGAGCATCTGCGAGATGAGGTCGGCGCGCTCGAGGTCGCGGGTGGCATGCTCCCCGATCCAGCGACCGCCGCGCAGCACCGTCATCCGGTCGCTGATCGCGAATGCCTGCTCGAGGAAGTGCGAGACGAAGAGGATCGCGACGCCGCGTTCCCGAAGGCCGCGGATCACGCGCATCAGGATGGCGACCTCAGCCTGATCGAGACTCGAGGTGGGCTCGTCGAGCACCAGAACCCGCGGATCGTCGACGACGGCCCGCGCCAGGGCCACGAGCTGCTTCTGGGCCGGCGAGAGCATCGACAGCGGAGTCTTCGGGTCGAGGTCGTCGAGCCCGAGCCGCGCCAGAGCGGCAGCGGCGTCCGCCCTCGTCCGGCGCCAGTCGATGCCGAACATGCCCCGGCGTTCTCGCCCCAGCATGACGTTCTCCCCCACGCTCAGGTTCGGGCTCAGCTGCGTCTCCTGGAAGACGGTCGCGATGCCCGCCGCCCTCGCGTCTGCCACACCCGAGAAGCGGCGCTGCTCACCGGCGACCGTGACCGTGCCGGCCACCGGGGCGCAGGTGCCGGTGAGCACGGCGATCAGCGTGGATTTGCCCGCGCCGTTCTCGCCCATCAGCGCATGCACCTCCCCCGGGAAGAGGCGGAAATCGACATCGTCGAGAGCACGCACGCCCGGGAACTCCACCGTGATGCCTTCCAGCTCGACCAGCGGCTGCGCGGCTGCGAGCGCCATCAGCGCACCTCGCGTGGCGCTGCGCTCGACGCCCGCGGCACGAGCTCGGTGGGGATGCGGGTCAGCGCCGGGATCTCGCGCTCCTCCATCGCCGCGCGGAGCATCTCGACCACGGCGCCGCCCAGCGCATGGAAGTCCTGACGCACCGTCGTCAGCGGCGGCAGGAAGTGGCGTGCCAGCGGCACATCGTCGAAGCCGACGACGCTGAGGTCGTTCGGCACCTCGAAGCCCTTGTCGTGCAGCCCGTGGATGAGCCCGATGGCCATGTCGTCATTGGCCACGAAGATCGCCGTGTAGTCGGGCAGGCGGTTCAAGCCCATGGCGAAGTCGTAGGCGAAGTCGGCGGTCCAGTCGCCCACCACGATGGGTCGCTCGCGGATGCCCCAGGACTTCGCCCTGGAGTGGAAGGCGCGTTCTCTGGCGCGGGCGTCCAGCCAGTCCAGGGGACCCGCGATGTGCAGGATGTCGCGATGGCCGAGCGAGACGAGATGGTCGACGACGAGCGTCGTGCCGGCGTGCTGGTCGATCGACACGGTGAGGAAAGTGGGATCGGCGTCGGCCTTGACCACCAGCATCGGCACGCTGAGCGTGATCCTGCGCAACGCCGCCACCGACGACGATCGCGGCGCGATCACGCAGAGCGCATCGACGCCCTGCGTGACGAGGTTGTCGACGGCATCCTGCGGGGTGAGCGCATCGCCCTCGTGCAGCGCCACGGCCGTGACCGAGTATCCGGCGGCGCGGGCGGCGAGCTCGACGGCCCGCAGGATGCTGGTCGGACCGAACGCCACCGGACTCTCGATGATGACGCCGATGCGCCGTGTGCGCTGGGTGGCGAGAGCACGAGCGACGAGATTGGGGCGGTAGTCGAGCTCCTCGATGGCCTCGAGCACGCGCCGCTTGGTGTCGGGTTTGATGTTCGGGTGATCGTTCAGCACCCGCGAGACGGTCATGTGCGAGACGCCGGCGATCACCGCCACCTGGCGGATATTGGGCTTGTCCGAGCCGACGTTCACCATGCGCACCTCCGTCGGCCCCGCCTCCGAAGATGTTACCGAGAACAGCTCCGGAGGCGCAATCGTCGTGTCTCAGTCGACCATCCGGAAGGTCGCATCGGCACGATCGCCGTCGGTGACGATGGGATCGATCCAGACCTGGAAGTTGCGATGACGCAGGTGGCGTTCGGGTCGGTTGTGCGACTGGAAGGAGGTCATCATCGAGTGCCCGAGCCCCGCCACCGGCACGAACGTCGCGTCCGCGGCGAACAGCGCTGAGCCGTCGTTCTGCGCCAGCGCGACGCGGAAGAAGCTGTGCCGGAGGAACCGGCCGGGGTGGTCGACGGACTCGAAGGAGATGCGGTGGTCCTGGTCGCCGGCGAGACCCGGGACCAGTCGGAAGCGCGACAGATCGAGAGCGGGAGCGGCCGCGAGCGACACGGCCGCGCCACTCGCCGCCAGATAGTGCGTCGGGTGGGTGAGCGCCTGCAGCCGGGAGATGCGCTCCCCCGCGGCAGGGGCCGCCGCAGTCAGCGTCCCGAACCCCAGTGCGTCGTAGCCGCCCGAGTTCGGACCGTAGTCGCCGCCGCCGCCTTCGGCGCGCACCGTCTGCACCATCTGCGTCGTCCACGGCGCTTCGAGTCCGCGCCTGCCGACGTAGTGGCCGAGGATGAGCTCCCAGACCGGACGTCCCTGCCCTCGGGCGTTCGCGCCCGGAACGGTCTGAGTCTGCCAGCCGGCGTGCGCCGCCGTGGTGCTCGGGCCGGACTGCCACGTGTACGGGGTGAACGGCACGTCGTGTCCGAGGTTGTACTTGGCGACGTATTCCGCAGCTTTCAGGAAGCGGTTGTCGTCTGCACCCCAGAGGTCGATCCCCTGGTTCCAGGCCATCTCGCAGATCGTGCCCATGAGCCCGATTCCCATGATCGAGTGTGCCTGGTCACGCCCGCTCTCCTGCCACTGCGCGAGCCCCTCCTCCTCGTAGACGAACGGAACGGCGTGCGGAAGCGAGCCGTTGCCCGCGCCGTTGTGGAAGTAGTCCACGGCCCGGTCCACGAGGTCGTCGCGGTCGGCGAAGATCCCGATGGCGAGGACTGACGCCATGTTGCAGAGATCCCAGTTCGCCCAGTAGTTCGTGATCACCGCGCCGTTGTGGTTGGTCAGGAAATGCTCGTTCATCGGAAGGAAGATGTTCAGCAGCATCGCGCGGAACGCGTCGCGCTGGAAGTCCGGGCGGTCGCGGACCAGCTCGGCGGCGTTCGCGAACTGGTAGCCGTAGATGCCTGCTGCGAGGAACCGATCGGCGTTCCCGCTGAGCGTGGTGAGGGTCGACGACCACGTGTTGAGGATGCGCACGGCTGCGGCACCGTGCTCCTCGATTCCCGTCGCGTGCCAGCGCAGCGCGTTCTGGTAGGCGGCGTGGATGTCGGTCACCATCGGCATGTAGTTCGACCCGTCGCCACCGCGGATCACCACGGCCGACGGACGCGGATTCCATCCCGCGCCGGATCGTCCGTTCGCGGCGAGGCGCTGGAAGCCGGCGAGCCAGGGCTGGGTCTGGGCATCCACCCGGCCGGCGATGTCGGCCAGATCGGACGCCGTATGCAGCAATCCGGGATGCGCGTAGGTCGAGTCGAAGAGCGCGGTGTGCGCAAGATGCGGCTGCCGCGAAGCGGTGACCGCTGCCGCCGCCGGCGCGGCGGCGAGTGCGCTGACCCCGATTCCGCCGAGCGTGGCGGCACCCGTCACCAGCGCGACGCGTGCCAGCAGACCCCGCCGCGTGATCCCTCGGGCCGCCGCAGCGGCATTGATGTTCGTCGACTCCATCGTCGTCTCCCTCTCGCATCGGCGGGCCCTTCGCTCGCCTGCGCTTGAAGTTAGCGCTAACAAACACTCAGGGTCAAGCACTCCACCCGCCGGCACGCAGAAGGACCCGGGCACCGCCCGGGTCCTTCCTCGCCTCAGAGCGTCAGAGGATCAGCCGCATGCGGCCGCCTCGGTGTCGACCTTTCGCTGCACCTGCACCTGTTCGCCACCGACCGTGGCCGTGGCCTCGACCGTCACCTCGCCGGCCGGGATGGTGGCCGCGCGGGTGTTGATCGCGACGGACTTTCCGGCATCCGGCGTCACCGTGCCGAGATCGCGCCGCCCGTAGTCGGACACCGCGGTGAACGCGATGCCCACGGCATCATCGTTCACCACCCGAACGGTCTGGGTCAGGTTCTTACCAGCGACGCAGCGCGTGGTCACCTCCACCGAGAACGCCAGCGAGGCGGCCTCAGTGAAAGACCAGTTGTCGACCTCGGCGAGATCGGTCGTCGCCTCGGCTCCCTCCGGGCCGGCGAAGACGAAGAACACATCGTGCTCTCCGGTGGCGCCTGTCACGGCAGCCTCCACGCTCGTCCACTCCCCGACGGTCCCCTCCACGGGGATCTCGGCGACGACCGGGCCGTCCACATCGTCCAGACGCACCTGGATGCTGCCACCCGCGACGAGAGGCTTCACCGTGGCCGAGACCGTTGCGGCACCCGTCCCGAAGTCCACGCCCGCGATACCGGCGAAGTCCCCGTCATCGACGGCGGAGAGCATCATGTTGCCTCCACCGTTGTGCTCGGGGAACTCAACAGACGCCGCATCCGTCTTCGCCACGCTGATCCCGCGCTGCCACGCGAGAGTCTCGGCCTCGAAGGTGCGGTACGGGTCGAAGCTCTCGACCTGCTCGACGCCGGCACGGGTTCCGGTCACCGGCTTGATGGTGCCGTCCGCGTTGAACTCGAGCTTGTCGATGTGCACCGAGCGGTAACCCTGGGTGGCACCGGGCGTTCCCAGTGCTGCCGCCCATGCCGCACCCCTGGTCTGCGCGTGGTAGGTGAAGTACGTACCGCCCTTGTAGTCGAACATGTCGGAGTGGTTGTTGCCCCCGTTGCCCGCGCCGAAGAAGGTGGACGGGTTCTGGAAGGCCACGCCCGCGTACTGCGCTGCCGTGAGATCCATCGGGTCATCGGTCATCATGTACGCGATCGCACCCCGTGACGGGTACGCCCCCGGCACCTCGTTGACCTGGAAGTTCGACGAGTACGAGTAGTAGTACTTGCCGTCGTGCTTGAACATGCTCGAAGCCTCGAACATGCCGGGTCCGTCGATCTCGACCGGGTCGCCGTCGAGGGTGACCATGTCGTCCTGCAGCTTGACCACCCGGGTCGACTTCGGGTTCTGTGGCCCCTGCACGTTCGGCGCGGTGCCGATCTGCGAGTTGCCGCCGAAGTACAGGTAGCCCTGTCCGTCGTCGTCGATGAACACCTCGGGATCGAACAGCCACATCCCGGCCGGGAATCCGCCGCCGGCGATGTACTCGGGCGACACGGTGTCCGGGATGATCTTCTTCCCGAGCGGGTCCTCCCACGGCCCGAGGGGCGAGCCGCCCACGACCACGGCCGTTCCCGTTCCGCTGTCGCAGAAGTACAGGTAGACCTTGCCGTCCTTCTCGATCGCGGCAGGTGCCCACGAGTTCCGGCTCCACGGCGCCGCGCCGCCTTCACGGGCGACGGGAACCGTGCCGTGATCGACCCAGTTGACCATGTCACTGGTGGACATCACGTTCAGCCGGGTGATCCCGCCGTAGCCGTTCGACTGCGTCGGCAGCCCGTTCGCATCCTTGCTGTTCAGCTCGTACTGCTGCGTGTCGTCCGTCGAGTAGATGTACAGGCGGCCGTTGTAGACGAGGTGGTGCGGATCGGCGCCGAACTTGTGGCCGACCAGAGGGTTGTGGTCGCCGACCGGCTTGGTCTGCACGTTCTCCAGGCCGGAGAAGTCAGGGCCTTCCGGCGCATCGGCGATCTTGATGAGGGAGAGCTCGTCGACGTTGAACGCCTGCAGTGCGCTGGAACCCCACGGAGTCTCGACGAAGAGCCAGTCGGCGGCGACGTGCTTCGCCTCGGCGGTGAACTCCCGCGAGAAGCTGCCCCACTCACCCTTGGTGAAGCTCTGACCGTAGTCGGCGCAGCCGTTGAAGTTCGCCGGGCAGAATGTGAAGTTGAACTGCTGGGTGGCATTGCCCTCGTCGAACTTCAGCTTTCCGGTCAGCCGGTACACGGCGCCGAGTTCGACCTTGCCGGTGACACTGGCGAACGGGCCGGACTGGGTGTTCGCGCGGGCGGTCACCTGCAACGAGTTCGTGCCGCTCGCGGCATCCTGACTCAATGCCAGCGTGCCACCGCGCGGTGCGGTCCATCCGGTGAAATCGCTCACGAAGCGACCGTCCGGCAGCAGGTTCCCCGGCACAGCAGGCGGCTCCTCCCCCGCCGTCACGACCTCGCCGGCCATCGGCACCACGCCGGAGATCACCCCGGCGAATGCTCCGCTGTCCACGATTCCTGCCGGTGCACCGTACGCCGCGCTGCTGCCGAAAGCCGCCATGGGAGATGCGACGAGCGCGGCGGCACCCACCAGCGCCGTGGCGAGTCTCATCGCCCTGCCTCGCGATCGTCTGGGACGCGGCGCCGTACGGGCGCCGTCGATGATTGTCTTCATGCGGTCTCCTCCTCGAGATGCGGCGCGAGACGCCGACAGCTCGGATGTTACCGGTATCAGAAAACGGGGGGCAACGGTTTCGAAAAGCCTTGACAGCGTTCGTGCGAAGTGTTCAGACGCGCGGCGGCGCCGTCGAGGCACGCACCACGAGTTCGGGCTGGATGAGCTCGCGCAGCTCCGATTCGCCGCCGTCGATGGCGATCAGCAGTTCGCGCATCACCAGTCTTCCGACAGCGGCGAAGTCCTGACGCACCGTGGTCAACGGCGGCAGATAGTGCCGCGCGTCGGGGAGATCATCGAAGCCGACGACGCTGATGTCTTCGGGCACCCGGAGGCCGCGCTCCGCGAGACCGTGGATGAAGCCGAGCGCCATCTGATCATTCGCGACGAAGACGGCAGTGGCGTCGCCGAGTTCGAGATTCCGCCCGAACTCGTATCCGGAGTCGGATGACCAATCGCCGATGGCGAGGTCGCGCACCGGAAGGCCGTCCTCCTCCAGGCAGCTCCGCCAGGCCTCGGTCCGCGCCTTGGCTTCGAGCCAGTCCTGCGGACCGGCGACATGCAGGATGATGCGGTGCCCGAGATCGATGAGGTGCCGCACCGCGGCTGTCGCACCGGCACGCTGGTCGACGGCGACCGTGTGCATGCGGGCATCCGGCTCTTCCTTCACGACGAGCGTGGGCACGGTCGTATGCCGCACGGCATCCAGTGACGAAGCTCGAGGCGCGATCACGCACAGGGCGTCGATTCCCTGCGTGACGAGCTCCAGCACTCCGGCATCGATGCCGCCGGCCTCGGCGTCGCCGACCGAGAAGGCGCTGACCGCGTATCCCTCAGCGCGCGCCGCGGTCTCCACTGCTCGAAGGGTGCTGTTGGGGCCGAACTGCTCGGGGTTCTCGACGATCGCGCCGATCCGCATGGACCTGCGTGTCGCGAGGGCGCGGGCGATCGAACTGCGGGTGTAGTTGAGCTGCTCGATCGCATCCATGACGCGGCGCCTGGTCGATTCCCGGATGTTGGGGTGGCCGTTGAGCACGCGCGACACGGTCATGTGCGAGACGCCGGCACGATCGGCGACGTCGTAGATGCTCGGACGCGCAGAGTCGCCGGAGGGCGCCGAACCGTTGCTCATTCTTCCCCCATCCCGTGACCGCGAACATCGCAAGACTACCGGGGTGGCGGGGAAGGGCGCGCTGAGCCGCGCTGGGGCGATTCGCCCAGCGCGGCTCAGTGCGGTGCGGTCGGTGCTCGGTTCCTGATCTCCTGTCAGCCGCAGGTGCGGGCGTCGTAGAAGGTGCTCGCGGAGTACGAAGCGCCACTCGCCGTGCCGTCGACGGCGACGGATGCCGCCTCGATCGCGCTCTGCCTGCTCGACACGGTCTGCGTCACCGTCTTGCCCGGCTGCACTGCCTTGACCGTCTTGACTCCGAAGGGCGTCGAGATGACGACATCGGCCGCCCTGGTGTCCTCGTTCGTGACGGAGACGGCGAGGGAGGCCTTGCCTGCCACGCAGCGCGTGGTGACGGCGGAGCTCAGCTTCAGGTCGGGGTCGATCCCGACGCCGGCGTAGTGGAACATCACCCGCTGGTACTCCGCCGCCGTGATCGGCACGATGCCGCCATGACGCTTCTTGATCGCACCGAGGTTGACGTCGGTCGCCTTGCTCCACACCGTGCTGGAGGTGGAGGCGAGGTCGGTCGTGCGGAAGGGCACGTAGCCGCGTCCGGTCGCGTACTGGTCGGCGAGCAGCCCGTAGAGCTGCTGCGCGCCGGCACGGTCGTCGTCGTTGTACTGGAAGAACTCCGGCCCTTCGAGGCAGGCGCCGGTGTAGTTGGTGCCGGCGGCACAGGTGCCACTGCCCGTCAGGATCGACTGCAGCGTGCCGACCAGCACCCACTGCTGGTCGGTGCCCGTGGCGGCCGGCAGAGCCGACGCGGTGGTCGCTGCGAGGTTCTTGGACCGCTCGATCGTGATCTCGCCGTCGCCCGAAGCGCGGTAGTACCAGTCGCCGACCTTGATCACCGTGGTGTCGATGATGGAGTGCTGGCGATCGATCCACTTCACCGGGGTCGAGAAGGTGCGGAAGTCGCGCGTTGTCGAGAGGTAGATGTCGACGCTGTCTCCGAACGCGGTGTTCCCGTCGGCGCGGGTGGCCCAGTACACGTAGTACTGACCCGTGACCTCGTCCCAGATCGCCTCGGGCGCCCAGGCCATGCCGGCATTCGGGATCTCGCCTGCGACGTCGGCGAGACGCGGTTCGCTCCAGTTCACGAGGTCGGTGGACTCCCAGATGACGAGCTCGGTCGAGCCGTCCTCGGTGGCGTGGGCGTTGCCCCAGCCACCGCGGTGGTAGATGCTCAGGTCGGTGGCGATCAGGTAGAACCGGTCGCCCTCCGGCGAGCGCACCAGGAACGGGTCGCGCACGCCGCCCTCGCCTTCGCCGGCGTCGCGCTCGGTCGACAGCACGGGAGAGCCGGCAGGGCGGGTGTCGGTGAAGGTCTTGGCGTCGCGACTGGTGGCGAAGTAGATCTGCTCGTCGGACGCAGAGCCCTCCGTGCCGGTGAAGTGGGCGAAGATGTAGTCGGTCGTCGCAGGCATGTCGTAGGCCGCACGGACCACGAGCGCGATGTCGCGGGTGGCGGTCTCGCCATCGATGGTCGCGTTGACGGTCAGCGTCACCTTGACGTCGCCGCCCTCCGGACGCGTCACGATTCCGGGCGCGGTCTGCGCGGTGCCGGTCACGTCGACGATCGACGGTGCGGAGCTCTGCCAGGTCAGCACGGAGCCGTAGCGGGACCCGGATGCGGGGAGCGCGAAGTTCGAGCGGATGTCGTCGGCATCCGCGATGCTGATCGCGTCGAGGTCGCGCTGGGCTTTGTCCGAGGCCGCGGGATCCGCGAGCACGGTCACGTCGAAGGTGCGCGGTGTGCTCTGCACTCCGCGCACGGCGGAGACAGCGGTGAGGGTGACGACGGTGTCGGCTTCCGGCTGCGTCACGGCGCCGTCGGGGCCGACGATGCCCGGTTCCGACGAGGTCCACGTCACGCCGCCGGCCGTGGGCAGTGTGAGGTCCGTCTCCACGGCGTCGAGGCTCTGCGCGTTGGCGGCGGCGAGATCGATCGCGGCGACCGTCTCGGTCGCGGCGCTCGCGGCATCCGTCGCTGCGATCTCGGTGAGCGTCGCCGCCGGCAGCGCCTCCTCGTACACGCGGAACGTCGAGACCTTGCCCTGGTAGAGGCTGTCCGTGGAGTAGGCGCTCTTGCCGATGTAGTTGACGGTGTGCGTCAGCAGGTCGGTGAGGTTGACGCTCGAATCGGTCTTCTCAGCCACCTGCGCGCCGTCGATGAACAGCCGCAGGGTCGAGGTGGTGCCGTCGGGGTTCTTCGCGATGGTCGCGGCGACGGACTGCCACTGCCCTTCGACGAGCTTCGTCGCCGACGTGACGGTCTGCTCGCCCGACCAGTTCGTCTTGGTGATCGCGACGCGAGGCGCGACGGGCTGGATGAAGAACTGGCCCTGGCCGCTCGACGGGCCGGCCGTGCCGCCGATGTTCCACAGGAACTTCGCGCCGGTGAGCGCCTGGGGCGACGTCTCGATGACGATCGTCGCCGCGCTCCGCCCGGCCAGCAGGTCGTTCGGCATCTTCACGTGGTTGGCGCCGGTGAACTGCATGTATCCGCTGTTCCAGGCGTCGCCGCCGACCACCGTGGCGTCGTTGCCGTGCGTGCTCGCGTCGTGCACGGTGGTGCCGCTCGCCTCCGAGAAGTCGTACAGCGCCACGAGCGACGCCGGTTCGTCGGCTGCCAGGGTACGCACCGAGGCGGCGTACGCCGCCGCCGGTGCTGTGAGCGCCAGGCCCCCCACCAGCGCGACGCCCAGTGCGCTCGCGATCACGCGCCGGCCGCGGCTGCGCGTCTGTTCAGAACTCATCATGAGAACCCCTTCGTTCTTTCGTGCATCGGAGTGTGTGCGTGTGTGTCGGTGGTTCAGCCGCAGGCGCGGGCCGAGTAGGACTCTGTGATCTCGGTCGCGCCCTGCCCGCTGGTCGCCACCGCGATGGCGGAGCCTGCATCGATCGACGCGAGCCTCGTGGAGATCGCCACCGACGACGACGCGCCCGGTTTCACCTCTGCGACGGTCTTCGTGCCGTGGGGCGTGCTGATCTCCACGCTCACGGCAGCATCGTCGCTGTTCCAGGTCTGCGCGACGAGCGTCACCTTTCCGGCGGTGCAGCGCGTGCTGAGGGCGACCTCGACGTCGGGCCCGGTCGGCGGCAGCTCCACGATCTGCGCCGGCACGCTCTCGAGCGTCGGAACGACCGGCTTCATCAGGCCGTCGGCGCCGAACTCGAGCCTGTCGATGGTCGTCTCGCGGTTGTTGCCGTTGCCGCCGGGAATCGCGAACCGGTGATAGGCGATGTACCAGTCATCCGTGCCGGGGACGTTGATGATCGAGCTGTGACCGGGGCCCTTGATGCCGAGGCTCAGGTCCTTCTGCAGGATCACTCCGCGGTAGGTCCACGGCCCGTTCATGCTCGTCGCCGTGGCGTACCCGACGCGGTAGTTCTCCGAGCCGGTGTCGTCGATCGCGTAGGTGAGGTGGTACAGCCCGTTGCGATGGTTGAAGAAGACCCCTTCACGGAAATCGGTCAGCCCGGTGATCCGCTGGTAGCTTCCCGGTTTGATCGAGACCATGTCGTCGCCGAGCTCGGCGAGCACGGGCGATCCGTTCCCCCAGCCCAGGTACCACCTCCCGGTCACGGGGTCGTGGAAGGCCGCAGGATCGATCGCCTGGCCCGAGGTGACGGTCTCGTTGTTGAGGATCATCGCGGTGGGCTTCGCGACGAAGGGGCCATACGGGCTGTCCGCCACGGCGACGCCGATCGTCTTGCGATTCAGGCTCGCGTTGTGACCGCTGAAGTAGAAGTAGTACTTCCCGTCGCGCTCGATGATGGTCGGCGCCCATGCGTTGCCCGTAGCCCACGGCACGTTGCCGTTCGCGCCGTCGAGCGTCAGGAAGGGCTGCTCGGAGCGGACCCAGTCCACCAGGTTCTTCGAGCTCCAGACATAGAACTCCTTGCCTCCCCACCCGGCGTAGCCGTCGGAGGTCGCGTAGATGAAGTAGGTGTCGCCGAAGACCGCGATGTTGGGATCTGCGTAGAGACCGGGCAGCACCGGGCTGTTCACCACGCGCGCCTCGATCGTCCAGGTCGCCGTCTCCCCTCCCTGGCCGGTGAGCGTGTATGTCACCGGAGCTGCCAGATCGACGGCGGTGCCGGATGCCGGCGAGACCGTGACGCCGTCGGCCGCGCCGAATGTCGGGGCGAGCGCGGTCACGTCCGTCCCCTTCAGCACCGGAAGCACGACCGTGTGCGCTGCCGCGTTCACGATCGGAGCCAGCTTGAGCGCTGAGGGGTCGGCGAGCGAGACATCGATCAGCTGATCCGTCACACCGGCGTTGCCCAGCACCTCGGTTGCCGACAGCGCCCGGTCGTAGACGCGCACGTCGTCGAACCAGCCCTTGAAGTATTCGTCGCCGGCGTAGAACGACTTGCCGAGGTATCCGGCGAGGTTCATGCCGAGCTGTTCCACCGTCGCGCGCAGTGCCGCGTTCTCACCGAGCTTCACACCGTCGGCGTACACCGTCATGGTGGCGCCATCGAAGACGACGTCGATCCGGTGCCACTGCCCGCTCGACACGGTGCCGGTCACCGCGGACTCGTTCTGCCACGAGGACTGCGTGATGGCGCTGCGCACATCGGAACCACGCACCCGGAGGAAGTGGTACCTGTTGGAATCCGCACCGAACGCGAACGTGAAGAAGTTTCCGCTGGTCTTCTCGGACTTCACATCCATCGACACGGTCATGGTGCTGCGCCCATCGAAGAACCCGAGCGGGAACGCGGCGAAGCCGTTGGCGGTGCCGTCCAGTCGCAGCGCCTGCCCCCTCTCCGCGTCGGTGGCGACGACCGCCGTGCCGCTCGGGGTGAGGTCGGCCCCGCCGATCGAGTCCTCAAGGGTGCCGCCGTCGAAGGTGTATTCGGCGATGGGCCCCTGCTGTGCCTCCGCGGCCGCGGGCTGCGCGACGATCGCGGCCGCTGCGACGACGAGGGTGAGCGCGGCGAGCCCCGCGATGGTCCGTCTGGTGAAGGTCTGCATCATTGCACTTCCTTGGATGTCCGGCAGCTGCCGGACAGAGGGTCAGAGGATGGCTCGCGAGGGCCGGCCTGGTCGGTTCCGGATGCGACGGCGGATCGTCCTGACCGCCAGGAATGCGATGCCGGCGACGATCAGCACGACTCCGACGGCCAGCAGAAGCCCTGGCGTCTCGATGCCTGTCGCGGGGAGGCCGCCGCACGACTCCATGCATGCGCGCGGGAGGATCTCGACGTGGATGTAGACGCCGACCGTTCCGTCTGCGAGTTCACCGCCCTCGCCCTCCAGGGCTGCGATCGCGGACGGATTCATACGCTCTCCGCCTGCGCGTGGGATTCCCTGAGCGCCTGCTCACGGCCACGCTCGACGGCCTTCTCGATGAGGCCGTCGATCCGCCGACGCGAGCGGATGCGGTTCCACAGCAGTGCGATCAGCAGGAGCGCGACACCGAGGACGATCAGGAGATGCGGCCAGGGCACGGCCCAGAGGAACTGAGTGGTCGTCGCGGCGGCGACGACGGCCGCTTCGTCGGCGGAGGAGGACACCACCGGTGCGACGGTGAGATCGGCGGGGAAGCCGAACAGCGGCCACACGTCATCGATGGCCAGCGCGTACGACCTCTCCTCGCCCGGCAGGAGTTCACTGCGGCGCTCCCCCTCGGCCGGGAAGGCGATCGTCTGACCGGCGACGTCGAGCGCGCCCTCGACCATCAGCCGCGTGTTGCCCGTGTTGACCACGGTGAAGGTCGTCGAGATGTCACCGGGGCGGAACGGGTTCCAGGAGAGCAGATAGTCGGTCTGCACCTTCTCGACGGAGAACGCGGGCCTCAGCGGGCCGGTGACCTGAGTCATCACCTTGAACCCGACGCGGCTCTCCACGCCCACCCCGGTGCCCTCGCCCTGCGCTCCGGAGATCACCGACGCGGTGATGCCCGCGGCATGATCGCCCGGCTCGGCGTCCTCGGGGACCGTCAGCGAGAACGGAACCACCGCTGTCGCTCCCGGAGCGACGGTGACGCTCTCCGGCAGAGTGATCCAGGTTCCGGCCGCCACCGACTCCTGATCGGAGCGGAGCATGTCGAACCGGCCGTTCGCATTGTAGAAGCCGTCGGCGGCGGAAAGGCGGAAGGTGACCTGCTCGGCACCGAGGTTGCGTACCGCGAGGTGATCGTCGACGGTCTCACCGGGGTCGATCGCATGCTCCACGAACACGCGACCGTCCGGCCCGGACTCGTCTGCCGGAGTCACCGACCACGAGATCGGCGCGTCGTCCTCGGCGGCAGCCGCCGCGGCGGGTACGCCGAGCAGGGCGAGCGCGGCCAGCGCGCTCACCAGCACCGAGCGGAATCGCACAGAGTTCACGGGAGTCCTGATCAGGTGAGGGGGGGCTGGGCCGGTCGCCCGGACCCAGCCCCTCGTCGGGAAGATGCTCAGAACGCGTCTTCGAAGAGCGACAGCGTCAGCAGCGACGTGTAGCTGCCGGGAGCGACGTTCACGTCGGTCTTGAGGACGAGGCCGGCGTTCGCCGTCCACTGCCCGGCGGCGGCCTTCGCCTCGGCCGAGTCGAGCGCGAGCTGCAGCATCTCCTGGCCCACGAGCCCGACGTTGTTCGGCACCGGCGGGGTCGGGTCGTCCTTCGACGTTGCGACGGCGTCACCGGCGGTGACCTCGCCGTTGCCGGTGGTCACCAGAGCCGGGGTCCAGCCGAGGTGGTCGGGGGTGATGTTCGGCTGCCCGGCGGCTCCGGTGAAGTCACCGGCCTGACCCGTGACGTACCAGTACACGCCGGCCGGCACGTCGGTGCGGGTGTCCGTCACCGTCACGTTCGGCAGGGTGCCGGTGAACTGACGGTATGTGGCCGTCGAGCCCGTCTCGGTCAGCACGGATTCGGTGCCATCGACCGTCAGGCTCAGCGCACCGCCCGCCACGGGTGCGATGTCGACCTTGACGTCGACGCCCGAGCTGTCCTCCTCGTCCGGCCACGCCGCGAAGGCGGCACTGCCGACGCCTGCCAGCAGCACTCCGCCGAGGATGCCTGCGGCGCAACGTGCCGCGGTTCCCTTGGTGATCTTCATGGTTACTCCCATTCCTCGGTCGGCATCAGCCGTGCCGAATCAGCGATCAGCCCCAGGCTGTCGGTTCGCTTCTCAGGCTTCGCGTGCGACCTCGGTCGGCATCGTCGCCTTCTTCGTGTTCCGTCTGTGGACCACGTTCCCGCCCTTATGTTAGCGGGAACAAGACGGGATTCCGCAAGCTTTATTTTCTCGCGACGGCGAGAATCCCGATTGTGGCGGCGTGATCGCAGGAGAGCCGGGCGAGTGAAGCGAGTGGAACCGCATCCTGTCGGCCACCGGCCACCGCGCCTCCCTGCGCGCCGGCACAGCGGTGCTGCCGATCGAAATCAATCGAAGCGCTTGCACTCTTTCGAAACGAGGGTTGTTCGCGGTAACATTCGGCAGCCGGTCCCTTCGGACGTCCAACGCACGCCAGCGATGGTGCCGGGCGCACGGCGAGCCGGACCAACAACATTCAGCGAAGGAGCTGTTCATGCATGTGAGACCGATGAACGTCCGATGGGTCGGTGCGACCGCGATCGCAGCCGCCCTGGTGGTGGCGAGCCTCGCCGTTCCGCCGTCGAGCGCCGAGGCCGGCGTCGTCGGCGCCGATCTGGTGAGCAACGGAGGGTTCGAAGACGGGGTCGCCCCCTGGACGGCTCCCGACGGCGGCGTCCTCTCCACCGACACTCAGCTCGCTGCCAGCGGCGCGGCAAGCCTGAAGGTGACCGAGCGGACGAGCACATCGTCCGGCCCCTGGCAGAACCTCGATGGAAAGCTCACGCCCGGTTCGTCGTACGACGTCTCGGCGGCGGTGCGCTTCGACTCCGGGCCGGACACCAAAGAGTTCATCGTCACGATGGCCTACAGCGATCGATACATCAACGTCGCTCGCGCAGTCGTGACGAAAGGGCAGTGGACGAACATCAAGAGCTCGTTCACGATCCCCGAAGACCAGGGCGTCACGGGGGCACGTCTCTTCATCGAGACGCCATGGGTGCCCGATCCTTCCGCAGAACCCGCATCGAACCTCTTGGACTTCCGCGTCGACGACGTCTCGTTGTTCGAGGTCAAGCCGTCGTTCGCGTGGTCGTCCAGCGATCCCGTGATCGTCCCGAAGCCCACCGCGGAGCATCCGTCGCTCGCCGTCAAGGACCCGACTGTCGTGTTCGCCGACGGCAAGTACCACGTGTTCATGACGACCGCCAGCCAGAACGGTTGGAGCATGGCCACCACCAGCTTCACGGACTGGTCCGAAGCTGCCGAAGCGCCGATCACGTATCTGGCGGAATCCCCCATCGGCAACGGTTACACCGCTGCCCCACAGGTGTTCTTCTTCGAGCCTCAGGGGCTGTGGTACCTCATCTACCAGGCAGGCGACCCGTTGTACTCCACGACGGCGAACATCGATGACCCGATGTCCTGGACAGCTCCCCGTTCGATGTACCCGAACGGCACTCCGACGGCCATCCAGGAGACCGGAGGATGGCTCGACTTCTTCAACATCTGCGACGAGGACCTCTGCCATCTCTTCGCCACCGGCGACAACGGCAGGCTCTGGCGCGCTCAGACGTCGATCGACGAGTTCCCCAATGGGTTCGGCGCGCCCGAACTCGAGCTCCTGGACACGACCGACAACATCTTCGAAGCCAGCATGACCTACAAGCTCGACGGCTCCGACAAGTACGTCACCATGATCGAGGCGATCGGACACCCCGGGCGTTACTTCAGCTCGTGGATCGCCGACGATCTGGCAGGTCCCTGGACGCCGCTCGCGGCCACCGAGGCGGACCCCTTCGCCGGCCCGGCGAACCGCACTTTCGAGAACGAGATCTGGTCGAAGGAACAGGTGTCGCATGGTGAGCTGATCCGTTCCGGATCCGATCAGAACCTCACCCTCGACCCGTGCGAACCGATGCGCTTCCTCTACCAGGGCATGTCGCACACGGCCGAGGCACCCGACTACCTCAGCCTGCCGTACAAGCTGGGTCTCCTCACGGCCGTCGGCGACAACCCCATCTCCGACATGTGCGTCGATGTCGAGTCGTCCGTGTCGCAGAAGAAGGTGGCCGGAAAGGTCAACCTCGTCGTGTCCGTGACGAACAACGACTCCTCCGCGGTGTCGCTGACCGTCACATCCGACTTCGGAACCAAGACGATCGCCGACCTCCTGCCGGGGAAGACGACCACTGTCGCGTTCAACACGCGCCTCGCGGAGAAGTCCAGCGGGACGATCTCCGTCGACGCCACGCAGAGCGGGCCGGCAGGACCGGTCTCGTACGAGCGCACGATCGAGTACACCGCAGGCTAGCGGCGGGTATCCGTCGTGCGGGTCAGGAATCCTCCCGACCCGCACGACGATCACTCACGAAGGGGCATCGAGTCACCACGACTCGATGCCCCTTCGAGTGGGAGGAGCTGCTCAGCTCAATTGCAGGCGCGGGCCGGGAACGACGCCTCGGTCTCCGTCGACACGGATTCACCGTCGACGGTCGCCGAGAACTCAGCGGATGCCGCTACCTCCGGCACGCTCACCTGTCGGGTCGTGAACGCGTGCACCGCGGTCGCTCCGGGGGCGACCGACGCGAAGGACTTGCTGCCGTACGGAGTCTCGAAGGCCACCGTGATCGGCACATCCTCCGCATTGGACGCGCGCACTGTGACGACCACCTTTCCGGTCACGCAGCGGGTACCTGCCGTCAGTTCGACGTCAAGTGTCGGCGCCGGCGCCTTCAGCGTTCCCAGGCGAGCGAGCTCCAGGCTGAGCGCTCGCTCGGGGGCGTCGATCTGGTTCTGCGTACCGACACCCCCTGCCGCCACCTCGCGCGCCTCCGCGAGCGCGTCGGCCATCGCCGCCCACGCCTCGACGGGGTAGTCCGCCGAGAGACCGTCGGTTCAACGGCAGGTCGCGGCCGGGTGGCTCACGGTCGTTCGCGTGACGACCAGCCGGCCGCCGATCTCGGCGGAAGCCTCGACCGCGACCTCGCCGGCCGTGATCGACGGCTGACGGGTGGCGATCGACGCCGAACCGGTCCCGCCGGCGGAGACACGCAGCCGGGTGCTGCCGAACGCCGTGCTGATCACGGCGTTCACCGGGGCGTCCGCCCCGTTGCGCACCTTCACCACGATCACGGCCTTGCCCGCGACGCAGCGCACCGAGGCATCCGACGTCACAGCGAGTTCGGACTCGCGGACGATGCTGATCCCGTACTCGGCCGTGGTGACATGGTCCTGTGCCGTCGCCCTCACGGCGACGACGGTCGGGGCTTCGCCCGGTGCCACCGCCACCGTGCGCGGCAGGGCGTCGTCGATCAGGATCCCGTCGACGTGCACGAGCCCGCTCGGACCGGCCGGCGCCAGCGTCAGCGCCACCTCGGTCGCATCCCTCGGCACGGTGACCGTGTAATCGGTCACCCCCGCGGCGAGCGCAGGGCTGAGCACTCCGCCGTCGACGGTGAGGGCCGAGAGCCCGGCATCCGTCGAATAGTGGTCGACCGCCGAGGTGTACACCCCGAAGACGCCGCCGACGAGGCTCGTCCCGTTGCTCTGGAACCGGACGGTGACGACGGGAATGCGCTGCCCGCCGGCATCCAGCACGTACTGGCCGTTCTGATCGCGCTTGTAGCTGTCCTTCGCCGCGATGCCGTCGAGCACCTCCTGCGGGATCCGGTCGTACTGGATGTACCAGTCCCGCGCGCCGTGCGCGTCGGTGATCCGCTCATGCTTGAGCAGGACGTCGTTGAGGTAGACGTCGAAGGTGCGCCCCACGTCGCCGCCGTAGTAGCGGACGCCGAGGTGGTTCGCCGCCAGCGCGGGGTCGACGATCATGTCGTACTGGAAGAAGGCGTCGGCCGCGCGCTGCGCGTCGCGATACGGCTGACCGTTGAAGACGCCGACCGACGACTTGTTGTAGCGGTGGTTCTTGTCGGCCTCGCTGTTGTTGTTGTCGAAAGACGTCAGCGCGTCGGTCGTCGTCTCGTCGATGCGCAGCTGCTGCTTCTCCCTCAGGATCAGCGCCTGCGCCTCAGCCGAGTCCGGCTGCACGAGCGTCATGTAGGTCGCGTAGCGCGCACCGTAGAGGCTGTAATACGGCTCGAAGGTGAGGGCGGATGCCGCGGGGTCGACCCCGTGCAGGGCGAAGCGCATCGTGGTGAGACCGTTCCCGTTCACGCCGTCGGCGAGGCGCTCGACGTTCTGCGCGGCGGCGGCCTTCCAGGCGGCGGCGTCATCGACGACGACGTTCGCATTCAGCGACTTGTCGGCCACGCCCATCTGCACGAGCACCCCGGCGGTGTAGCTCGCCTCGACGTTCGCGCGGCTGAGCTCGGCGCCCAGCAGCACCGGGCCGTACTTGAACGCGACCCAGTTCGCATTCTCAGTGCCGTCATCCACGGTGACCTGCGCTGGCAGCGTGTAGGTGAGCTCGTCTCCGGCCGCCACTTCCAGCACGATGTAGCCGTCGACGGCGGCGACATCGGCCGGCGCGCCGTTCACCGTGAGGGTGGGAGCGGATGCCGCCCACGACGGCACGCGGAGGCGCAGCAGCGTGCCCTCGGCGACGGATCCGCCGTCGAGGGCGCCGATGGAGATGCGCACCAGCGGATCGGCGGGCACGTTCGCGACCTGCGTCACGCCCAGGTTGTGCGCCGGGGCGCGGAACTCCGAGCTGTAGAACTGGTTGAGCCACACCCCGTCGGCGTCGGTGAAGTACATCGAGTCGCCGAGCTTCGTGAAGCTCTCGATGCCGGTGCCGTGGTCGCACCAGAACTGGTCGAGCGGCGTGCCGAAGACCTTGGCGTAGCCGGCCGTCTGCGGCTGGAAGTAGGTGACCATCCCGGTGTCGGGGTTCTGCGAGGCGAGGATCGTGTTGATGAACGTCGACTCGTAGTAGTCGGCGTACTTCACCTGCGGATCCACGGCGAACAGCGCGTGGGTGAGCTTGAGCATGTTGTACTCGTTGCATCCCTCGGCCGTGGAGTTCTCGCCGTAGCCCGTGGTGACGCCGTTGGTGGCGTGCGCGTAGAGGCTGTCCGCGCCGTGGAAGTGCTCGGACTGACTGTTCGCTCCGTTGGCGTAGGTATGGTCGTCGACCACGATCTGCCAGAAGTTCTTCGCCGCTGCGAGATACATCGGCAGCGCCACCTTCTCGGCGTCGCTCAGCGTCTCGTACAGGGCCGCGTCACTCGTGAACAGCGTGTATCGCTTCAGCGCGCCGATCAGCTTCGGGATCGTCGTGTTCGCGTGCAGGCCGTTGAGCACGTCCTGCCCGTTCGCGAGCTTCTGGAACAGCGCGACCTCGTCGAAGTACTCGGCCGCCCGCTTGTGCGCCGGGTCGCGGGTGAGCTCGTACAGCTCGTAGAGCGCCTCGTTCATTCCGCCGTACTCGGTGTTGAGGATCGTGGCGGGGTTGGGGAGGGAGGCCGCGTAGTCGCGCACCCAGGTGCCGAATCCGGATGCCACGGACAGCGCGTCAGCGCCGAGCGCCTCCGGCGCGTACTGGTGTGCGTCGATGAGTCCGGCGAGCACTTTGTGCAGGTTGTAGAACGGCACGAGCAGGCCGTCCTGGCCGCTGGGCAGTGCGCTCATCGGGAAGGGCGCCATGAAGCCGGCGCTCTCGGGATGAGCGGCCGCCCAGGCATCCTGGCACCGCTTCAGTCCTTCGACCCCCGCGGTGAGCTTGGCGAGGAGCTGCGCCTTGACTCCGGCATCCGTCGTCGTCGCATACGCCTGCGCGAGTGCCGAGAGATAGTGCCCGAAGAAGTGGCCGGAGAAGCGTGTGCCGCTGGTGCGCTCCCAGCCGCCGTAACCGGCGGCCGTGGTCGGGGTGAGGCCGGCCTGCTGATACCACGAGTAGAGGAACTTCTCCGGATCGAGGCTGAGCAGATAGTCGATCGTCTTGCCGTTGGCGTTGACCAGATAGTCGTCGGTGAGCGCCAGGTTCTCGAGCCCCGCATCGAGGAGGTATTCGGATGCTCCGGCGGCGGGGGCGACGGTCACGGCGAACTCCCGCGTGACGGGCGCGCTCGCGCCGTAGGTGGCCGAGGCGGTCAGCGTGGCCGTGCGCTCCTCCTCGGCCGGGACGGTCACATGGGCGACGGCGCCGTCGACCTCGATGAGGTCGGTGTCGGACGAGCTCCAGGCGACGGCGCTGCCGCTCGCACCCTCGATCGGCAGCGGGAAGTCGACGCTGACCGTGGTCGGCAGCGTCAGCGCGGCGAGATCGGCGCCGGCGACGGAGGCGGGATCGAAGTCGGCGGTGCCGCGCTGCGTCAGCGCGACGACGTCGTCGATCGTGGCCACGCCGTCGTACACCGCGTAGTCATCGAGCAGGCCTTTCAGATGCGCCCCGTTGTACTGCGGTCCGTTGTAGCCGATCGTCTTCACGGTGGTGCTCTCGGAGCCCAGCACGCCGCTCGCGGCGGCACTGACCGGGTACTTCACGGAGGACACCTGACGTACGCCGTTGCGGTAGAACGTCACCGCTTTGCTCTCGTGGTCGTAGGAGGCGACGATGTGCGTCCACTGGCCCGCCGGGAAGAAGGTCGAGCGGGTGCCCTCGACCGCGACCTTGTACGGCTGGCCCGAGGACGGTCCGATGGAGAGCGCGAGGGGCGTGGTGTCGTTCTCGCTGGTGAGGTACCAGCCGTCCGAGTTGTAGGCTGCCTTGTTCCAGGAGAACACCTGCTCCCCCGTCATTGGCGCAGTCGGGTTGTACCAGAACGAAACGGTGAGGTTCTGCGGCTGCAGGTAGGCACCGGTGCCGAGGCGCAGCGCCGTGGACCCGTCGAACGCGAACGCCTGCCCGCGGATGCCGGCCGCGTACGCCGCCGATCCCTTCTGCAGGCCGATGGCGGCTCCGCGCGGGCTGGTGTCGGTCAGCGCGCCGTCGAAACCGAGCTCGAGGACTTTGGACGATTCGATGCTGATCTCCTCTGCGGCGTTGGCTGCGGGCACGGAGCCGACGACGAGAGCACCGCCGACCAGGCATGCGATGGTAGCGGATGCCGCGAGGCGGGTTCTCCGTGACATGGTGATGCTCCTCGTTCGGGCTGGCGGCTCAGCGGGCGCAGGTTCGCGCCGCGTACTCGGCGACGGCGGTGGCGGTGCGGGTGGCTCCGTCGATCACGGCGGATGCCGTCACGGTGACCTGCCCTGCTTCGACGGCGCCCAGGCGGGTGCTCGTCGTGCGGCTGATCGACTTCCCTGCGGCGAGTGTTCCGGCATCGGCCACGCCGAATACGGTGTCGACCCTCAGTGCGACGGGCGTCGTCCCGGCGTTCTGGACCTCGGTGACGAGCACGACCTTACCGGCCACGCAGCGGGTGGTCGCGGTCGCGGTGATGGCCGGCGTCGCGGCATCCGTCACGGTGACCTGCGCGGTGACGGTGAGCGCCCCGCTGCGGGCGAGCACTCTATCGGGGGCGTTCCACGCGGTCGAGCCGCCGGCACCGGTCCACGAGTCGAGGTTGCCGCCGATCGTCTGCACGACGCCGGCGACCGGATAGACCCCCGGAGCGGACAGGTCGACGGACGAGGTGTCCCACGAGACCGGCTGCGAGGCGGTTCCTCGGCCGTAGGCGAGCGTGACATCGGCCTGCTGCGGAAGCGCGGCGACGAGATCGCCCGTACCGGCGCCCGCCTCGACCTCGACCGCCCCGAGATCCGCCGTGACGACGGAGACGGCATCCGCGGCGCGCACCCGGTCGTACTCGCCCTTGGTCAGCGAGACGATGCCGCCGTGCTTTGTGTGCGGGGCCATCGAGAACGAGGGATCGTTCAGCTGGGTCCACCCGGCGTCGAGGTCTGCAGTGACCATGGGCCGGTATCCGGTGCTCGGGATCACGTCGACGTACAGGTACCACTTCTCGTCGCTGTGGCTCTTGAAGACGGCCGGCCCCTCGACTCCGCCGGCGTTTCCGCCCGCCCACGCCGCGCCGATCTCGGTCTGCAGAGTCGTCCAGGAGGTGCCCTGCTCCCACCACCGCTCGGCCGTGGTGGACTCCATGTAGATGCCCTTGCCCAGGCCGTTGTCCTTGGTGACGCGGTAGGTCGTGCCCTCGTCCTGGATCATCGTCGTATCGATTGTGTTGGCGCCCGTGTTGACGAAGTCGCCGCCGTACGAATAGGTGTCCTGGGAGAAGTCGGTGGTGGCGCCCCAGAGCACCCGGTTGTAGCTCGGACCGGTGTGCGCGGCATCCGCGTACACGTTCGACGACCAGTACATGACGAATGCGCCGCGACCGTCCGGGTGGTAGTCGTCGACCCACAGCGCTTCGGGAGCCCACGCCATGCCGAGCTCGGCAACCTGGGTGCCGCTGCTGTCGAGCGCGGTGTCGAAGGTGCGCGGCTCGCCCCAGTTCACCAGGTCGTCGGATTCCCAGACGACCAGGTCGGTGCTGCCCTTGGTCGTCCAATGGCACCAGCTGGTGCACGAACCGGAGCCTGCGTCGCCGCCGAACACCCGCAGGTCGGTGGCGATGATGTAGTACCGGCCGGTCTCGGGGTTGCGCGTGAGGAACGGATCGCGCACGCCGGTGGTGCCCAGCTGCGAGGCGAGGATCGGCTTGCCGCTGTTGAGCGGGTCCCACTTCTCGGGGTCATCGCCGCGCGAGACATCGAGGTAGATCTTCTCGGCGTAGCCGGCGGCATCCTCGATGAAGTGCACCATGAGGTACCCGTAGTCGTCTGCTTCGGCCGCCGCGGGCCGGATCGTCACGGGAATCCCTCTCGTCGCAGTGACTCCGCGCACCGTCGCGGTCGCGGTGAGGGTGGTCTCCACTGCCCCGGACCCCGCCGCCGGCTGCGTCACCGTGGCTGAGCGCCCGTCGGCGCCGATCACGATGTCCTCGCTCGCCGACGTCCAGGTGACGGCAGCGGAGGTCGATCCCGGCAGCGTGACATGCGCGTCGTCCAGATCGAACGAGGCGAGCGAGTCGACGGCGGCCTGCGCTGCGGTCTGCATCTCGTCGGCGTGCGCTGCGGCGTCTGCGATCGACACGTCGGCGACCTCTTCCTGGGTCAGGGCCCGGTCGTACACCCGGAATGCGGCGACTTCGCCTTTGTAGAGCGGGTCGGGGTACGGCGCACGGCCGATGGTGTTCATGGTCTGCGCGGCGATGGAGCCGGGCGTGAGCGTCGTGGGTGCGCTGCCGGCGCGTACGCCGTCGATGTAGAAGGTGATGACGTCGGCGGCGCCGTCGATCACACTGGTCACGCTGTACCAGCGGTCAGGGGTGAGCGGCGCGGGGCCGCGCGCGTTCACCTCTGCGCCACCGCCGCCCGTGGTGATCGCGGTGCGCGCGGTGTCCTTCAGCGAGGCGAACCAGTACTGCGAGGTGCCCTCGCTGCCGACGTTCCAGAGGAAGTGCCAGGCGGAAGCCATCGACGCATCGAACTTCGTCTCGACCGTGATCGTGGCCGATTCCTCGCCGGCGAGCAGGCTGTCGGGCAGCCGCACCCAGTCGCCGGTGCCACCCTTATCACCGCCGGTGAGCACGAGAGACGATCCGGTCCAGTGCGCATCGGTGCCGTTGACGACGGTGGCGGCGCCGACTGCGCTGCCTGCGGTGTTCGGGACGGCGGTTCCGGCGTTCTGCGAGAACAGGTACTCGGCGACGAGTCCGGTGCGCGGGGCAGTGATCACTGCTCCGGACGCACCCGTCGGACCGATCAGCCCGGGAGCGATGGCGGCGGCGAGCGCGACCGCGCCGGCGCCACGCAGAGACAGCCGGCGGCGTCGCCGCGCCGGCGACGCAGAGAGGGGAGGGGGCTTCGCCATCGAGGACTCCTGAATGCAGCGGCAACACTCGCTGTTACCGGTAACCAGGAACCGTAGCACAGCCCCGTCGCGTCTCGCGAGGGTTTGTTTCTGCAATCTTCACCGACGAAAAACTCCTATGTTTCCGCCATTGTGTCCGGTAACATTCACGTACCCCGGGCAATGGATCGCACGACCCCACCACGTGCGGCCGACCGTCAACGATGACAAGGACTTCCGCATGAGATCACCCGAATCCCCCTCTCGACGGCTGCTCGCTGCCGGGATCAGCGTCGGTCTGGCCGCCTCGCTGTGCACCCTCGCCCCGGCCGCGTCGGCGGCCGATGTCCCCGCGCCGACCGCGCACTACGACATGTCCCACACGGGCAGCACTCTGCTCGACGTCTCCGGCAACGGTCGCGACGCGACGCTCACCGGATTGACGGACTCCTCGTTCACCGACGCCGATGGCGATGCGGTGCTGCGCTTCAAGCGGGACGGGTACGCAGCGCTGCCGCAGGGTCTCGTGACCGGCACGGACAACGCCTTCACCGTGGAGTACACCGTGTCGGCATCGACGTCGGGTAACCAGTTCGGCTGGGTCATCGGAGACGGCGTCGGAGCGTGGAACACCACCGCACTCGGCAACCACGTGTTCGTGAACCCGCGGTCTGCAGAAGGCTCGTACAACGGCCAGGTGCTCTCCGGCATCCGGGTCAAGACCGGTTCGAGCAACGGCGAGGTGCGTGTTCCTGCCGGCGGGGGCCTGAACCCCGGATTCTCCACGATCACGATGGTCGGAAGCGGCGACCGGATCACCCTCTACCGCGACGGCCAGCAGATCTCGACGGTGACGCACGCCTACAGCCTCTCCTCGATCGTCCCGGCCGGCAGTACCCTCGGCTACCTCGGCCGCTCCCTCTACGCACCCGACCCGCTGCTGCAGGCGGATGTCACCGATGTGCGCTTCTGGGACACCTCGCTGACCCCCGAACAGGTGACGGCGAGCATGC
This sequence comes from Microbacterium aurantiacum, assembly GCF_002872075.1. Taxonomy (GTDB): domain Bacteria; phylum Actinomycetota; class Actinomycetes; order Actinomycetales; family Microbacteriaceae; genus Microbacterium; species Microbacterium aurantiacum_A. The sequence goes on along the minus strand of NZ_PGGU01000026.1, from coordinate 24,953 downwards.
CCAGCGCCGAGCGGAAGGCCGCCAGCACGGACGCCCTGCTGCGACTGGATCTGCCGGCCGTCGTGCGGGGAGAGAACGCCTCGCTGGATGCGGTCCGCAGCGACCTCGTGCTGCCCGCGTCGTCGAACGGCATCACGCTCACCTGGTCGAGCTCGGACCCGTCCGTCATCTCGGCCACCGGAAAAGTCTCCCGGACCGTCTCCTCCGACACGCCCGTGCAGCTCACGGCGACCACGTCGCTCGGCACCAGCATCCAGCTGACGGCCGTCGTCATCGCGCCATCGGCATCCGCCGACCTCGATGCCATCGCCCTCGCGTCGCGCACGACCGAGAATCTCCCGCTGGTCACCACCGGATCCGTGGACGGCTCGCAGATCACCTGGACCTCGTCGGACGCCGCGCTGGTCTCCCCCACCGACCCCGGCTACACGGCCCCGGCCGCCGGGATGTCCGACCCGTACCGCGGAGGCGGGATTGTCAGCCGACCGGCATACGGCACCGGAGATCGCACCGTGACCCTCACCGCCCACGCGACGGCGGGCGGCACGACGCTCGAACGCGAGTTCACGGTCGCGGTCGCCGAGCGCGCCCGCACGGCCCCGGATGCCGGGTACGCGGCCGCGTACTTCCGCTCCGACTCCGACGAGAAGATCTACCAGGCGGCGACGAGCGGCAACGACTTCTTCACCTTCTCGCCCGTCAACGTCGGCGCTCCAGTGATCACCTCGACCACCGACACCCGGGGACTCCGCGACCCGTACATCCTGCGCTCCCACGACGGCGACAAGTACTACATGATCGCGACCGACCTCTGCATCGGCTGCGGGACCGGGTGGGGACCGGCGCAGTCCGAGGGCAGTCTCAAGGTGGAGGTCTGGGAATCCACCGACCTCGTGCACTGGGATCGGACCAACGGCGAGAACGCCGGCATCACGATCAACCAGCCGGAGGCCGGGATGACCTGGGCGCCCGAGGCCTACTGGGACGACGACCTGCAGTCGTACGTCGTCTTCTTCGCCTCGCGTCTGTACTCCGATGCCTCGCACACGAACTCCGACAATCTGCATGCGCGGATGTTCGCCGTGCTGACGCGCGATTTCCAGACCTTCACCTCTCCGCCGGCGACGTGGCAGGACACCGGGTTCGCCCGCATCGACTCGACCGTCACCAAGATCGGCGAGTACTACTACCGGTTCACCAAGAACGAGGACGGCGGAGCAGCCGGGCCCCTCGAGGCAGGCAAGGACATCTTCCTGGAGCGGTCGAAGGTGCTGACCGCGCCGACCACGACCTCGAACTGGAACGCGGATCCCGCTCAGACCTGGCAGCTCACCGACACCCGGATGACGGGGCTCGAGACCGGGCAGGCCGGCGAAGGCCCGGAGATCGTCAAACTGAACGCCGGCGACCCGAGCAATGCCGACGGCGACGGCTACGTCTTCCTCGTCGACAACTACGGCGCCGGGGGCTACCGGGCATTCGTGACCACCGGCGACGAGATCGCATCGAGCACGCAGGCCGATCGGCTCTCGAAGCGTCCGGAGTGGAACGTGCGCCCGGCCGGCGGACTTCCCGCGAGCCCGCGCCACGGGGCATTCGTGAGCGTGCCGCAGACGGTGCTCACCGCGATGCACGACTGGACCTCGATCACGGCCGTCGCCTCGGCGACGGAGCTCATGGTGAGCGGCCGCGAGGCCACAGCCGCCGTGACGGCGGCAGACGGCGGCGAGGTCGTCGGCACGGTCACGTTCTCCGGTGACGGCTGGACGGAGTCCGCGACGCTCGCGGATGCGGCGGCGACCGTCACCGTGCCCGCCGGCGTGAGCTCGGTGACCGTCACCTACGACGGATACGCCGACGGCGCCGTCGCGGCCTCGACGTCGACCGTCGAGACCGTGGCCGGCGACCTCGACCTCACCGCCTCGGCCGCGCTGCGCTGCGTGGCCGGCAAGGCCCAGGTCGTCGTCACCGTGCGCAACCTCGACACCGTGCGCGCCGAAACCGTGATCAGCACCCCGTACGGCACGAAGCCCGTCACCATCGCCGCGGGAGCTGCGGCCTCGACGTCGTTCCCGACCCGGCTCGCGTCGATCACCGGCGGCACGGCGACCGTGACCGGCACCGCCGCCGACGGCCAGCGCTACGCAGGCTCCGCGGCGATCCCGCCGGGCGCCTGCGGCTGAACCGATCGGGCGCATCCGTCGTCTGACGGATGCGCCCGCCGGGCGGTGCGACCGCCGGACCCCGAACACCCAGACAGATCAGAGGAGATCATGAACGGCATCTTCAGTCAGCGCGTGCGCAGAGCAGCGGCCCTCACCGCCGCCGCCGCGACGGTCATCGCTATCGGCGTGACGACGTCACCGTCTGCGACCTTCGCCGCCGACGGCCCCACCCCGCTCATCCACTACACCTTCGACGCCGCCGCAAGCGGCATCGTGGCCGATGCGTCGGGCAACGGCAATGACGGCGTCATCCGGCAGAGCGGGGCCTCCGTCGCGGACGGCCGGCTGTCGCTGCCCGGTGGCACACGTGGCACCGCCGGGTATCTGGAGATCCCGACGGCACAGCTCACCGGGAAGCAGCAGCTGACGGTGTCGACGTGGCTCTCCGGTCGCTCAGGACCGGGCAACACGGCGGCGGCCTTCATCGGCGCCCCGGTCGCCTCCGGCGCGTCGTACTCCAGCGGGTACTGGCTGCTCAACCCCGCGAACCCGAGCGGATACGTGAAGTCGGTCGTCACCGGCACCGTGAACGCGGGCGCCCCCTGGGGCACCGAGGTCGGCCCCGGCTCCACGAACGCGGCCACCTCCGGCATCCGCACACCGTCGACGATGTCGCTCTACACGACCGTCATCGACGGAGCGAGCAAGCAGCTCACCGTCTACGTGAACGGCACGCAGATCGCACAGCAGGCGCTGAACCGCGACGTGTCGTCGTTCGGATCGCAGCTGGTGTCGTACCTCGGCCGATCGACCTACAACGACCCGGGCTGGGCCGGCGACGTCGACGACTTCGCGGTGTACGGCGAAGCGCTCAGCGCGGCCGCCGTGCAGCAGGTGTTCGCCGATCAGGCGCTCGAGCGCGCGGTCGCCGCTGTGACGGTGCCGGCCACGGCCGATGCGAGCTTCACCGTGCCGACGAGTGCGAGCGGCGCGGCGATCTCCTGGGCATCCGACGATGCGGCGGTCACGATCACCGGCGGCGACGCCGTGGTCGTCCGGCCCGCAGCAGGCTCGGCTGATGCGGTGGTCACCCTCACCGCGACCTTCACCGCCGGCGGGGCGAGCACGACCCGCACCTACACGGTCACGGTGCCCGCTCAGCTCACGGATGCGGCCAAGGCCCAGGCCGACATCGACGCCGTCGACCTCGGTGCGACCGATGACATCCGCACCAGCATCGCCGTCCCCACGGCGGGAGCGCACGGATCGGTGCTGACCTGGTCGGTCGCCTCTGGGTCCGCGAACGCGGAGATCCGCGACGGAGTCAAGGCGGGCTCGGCGACGGTCTCGATCACCCGTCCGGCAGCGGATGCCGCAGCCGTCGACGTGATCCTCACGGCCACGGCGACCAGTGGCGCAGCGACTGCCGACCGCGAGTTCACGCTGACGGTGCGCCCGATGCCCGCAGCATCCGCCGACCCGGAGGCCTATGTGTGGGCCTTCTTCACGGGAGAGGGCGCCGGCGCCGAACGCGTCAGCCTCGCCGCATCCCAGGGGAACGACGCGCTCCGCTGGAACACCCTGAACGACGGCGAGCCGATCTTCACGTCCACGCAGGGCACTCAGGGCCTGCGCGACCCGTTCATCATCCGCTCGCACGAGGGCGACAAGTTCTACATGCTCGCCACCGACCTCAAGGTCGCTGGCCTCCCCGGCGGCTTCACGACGGCGCAGATCTCGGGCTCACGCTCGATCGAGGTGTGGGAGTCGACCGACCTCGTGAACTGGTCGGCGCAGCGTCACGTGCAGGTCTCGTCTCCGTTCGCGGGGAACACCTGGGCGCCCGAGGCGTACTGGGATGACGAGATCGGCCGCTACGTCGTGTTCTGGGCGTCGAACCTGTACGACACCGCCGACCCGGCCGCTCGCACCGCCGTCACCTACAACCGCATGATGTACGTGACGACCGACGACTTCGTGACGTTCTCGGATCCGCAGGTCTGGACGGATGTCAAGCGCGGCACCGGTCTCGGCGTGATCGACTCGACCGTGGCCGAGGTGGATGACACGTACTACCGGTTCACGAAGGACGAGGCGTCGATGACCCTCCGCCTGGAGAAGTCGACGGATCTTCTCGACACGATCACCGGTTCCTTGCCGGGCACGACCGGCCCCGCCGACGAGTGGACGCTGATCAAGGACGAGGTTGCCACCGGCCTGCCCAACGGCGAACCGGGCGGCACCTACACCCACGGCGAGGGGCCGAGCGTGTTCCCGTCGAACCCCGGAGATGTGAACGGCTTCGACTGGTACCTGTTCATCGACCAGCCGTCGTACCACGGCGGGCCGAACCACTACATCCCGTTCGGCTCGACCGACATCACCGACGGCGACTCGTGGCAGCCGCTGGGCGCGACGCTGCGTGCGAACCTGCCGCAGAACAGCGATGGCGGCAAGCCGCGTCACGGCACGGTGCTCCCGGTGACCCGCGCGGAGTACCAGACGGTGCTCGAGGCGTACGCCCCGGCGATCGCCGTCGAACAGGTCGAACCGATCGCGGTCTCGACGCGGGCAGGCACCGCACCGGTGCTGCCGAACGCGCAGCTGACCACCGCCGACGGCGCGGTCAAGACCGCATCCGTCTCCTGGGAGGGCGTGGACCCGGCGGACTATGCGAACGCCGGCACGTTCACCGTGAGCGGGGTGGCCCAGGACGAATCGCGGATGCCGGTGACGGCGACCGTCACGGTGACGCCGGGGATCGGCGTCGAGGCGTCGACGCGGTGCGTGGCCGGCAAGGCCGTCGTCATCGCGAAGGTGACGAACGAGTCGTCGCAGTCGGCATCGGTCGTGGTCGCGTCGCCTTACGGCACGCGCACGCTGACCGTGGCGGGCGGCGCCAGCGCCTCGGCGTCCTTCTCCTCCCGTCTCGCCATGGCACCCGCCGGCGAGATCTCCGGCACCGTCGACGGTGCCGTCTCGACCGCGACCTACGGAGGCCGCTCATGCTGAAACCCGTCCGCACCGCGCTGCATCTCGCCCTGACCGCGGTCATAGCGCTCGGCGCCCTGGGCGCCGCCGGGATCGCGCAGGCGCCGGCGGCTCAGGCCGTCGGTGAGGACACGTTCACCAATCCGCTCGCCCCGGACACGGCCGATCCGACGATCGAGTTCCACGACGGCAACTACTACATGGTGGCCACGACGTGGGACAACAGGGTGGTGATGCGAAAGGCGCCGACCCTCGCCGCGCTCGGCACCACCAAACCGTTGACGGTGTACTCCGACACCAACGCGGGTCGCAACGGCAACATGTGGGCGCCCGAGTTGAAGCGGCTCGACGGACCGAACGGTGCGCGCTGGTACCTGATGTACACGATGGGCGTCGCGGGCAACTACGGAACCCAGCATCTGCAGGTCATCGAGAGCGCCGCCGACGATCCCATGGGTCCGTACACGTACAAAGGCCGGCCGATCCCGACCGACGACTGGAACATCGACGGCGCCTATATGGAACTGAACGGCGAGCTCTTCGTGCTCTGGTCGGCGTTCGCCCCGGACGGGTTGCAGAGCAACTACATCGCCCGGATGTCGGACCCGTGGACCGCGACCGGACCGCTCAACATCCTGTCGCAGCCGGTCGAGGCGTGGGAGACGATCGGGCAGCCCGTGAACGAGGGGCCGATCCCGTTGCAGAAGGACGGACGCACCTGGGTCACCTACTCGGCGAGCTTCTGCGGCACCGAGGACTACCAGCTCGGCACGCTCGAGTACCTCGGTGGCGATCCGGTGCTGGCGTCGTCGTGGCAGAAGAGCGACGGCCCGGTCTTCTCGAAGGCCAATGGCGCCTTCGGCACCGGCCACAACGACTTCTTCTTCTCACCGGATGGCACCGAGACGTGGAATCTGTACCACGCCAACGCTCGCGCGAACGGCGGATGCAGCCGCGAGCGCTCGGCGCGTGCGCAGGAGGTGAACTGGGATGCGGCGGGCGAGCCCGACTTCGGCATCCCGCAGGCCACCACCACCGCGGTCAACGTGCCGAGCGGCGAGAACGCGCCGATCACCGCTCAGGTCGAGGGGGCGCGCTGGAACCTCGTCAACCGCGGCACCGGCCAGTGCGCCACGGTGGGATCGGATGCCGATGGAGCGGCGCTCATGCCCGGAGACTGCTCCTCGTCGCGGTCGCGCTTCGTGCTCGACTCGACCGGCGACGGATATCTGAGGATCGTCGGGGCGCTGAGCGGGAAGGCGCTGGGGCCCGTCGACTGTTCGGCAGCCGACGGCGCAGGACTCGAGCAGTCGCCGTTCCTGACGGCCGGTTGCCAGCAGTGGACCGTGGCCGCGACGACGGCCGGATGGTCGACGCTGACGAACCGCACGAGCGGCAAGGTGCTCGCGGCGGGCGTCGGCGGGATCGTGCAGTCGGCGCCGAACGCCTCTGCCGCACAGGACTGGGCGCTGCGCCCGGCCGGCGCGGTCGCGGTGACCTCGATCGTGTCGGGCAAGGCGTTCGAAGTGCCGAGCTGCTCGAGCGCCGACGGGGCGATCCTGCAGCAGCGCGAGTACACCGGCGTGGCATGTCAGAGCGTCACGTTCACAGCCGCACCGAACGGCGAATCCGAGATGCATCTCGGATCGGCGCCGGAGAAGTGCCTCGCCGTGAGCGGGGGCTCGGCTGCCGACTCGGTCGCCGTCACCCAGGGCGCGTGCGGTATCGCGGGCAGCACGTGGCGGGTGCTGGTGTCGGGCGACGGTGTCGTCGAGTTCCGCAACGGCACGAGCGGCAAGGCGCTGGACCTCTCGTTCTGCGCTGTGGCCGACGGTACCCGCGTGCATCAGTACAGCGTGCTGAACAACGACTGCCAGCGGTTCCGCCTGTCGTCGGTCGCGGCCGACCCTGCCGCCATCGCGGTGGAGGCGTCTGCGGCGACGCGTTGTGTGGCCGGCAAGGCGGTCGTGGTCACGACGGTGAACAGCACGGATGCGATCGCGCTCGACGTCACTGCGGCGAGCGCCTACGGCTCGAAGTCGTTCGCTCTCGCGGGCGGCGAATCCCGCAGTGCGTCGTTCAACAGCCGGGTGGCCTCACTGTCCGCCGGGTCGGTGCAGGTGACGGCGACGGGGCCGACCGGGTCGGTGACGCTGTCGGCCGCTTACCCCGCGAAGGGCTGCTGAGTTCGCGGAAGGCCGGCCGGATGCCCGGCCGGCCCTTCGCGGGGTTGGTCGGGCACGTCAGGTTCGGGCCCGCCGCGATCGGGCACGTCAGGTTCGGGCCCGCCGCCTGCGATCCGTCGCCTTTGATCGTCGCGCTCGGCGCCGCGACTCTGACCGGTCACGATTGCGGTCGCGCTCAGGCCAGTCGCGTTTGACTGTCACGTTCGGCCGCGGCGCTCGACGCCACGCTCGACGCGACGACATACGCGGTGCGCTCTGTGTTCCCTCGCAGCCCGACATCCAGGCTGACCCGACGCCCCTTCCTGGTTAACTCCTGCGGCCCCAGAAGGGTGGTGGGGTGTCGTCTTCGGTGAAGGTGACGGTGTTCTGGGGTGGGGGTCGGTCGAGGTAGACCTTCCCGGTGGGGCTGGTCCACGCGAATACCCCGGCTTCGAGTTGTTCGACGTGCCATGGGGAGTGGTGTTTGAGGACGTGATGTCGGCGGCAGAAGTCGCCGAGATTCTCTTCGACGGTCGCCCCACCCAAGGCTGCATCGTGATTGTGGTCGATGTCGCAGTCTCGGGCTGGAAGCCCGCAGGTCGGGAAACGACAGCGTTGATCGCGCGCTTTCAGGTGTCGCTTGAGGTGGGCGGAGGGCCGGTACCGGTCGACGGCGAGGAGGGCGCCGGTGATCGGGTGGGTGAGGATGCGATCCCACCCGGTTGCCGCACCTGCGAGTTCCCTTGCAGTCGCAGGGTCGATCGGGGTGCGGCCGTTCAGCTCAGCCGGCGTGGAATCGTGGCCCATCAGGGTCGTGACTGGGATCGTCACCGCCACGTGGGCGGTGATTCCGGCCAGGAGACCCTCCGGGGTGTCGTGCCCGGCGGGTGCACCGGCGAGCAACAGGTCGAGGGCGAGGTCGCAGCGCAACTGGTCCATCGTGCGCGAGTCGCGATCCGCCTCCTCCGAGGCCGCATTGGCGTCATCTGAGGAGCCGTCGGCGCGAAGCGCATCGCTGTCACCGCGCGTCGCGCCCTGCACTTGCTTGGCCATTCCGGTGAGCCGTTCGAACGCGCCGTGCACGAGTACGGCCGGCCCGGACAGACCGAACTCGGCCATCCCGTCGGCCTTCTCTTTCACCCACACGGCGCGCTCGTCGCGAGCATCCTGATGCCGGTCCTCGATCGACCGGGGCTGGAACCGTTCCGCGACCTGCCGGGCCATCCGCCCCACCCGGTTCGGGGACTCGGTCTCCGCGAACCCGATCATCTGCTCCGAATACGCATCCCGCGCGACCGGATCCTCGAGATACTCGCCGGCTTCGATGATCACCCGGGCGTGTGAGGCACTGACCCGCCCGGCGCCCTGCGCGGCCCAGACCAGTGGGAACTGTTCCACCAGGAACGACGCGGCAGCCATCCGGCGTTGCACCGTCCGGTCGCTGACCCGCAACGCCGCACCCATCTCCGCCGCGACCGTCCGCAGCGCCATGTCGCCGTAGTCGGGGTGCTCCGCCTGCTGCGCGACTTCCAGTGCGAGCCGTGAGCCGAGGGCGAGCATCCCATCCCGGGCGGCCTGCAACTGGCTGATCGTGCGCTCGATCTCCACGACAGAATCAGTGAGCGCGCCCAGCGTGCCCACCTGCTCCACCGTCGCATCCATCAACGCCGTCATAACCCCAGTACACCAGGGACCACCGACATTCGAACAGGAGATCAGGGGGCAAAACGGACCCGAGAACTCACAACTGGGTACGCCGGGCGGGATGCGTCCGCTCTGTCTCGAGCCACCTGGCCGGAAGTCTTCCCACGTCACGCGTTCACAACCTCCCGAGGAAGTACAGCTGGCGGCGAAGGGAGGCTCACCATAAGAACGCGGGACGAACTTCTGCCACACCATTCAGTTCGCGCTTGAGCTGATCGACTAGCAGCACGCCCCGCTCGCGCCAGCCGTTGAGATCGGCGAGCGGTTCATCCACTTGCCTCGACAACCACTCCTCGTTCCAATCAAACAATGCTGCGCCCAAATCGGGTGAGATGTCGAGGGAGCTGGCGTCGAGGCGGTATCCGTCGGTGAAGTCCTCCCATATCGGCCAGCCGCTGATCCACTCGGGGAACACGCGAAGCAGTCGCAGACCATTGGGCAGGAGCGGTCGTAGCCCGCGTTGAGTCCGTGCCAGCAGGTAGCGGCTCTGCATTTGTCGGCGGAGCAGCCATTGACGTGCAGTGAAAGAAGTGTCGTTGTAATCCATCCCGGAGAGCCAGATCAACCCGCGTTCGCCATGCGAGTCGTCATCAACGATCGCCAAGGACCAGAGGTACTGGTCGCCGTTCGAAAGCGCACGCGCGGAGTCCATGGCTTCGTCGAGGGTGGCGTCAACGAGGTCCAGGGCTGTCACTTCGTTGTCAGGGCCCTTGAACACCAGAATGCGGAAGCGAGGGTCGTCACGTTCCCATGTGGAGTCGCGCTCATCGACATACTCTCCGCGCATGAGAACACAGTACGTGTCGGTGTGCCGGTCACGTACCCTCAGGCGAGGCTTCGTGAGATAAGAAGTCTTCCCGCCACCGAATCAGTCGCGCGGTGCCCCCTCCGCTCAGGCACTTGCTCGCCCAAGTCCCCCACGAGCGACCGGCGCAACCGCAAGGGACTCCCCCTCGTGGAACCCGCCCATCAGGAGGTCGTGGCGGAGGTCGCCCAGCGTGCCGTCCAGGCGTCCGACGAGCGTCTCGACGCCCATCCGGCCGAGCTCAGCGGCCGGGAGCCGCATGACCGCCAACTCGGGATCCGCCATGGCTGAGACCTCGACGGTCGACCCGATGAGGACGACCGAGAGGTCGCGAGGCACCGATACGCCGAGTTTGCCGAGCTCGCTCACGAAACCGACCGCGGCGTGATCGTTGAGGATGAGGATCGCGGTCGCGTGGGGCGCCTCCGCGAGCAGCGTCGATGCGAACGTGCGCCCTCCGGCCGGGGTGCCCGCGCATCGCAGCGTCCGCCCGCGGAGCCCGCGTTCGGCGCAGACGGCCTGAAACGTCTCCTCCACGCGGACGACGGGCCCGTACCCCTCGAGTTCCAGCCGGTCGGACTCCTCGAGCAGCACGAAGTCGCGGTGCCCGAGCGACTGCAGGCGGTCGATCGACTGCTCGACCATCCCTTCGAAGTCGACGTCGACGTAGTCGAGGGCCGACGGATCCCTGTTGCGGCCGATGAGCGTGAACGGCGTCTTCGCGGCGAGCAGCTGATCGACCCGATGGTCGTCGAGCTGCACCTCCATGAGGATTACGCCGTCGATGAGTCCGTCCGAGGTGAGTTCGCGCAGGGACTCGGAGTCGTTCGGCACCGGCCAGAGGACGACGGTGTAGCCGAGTTCGGATGCGGCCTCCGCGGCTCCGGTGAAGAACCGGGCCGCAGTGTCGGAGAGCCGGTGCTGGAGGACGGGGAACAGGAGTGCGATGATGCGCGTGCGGCGACTCGCCAGCGCCCTGGCCACAGCATTTCGGCGGAAATCGAGCTCGGCCATCGCCGCCTCGACGCGGAGCCTGGTGCCGGGCGAGACCGGCTTGGAGTCGTTCACGACGAACGAGACGGTCGCGACGGAGACCCCGGCACGCCGCGCGACGTCACGCATCGTTGCCATGAATCCTCGTTCCTCGGGGCCGATCCTTCGGTCAGTCTCTCACGGATCACGGTTCAGTAAACCGGTTAAATTTCCTCTTGACTTAGGCGCGAGTCCGGGGGAAGCTGGTCTTCGAAGCGTCCAGTAAACCGGTTAACTTTCGGGCTGGACATCCGAATCCCGACCGGCGAAGGAGCCGCGATGACGACCACCGGGCCCGACACCAACCGTTCAGGGCGCCCGCTTCGCGTCGCGATCGTCGGGTACAGCTTCATGGGCACCATCCACGCGCAGGCCTGGACCACCGCTCCCCGCTTCTTCGACCTCGGCGACGGCGTCGAGATCGTCGCCGTCAGCGGCCGCGACGCCGTGGCCGCCCGCGCCTTCGCCGACAGGTTCGGCGTCGCCGACGTCGAGACCGACTGGCGGAATCTGCTCACCCGCGGCGACATCGATGTGATTGACATCTGCACCCCGGGCCACCTGCACGCCGAGATCGCGATCGCCGCCCTCGACGCAGGCATCCACGTGCTCTGCGAGAAGCCGCTGGCCAACTCCGTGGAGGAGGCCGAGCGGATGACCGCCGCAGCCGAGCGCGCCGCGGCCCGAGGCGTGCAGGCGATGGTCGGCTTCAGTTACCGCCGCACCCCGGCCCTCGCGTACGCCAAGCGCCTGATCGCTGAAGGCCGGCTCGGCACCGTCCGTCACATCCGCGCCCTGTATCTGCAGGACTGGATCGTCGACCCCGAGTTCCCTCTCGTGTGGCGGCTCGATGCCGATCAGGCGGGATCCGGTGCGCTCGGCGACATCGGCGCGCACATCATCGACCTCGCCCGGTTCGTGACAGGGCACGAGCTCACCGGCGTGAGCGCGTTGTCCTCCACGTTCGTGACCGAACGCCCGCTGCCGACAGCATCCAGCGGCCTGAGCGCCACGGCCGACAGCGGGTCCGGTGGCAGCGCGGACGGCGACCGGGCGATGGGACGCGTCACGGTCGATGACGCGGTCGTCTTCATCGGCCGCACCGACGGCGGCGCGCTCGCGACCTTCGAGGCGACCCGCTTCGCCTCGGGACGCAAGAATGCGATGCGCCTCGAGGTCGACGGATCACTCGGCTCGATCGCCTTCGACTTCGAGCGGCTGAACGAGCTCCAGTTCCACGACCACACCCTCCCGGCCGAGGAGTCGGGGTTCCGCCGCATCCTCGTCACGGAGCCGCAGCACCCCTACGCGGCAGCCTGGTGGCCCGCCGGCCACGGCCTCGGCTATGAGCACACCTTCGTGCACGAGGTCACCGACTTCGCGCGAGACCTCGCCGCCGGCCGCGCGCCGGAACCGGGATTCGCCGACGGCCTCCTCGTGCAGCGCATCCTCACCGCCGTCGCGACGAGCGCATCCGCCGACGCGGCGTGGACCCCGATCCCCCACTGAACGAACGACCAGCACCGGCACCATCCGCAGCACCCGCCGTACCCTCAAACAGGCAAAGGAGCCATGACATGAGATCCACCACCGCATCGAACCCCCGGCAGGCACTCCGCCGGCCGCACATCCTCGGATCCCTCGCGATCCTCGCCATCACCCCGCTCGCCCTGACCGCCTGCGGCGGCGGTGCGGCGACCGGCGGCGACGCGGACACCCTCACCATCCTCGATTACTACAACAACGAACCCGACAAGACGCTCATCGGCGACGCGCTCGACAGCTGCGCCGAAGAGGTCGGCGTCACGATCGAGCGCGAGACCGTACCGGGCAAGGACCTCATCCAGAAGGTCCTCCAGCAGTCCTCGTCCAAGACGCTGCCGGACGTGCTCATGCTCGACAACCCCGACGTCCAGGAGATCGCCGCGACCGGTGGGCTGTCGCCACTCAGCGACTACGACGTCGACACCTCTGGGTTCGCGCAGGGAATCCTCGATGCGGCGAGCTACGAGGGCGAGGTGTACGGGCTCGCCCCGACCGTGAACACCCTCGGCCTGTTCTACAACGAAGAACTCCTCGCCGCGAAGGGCATCACCCCGCCTACGACCTGGGACGAGCTCAAGACCGCCGCGGCCGCACTCACCGAGGGCGACACCTACGGCCTGGCGTTCAGCTCCATCGCCACCTACGAGGGAAGCTGGCAGTTCCTCCCGTTCATGTGGACCAACGGCGGCGACGAGACCGACCTCACCTCCCCCGAGGTCGCCGAGGCCCTCCAGCTGCAGGTCGACCTCGTCGACTCCGGCTCGGCCTCCAAGAGCGTCATCAACTGGTCCCAGGCCGACGTCAACGACCAGTTCATGGCCGGCAAGGCCGCGATGATGATCAACGGTCCGTGGCAGATCCCCGCGCTGAACGCGGACCCCGACCTGAAGTACGCCAGTGTGCAGGTGCCGGTGAACAAGGCCGGCCAGACGCCGGTCGCACCGCTCGGCGGCGAGGTCTGGACCGTCCCCGTGACGGGCGACGACGCCAAGCAGGTGAAGGCCGCCGAGTTCGTCGAATGCATCTCGAGCGATGAGAATCAGCTGGCACTCGCCGAAGCCCGCTTCACCGTGCCGACGAAGACCGCACTCGCCGAGGAATACGTGGCCAAGGTGCCCGAGATGGCGGCATTCACCGAGCAGGTCGCGAACGCCCGCTCGCGCACCGGGGAACTCGGCGAGGAATGGCCGGAAGCCGCCACGGAGATCTACACCGCCATCCAGCTCGCCCTCACCGGGCAGGCGACGCCCGATGAGGCGTTCGATCAGGCAGCGGCCGGCTGATCCTGATGAGCAGCAGCATCGCGGGAGCATCCGTCCGGAGCACGGATGCCGCGCAGCCGACGGACGGCTCCGGCGGGGGTGCCGCCCACCGGCGCACCCCCGCCGAGGGCGGACGGAGGCACTCGCGCCGCTTCCGGCGCGAGGAACTCGTGAAGCTCGGCTTCGTCCTGCCCGCCGCGCTCTACATCGTGCTCTTCTTCGGCTACCCCGTGGTCAAGAACGTCACGATGAGCCTGCAGGAGTACACAACGAAGACCTTCTTCACGGGCGAGGCGCCCTGGGTCGGATTCGCGAACTACGCGACCGTGTTCGGTTCGCAGCTGTTCACGCCCGCATTGCTGAACACAGCCCTGTTCACGATCGGCTCGATCGCCGGGCAGTTCGTGATCGGACTCGCCCTCGCCGTGTTCTTCAAACGCCGTTTCCCGCTGAGCTCGTTCCTCCGGGCGATGCTGCTGCTCCCCTGGCTGCTGCCGCTGATCGTCTCGAGCGCGACCTGGCGCTCGATCCTCGATCAGGACAGCGGCGTCCTCAACGCCGCACTCGAGTCCGTCGGGCTCGCCGCCGTGCCGTGGCTCACGAGCCCGTCGGTCGCGTTGTTCGCCGTGGTGCTCGTGAACATCTGGATCGGCATCCCGTTCAACGTCACCATCCTCTACGGCGGCCTCCAGGACATCCCCGACGAACTGTACGAGGCGGGCGCACTCGACGGCGCGACCGGGTGGAAGGCCTTCCGCCACATCACCTGGCCGAACCTCCGCCCCGTCGTGAGCGTCGTCCTCGTGCTCGGCGTCGTCTACACGATCAAGGTGCTCGACATCATCCTCGGGCTCACCAACGGCGGGCCCGCGAACGCGACCCAGACCCTGTCCGTGCGGTCGTACCAGGAGTCGTTCGTGAACTTCGAGTTCGGGGTCGGGGCGGCGTTCAGCAACATCCTGATCGTCATCTCGCTGCTCTTCGCCATCGTGTACCTGCGCGTCAACCGCCGCGCCGTCGACGAGTAAGGAACCGCCATGACCACGACCAGCATCGTCACCGGCGGCGCACAGCGGCGACGCCCGTTCGACCCGGCCGGCGCACGCAGCCGACGCGGCTCCGAGCGGCACCTCGGCTACACGATCATCGGAGTCGTGATCCTCGCGATCATGCTCTTCCCCGTGTACTGGATGGTGAACGCCTCGCTGCAGCCGTCCGGGAACACGCTCACCGGAGACTTCTTCCCCGTGAATCCGAGCTTCGCCGGCTACGAGAAGGCGATCGCCGACCAGGGCGGCCATCTCCTCACCAGCCTCGCGATCTCCCTCGGCACCGTCGTGCTGACCCTCGCGATCGCGGCCCCCGCGGCCTATGCACTCGCGCAGTTCCGCTTCCGATGGATCAACATCGCGCTGCTCGTCATCCTGGTCGCGCAGATGATCCCCGGCATCGTGATCGCCAACGCCCTGTACTCGGCGTACAACGACCTCGGCCTGCTGAACTCCATCCCCGGCCTCATCCTCGCCGACGCCTCGCACGCGATCCCCTTCGCGATCCTCATCCTGCGCGCATCGATGCAGACCATCCCGCCGTCCATCGTCGAGGCCGCCCGGGTGGACGGCGCGGGCCTGGTCCGCGCGTTCGTCTCCATCGTCGTGCCGGTGAGCCGCAATGCGCTGATCACGGCGGGGCTGTTCGCCTTCCTGTTCTCGTGGAGCGACTTCCTCTTCGCGCTCACCCTCACCACCACCGAGGACGTGCGACCCGTCACCCTCGGTATCTACCAGTACCTCGGCTCGCAGGTCTCGAACTGGAGCGCCGTCATGGCGACCGCGGTGCTGTCGTCGCTGCCCGCGATCCTCCTGCTCGTCATCGCCCAGCGGTTCATCGCGGCCGGCGCCACCGGCGGTGCCGTGAAATGACCTCGAGCACACCAGACCACCTGACACATCCCCGAAGGAGCACCACCATGTCCGACACCCGCGCCACCCCGATCCGCGTTCTCGTGTGGGGTGAGAACCGCCATGAGCAGCTGGAGGAGAAGGTCCGCGCGATCTACCCCGACGGCATGCACACGACGATCAAGGAGGGCATCGAGGAGTACCTCGGCGCCGAAGCGGTCGTGACCACCACGACCCTAGACGAGCCCGAGCACGGGCTCACCGAAGAGGTGCTCGCCGCGACCGACGTGCTCGTCTGGTGGGGGCATGCCGCACACGGCGACGTCTCCGACGAGGTCGTCGAGCGGGTGCATCAGCACGTGCTCGCCGGCATGGGCCTGCTCGTGCTGCACTCCGCCCACTGGTCGAAGATCTTCGGCAAGCTCATGGGCACCAGCTGCACGCTGCGCTGGCGTTCGGAGCAGGACCGCGAGATCGTCTGGACGGTCGATCCCACCCACCCGATCGCACAGGGCATCCCGCATCCGTTCATCATCCCCGCGCAGGAGATGTACGGCGAGTTCTTCGACGTGCCGGCGCCGGACGAACTGGTCTTCCTCTCGACCTTCACGGGTGGCGAGGTCTTCCGCTCCGGCATGACCTACAAGCGCGGCTTCGGCAAGATCTTCTTCTTCTCGCCCGGTGACCAGGACTACCCCGTGTACCACCACGAGCACGTCCGCCGTGTGATCGCGAACGGCGTCCGCTGGGCCGTGACGCTGCGCCCGGAGCGGGCCGTCCCTGTGCTGCTGCGCTACGAGACCGAGGACTTCTACAACGGACGCGGCTACGACGGAGCACTCGCCCGATGAGCGCTCCCACCCACGGCGGCTTCGCGACGCTCGCAGACCCGTCCGCGCCCGTCCGACTCGTTCTGGTCGGCGCCGGCGGGATGGGGCGTGCCTGGCTGCGGACCATCCTCGCGAACCCGGAGACCGAGCTCGTCGGCGTCGTCGACCTCGACACGTCGCTCGCCGAGGCCGCCGTCTCGGATGCCGGTCTGCGGCCGGGCGAGGGCGGCGTGCTCGTCGGCACCAGCGTCTCGGCGGTCGCCCTCGCCACCCGCGCTGACGCGGTCGTCAACGTCACCGTCCCCGGCGCACACCATCCGGTGAACACGGAGGCGGTCTTCGCCGGGTTGCCGGTCCTGTGCGAGAAGCCGATCGCCCCGACCGTCGCGCAGGCGATCTCGCTCGCCGCGACGGCCGAGGCCAGCGGGCAGCTGCTGATGACCAGCCAGTCGCGACGGTATTACGCGTCGATCGCCGCGTTCCGCGAGCAGATCGTCTCGCTCGGCAGGCTCGGATCGGCCACGACCGAGTTCTTCAAGGCGCCGCATTTCGGCGGCTTCCGCGACGAGATGGCGCACGTGCTGCTCGTCGACATGGCCATCCATGCCTTCGACGCCGCGCGCTTCCTTCTCGACGACGACCCGATCGCGGTCTACTGCGAGGAGTACAACCCGTCGTGGAGCTGGTACGCGGCCGACGCGGCGGCGACCGCGGTGTTCGAGTTCGCCGGCGGCGTGCGCTACACCTACACCGGCAGCTGGTGCGCCGACGGGCTCGAGACGTCCTGGAACGGCACGTGGCGGGTCAACGGCGAACACGGTTCCGCCGGCTGGGACGGCGATTCGGCTCCCACCCGACAGCTGGTCCCGCAGCAGGGCGCGCCAGCCGAGATCGAGGTGGGCACGCCTCTGGCCGCAGTGCCCGAGGAGATCGCCGGGTCGCTGGTGGAGTTCGTCGGTTCACTGCGTGACGGCCGTGTACCGTCCGGCGAGGTGCACGCGAACGTCCTCAGCCTCGCGATGGTGGAGGCCGCCGTCCGCTCCGCGGAGTCCGGGGTGCGCGTCGTCATCGCCGAGGTCCTCGAGCAGGCGTATGCGCAGGCCGTCGCCGACGAACCGCGCGACGACGTCCGCGAGGTGCTCGCGGCCTGGGGCACGGCTGCCGCCGGCCTCGCGGCGCCGGCGCTCGCCCCGCGCTGACGCTCAGAGGCCGAGGCGCTCCAGGTATTCGTTCACGAACCGGCGCTCCGGGTCGAACGACGCGGCGAGCGCGGCGAAATCGTCCCAGCGCGGGTAGCGCGAGCGCACCTCGGTGCCATCGAGGGTGAACACCTTTCCCCAGTGCGGGCGGGCGGATGCCGGCAGCGCGGCCTCGAGCACGGGAAGGAGCTCGCGGACGGCCGCCTCATCGGGTTTCCACGTGAAGTGCAGGCCCACGGCATCCGTCCCGTAGGAGGAACTCAGCCAGAGATCGTCCGCCCGGACCGTGCGGATCTCGTTGACGAGCAGCAGCGGCGCGATGCGGTCGGCGAGGGAGCGCACGGCCTCGATAGCGGCCACGGCGTCCGCGCGGGGCACCAGGTACTCGCTCTGGAGCTCCTCCCCCGCGGACGGAGTGAACTCGAGCTTGAAGTGCGGCAGGCGCTGGAACCAGGGGCCGGCGACACCGCCCTGCTCGGTGCAGGCCTCCGGGTCGACACCGAGGATCGGATGCCGCTTGCCGTCGGCCGGTGCGGCGCCGAGACGGGCGGCGAGATCGTCACGCCGCGACTGCTGGGCCCGCGCGTCCGCGCGGGTGACGGAGACCCGCTGCTTGATCCAGATCTGGTCGGCGACATCGGTGCGCTGCCACATCGAGAAGATGCTCACGCTGGTACCGGCACCGGTCACGGCCGTCAGATCGGCAAGGATCGCCTCCCACGAGGGATGCTCGAACACGTGCTGAGCGATCTGGTACGTCGGCTCGACATCGAGCGTGACCTCGAGCACCGCTCCCAGCGCACCGAGACTGACCACGGCGCCGTCGAAGCCCTCGTCGCCGCGGGCAAGCGTGCGGATCTCGCCGGATGCGGTGAGGATGCTGAGGCCGCGCACCGCGCTGGACAGAGCGCCGATCCCGTCGCCGGATCCATGGGTTCCGGTGGCGACCGCGCCAGCGACCGAGATGTGCGGCAGCGAGGCGAGGTTCGCCAGGGCCAGGCCCTCGTCTTCGAGCCGTGATGCGATGTCGCCGTAGCGGAGCCCGCCGGAGACGCGCACCGAATCGCGTGCCGCGCTCACCTCGTAGATCGCGGGCATCCGGTCCAGCGCGATCAGCGCTCCCGCCGTGTCGGCGATGTCGTTGAAGCAGTGTCGGGTGCCCAGGATCCGCACCGGACCCCCAGCGGCGATCAGGGCGCGCAGCTCGTCGACCGACTCGGGGTGGGACACTTCGGCGGCTCGATACTCGAGGTTGCCCGCCCAGTTGCGCTCAATGCTCATCGTGTCAGGATAGCGACCGCACTACATCGTTGTACTCCTCGACGGCGCGTGAGCCCGGTTAGGCTGACCGGATGACAGCGATGCTGCCGCCACGCGCCACGATGAAGGACGTCGCCGCCCTCGCCGGCGTCTCACCGAAGACGGTCTCCAATGTCGTCACCGGCACCGTGGTCGTCCGCGAGGAGACCAGAGCCCGTGTCGAGGCGGCGATGGCCGAGCTCGACTTCGTACCGAACCTGAGCGCTCGAGGACTGCGCAAGGGCCGCTCGGGGATCATCGCCCTCGCCCTGCCGGATCTCGCCACGGCCTATTCGGCGGAACTCGTGCACCGTATCGTCGAGGCCGCGCACGAACGCGGGCTCGCCGTGCTGATCGAGGAGACGGCGTCGGAGCCCGAGCGCGAGAAGGAGCTTCTCTCACGTGCCCGCGCCCAGCTCATCGACGGCCTGATCCTGAACCCCGTACGCCTCGAGGACAGCGTCGTCAGGTACGCCGACCGCCTGCCTCCCCTGGTCGTGATCGGCGAGGTCGAGCAGAACAGGGCGGATCACGTGCGCATCGACAGTCGTCTCGCGGCCGCCGATGCGACGCGTCATCTGCTCTCGCGCGGCGCCCGCCGCATCGCGGTGATCGGCGCCGATGACGATCCCTCGGTCGCCACGGCGACCAGCAGACTGCGACTCGAAGGCGTCCACGACGCGCTCCGCGACGCCGGGCTCGCACCCGACCCGGCCCTGCAGGTCAACCTGCTGCCGTGGTCCATGGCCAGTGGCGCCGATGCCGCGCGCATCCTGCTCTCGCGCGACGTGGATTTCGACGCGATCGTGGCGCTCACCGATTCCCTCGCCCTCGGCGTGCTTCATGCCCTGCAGGAGCACGGCATCCGCATTCCCGACGACGTGATGGTGGCCGGTTTCGACGACGTGGAGTTCTCAGAGTTCACCTCGCCGTCGCTCACCACGATCGCCTTCGATCGCCGGGAGCTGGCGGAGGCCGCACTGAGCCTCCTCGAATCACGGATGGACGACCGCGGTGCCGCTCCCCGCGGCCTGACCCTCTCCCACCGACTCATCGAGCGCGCGAGCACCTCCGGATCCCCCGCCGGCCACCACTCCTGACCCTCGCCCCAGCTTCAAAAGGCGCAAACGGCTTCATTCCGACCGCGAATGCAGCCGTTTGCGCCCTTTGAACGTATTGAGGCTGCTCTTGCGCGTCGGATTACCACGATGTAATGATGTAGGCGTCCATCTTCCAGTCACGAAGGAGTGACGATGACGCCCGCTCTCGATCTGTCCCGCCGGCAGTTCCTCGCAGCCACCACGCTGGCCGCGGGAACCGCCCTGCTCGCCGGGTGCGCCCCCGGCGCCACCCCGGGCTCCGGCCCGCAGACCCTGCAGTTCTGGCACCTGCTCTCCGGCGGTGACGGCGTCACCATGTCGTCGATGCTGCAGAAGGCGAACGACGCGCAGGATGCTTTCCGCATCCGGCCGACGGTACTCGCCTGGGGCACGCCGTACTACACGAAGCTCGCGATGGCCGGCGCCGGCGGCCGCGCTCCGGACGTGGCCATCATGCATGCCACCCGCACCGTCGGCTGGGCGCCGGGCGGCCTGCTCGACACGTGGGACCTCGACCGCCTCGCCGAACTGGGCATCGACGAGTCCACGTTCCCGAAGCCGATCTGGGACAAGGGGTTCGTCGGCGAGAACATGTACAGCATCGCCCTCGACGCCCACCCGTTCGTGATGATGTTCAACACCGACGTCTGCGACGCCGCCGGCGTTCTCGACTCCGACGGCGCGCTGAAGGAGACGTCTTCTCCCGAAGAGTTCCTCGACCAGCTCCGCACGGTCAGCGGCACGGCGGAAGGCCACGCGCTCTCGTACGGATACCTCGGCGACGGCGCCCAGATGTGGCGCCTGTTCTACTGCCTGTACGCGCAGCACGGGCTGGCGATGGAGCTCCCCATCGGCGGCAAGGCCGTCATCGACAAGGATGCCGCGATCGAATCGCTCACATTCATGCAGACCCTGCTCGACGGCGAGATCGCCGCTGCGCAGAACGACTACGGCAGCGCGGTCGCAGAGTTCGCCACCGGCAAGAGCGGGATGCTGTTCACCGGCGTCTGGGAGCTGCGCACCATGCAGAACGCGAAGCTCCCCTTCGACGCCACCATGATCCCCACGCTGTACGGGACGCCGGCGGTGTACGCCGACTCGCACTCCTTCGTGCTCCCGAACCAGACGAACCCCGACCCGGCGAAGCGGGATCTCACCTACCGGTTCGTCGCCGACATGCTGAAGGGCTCGTTCGACTGGGCGGAGGCCGGGCACGTTCCCGCCTTCCTGCCCGTCACGAGGTCGCCGAAGTACGACGACCTCGTGCCGCAGGCGCACTACGCCGAGGCGGCCGAGCACGTCGTGTACGACCCGACGGCCTGGTTCACCGGGTCGGGGTCGAGCTTCCAGGGCGAGTTCGGCGCCGCCGTGCAGAACGTGCTGCTCTCCGGCGACGACCCCTCGGCTGCGATCGACCGTTTCGAGGCCCGGGTCAACACGCTGCTCGCGCAACCCAACCCCGCAGACCCCGAAGGGACGTGGAAGTCATGACGAACACCGCCACCTCCACACGCACCCTGGTCACCGGCGGAGCATCCGATCTCCGCTCCCGTCGCGCGGGCACCCGGCGCGGCGAGCAGCTGGTGAGCTGGGCGTTCCTCGCACCGTTCCTCGTCGCGTTCCTCCTGTTCCTCATCTGGCCGATCGTGCACGGCATCTACCTCAGCTTCACCGACCAGTCCCTCACCGGCGCCGGCGGCGCTCTCGTCGGCTTCGAGAACTACGCGGAGGCGTTGTCGGATCCCGTGATGTGGCGGTCGATGGGGAACACGGTGTGGTTCACGCTGCTGTCCACCGTGCCGCTCGTGGCGATCGCCCTCCTGATGGCCGCGCTCGTCGACAGGGGCCTCCCAGGGCAGTGGCTGTGGCGACTGTCGTTCTTCATGCCGTATCTGCTCGCCTCCACCGTCATCTCCCAGATCTGGGTGTGGATCTTCAACCCCCAGATCGGCGCGGCGAACAACGTCCTCGAAGCCTTCGGGCTCGAGCCCCTCGCGTGGCTGCAGAACCCCGAAACGAACATGATGTCGATCGTGATCGCGACCGTGTGGTGGACCGTCGGATTCAACTTCCTGCTCTATCTCGCCGCGATGCAGAACATCCCTCCGCAGCAGTACGAGGCAGCTTCTCTGGACGGCGCGAGCACCTGGCGCCAGTTCTGGTCGATCACGCTGCCGCAGCTGGGCCCGGCCACCGTGCTCATCCTGCTCCTGCAGATCCTCGCCTCGCTGAAGCTGTTCGACCAGGCGTACCAGATGCTCGGAGGCGTCGCGAGCGACACCACCCGTTCGATCGTCCAGTACATCTACGAAGCCGGTTTCACCAGCTACCGATTCGGCTACTCCGCCGCGATCTCGTACGTCTTCTTCGCCCTCATCGTCATCATCGGTGTCGCGCAGGCTCTTGTCATGCGCAGCCGGAAGGAGCAGCTGTGATGTCTGCCACCACCATCGCGCCCTCGACCCAGACGATCGTCGCCCCGCAGGCGAACCCGCGGCGTCGCGCGCACGTTCCCGGCCAGAAGCCGTTCGGCCCGCTGCGCATCGTCGCGTTCGCCGTGCTCGCGCTGCTCGCGATCGGCTGGCTGCTGCCGTTCCTGTGGGCGGTCGCGACGGCCTTCAAGACCGAGACGGATGCCGCCTCCGGCGATCCGGGATGGATCGGCGCCTCCGGCCCGACGATCGAGGCCTTCACCGCCATCCTCTCGCAGGGGAACGTCTACACCTGGGCGTTCAACAGCCTGTGGACCTCGGCCGCGGTGACACTGATCACGCTGGCGATCTCGGCCCTGGCGGCCTACGCGTTCTCGCGGCTCGACTTCACCGGCCGCAAGTGGCTGTTCGTCGTCATCATCGCGTCGATCGTGGTGCCGCCGCAGGTGCTGATCATCCCGCTGTTCTACCAGATGCTCATGTTCAACATGATCGACACCTACTGGGGGCTGATCCTGCCGCAGGTGGTGGCGCCGGCGATGGTGTTCATCCTCAAGCGGTTCTTCGACGCGGTCCCGATCGAGCTCGAGGAGGCCGCCCGCGTGGACGGCGCCAGCCGGTTCCGGATCTTCTGGTCGATCGTTCTGCCGCTGTCGCGGCCGATCCTGGCATCGGTGGCGATCTTCGTGTTCATCGGCGCGTGGAACAACTTCCTCTGGCCGTTCCTCGTCATCAACGACACGACGCTGATGACCCTGCCGGTCGGATTGCAGACCGTGATCAGCGCCTATGGAGTCCAGTACGCGCAGGTCATGGCCCAGGCGGTCCTCGCCGCCCTCCCCCTCATCGTCGTGTTCATCATCTTCCAGAAGCAGATCGTCAAAGGCGTCGCGACCAGCGGCTTCGGCGGCCAGTGACCCCCTCAATAGGAGAGCAATGAGTAGCGCCCGCATCACCATCGACCGCGACTTCACCATCGCCGACGTCCCCCGGAGACTCTTCGGATCGTTCGTCGAGCACATGGGACGCTGCGTGTACACCGGCATCTACGAGCCGGGGCATCCGCAGGCCGACGAACGCGGCTTCCGCACGGACGTGCTCGCGCTCGTGAAGGAGATGGGCCCGACCGTCGTCCGCTACCCCGGCGGCAACTTCGTCTCGGGATACCGCTGGGAGGACGGCGTGGGCCCGGTGCAGGACCGGCCGGTGCGCATCGACGGCGCCTGGCACACGATCGAGACCAACGCGTTCGGCCTGCACGAGTTCATGGAGTGGGCGCAGGAGGCCGAGGTCGAGGTCATGGAGGCGATCAACCTCGGCACGCGGGGAGTGGAGGAGGCGCGCGCCCTCGTCGAGTACGCGAACCACCCCGGCGGCACCTACTGGTCGGATCTGCGTCGCAAGAACGGCGCCGAGCAGCCGTTCGACATCAAGCTGTGGTGCCTGGGCAACGAGCTCGACGGACCGTGGCAGATCGGCGGCAAGACCGCCGGCGAGTACGGACGCCTCGCGCAGGAGTCCGCCAAGGCCATGAAGCTGGTGGATTCGTCGATCGAGCTCGTCGCGGTCGGCTCGTCGTCCCGCTCGATGCCGACCTTCGGCACGTGGGAGCACACGGTGCTCACCCACGCGTACGACGAGGTCGACTTCGTCTCGATGCACGCCTACTACCAGGAGCACGAGGGCGACGCCGAGTCGTTCCTCGCCGAGTCGGTCGACATGGACGCGTTCATCGAGGGCGTCATCGCGACGGTCGACGCGGTCAAGGCCGCCGGGAAGCACACCAAGCAGGTCGACATCTCGTTCGACGAGTGGAACGTGTGGGACCAGGTGAAGTACAACGACGTCGAGGCAGGAGAGATCGAGAAGGCCGGCTGGCGGCAGCATCCGCGTCTCATCGAGGACACCTACAACGTGACCGACGCCGTCGTCGTCGGCACGCTGCTCAACAGCCTGCTGCGGCACGGCGACCGCGTGAAGATCGCCAACCAGGCGCAGCTCGTGAACGTGATCGCTCCGATCCGCTCGGAGGAGAACGGCCCGGCCTGGCGTCAGACGAGCTTCTGGCCGTTCGAGCGGATGGCGCGTCTCGCCAAGGGGCGCATCCTGCGCCTGGCGATGTCGGCACCGCAGATCGAGACGAAGCGCTACGGCGGCGTCGACGCTGTCGACGCCGCCGCGACCTGGGATGAGGAGACCGGACGCGTCGTGGTGTTCGTCGCGAACCGATCGCTGAGCGAGGAGAGCGACCTGACGATCGACCTGCGCGGGATGGGCGGGCTTCGGGTCGTCGGGGCCGAGACGCTGACGATCCCGGAGGGCGGCGACCGCCTGACCGCCAACCTCGAGACGACGCCGGATGCCGTGCACATGGTCCCGCTCGCCGCTGCCGAGATCGTCGACGGCGCCGTCCGTGCGACGCTGCCGCCGCTGTCCTGGTCGGTGATCGAGCTGGAGGCGTCGCGCGCGTAGCGAACCCCCGCTCCCGTCGCGAAAAAGCCCGGTATCCGCTCTGGATACCGG
>NZ_PGGU01000025.1:179634-231115 GCF_002872075.1 Microbacterium aurantiacum | reverse complement strand
ACGTAGGCCACGAAGGGCACGAGCCCCAGCCATGCCCACGATGGCACCCGGCGCCGGGCCTTCGCGTTCTGCGAAGACCCGGCGCCGGTCGCGGGGGCGGATGCCGTGACATCCGCCCCCATTGCTGCGATGGCGGTCACTGGACCGCCGCTGCCCACTTCTCGCCGAGCAGCGTGCCGGCGTTGGTGCTCTGCTCCTCGGTGGGGACGACCGTCTCGGCCGGAACCTGGGGAAGTGCGGCGGCGAGGTCGGCGTCGATCGTTCCGGCCTCGGTCATGGCCTCCATCCGGGCCGGACGCGCGCCGCCCTTGAGCCAGAGGTTCTGCACGTCGTCGCTGTAGAGGAACTCCTGCCACAGGCGCGCGGCGGCCGGGTTCGGCGCATCCTTGTTGATCGCCTGGTTGTAGTAGCCCGCGTAGCCCGTGCCCTCGAGGACGACGACCTTCCAGTTCTTGTTCCCGTCGTCACCGGCGGCGTGCGCGGCGTTCAGGTAGTCCCAGTCGAAGACCACCGGGGTCTCGCCGCTGGCGACGGTCGCGGTCGTCACGTCGACCTTGAGCAGGTTGCCGGCCTTCTGCATCTCGGAGAAGAAGTCGATACCCGGCTGGAAGTCGTCGAGCGTGCCGTCGGACTGGATCGTCGCAAGGCCGACCGCGGCGAATGCAGCGCCTGCCTGCGTCGGGTCGCCGTTGATCGCGACAGCGCCCTTGTAGTCCGCGCCGAGCAGGTCGTCGAGCGTCTTGGGAGCCTCGAACTTCGAGGAGTCGTAGCCGATCGACATGTACCCGCCGTAGTCGCCGACGAAGAGGCCCGTCGACTCCTTCAGGGCATCCGGGATGTCGTCCCAGGTCTGCACCTTGTAGGGCGCGAAGACATCGGTGTTCTGGAGCGCGACCGCGAGGCCGAGGTCGAAGACGTCAGGGGCGGTGTCGAGGCCCTCGTTGGTCTCGGCGGCCTGGATCTCCTCGGCGCTGGACACATCGGGAGACGCTTCGTTGATCGTGATCTCCGGGTACTTCTCGGCGAACAGGTCGAGGATCTCGCCGTAGTTCGCCCAGTCGCGGGGGAGGGCGATGACGTTCAGCTGGCCTTCGGCCTTGGCTGCGGCTTCGAGGTCGGCGAAGGTCCCGAAGTCGGCGACCGTGGTCGCTGTCGCGGCATCGACGGCGCTGTCGCCTTCGGCCGGAGCGGCGGATGCGCCGGCGCACGACGTCAGAGCGAGCGCCGCGGTGGCGGCCAGAGCGATGCCGGCGACGACGCGCGTGCGGCGGGGGAAACGTGCCATGGGTGTTCCTCTCGGTGTCCGGCTGCGGGTGAAGCCGGGTGCGAGAGCACGCTACGGGGCGGGGGTTACCCGGTCAGGCGGCGCGGGTGAACGGCAGATGTCCGGGTCGTGGCGGGACGGATGCGGCGTCAGCCGCGCGGCACGGCGTACTTGAAGCCGCGGTGGGAACCGACGTAGCCGAGACGCTCGTAGAAGCGGTGCGCGTCGGTTCGCGTGGCGTCCGAGGTGAGCTGCACGATCGCCGCGCCGGTCGCCGGTGCCGCGATGTCGGACACCCAGCGCATCACCGCTGAGCCGATTCCCGACGAGCGCAGATCGCTGCGCACCCGCACGGCTTCGACGAGCAGACGTCGTGAGCCGCGACGGGACATGCCGGGGATCGAGGTCAGCTGCAGAGTGCCGACGACCGATCCGTCGAGCTCGACGACGAGGAGGTCGTTCGACGGGTCGGCGAGGATTTCCACCAGCGCTGCGGCGTAGGTCGGGCGGTCCGCCTCGGACGCCAGGTCGCCCCGCGCGGCGCTGATCGGATCATCGGAGAGCAACCGGATCACCGCATCCGCATCTCCGGGCACGGCGCGACGCAGGGTGGCGCGTCCTGCCCGGGACTCGAAGGGATGCGGAAGGGGGAGCGCGTCGAGCATGGTGCCAGTCTGGCATCCTGATCTGATGGACATCGGTGAGCTGCTCGGGCTCGAGCAACTCACATGGGGGACGCTGATCCTCGTCATCGTGGCGGCGTTCGCCGCCGGATGGATCGACGCCGTGGTCGGCGGCGGCGGACTTCTGCAGCTGCCGGCGCTGCTGCTCGTCCCCGGGATGTCGCCGCTCCAGGCGCTCGCGACGAACAAGCTCGCGTCGGTCTTCGGAACGGCCACGAGCAGCGTCACCTACTACCGGCGTGCGAAACCCGACATCCGCACCGCTCTGCCGATGGCGGCGATCGCGCTCGCCGGATCCTTCGGCGGTGCGGCGGTGGCGACGGTGCTGCCGTCTGCGGCGTTCAAGCCGATCATCGTGATCGCCCTGCTGGCGGTGGCGATCTTCACCGCCTTCAAGCCGCAGCTCGGGGCAGCGACGCAGTTGCGGTTCCACGGGCACAAGCACCACATCATGGCCGGAGCGGCCGGACTCGGCATCGGCTTCTACGACGGCATGATCGGACCGGGCACCGGCACGTTCCTCGTGATCACCCTGGTCGGGCTGCTCGGCTACGACTTCCTGCAGGCGAGCGCCAAGGCCAAGATCGTCAACTTCGCCACCAATGCGGGTGCGCTGATCCTGTTCATCCCGCACGGGGCGGTGCTGTGGCTGCTCGGCGGCATCCTCGCAGTTGCCAACGTCGCCGGAAGCTATCTGGGCTCGCGCATGGCGCTCTCCCGCGGCACGGCTTTCATCCGCGTCGTGTTTCTGATCGTCGTCGTCGCGCTCATCGGCAAGCTCGGCGTGGACGTCTGGAACGAGAACATCGCGCCTGCGCTCGCTGCGCTCTGACGCGTTTCGCGCGGCCCTGCGCGCTTCGCTCGGCCGGAATCCGCGAAACCGGCCGAGGGAAGCGCACTTGGCCGAGGCTGGCGCACGTCGGATGTGCCCGAAAGACCCCTGCACGCGAAGAGACCCCGTGCCGCAGCGGCACGGGGTCTCGGCGACCGAGGCTCAGGCCTCGTCGTCCTCCGGCTCGAAGTCGACGCCGGCCTCGGCGCGCTGCTCCGGGGTGATCGGAGCAGGTGCCGCGGTGAGCGGGTCGTACCCGTTGCCGGACTTCGGGAAGGCGATGACGTCGCGGATCGAGTCGGTCTTCGACAGGTGCTGCAGCACGCGGTCCATGCCGAGCGCGATGCCGCCGTGCGGCGGGGCGCCGAACTTGAACGCGTCGAGCAGGAATCCGAACTGCTCCTGCGCGATCTCGTCGCTGATGCCCATGACCTCGAACACGCGCTTCTGCACGTCTTCGCGGTGGATGCGGATCGAGCCGCCTCCGAGCTCGGAGCCGTTGCAGACGATGTCGTACGCATAGGCGAGAGCCGAGCCGGGGTCGGTGTCGAACGTGTCGGCGAACTCCGGCTTCGGGCCGGTGAAGGCGTGGTGCACGGCGGTCCAGGCCCCGGCGCCGACAGCGACGTCGCCGGATGCCACGGCATCCGCCGCCGACTCAAACATCGGAGCGTCGACGACCCAGGTGAACGCGAAGACATCGGGGTCCAGCAGGCCGAGGCGGCGGCCGATCTCGACGCGAGCAGCACCGAGGAGCGCACGGCTGTCCTTCGCCGAACCGGCGGCGAAGAACACGCAGTCGCCCGGGGTGGCGCCGACCAGCGATGCCAGGCCCGCCTGCTCGGCCTCGGACAGGTTCTTGGCGGCGGGGCCGCCGAGAGAGCCGTCTTCGTTGAACAGAACGTAGGCGAGGCCGCGGGCGCCGCGCTGCTTCGCCCAGTCCTGCCAGGCGTCCAGCGTCTTGCGGGGCTGCGAAGCGCCGCCGGGCATGACGACGGCGCCGACGTACTCGGCCTGGAAGACGCGGAACGGCGTTTCCTTGAAGTACTCCGTCGCCTCGACGAGTTCGAGGCCGAAGCGCAGGTCGGGCTTGTCCGAGCCGTACTTCGCCATCGCATCGGCGTACGTCATCCGCGGCAGCGGCACCGCCACCTCGACGCCGATGGTCGCCCACATCGCCTGGACGAGGGACTCCATCAGCGTGATGACGTCTTCCTGGTCGACGAAGCTCATCTCGATGTCGAGCTGCGTGAACTCGGGCTGACGGTCGGCGCGGAAGTCCTCGTCGCGGTAGCAGCGGGCGATCTGGAAGTACTTCTCCACGCCGCCGACCATGAGCAGCTGCTTGAACAGCTGCGGCGACTGCGGCAGGGCGTACCAGCTACCAGGGTGCAGGCGCGCGGGCACGACGAAGTCGCGAGCGCCCTCCGGAGTCGAACGGGTCAGAGTCGGCGTCTCGACCTCGGTGAAGTCCTCGGCGTGCAGCACGTCGCGGATCGCCTTGTAGACGTTGGAGCGCAGGCGCAGAGCGGATGCCGTCGCCGGCCGGCGCAGGTCGAGGTAGCGGTACTTGAGGCGCGCCTCTTCGCCGACCGTCTCGGTCTCGGCGAGAGCCGTCGACACCTGGAACGGGAGCGGAGCGGACTCGTTCAGCACCTCGACGGTCGCCGCGATGACCTCGATCTCGCCGGTCGGCAGGTTCGGGTTCGCGTTGCCGGCCGGGCGCTGCGACACCTCGCCGGTGACCTTGAGCACGAACTCGTTGCGCAGGGGGTGGGCGATCTCCTCGTCGCGGATGACGACCTGGGCGATGCCCGACGCGTCTCGCAGATCGATGAAGGCGACTCCTCCGTGATCACGCCGACGATCGACCCAGCCCGTAAGGGTGACGGTCTGACCGATGTGCTCGGCTCTCAGTGAGCCGGCCGTGTGGGTGCGAAGCACGGAAGTTTCCTCCTGATCTGGGAAATGGCGAACCTGCCCATCCTATCGGGGGGCGCCGTATCGCTAGACTCACGCCGAATGCCTTCATGGGGGAGGCGACTGCGCCGGTGACGGCGATACGGAGGAGCGCAATATGGATTCGAACCTGATCAACGAACAGCTGTTCTCGACGAGCAACGTGTGGCTCGGCGTCATCGGCTACATCCTTTACGCGATCACGCTGTGGAAGGTCTTCGCGAAGGCGGGCTATCCCGGCATTCTCGCGCTGATCCCGATCGTCAACTGGGTCGTCCTGGTGAAGATCGCCGGTATGTCGGGCTGGGCGGCGCTGCTGTACCTGATCCCGATCGTCAACATCGTCTTCGCGATCGTCGTCGCCTTCAAGGAGGGCAAGAACTTCGGCAAGAGCGGCGTCTTCTCCTTCTTCCTGCTGTGGCTGTTCCCCTTCATCGGCCACCTGATCATCGGCTTCGGCTCGGCCGAATACCGCAAGGTCTGATGACGGCAGAGCGCCTGCACCTCGTCCGTCACGGCGAGGTGCACAATCCGCACCGTGTGCTCTACGGGCGGCTTCCGGACTATCACCTGAGTGAGTCCGGCCGGCGCATGGCGAGGGCGGCGGCGGATCATGTCGCCGCCCTCGACCGGCCGGTCACCGAGCTGTACAGCTCGCCTCTGGAGCGTGCGCAGGAATCGGCCGAACCGTTCGCCGAGCGGTTCGAGCTCGTGCCGGAGATCGACATCCGCGTGATCGAGCCGACGAACGTCTTCGAGGGCACGCAGATGCGCCGTTCGCTGTTGAACCCGTTGAACTGGTGGCACCTGCGCCGGCCGTCGCTGCCGAGCTGGGGCGAACCGTACAGCTCGGTGGCGGAGCGGATGCTCGGCATCATGGACGAGGCGTGGGACGCCGCAGGCGGCGGCGATGTCGTGATGGTGTCGCACCAGGCTCCGATCTGGATCACCCATCTCCGGGTGGCCGGTCTGCCGCTGCGCCACGATCCTCGTACTCGGCGCTGCGCGCTGTCGAGCGTGACCTCGTTCGAACGCAAGGGCGATGTGTGGCGAGAGGTCGCGTACGCCGAGCCCGCCGCGACTGAGAACGCGGTCGACGTCGGCGCTGTCTGAGCGACGTGCGCTTCTTGGTTGAGGCGACATGTTCCACGTGAGACATCGTTTCCGGCATGAGGCGTCACGTCGTACGTGACGTCTCATGCCGGAAAGTGCGTCTCGCGGCCGGACGTGACGTCAGTGCTCGGTCGCCATCAGCGACTGGATGACGCCGATGGCGGCCAGCTGACCGGCGGCCGAGGCCATCACGACCGACGCCATCAGCCCCGGTAGGGCAGCGCGGTGCGCGAGGTCGCCCGCGGCGGAGACACCGGGCATCGAGGTGCGACCGAAGTCGTCGATCTCGATCGCGCCGGAGGGCAGCATCCGCAGTCCGAGATGTTCGGCGAAGGGAGCCCGCTGCCGAACGGAGCCCGCGGCGACGAACACTCCGGCGACCGTGACCTCGTCGGAGCCGGCGGTGATCCGCACGCCGCCTTCGACGGAGGCGACCGCCTCGACGGGTGCGTCACTGACCCGGGCGCCGAGGGCATTGAGCGCCCGCTGCTCGTCATCGGAGTGCGCCTCGCCGACCGGGAAGACGGTGATCTCGCCGACGAATCGCCCCAGCAGCCCGATGAGGTGCTCGGAGCGGGGCGCCGGCCCGAGGATGGCGATGGCCTTGCCGGCGTGCTCGTGCCCGTCGCAGAACGGGCAGCTGAACGCCGTCCGTCCCCACAGCGCGTCCAGTCCGGGAACGTCCGGGAGGTCGTCGGCGACGCCGGTGGCGAGGATGACCCGTCGTGCGCCGACCGTCGAGCCGTCGTCGAGCGTGAGTTCGAACCCGTCGTCTTCCGTTCCGCCGATGCTCTCGACGCCGATGTCGCGGACGTCGACGTCGGCATAGGCCGCGAGCTGCGCCCGCGCCGTCGCCCGGAACTCGGCCGGGGCGGTGCCGTCGTTCGCGATCACATTGTGCATGTGCAGGACGGTGCCGTTGCGGTACTCGCCCGAGTCGAGCAGCAGAGTGGAGCGGTGCATCCGCCCCAGGGTCAAAGCCGCCTGCAGCCCTGCGGGGCCGGCTCCGATCACGATCGCGTCGTACATGGGAGGGTCCTTCCTGTCGTCGATCTTGTGTTCTGTTGTTGCGTTCGGAGCCAGTCTGTGACTTCATGTCAACATGAAGTCAAACGCCGAACATCCATGGTCTGTGGGAGATGTCGCAGCCCGGTTCGACCTGCCGACCAACGTGCTCAGGCACTGGGAGTCCGTCGGCCTGCTCCGGCCGGAACGCGACTCCGCGGGACGCCGGCGATTCGGCGAGGACGACGTCGTCCGCATCGCGGTGATCCAGCGCAGCAAGGCGGCGGGGATGAGCCTGGAGCAGATCGGCGTGCTACTCGACGACGGCAGTGCCGGCCGGCATCAGGTACTGCAGGAGCACCTCGATGACCTCGACCGGCGGATGGA
Organism: Microbacterium aurantiacum; assembly: GCF_002872075.1. Lineage (GTDB taxonomy): Bacteria > Actinomycetota > Actinomycetes > Actinomycetales > Microbacteriaceae > Microbacterium > Microbacterium aurantiacum_A. The sequence continues at coordinate 223,872 of NZ_PGGU01000025.1, read as the reverse complement.
AGAGATGCGGCGCTCGCGGGAGATGACAGAGCATGCGATGCGGTGCCGATCGCACGACATCGCAACGTGCCCGCGGTTCCGAGCCGGGGTCGCCGACGTCCTCGCGCGATTCTGAGGCCTCGCCATCCTCCGGTGGCCGAGCTGCATGCGCGAGAAGTGGGCCTTGACCTTCGGGCCGCACGAAGGTGCACGCTGGAGATGTGGACAACGAGAATCGATTGACTGTGGGCCAGTTCGCACGGCTGGCGGGTGTCAGTGTGCACGCATTGCGTCACTACGACGCCATCGGGCTCTTGCCTCCCGCCGAGATCGATGTTCACAACGGCTATCGGCGATACGTGCGGGAGCAGCTCCCGACGGCCGTACTCATCCGGGATCTTCGGTGGCTCGATCTGCCGTTGGACCACGTGCGGACGGTCATCGCCGATCCGCACTCCCAGAAGTCCAGTGATCTGCTCGCCGAGCACGCAGCACGCCTGACTCGACGGCGGGATCACCTGGATCGACAGATCGCTCACAGCGAGGAACACGTAGCAGAGGGAGTCATCATGCATGCAGTCGTCAACACCACCGTTCCGGTCCAGATCAAAGTCGGAGTCGAAGACCCGGCGCTGGCGCGGAAGTTCTACGCCGATGCGTTCGGCCTCGCCGAAAGCGTCATCCGTCACACCGATGACGCCGATTTCGGCGGCTATCAGTTCGGAAGCTACGGTCAGCCCGGCTTCTTCCTGCTCGTGTTCTCGGGTCCGGAGGATTTCGACCGGCCGGGCCGCACGACCTTCGGACTCACGGTCGCGGACCTGGATGCCGCCCACCGGCGCGCGTTGTCGGCGGGTGCCGGGGAAGCTGTGGCGAGCACCGATCACCAAGGAATGCCGCGCTCGAGTGCTGTCACCGATCCGGATGGCAACTGGATCTGGCTGTACCAGGGCTGAGAGCGAAGCAGTTTGGTCGGCGCCTGCGCCCGGCTGGCCCATAGGAATCCGGACGTAAACTGGGAATCGTGCCACTCGCCTCGACGGTCGACCCGAATCGCAGCGGCCGCCGCTCCCGTGATCGACGTTCCCGTCGTGCGATCGGAGCCGCGCTCGCCGCGGTGCTCGCCATCGGTCTGAGCGCCTGCGCTCCCGACCCGGTCAGCGAGTCTTTCCTCAGCGGTGAGAACACCGGGTACGTCGCGGCCGACGGCGCCATCGTCGAGATCCCCGAGGCCGAGCGCGGCGAGCCCGTCGTCTTCGGTGGCGTCACTGAGACGGGCGAGAGCTTCGACAGCGCCGACCTCGAGGGCCAGGTCACCGTGGTGAACTTCTGGTACGCGGGATGCGCGCCGTGCCGCGTCGAGGCCGCCGCCCTCGAATCGGTCTGGCAGGAGTACGAAGGCGACGGCGTCTCCTTCGTCGGCATCAACACCCGCGATCAGGCCGACACGGCCAAGGCCTTCGCCGACGAGTACGCGATCACCTACCCGAGCCTGATCGACGTCGACACCGCCGAGGCCAAGTTCGCCTTCGCGCAGGCCGTCCCGATCCAGGCGACGCCGACCACACTCGTGCTCGACAAGCAGGGCCGCGTCGCCGCCCGCATCATCGGCCCGATCGACGGCACCTCGATCCTCTCCACGCTCGTCAAGGACGCACTCGCGGAGACGTCGTGACCGCGGTGGGAGCGTCGTGAACACCGACGCCATCATCGGATCCGGTGCATTGTGGGCCGCGATCCCGATCGCGATGCTCGCGGGGCTCGTCTCCTTCCTCTCTCCCTGCGTGCTGCCTCTCGTTCCCGGCTACCTCGGCTTCATCGGCGGCGCGGTCGCGCCGCGGTCGTCGTCGACGGATACTGCGACGACGGAGCGCGGACGGCTCGTGTTCGGCGTGCTGCTGTTCATCTTCGGCTTCACGGTGGTCTTCGTCGCGTGGACCGTGCTGGGCGGAGCCACCGGGCTCTTCTTCGCGCAGTGGGGCGAGCTGATCACCCGTGTGCTGGGCGGCGTCATCATCCTGATGGGCCTTGTCTTCCTCGGCCTGTTCGGCTTCGCGCAGCGGGAGTTCCGCTTCCACGTCGACTCCAAGGCCGGCATCATCGGCGCGCCGCTCCTCGGCATCGCCCTCGGCATCGGCTGGGCGCCGTGCATGGGACCGACGCTCACCACGATCGTGTCGCTCTCCTGGAACGTCGGCGACCCCTGGCGTGCGTCGTTCCTCGGCATCGCGTACTCGCTCGGCCTCGGCATCCCCTTCCTGCTCGTCGCTCTCGGTTTCGGCTGGGCGACCAGGGCGGTCGGATTCCTGCGCCGCCACATCCGCGTGGTGAACATCATCGGCGGCATCCTGCTCATCGTGCTCGGCGTCCTGATGGTGACCGGGCTCTGGACCGACATCATGTCGCGATTGACGGCGGTGATCAGCAGTGTCAACCTCCCGCTCTGAATCGAAGCGTCAGGATGCCGTGAACAGCGACGCCAGCGATCCGCTCCGCCCCTCCGACCACGTCGACGGCGACGACTCGATCACGCAGCCGCGCCTCGGTCTGGTCGGATGGCTGCGCTGGGGCTGGCGTCAGCTCACCTCGATGCGCACGGCACTCGTGCTGCTGCTGGTGCTCGCCATCGCCGCGATCCCCGGGTCGATCTTCCCTCAGCGGATGGCCGACCCCAACGGCGTCACGCAGTGGGAGCGCAACAACCCCGACCTGTTCCCGGTGCTCGACGCCCTGAAGCTGTTCGACGTGTACCTGTCGCCGTGGTTCTCGGCGATCTACCTGCTCCTGTTCACCTCGCTCGTCGGCTGCGTCATCCCGCGCATCAAGCACCACGCGAAGGCGCTCCGGGCTCGTCCGCCGCGCACGCCGGCCCGCCTCCAGCGCCTCGAGGACTTCCGTTCGGTGCAGCGCGACGCACCGGATGCGGATGCCGCGGCATCCGCATCCATCGACATCGCGACGAAGCAGTTGAAGGCCCTCGGCTACCGGGTCGAACGCTACGACGGGGGCCGCTCCTTCTCGGTGTCGGCCGAGCGCGGGTACTGGCGCGAGACCGGCAACCTGCTGTTCCACCTCGCGCTCGTCGGCGTGCTGATCACCGTCGGGATCGGCGGCGGGTTCGCGTACACCGGGCAGCGGGTGCTCGTCGAGGGCGAGACCTTCGCCAACACCCTCGTCGACTACGACTCCATGAACCGCGGCCGCTTCGTCTCCGACGACGCGCTCACCCCGTACGCGATGCAACTCGACTCGTTCGACGTCACATACCAGCCGTTCGGCGAGCCGGGCTCCGGCCAGGCAGGCGACTTCTCCGCGAACGTCACCGTGCAGGACGCGGCCGGATCGAAGACCGATGGAGCGGTGCGCGTGAACCACCCGCTCGGAGTCGCCGGCGATCAGATCTACCTGCTCGGCAACGGCTACGCGCCGACGATCACGGTGCGCAACGCCGATGGCGACATCGTCTACCGCAACAGCGTGCCGTTCCTCCCGCAGGACAACAACATGACCTCTCTCGGCGTCGTCAAGGTCACCGACGGCATGCCGGAGCAGCTCGGGCTGATCGGCTTCTTCTATCCCACGGCCGCGTCCGGTCAGAAGGGCGCCATCGCCTCCGGCTACGGCGACCTGATCAACCCGCTGCTCACACTCGACGTGTACTCCGGCGACCTCGGCATCAACGACGGCATCCCGAAGTCGGTGTACGTGCTCGACACGACCGGGATGACGAAGCTCGCAGGACGCACGACCGATGTGGAATCCATCGAACTCAGCCCCGGCGAGACCGGCGACCTGCCGAACGGCCTCGGCACCGTGACCTTCGAGGACGAGTCGCCGGAGGGCGCAACCGATGCGTCGCAGTCGGTCAAGCGCTTCGCCTCGCTGCAGATCCACCACGACGCCTCTGCCGTGTGGGTGCTCGTCTTCGCGCTGCTCGCCCTCGGCGGGCTGATGCTCGCGCTGTTCGTTCCGCGTCGCCGGGTCTGGGTGAAGGCGTCAGGCGGAGACGGCGTCGTGTCGCTGGAGTACGCGGGTCTCGCCCGCGGGGAGGACCCGACTCTCGCCGCTGCCGTCGACGACCTCGTGGCCGGTCATGGACGTCTGATGGATGCGGCGGGCGGATCGACGTCCGTGGCTGCCGAGCCTGCCGTCGAGGCAACAGACCCTGACCGGACCGAGCCGCCGGCAACCGAAACACCGAAAGTAGACTGACACCATGCTCGAGCTCAACGTGCTCTCGCCGATCCTGCTGTGGACCGCGATCGCGATCTACGCGGCGGCCTTCGTGGCCTACGCCTTCGATCTGGCGCGGCGTTCGCAGGTGACCGCCGATGCGAAGAGCGAAGCGGAGCTCGTGGGCGTGGGCGCGCGCGGCAATGCCTATGCCGCCGATGTCCCCGCCCCTGTGCCCGCGCAGAGCTTCATGATGGCGCGGATCGGCACCTCGCTCACCGTCCTCGGCTTCCTCTTCCATCTGGCGGCGACGGTCACCCGCGGCATCGCCGCGGGGCGCGTGCCGTGGGCGAACCTGTACGAGTTCGCGATGATCGGCACGCTGCTCGTCGTCGCCGTCTTCCTCGCCGTGCTGACGCGGATCGATCTGCGCTTCCTCGGCACGTTCATCATCGGCCTGGTGCTGGTGCTGCTCGGTGGCGCCGCGACGAGCTTCTACGTGGCCGTCGTGCCGCTGATGGACCCGCTCAAGAGCATCTGGCTGATCATCCACGTCTTCGTGGCGTCCCTCGGCACGGCCTTCTTCGCGTTGGCCTTCTCGCTCTCCGTGATCCAGCTCATGCAGGCCCGACGCGAGCGCCTGGTCGCCGAGAACGCCGCCAAGACCGGTCCCGGCTTCCTGCGCACCCTCCCGGGCTCCGACCGCCTGGAGAGCCTCGCGTACCGCTTCACCATCGTGGGGTTCATCCTGTGGACCTTCACTCTGATCGCGGGCGCGATCTGGGCGCAGGACGCATGGGGCCGCTACTGGGGCTTCGACGTCAAGGAGACCTGGACGTTCGTGATCTGGGTCATCTACGCCGGCTACATCCACGCGCGGGCGACCCGCGGCTGGCGCGGAAGCCGCTCGGCCTGGCTCGCGATCGTCGGATTCTCCGCCGTGATCTTCAACTTCACGATCGTGAACGTCTTCTTCAAGGGCCTGCACGCGTACTCCGGCCTCAGCTGAGTCGGCACTGTCGGTCGGGACGTCGTCGAGCGGATGCCGACCTCAGCCCAGCGGAATGACCTCGGCGTGCTCGACGCGGTGCGGCGGATGGCTGCATCGGGCGCAGAAAGCGCGCCTCCCGTGAGAAGGGGAGGCGCGCTTTTCGGTCGAGCGGGCGGTCAGACTCCGGCGAGCACTGCCTTCGCCGAGGTCGTGCGGCGCAGGGCGACGGCGATCGTCGTCGCGGCGATCGACAGGACCGCCCAGACCACCAGCGCGGCTACCGCACTGCCGTTCGAGGCGATGAGGCCGGCGAACGCCGGGGCCGTGGGAAGCGCCCTGCCGATCCCGGCGAGCCAGTCCGGCACCGTCGAGATGAGCCCGGTGGCCACGGCGAGGACGCCGATGAGCGCACTGACCCAGCGTCCGACGCCGCCGAAAAGCGCGACGAGCGCCTGATTCACCGCGGCGAACGCGATGCCGGCGAGCACAGCCGTTCCGGCGAAGGCCCACCACTCCGCGGCGCCGTATGCGGCGACGATCTGCACGATGAGCGAAACCAGCAGGCCCTGCGCTGCACCGATCAGCGCCGCCGGAGCGAACGCACGGAGTGTGAGGGCGGCCGAGGAACGCCGGGACGTGAGCGTCCGCTCGGTGTGGGCGCGCATGACGATGAACGACGCGAGCCCGCCGAACCAGAGCACGACGGCCGCCAGCAATGGGATCGCTGTCGGGCCGAACAGGGCGTTCATCGACGAGTTCGCGGACACGGGGTCGGCGACGACGGAGGCCAGCGAGGTCGCCTCGTCATCGCTGAACGAGGGCAGCGAATCCGACGCGGTCCGCAGACCACCGGCGAGGTCGCCGGTGCCCGTGGCGAGAGTGCCGAGACCGGTGGCGAGTTCCGTCGCCCCGGTCGCGAGTTCGGTGGCGCCGCCGGCCAGTTCTCCGGCTCCGCTCGAGAGGGCCCGGGCTCCGGATGCCGACTGGTCCACGCCGCCGGCGAGCTGGGAGAGGCCATCGGCCAGCGCCGTGGCGCCGGCGCCGGCTTCGCGGAACTGTGCGGCGAACTGTGCTGTCGCCGCCTGGTCGAACGCACCGAGCCCGCCCGAGGTGCCCGCGGCTGCCTTCGAAGCGTCCGAAGCGGGCGCGACGAGCGCGGCAGCTGTCCCCGCCGCCTTCTCAAGCTGGGCACAGAGCTCGGGAGTCGTGGCTGGAACGCATTGCTTGACGAGATCGGCCAGCTGCACGGAAAGGCCGGACACTCCCGACGACACTCCAGCGGTCAGCTGCGCCGTTCCATCGGCGCCCGCGTACAACTCGGCAGGCACGAGGCCGGTCTGCTCCAGCGCTCCCGCCCCCGCGGTCAGTCCGGACCCGAGAGCTCCCGCCCCCGCCGCGACATCCCGCGTCTTGCCGGCGATCGTGTCGAGTCCGCCGCCCAGCTCGGCGGCGCCGCTCCCGAGCTGCGAAGCGCCAGAAGCCAGCTGGGTCGCGCCGTCGGGGATCGCCGCGGCGCCGGTCGCGGCATCCCGCGCTCCGTTCGCGAGTTCGAGGGCCCCGGACGCGGCTTCGCCGATCTGGTCGCCGATCGTCGTGAATCCGACGAGCACGTTCTCCATCGTCGCCTCGCTGAGCATGGTGCCCATCGTCGATGCGGCCACCGAGGCGATCTGCCCGGTGATGAGATCATCGGCGACGAGTCCGTCCTCGGGCGTGGTCACGGTGATGGTGGCCTGCTCCGCCTTGTCCGCCGCCGAGCCGCCGCCGTCGGCGATCGCCTGGCCCGAGGAGGTGGCCGCGGCCGAGAACTTCTCCGGGATCGTGATGACCGCCTGGTACGAGCCATCCGCGAGCCCTGCAGCCGCGTCGTCTTCGTTGGAGATCACCCAGGTCAGGTTGGAGTCGAGCTCGTCCGAACCCTCGACGAGGCCGGAGGCGAGCTGACGGCCGAGGGGGGCGAGCTGACCGTCGACCTTCACGGGCTCATCGAGGTTCACGATGGCAGCGGTCATCGAGTCCAGGCGCTCGGTCGGATTCTGGAGGGCTGCGACCAGGATGCCGCCGACGGCTGCGGGCAGCAGCAGAACGCCGAGGATCGTGAGCCATGTGATCGGCTTGCGGGAGCGTGCGCGCTCGATGGGGAGGGTCATGCGTTCACCTCGGTCGATTCGATGGTCTCGTCAGCGACGATGCGCTGGTCGGTGTCGGCGCGGCTCCGAGACCCCTCGTTGCCGTCGAGACCCCCAGTTGGTGGCGTCGGTACCCGGGGGTCTCGTCCAGAACCGGGGGTCTCGGCAGAGAAGATAGCGGCCGAGCCGCGGCCGGCATCCGCGAGCAGCGACCGTGCGGCATCGGCATCCATCGCGGTGACGAACACGGCGACATCGGCTCCGGCATCCCGCAACCGCGCCGTGAGCTGATCGCGCGCAGCACCGGAGAGCCGGTCGATGCCATCGATCACGACGAGGCTCGACCCACCGCGAAGCGCCTCGTCGAGGTCGCGGACCGCGGCATCAGGATCGTCGATGAGCACGCAGCCGACGTGGGCGCGCACCCAGGCGGCACGCCCCGGAAGCAGGTGCCCCGCAGTGCGCAGTCGCCCGTCGTCGGGAGTGATGCGGCCGGCGACCGCGAGGGCGAGCGCACGCATGGCACCTCGTGACGCACCGGTGATCACGAGGGAGCCGCCGGGAGCGACACGGAACGACACGTCCTCGATCCCCGCGACCACGAGTGCATCGGCGGCGACCACCGAGTCGTCACCCGGCCACGCCGCGAGGTGGCGCTCGCGCTCGACGGCTTCCCCCTCGATGTCGACGCTCGGCAGGAACCTCTCCAGCCAGGCCGGGATCTGCCACGCGCGCTCTCCGAGGATGGCCATCAGCGCCGGGACGAGCGTCATCCGCACGAGGAAGGCATCGATGGCGATACCGGCGGCGAGGCCCAGCGCGATGGGCTTGAGCGAGGAGTCGCCCTCGGGCACGAACGCCACGAACACGGCGAACATGATCAGGCCGGCAGCGGTCACGACCTTCGCCGAGCCGGTGAAGCCGGAGCGGACCGCGCGCAGCGCCGCTTCCCTCCGCGTCGCCGGGTCCTTGGCGAGGGGGTCGTGCACGTAGTCCTCTCGCATCCGCGACACGAGGAACACCTGGTAATCCATCGCAAGCCCGAACAGCACGCCCATCAGCACGATCGGCATGAAGCTGATGATCGGACCGGTCTTCGCGACGTGCAGGGCATCGGCGAACCAGCCCCACTCGAAGACGGCGGCGACGACGCCGAAGGCAGCGACGATCGACAGCAGGTAGCCGAACGCTGCGGTGAGCGGCACCCAGAGCGAGCGGAAGACGATCGTGAGCAGGATCAGCGAGAGCCCGATCACGAAGATCCCGAAGGGCAGGAGTGCGGCGCCGAGCTGGTCGGAGATGTCGATCCCGACGGCGGTGAAGCCGGTGACCTTCAGGTCGATCCCGAACTCGTCGAGCCACTCGTCGTGGTGGGAGCGCAGCTCGCGCACCAGGTCGGCGGTCGCGGGGTCATCGGGCGCCGTCTCCGGGATGACCTGCACGATTCCCGTGTCGGCGGTCTCGTTCGGGGTGGACAGCGCCACCTCTTTGACGCCGTCGACCTTCGCCACTGTGTCACCGAGGTCCTCCATGAGGGCGAGCGGATCGGTCGAGGTGACGATGGTGCCGGTGAGGATGAGCGGGCCGTTGAAGCCGGGGCCAAAATGCTCGCCGACCAGGTCGTAGCTCTGCCGGGCCTCGGAGTCCTTGGGGAGGACACCCGCGTTCGGCAGCGCGAGATTCAGGCTGAGTGCGGGGACGGCCACGACGCCGAGGCCGATGATCACGGCGAGGGATGCCAGCACCGGTCGTCGCGTCACGGTGCCGACCCAGCGTGCGCTGAACCCGGGACGCGGCGCGGATGCGGGTGCGCCCTTCTTCGGCATCCGCACCTTCTTCGCGCGCCCGACGACCCTGCCCTTCATGAAGCCGAGGAGGGCGGGAGTGAGGGTCACCGCGATCGCGACGGCGATCGCGACGGCGACGGATGCCGCGACGCCCATCGTCGTCAGGAACGGGATGCCGGCGAAGCCGAGGCCGATCAGCGCGATGAGCACTGTTATCCCCGCGAACACGACGGCAGAGCCGGCGGTGCCGACCGCGCGCGCCGCGGACTCCTCCGGATCCACCCCGTCGCGGACCTGATCCTGGTGGCGCGCCATGATGAACAGCGCGTAATCGATGCCGACGGCGAGTCCCAGCATCAGCGCCAGCAGCGGGGTGGTCGACGAGACCGTCGCGAAGGCGGTGGCGGCGAAGATCCCCGCCATCGAGATGCCGACGCCGAGGATCGCGGTGAGGAGGGGGAGGCCTGCGACCACGAACGACCGGAACGTCACGATGAGCACCAGGAGCGCGATCAGAAGACCGACGGCCTCGGTGATGGTGATCGTGGGCATCGACAGTGCGAACAGGTCGCCGCCGAGTTGGGTCTGCGATCCGTCCGGAAGCTCACTCGCCAGTTCGTCGACGGCGGCGGTCAGAGCGTCCTTCGTCTCCGGGGAGACGTCGCTGGCCTCGCCGTCGAACTGCAGACGCACGATCGCCGCGGTCTCGTCGTCGTTGACCATGCCGGAGACCATCTCGTCATAGGGAGAGGTGACCGCGAGGATGCTGTCGTCGAGGTCGGAGAGTTCATCGACGGCATCCTCGATGTGCTCGCGATAGGCGTCATCCGTGACGTGATCGCCGTCGGCCGCGACGACGATGAACTGCGCGTTCGTCCCGCTCACCTGGGGGAACGAGCGCGAGAGCTGCTCGAGGCCCGCCTGCGACTCGGTCCCGGGGATCGAGAAGCTGTTATCGGTGCCGGCGCCCAGCACGAGCGCGCCGGCGCCGGCGAGACCGAGCGCGAGCAGCCAGGAGACGAGAACGCGCCATGGATGCCGGTACGACCAGCGTCCGAGCGAGGACAGGAGAGTGGACACGCGGTTCCTCCGTCGAGCCGATTCGGATACACAGATGTATCCGATACATAGATGTATCGTAAGGTCATCGGCGCGCGGAAGTCTGTGCGCCCGGTGTGAGTACATCCGCGGTGATCGTGGGAGAGTGAACGCTGGAGGTTTCGATGACGACACCCGCAACCCGGAGCCGCGAGAACACCCGCGCCCGTCTGCTGGAAGCCGCGGCGCAGGTCTTCGCCGAGGTCGGTCTCGACGGCGCGACGGTCGAGGCCGTCTGCGAGCGCGCCGGCTTCACACGAGGCGCCTTCTACTCGAACTTCGACTCCAAGGACGAGCTCTTCCTCATGCTGGCGGGAAGCGTGGCGGATGTGCGGGTCAGCGCCGTGCGCACGCGCGTCGCCGAGCTCGCAGAGAGCGGTGAGCTCGCCACCGGATGCGACCCGGTCGAACTCGTGCAGCAGGTGATGGACCTGGGCGGCGATGACCGGCTCGGCGTGATGCTGATGAGCGAGATCCGCATCCGGGCGCTGCGCGATCACGCATTCGGCGAGGCGTATCTCGTGCAGGAGCGCGAGATGGTGTCGAGCATCGCGGAGATCATCACCGACATCGTCGCCGAAGGCACCTTCCGGCTGCGGCTGCCCGCAGAGACGGCTGCACGCATGCTCATGATCGTCTGGGAGGGGATGACCGTGCGCGGCGCGATGGCAGGGCACGATGCCGCGCAGCTCCGCCACACCGGAAGCGAAGAGCTCGGCCGGCTCGTCGAGCTGCTGCTGGAGTCCTGAAGCCCGACCGGCGCGACGAGGTCAGTCCGCGGCCAGCGCCCCGAAGCAGCGCTCGAGGCGGGCCAGCCACCACTCGCGGCGGTCGGCGGATGCGGCGAGGCGCTCGAGCGCCGCAGCATCCGGGGTCACCCGGCCGACCGGAAGGCTTCCGTCCTCGGCACGGAACTTCGCCACGTCGTCGAGGAACAGCGACGATGTGCCGAGGCCGCAGTCGAAGTCGAGTCTCGGCAGCGCAGCCGCGAGGGCCACACCCTGAGACAGCCCGATCGCGGTGTCGAGAGCGCTGGAGACGACGGCCGGCAGTCCTGCCGCGGTGATGAGCTGCAGCGCGTGCGTGACGCCGCCGAGCGGCTGGGCCTTGATCACGAGCAGATCGGCGGCGCCGGCGCGCGCGACGGCGAGAGGATCCGAGGACTTCCGCACGCTCTCGTCGGCGGCCACCGGGATGCCCATGTACTTGACCCGCTGGCGCAGTTCGGCGAGTTCGGGCACCGTCGCGCACGGCTGCTCGACGTACTCGAGATCGAACTCGTTAAGCGCGTGCACGGCGCGCTCGGCCTCGTCGACGTTCCATGCGCCGTTCGCGTCGACGCGGATCCGTCCCTCCGGGCCCATGACCTCGCGCACTGCGCGAACGCGGGCGATGTCGTCGGCGAGGGACTGTCCCGGTTCTGCGACCTTGACCTTGGTGGTGCGGCATCCGGCGAATCGCGACAGGACGTCTGCGACGCGCGCGGCCTCGACGGCCGGAACGGTCGCATTCACGCTGATCCGGTCGCGCAGCGGGGCGGGCTGCTTCCGCCAGGCGAAGTCGATCGCCGCCGACAGCCACACGGATGCCTCGTCGTCGCCGTACTCGAGGAACGGCGAGAACTCCGCCCATCCCTCCGGCCCCTCGAACAGCAGCGCCTCCCTGGTGTCCACGCCGCGGAAGCGCGTGTGCATGGGGAGAGCGACCACCCGGGCCGAATCGAGGAGATCTGCGAGCGTCGTCGGAAGCATGTGCCCATTGTGCCCCGTAGAGGCCGCCGTGCCGCATCCGCACCGCCCGCGCGCCGTGTTCACGACTCCTCAAGAATCCCGACCGAGCGTCTCGAATGACGCGCCGTTCCGCGCGTTTGCGGCAACTCGCTCGGCGGTGTTGCCGAGATCTGAGGAGTTGTGAACACCAGGGTCGCCCCGTCGAGTGGAATCATCGAAGAATCTGAAGCAGGCAGCCTCGGAGAGGAGCGTCGACAATGACGATCACCGGCATCGGACGGAATGCCTGGCGCGCGATCGGGGGCGACGACGCTGCCCTCGATATGGTCGCCGACGCGTCCCCGCCTCCTTCTCTCCCGTCGCGGCTTCCCGTCGCTGCCCTGCTCGGTGACGCGGTCGCCTTGGCCGCGCTGGCGATTCAGCAGGTCCAGATCGACCGAGGTCGGCGGAGCGCGTGGAGCGCCGTGCGACTCGACGGGCGCCGGCTGACGACATCGGCGCAGTGCGAGCGCCACTTCTTGCTCGACGGCGTCGCTCCGGATGCCTGGGCGCCGCTGTCCGGGTTCTGGCAGGCCGCGGACGGCTGGGTGCGCACCCACGGCAACTACCCGCATCACGCGCGACGGCTCGCCGAGATCCTCGGTATCGGTGCGGATGCCGCGAAGAAGGAGGTGGCGGCCGCGATCCTGGGTTTCGGCGCCGTCGACCTCGAGACCCGGGCGGCCCAGGCGGGTGCGATCGTCGGTGCCGTCCGAACCGCGAAGGCGTGGAGCGCTCACGCCGAGGGCCTCGCGGTCGCGACGGAGCCGCTCGTCTCTCTGCGATCCGATGGCGGTGCGCGAGGTTCGACCCGGTGGGATGCAGGCCGGGGAGCGCCGCTCGACGGCATCCGCGTTCTCGATCTGACCCGCGTGCTCGCCGGTCCCATCGCCGCCCGCGACCTCGCCTTCGCCGGGGCCGACGTGCTCCGCATCGATTCGCCGCGTCTGCCCGAGATCGGCTGGCAGCACCTCGAGACCGGCCACGGCAAGAGGTCGGCGACGCTCGATCTCGCCGACGCTGTCGATCGTCGCGTCTTCGAGGAGCTCCTGGCCTCGGCGGATGTCGTCATCACCGGCTACCGTCCCGGCTCGCTGGATCGTTTCGGGCTTTCGGCAGAGGCGCTCTGGGAGCATCGCCCGGGAATCATCGTCGGATCGGTGGGGGCGTGGAGCGAACGCGGCCCCTGGGCGGAGCGCCGCGGATTCGACAGCATCGTGCAGGCGGTGACGGGGATCGCGATGACGGAGAGCGCCGACGGAGCGACGCCCGGCGCGCTCCCGGCGCAGGCGCTCGACCACTCCGCGGGGCACATGCTCGCCGCGGCGATCTGCATCGCGCTCATCCAGCGCCGCCGTGAGGGTGCGGGCTCGCACATACGGGTGGGCTTGGCTCGGCTCGCACACGAACTGCTCCACGCACCGACTGACCGCGGCAATCCGGGCGCCGCTGCCGACGAGCCGACGGTGCAGAGGGGCAGGTCGGCAGCGGGTGCGATCACGACGGCGATGCCGCCCTTCGGCTACCCGGGCGGGCCCGATGGCTACCCTGTGCTCGCTTCGCCGTGGGGACGGGATGCGGCCGGCTGGCGCTGAACAGTCAGTGTGCGGGGTCGGCGGCTCAGCCGAGGCGCTTCTGCAGCTCGCCCATCCGCTCGCTCGGCCGGAAGCCGAGAAGCGTGTTCACCGCGAGCATGTGCGCGTTCGAATCGGCGTTGTATGTGTAGACCGCTCGCGTCTGCGGAACCTCGTGCTGCAGCATCCGCAGGTTCGCCAGCTTCACGGCGATGCCGAGCCGCTGACCGCGGTCCGCGCGACGGACCAGCGTGCCCCACTGGTAGGCGTTGCCGTCGTCGCCCGAGACGACCAGCTGCGTGTACGCCGCCGCCGAGCCGTCCGGTGCGAGCGCGATGGTGCCGAACGACGTGCGATTCTGCCGTGCGATGAGCTCCTCCGATTCGCGGATGCTGCTGACGTCGGGCTTCACCGGCTCGATGTCGAGATCGCCGCTCGGCGCCTCGGTGTCGATCGAGGCGTCGAGGACCGCCCATCCCTCGACCACGTCGTCCGGCACGGGGCCGACCCAGCTGCGGATGTCGTATTCCGCGATCGACTCGGCGATGTCAGCCGCGAGCGTGTCGAGCACAGCGGGGTCGACGGGGAGCGGCAGGCGGCTCTGCACGTCGCCGAGCGCGAGCGCGTAGCCGTGCCGCCGGGCGAACTCCCGTCCGGGAGATCCGGCACCCGAGGGGCCCAACTCATACGGCCACGACGTCGTCGACTGCGCCGTGGTGCGGCCGGAGGAGAGCGCTTCGGCCTCGAGAAGCGCCAGGGCCTGTGAGCCGAAGCCGCGGCGTCGATGCTCCGGGCGCACGCAGACCGCGAGGTGCGCGACATGCGTGTTGTCCTTGAGGGGAAGCGCGAGGCTCGACGATCCGATCACAGTGCCGCCTGCCCGCAGAAGGAACGCACGACGTTCGACCACCCGGGAGTTCTGCTGCAGTTCCATGCGCGACTCCTCACGACTCCACAGCGGCGCCTCGGGTCCTCGGTCGGCACGCTCGGCCACGGCGTAGGCGTCCCACCAACTGTCGACGGCGTCGTCGTCGAAGGGGTCGATGCGGCTGATCTCGAGGGTCATGGCACCACGCTAACGAACAGCAGGCGCCGCACCGGTCCTACATAAATGTGCCGTTGACAATAGTGTGTGACGCACAGTAATGTGATCGACATGAACGAGATCCTCGACACGCACCTGCAGGAACTGCGGCGCGGCACGATCGTGCTCGCGTGTCTGCAGCTGCTGCGCACTCCCGGATACGGCTACGGGCTGCTCGAAGAGCTCGAGCGCCGCGGCTTCGCCACTGACGCGAACACCCTGTATCCGCTGCTCCGGCGCCTGGAGAAGCAGGAATACCTCACCAGTGAGTGGAACACCGACGAGGCGCGGCCTCGCAAGTTCTACCGCACTTCGGATGCCGGCGCGCGCCTCGCCGACACCCTCACCGACGAATGGCGGTCGCTCACCACGGCGATCGCCTCTCTCACCGCAGAGGAGAACTGAGATGACCACGACCACACTGACCGAGCGATACATCGCGGCCACGGTCAAGAGCCTGACTCCGACGGCGCAGGATGACGTCCGAGCCGAGCTGGAGGCTTCCATCTCCGACGCCGTCGAGGCGCGCGTCGAGCAGGGCGAAGAGCGGACGGATGCCGAGCGCGCCGTCCTCACCGAACTCGGCGACCCCGGCATCCTCGCCGCCGGCTACGCGGACCAGCCTCTGCACCTGATCGGGCCGAAGTACTTCCTCACCTGGTGGCGGTTGCTGAAGCTGCTGCTGGTCATCGTTCCCATCTGCGCGATGAGCGGTGTCGCGCTCGCGCAGGCTCTGGACCGGGCATCGGTCGGTGAGATCATCGGAGCCGCGATCGGCGTGGGCATCTCGGTCATCGTGCATGTGTGCTTCTGGGTCACGTTGGTCTTCTTCGTTCTCGAACGCACCGGTGCCGACACGGGCGTGAAGTGGGACGTCGACCAGTTGCCGGAGCCGGCGGCGAGCGGCGCCGGGCGCGCAGACGCCATCGCGTCACTCGTGTTCCTCGCGATCGGTGTCGGGGCGGTGTTCTGGGACGCCTTCATCGGATTCTTCCCGACCGGCGGAGATCCCATCCCTCTGCTGAACCCAGGACTGTGGCCGTGGGGGATCAGCATCTTCATCGCGCTGATCGTCGCCGAGGCTCTGCTGTCGGTCGCCGTATACGCAAAGCGGCGGTGGACCGTCGGCGCCGCGGTGATCAACACCCTGCTGGCTGTCGCCTTCGCGGTCTGGTCGCTCATCCTGCTCGTGCGCGGCGAGCTGATCAACCCGGAGTTCCTGAGTTTCGTCTTCACCGGAAACGGGGTCGAGAGCGACACCATGGACGTTCTCACGGTCATCACCGGCTTCTGCCTCGTCGTGTTCCCTCTGTGGGACGTGGTGGACGGCTGGATCAAGACCGTGCGTGCGCGTCGCGCCTGATCTGGAGGTGCGGGGCAACCGAGTGGGCCAGAGTCCTCCGCGACTCCAGAAATGACTGCCAACGAGACAGCGTGCTCAGATCTGGAGTCGCTTTGGGATGATGTTGAAAAGTGGGGTGCGACCCCGGGCAACACGAAGAGCGACGGCCGTCCCAAGGCGACCGCAACTTCCCCAGACTTCCGTTTGCGGCTTGATCAGATTCGACAGACGACTGATGGCACCCTCCGGACCGCGCTCGACGAGTATTTCGAGGAGACTCCGATTCAAGGAACGTGGTGGTGGGCGAATGGAATCCACGAGTATGGCTATGCCCACACTCTAGGGAGCGCGTGCGAAGCTGAAGGCGTGACTGTCACCCTCAGGTGATGCGCTAAAGCCTCAGCGCGGCCGCGAAACAGAGGCAGGGCGCTCATTCGACCGGGAGATGCAGACGGGAACCGCCCGGAATGGTTGCTCGATTCCGGCTAGAGTCATCGACATGCGACTGCCTGCTGCTGCGGGGCTCTTGATGGCTGCGATGGTGCTTGCCGGGTGTGCGCACGAACCTGAAGTTGAGGCGCACCTCGTCGAAGAGAGTGAACCGGAACCGGAGCGGTTGGGAACCCCCGCTCAATCTCTGACAAATACTTGCGTCACGGCCAGCGCGGATAATCCCAGCCAGTTCGAGTCCGCAGTTCTTACTACGGATGCAGAGAACCTGATCGTAGCGTTCAAGTTCGAGCGCCCATTCACACTCAAGACCGGCGAGCCATACTCGATCTCGATGGGCACCGGTGCCCGACTCATCGTCGAGGTCGGTCCTGTCAGGGCATACGCATTCTTGAACGTGGACTATGAGAGCAAGCCATCTCGTACGTGGTTCGCGACCGTGTGGTCGGCGGCGACATCATCGCAGATGCCACTCTCGATGATGACGGCGACAAGCTGATCATGACCGTCCCGCTGCCAGCGGATATGTCATCCTTCGTCGACATGCCAGTGCAGTGGAGAGTCGAGGCCCAAAGCGTCGATTGCCCGGGAGATCTGGACTACGACGAGAACTGGCTCTGGGCGGACATACTCATGGGCAACGGCTAGTTCTTCACGACGCGTCGCTGCTCGATCCAGATTTCACAGCTCTGGGCCGAACTCCCGGACGGCCCCGACACCGGCGTCAACGTCCTGCTCTTGCTGCTGTTCTCGGGATCGCCGCCATTCCCGACCCGTACGTGAAAGCGATTCGGGCTGGACCTGCCCCACATTCCCATCCGTGACAAGGTGGCGCCGGGGCAGGCTCTCTCCTGCGCCGGGAACGGTGCGTCTGCGGAGAGCTCCCCGGTCAGTCGTCGGAGAGCATCTTCGGAAGCATTCCGACTTCGTCCAGGCGTCGGATCAGTCGTGACGCGAGGGGGCCGCGGGACAGTGCCAGCCGATAGAACCGCGGTCCCTCATCGGCATGGCGGAGCAGGCCTCGATCGAGAAGGTCACGGATGGCGCGGGAACGCAGGGATGCGCTGCCAGGAAGGACACGTTCAAGGTCGCCTGCTTTGACCACGCCACGCTCGAGAACGACCTGCAGGACGCGTTGCTCCGTAGTGTCGATCACGCCGTCGCGCGCAAGGCGCGCGAGAGCGGGCCCCACCAGTACTTCGATGACATAGGAGTGATTCTGGAGTTGAACCAGGCGCGCGAGGTCATCCCGGATGCCGCGTGCGAAGAAGACTGTCCACTCGGTCGTTCCGTCATCGTCGAGCGTATCCGCAGCCTCGAGTGCGGTGATGTATGAGCCGCGGTCGTTTCCGAACACTGCAGTCGGATTGAGGGCGCTGTGGCCACGTGTGGCAAAGATGCTCTTACGCAGCATGGCAAAGGTGAAAAGCCGGGATACGCGCCCGTTGCCGTTGCGGAATGGGTGCACCCATACGAACCGGTGGTGGGCGAGTGCGATCTGCATCATCTGCTCGTGCAGAGGACGCTCGGCGTTTGCGAAGTCGAGCAACGCAGACATCTCGGCGTGCACAGTGACCCAGGTCGGCGGACGGTGCGCTGAACCGGTGATCGCGACATCCTGCTGTCGGTAGGCGCCCGGGGTCGGGTCGCCTTCCCGGATCAGCCCACGCACGGTTCGCGCATGAAGGTCTCTGATGAGGGCGTGGGTGAGTGGCTGCTGGGGATCCAGTCCGTCGAGGAAACGCGCGGCGTCGATGATGTTCGCGACTTCTCGGAGTTGCTCATCGAACGGCGCATCAGACACATCATCGACCGCGTCGATCGCCTGAAAGACCGTTGTGTGGTTGCCCTCGATGCGTGCGGAGACGACGCTCATCACAGTGTCGAAGAGCTGATGAAGCTCGATATACGTATCGACGGGGGTGGTTCCGGTGCCGATGTCGGCTCGGAGGCGCTCGATCTCGAAGAGCAGCGTGACCAGTTCAGAGCCGAAGGCCGGCTTCGGCAAGTTGTATAGATCCGTCATGGAAAATATCCTCATCCTCGATGTGCAACTTGATCGTATCGCGGCAAACTATTTGCGTGCAATAGTCGTTCTCGACTGATCTTCTAGGGGAAGCCAGGCAACCTGCCTTCGATATATTTGCGATGGGGGGCGACATCTACTTGCATCATCTACGTCTCGAAACTTGCGTGGTCAACGCTTTCGATCGTGGCTCGGGTGTTCCTCCGGGCATAGGCTGGATGCCGTGGCCACCGCATCCGTCTCCGACCTGTTCGATCCCGCCGAATGGGTGCTCGCGCCTGGTGCCGAGGAGTACACCGACATCACGGCGCACGTCACGCACGACGGCGGCATCGCCCGCATCGCGTTCAACCGGCCCGAGGTGCGCAACGCCTTCCGCCCCCACACCGTCGACGAGCTCTACCGGGCGCTCGACATCGCACGGCAGGATCCGAAGATCGGCGCCGTCCTCCTCACCGGCAACGGTCCGAGTCCGAAGGACGGCGGCTGGGCGTTCTGCTCCGGGGGCGACCAGCGCATCCGCGGCCGCGACGGCTACAAGTACTCCGACGACGAGACCTCGGTCGCCGACCCCGCCAGGGCCGGCCGGCTGCACATCCTCGAAGTGCAGCGCCTCATCCGCTTCATGCCGAAGGTCGTCATCGCTGTCGTCCCCGGTTGGGCCGCCGGCGGTGGGCACTCCCTGCACGTCGTCTGCGATCTCACCATCGCGAGCGCCGAGGAGGCGCGGTTCAAGCAGACGGATGCCGACGTCGGCTCCTTCGACGCCGGATACGGCTCCGCATACATGGCCCGACAGACCGGGCAGAAGTTCGCCCGCGAGGTGTTCTTCCTCGCCGAGGAGTACTCCGCGCAGCGTGCCTATGAGGCCGGCGCCGTGAACCGGGTCGTTCCGCACGCCGAACTCGAACGCGAGGCGCTGAAGATGGCGCGCACCGTGCTCACCAAGTCGCCCACGGCGATCCGGATGCTGAAGTTCGCATTCAACGCCGTCGATGACGGGCTCGTCGGTCAGCAGGTCTTCGCGGGTGAGGCCACGCGCCTCGCCTACGGCACCGACGAGGCGGTCGAGGGGCGCGACTCGTTCCTCGAGAAGCGCGCTCCGGACTGGTCCTCCTTCCCCTGGCACTACTGAGCCGGAGGAGCACCGATGACCGCGTTGATCCCGACTGAAGCGGATGATCCGCGGCTGGTGCAGCACGCGCTGCGCCTGGCCCTCGACGGCGGCCCGGCCCTCGGGTTCGGGATGCTGCCCGGCGCGCCGGAGCGGGTCCCCGACGGGACGGCGGCGGTCATCGCGACGTCCGGATCCAGCGGCATCCCCAAGCGCGTCGCGCTGAGCGCCGAGGCGCTGCGTGCGAGCGCGGAGGCCACCGCGGCACGGATCGGCAGCGGACGCTGGCTGCTCGCGCTGCCGGTCGGATACGTCGCTGGTCTCCAGGTCCTGGTGCGCTCGCTTCTGGCGGACACGGAGCCGGCCGTGGTGGAGGGGAAGTTCTCTCCCGTCGCGTTCGCCGAAGCGACGCTGTCGATGGTGCGGACCGGAAGCGAGACGCTGTTCACCTCGCTCGTCCCCGCGCAGCTCGCCACGCTCCTGGATGCTGCCGATGAGCCGGGGGTCCGGGCGGCGCTGCGGATGTATCGGGCGATCCTCGTCGGCGGGCAGTCGCTGCCGGAGCCGATGCGTGAGCGGGCGGTGGATCTCGGGGCTCGCCTGGTGCGCACCTACGGATCGACGGAGACGAGCGGCGGATGCGTCTATGACGGTGCCCCGCTCGACACCGTCGCCGTGCGCACCGTCGACGGCGAACTCCAGCTGGCCGGGCCGATGCTCGCCGACGGGTACGTCGGCGACGACGCCCTGACCTCTCGGATGTTCGTGCGTGACGCGCACGGCATCCGCTGGTACCGCACCGGCGACCTGGGGCTCGTCGACGGCGGTGTCGTACGCGTGCACGGCAGAGCCGACAACGTCATCGTCTCGGGCGGCGTCAACATCTCACTGGACCGGGTCGAGCGCGTCGTCCGGCAGGTTCCCGGCCTGCACCAGGCCGTCGTCGTCGGTGTCGACGACGCACGATGGGGTGAGGCGTCGGTCATCGTCGCCGAGCGAGGCGAGGTGCTCCGCCGCAGCGAATCCGAGCAGCTCGCCCACGCCAGGGATGCCGTGGCCGCTGAGCTCGGAAAGCACGCCAGACCCGCCCGGCTGATCCTCGTGGACGAGCTGGCGACCCTGCCGTCGGGCAAGCCGGATCGCGAGAGCATCCGCCGCGCGGCGGCCGACCTGCACTGACCCCGCGCACCGACCGGTCGCACTCCTGCCATGCTGAAACGCATGGCCTCCTACACGCACGGACATCACGAATCCGTTCTCCGCTCGCACAACACCAGGAACATCGCGAACTCGGCCGCGTACCTCCGCCCGCACCTCGACGCCTCGACACGGCTTCTGGACGTGGGTGCCGGCCCCGGCACGATCACGGCGGACTTCGCCGGCGCGGTCGGCCACGTCACGGCCACCGAGATCGATGAGGCAGCGCTCTCGCTGTCGCGCGACCTGGTCGCGAGCCGCGGCCTGAGCAACGTCGCCTTCTCGGTCGAGGACGTGCACGCGCTGAGCTTCGCCGACGACAGCTTCGACGTCGTGCATGCGCATCAGGTGCTCCAGCACGTCGCCGACCCGGTGCAGGCGCTGCGAGAGATGAGGCGCGTCGCGGCGCCCGGCGGCATCGTCGCGGCGCGCGACGCCGACTACGCGGGGTTCATCTGGTTCCCGCTGCTCCCGGAGCTCGACCGCTGGCTGCAGCTGTACCAGGCCGCGGCCCGCGCGAACGGCGGGGAACCGGATGCCGGACGCCGCCTGCTGTCCTGGGCGCGTGCCGCCGGATTCGACGAGGTCACCGCGACGGCATCCACCTGGTGCTACGCGACCCCGGACGAGCGCGCCTGGTGGGGCGGCATGTGGGCCGACCGCATCCTCGAATCCGCGCTCGCTCGGCAGCTGCTGCGCGAAGAGCTCGCGACATCGGCCGACCTGCAGGCGATCAGCGATGCCTGGAAGCGCTGGTCGGATGCCGAGGACGGCTGGTATCTCGTGCCGCACGGCGAGATCCTCTGCCGGGCCTGACGTTTCGTCGCCGCCGGAGGATACATCTCGAGGCGGATGCGGAGCGGTCCACGCGCCACGTAGCGTAGGGGAGTGATCCGCCCGCTCCAGCCCCACCAGCTCGTCCTCGACATCGTCGGGGCGCTCATCGGGCTGCTGTTCACGCTGCCGTTGAGCTTCGTCATCCTCGCGACATCGCCGAGCGTGTGGATCGCGGACGCGGGGTTGGAGACGGCGCACCATATCGTCGTCGCCCTCATCATGTGGGGTGCCGCGGCGATCGCACGGCTGTCTCCTCCGCTGGCCCTCGCGGCTGCGTGGGTCGGGGCGCTCCTGCAGATGGCCGGAGGCATGTGGCCGTCGCCCGTGAACCTCGCCGTTCTGATGGTGCTCTTCGCCACGTCGGCCTGGGGCAGCCGCCGGGTGCTGTGGCTGGGCGGTGCCTCGGCACTCGTCGGCGGCGTCATCGCCGGGCTCTACGTCGCGCTCGTCCAGCAGGACTCGTTCGTCGTCGACAGCAGCTACCCCGTGCGAGCGCTCGCGTTCGGAAGTCTCGTCGCCGCCGTGGTGCTGCTGTCGCTCGCGATGTCGTGGGGCGGAGGGCTCCTGTGGCGGATCGTCGTGAAGGGG
The DNA here is from genome assembly GCF_002872075.1 of Microbacterium aurantiacum. Taxonomy (GTDB): domain Bacteria; phylum Actinomycetota; class Actinomycetes; order Actinomycetales; family Microbacteriaceae; genus Microbacterium; species Microbacterium aurantiacum_A. The sequence goes on along the minus strand of NZ_PGGU01000025.1, from coordinate 201,734 downwards.
CGCCGCACTCGCGAAGCACAGCTGCGCGCCGAGGCGGTCGCCGCGGAAGAACAGGAACGGGTGCGCATCGCCCGTGACATGCACGACATCGTCGCGCATTCCCTCGCGGTCGTGATCGCCCAGGCAGACGGCGCGCGCTACGCGGCCGCTGTGCGCCCCGAGCTGGCGCAGGAGGCCCTGGGCACGATCGCTCAGACGGCGCGCGGGGCGCTCTCCGATGTCCGGATGCTCCTCACCCAGCTCCGCCACCGGCAGGGCGACGGTCCGCAGCCGACTCTCGCCGACCTGGAGGTGCTGCTCGCCCAGGTGCGGCAGGCGGGGGTGGAACCCCGCGTCACCGTGGATCCGATGCCGCCGGGTGAGCCGCCGGCGGCGATCCAGCTCGCGGTCTACCGCATCCTGCAGGAGGCGCTCACCAACGCGATCCGCCATGGCGACGGGGCAGTCGACGTGCATCTCGCCTGGCTGCCGGATCGGGTGGACATCCAGGTGCGCAACACCGTCACCGGCGACCGGCCGGCGGGCCAGGGCGGTCACGGCATCATCGGCATGCGCGAACGCGCCCAGCTCATCGGCGGTAACCTGCAGGCCGAGCATCAGGGCGCCCAGTTCGTCGTCCGCGCGACGCTTCCGATCGGAGATGCATCGTGATCAGGGTCGTTCTCGTCGATGACCAGGCGCTGTTCCGCGCCGGCATCCGCATGCTGGTCGCCTCGCAGCCCGACCTCGACGTCGTGGGCGAAGCCGGCGACGGCCGCGAGGCGATCGAGGTGGTCAGGGCGAGCCGGCCGGACGTCGTGCTGATGGACATCCGGATGCCGGTGATGGACGGTCTCACCGCGACCGCCGAGATCCTCTCTCAGCCCGATCCGCCGCGCATCGTGATGCTCACGACGTTCGACCTCGATGAGGCGGCCGCGCGCGCGATCCGTCAGGGGGCGAGCGGCTTCCTGCTGAAGGATGCAGACCCGGAGTTCCTGCTGGCCGCGATCCGCACGGTGCACTCCGGGTCGTCGGTGATCGCCGCATCCGCCACCCGGGATCTGTTCCAGCATTTCGCCGCGGCGCCGAAACCGGTGCCGCCTCAGTACGCCGACCTCACCGAGCGGGAACGGGAGATCTTCGCCCTCGCCGCTCGAGGCCTGTCGAACGCCGAGATCGCCGGACGCGAGTTCCTCAGCGAGGCGACGGTGAAGACGCACATCAGCAGGATCCTCACCAAGCTCGCCCTGCGAGACCGGGTGCAGCTGGTGGTGTTCGCCTTCGAGCACGGGCTGAACTGAGCGGCCGGTCTCCGGCCGGGGGCGTCACAGCCCCTGACCGGCATCCCACAGCCGCTCGGTCCGGCCCGCCAGCATCGCGTCGAGCGACACGGCCTGGGCGTCTGTGAGCGAGGCGACGTAGTCGATGATGCCCCGGCCACGGGCGAGCGCCTGGAGTTCCCCGGCGGTGTGCGTCTCGACCAGGTCCGGAGCATCGTTCCGCAACCGGCGATAGTCGTCGGCGGCGAGCTGCACGAGATCGAGCAGGCGGCGTGGGGCGCGGCGCGCGTCGAGGGGATCGTCGAGCCAGGCCGCGAACCCGCTGACGAGCCGTTCCAGGACGCTGGCCTGGCCCCGCTGGTAGACGGTGAGGTCCGGGCGTTCGAGGATGAACCGCTCGTGCAGGAACTTGAGCACGGCGACCTCGTGCCAGGCCTGCCGGTTCAGGCTGACGTGCCCCGAGCGGGCGTCAGGGTTCCGGTGCACTTCGATCGACGACTGCAGGCGTGCGATCCATGACGTCGTGAACCGTGCGAGGGACCGTTCGCTGGAGAGGGATCCATCGAACGGTTCGGCGAGGAGCCCGTCGATCACCTCGGCGCCGACCTTCGCCACGGCTTCGCCGAAGGCATCCGCGTCGGCGATCCAGCCGTCCTTGCTGCGCAGTCGGCGCCAGAGCAGCTCCAGCGAGTGCCCCGGAGTCCTGGTGTCGGCGGCGAGGAACTCGTGATCGACATCGCGGAGCCGGGCGAGGTCGCGGTGCCAGGCCCGGAACTCGGTGGACAGCGTCGCGGGAGTCAGCAGGCCGGCGCGATAGAAGTCGTCGAGGTCGTGCAGCGAATAGGCGATGTCATCGGAGATGTCCATGATGGAGCACTCGGCCGTCTGCTGTCCCTCCGCGATCAGTGGATAGGCGGCGAGGGCCTGACGCGCGTCCTGCTCGTCGACCGCGTAGTAGCTGAACTTGCTCGCGCCGCCGCGGCGGATTCCGCCCAGGCCGCGTCGCCAGGGGTACTTCAGCACGGCGGCGCGCACCGCCGCGGTGAGGTTGAGCCCGACGCCCGGACGATCGTGCTCGTCGAGGCGAGTGAGGATGCGGTAGGTCTGCGCGTTCCCCTCGAATCCCTCGGCCAGGCCGAACCGGGTGCGCGCCAGGCGATCGAGGGTGTGCTCGCCCAGGTGCCCGAAGGGGGGATGGCCGAGGTCGTGCGCTGCGGCCGCGGCCTGGACCACGACCGGATGCGCGCCACCGAGCTCGGCGACGATCCGGCTCGCCTCGTCGGTGCGCGTCGACAGGTGCGTCGCGATCGCCCGTGCCACGGCCGCGACCTTGATCGAATGCGTGAGCCTGTTGTGCACGGCGAGCCCCGCGCCGGTCTGCGAGATCACCTGGGTGACGGCGGAGAGCCGGGAGTAGAAGGGGGAGAAGCGGATGCGCTCCACATCGACCCGGAAATGGGGGTGGCCCTCGGCGCGCTGGAACTCGTCGAGCGCCTCTGGCATGCGTCGGGTCTGGCGGGGGTCGAGTCCGTCGTGGGGCATGAGGTCAGTGTGTCATCCGGCACGCTGTGTTGCGAAGGGGGTGACGACGTCGGCGGAGGTTCATGACCTCAACGCGCGTCCCGCCGACCCCATCCGGCGAAGAAGCAGGGGCGCGGCGACTCCATGCAGCACGATGCTTCCGACGACGGTGACGACCATCACCACGAGAACGAGCTCCCCCTGCACGTCGGGCAGTGCGTTGTAGGCGAGCAGCCCGAACACGATCGACGCCGTGCCGCGCGGCCCCAGTGCGCCGATGAGCAACCGCTCGCGCGGCGCGACCGAACTGCCCATCAGCGACAGGTACACCGGCACGATCCGCAGCACGGTCAGTGCGAGAGCCGCCAGCAGGACGACGTCCCAGCCCACTCCGGCCGTGAACGCGAGCAGCGCGGCTCCGCCGAGGATGAACCAGACGAAGTTCGCCGCGAGCGTGCCGGTCTCCTCGACGAGCACGAGCTCTTCGTGTGAGACAGCGCGCTCCTCCTCGCCGCGCGTCCGCGCCATCCGGTACGCGATGCCGGCGACGAACGCGGCGACGAAGCCGTTGGCGCCGAGCGCGGGGAGCGTCGCGATCCCGTAGGCGATCAGCGGGATCAGGAGCATCACACCGCGCACGCCGGCATCGGAGACGAGCTGATGGCGGCGGCACAGTCGCACCAGGGCACCGCAGACGAAGCCCAGGACCACGCCGAGAAGGACGGCGATCAGGGTCGCCGGCACAGCGCCCTCGATGGCAACCCCCACCTGATCCGCACGCTTGTCGAGCTCGGCGTCCGAGATGTCCTTCCCCGCCTTGTTCATGATCTCGGCCCAGATCGTCGCGAGCGGCAGCGCCATCGCGAACAACGGCGAGACGATCCCGTCGTTGTACCCGCTCTCGACGTTGAGGATCTGCCGAACGCGGTCGGGGAGGTGGCGCACGCGAAGGATCTCGGCTGCCGGCGCGAAATCGGTGGGAAGGATGACGCAGGCGATCACGATCATGAGGAACGGCGCCGTCTCGGGGACCAGGAGCCAGGCGGCCGAGGCCCCGAGCACCAGCGACAGCGGCAGTGCGATGAGCACGAGCCGGAGCGTCACCCTTCCCTCGTTGCCGAAGAGACCGCCCTTGACCTCGATCGCGTCGACGAAGAGCAGGATGGCGAGGATCACCTCGACGATCTTCTCGGTCGGCGGCGCGTCGATCGCCGTCGCGAAGGCGTCGACGTCCCAGATCACGGCGATCGCGCCGAGCACGAGGAGGCCGGCGGGGCCGGCGACGCCCCACCGTTCGAACCGATGCGACACCAGCGACCACAGCACGACGGCGGCGAAGCCGATCAGGACGACAACAGGCACGGCAGGATCCTTTCGTCCTCGGGGTGGTCGGTGGGTCCCCGCTGCTGAGAATAGCGGCCCGAGCGGAATCATCCTTCCGATGTACGCGGATGCTCCGCACGGGCGACGCAGGGCGGCATCCGCTCTCCGTACCGTCGTAGGCATGGAGATCACGACCACCGACCTGGGACTCGCCGCCCGCGTCCAGCACCTGAAGAAGACCTACGGCACGGGCGAGAGCACCGTGCGCGCGCTCGACGACGTGAGCGTCGGCATCCGTCGCGGCCAGTTCACCGCGATCATGGGGCCATCCGGCTCCGGCAAGTCCACTCTCATGCACATCATGGCGGGCCTGGACAACCCCACCGAGGGACGGGCGTGGATCGGCGACACCGAGATCACCGGCCTCGCCGATCTCGACCTGACCATCCTGCGTCGCCGCCGCGTCGGGTTCATCTTCCAGGCGTTCAACCTGGTTCCGACCCTCGACGCGCTGGGCAACATCATGCTGCCCTTCGAGCTCGACGGACGCCGCCCGAGCGCCATCGAGCGCGCCCGGATCGACGGCCTCATCGAGACGCTCGGCCTCGGATCGCGGCTGCGACACCGCCCGCACCAGCTCTCCGGCGGGCAGCAGCAGCGCGTCGCGATCGCCAGGGCGCTGGCCACGGCGCCCGACCTCGTCTTCGCGGACGAGCCGACAGGAAACCTCGACTCGAAGACCGGACGCGAGGTGCTGCGGCTGCTCGCGACCGCCAGTCGTGAGCACGGCCAGTCGATCGCGATGGTCACGCATGACGCGATCGCCGCCAGCCACGCCGACCGGGTGCTGTTCCTCGGCGACGGCCGGATCGTGGCCGACCACCCGCGTCAGAGCGCCGAGGAGATCTCGGCGTACATGCTCGCCGCCGAGGTGGCGGCATGACCGCCACCTCCGTGGCCATTCCGGAGCGTGTCTCGCGCACCGCCGGGCTCGGCTGGCTGCGCGACCGCGGCATGGGCGCCAGCATCCTCGTCGCCGCTCTGTCCGCGGGTTTCGGCGTCGTGCTCGTCGACGTCACCGCGTACATCGGCGCCGTGCTCCAGGCCGATCCCTACATCGGCGACAGCGGCACGCTCGCGTTCGTCGTCGGCATGCTGTCGTTCCTGCTCACCGCGGTCGCGATGTACGTCGCTGCGGTCGTCACGGCCAACACCTTCTCCACGATCATCGCCGGCCGCACCCGCCAGATCGCCCTGATGCGGCTGATCGGGGCGACCGCCCGTTCGCAACGGGGCGAGGTCGGCCGGCAGGGATTCGTCGTCGGCGTGATCGGCGCCGTGGTGGGTCTCCTCGGCGGACTCGTGCTCGCGCTCGTCGGAGTGCAGGTCGGTGTTCAGCTGCTCGACAACGCGCCGAGCGGGTTCTCGGTGCTCCAGCCTCTGATCGTGCTTCCCGCGGTCGGCGTCGCCCTCACCACCTGGGCGGCTGCCTGGGCCGGATCGCGGCGGGTTCTGTCCGTGACGCCGCTGCAGGCGCTGGGCGGATCGGTCGAGCGCACGCACGACGATGTCGCCGGCCGCCCCGGCAGGCATGTCGGAGCGTGGGTGCTGCTCATCTCCGGCACTGCGCTGCTCGCCGCCGGCGTGCTGATCGGGCTCATCACGCCTCTCGGAGTTGTCGTCGCCTTCCTCGGCGGACTCCTCTCCTTCACCGGCCTCGTGCTCGGGGCGGTGCTGTTCATGCCACCCGTGCTGCGTCTGGTCGGGCGGATGCTCGGATCCAGCGCGACCGCGCGGCTCGCTGCCGAGAACGCGCTGCGCTACCCGGAACGCTCCTCGCGGATGGCGATCGGCGTCGTGATGGGCGTGACGCTGGTGACGATGTTCGCCGTCGCCATGGAATCCGCCAAGCGGATGATGATGAGCCAGGTGACCGGTGAGGTCCACGAGGAGTTCTTCGCGCCGATGGACGCGTTCGCCGCGATCATGATGGTGCTCGTGGCGATCTCCGCCGTGATCGCCGCCGTCGGGCTGGTCAACCTGCTCACGATCGGTGTCGTGCAGCGGCGCCGTGAGCTGGGGCTGCTGCGTTCGATCGGCCTGTCCAACGGCCAGGTGCGCGCGATGGTGCTCCTCGAGGCGACGCACATCACGGTCGCGGCCACCCTCACCGGCCTCGTGCTCGGCATCGCCTACGGATGGATCGCCGCGCAGTCGCTGCTCGGGTCCGTCCCCACGCTGCCGGAGATGACTCCCGCCGGACTCGTCGCTCCCCAGGTGCCGTGGCTGCCGGTCGCCATCATCGTGCTCGCGACCGCGCTGCTCACGCTCGTGGCAGCCGCGACGCCGACGCGGCTCGCGACCCGCGTCGCGCCGGTGGAGGCGCTCGCCGCGGATTGAGGGCGGGCCTTCTCGTCGGAGGATGTCACAGAAGGTGCGGGTGTCGCCGCGGCGACCTCGCAGCTTCTGTGACGCGGCGCCGGGCGGCGTCACCTGGGTTGTGGGTGTACAGCCCGGCAACCCGCGACTTCTGTGACGCGACCCGGCACTGAGCAGCGCCGCTGCCGACGAATAGGCTGGACGGATGCCTTCGCCGTTCGACCAGTCCACGTATCAGGTCCGCCTCGAGTGGGGCGTCGCGGGTCTCGAACGCCTCGCCCCGGCGGATATCGTCGTGGTCGTCGACGTGCTGCGGTTCTCCTCGACGGTGGTGGATGCGGTGGCATCCGGCGTCGAGGTCGTGCTGGCGGATGCGGTGCAGTGGTCGCGGAACGGCGCCGCCGTCACCGCCGCGGCCTCCGCCGCAGCTTCGGCCCCGACGGTGCTCGTCGGGGGGATTCGCAACGCCGCAGCCGTCGGCCGTGCAGTGCAGACCGTGCAGGAGAGAACAGGGGAGCGGACCTCGGTCGCCGTCATCGCGGCCGGGGAGCTGGATGCTGCAGGACTGATGCGCTTCGCCGTCGAAGACCATCTCGGCGCCGGCGCGATCATCACCGCGCTGACCGATCTCGGCATCGACCACACCTCACCGGAGGCGGCGGTCGCCGCCGAGGGTTTCCGGGCTCTGCGCGGCGCTCTGCGGCATCTGCTCGGCGCGAGCGGTTCGGGCAGAGAGATCGCCGGCGGCATCCCGGCGACTGCCCGCATCGAGGCATCCGGACTCGTGCCCTCCACGGCTGAGCAGGCCGCCCAGCTCGACGCGACCGATCTTGTGCCCGCCCTCGTGGACGGACGCTTCACGCGTTTCGCCTAGCGCGACCAGTGGCGCCGACTGCGACGTCCTGCTACGTGCTGAGTGCACGGCTTCGTGCCGAGTGCACGGCTTTCCTGCGCAGGCGACCCGTACTCTCGGCAGCAACCCGTGTACTCGGCGATGTGTACGGCGACAACCCGTGCACTCGGCGACGACCCGAGCGCCTGACCGGGAAATCGCGCCCGAGCCGTAGGGTCGAGGCATGAGGTACCTTCCCGCTCTGATCCTCGACGCCGTACTGGTGCTCATCTTCGCCGCCGTCGGCCGCGCGTCGCACTCCGAGGATCCGGCCGGGTTCCTCCTCACCGCCTGGCCGTTCCTGGTGGCGCTCCTCGTCGGGCACGCGCTCGCCGCACTCCTGCCAGGACGACCCCGGCGGCCGTGGTCGCTGGCGTGGGGCGCGGTCGTCTGGATCGTCACCGTCGCCGGAGGGATGCTGCTCCGCGTCGTCAGCGGTGACACCGCGGAGGCGCCCTTCATCATCGTCGCAACGTTGACGCTCGGCGTCTTCCTGGTCGGCTGGCGCGCCCTGACGGCGCTGCTGCGCCGTCGCCGCATCGAGGCATCCGAGGCCGATCAGCCGGCCTGACGCTCGCGCGGCCGGGACCCGTTCGCGCGGCTCATCTGCGCGCAGCGCGCGAAGGACACGGCGGCGCGAGACCGAGGACGCCTGAGCACTCAGCGCGGCATCTGCGCGGCCAGGCGGGTGTCAGACGTGATCTCGCGCCTTGTCCAGTCGAACAGGAAGCGCGCGTCGAAGGTGCGCGAGCAGCGTGCGCATGACGTGGCCCGGCTCGGACGGCGGTGCCGGTAGGTCACGTGCCCCTCGGGGCAGCGCCCGACCCAGGGGGCGAGCTCGACCGCGGTCTCGCCGTGATGGGTGGTGCCGCCGACATAGCCGAGGTCCCTGGCCACGCGCTTCCACGCGGGCCCGTGCGCGGCGGCGTGCCCGGCGAGGGCATGGGCGACCTCGTGCAACAGGACCTGGTGGATCTCGTCGTCCTCGAACCGTGCAGCCAGATACCGGGAAACCGTGATCCGGTTGCGGCTGTAGTCGCACTGCCCGGCGCGACGCTTGGCGTGGTCGAACCCGAACGACCAGGAGTCGTCGAGGTGAACCCTGATCAGCGCCTCGCCCCAGATGCGCACACGGTCAAGATCGGCCATGCGCTCAGGCTAAGCCATGCCGCCGACACTCGGGGCGATCGGCACCTCAGCCGACGAGCTGAGCAGGCCGGTGACGCTCAGCCGCCTCGATGGCGAGCAGCGCCGTCTCCAGTTCGCTGTCGTCGGCACCCGACTCCCGCCGCAGGAACAGCGAACGCTTCAGGCTCTCTCTGGCGGTGTCGTAATCGCCCGCGTCGTACGCGTTCTTGCCGTGGTGCTGGTGGGCGAAGGCGGCGATCGACAGCCAGCGCTGCCCCTCTGCCTCGGCGGCGCAGGTGGCGAGCTCCTGCTCTGCGGCGGCATGCGCCCCGCGGTACTGCAGGATCGTCGCGTGGAGGACCCGCGCACGCAGCACGTCCTTGCGAGTGCCCGCCATGCGCGCCTGGCGCACGGCCTCGTCGGCCAGGGCCAGAGACTCGTCCAACCGGCCCAGCACCTTCAGCAGCCAGACCCGTTCCAGAAGTGCCGGAAGGCTCCGCTGCGCCTCGATCTCCGCGAGTCGCTCAGCGCAGGCGTCGAGATCGACCAGCTCACGCAGCGTCTCTCGGTCGTATCCCTGGATCAAACTCATTTCACTTCCCTCCGGTGTGCGTCCCCATTCCAGTCTGCCTGTCGATCCGGGCGGGCCGGGGGCGGCACGCCCCGAGGCGCGGCATCCGACTCGAATCAGGCCGGCGCCGCACGCGCCGATCGTTCAGGTGCCACCTCGGTGTCCCCGACCAGGTCCGTCCAGAGGTTCAGGTGGCATCCCTGGTCGGAATATTGAGCGCGATCCGACCGCAAGTGACACCTCAGCGGCGGCGCACCGCAAACGCGCGGAACCGTTCCCAGCGAAGCAGGCCAGCCGAAGCACTCAGCGCAGGAACAGCGATGCGTCGGGGCGGGGGGATGCCACGGCATCCGCATCCGTGACGATCCGAGCGCCCTGCACGAATGCCTTCACCTCGGCACCCTGCGCGAGCTTGGCCGGGTGAGGGCCGGCGGCGAGGATCCGCGGCAGCCACTCGGTGGGCAGGGGAGTGGCGGATGCGGCGACGACGAGGTTTCCGAAGCGGCGTCCCTTGAGCACCTGCGTGTCGGCGAGGATCCCGACCTCGGGCAGGACGTCGGCGATCGTCGCCACCTGCCTGCGGGCGAAGGCGAGCCCCGGGCCGTCGGCGACGTTGACGAGCAGCACGCCACCGGGGGCGAGGAGCGTCGACAGCTCGCGATAGAACTCGATGCTGGTCAGATGGGCCGGAGTCTGCGCTCCGGAGTACACGTCGGAGACGACGAGGTCGCAGCTGCCGGTCAGCGCCGGCGGCAGCCGGTGCACTCCCTCGCGGGCGTCGCCGATGCGGATGCGGATCGCAGCCCCCTTCGGCAACGGCAGATGCTCGCGGACGAGCTGCGCGAGCGGCGCCTCGAGTTCGACGACCTGCTGGCGCGAGCCCGGTCGCGTCGCATCGATGTACCGGGGGATCGTCAGGGCGCCCGCGCCGAGATGCACGGCCGTGAGCGCGGCGCCCGGTGAGGTGAGCTGATCGATGACGGCGCCCATCCGCACGATGTACTCGAAGTGCAGATGCGTCGGGTCATCGAGGTCGACGTGCGACTGCGGGGTGCCGTCGACGATGAGCTCGAACCCGGTGGTGAACTCGGACGGGATGACCCGGGCGATGCCGCCGTGGTCGAGACGGACCTCAGGATGCTCGGTGTCCTTCGATCGCATCCTGCCCATGAGATGAGACTACGCGCCGCGTCGCGGCGGCGGTGATGCGCCGGCATCCGGCGTCGGCGGTGGCGGATACTGTTACCCGCGTGAACGACGCCCTCCCCGCTGCCCCGACCCGTCGCCCCGACATCGACGACGATTTCGCCGACGGGCCCGATCCGGATCTCTGGGTCGCGCACTACCTTCCGCACTGGACCACACCCGACCGGTCGGCGGCGCGGTTCGACACGAGAGGCGACGGGCTGCGGCTGCGAATCGACGCCGATCAGCCGGACTGGAGACCGGAGGATGCCCCGCTGCGCGTGTCGAATCTGCAGACCGGTGTCCATTCCGGGCCGATGGGCTCAGGGAGCGGAACCCATCGTCACCGCCCCGACGGACTGGTGGTGCGCACGCCCACGCCCACACGGCTGCTCTGGGCTCCCTTTTCCGGCCGCGTCGAGATCAAGGTGAGCGCCAGCCGTGACGCGGGTTGCATGCTGGCGGCCTGGCTCGTGGGAACCGAGCACGAGCGAGCGGATGCCGCGGGCGAGATCTGCGTGTTCGAGATCGACGCGGAGGCCGTCGGCTCGCTCGGCACGGTGGCGCGGTCCGGTGTGAAGGCGCATTCCGACCCGCGTCTCGTGACCGACATGGCCGAGATCCGGCTCCCCTTCGACGCGTCGAGGCCCCACACCTGGACGGTGATCTGGGGTCGTGGTGAGACCGTCATCGGATGCGAGGGGGTCGTCATCCGCCGCATCCCGCAGGCTCCGGACTATCCGTTGTTCCTTCTCGTCGACCTCTTCGAAGTGGCCCCGCCGGCCGGCTCGTATCCGAAGACGGCCATCGTGCATCGCGTGCGCGGCTGGGACGGGGACTGACCCGCGATCACCTGAGGTTGCCGACCGAGCAGGTCTCCTGTTCGAGGGTCTGCCCGGAGATGTCGGGCGGCAGCGTTGCCCGCTCCACCGGTACCGCCGACGACGTCGGCACCGGCTCAGTCGGAGGCGCCGGAGCGACGAGTTCGACGCCGTCGTTCGTCTCGACGTCGCCGGTGAGCTGCAGCGGCTGCCCGGACTTCACCGCAGCCCAGAGGGCGTCGGCGGCATCCCGATTCGGGACGACCTTGATGCCGGGATTGTCGGGGTCGTCGAGGTTCGGATACTGCACGAACACGAAGTCGCTGAAGGGCACGTCGTTCAGGGCGAGGCCGAGTTGCGCGAGCCGCAACGGATCCCGCAGTTCCACGCTGGGGACGATGTTCTCCGCGATCGCGTTCGCCAGGCGCAGCACCTTGGGCACGTCGGTGAGCGTCTCGGTGCTCAGCACCTTCTTCGCCAGCCGCGACATGTACTGCTGCTGATTCGAGATGCGCGCGAGGTCGCTCTCGTCGCCGACTCCGTGGCGCGTGCGGATGAACGCCAGTGCGTCGGGTCCCGAGATCGTGTGAGTGCCCGGAGGCAGATCGATACCCGCCTGTTCGTCACGGATGCCGTCGCCGGCGATGCAGACTTCGACACCGCCGATCGCCTCGGTCACGGCCATCACGCCGTCGAAGCTGATCTTCGCGGCGTACACGATCGGGATGCCGGCGAGGTCGCTGACCGTCATGGCCACGCAGGAGAGGCCGGCGTGGTCGAACACCGAGTTCAGCGGCGCCTTCGACATCGATGCGGCCACGGAGCCGTCCGCACGGGTGCAGTCCGGCACCGGAACCATGAGGTCGCGCGGCAGCGAGACCACGGTCACATTCCGCGGCGCGGCCGAGACGTGCACGAGCAGGTTCACGTCGTTGCGGGTTCCCTCATCCGCTTCCTCGCAACGTGCGCCGAGCAGCGCGGTCGATCGTTCCCCGCACTCATCGGTGCCGACGACGAGGATGCTGAAGGCCTGGTCGCCGGGGTAGGCGCCGAGGGCCGGCGGCGCGACGTCCGGAGCCCCCTCGAGCACGACGGCGTCCTCTCCGACACGCCCGAGGAGGTCCGAGACGACGAACGCGGAAACGGCGATCGCAGAGACCAGGATCACTCCGAGCGCGACGCCGACGAGCTTCAGAGCGCCGAACAGCGGGCCCGGCGTCGGAAGGTGCGCGTGCTGGGCGACCGTGGCGCGATCGGCGGCTTTCTCCCTGCGGACCATGCCGTGAGCCTACCGGCCGTGATCGGGGGCGAGCCGGCCCGCGTTCGACGCGCGAGCGGGCGGCTCGGGTGGTCGGTTCGCCGGTCGATACCGGATTGCAACCTGTTTGCACTTGGTAACTGGATGATCGCTGGGTAGCGTCGGAGAATCACCGTGCCCGATGCGAAGACGCTTCGGGCACGCGCATAGAAGCGCCCACATAGGGAAGGTCACCACCATGCACCACACACCCATGCGTCGGCGAGGAGTCCTCGCCGTTGCCGGCACTGCGCTCGCAGCGCTCGTCCTGGCCGGTTGCGTCGCCAGCGATCGCGAAGGCGGCGGTGATGAAGCAGCGGAGGACGTCGACAGCACGTTCGTGTTCGCGGCCTCGTCGGATCCGGCCAGCCTCGATCCCGCCTTCGCACAGGACGGTGAGACCTTCCGCGTCTCGCGTCAGATGTTCGAGGGACTGGTCGGCACCGAGCCCGGCACCGCAGACCCGGCGCCGCTGCTCGCCGAGGAGTGGGAGTCGGCCGAAGACGGCATGTCTCACACGTTCACGCTGAAGGAGGGTGTGACTTTCCACGACGGCACCCCGTTCAACGCCGAGGCCGTCTGCTTCAACTTCGACCGCTGGTTCAACTGGACCGGACTCGCCGCCAGCGAGGCGCTAGGGTACTACTACAACAAGCTCTTCCACGGGTACGCGTCCGACCCGGCCAACGCCGTTTACAAGTCGTGCACCCCGGACGGCGACAACAAGGTGACGATCGAGCTCAACAAGCCTTTCGCCGGCTTCATCCCGTCGCTCTCGCTTCCCGCGTTCTCGATGCAGAGCCCCTCGGCGCTGCAGGAGTTCTCCGCTGACGAGGTCGGCGGGACCGCCGAGGCACCGGAGCTCTCTGAGTACGCCACCGCTCACCCCGTCGGCACCGGTCCGTTCAAGTTCGACGAGTGGGCTCCGGGCGAGCAGGTGGAACTGAGCTCGTACGGCGACTACTGGGGCGACAAGGGCCAGATCGAGAAGATCATCTTCCGCACGATCGATGACCCGACCGCTCGCCGCCAGGCGCTCGAGGCCGGCGACATCGACGGCTACGACCTCGTCGGCCCCGCCGACAGCAAGGCCCTCGAGGACGACGGTTTCACGATGGTCTCCCGCCCGCCGTTCACGGTCCTGTACCTCGCCTTCAACCAGGTCGTTCCGGAGCTGCAGGACATCCGTGTCCGCCAGGCGCTCTCGTACGCCGTCGACAAGGACGCGCTGATCAAGCAGGTGCTCCCGGAGGGCACCGAGAAGGCGACCCAGTTCGTGCCGCCGGTCGTCAACGGCTACAACAAGGACGTCACCACCTACGAGTACGACCCGGAGAAGGCGAAGGCGCTGCTCGAGGAAGCCGGCTTCACGGCCGACAACCCGCTGACGCTGACCTTCAACTACCCGGTCAACGTCTCGCGTCCGTACATGCCGGACCCCGAGCAGATCTACACCGTGCTGTCCTCGCAGCTCGCCGAGGTCGGCGTGAAGGTCAACCCGGTGACGGATGCCTGGAACCCGGACTACCTCGAGAAGATCACGGCCGGTTCCGACCACGGCATCCACCTCCTCGGCTGGACCGGCGACTACAACGACACCGACAACTTCGTCGGCGTCTTCTTCGGCCAGAAGTCCTCGGAGTGGGGCTTCGACAACCCGGAGCTGTTCCAGAAGCTCACCGAGGCACGCGGCGTCTCCAGCCTCGAGGAGCAGACCCCTCTGTACGAGGAGATCAACGAGGACGTCGCGCAGTTCATCCCCGGTGTGCCGATCGCGCACCCGGCTCCGACGCTCGCGTTCGACGCGCGTGTGAAGAGCTACCCGGCCAGCCCGGTGAACGACGAGGTCTTCACGGACATCGTCCTCACCGAGTAAGCCTGACCGACTGAGTTGCCGGATTCCGGTTCCCGCTCTGCGCGGGGACCGGAATCCGGCATCCCACCCGATCGACGGAGACCTCCGTGCTGCGCACCATCGGCAGGCGACTGCTGCTTCTCATCCCCACGCTCATCGGCTTGAGCATCCTCCTGTTCGCCTGGGTCCGCGCCCTCCCCGGCGGCCCGGCCGTCGCCCTTCTCGGCGAGAAGGCCACCCCCGAGGCGATCGAGCGGATCAACGAGCTCTACGGCTTCAACCGACCGCTCCTCGAGCAGTACTTCATCTGGATGGGACGACTCATCCAGGGTGACTTCGGCTCGTCGATCGTCACTTCCCGTCCCGTCGTCGACGAGTTCTTGCGCCGATTCCCGGCGACCATCGAATTGAGCGTGATGGCGCTGATCTTCGCGATCGGCGTCGGCATCCCGCTCGGCTACTTCGCGGCGCGCCGCCACGGGAAGCTCACCGACCACGCCTCGGTAGTGCTCAGCCTGATCGGCATCACCATCCCGGTGTTCTTCCTGGCCTTCATCCTGAAGTACATCTTCGCGGTGCAGCTGGGCTGGCTGCCCTCCGACGGCAGACAGGATGCGCGGATCGACGCCACGCATCCGACCGGCTTCTACGTGTGGGACGGCATCATCACGGGCGAGTTCGACGCGTCATGGGATGCGATCGTGCACCTCATCCTGCCGGCGCTCGCACTCGGCACGATCCCGCTGGCGATCATCGTGCGCATCACCCGAGCCAGTGTGCTCGAGGTGCAGAACGCCGACTACGTGCGCACCGGCCGCGCCAAGGGCGTCGCGAACTCGACGCTGCGCGACCGGTTCATCCTGCGCAACGCCATGCTGCCGGTGATCACGACGATCGGCCTGCAGACCGGCCTGCTCATCTCGGGGGCTGTGCTCACCGAGACGGTGTTCGCGTTCCCCGGGATCGGGTCGTTCCTCGCCGGAGCGATCTTCTCGAGGGACTTCCCCGTCCTGCAGGGATTCATCATCTTCATCGCGATCGCCTACGCGCTGATCAACCTCGCCGTCGACGTCTCCTACAGCTTCATCGATCCGAGAGTGAGGGTGCAGTGATGTTCCTTCCTACAGCGGCGAAGACCGCTCGAAAGGGGTCCGCCTCATGAGCGTCGCACTCCCTCCCGCCCAGGGCGGCGAGATCGTCGACACCGTCGCGATCGCCCAGGCCGGACTCAAGGACGGCCCCGGTGGCTTCTGGCGTGATGCCTTCCGCAGGCTCCGCCGCAATCCCACGGCATGGGTGGGCGCCGCGATCGTGCTGCTGTTCCTGCTGGTCGCGGGCCTCGCGCCACTGCTGGCGCCCTATCCGGAGACAGCGCTCCCCGGCGCGAAATTCATCACGCCGACGCACATTCCGGGTCCCGGCGAGCTGGCGCAGTTCCCGTTGGGACTCGACCGCTTCGGCGGTGACGTGCTCTCCAAGCTCATCTGGGGCGCGCAGGCGTCGCTCCTCGTCGGGGTGATCTCGACGGCGATCGGTCTCACCGGCGGCATGCTGCTCGGGCTGCTCGCCGGCACCTTCGGGGGCTGGGTCGACACGCTGATCATGCGTTTCGTCGACATCATCCTCTCGGTGCCGAACCTGCTGCTGGCGGTGTCCATCGCCGCGATCCTCGGGCAGACCCCGTTCGCGGTGATGATCGCGATCGGGGCGTCCAGCGTGCCGATCTTCGCGCGACTGCTGCGTGCGTCGATGCTGCAGCAGCGCTCAGCCGACTACGTTCTCTCCGCCCAGACCCTCGGTCTCGGGCGCGGGCAGATCACGATGTCGCACGTGCTGCCGAACGCCATCGGTCCGGTGATCGTGCAGGGGACTCTGACCCTTGCGACCGCGGTCATCGACGCCGCTGCACTGTCCTTCCTCGGCCTCGGCGGCGGTCGCCCCGAAACCGCCGAGTGGGGGCGGATGCTGACGTACGCGCAGTCGGAGCTGGCGATCGCCCCTCAGCTGGCGTTCCTCCCCGGCATCTGCATCGCGATCACCGCGCTCGGCTTCACGCTGTTCGGTGAGGCGTTGCGCGAGGCCATGGACCCGAGGACGAGGGCGCGATGAGCGCCGCGAAGGAGAATCAGATGTCAGGCGCACCGCTGCTGTCCGTGCAGGGTCTCGCCGTGGACTTCGCGACCATGGACGGCGTCGTGCATGCCGTCGAGGGCGTCGACCTCGAGATCGCCGCCGGCGAGACCGTGGCGATCGTCGGCGAGTCGGGCTCGGGCAAGTCCACCACGGCGATGGCGATCATCGGGCTGCTCGCCGGCTCGGGGAAGGTCGCCGCCGGCAGCATCCGCCTCGACGGACGTGAGATCTCGCACGCCTCGGAGCACGAGATGCGGATGATCCGCGGGCGCGACATCGGACTCGTTCCGCAGGATCCGATGTCGAACCTCAACCCGGTGGCCAAGATCGGCACCCAGGTCGCCGAGACGCTGCTCGCGCACGGATTGGCGAACCGCCAGAACGTGCAGGAGAAGGTGGTCGAGGCGCTGACCGCGGCAGGCCTGCCCAAGCCGGCGGAGCGCGCCAAGCAGTATCCGCACGAGTTCTCCGGCGGCATGCGCCAGCGCGCCCTGATCGCGATCGGGCTCGCCTGCAAGCCGCGCCTGCTCATCGCCGATGAGCCGACGAGTGCGCTGGACGTCACCGTGCAGCGGACGATCCTCGACCAGATCGGCGCGATGACGCGCGAGCTCGGCACCGCCGTGCTGCTCATCACCCACGATCTCGGTCTCGCGGCCGAGCGCGCGGAGCGCGTCATCGTCATGCACCGCGGGAAGGTCGTCGAGCAGGGGTCCGCGCGGCAGATCCTGGAGGCGCCGCAGCACCCGTACACGCAGTCGCTGGTCGCCGCCGCGCCGTCCGTCGCCGCCGCGCGCCTGCGCCCGGAGGCGTTCAAGGTCGAAGAGCGCGCCGACGCCGATGTCGCGGTCGAGGCAGAGCCGGCCGACAACATCGTCGAGATCGAGAACCTGACCAAGGTGTACCCGGTGCGCGGACGCAACGAGGACTTCGTCGCCGTGAACGACGTGTCCCTCGCGATTCCCCGCGGTGAGACGGTCGCGATCGTCGGGGAGTCTGGGTCGGGGAAGACGACCACGGCGCGGATGCTGCTCAAGCTCATCCAGCCGACCAGCGGACTGATCCGTTTCGAGGGTCAGGACATCTCCTCGTTGAACAAGGCCGAATCGAAGAACTTCCGGCAGAAGGTGCAGCCGATCTTCCAGGACCCCTACTCGAGCCTGAACCCGATGTTCACGATCGAGCGGCTGATCGGCGAACCCCTCGACTTCTACAAGCGGGGGAGCGGCGCCGATCGCCGCAAGCGCGTGCGTCAGCTTCTCGACGACGTCGCGCTGCCGCAGTCGATGCTGCGCCGATACCCGTCCGAGCTGTCCGGCGGTCAGCGTCAGCGCGTCGCGATCGCGAGGGCGCTGGCGCTGTCTCCCGAGCTGATCGTGTGCGATGAGCCGGTCTCGGCGCTGGACGTGCTCGTGCAGGATCAGGTGCTCAAGCTCCTGCGCGACCTGCAGTCGGAGTACGGCCTGTCGTACCTGTTCATCTCCCACGATCTCGCGGTCGTGCGGCTGATCAGCGATTACGTGTGCGTGATGAAGGACGGCGCGCTGGTGGAGGCGGCATCGTCCGAGGAGATCTTCACGAACCCCCGTGACCCGTACACGCGCCGACTTCTGGCATCCATCCCCGGCAACGAGCTGAACATCGCCTCCTGACACCCCGCTCCGGATGGTCTTGTGCGCACCGGGGGAGAGGACTACCTTCACTCACGTGCGACGAAGTCGTCGCGCCCGAGTCGCCGTGGGCGACGACCCGGTGTTTCCTCTGGGGTTAGGGAAGACCATGAAGAAGAAGATGATGTTGGGGTGCGCGCTCGCGCTGGGCCTGGTGCTCGGAAGCGGGGGCGCCGCGATGGCCGGCGAATACAACGGACAGGGCGATGACGTCCGCGGCGGTGACGGGGCGCACTCCGCCTGCCACTACTCCGGGCGCGATCTCCCGGACGACGAGGAGATGAATCCGTTCCCGTTCCTCGACGATGACGCCGTCACCGGCGGGCACGTCCAGTCCTACGGGATGTACGTGCGGGCCGACATGAAGGGGATGGTTCCGAGCCCCGGTATGGAGTGCCGCGGCAACGTCGCGCACGAGGAGTAGTCCGGCAAGAGTGGTGGATGCGGATGCTTTTACCGCAGCATCCGTAATTGGTCAAGGATTGAACTTGCCATGTCGTGGATTCGCACGTATAGTTGGTAGTTGCGCTCGCTTCTCCCTGCCCTCATATGGTGGTCGGCAGCCGTTGAGCATTCGAGCGCACAACCCCACCTGACGACAAAGGAATCAGAAGCCCTGCGGGGCTCACGGAGGTTATTCCCTTGGCTGCTGCTCGCAACGCATCCACATCCACCACCACCAAGAACGGACGCGGAGCTTCCCGTCTTTCGTTCGCCAAGATCTCCGACACCCTGACGGTCCCAGACCTTCTGGCTCTGCAGACCGAATCCTTCGGTTGGCTCGTCGGGAACGACGACTGGAAGGCCCGGGTGGCCGAGGCCAAGAAGGCCGGCCGCAACGACGTCAACGAGATCTCGGGTCTCGGCGAGATCTTCGAGGAGATCTCTCCGATCGAGGACCTCGGCGAGACGATGCAGCTGTCGTTCACGAACCCGTACCTCGAGCCGGAGAAGTACTCGATCGAGGAGTGCAAGGAGCGTGGCAAGACCTACGCCGCTCCGCTGTACGTCGAGGCCGAGTTCATGAACCACCTCACGGGTGAGATCAAGACCCAGACGGTCTTCATGGGCGACTTCCCGCTGCAGACCGGCAAGGGAACGTTCATCATCAACGGCTCCGAGCGCGTCGTCGTCTCGCAGCTCGTGCGTTCGCCGGGTGTCTACTTCGACAAGACTCCCGACAAGACGTCCGACAAGGACATCGTCTCCGCTCGCGTCATCCCGAGCCGTGGTGCATGGCTCGAGTTCGAGATCGACAAGCGCGACCAGGTCGGCGTGCGCATCGACCGCAAGCGCAAGCAGTCGGTCACGGTGTTCCTCAAGGCGCTGGGCATGACCAGCGAGGAGATCCTCGTCGAGTTCGCCGGCTTCCCCTCCATCGAGGAGACCCTGGCCAAGGACACCATCGTCACGAAGGAAGATGCCCTCCGCGACATCTACCGCAAGCTCCGTCCGGGCGAGCAGGTCGCCGCCGAGGCTGCCCGTGCTCTGCTGGACAACTTCTACTTCAACCCGAAGCGCTACGACCTCGCGAAGGTCGGTCGTTACAAGATCAACCAGAAGCTCGGCCTGGAAGCACCGCTCTCCGCCTCGGTTCTGACGGTCCAGGACATCGTCGAGACGATCAAGTACCTCGTGCGCATCCACGCGGGTGTCGAGACGTTCGAGGGGATCCGCGCCGGTAAGAAGGCCGAGATCCGTCTCGCCACCGACGACATCGACAACTTCGGCAACCGTCGCATCCGCGCGGTCGGCGAGCTGATCCAGAACCAGGTCCGCACTGGTCTGTCCCGCATGGAGCGCGTCGTCCGCGAGCGCATGACCACGCAGGACATCGAAGCGATCACCCCGCAGACCCTGATCAACGTGCGACCCGTCGTCGCCGCGATCAAGGAGTTCTTCGGAACGTCGCAGCTGTCGCAGTTCATGGACCAGAACAACCCGCTCGCGGGTCTGACCAACAAGCGCCGCCTGTCCGCCCTCGGCCCCGGTGGCCTGAGCCGTGACCGCGCAGGTGTCGAGGTCCGTGACGTCCACCCGTCCCACTACGGCCGCATGTGCCCGATCGAGACCCCGGAAGGCCCGAACATCGGCCTGATCGGTGCGCTCGCGACGTTCGCGCGCATCAACTCCTTCGGCTTCATCGAGACCCCGTACCGTCGCGTCGTCGACGGTCAGGTCACCGACGAGATCGACTACCTCACGGCATCCGAGGAGAGCGACTTCATCGTCGCTCAGGCCAACGCTCCGCTGAAGAAGGACGGGCATTTCCGCGAGGACCGCGTCCTCGCCCGCCGTCCCGGCGGCGAGGTCGACCTGTTCCACCCGGAAGAGGTCGGCTACATGGACGTCTCGCCGCGCCAGATGGTGTCGGTCGCGACTTCGCTGGTGCCGTTCCTCGAGCACGACGATGCACAGCGCGCGCTCATGGGCGCGAACATGCAGCGTCAGGCCGTGCCGCTGCTGCGCAGCGACTCGCCGCTCGTCGGAACCGGTATGGAGGGCTACACCGCCATCGACGCGGGTGACGTGATCACCGCCGAGAAGGCCGGTGTCGTCACCGAGGTCTCCGCAGACCGCGTCGTCCTCATGCTCGACGAGGGCGGTACCAAGGAGTACTACCTGCGCAAGTTCGACCGCTCCAACCAGGGCACGTCGTACAACCAGAAGGTCGTCGTCTCCGCAGGTGAGCGTGTCGAGGTCGGCGAGGTCATCGCCGACGGACCCGCCACCGAGAACGGCGAGCTGGCGCTCGGTAAGAACCTCCTCGTCGCGTTCATGACGTGGGAAGGCTACAACTTCGAGGATGCGATCATCCTCAGCCAGGACCTCGTCAAGGACGACACCCTCTCCTCGATCCACATCGAGGAGTACGAGGTGGACGCCCGCGATACGAAGCTCGGCAAGGAGGAGATCACCCGTGACCTCCCCAACGTCAGCCCGGAGCTCCTGAAGGATCTCGACGAGCGCGGCATCATCCGCATCGGCGCCGAGGTCCGCCCCGGCGACATCCTCGTCGGCAAGGTCACGCCGAAGGGCGAGACCGAGCTTTCGGCCGAGGAGCGCCTGCTGCGCGCGATCTTCAACGAGAAGAGCCGCGAGGTTCGCGACACGTCGCTGAAGGTTCCGCACGGCGAGCAGGGCACGATCATCGCCGTCAAGGAGTTCAACGCCGAAGACGGCGACGACGAGCTCGGCTCGGGTGTCAACCGTCGCGTCGTGGTCTACATCGCCCAGAAGCGCAAGATCACCGAGGGCGACAAGCTCGCCGGCCGTCACGGCAACAAGGGCGTCATCGCGAAGATCCTCCCGATCGAGGACATGCCGTTCCTCGCGGACGGAACTCCGGTCGACATCGTCCTGAACCCGCTCGGCATCCCCGGTCGAATGAACTTCGGCCAGGTGCTGGAGACCCACCTCGGGTGGATCGCCAAGCAGGGCTGGAAGGTCGAGGGCAACCCGGAGTGGGCGACCAAGCTGCCGAAGGACGCCTTCGAGGCGGCCCCGGGCACCAAGGTCGCGACCCCGGTGTTCGACGGTGCGAGCGAGGAGGAGATCGCAGGTCTCCTCGACATGACGCTGAAGACGCGCGACGGTGTGCGCCTGGTCGACTCGACCGGCAAGACGCAGCTGTTCGACGGCCGTTCCGGCGAGCCGTTCCCGGCGCCGATCTCGGTGGGCTACATGTACATCCTGAAGCTCCACCACCTGGTCGACGACAAGATCCACGCGCGTTCGACGGGTCCGTACTCGATGATCACCCAGCAGCCGCTCGGTGGTAAGGCGCAGTTCGGTGGCCAGCGCTTCGGTGAGATGGAAGTGTGGGCCCTCGAGGCCTACGGTGCCGCTTACGCGCTGCAGGAGCTCCTCACGATCAAGTCCGACGACATCCTCGGCCGCGTCAAGGTCTACGAGGCGATCGTCAAGGGCGAGAACATCCAGGAGCCCGGCATCCCGGAGTCGTTCAAGGTGCTCATGAAGGAGATGCAGTCGCTCTGCCTGAACGTCGAGGTCCTCTCGGCCGACGGCACGCTCGTCAACCTCCGCGACACCGACGACGAGG
>NZ_PGGU01000025.1:48284-179547 GCF_002872075.1 Microbacterium aurantiacum | reverse complement strand
CGACGAGATCTAATCCTTCGGCGGCTCAGGGACCTGAGTCCCTGAGCCGCCGAAGCCAGACTTCTCAAAAAGAATTCCGACACAGGAGAACTAGTGCTCGAGTCAAACACTTTCGATGAGCTTCGCATCGGCCTGGCCACTGCCGACCACATCCGTGCGTGGTCGTACGGCGAGGTCAAGAAGCCTGAGACCATCAACTACCGCACACTGAAGCCGGAGAAGGACGGCCTCTTCGGTGAGCAGATCTTCGGGCCCTCCCGCGACTGGGAGTGCGCCTGCGGAAAGTACAAGCGCGTCCGCTTCAAGGGCATCGTCTGCGAGCGCTGCGGCGTGGAGGTCACCAAGAGCTCCGTCCGTCGTGAGCGCATGGGCCACATCGAGCTCGCCGCCCCGGTCACCCACATCTGGTACTTCAAGGGTGTCCCCTCGCGTCTCGGCTACCTGCTCGACATGGCGCCGAAGGACCTCGAGAAGGTCATCTACTTCGCCGCGTACATGGTCATCTCGGTCGACGAGGATGCTCGTCACCGTGATCTGGGCACGCAGGAGAACAACATCCGTCTCGAGCTGAAGACGCTCGGCGACCGTCGCGACGCGAAGATCGCGGAGCGCCTGGCTCGCCTGGAGGAGGAGCTCGGAGCTCTCGAGGCCGAGGGTGCCAAGGCCGACGCCAAGAAGAAGGTCAAGGACGCCGCCGAGAAGGAGATGTCGCTCATCCGCAAGGGTGCCGACGAACAGATCGCCAAGCTCGAGCGCGTGTGGGAGGACTTCCGCACGCTCGAGGTCGGTGCGCTCCGTCCGGAGGACGACGTCTTCCACGAGCTGCAGGACCGCTTCGGTCAGTACTTCGAGGCCTACATGGGCGCCGAGTCGATCCAGCGTCGCCTTGCGGCATTCGACCTGAAGGCCGAAGCCGAGAACCTGCACCTGCAGATCTCCGAGGGCAAGGGTCAGCGCAAGATCCGCGCGATCAAGCGCCTGAAGGTCGTCAACTCGTTCCTGGAGACCGGCATGAGCCCGGCCGCCATGGTGCTCGACGTCGTCCCGGTGATCCCGCCGGAGCTGCGTCCGATGGTGCAGCTCGACGGTGGCCGCTTCGCGACCTCCGACCTCAACGACCTGTACCGCCGCGTGATCAACCGCAACAACCGTCTTCGTCGTCTGATCGACCTCGGTGCTCCCGAGATCATCGTCAACAACGAGAAGCGGATGCTGCAGGAGGCCGTCGACGCACTGTTCGACAACGGTCGCCGTGGTCGCCCCGTCACCGGTACCGGAAACCGCGCCCTGAAGTCGCTCAGCGACATGCTCAAGGGCAAGCAGGGTCGTTTCCGTCAGAACCTGCTCGGCAAGCGCGTCGACTACTCCGGCCGTTCGGTCATCGTCGTCGGCCCGCAGCTGAAGCTGCACCAGTGCGGTCTGCCCAAGCAGATGGCTCTGGAGCTCTTCAAGCCGTTCGTGATCAAGCGTCTGATCGACCTCGGTCACTCGCAGAACATCAAGGCCGCCAAGCGTGCGGTCGAGCGCACCCGTCCCGAGGTCTGGGACGTGCTCGAGGAGATCATCCGCGAGCGTCCGGTGCTGCTCAACCGTGCGCCCACGCTGCACCGTCTCGGCATCCAGGCGTTCGAGCCGCAGCTCGTCGAGGGCAAGGCCATCCAGCTGCACCCGCTCGTCTGCGCGGCGTTCAACGCCGACTTCGACGGTGACCAGATGGCTGTGCACCTGCCGCTGTCGGTCGAGGCTCAGGCCGAGGCCCGCGTGCTGATGCTCGCCTCGAACAACATCCTCAAGCCGTCGGACGGCCGTCCGGTCACCCTGCCTTCGCAGGACATGATCATCGGTCTGCACCACCTGACCACGGTCAAGGCCGGCGCTGCCGGTGAGGGCCGTGCGTTCGGCTCGGTCTCCGAGGCGATCCTGGCGAAGGACGAGGGCACCCTCGACCTGCAGGCCAAGGTGCGCATCCGCATCCACGGTCTGACCTTCCTTGAGGGCGAAGCGCCCGAGGGATACGAGCGTCACGGACTCGTCGACGCGTCGCTGGGTCAGGCGATCTTCAACGACACCCTCCCGAAGGGCTACCCGTTCGTCCGCGAGCAGGCAGACAAGGGCAAGCTGTCGCAGATCGTCAACAAGCTGGCCGAGGAGTACCCGAAGACCGAGACGGCTGCCACGCTGGACCGCATCAAGGACGCCGGTTTCTACTGGGCCACGCGCTCCGGTGTGACCGTCGCCCTGAGCGACATCCTCACCCCGCCGAACAAGGGCGAGATCGTCGGTCGCTACGAGAAGCTCGCGGCGAAGGTCCAGTCCCAGTACGAGAAGGGCCTCACGACCGACTCGGAGCGCCGTCAGGAGCTCATCAAGATCTGGACCGAGGCGACGGACGAGGTTCAGGTCGCGATGAAGGCCCACTTCCCCGAGGACAACACCATCAACCGCATGGTGACCTCCGGTGCTCGTGGTAACTGGCTGCAGATCCGGAACATCGCCGGTATGCGCGGACTCGTCAACAACCCGAAGGGTGAGATCATCCCTCGCCCGATCATCTCCTCGTACCGCGAGGGGCTGTCGGTGGCCGAGTACTTCATCGCGACGCACGGTACCCGTAAGGGCCTTGCCGACACCGCTCTGCGTACCGCCGACTCGGGTTACCTGACCCGTCGTCTGGTGGATGTCTCGCAGGACGTCATCATCCGCGAAGAGGACTGCGGCACGTCGAAGGGCCTCGAGCTCCCGATCGCCGCTCCGAACTCGCAGGGCGAGCTGGTGCGCGACGCGAACGTCGAGAACTCGGTGTTCGCTCGTACCCTGGCCTCCGACGTCGTCGACAGCAAGGGCGAGATCCTCGCCTCTGCGCATGACGACGTGGGTGACGTGCTCATCGACAAGCTCGTCGGACTCGGCGTGGAGAGCATCAAGGTCCGCTCCGTGCTGACCTGCGACTCCGCCGTCGGTGTCTGCGCGCAGTGCTACGGCCGTTCGCTCGCGACCGGCAAGACCGTCGACATCGGCGAGGCCGTCGGCATCATCGCGGCCCAGTCGATCGGTGAGCCCGGTACCCAGCTGACGATGCGTACCTTCCACACGGGTGGTTCGGCATCGGCGGATGACATCACGCAGGGTCTGCCCCGCGTGCAGGAGCTCTTCGAGGCTCGTACCCCCAAGGCGGCATCGCCGATCGCCGAGGCCGATGGCCGCATCACGATCGACGAAACCGACAAGGCCAAGAAGGTCATCCTCACGCCCGACAACGGCGACGAGGCAGTGATCTACCCGGTGCTGAAGCGTGCGACGCTTCTCGTCGAGGACGGCCAGCACGTCACCGTCGGTCAGCCGATCCTGGTCGGAACGCTCGACCCCAAGGAGGTCATGCGTGTCATGGGCGCCCGCGAGGTTCAGCGTTACCTCGTCGGCGGCGTGCAGGGCGTGTACCGCTCGCAGGGTGTGCCGATCCACGACAAGCACATCGAGGTCATCGTCCGCCAGATGCTCCGCAAGGTCACCGTCGTCGATCACGCCGACACGACCCTGCTGCCGGGTGAGATGGTCGACCTCAAGCGCTACCAGGCGATCAACCGCGAGGCCGTGGCCGAGGGCAAGCGCCCGGCGTCGGGTCGTCCGGAGCTGATGGGTATCACGAAGGCGTCGCTCGCGACCGAGTCGTGGCTGTCGGCCGCCTCCTTCCAGGAGACGACCCGCGTGCTCACGCAGGCCGCCATGGAGGGCAAGCGCGACCCGCTGGTCGGTCTCAAGGAGAACGTCATCATCGGAAAGCTCATCCCCGCCGGAACGGGACTTGCGAAGTACCGCAACGTCACGGTCGAGGCGACGGAAGAAGCCAAGAGCGAGCGCTACCCGAACCGGATCTTCGCATCCGACGGCGCGTACGCGGACGGCGACTTCGGCTACGTCGACTTCGACGCGTTCTCGACGGACGACATCACCCCCGGTACTTACAACTGAGGTGTGACTGAGTGACGAAGGCCCCGGGGTTCGCCCCGGGGCCTTCTTCGTGTGTGCGGCGCGGGCCGATGCCTACTTGAAGAGGTAGGCGACGATGCTCGAGGTGTAGCCGTTCGGCGCGAGGTTCGAGAACCGGGTGTCGATGAGGATGTCGTCGCGCCAGAACAGCGTGCGTCCGTCGGTGACCGGATACTGCGTGTTCGGCCATGTCTTCTCGCAACGCGTGCCGCCATCCGGCGTGAAGCAGGAGAAGCCCTCGGTGTTCGCGAGGGCGTTGAGCATGTCGAGCGCGGGGCCCCGGCTCATCGCCGAGATGATGGTGACGAGCCTGGTGGTGTCGGCGCGCGGGTCAGCCCACGCGCAGATCAGAGATCCGTCGTCCTGCACGCCGGAGGGCCCGAAGGCGGCGTCGTTCAGCGGCACACCTTCCAGCTGGGCGAGCACGCCTTCGCTGAGGATCGCCCGGCAATCGGTCGGCAGCGCGACCCCGCTCGTCGGCGTGGGGCTCGGCGTCGAGCTCGGCGACTTCGTCTCGCCCGGGTCCGGAGACTCGCTGCTGCTCGGGCTCGCGGACTCGCTCGGCGTGCCCGCATCCGGAGATTCGGGCGTGCAGCCCGCGAGAACAATGGTGAGCACTAGGGCCGCGAAGCCGGCGACGAGTCGAGCATTCATGGCCACACCGTATCGCCTCGCGAGCGCCGCGGACAGAGCGCATCGCGGTAGTGTCGGCGGGTGAGCACAGAGACATCCTCCGCCGGACGTGTCGTCGTCGTCGGCGACGCCCTGATCGATGAGATCCACGACCACGCCGGCGTGCGGGAACTCGTGGGCGGCGCCGCCCTGAACGTCGCGGTCGGTCTGCGCCGACTCGGCGTTCCGACGACCCTGATCGCCATGGTCGGCGACGATGAGGCCGGGGACCACATTCGCGAGTATCTCCGCGATCACGACGTGATCCTGCTCTCGAGCCCCGCACCGTACGGATCCTCTCGGGCGGTCGTGCAGCGTTCTGCGAGCGGCGAGCCGGAGTACGTCTTCAACGAGGCGGCGCAGCGGCGCAGCATCCGCTATTCGGACGCGGCGCGTCAGGCGATCGCGGACGCGGGGCTGGTTGCGATCAGCTGCTTCCCCTTCGATGTGCCCGCTGAGGTGGATGCCTTCGCCGATGCGCTCGGCGCAGCACGCCTCGCGATCGATCCGAACCCGCGTGCCGGGATGCTGAGCGACCGTGCGGAGTTCGTGCGCGGCTTCGAGCGCCTCGCCGCGCGCGCCGACATCGTGAAGGTCGGAGCGGATGACGCCGGTCTTCTGTACGACGGCGATCTCGCCGCGCTCCGAGCGCGTTTGAGAGAACTGGGCGTCGGCGCCGTGCTCGCCACGGCGGGTGCGGACGGCGCGGTTCTCGAGACGGATGCCGGCACCGTCGCCGCCCCGATCTCAGTGCTCCCCGGCCCCATCGTCGACACGGTGGGAGCGGGGGATTCGACTCTCGCCGCCCTCGCCGCCGGCCTGGTCGAATCGACTCCCGACACGGTGGAGGAGTGGGATGCTCTCCTGCGCCGAGCCATGGACATCGCGGCGGCGACATGCCGCGCCGAGGGCGGCCTGCTGCGAACTCCTGAGTCGCTGGCCGAGGCGGAACGCGGCGTCTACGGAAGCTGACGCTTCGATTTCATGCGGTCGCCGATGGCAGGTATGCTTATTCTTCGTGCCCCCGGTTGGCTGTTCAAGTCGGACGGGTGCGCATTGGCGAGTTACCCTAGCGGCCAAAGGGATCTGACTGTAAATCAGACGGCTCAGCCTTCGGGGGTTCGAATCCCTCACTCGCCACAGCACAGAAGAAGGGCCCCGCATCGCGGGGCCCTTCTTGCATTGTCTTCACGCGAGCGGATGCTCCGCGCTCACCTTCTGAGTCAGTAGGAGGCGGCGGCGACTTTCTGCACGGCCAGCGCGACCTGGCCGACATGATCGGCCATCGCTTCTCGGGCCTTCACGGCGGAGCCCGATGCGATCGCCTCCACGATCTGGGCGTGCTCGATGTTCGATGCCTGTTGCCGCGCTTGAGTGACGTTCAAGAACTCGGATTGAATGTCGAGCGCCTCGCGAGTCGACGTCACCACGGAGATGAGCACGGGGTTCCGGCTCGCTTCCGCGATCGCCACATGCAGTTCGCCGTCCAACGCCACCCACGCCTGGAGGTCCTTTGCGGTGTCGAGCGCAGCGAGAATCCGACGCAGGTTCGCCAGTTGCGCCGGAGTATGCCGTTCGGCCGCATAGCCGGCGGTAGGCACCTCGATGTGCTGCCGCGCCTCGATGAGATCCTGGGCGCTGAACTCGCCGAAGACGAGCTGAGACGACGGATTCTTCCTGACGACGAAGGTGCCGCTTCCGGTGCGGGTCTCGGTGAGACCCAGCGTCGCGCATGCGTGCAGCGCTTCGCGCACGACCGAACGGCTGACTCCGAATTCGCCTGCAAGAGCCAACTCCGAGGGAAGGCGGTCGCCGATTTCGTACTCGTCGCCTCGGATCATCGCGGTGAGCGCTCTGAATGCGGCCTCCGTCGCGCTGATCCTCTCGAGGCCCGGCTTCGTCGGCTCACCTGGCGCACTCATCCCACAACTATATGGCTGCCACAGGAGGGGTCTCCGCCGGCGCTTCGCAGCGACGGACCCGACGTCGTGCTTGTGCTCGTCGTCGTGCCCGTCCTACACTGATCCGAACAAACCTGTCTGACAGCCAGACAGCATGCGCTTGGTGGGTCGGGTGCATCCGCGATGAGGTGGATGCACCGATCTGCTCATGAATCGAAAGGCACGTCATGGCCGAGAACGAAGACGTTCTACAACTCAAGAGCCCGAAGTCGCAGCATGTCGACATCGGTGACGCCGGATACGCCAAGGGCCTCAAGCGCCGGCACATGCACATGATCGCCATCGGTGGTTCGATCGGTACCGGGCTCTTCCTGGGTGCGAGCGGCCGGATGGAGCTGGCGGGGCCATCGCTGGCGATCGTGTACATCATCTGCGGTGCGTTCGCGTTCTTCGTCGTGCGCGCCCTCGGCGAGCTCGTCATGTACCGCCCCTCGTCGGGCGCGTTCGTGTCGTATGCCCGGGAGTTCATGGGGGAGAAGGGCGCCTACACCGTCGGGTGGCTGTACTTTCTGAACTGGTCGACGACCGTGGTCGCGGACATCACCGCCGTCGCCCTGTATGCGCACTTCTGGTCGATGTTCGTCGCGATCCCGCAGTGGGTGCTGGCGCTGATCGCCCTGGCGATCGTCGTCGCCATGAACGTCATCTCGGTGAAGGTCTTCGGCGAGATGGAGTACTGGTTCGCCCTCATCAAAGTGGGCGCGATCGTCCTCTTCGGGATCATCGGCATCTTCCTCATCGTCACCGGAACCGAGATCGACGGGCACACGCCCGGCGTCGCCCTGATCGTGGACAACGGCGGGCTGTTCCCGATGGGGATCGCGCCGATGTTCATCATCGCGCTCGGGGTCGTCTTCGCATTCGGCGGGACCGAACTGGTGGGAGTGGCCGCCGGAGAGTCGGAGAATCCTCGAGCCGTGATCCCGAAAGCCGTCAATTCCATCATGTGGCGGATCATCCTCTTCTACGCCGGCTCCGTCGTGCTGTTCACTCTGCTGCTGCCGTGGACGGCCTACTCGGCAGGGGAGAGCCCGTTCGTCACCGTGATGAACGCGATCGGCATCCCCGGCGCGGGCGACATCATGAACGTCGTCGTGCTGACGGCTGCGATGTCGAGCCTCAACGCCGGCCTCTACGCGACGGGACGAACACTGCGTTCCATGGCGATGGCCGGAACGGGACCGAGATTCGCGAACCGACTGAACAAGGCCGGCGTCCCCTACGGAGGAATCCTCATCACCGCCTCGATCGGCGTCGCCGGGGTGATTCTGAACTTCTTCGTACCTGAACGGGCGTTCGAGATCGTGCTCAACCTGGCCGGTATCGGCATCGTCGGCACGTGGATGTCGATCATGATCTGCCATTGGCTGTTCCTGCGAAAGGCGAAGCGGGGAGAAGTGGAACGGCCCGCATTCCGCCTGCCGCTGGCACCTGTGACGAATATCGTGACCCTCGTCTTCCTCGTCATGGTCGTGGTGCTGATGGCGATGGATGCGAACGTCGGAAGGCTGACGCTGGCAGTCTTCGGGCTCATCGTCGTGGCGCTGGTCATCGGCTGGTTCGTCATCCGCGATCGGATCAACCCTGACGCTTTGATCGACCTGGGAGACGCGAGCGAACTGCCTGCCGGTGACGAGTCTCGTGAGTGAGAGGCGCCTGCTCGTCGTGTACACCGGCGGCACCTTCGGCATGCGGGATCAGGGGTCGGGGTTGGAGGTGACGGATGACCTCGGAGCGGAGATCGCCTGTCTTGTCGCCGGATATGACGCTCAGCGCCGCACAAGAACTCGCTGGGCGTTCATGAAGTCGGTCTGCGTCATCGACAGTGCAGAAGCGACCCAGCAGACGATGGTGGACTGGGCGACCGAGATCCGTCTGAAGCTCGAGTCCGCGGACTGTGACGAGAGATACACGGGCGTGCTCGTCATCCACGGCACGGATACGCTGGCGTACACGGCGGCCAGGATGGCGTTCGAGCTCGCTGACCTTCGGCTTCCTCTCGTCTTCACGGGATCTCAGCTCCCGCTTCATTTCCCGGGCAGCGACGCACCGTCGAACTTCGAGTACGCGCTGGACGCGCTTTCCGGCACCACCACAGGCGGTGCGTGGGTGGCATTCGACAACCAGCTGCATCCGGCGGTACGTGTGAGCAAATACTCCAGTGAAAGCAGATCAGGATTCGCCTCACCTCGGGCTCTCGCGCCGGTGGCCGACTCGACGCTGGCAGACGCGATCGCCGATCACTTCGCAGAGCCCGAGGTCACGGAGACTCGGAAAGTCGGTGTCCTGAGCGTGTTCCCGGGCATGGCCTCCGAGCAGGTGCGGGCAGCTCTTGCTTGTTACCCTGACGGCTTGATCCTCGAGTGCTATGGCGCGGGAACTGCACCCGTCAGCACTCCCGGCATCCTCGACGACTTGGGTGCGGCCATCGAAGAGGGAACCATCGTGGTGGCTGTCACGCAGTGCCAGACCGGCTCCGTCGACCTCTCGCGATACGCGGTCGGGTCTGCGCTGGCGCGCGCCGGAGTCTTGAGCGGCGGCGATATGACCCTGGAAGCCGCGCTGGGCAAGCTCGGCTATCTCGTCGGCAAGTATCTGGATGCCCCGACGACGAGAAGCGCACTCGCCTCGAACCTCATCGGGGAGATGCAGCTGTCGGCTGTCTCGGCACGTCCGGGTCTCTAGGAGCGTCGATGCCGTGCCTCGGCGAAGGTGGCGTCGAGCGCGGCACGAAGGTCTTCGAGAAGGTCATCCGCGTCTTCCAGCCCGATGGATAGCCGGAGATGACCGTGCGTGCGGAACGGCTCGGGGTAGGTCGCGACGCGGCCGCCCTCGGTCCCGGTGTGCACGATGAGCGAGTCGTCGTGCCCCAGTGAGAATCCCGAGGTGATCAGTCGCAGGTTGGCGACGAACCGGTTCTGCTGATCGGCGTCGCCCTTGACCGCGAACGCGATCATCGCGCCGAAGCCACGGCTGCCGAACTGGCGTGCGGCGAGCTCGTGCTCCGGATGCGAGGGGAGCCCGGGGTAGTAGATGTACTCCACGCGAGGGTCGTCGGCGAGGTACCGTGCGACCCGCTCCGCCGAGCGGAAGTGCTGCTGCAGGCGCAACGGCAGTGTCACCGAGCCGCGCTTGATCTGCCAGGCGTTGAACGGGGAGATGATTCCCCCGACATCGACCATGGCATCCGCCTTGATCGGCTGGATGAGGTCGCGCCGCCCGGCCACAGAGCCGCCCATCGCGTCGCCGTGCCCGTTGATGTACTTCGTCAGCGAATGCACGACGAGATCCGCACCATCGGTGATGGGCCGGTAGAACGGCGGCGGCGTGAACGTCGAATCGACCATCAGGATCGCCCCGCCCGCGTGCGCGATGTCGGCGATCGCCCGGACATCGGCGATCTTCGTCGTCGGGTTGGCGATCGCCTCGATGCAGACGAGCTTGGTCTCCGGACGCATCGCCGCGCGGACGGCGTCGAGGTCGCCGATGTCGACGAAGGTCGCCTCGATGCCGTAGCGCCCGGGGAGGAGCTCTGTCCACAGTCGCCAGGTCGCTTCGTACGTCACATCGCTGACGACGACGTGGTCGCCGACACGCACGTGCGTGAAGAAGACCGCGTGCAGGGCGGCCACACCGGACGCGAGCGCGACCGCGTCTTCGGCGCCGTCGAGGGCGGCGAGCTTGTGCTCGAGCGCCGCCTGGTTCACGCCGGTGTTCCGCGTGTACAGGCCCGGCTCGGTGGCGGACCAGCTGATCTCGCTGGGGTCGTCGGGCAGCTCGTATGAGTTGGCCATCACGAGCGGCGTCCGGAGTGCCTTGGTCGAGTCGAGACGATTGCCCAGGTGCACCGCGATGCTCATGTCGGACAGCGTCGACGGGTCCGTTCGGTCTGGACGTGTGCTCATGATGTCTCCTCCCGCTGGCATCCGTGCGGCGAAGACGGATCACCGCACAGTGGATGCCCATCAGCTTAGCGTGCATAATAGACACAAGCAATTGCCGATAACGCACATTGGAGACGTGATGGAGCGACTTCCTCTCGACGAGGTCGATCGGCAGATCCTGGCGCAGCTGACGGACGATGCGCGGACACCACTCGTCGCGCTCGCGGCCAAGGTTCACCTCTCCCGCAATGCGGTGAAGCAGCGGATCGAGCGCATGGAGCGCCAGGGCACGATTGCGGGCTACACCGTGGTCCGCGGGCGGAGCGCCTCGAAGGGCGTGGTGGCGATCGTGATGGTCTATCGCGTCGATCGGATGCGCGGTGGCTCGGTGATCGCCGAGATCTCGCAGATCCCCGAGGTCCGCACGTGCGACATCCTCAGCGGGGACTTCGACCTGCTGGTGACCATCGAGGCGGATTCGATGGATCGGGTCGGCGAGGTCTGGGAGTTCATCGCCGCATTGCCGGGCGTGGCGAACACCGTGACCTCGGTCTCCCTGACGCGCGTCGTCGATCGCCGATGACGCGCGCCAGGGGAGTCCTCAGGTGCTGATGCAGACGACCTTCGGCTGGGTCATCTCCTCGAACGCGAACCGGACGCCCTCGCGCCCCATGCTCCCGTACTTCGCGCCGCCGAACGGCATGCTGTCGACACGGTAGTCGGATGAGTCGTTGATCATGACGCCGCCGGCTTCAAGGCGCTCGGCCACACGCAGTGCGCGACCGAGGTCCGACGTGAATGCCGCCGCGTGCAAGGCGTATTCGACGTCGTTGGCCTGCGCGATCGCCTCCTCCTCGGTGTCGAACGCGGTCAGGGCGACGACGGGTGCGAAAGCCTCCTCCCGCCACAGCTCACCGCTCAGCGCGACGTTCTCCACCACGGTCGGCCAGTACAGCGAGCCCTCCCGGCGGTGTCCGGTGAGGATGCGGGCGCCGGCGCTCACGGCATCGTCGACCACTCGTTCGACGCGCGCGGCCGAGTCGGCCGAGATCATCGCTCCGACGTCGGTGCGGGGATCGGCGGGATCGCCCACGCGCAGTGCCGAGGTCCTGGCGACGAAGCGGTCGCGGAATCCCGCGTACACGCTGCGCTCGATGAGGATGCGCTGAGCGCCGACGCAGTTCTGTCCGGCGGCCCAGAAGGCACCGGAGACGCACGCGTCGACAGCCGCATCGATGTCGGCATCCGCGAAGACCAGCACCGGGGCGTTGCCGCCCAGCTCCATCGCGAGCTTCTTGAGCCCCGCGCCGCGGGCGATGGCCTCACCCGTCGTGAATCCTCCGGTGAACGACACCATGCGCACGTCGCGGATGCCGATCAGCGCCTGCGCGAGGTGGCGGTCGCCGTGCACGACGGTGACGATCTCGTCGGGCAGGCCGGCGTCGATGAGCACGTCGACGAGGAGCTGCGCGGTGAGCGGCGTGAACTGCGACGGCTTCAGGATGACGGAGTTGCCGCCGGCGATCGCGGGGCCGATCTTGTGGGCGACGAGGTTGAGCGCGTCGTTGTACGGGGTGATGGCGACGATGACGCCGAGCGGTTCGCGGGTGAACCACCCGCGCCGGTTCTCCGAGCCCTCGTAGGCGTCGAACGGGATCACCTCGCCGTCGGCGGCACGCGCCGCCTCGGCGGAGAGGGACATCGTCGTGATGGCCCGCTGCACCTCCTTCCGCGCCTGCGTGATCGTCTTCCCGGCCTCGCGCATGACCAGCGAGGCGGCCTCATCGGCGCGCTCGCCCAGCAGTCGCGATGCTCGATCCAGGATGCGGTGCCGGGCGAACTTCGACAGGTCGCGGGAGAGCGATGCACCGATGCGGGCACGCTCCATGATCGCGTCCGCATCCGCCGGCGTGCTCTGCGGCACCTCTCCGATCTGCTCGCCGGTGAACGGGTCGAACACCGCCAGCCGGTCGGCGGCGAGTTCGGCGGGAGCGAGCACGGCGGTCACCGTGCGGCCCCGACGAGCGCACGCTGGTGGGCGTCGATGGCGATGATGTCGGAGAGCAGCGCGTACGCGGTCTCCCAGCGTCCGGCGCCGGGACCGGAGACGGTGACCGTTCCCAGCAGGTCGGTGGTGAAAGCGATCGCGTTCGTCGCACCCGAGATTCCGGCCAGGGGGTGGTCGGGCGACAGGGCGATCGGCTCGACCGCTCCGCTCACCCTGCCGAACTCATCGCGCGTCACCGATCCGACGAGCTTCCAGCGCTTGCCCTCGGCCGCGGCCTGCACGATGTCAGCGGCGCTGAGGCTGCTGATCCCGCGGCGCTCGACGTCGGCGGTCGTGAGATCCGCGCCGAGAAGCTCGTTGGCGAGGATCACGACCTTCAACTGCACATCGGATCCCTCGATGTCTGCGGTGGGGTCGGCCTCGGCGTATCCGAGCTCCTGCGCCTCGGCCACGGCGGCCTGCAGAGTCATCCCGCCCTCCATCTTTCCCAGCACGTAGTTGCTCGTGCCGTTCAGGATGCCCTGGATCGCGTTGATCCTCAGTCCGCTCATCGTCTCGCGGCCGAAGCGGAGCACGGGGGTGCCGCTCATGACGGAGCCTTCGTACTCGAACCGGACGCCGTTCTCGTCGGCGAGGCGATTGAGCGCCGCGCGTGCGATGGCGACCGGCCCCTTGTTCGTCGTCGTGACGCTCTTGCCGCTCTCGAGGGCCGCGCGGACGTGCGAGATCGCAGGCTCCCCGTCGACCGGATTCGTGAAGGTGGCCTCGACGATGATGTCAGCGGATGACAGCCGGATCACGTGGTCGTTGTTCGGGATCGCCGCGCCACCCGGCATCCCCTCGAAGCTCGCGCTCGACGGCAGTTTCAGCACGTGGTCCAGATCGATGCCGTCCGGCTGCATGAGCGAGCCGAATCGAAGATCGGTGATCGCGACGACGCGGAGCGTGAACCCGAGTTCATCCCCGAGCGCTTCGCCTCGATCGCGGATGATCTCGGCGAGAGCGCGGTTGACGCCTCCGAAGCCGATGAGGGCGAGATCATGGTGGTTCACGGGTGCTCCTTCGTCAGAACGTGTAGGAATCCATCGTGAGATGGGCTGCTGTCAGTCCGCGCCTTCCGGAACGGCACACCGCACTGCCGGAACGCCCGTCCCGCTGCCCGAATCGCAATCCGCCGGCCGCAGCGGTAGTTTTCGGTCATCAGGGTTGCGGTCGCGGCCGACGGCATGTAGCGTCCCGCCATACCCGATTCCGTGCAAGATCGACACAACAGCGTGTCGATAACGCACGCCAATGTTTGGATTGAGAGACCGCATGGCTCCTGTAGCCGGGGAGAAAGAACTCCCCAACGCCCTTCCTCACACGACCGCGACACAGGTGCCGCTGCGCCGGCTGCAACGGTCGATGGACGCCCGCCACCTGATCATGATCGCCCTCGGCGGCGTGATCGGCTCGGGGCTCTTCCTCAGCTCCGGCTACACGATCTCGCAGGCCGGTCCGCTCGGCGCGATCATCGCCTACCTGATCGGCGCAGTCGTCGTCTACCTGGTGATGGCCTGTCTCGGTGAACTGGCGATCGCGTACCCGGTCTCCGGCGCGTTCCACATCTACGCAGCCCGATCCATCGGCCCGGCCACCGGCTTCACGACGGCGTGGCTGTACTGGCTGTGCTGGGTGGTCGCTCTCGGCTCGGAGTTCACCGCATCCGGAATCCTCATGCAGCGCTGGTTCCCCGGAGTTCCGGTGTGGCTGTGGTGCCTGATCTTCGCGGCGGTGCTGTTCCTGCTCAACGCCGTCTCGGCGCGCGTCTTCGGCGAGGCCGAGTTCTGGTTCTCCCTCATCAAGGTCGTCGCCATCGTGGGGCTCATCGTGCTGGGCGGCGCCGCGATCTTCGGCATCACACCCCTGTCGGCGGAGCATCCGCCCGCGCTCCTGTTCAGCAACTTCGAGACTCCGGAGGGCCTGTTCCCCGGCGGGTTCAGCGGCGTCCTCGTCACCGCTCTCGCCGTCTTCTACGCCTTCAGCGGTTCGGAGCTCATCGGGGTCGCGGCCGGCGAGACCAAGGACCCGGCCAAGAACATCCCGAAGGCGCTCCGCTCCACCGTGCTGCGTCTCGTGGTGCTTTTCGTCGGCGCCATCGCCGTCGTCGCGGCGATCCTCCCCTACGAGCAGGCCAGCGTCACGAGCAGCCCGTTCGTCGACGTCTTCGAGTACGTGGGCGTGCCCTTCGCGGCCGACATCATGAACTTCGTCATCATCACCGCGCTCCTCTCGGCGGGGAACAGCGGATTGTTCTCCTGCGCACGGATGCTGTTCTCGCTGGCCGAGGAAGGGCACGCGCCGAAGCGCCTGGCCTACCTCACCAAGCGCGGAGTCCCGCTCGTCGCGCTCACCGTGAGCATCCTCATCGGACTCGTCTCCCTGCTCACCAGCGTCATCGCTCCCGGCACCGTCTATCTCGTGCTCGTCTCGATCGCGGGATTCGCGGTCGTGGCCGTGTGGATGTCGATCGTGGCGTCTCAGTTCTTCCACCGGCGGGCCTTCGTCCGAGCCGGCGGCGACATCAAGACGCTGGCCTACCGGACGCCGCTGTACCCCGCTCTGCCGATCGTGGCCTTCGCACTCCTGTTCATCTCGATCGTGGCGATCGCCTTCGACCCGAACCAGGTCGCCGCGCTGTACTTCGGCGTTCCGTTCGTCGGAGCCTGCTACCTGTACTTCTGGTGGCGCCACGGCCGCATGCGCCCGACGGACGACGCAGCGGCGGTGCCGGTCGTCGCCGGTGCCACTGAGTGACGAGACCTCCGTCAGCGGGGTGGGTCGACGTCGACATCGAGGCGATCGACCACAACATCCGCACCGTCCGCGCAGAACTCGGCGACCACGTCGAGTTCTGCACGGTGGTGAAGGCGGATGCGTACGGCCGCTGGATAGGATGAGCCGACCCGACGAGATCGTGGGGGAGAGGAGAGTACGCGGCAGATGAGCGCATCCTCTCTCACTCAGGGTCTGGCGTTGCTGGATGCCGCCATCAGCCAGGAGCGCTTGCGGAGTCTCGGGCACAACGCGTCGCGGCTCGCGGAGGCGACGGGCATCGAGCGGAGTCGGGTCTCGCGGCTGACCCAGGAACTGCGGGAGCTGGAGTACCTGGAGCGCAGCGAATCCGCATTGCTCGCCGCCGGACCGCAGTACTTCCGCACCGCAGCGACGCTGAACGCGCCGTGGCTGAAGGGCTCCCGCGAGGTTCTGAGGTTCCTCGCGTCGCACCTGCGGATGACGGCCGTGATCGCCGTCGCCGACGGACCCCGGGCTGTGCTGCTGCGGTATGAGCGAGCGATCACGACATCCGACCGCTCGCTCCGACCCGGGCTCGTCGCGCCGATCTGGTGCACCGGGGCAGGCCGGGCACTGCTGTGGGATCACTCGCGAGACGGCCTGGAAGAGCTGCTCGACGACGTGCAGTTCGTCGGCGTCGGCGGCCCGGCATCCGCGCGGTCGGTCGCCGAGGTGCATTCACGGCTTGACCATGACCGGGCGAACGGGTTCATCGCCGCGAGTCAGGAGTACGTCGACGGGGTGGACGAGTTCGCCCTCCCCATCCGGCGGAACGGCGTGGTCATCGCTGCACTCGCCCTCGCCGGTGCCCATCGGGCGAAAGGCGCATCGCGCGAGGTTCGCGCGCGCCTCAGCGACGCGGCGCAGCAGCTGAGCGCCGCGGCCGAAGGACGCTGACGGCCGCTCGGGTCACCGGCTCGCTGCACCGAGCCGGTGGGAGAGCCTGTCGGCCGCGTCCTGAACCGCAGTGCCGCATTCCGCAGTCCTGGCGTGCAGCGCGTTCCGTTCTCCGACGACCTGGATCGCGGCGATGACCTCGCCGCGGAAGTCCCAGACGGGAGCGGCCACCGAGTAGAGTCCGGGCTCCGCCTCCTGATCGATGATCGTGTATCCGCGCTCGCGATCCTGGCGCAGACGGTCGATGAAGTCCTCGATCGAGGCGGGAGCGTTCGGCCCGGGGCTGTCGAATTCCGTGGCCGAGAACACGGCCCGGATCTCCCGATCGGTCGCATCCCAGAGCACCGCACGCCCCGCGTCGCTGCAGAACGCCGGGTAGGCGCGCCCGCGCCAGGATCCGATCATGCGCGAGTCCGCGGGGACGCTCTCGAAGATCGTCACGGTGCTGTCGCCCTGCAGGATGCTCAGGAAGCACGCCTGGCCGAGTTCGGCGGAGAGCGCGTCCAGTGCCGCCATCCCGACGGTCTGCAGTCGCTGATCGGTGAGTTCCTGAGCGGTCGCGTACCAGTTCCAGGACAGCGAATAGCTCAGGTCGGCGTCGCGGACGACGAAACCGAGATTCGAGAGGACGGCCAGGGTCCGGGAGACCTGCGAGCGGTCGCGGTCCAGCTCTCGTGCGATGCTCTGCACCGTCGCCGCGTCGCCGCGTTCCGACAGTTCGCCCAGCGCGCGGACGATCTCGAAGCCACGTCCCATGCTGCTCAGGCGCGTCTGCGTGCGGTGATCCATCGGCATGGATCGAGCGTAGCCGCCGGACGGACACGACCCGGCGTGTCGAACGGGAGTAGGTGACACCGCGACTCCGCGTCGGCCACACTGAGTCCCATGGGATCAGCGTTGACCACCATCGGACTGCCTGTCGCACTCGGCATCATCATGCTGGGCCTCGGGCTCAGCCTCACCCTCGCCGATTTCGCGAGAGTGCTGAAGCAGCCGAAGGCGGTGATCATCGCGCTGCTCTGCCAGCTCGTCCTGCTGCCGGGCATCTGCTTCGGCCTCGTGCTGCTGTTCCAGCTGCCGCCGGTGCTGGCCGTGGGCATGATGATGCTCGCGGCCTCGCCGGGCGGCACGACGGCGAACCTCTACAGCCATCTCTTCCGCGGTGACATCGCTTTGAACATCTCGCTGACGGCGGTGAACTCCGTGATCGCGGTGATCACGCTTCCGGTTATCACGAACTTCGCCATCGCGTTCTTCCAGCCGTTCGACGACCAGCTCGGGCTGCAGTGGTCGAAGGCCCTCGAGGTGTTCGCCATCGTCCTCCTCCCGGTCGCGGCCGGCATGGTGATCCGCCGCTTGTGGCCCTCCTTCGCCGACGCGATGGACAAGCCGGTGCGGATCGCATCGGTGGTCATCCTCATCGTGGTGATCGCCGGGGCCGTGGCATCGAACTGGGCGCTGCTCGTCTCGAACTTCACCCAACTTGCGCTCATCACCGTGCTGTTCTGCCTGATCAGTCTCACCGTGGGGTTCTTCGTGCCACGCTGGCTCAACGTCGGCAGACGGCAGGCGGTCGCCACGTCGTTCGAGATCGGCATCCACAACGCCACTCTCGCGATCGTCATCGCGCAGTCCGTGCTCGGCTCCGTGGAGCTGAGCCTTCCCGCTGCGGTCTACGGCGTGCTCATGTTCTTCATCGCGTTCGGGTTCGGATTCCTCATCCGCGACCGCTCCACCGCCAGAGGTGCGGCGGTGCCGGCGGGCGAGCGTTCCTGAGTTGGGGTCAGCGGTCGATCCAGCTCTGCATCCGCTCCGGGTAGCGGTCGATCGAGGTGTCGATCAGATCGGATGCCGCGGTGAGTTCGGCGACCTCGGCGGTGTTCAGTTCGATGGCGGCTGCTCCCGCGTTCTCGTCGAGGCGATGGATCCTCGTCGTGCCGGGGATCGGGACGATCGATGGATGCCGGGCCAGCAGCCACGCGAGTGCGATCTGCGCGGGCGTGGCATCGCGGCCCTTCGCGACCCGCGTGAGCGCATCGACGAGCTGCCGGCTCGACTGCAGGTTCTCCTGGCTGTACCGGGGAAGAGTGCTGCGCGTGTCATCGTCGCCGAACGTGGAGGACTCGTCGATGGCTCCGGTGAGCACGCCGCGGCCGAGCGGGCTGAACGGCACGAGCCCGATGCCGAGCTCGTCGAGGGTTGGCAGGATCTCCGCCTCGGGCTCGCGCCACCACAGCGAGTACTCGCTCTGCAGTGCGCTGACCGGCTGCACCGCATGCGCGCGCCGGATCGTGGCGGCGCCGGACTCGGACAGTCCGAAGCGCGACACCTTGCCCTCGTCGATGAGACTCCGGACGGTACCGGCGACGTCTTCGATGGGCACTTCGGGGTCGACGCGGTGTTGGTAGAGAAGGTCGATTCGCTCGATGCCGAGCCGTTGCAGGGAGGCATCCACGGTGGCGCGGATGTAGTCGGGCCGGCTGTTCAGACCCGACGAGGTCGAACGTTCGAAGTCGAAGCCGAACTTCGTCGCGATCACCACCTGGTCGCGCACGGGGGCGAGTGCCCGGCCGACGATCTCTTCGTTGGTGAAGGGCCCGTACACCTGGGCGGTGTCGAAGAACGTCACGCCCAGGTCGACCGCATGGCGGATCACCGAGATCGCGTCGGCCTGGCCGATGTCCTGTCCGTAACTGTGACTGAGGCCCATGCATCCGAAGCCGATCGCGGACACCTCCAGGCCGGGAGCGAGCGTGCGAGTGATCATCTGTCTCTCCTTCTGCGGATCTGCTTCGGGTGTGCGTTGTCTTCGAGCCTACGCATGCCGGCGGAGCCGGGACCGGCGACGCAAGGCTTCGTCCGGTGTTCCTAGACTGGGGCGATGCGAGCGCTCACCGAAGCCGACGTCCGTGCGTCGTTCGTCAACGCGGATGCCGACGAGCAGCGCGTCATGGCGATGCCGCACGACTTCGTGCTGGTCGACTGGGACTACCTCGACTTCTTCGCCTGGCGCGATCCCAGCGCCGGACGCCGCGGCTACGTGCTGATCGAGCATGACGGGCGCGTCGTCGGCGTGGTCCTGCGCGCCTCCGACCCGGGTCGAGGGCACGCGGGCATGTGCAACATCTGCCACACGATGCAGCCGGGCAACCAGGTGGCGTTGTTCTCCGCGCGCCGCGCCGGAGAAGCCGGAGCGCGAGGAGGCTCCGTCGGAACCTACCTGTGCACCGACCTCTCGTGCCACGAGAACGTGCGGCTCGCGCATCCGC
Source organism: Microbacterium aurantiacum (assembly GCF_002872075.1). Classification (GTDB taxonomy): domain Bacteria; phylum Actinomycetota; class Actinomycetes; order Actinomycetales; family Microbacteriaceae; genus Microbacterium; species Microbacterium aurantiacum_A. The sequence continues at coordinate 160,034 of NZ_PGGU01000025.1, read as the reverse complement.
TCGCTCCGAACGAGATCCGCCCCGCCGGCCAGGTCGACATCCGGCTCGACGGCACGCGGAGGCGGATGGAGGCCTTCGTCTCCCGTGTGCTGGAGCAGGACTGATCGGCGATTACGCTGAAGACATCCGTCCTGTGCTCGAAGGAGAAGCCATGAGCGATGCCATCCTGTTCTCGGTGACCGACGGGATGGCGCGACTCACGCTGAACCGTCCGGCCCGGCTCAACGCCTTCAACGCCGACCTGGCGCACGCCTGGCGCGATGTCACCGCCGAGGCGACGTCGAGAGCCGACGTCAAGGCGATTCTGCTCGACGCGGCGGGCCCGGCTTTCTGCGCCGGCGGTGACGTCATCGACATGGCGTCCTCGATGGGTTCGGGCGCCGACATCACCGCGCTCGCCGAGGTGATCAATGCCGGCATCCGCTCGCTCACCGGGTCGACGATCCCGGTCGTCGTGGCGGCCCATGGCACCACCGCCGGCGGCGGGCTCGGCATCCTGCTGTGCAGCGACTACGCCGTCGTCGGCTCGCGCTCCCGCCTCGGCAGCCTGTACGCGAACATCGGGCTGACACCCGACCTCTCCGTCTCGGCGCAGCTCGCACGGGCCGTCGGGGAGCGTCGTGCGCTTCAGCTCGTGCTCCAGGACCGCCTCCTCACAGCCGACGAGGCCCAGGACTGGGGCCTCGTCGCCGAGGTCGTCACCGGTGCGGATGCCGCGAGCGAGGCCGAGCAGGTGCGTGCGCGCGCCGAGGAGATCGCCCGCTTCTGGCTGGCCGGCGCGGCCGACGCCTACGGTCAGGCGAAATGGCTCGTGCGCTCGCAGCCGCAGCGGAGCTTCACCGAGCAGCTGAGCGAGGAAGCCCGCTCGATCGGAGCCTTCATGGAGACCGCCGAGGCGCAGGCGAGGATCACCGCGTTCGCGGCGGCATCGACCAAGGCCCGCTGAGCCAGGACGCGTCCGGCGCTGCCCTGACATCGGAAGAACTTTCCACAGCCGGGACGGCGGCCGTGGTTCCGCGGCCTCTGCGTGCGAGGATGAAGGCAACGCCGCTCAACGAGAGGATCGCCATGTCCCAGCCGGATGCCGCGAAGGCCGAGAAGAAGAACACGTCCCTGCTCATCAGGGGCGCCATCTGGATCGCGATCGGCGCGCTGATCGCTGCGGCCATCGTCTGCGTCATCTGGGTGCTGATCGGAGATCAGGACGGACTGATCGGCCGCGCATTCCTGACGATCCTCCTGCTGGCCGGGTTCGCCGGGATCGCGATCCTGGAGGCGGGGCTCGCCCCGAACCGTCCGGACTGGCTGGCCTTGTCGAGCATGGTCACCTGGATCGTCGCGCTTCTTGTGGGGGCTGTGAAGATCTGGCTTCCCGAAGACGGCGAGGACTTCGGGGGAGCGGAGCGCTTCTTCCAGCTGCTGCTGGTCGTCGGCATCCTGCAGCTGGCGTTGCTGCACGTGCGCATCTTCACGCCGGCCGCCGAGCGTCATGTCACGACCTTCACCCGGGTGATCTACATCCTGACGATCGTCTTCCTCGCAGCTCTCGTGGGCATGCTCGTCTTCTTCCTCACGTTCCCGCACTCCTTCGACTACGTCGAGCTGTACTGGCGCATCGTCGTGGCGCTCACGATCCTCGCCGCCGTCGGCACCACGCTCATCCCGCTGCTGAACGCGCTGTTCGCGCCGAAGAAGCGCCCCGCGTTCACCCATTCCGCACCTGCTCAGGCGCCGGCGTGGCCGACCTACGCCGACGGCTTCACGCCGCTGCCCGCTCTTGCAGACGGCCAGCCCGACTGGAACGCGTACTACACCGGCTACCCGACCGCCCAGCCGCAGCAGGCGCTCGCGATCGCTCCGGCCGGTCAGTTCCCGGTCGTTCCGGCAGCGGCGACGAGTGTCCCCACCCCGCCCGCACCCGAGGCGCCGGTTGCGCCCCCGGTGCCGGTCGCATCCGACGTGCCCGCCGTTCCCGAAGCGCCGGCGGCGCCCCCGGTTCCGCCCGCTCCTGAATCGCCCCCGGTTCCCCCCGTTCCCCCGACTCCTCCGGCGCCGGGCGATCACATGGCGTTCCCGCCGCCTCCTCCGCAGGCGCCGCAGGCTCCCCAGTGAGCCTCGAGCTCGACCTCGGAGAACTCGCGGCCGACATCGCCCGCGAAGCCGGCGCACTCGCGCGGCGTCGTCGCCAGGAGGGCGTGAACCTCGCGGCGACGAAGTCGACGCTCGCCGACATCGTGACGGATGCCGATCGCGAGGTCGAAGCGCTGATCCGTGCCCGCCTGCGCGCCGAGCGTCCGGGCGACGGCTTCCTCGGTGAGGAATCGGGCGCGGAGGCCGGCGAGACCGACGTGACCTGGGTCGTCGACCCGATCGACGGTACCGTGAACTACGCCTACGGCATCCCCGCGTACAACGTCAGCATCGCGGCGGTCCGCGGCAGCGCCGACCCCACTACCTGGGAGGCGCTCGCCGGTGCGGTCTTCGCTCCGGCGCTCGACGAGCTCTTCACGGCGGTGCGCGGGCGCGGCGCATGGCTTGGCTCGGCGCGGCTCGCGGTCACGACCGACAGCGCAGCCGGAGCTCTGCTCGGCACCGGATTCGGGTACGACCCGGCCACGCACGACGGAGATCTGGCGACGGTACGGCGGGTGATGACCATGGCACGGGATCTCCGGCGCATGGGCGCGGCCGCTCTCGACCTCGCCTACGTGGCGGCCGGCCGGCTCGACGGATACTTCGAGCGAGGGCTGTCGCCCTGGGACTTCGCCGCCGGTGCTCTGCTCGTCAGCGAAGCCGGCGGAAAATTCTCCCGGCTCGACGTCGATTCGGCTCGGCCGATGGTGATCGCCGGCGGAGCCGATGTGCACGACCGTCTGCGGACCCTGGTCAACGACATGGCGGCGGTGACAGGCACGTGAACAAATTCATGGCATTCCCAGGCGGAGCACGATAGTGTTTATCCGATCGTTACTTTCACCCGCCCGAACAGGTGAGAGTTGAGTAAGCGCCCCCGAGCTTGACGCACGACCCGAGAGAATCAGTTTTGCCCTTCGAGAATCCCCAGGCTGCCCCTGCGCCCACGCGCCGTTCCAGCCGACTCCGCAACGCGGCCGTCGAGGCCTCTGCGGTTCCAGCGACCGAGGCCGCCTCCGCTGGGCCGGAGAGCGTTCCCGCCGTGCCGGCGCCGCCGGCACCCGTGGCGATCTCCCGTCGCGCAGCGCGTCAGCGCGTGACCGCCGAGACCGTCGACACGACCACCACTTCGCCTCTCGAGCCCGCCGTTCCGGTCGAGAGGCCCGCTGAAGCCCCCGCCGCCGAGACGATGTCCGACGAAGACGTCGATGTCTTCGAGCAGGCGGCTCGCGCGTTCCGCATCAAGCAGACGACGGATTCCGCGGCATCCGCCCCGCGTTCCACCGACGACGAGCCCGTCGCGGTCACGCACGTCGCGTCCCGCCGTTCTCACACCATGCGTCGCGTCGTCACCATCGGCGCGACCGTCGGCGTGATGAGTCTCGCCGGACTCCTCGCCGTCTCGATGACTCTTCCGACCGAAGCTGTCGCCGCCGTGCAGGCCCCGCAGGCCGCCGCGGCGACTTCGCTCGTCACTGCATCCAAGGCTGCGAAGGACGACGCACCCGAGGACGAGATCCAGGCGTACGTCGCCTCCTCCGATGTGCAGAACGAATCGCTGGCACGCGCAGAGGACTTCTCGACGGTGTCGTACCTCGACATCGCTGCCGAGCAGGGCATCCGGTACTCCGGTGAGGTCTTCACCAACGACCCGGATGCGGCGATCCAGTGGCCGTTCCTCGTCGGCGTCGGCATGACCTACGGCTACGGCATGCGCGACGGCCGGATGCACGAGGGCATCGACTTCGTTCCCGGCGACGGCGCTCCCATCCAGGCCATCGCCGACGGCACCGTGCGCCTGGCGACCGAGCAGGGCGGCGGCTACGGCGTCACGGCCTACATCGACCACGTCATCGACGGCAAGGTCATCACGAGCCACTACGGCCACATGCAGTACGGCTCCCTGCGGGTCAAGACCGGCGACAAGGTGAAGGTCGGCGACATCGTCGGTCTCACCGGCGACACCGGCCAGTCCTACGGTGCGCACCTGCACTTCGAACTCATCGTCAACGGGGCGACAATCGACCCCATGCCGTGGCTCAAGGCGAACGCCGGTCGAACCTCGTATTGACCGCCTCAGTTTCATGAGAACGCCACAGTGATGGTAGTCTCGTGTGGTTGCCCCGCGAGGGGTGGCACGCTCCGATAGCTCAGTGGTAGAGCACTTCCTTGGTAAGGAAGAGGTCGTCAGTTCAATCCTGACTCGGGGCTCGCAAAGCATCTTCTCACGTGACGGATGCCTCGCGGCAGGGTAGCTCAGCTGGTTAGAGCGCACGACTCATAATCGTGAGGTCGCGGGTTCAAGCCCCGCTCCTGCTACAGACGAAAGCCCCCGAGAAATCGGGGGTTTTGTCGTTTACCAGAGTGTCCCGGGGTATGTCCCTGCCGCGACGGAGTGCAGTCAGCCATCCGCCGCACCTCGACCTCCTCACTTCGTCTCACGTCTGTGGCTGACTCGGATGCCTATAACAGCAGGACGACTTGGCGGTGGCGCTGATCCGCTGCTTGAACTCGGCATGATCTACGCGTCGGGTACATTGACTTGACTGCTGATGTCGGCCAGGTGGGGGAGCCATGACGGACAAGAATGTGAACACGCTCGGCGACTGGCTCAAGCGGCCCATCACATGGGTTGTGCTCGCGGTCGCGGGTGTCATCTTCGTTGTGCTGCAGGTGTTCGCGCCGGGAGTGTTCAGCGGTTCCGACCGTGAGGCGGCGACGGGAACGGAGATTCGCGTGGAGCGTGCTCCCGGCGTCGAGGTGCCGCAGGGGGCCGACGTCGTCGCGGTCTATCTGGCGGAGAATCGCGAGGACACCGCCGTGGAGATCTCGTCGGCAGAGATCACCTACCTGCGCGTCGAGGGCGGCGGTCCGGAGTGCACGGGGGCGAGCCGCGCCGGTGTGCAGGCCAAACTCGAGAACCATCTCGTCGGCAAGCGGATCGACCGCAGGAGCGGGTACGAGTTCGAAGTCACCTACACCGGGCGCGACGAGCCGGTGCCGGACTGCGTCGGGGCGACGATCCAGGCCGAAGTCGAGATCCGAGTCGTCCCCTACAAGTGACAAAGAGACGGAGCTCCGTTCGTTCCCGTTCGGCCGAGTCAGTAGCGTCCGCTCGCCGCGTGCGCAACCCCTTGCCTCAGGACAGGATCGGGGGCGTATGTTCCCGGCATGGGTTCGGTGCAGACGACGATGCGAACGTACGCGATGATCGATGGTGTCCCCTATGCGCTCGCGCAGGGGCAGGATCTGGCTGAACTCAAGCGCACTTTCGAAGCGGCGATGAAGTCGGGAGGCGCCTTCGTCGATTTCACCGCCGAGGGCGACCGGAAGATCAGTGCACTGGTTTCGGCTGCGACTCGCGTGGTGTTCGCGGTGGCGACCGTCGAACACGACGAGCGCGACGCTGGAGTTCCGGACTTCCCGAACGGCGACCCCTATGAATTCTGGGATGCGACGTGACGGAACTCCTGACCATCGGTCGCAATGAGAAGGGTGCACACCATGGGAACACTCGAGTACAACAGCGGGCGGCCCCCGATTGAAGTCGATGACGAAACGCTCGCATATCTGAAGATCGTGATCGGCACGAAGCTCCGCCGCCACGAGAGCTTCATGATGACGTGGCTGCCCGATGAGAAGAGCCCCACAGGTCGCCTCACCATCTGGATGCATCCCAGCATCCCGCTTGTCTTGGAGTTCAAGGGCTCGTCGATGCCGCGAATCGACCCGAAGCGGATCGAGCGCATGATGGAGCACCTCAGCGCTCGCGGAGAACTCATCCTCGACCAGATGCCGAAATGAGTCTCATCGTTCAGGTGGCGGACGGGTGGCCCGCGAACGGCTACGGGTGACGGGAAGTTCTGGTGGGCGATAATGAAGACCCCGGGATCCCGGGGGTTTCCGTCCTGTCCGGGTTCTCCTCGAGATCGCCCCGGCAGCCGATCCGGAGGAACGCGATGACCGCCGCCCACGATCTCGCCCTGCACCTCGCGGACGACGGACTCCTCGTGCTCGACGGCGCCCTCGCGACCGAGCTCGAACGTCGAGGGTGCGACCTCAACGACGCGCTCTGGTCGGCGAAGGTGCTCCTGGAGCAGCCCGAGGTCATCGAGGCCGTGCACTGTGACTACTTCGCCTCCGGCGCCCGCATCGCCACGACGGCGAGCTACCAGGCGACTCCCGAAGGATTCGCCGATCGCGGGCTCGATGAGGACGCCGCGCTCGACCTCATCGCCCGCAGCGTCGACCTCGCGGCATCCGCTCGCGCAGCACAACCGACCGCTTCCGCACCACTCGCCATCGCCGGCGCGATCGGTCCCTACGGGGCGTTCCTCTCCGACGGTTCGGAGTACCGCGGCGACTACGACCTGACGCGTGACGAGTTCCTCGCGTTCCACCGGCCGCGCGCGGCCGCACTGGTGGCGGCCGGCGCGGACCTGCTCGCGTTCGAGACCCTACCGAAGCTCACCGAGGCCCTCGCGCTCGCCGACCTCTCCGACGAGCTCGGCACCCCCGCGTGGTACTCGTTCTCGCTGCGCGATGCGCGGCACATCAGCGACGGGACTGCGCTCGCCGATGTCGCCAGAGCTCTCGACGGCCGCCCTGGTGTGGTCGCGATCGGCGTGAACTGCGTTCCGATGGGCCTCGTCTCCCCAGCGCTCGACGAGTTGGCCGCGCACACCACGCTGCCACTCGTCGCGTACCCGAACTCGGGCGAGGTCTACGATCCGGTGACGAAGACGTGGGGCGCGGGGGAGAGCGCGTCCGCGAGGCTCGCCGACCTCGCGGACGACTGGCGCGATCGTGGCGCGCGCCTCATCGGCGGATGCTGCCGCACGACGCCGGCCGACATCGCCGAGTTGGCGGATGCGCTGGGCCTATAGCGCCTGTGAGATGCAGAGGAAGTTGCCCTCTGTGTCCCGGAACCAAGCCGCCTTGGAATCGTCCATCGTGGCAACGCCGTTCTCCGTCTTCATGCCGGGGATGTCATAGTCCTCGAAGACTACGCCGCGCTCGCGCAGGCGTGCCATCTCGGCGTCGAGGTCGTCTGTCATCCAGACCATCTGGGTGTTCTTGGCGGTGCCGGCGTTGCTCGTCTCGTAGATCTCGAAGGCCGAACCTTCGGCTGCGTGGTACATGAGCATGCCGTCATGCATCTCGTCAGGGTCGAGGTCGAGCTTGTCGTGATAGAAAGCCCGTGCGCGTTGCAGGTCTGCAGCAGGCAGGACGGGGTGGAGTTCCTTCAACATTGTGGCTCCTCCTTTGGAGCGCGTGAAAGGGAGGTGAAACGGGTGGGAGTGCCGTACACCTGAGCTGATCGCGCGACCGGTGGCCGGTATCCTCGTCCGCCGAACGGCGGGAGACGCATCAGCGGGCGGTGGCTATCGCATTCCCTGACACTCTACGCCTGGTGCACTCTGCGAGAAAGGGCTCGACGTCGGAGCCGGTCAACCCTTCGTCGTCGGCGGGTGGCTCCCGGCATCGAGCGGATCGAACGCGGCGCCGGGGCACCGGGTCTCAGAATTCATCGGCCCGAAACACCGTGCCGTCGTCCCTTCAATAGGGTTGTGGCAATGTAGGGCGCCCAGCTCGGCATTGAAAGGCATCCAGTATGAGTGAATCCTCGAAATCCTCATGGGACCGTCCGGTTTCGCCGGAGACGACGGCCGGCTTCGTTCCCGTGGAGAGACCGCAGGCGAAGAAGCTGCGATCGCGCCACGTGACGATGATCACCCTCGGGGGCATCATCGGAGCGAGTCTCTTCGTGGGCTCCGGGAACGTCATCCGCACCGTCGGTCCGGCGGCGGTGCTCTCCTATCTCATCGGCGGGCTTCTGGTCTTCCTGGCGATGCGGATGCTGGGAGAGATGGCGGCCTCGCGACCTGCGATCGGCTCCTTCATGGAGTACGCCAGGGTCGGCCTCGGCGACTGGGCCGCCTACCTCGTGGGCTGGCTGTACTGGTACTTCTGGGTCGGCGTTCTCGCCTACGAGGCCGTGCTCGGTGGCGAGACCATGCACCTCTGGTTCGACGCCGTGCCCTCCTGGGCGTGGTCGCTCATCCTGCTCGCGATCTTCGTCGGTACCAACGTCATCTCGGTTCGCACGTTCGGCGAGGTCGAGTTCTGGCTGGCGAGCATCAAGGTCCTCGCCATCGTCGTCTTCCTCGGCGCAGGTGTGCTGTTCGCCTTCGGTCTCTGGCCGAACGCCACGAACTCGATCTCGAACCTCTGGGAGCACGGCGGGTTCGCCCCGAATGGCTACGGTGCGGCTTTCACCGGGGTGGCACTGGTGATCTTCTCCTACTTCGGGACGGAGATCGCCGTGATGGCGGCCGCCGAATCCGAGAACCCCGCGAAGGGCATCCGGCAGTCGACGACCACGATCATCTGGCGCATCCTGCTGTTCTTCGTCGGCTCGGTGCTCATCATCGTCACGATCGTGCCCTGGAACGAACTGCCCGCACCGACGGACGTCGCCACGGCACCGTTCACCTACGTGCTGTCGCTCTTCGGCATCCCCGGTGCTGCCGTCATCATGCAGCTCGTGATCTTCACCGCCGTGATCTCGGTGCTCAACTCGGGGCTCTACTCCGCGTCTCGCATGTTCTCCGCCCTCGCCGAACAGGGCTTCGCTCCTCGCGCCGTCGCCACGAAATCCAAGTCCGGCGTACCGGTGGTGGCATTGCTCGCGTCGACAGTGGGCGGTCTGATCGCGACCCTGGTCAACTTCCTCACGCCGGAGTCCGGAATCTTCGATTTCATCATGAACTCCGCCGGACTCGTCGCGCTGTTCGTGTACCTCTTCATCGCCGTGACCCAGATGCGACTGCGTCAGAAGATGACGCCCGAAGAGGTCGCCGGCCTCAAGATCAAGGTCTGGCTGCACCCCTGGCTGAACATCCTGCTGATCGCCTGCATCGTCGGAGTGATCGTCGTCATGATGTTCAGCGAAGGCGGACGCACTCAGGTCTGGACGAGCCTCATCGCCACCGGAGTGCTCGTGCTGTTCTGGCCGCTCGTGCGTCGCAACCTCAAGCGCCGCAGGGCCCGGGACACGGATGCAGCGGAGGACGACGTTCTCAGCCCCGTCAGTCCGGTGTGAAGCCAGGCCTGTTAGCTGTCGCATCGCTGAGGGGCCCTGGCGACGCTGACCGCCGAGGACGGATCTCGCCCCGCCGGGCTCGGGTCTCGATAGAGTGCTGACCATGTCTGCGACAAGGGTGTTGTTCATCGGCGGAACCGGAATCATCTCCTCGGCAGCGAGTGCTCTCGCGGCGCAGCGAGGCATGCAGGTGACGCTGCTGAACCGCGGTCGATCGCGTCGTGCTCCCGCCGAAGGCGTGGAGGTGCTCACCGCGGACATCGCGGACGCCGCTGCCGTCGACGCTGCTCTAGCGGGGCGTGAGTTCGACGTCGTCGCCGACATGATCGCGTTCACGCCGGAGCAGGTGCAGCGCGACATCGACCGCTTCGAGGGACGCACCGGCCAGTACGTCTTCATCAGCTCCGCCTCGGCTTATCAGAAGCCGGTGGCCCGGCTGCCGATCACCGAGTCCACGCCGCTGCGCAACCCCTACTGGCAGTACTCGCGCGACAAGATCGCCTGCGAGGATCTGCTCTCCGCAGCGTACCGGGACCGGGGTTTCCCAGTGACGGTGCTGCGGCCGTCCCACACGTACGACAAATGGACCATCCCCGCGTTCGGCGGCTGGACGGCGATCGACCGCCTCCGGCGAGGTGAGGAGATCATCGTCCATGGCGATGGCACTTCGCTGTGGACGCTCACGCATTCGCGCGACTTCGCTGTGGGATTCGTGGGCCTGCTCGGCAATCCGCTCGCCTATGGCGACACGTTCCAGATCACCAGCGATTTCGTCTATACCTGGAACGAGATCTACTCGATCCTGGCGCACGCGTCCGGCGTCGAGCCCCGGATCCGCTACGCCACCAGCGCTGCGATCGACCAGGCGGCACCGGAGCGCGCCGGTCAGCTCACGGGGGATATGGCGCATTCCGTCGTGTTCGACAACACCAAGATCCGGAGGATGGTGCCCGACTTCAACCCGACCACGGCACTGCACCACTCGGCCCGAGAGATCATCGACTGGCACGACGCGCATCCGGAGCTTCAGCGCGTCGACCCGGAGATGGATGCGCTTCATGAGCGGTTGCTCGCGCAAGCCTAAGCGCCCGCTCGCCTCGGAACGGACTGGTGATCCGCGAGCCGCGCCGCGGCCGGGGTCCCGGCGTCAGCGCGCGGGTGCCGCCACCGATCCTCGCTCCACGAGTCGTTGCTCGAGCACGGTGGTCGCCGCCGGCCGGCCGTCGCCGGCGATCCGACGCAGCAGCAGCCGAGTCGCCTGAGCGCCGATCTCGTGGATCGGTTGCTCCACGACGGTGATCCCGGGCGTGGTGAGGCTCATCCAATCGGCGTCGTCGAAGCCGACGAGCGAGAGCTGGTCGGGGATCGATACGCCGCGCTCCTGCGCCGCGCGGAACGTCGCGAGGGCGATCAGGCTGTCGGAGGCGATGATCGCGGTCACCGGCTCGGAGCCGTCCAGCAGGCGGGAAGCGAGCACCTCCACGCCTTCGCGCCGGGCGTTGAGATAAACGAACGACTCCGGTCGTGGCACTCCCGCCTCGGCGAGGGTTTCCACGAAACCTGAAACGCGGTCGGCGACCGCCGAGGAGAAGAGCACGTCGTGCAACCGGAACTCGCCTTCGTGGACGAGGGTCGAGATGAACGCGATGCGCCGATGGCCGGCGCGCAGCAGCAGTTCGGTGAGCCGACGTGCACCGGACCGGTTGTCGGTGATGACGGCGTCGGCGTCGACTCCGGGCACTGTGCGGTCGAACAGCACCAGAGGCCGGCGCGCATCGAGGACGGGCTGCAGGTTGCCTGGCGCGAGCGAGGAAGCCGGCGCGATCAGCAGGCCGTCGACCTGCTTCGCCAGCTGGACGGCGATCGCCTTCGCCTCCGTCGACAACTCCTCGTCCGAGTTCGAGAGGATCAGGTCGTACCCGGCATCGGCGGCGACATCGGCGGCACCGCGGGTCGCCTTCGCGAAGAACGGGTTCTCGATGTCGCCGATCACGATGCCGAGGGTGTGCGACCTGCCTGTGCTCATGGTGCGCGCCAGGGCGTTGGGGCGATACCCGAGTTCGTCAGCGGCCTTCTGCACCCGGTCGCGTACGGCATCGCTCACCGCACCGTAGTCGCCCAGCGCCCTTGCCGCCGTGGCCTTCGAGACTCGGGCAACCCGAGCGACGTCGCTGACGGTGGCCTCTCGGCGGCCGGTTCCCGTCTCGCTCATATGACCTCTTTCGATGTTCTCCGCCGGCGCGGAGGATGGCAGAGTCGAACCTATCGGTTGACGCGGTGCTCGGAGGCGTGTATCGTCCGTTGAAACACATTGAGACCGGTCTCAATCTAGCATATTGAGACCGGTCTCACCACAGCCCCGCCCTGCCAGACACCCCTTGCATCAGTAGTCAGAGAGGAACACCATGAGCATCCGCTCTACACTCCGCCGCACGACCTTCGCCGCCGTGGTCGCCGCCGCCGCGATCGCGCTCGCAGCCTGCTCGCCGACCGCCTCCAACGCCGGTGGCGAGGATGCGGCGACCGACAACCCGTACGGCCTCATCACCCCCGGTGAGATCCGCGTGGCCAGCCTCGGCGACTCCAAGCCGTACACGTTCACCGACGAGTCGGGTGAGTTCACCGGCTTCGACGTCGAACTGTTCACCGACGTCGCGAACCGCATCGGCATCGAGAAGGTCGTCTTCACCGGACAGGACTTCTCCGGCCTGCTCGCCGCGGTCGCGAACGGCCAGTTCGACGTCGGCGTCGCCGCGATCGGCATCACCGAAGAGCGCAAGGAGACGGTCGACTTCTCCGACGGCTACCTCGCCGGGTACCTGACCGTGATGGCCAGCCCGGACAGTGACATCTCTGACGAGGACAGCCTCGCGGGCAAGCGCCTCGGCGTCGTGCAGGGCACCCTCCAGGAGGCATACGCCGTGAAGAACTTCGCCGACACCGAACTCGTGCGCTTCCCGGACAACAACTCGGCGATCTCCGCAGTGAACAGCGGCTCCGTCGACGCGCACTTCCTCGACTACGAGGCGGCCAAGGAGTACGCCGCGCAGTACGGCCTGGAGAATGCGATCGACATTCCGTCGTTCGACGCTCCCGCAGGTTTCGCGATCGCGCAAGGCAAGGACGAGTTCAAGGATGCCCTGAATGAGGCCCTGCACGCCGCGATGGAGGACGGCACGTGGAAGGAACTCTACGAGAAGTGGTTCCCGGGATCCCCGATGCCGGACCAGTACCTGCCCAGCGACGAGCAGGGCGAAGGCGAGTAGTCGCCTCGCCGGATGCGGGGCCCGGCCCCGGCTGCGGCCCCGCATCCCCGAACAGGAGATCCCATGGACTGGCTAGACAAGATCATCAAGACATTCCTCGATTTCGAGGCGATGTGGAAAGTGCTTCCGCAGCTGCTCGGAACGGGGCTGGTGAACACCCTCATCATCTCGGTGGCCGCCACGGTGCTCGGCATCGTGATCGGCATGATCCTCGCGGTCATGGGCGTCGCCCGCACCCGCTGGCTGCGCATCCCGGCGCGCATCTACACCGACATCTTCCGCGGCCTGCCGGCGATCCTCACCATCCTGCTCATCGGACAGGGCTTCGCCGCCATCAGCCGGCAACTCTTCGGTCCGTCGCCCTACCCCCTCGGCATCCTCGCACTGAGCCTCATCGCGGGTGCGTACATCGGCGAGATCTTCCGCGCCGGCATCCAGAGCATCGAACGAGGCCAGCTCGAAGCCTGCCGCGCCCTCGGCATGACGTACGGCAGCGCGATGCGCCTGGTCGTGGTTCCGCAGGGCATCCGACGGGTCCTGCCCGCGCTGGTGAACCAGTTCATCGCGATCGTGAAGGACTCTTCCCTGGTCTACTTCCTGGGCCTGCTCGTCAGCGAACGCGAGCTGTTCCGCGTCGGCCAGGACGCCGCAGTCCTCACCGGCAACCTGTCGCCGCTCGTCATGGCGGGCGTCTTCTACCTCGTGATCACGGTGCCGCTGACGCACCTGGTCAACTACTTCGACGACCGCTTCCGCACCGGCCGGCGCAAGGCCGCACCGCCCAAGAGCGGCCTCGAAGAGGTCGCCGAGCAGTCCCTCAGCCCGGTCTACACCCGTGGAGAGAACACATGACCTACACCTCGCCCGTGCCTGTCACCGAGGGCCGCTTCTACGAGGGGTCTCGCTTGCAGCTCGAGAACCTCCAGATGGCGTACGGCGACATCGACGTCATCAACGGCGTCTCGATCACTGTCGAACCCGGTACCACCACCTGCATCATCGGACCGTCGGGATCCGGCAAGTCCACGCTCCTGCGCGGTGTGAACCGCCTGCACGAGCCCAAGGGCGGCAGCGTCCAGCTCGCCGACGACGACGCACTCGCGCTCAAGCCCGACGTGCTCCGCCGCCGCGTCGGCCTCGTCTTCCAGCACTTCAACCTCTTTCCTGACCACACCGCGCTGCAGAACGTGGCTCTCGCGCTGCGCAACGTGAAGCGGATGTCGAGGGGCGAGGCCGAGCGCATCGCTCTGGCTCGGCTCACCGAGGTCGGTCTCGCCGAACGCTCGGACCACCGCCCGCGCGATCTCTCGGGCGGTCAGCAGCAGCGCGTCGCGATCGCCCGTGCGCTCGCGATGGAGCCCGAGGTCATGCTCTTCGACGAGGCCACCAGTGCCCTCGATCCCGAGCTCGTGAAGGGCGTGCTGAATCTGATGGCCGAACTCGCCCAGCGCGGCATGACGATGCTCGTCGTCACACACGAGATGGGCTTCGCCCGCAAGGTCGCCGATCAGGTCGTCTTCATGGATGAGGGTCGGGTTGTCGAAGCGGGCACCCCGGACGACATCTTCGACAACCCGCAGAGTGACCGGCTCCGGCTGTTCCTCTCGGAGGTGCTGTGATGGCGGATGCCGAGCAGCGGCCGATCCGAGCTGCCGTCGTCGGATTCGGCGTGTCGGGCAGAGTCTTCCACAGCCCCTTCCTCGCGGCGGACCGGGCGTACTCGCTCGACCTGATCGTCACCGGCGACCCGGAGCGTGCCTCGGAGGCCGCGAAGCGGTACCCGTCAGCATCCGTCATCGGATCCGTTGACGAGATGTTCGACCGCGCGGACGACTTCGACCTCGTGGTGATCGGCACTCCGCCGGCCACCCACGCAGACATCGCCACCGCTGCGCTGGAGGCCGGACTCGACGTCGTCGTCGACAAGCCGTTCACCGTGACATCGCAAGAGGGCCGCGACCTGATCGCGCGCGCCGAGCGGCTCGGTCGTCGCCTCACGGTCTTCCAGAACCGACGGTGGGACGGTGATTTCCTCACGATCCGCGACCTCGTGAGGACCGGACGGCTGGGTGCCGTCCGTCGCTTCGAGTCGCGGTTCGAGTGGCACAGGCCTGAGATCCGCGCGAGCTGGAAGGCCGAGGCGACCGCCGCGCAGGGCGGCGGCATCCTCTTCGACCTCGGCACCCACCTCATCGATCAGGCGGTGCAGCTGTTCGGCCCGATCGCGGAGGCGAGCGCCGAGCTCGCCGTGAACCGGCCGGCCGGGGTCGCCGACGACGATGCGTTCGTCGCGGTGCGCCACGCGTCCGGCACGATCTCGCACCTGTCGATGAACTCGCTCGCCGCCCAGTTCGGTCCGCGCTTCCGCGTACTGGGCTCTGAGAGCGGCTACACCTCCTATGGACTGGATGGGCAGGAGGCCGCGCTCGCCGCCGGCGCCTCGCCCACGGACGACGACTACGGTGTCACCCCGCCCGAGCGCTGGGGCGTGCTCGGCGTCGAGGGCTCGCTCGCGCCGCTCCCCACTCTCCGTGGCGACTACGGAGCGTTCTATCGCGCGCTCGCCGACAGCATCCGCAGCGGTGCCCCGCTGCCCGTCGACCCGGCCGACTCCGTCGCGGTGCTCGAGCTCATCGAGTGCCTGCACGCCGAGACGCCCCTGCGTCGACACGATTCCCACCTGAACGAAGGACAACGATGAGCAACCCGCAGCCACTCCACGTCGCCGTCATCGGCGCAGGCATCCTCGGCGCTTCCACTGCCGCGCATCTCGCACGTGCTGGTGCCCGCGTGACCCTCGCCACGTCCGGCAAGCCCGCCGACGGAGCCTCCGGACGTTCGATCGCCTGGCTGAACTCCTCGGGCGCCCGCTCGACCGAGTACCGGTACCTGCGTCTCATCGGAATCGACCGCTACCGTACTTGGAGGGAGCGTCACGAGGAGAGCGCGAGCTACCTGCGCTTCGACGGCGCGCTGAAGTGGGGAGGCGAGGACGAGAGCTTCGCGGACACCTTCGCCTACGAGCGGGAGGGCGGGTACGACTCCGTCTGGCTCTCTCGTGAACAGGTGGCGTCGCTGACTCCTGACGTCGCCGCTGACGCCGTGGCCGACGAGGGTGCCATCTACAACAGGGGAGAGGGCTGGGTGAACCTGCCCGACCTGATCGCCGCGCTTCTCGCGGAGGCCGTCGCCGACGGCGCCGAGCTCATCGAGGACGCCGGAGACGTGCGCGTCGACGTGCAGGACGGTGCGGCCGCCGGGGTCATTCTCGGCGACGGCACCCGTCTGGCTGCCGATCGGGTCGTGCTGGCGACCGGCGGGCATGTACCCGCGCAGCTCGCAGCTCTCGGCGTGCACGTTCCGGATGCCACGCCCGCCGCCTTCGTCGTGATCACCGAGCCCGTCGATCCGCGGGTCCGGACGGTGCTGAACACGCCGCGTGTGGCTGTGCGGCCGATGCCGGACGGCCGGCTCGTCCTCGACGCGGACTGGGCCGAGAAGTCGGTCGTCGTGGGCGAGGACGGCTCGCTCACGGTGCCGGATGCCTCGGTGCAGGGGCTGCTGGAGGAGGGATCGCGGGTTCTCGCCGGTCGGCCGAAGCTGACGGCTCAGCGCGTTGCAGCGGGCCTCAAGCCGATCCCCGGCGACGGCGAGCCCGTCGTCGGTGCGGTGTCGGCGATCGACGGGCTGTACACGCTGTTCACTCACTCCGGAGCGACCCTGGGTCTCATCCTCGGCGAACTCGTCGCGGAGGAGATCATGACGGGGCAGCCCTCGCCCGTGCTCGACGCGTTCCGCCTGGACAGGTTCGACGCCGATGCCGAGCTCGGCGAGGTCGCCATCGGCGCCTGGGCGCCGGTCACGCAGTAGCCGCACGGTTCCGGGGCCGGCCCCGATGCTCTTCCCACCTCGTGTCGCCAGCCCCGAGTCGGAACCTTCCGGGCGCAGTTCGTGCCGTTGCCGCGGCGGTCCCGAATGTTCCGGGTGCAGTTCGTGCCGTCCGCTTCGAGAGTCGGCGGCACCAACTGCACCCGGAACGGACCGGATGCGGAGTCCGCTTACGCGATCGAGCGCAGTCCCTCGACGAGCGGCGTCGTCGGACGCCCGATGAGGCGGGAGAGCGTGCCGTCGGTGTCGGCGAGTGCGCCGCCGCGGATGCCGGCATCCAGAGCCGTCACGAACCCGACCGTTCCTGCGTCGAGGCCGGCGTCCGAGAGCGCGGCCGCGTGCTCCTCCGCCGACAGCGCCTGGTAGGCGACGGGTCGGCCGGAGACCTCGGCCATCGCCGCCGCGAGGTCGTCGAAGTTCCACGCCACGTCACCACCCAGCTCGTACACGGCGCCGGTGTGGCCGTCTTCGAGGAGCACGGCGGCTGCGGCATCGGCGAAGTCGCGGCGGCTGGCCGAGGCGACACGACCCTCGCCGACGCTCGCGGCGAGAACGCCCGACCCGGTCGCCTGCGTGAAGGTGTCGGCGTAGTTCTCGGTGTACCAGTTATTGCGCAGGATCACGGAGGGGATGCCGGATGCTGCGATGAGCTCTTCGGTGGCCTTGTGCTCCGGCGCGAGGACGAGATCGCTCGTGGTCGCCTTCGGCGCGCTCGTGTACACGAGCTTCGCCACACCGGCCTGCTTCGCGGCGTCGATGACGGCCTGGTGCTGCGCGACCCGCTGGCCGACCGCGGAGCTGGAGATCAGCAGCACGGAATCCGCTCCCTCGACTGCGGCCTGCACGGTCGCGGGGACGTCGTAGTCGAGTTCGACGACGCGGATGCCGCGTGCGGCGAGGTCGGATGCCTTCGCGGTGTCGCGCGCCCCTGCCGCGATGCTCTGCGGCTCCGCGCCGCGCTCGAGGAGGCTGTCGATGACGAGGCGGCCGAGCTGACCTGTGGCGCCGGTGATGAGGATGGTCATGAGAAGTCCTTTCGTGGATGGATCGTCCGTGACAACCGGCTTCCCGTCCCAAACCTTCCGCCCAGCAGGTACCCACTTTGAAGTAAGGTACCTACATGACGGTTAGTTTCGCGCAGATAAAGGAATCGTCGCCGATGGTGTTCGATCCGGGATGCAGCACGCGGGTCGTCCTCGACCACATCATGAGCAAATGGGGAGTGCTCGTGCTCTCGTCGCTGTCGGACGGCACTCGACGCTGGGGAGAGCTCCGCCGAGAGGTCGGGGGCATCAGCGAGAAGATGCTCGCGTCGACGCTGCGCACACTCGCGGAAGACGGCCTCGTGCGACGGGAGTCGTTCCCGTCGGTGCCTCCGCATGTCGAATACAGCTTGACTCCGCTCGGCCGCGATCTCATGGAGCGGATGCTGCCGCTCGTCGAGTGGGTCGCCGAGAACTCAGACGGGATGCTCGGCCGCGCATCCTGACCACCAGCCGCGGATTTCGTCGTTCAAGTGCTGATTGACCCACGAATTCCGTTGTAGTCGTCAATTGCTTGACCCGAGAACAGTGGTGGCTCTACTGTTCACAACATGGTTGCAACGACGCCTATTCATCTGGAACGACCCGAGGGCAAGGGACTGGCGGCGGGCACGCTGGGGCTCTGGGGATCCACCGTCATCGGTCTGGCCTCCACCGCGCCGGTGTACTCGCTGGTCGCGACCCTCGGCTGGGTGGTGCTCGCTGTCGGTGCGCAAGCCCCGATCGCGTTCATCATCGCCTTCATCCCGATGCTCCTCATCGCCTTCGCGTACCGCGAACTCAACAATGCGGTGCCCGACTGCGGCACCACCTTCACCTGGAGCACCAAGGCCTTCGGCCCCTGGGTGGGCTGGACGGGCGGCTGGGGCGTCGCGGTGGCAGGCATGGTCGTGCTCGCGAACCTCGCGCAGATCGCCTCGGTCTACTTCTGGGCCCTGATCGGCCAGGACCTCGAGAACAACGACCTGCGCGTGGTGATCGTCGCGGTGATCTTCATCGCCGCGATGACCTGGGTGAGCTGGCGCGGTGTCGAGATCGGCGAGCGCATCCAGAACGTGCTGCTCGGCATCCAGTACCTGGCACTGGCCGTGTTCGTCATCGCCGCCTTCTGGCAGTTCGCCGCCGGCACCGCGCCGAACCCGACACCGTTCGAATGGGAGTGGCTGAACCCGTTCGCGTTCACGGACTGGTCCGCCTTCACGGAGGCGATCCTGCTCGCGCTCTTCATCTACTGGGGCTGGGACACCTGCCTCGCCCTGAACGAGGAGACGAAGGATCCGAAGCGGATCCCCGGTCGAGCCGCGCTGCTGACCACCGTCATCCTGCTCGTCACGTATGTCTCGGTCACGATCGCGGCGATGATGTACGCCGGGCTCGGCGATGATGCCACCGGGCTCGGCAACGAGGCGAACGCCGACGACTTCTTCCTCGCGATCAAGGACGGCCTCCTCGGCCCCTTCGGCTGGGCGCTCGTGGTCGCGGTGATCCTCTCCGCCATCTCGTCGACGCAGACGACGATCCTGCCGACGGCCCGCGGAACTCTTGCGATGGGGGTCTACCGGGCGCTGCCGGCGAAGTTCAAGGACGTGCACCCCGAGTACAAGACGCCGTCGTTCTCGACGCTGGTCATGGGAGTCGTCGCCATCGCGTACTACGTCGGCATGACCCTCATCAGCGACAACATCCTCCAGGACTCGATCCTCTCGCTCGGGCTCGCGATCGCCTTCTACTACGCCATCACCGGGTTCGCCTGCGTCTGGTACTTCCGCGCGGACCTGTTCCGCTCCGCGAGCGCCTTCTTCTTCAAGGGGCTGTTCCCGCTGCTCGGCGCCCTCATGCTCACCGGCGCATTCGTGCAATCGGCGATCGACATGTGGGACGTCGACTACGGCTACACGGTGCTGTTCGGGATCGGCGGCACCTTCGTCGTCGGCATCGGGTCGCTCGCCGTCGGCGTCGTGCTGATGTTGGTCTGGTTCCTGTTCCCGCGCTCGAAGCGGTTCTTCCGCGGCGAGAGCCTGAACCGCGACACCGAGGTCATGGTGCCGGACGAGCCGGGAGAATTCACGCGCTCGATCGACGGAGGCATCTGAGGATGCCGGTCGCCACAGCCGATCTGTACGACGAACGCGGCGAGAGCCTGCAGTCGCTGTCGATGCAGTTGCGCTCCTTCGGCGGTCGGGCTGCGTTCGACGGTCCCATCCGCACGGTGCGCTGCTTCGAGGACAACGCCCTCGTGAAGACGATCCTCGCCTCGCCCGGGGGCGGGGCGGTGCTCGTCATCGACGGAGGCGGTTCGCTGAACACGGCACTGATGGGCGACCTCATCGCCGGATCGGCCGTCGCCGGCGGCTGGGCCGGCGTCGTCATCCACGGTGCGGTCCGCGACAGCGTGGCCATCGGCTCGCTCGATCTCGGGGTGAAAGCGCTCGGCACCAACCCGCGCAAGAGCGCCAAGGAGGGGACGGGCGAGGCCGACGTCACGCTCGAGTTCGGCGGTGTCGTCTTCCGTGTCGGTGCACATCTGTACAGCGACGAGGACGGCATCCTGGTCGAACGGTGAGCCCCGGCCGCCGGTGCCCGGTGTCCTAGGCTGGATCTGTGCGCATCCGGCTCGACATCGCCTACGACGGCACCCACTTCCGCGGTTGGGCGAAGCAGCCGACGCTGCGCACCGTGCAGGGCACCCTCGAGGCGGCGCTGGCGAGGATCGTGGGTTCCGACGTGCAGTTCGTCGTCGCCGGACGCACGGATGCCGGAGTCCACGCCTCGGGGCAGGTCGTCCACGTCGATCTCGACGACGAGCAGTGGTCGCGCGTCGAGCGGCGGCATGGGAAGGCCGCGCACGACCCGGCCGGTTCGATCGCGGGGCGCATGCGCGGCGTGCTCGGCGCCTACCCCGATGTCACGGTGGTGCGATCGTCGCTCGCACCGGAGGGGTTCGATGCCCGTTTCTCCGCGGTCTGGCGCCGGTACCGCTACCGCCTCGCCGACGACGGCGCCGGATACGATCCGCTGCGCAGACACGACACCACCGGCATCCGCGGTGATCTGGATGAGCAGGCGATGGATGCTGCCGCCCGTTCCCTCATCGGACTGCACGACTTCGCCGCCTACTGCATCCCCCGCGAGCGCGCCACGACCATCCGCACGCTTCTCGACTTCCGCTGGGAGCGCGACGCCGAGGGCGTGCTCGTTGCGGAGGTGAAGGCCGACGCCTTCTGCCACAGCATGGTCCGGTCGCTCGTCGGTGCGTGCGCAGCCGTCGGCGAAGGGCGCCTCGGCATCTCCGACCCCGCGATGCTCCGAGACGCTCTGGAGCGCACCAGCGAGTTCAAGGTGCTCGCCGCGCGCGGACTCACGCTCACAGAGGTCGGATACCCGGCGGATGACCTGCTCGCCGTGCGCGCCAGTCAGACACGCGCTCGCCGCGATGCCGGGGCGTCCAGCGAGTGAACGCACTCTGACCAGTTCCACGGCGTGTGTCAATGCCCAGGTCCGGCGCGTGGCGACCGGGTAGCGTTGAAGCACGATGAAGGTCATCTCCTACAACCTCCGCAAGCACAGGGCGGCGACCGAGCTCGTCGCCCTCGAAGAGGAGCACGCTCCCGACATCCTGTGCCTGCAGGAGTGCGACGTGCAGGGGCTGCCCGAGAGCATCGGCGATCTTGCGATGGCGCAGGCCACGCAGGGCAACCGGCTCGGACTCGCCGTCTACTACCGGGCGAACACGTTCCAGGTGAAGAGCATCCGCACCATCGGGCTGAAGAAGTCGCTGCACGACATCCTGCTGCGACCGGCCCACGAGCGAGTGCTCGGGGTGCGTCTGCACGACATCGATCAGGGGCGCGACGTCATCGTCGCCTCGTTCCACGCGGCGCCTCTCACCGCGTTGAACAGACTGCGCCGTCACCAGATCCGTGCGGCTCTCACAGAGCTCCAGACTCTCGGGGAGGGGTTGCCGGTGCTGATGGTCGGCGACTACAACTACCCCGTGTTCAAAGAGAACCTCAGCCAGACGGTGCGCGATCACGGCTACACGCTGAGTCTCAGCGACGATCACACCTACACGCGCTACCGCGTCTTCCGCGGGCACTACGACTTCGCCACCTCGGTCGGCTTCGACATCGAGCGCATCACGACGCTGCCGCAGAAGTCGAGCGATCACCGGCCGATCCTGATCACGGCGCAGCCGGACTGACTTCGACGGAGCTGCGCGAGGGCCCCGAGTTTGAGAGAAGCACGCCGGATGGCGTATGCTGACTCTTTGGTGCCCTTCTCTGTGCGCTCTTCGGAGCTGCAGGATCGGGACATCCTCCGAACGTGAGCCCTCCACTGGCGTGTTCCCCCGATTCACAAAGGGAAGAACCACCCCGGAGTGGGATTCACGAACTCCTCCGTTCGAAAACAAGAAAGCAGCACTATCGTGACGCGCACTTACACCCCGAAGGCCGGCGAGGTCCAGCGTGACTGGGTCGTCATCGACGCCACAGACGTCGTTCTCGGCCGTCTCGCCTCGCACGCCGCAACGCTCCTGCGTGGCAAGCACAAGCCGACCTTCGCAAACCACATCGACTCGGGTGACTTCGTCATCATCGTGAACGCAGAGAAGGTCGCGCTCACCGGTCAGAAGCTCCAGAAGAAGCTGGCTTACCGTCACTCGGGTTACCCGGGCGGCCTGAAGTCGGTCACCTACGCCGAGCTCCTCGAGAAGAACCCGGTCCGCGCTGTCGAGAAGGCCATCCGTGGCATGCTCCCCAAGAACAGCCTGGGCCGTCAGCAGCTGTCGAAGCTCAAGGTGTACGTCGGTGCCGAGCACCCGCACGCCGCGCAGCAGCCCCAGCCGTACACCCTCGACCAGGTCGCCCAGTAAGCGCCGTAAAGACTTAAGGACATACTCGTGGCTGACATCCAGGACACCACCGAAACCCCCCAGAGCTTCTCGACCTCGACTCCGGAGACCGAAGCAGTCGAGGCGGCTCCCCGCCCCGTGCTCAGCGTCCCGGGCGCCGCTGTCGGCCGTCGCAAGCAGGCCATCGCCCGCGTGCGCATCGTCCCCGGCTCCGGCACGATCACGGTCAACGGCCGTACGATCGAGGACTACTTCCCGAACAAGCTGCACCAGCAGCTGATCAACGACCCGTTCACGGTGCTCAACCTCACCGGCGCGTACGACGTGATCGCCCGCATCTCCGGTGGCGGCCCCTCGGGCCAGGCCGGCGCGCTGCGCCTCGGCATCGCCCGTTCGCTGAACGGCATCGACGAGGAGAACAACCGTCCGACCCTGAAGAAGGCCGGCTTCCTCTCGCGCGACGCTCGCGTCAAGGAGCGCAAGAAGGCCGGACTCAAGAAGGCCCGCAAGGCGCCTCAGTACTCGAAGCGTTAAGGTCCGCTGCTCCGATGCCGATCTTTGGCACGGACGGCGTGCGGGGACTCGCCAATGGCGTCCTCACCGCCGACCTCGCGCTCTCCCTGGCCCAGGCGACTGCTGTCGTCCTGGGCCAGGGCCGTACTGCGGAGGCCCGCAAGGCCGAAGGCAAGCGGCTCACCGCCGTCGTCGGCCGTGACCCCCGCGTGTCCGGTCACTTCATCTCTGCAGCCGTCGCCGCCGGCCTCGCCTCCTCGGGTGTCGACGTGCTCGACGCGGGAGTCATCCCGACCCCGGCGCTCGCGTTCCTCGTGGCCGACCGTGATGCCGACTTCGGAGTCATGATCTCGGCTTCGCACAACCCGGCTCCCGACAACGGGATCAAGATCTTCGCCCGCGGCGGCGTGAAGCTCCCCGATGTCGTCGAGGCGCGTATCGAAGCCGCGATGTCCGGGGAGAAGCTTCTGCCGACCGGCGCAGGCGTCGGACGGATCAGCCGCTTCTCGGATGCTGAGGACCGCTATGTCGTGCACCTGCTCGGCTCACTGCCGAACCAGCTCGACGGCATCCACGTGGTGCTGGACTGCGCCCACGGCGCGGCGTCCGGCGTCTCGCCGGAGACGTTCAAGGACGCCGGCGCGGAAGTCACCGTGATCGGCGCCGACCCCGATGGCCTGAACATCAACGAGGGAGTGGGTTCCACCCACCTCGACAACCTCGCGGAAGCCGTCATCCGCCTCGGTGCCGACATCGGCATCGCGCACGACGGCGATGCCGACCGCTGCCTCGCGGTCGACGCCGCGGGCAAGGTCATCGACGGTGACCAGATCATGGCGATCCTCGCCGTCTCGATGAAGGAGCGCGGTCACCTCACCGACGACACGCTCGTCGCCACCGTCATGAGCAACCTCGGCCTGCACGTCGCGATGCGCGAGCACGGGATCACGGTCCGTCAGACCGCGGTCGGCGACCGCTACGTGCTCGAGGACATGAACGCCGGCGGTTATGCGCTCGGCGGTGAGCAGTCCGGCCACGTCATCATGAGCGAATACGCCACGACCGGCGATGGCCTGCTGACCGGCCTCCACCTCGTCGCGGAGATGGCCAGGACGAAGAAGACGGCCGCCGAGCTCGCCTCGGTGATGACGGTGTACCCGCAGGTGCTCATCAACGTGCGCGGTGTCGACCGCACCCGGGTGAACGACGACGACGGACTGCTCGCCGCGGTTCGCGAGATCGAGTCCGAGCTGGGCGACACCGGTCGCGTGCTGCTGCGCGCTTCCGGTACCGAGCAGCTCGTGCGCGTGATGGTCGAGGCCGCCGATGCGGAGTCCGTGAAGCGGCACGCCGAGCGGCTCGCAGACCTCGTCCTCGAGCGTCTCGCTCTCTGACAGCCGAACAGGCAGGGAAGAGCCGGTCGGTCGCCGAAACACAGCGGCCGGCCGGTTCTATCGTTCGGCGGCGCCGCCCCAGGTCAGCCGCTCGATGTAGCGCAGCAGCACACCCTCGCGCAGTGCCCACGGCGACACCTCGAGTTCGTCGAGGTCGAGCGCGCGCATCGTGGTGTGCAGTGCGACGGCTGCGGCGACGATCTGGAACGTCCGGTCGGGTGTGATCCCCGGGAGCTCCTGACGCGCGGAGGCCGGCAGTCGGGCCAGCCGCGGGATCCACGAGCCGAGTGCGGCGCGCGGCAACAGCATCCGGTCGCTGCCCGACCAACCGGGCGCGGGGTAGCCGACGAGGCGTGCCAGGGAGCGGATGGCCTTGGAGGATCCGACCACGTGGTCGGGCTTCGGCAGCGCGGCGAAGCGGGGGAGGATCGGCGCCAGCGTCTCCGCGGCGTGCTCGCGGAGACGCTCGACGTCGTCTTCGCCGGGCGGATCGTTCGGCAGGAACTGCACGGTCATGCGCCCGGCTCCCAGCGGCACGGATGCGGCTGCCGCCGGCACCTCCTCGGCGCCCGCGGCGATCTCCAGAGAGCCCCCGCCGATGTCGAGAAGAAGCAGCTGCCCGGCCGACCACCCGAACCAGCGCCGCACGGCGAGGAAGGTGAGCTCCGCCTCGGTTTCTCCGTCGAGCACCTGGAGGGGCTGCCCGAGAGCCGCCTCGATGCGGGCGATGACGTCTTCGCCGTTGCGTGCCTCGCGCACCGCGCTCGTCGCTGTGGCGAGCAGGGCGTCGACCTTCTCCGCCTCGGCGACGGCCCGCGCCTGAGTGACCGCCGCGATCAGCGCCAGAACGCCGTCCTCGGTGATCGCGCCATCGGGCGTGAGATAGCGCATCAGCCGCAAGACCGTGCGGTCGCTCGTCTTCGCCAGCGGACGGCCCCCGGGGCGGACGTCGGCGGCGAGCAGATGGACGGTGTTCGAACCGATGTCGAGAACTCCCAGGCGCACCATATGAGACTATTCCTTGTGAAGAGCGACGGTGGACCGGGTATGGACGACGAGCGGCGGCAGAGGCCGTGGTGGCGTCGGGTGTCGACGTGGGCGCTCGTCTACGTTCCGGTCGTGTTCTACATCGTGTTCTGGCCGGACCCTTCGGACTTCGGGATCTCGCCGTGGCTGAGGGAGATCCGCGAGTTCGCTCCCATGCTGACCTCGGTGCGCGTCGAGTTCGCGGCGAACATTCTGCTGTTCGTGCCGCTGGGGGTCGGGCTGGCGCTGATGCTGCCCCGACACCGCTACCTGGTCGCTCCGCTGGGCCTCCTCGCGACTTTGGCCATCGAAGGCATCCAGGCGCTGCTGCTCGCGGGCCGCAGTCCCACCGTGATCGACCTGGTCGCCAACTTCGCCGGTGCGTGCGTCGGACTCGTCGGGGTCGCCGCGTTCGAGGCCCTGTTCCGCCGTCGCACCGACTGATCCGCCGGCTGAAGCGAAGAGATCAGGGAGCGGCGCAGACCCGGTACACCGGGCCGTCCACGAGCACTTCGGTCGTGCACGCCTCGAGGGTGAGCCGTGGCACGCCTGCCATCTCGGGAGCGTCGAACAGCCCCAGATGCGTCCCCGACAGCACCACGGCCGACGTGGCTCCTCCCCAGGGCTGGGCAGCGAGCCAGCGGATGTCGTTCTCGGCGGCCCAGGCTCGAATCGGCGCGACCGCCGTGCGCTGGGTCTCCAGCGTCTCCCATCCGGGAGAGAACATCGCTGCGGCGTGCAGTGCGCCGCCCGCGCCCAGAGCGATGGCGAGCAGCGCCGAGGCTGCCGCGGTGGCGACGCGGATGGGACGGGCGGGGGAGCGCCAGAGCATCTGCAGACTCCAGACCGCAACGGCGGCGAGGATCGGCAGGAACGCGTAGACGCCCGGAGCGGGGTGCCGCACCCAGAGCGGGAGGTGGGATGCTGTCGTCCACCAGCCGACGTACGCGGCGAGGCCGGTGATGGCCGCGAGCCCGAGGTACTGGACGGTGGTCGGAACGGTGTGAGCGCCCGCGGGAGCCGGGACGCCGGCGTCGCTCGGCATCGCATCGTCGGGCTTGCGGCGCGAGATCAGGACCGCCCCGATGATGAGCGACGATGCCGCGAGCACGACGACCAGGGTCACCCACCACGGCAGGAACCAGGCGTCGAGCAGCGTGCCCACCTTCTGCGTGACCGTGGTCGGCGCGTAGTGCTGTCCGCCGCTGCGGAGGAAGCCGGCGAGCGAGCGGAGATGGTCGATGAAGCCGTCCAGTCCGAGAGAGAGGAGGGCGGCGACCTCGACGAGGAAGGTGGGGATGGCCACCAGTGCGAGGGGCAACCAGGAACGCCGGACGGTTGCGCGGAGGCGTTCCATCCCGCTGCCCGGTGCAAGGATCCAGAGCGCGACCGCGAAGGCGGGCAGCGCGAGCAGCGCGATCAGCTTGGCCTGCACGGCGAAGCCGAGGAGCAGCCCCGCGAGCCAGGCGCGGCGGGGCAGTACGACGAGGGCCCACACGATGAGCGCCGCAGCGGGGATCTCACCGAGCAGGTCGGCGGGGCCCTGGATCGGCGAGATCGTCAGTGCGGAGTTGAACGCCAGGGGCACCGCCACGGCCGTCAGCGCTCCCCAACGGCCGGCAATGCGGCTGCCCAGCACGGCGAGGCCGGCGAGGAGAAGCACCCAGTACGCGAGCGGGATGAGCCGAGCTCCGATGACGGGGTCGATACCGGTTGCGACCACCGCAGCCGCTGGAAGCAGCACGGACACGCCGGTGGAGATGCGCGGATCGAAGGGGGTCAATGTCGACCCGGAGAGGGCCCCGTCGCTGGTGTAGCCGAGGCCGGCGACCAGGTTCAGCGGCACGGTGAGGTTGAACGCCTCATCCTCCCAGAACCGCATGACCACCAGGCTGTGCCAGGCCACGATGACGTGCGCGATGATGAGGCAGGCCGCGAGCAGCCAGAACATCGCCGTGCTCAGGTTCTTCATGGGCGTCCTTCGGGCAGTCGGGGCGTCTTCGCAGGCTATTGCTGACCGTCAGCTGCGGGGATGCTGCGCAGCGGTGCGCCCGGCCTGAGCGACCAGGCCCAGACCTCGCTGAGCGCCGCGCGCGCGAAGCGTCGCAGCCGCTGGGGCGGGAGGCTCGGGCGTGGCGCGCCGCCCCACATGGTTCCGGTCTCGGATTCGCCGCGCCGTGGGATGCTCAGCACTCGCAGATAGCGCACGGTGAGGCCGGCTCGGGCTTCGGCGAGGGAGAAATGAACGTGGGGCACGAGAGCATCGGACGGAACCGCGTCGAGCAGCCGGCCGATCGTCTCTGGGCGGTAGGCACGCAGGGGAGTGTTCACGTCGGGGATGCGGCGTCCGGCAGCCAGCGCGATGAGCACGCCGACGCAGGCGGTGAGCACCTTGCGGAACCAGGGATCGGTGCGCCCGTCGCGCACGCCGTGCACCACATCCGCGTTCTCCTCCACGAGCGCGGCGACGAGCCGGGAGAAGTCCCGGCCGACGAACTGTCCGTCGCCATCGACGTGAACGAGCACATCGGGTGCGAGAGCCAATCCGGCGCGATACGCGGCGAGGGCGGTGGGGCCGTGACCGCGATTGGCGGGCTGGCGCTCGACATGGACACCGTCGACACCGGCGAGAGCCGCTGCCGTGCCGTCGGTGGACTGATCATCGGCGACGACGAAACTGATCCGCTTCGCGGCGGACGCGAGATGCTCGCGGATCTCGTCGATGAAGCCGCGGATGCCCTCGGCCTCGTTGTAGGCGGGCATGACGACGACGAGATGGGCTACTGGCACGGGGAACCTCACTGCGATGCGTCGAGAGTGAACGATCGCACTCCCTCCTAGACTAATGGAGACATGGATATTCGCTCACGCCTGCGCCGACTCGCCTCCGTCGGCGGCCGCTTCCTCATCGTCGGCGGGGTGAGCACCCTGATCGAGGTGGGTGTGTTCAACCTGCTCGTCTACGTCTGGGGCACCGACCTCGTCTGGGCCAAGGTGATCGCCTCGCTCGTGGCGCTGGTGAACGCGTACATCGGGAACCGCGAGTGGACCTTCCGTCATCGCGACCGGCGCAGCCGGGTCAACGAGCTCGTGCTGTTCGTGCTGGTGAACGCGGCCTGCACCGCACTGGGGGCGGCACTGGTGTGGGTCGGCGTGCAGATGCTCACCGCCGTGCTGGAGCGCACACCGGGTCCTCTCGGCGTCAACGTCGTGAACCTCATCAGCATCGTGATCGTCGTGCTGCTGCGGTTCGTGCTGTACCACAAGGTCGTCTTCCGCACGGCCGCGCCGGCCGTCGTTCCCTCCGACTGATCGGCTGCGACGCGATCAGGCGCTGGCTTTGGCCTTCGCGCGACGCTTCGGCTTCGCCTGGGCGGCGCTCAACTCGGTCGGCGCCTGCTCGAGCGTGTGCGTCGACCCGTAGGTGTAGGCGCCGTATGCGTAGCTGTCGGGGCCCTTCGTCGGCAGCATGGTGACGACGACGCCGAGCATCGAGACTCCGGCCGTCTCCAGGGTGCGGATCGCGCCGGCGAGCTCCTGCTTCTTCGTCTTGCCCGATGCGGCCGCAAGGATGACGCCGCGCGCCTTCTTGCCGATCACCGCTGCGTCGGTCACCAGCAGCAGAGGCGGCGCGTCGATGAGCACGTAGTCGAAGTACTCGCCCAGGGGCTTGAGCACCTGATCCATCGCAGCCGAGCCGAGCAGCTCCGAGGGGTTCGGCGGGATGCGCCCGCTGGCCAGCACGTAGAGGTCGTTCGTGCCCCACTTCTGCAGGGCATCCGACACGTCGATCCTGCCGATGAGCACGTCGGTGAGTCCGACGCCGCCTTCGATGCCGAGGTACTCGGCCACGCGCGGCAGCCGGAGGTCGCCGTCGATCAGGGCGACCCGAGCGCCGGTCTCGGCGAGAGCGATCGCCAGGTTCGCCGTCGTCGTGGACTTGCCCTCGCCGGGTCCGGAGCTCGAGACGACGAAGACGCGGGGGCCGGACTCGACGTTGAGGAACTGGAGGTTCGTACGCAGCGTGCGGAAAGACTCCGCACGGGGGCTGCGGGGGTCGGCGTGCACGATGAGCGGACGCTTGGTCGCATCCGGGTCGTACGCGATGCCGCCGAGCATCGGCTTGTCGGTGATGTGCTCGATGTCGTGCAGCGTGTGGATGCGGGTGTCGAGCACCGTGCGCAGCATCGCAATCCCCATTCCGGCGGCAAGACCCAGAACTCCGCCGAGCAGGATCAGCATCCGCACATTCGGGCTCGTCGGCGCCGTCGGCGGCACCGACGGCTCGGTGATCGTGATCTGCACCGGGCTGGTGGCGCCCTCGGCGGCGGGCTGCTCGAGGGTGTCCTGCACAGCAGTGGCGAAGCTCTTCGCGACCTCGTTGGCGATCTTCGATGCCATCTCCGCGTCGGTGTCGGTCGCGGCGATATCGATGAGGACGGTGTTGAGCGGAGTGCTCGCCGTGATGCGCGAGCTGAGCGCAGCCACCGAGGTCTCGAGGTCGAGCTCCTCGATGACCGGCTCGAGCACGAGGGCTGTGCCGACGACGTCGACGTAGCTCGTCACCATCTGGCGAGCGAAGGTGGTGCCCTGCACCAGGTCGCCGGTCGCGGCACCCTCGGTGCGCACGGAGACGTACAGCTGCGTGGAAGCCACGTACTTCGGCTGCTGCAGCAGCGCGTATGCGGTGCCGCCGCCGAGTCCGAGCAGCAGAAGAACCAGGATGAGGATCCAGTTCTTATGCAGGATGCGCACGTAGTCGCGAAGTTCCACGGGAGATCTCCTGAGTTTTTGGTTCAGTTCGTCGGAAAGAGCGTCGCCCTCAGCCAGGCTGAGAGATTCCCCGTGCGCTCACCTGCGCGCCCCATACGCATAGGTTCCATAGGCCGTCTTGTCCGCTCCGCTGGTGGGGAGCATGGTTACAACAGTACCGAGCACACGCGAATCGGCCGCTTCGATACGCTGTGTGGCTTCGGCGAGGCGTGGCTTCGTCGTCGATCCCGCCGCGGCGACGACGATGGCACCCGTGGCGAAACGAGACACGACTGCGGCGTCGGTGACGAGCAGGACCGGTGGCGTGTCGATGATGACGACGTCGAACGCGGTCGTGAGGGTGGTGATCAGAGTCTCCATGCTCGGCGACCCGAGAAGCTCGGCGGGGTTCGGAGGGATCGTGCCCGCAGGAAGCAGGAAAAGCGCGCCGCGCCCCCAGCGCTGGATGACGTCGGTCACGGCGACGCGTCCGACGAGCACGTCGCTCAGGCCGATGCCTCCCTCGATGCCGAAGCGCTCGGCGACCCGAGGCAGGCGCATGTCTCCGTCGACGAGCACGACGCGCATCCCGGACTCCGCGAAGGCGATGGCGAGGTTCGCCGCAGTGGTCGTCTTGCCCTCGCCGGGACCGGAGCTCGTGATCACGAACACACCCGGTTCGCCGGAAGGAAACAGGAAGCGCACGTTAGTGCGCAGACCACGGAAGGCTTCCGCGAGCGGATCCAGTGGGTCGGATGCGACGATGAGCGGCCGAGACGCGGCATCCGGATCGTGCGCGATGCCACCGAGCACGGGAGCTTGGACGGTCGTCTCGAGATCGGCCAGGGTGCGGATGCGGGTGTCGAGCACGGTGCGCAGCATCGCGATTCCGATACCGGATCCGAGGCCGAGCACTGCGCCGAGGATCAGCGACATGCGCATGTTCGGGGCGACGGGCTCGAGTGGCACCTGCGCGGCCTGGAGCGGGACGATGCGGATGCGGAAGGCGGCGTCAGCCGTGCGGTTCTCGAGCTGTTCGGTGACCAGAGTGGAGAAGCTGTCGCCGACGGCGTTGGCGATCCGGGCGGCTTGCCCCGGATTCGTGTGGGTCACCGATATGGAGATGATGGTGCTCCGAATCCCGACGCTGGCGCGCACACGCTCCGCGAGTTCCGGGGCCGTCGTCGGCAGCCCGAGGTCGTCGATCACCGGGTCGAGGACCAGAGAGCTCGTGATGATGGAGCGATACGTCTCGACGACCTGCTGCGCGTAGCTCGTGCCCTGCGTCAGCTCCACGGCCGTCGCGCCGTCGCGGGCATTGACGGAGATCATCAGTTCCGCTGATGCTTCGAACCGCTGCGGCGTGAACATGGCCAGCAGCGCGCCCCCCGAGACGCCGATCATCAGACATGCGATCACCAGCACCAGCTGGCGTCGCAGAAGGCGCACGAAGTCGGGAAGATCCATGGGCGCTCCTGATGGCGGGACGGGAGGGCGAACAGCACGCAGGGGTATGTTCGTCTGAGACAAAACTATAGGTACGCCCACGACACCGCCGAAACCCGCCATGACCACACTCGCACAGCTCTTCCCTCAGGGCCCTCGCATCGAAGAGGCGTCCTCGACGTTCGACGACCATCACACCGTGCGCCGGCTCACCGAGATGTTCGGCGATCCGAGTGAGGATTTCGACATGACGCGGCCGCGCGCGAGCGCGCAGCGTCTGTCACAGCTCGTCGAGGAGGCGGTGGCCGATGCTGCGCCGGCTGTCATTCCTGCGCCGCCCGTTTCGGCCAGGAAGCGCCGCCGCCGCCGCTTCGACGGACTCGCCATGGTCGCCGCATCGCTCGCGGTCGTGGCCGTATCGGCTGCGGCGATCGTCGGTGGAGTGCAGATCGCGAACGCGAGTCCCGCTGACGGGGCCATGCAGTCGTTGCGTGCCGATGAGGCGATGATCCAGAATGCCGAGCAGGCATTCACATCCGCCCATGAGCGGCTGGCGGCAAGAGTCGCGACCAGCTCTGCGAACGGGGCGGCGCTGCGGACCGCGATCGACGCCGCACGGCAGGCGCCGGATCCCCGGTCGACGCAAGCCACCGCCACGATTCCGGTGCTGGATGCGGCGCTGGCCGACGGGGTCATTGCGGAGATCGATCGGCACGCCGCCGCCCTTCAAGGCATCGTGCTGCCTGAATCCGTGGACCCGTACGTTCGCGGCGACATCGACGAGGATTCGTTGTCGGAGGTCGGGGTCGCGATCGATGCGGCCCAGGCCCAACTCGCTTCGCTCGACGAGGTGACGGCGGAACTGCGTGATGACAGGACGGCACTCGACGCACTCGATGCCCAGCATGTCGCGAACCTCGAGGCACTTGCCGTCTCGTTCACGGCCCTCGGCGCGAAGGCGATCGAAGACAATCCGGATGCCGATGCGGTTCTGCGCGACGCGGTGTCCAATGCAGCGGCGCACGTGGTGAGTACCAAGCTCAGCGGCGTCGAGGGTGCAGCCGCCGTCACGGCTTTCCGTGACGCCGTCGTCGCGCTCGTCACCGATCAGGCGGTCGCCGACGAAGACCGTGCGGAGGCCGAGCGCCGAGAGCGGGAGAATCGGCAGCAGAACCAGCAGCCGGCGCCGACCCCGACCGAGGAGCCGGTACCGCCGCCTGTGGATCCGACCACTCCACCTGTGGAGGAGCCTCCTCCGGCCGAGGGCGGCGAAGGGGTCCTCTGACCCTCTCCGCTCGTCCGGCGAGCGAACCGACGGAACGCCCTGATCGGCCCGGTTGACACGCAACCCGCACAACGATCGGGGTCTTATTCCGCGCACATCGTGCACTGATTCGTCCACTGGGTGTGGAATCATAGGTTTCGGTGCTGGGGGAGCGCAGAGAGAGTTGATCCGTGTGGACCCCAGACCTGATGTGCCATTGATGACCGGAGAGATTTCTACGATGCAGACCATGTCAGTGGCCCAGAAACGCCGTCGTGCATTCGCCGCGACTGTGGACGGC
Source organism: Microbacterium aurantiacum (assembly GCF_002872075.1). Classification (GTDB taxonomy): domain Bacteria; phylum Actinomycetota; class Actinomycetes; order Actinomycetales; family Microbacteriaceae; genus Microbacterium; species Microbacterium aurantiacum_A. The sequence continues at coordinate 127,051 of NZ_PGGU01000025.1, read as the reverse complement.
GCGGCATGGGCGCTCGGCATCTTGCTCGCTGTCGCCCTGCGATTCGAGTTCATGATGGAAGTGCGAGGCTGGACCTCCACGCTGCTGCTGGGCCTTGTCGCAGCGGGGCTGCATGTCGGTGCGGGGTACTACCTCGCGCTGTACCGGGGTCGTTACACGTACGGTTCTTTCGAAGAGGTGCGCACACTCGGGCTGCTCGTGCTGGCCGAGACGATTGTCATCGCACTGTTCATCATTCCGCTCGGTCCGCTGATCGGCGTGCCCCGCGGTACCTCGTTCCTGGCGGCTCCCGTCGTGCTGCTGCTGATGTTCGGCGTGCGATACGTCGCCCGGCTCATGCTCGATCGCGCACGCAAGCCCGGCGCCGATGCAGAACCGGCGCTCATCGTCGGCGCCGGTTACATCGCCGACCGGCTGCTGCATCAGGTCAACACCGATCCGACATCACCCTTCCGCCCTGTCGGTTTGCTCGACGACGACCCTGCGAAGGCCAATCTGCGCCTGCGGGGCGTTCCGGTGATCGGCCGCACGAGCGACATCGAAGCTGCTGCCCGCGACACCCGCGCGACGATGCTCATCATCGCGGTCGGCCAGGCCGACAGCGCGCTGATGCGCAAGCTCAGCGACCAGGGTGAGAAGGCAGGGCTCCGCGTCGCCGTCACCCCGACGCTGGCCAGCCTGAAGTCTGGGGCCGAATCGCCGTCCGACGTGCGCGACATCAGCATCGAAGACCTCATCGGCCGCAACCCTGTCGACACCAACGTCGAGCAGATCGCCGGGTACATCACCGGCAAACGCGTGCTCGTCACCGGCGCCGGCGGATCGATCGGATCCGAGCTCTGCCACCAGCTGGCGAAGTACGGTCCCAGCGAGCTGATCATGCTCGACCGCGACGAGACCGGCCTCCAGATGGCGCAACTGGGTACGAAGGGGCACGGCCTCCTCGACACGAACGAAGTCGTGCTCGCCGACATCCGCGACGCGGACCTGATGAACGATCTCTTCGACGAGCGGCGCCCCGAGGTCGTGTTCCACGCGGCGGCGCTCAAACACCTTCCGATGCTCGAGCAGTACCCGGATGAGGCGTGGAAGACGAACGTCCTCGGTTCGCTCAACATCATCCGTGCCGCTCGGCGGGTCGGGGTGACGACGTTCGTCAACATCTCCACAGACAAGGCGGCGAACCCGACGAGCGTGCTCGGGCACTCCAAGCGCGTCGCCGAGAAGCTCACCGCATGGGCGGGCGAAGAGACCGGGATGCGCTACCTGTCCGTGCGCTTCGGCAACGTCATCGGCAGCCGCGGATCGATGCTGCCGACTTTCCAGTCGCTGATCGCCCAGGGCGGGCCGATCACGGTCACGCACCCCGAGGCGACGCGCTTCTTCATGACGATTCCCGAGGCCTGCCAGTTGGTCATCCAGGCGGGCGGCATCGGTCGTGCCGGCGAGGTGCTCATCCTCGACATGGGCGAGCCGGTGTCGATCCTCGACGTCGCCAAGCGCATGATCGCGATGTCCGGGCAGAACATCGAGATCGTCTTCACCGGTCTTCGCCCGGGCGAGAAGCTGCACGAGGAGCTCGTGGGGCACAAGGAGAACCTGGCGCGACCGTTCCATCCCAAGGTGTCGCACACGCGCGCCGACGTGATCACTCCCGAGCGGCTCGACAAGGCGGGCTGGGAAGCGCGCATGAAGTCGAACCCGCGCAACAACGACACGGCCATCATCGAGCCGATAAACCTTGAGAGGGCACCGAAGGCGTGAGCGAACGCATCTACATGTCGTCACCTGATGTGACGCAGCTCGAAGAAGACGCCGTCGTGGCGGCCATGCGCTCCGGCTGGATCGCGCCGCTGGGCCCGGATGTCGACGCTTTCGAGCGGGAGCTCGCGGAACGGGTCGGTGTGGCGGAGGGTGTCGCACTGAGCTCCGGCACCGCGGCGCTGCATCTCGGATTGATCACTCTGGGCGTTCAGCCGGGTGACATCGTCGTGACGTCGACGATGACTTTCGCAGCCACGACGAACGCGATCATGTACACGGGGGCCGAGCCGTACTTCGTCGATGCCGACGCTTCAACGGGGAACATGAACCCCACCCTGCTCCGCGCGGCGCTCGAACGGCTGCGCGCGGATGGCGAGCGGGTGGGGGCGATCGTGCCGGTCGACCTGCTCGGCAAGGCGGTCGACTACACGGAGATCCTCGCGATCGCGGGGGAGTTCGGTGTGCCGGTCCTGGCGGACGCGGCGGAGTCGCTCGGCGCGAGCCATGGCGGCAAGGCGGCCGGCTCATTCGGCCGCGCGTCGATCGTGTCGTTTAACGGCAACAAGATCATGACGACGTCAGGCGGCGGGATGCTGCTGACAGACGACGCCGAGTTCGCGCAGCACGTGCGCTACCTGGCCACGCAGGCGCGTCAGCCGGTCGTCCACTACGAGCACACCGATGTGGGCTACAACTACCGCATGAGCAATCTCCTCGCGGCACTAGGGCGGGCTCAGTTGTCGAGGCTCGACGAGATGATCGCCAAGCGTCGCGAGATGCGCGAGGAGTACAAGCGGCTCTTCGCCCGCGTCGACGGCGTCGAGGTGTTCGGCGGCGCCGACGATGAGAACGACAACGTCTGGCTGACCTCGATCCTGGTCGATTCGAGTGTCACCGGCTGGACGCCGCAAGATCTCTCTGCTGCGCTCGCCTCCGGCAACATCGAAAGCCGGCCGCTGTGGAAGCCGATGCACAGGCAGCCGGTATTCGCGAAGTACCGCGGCGAGATCGACGGCACGTCAGAGGCGTTGTTCGAGCGTGGTCTGACGCTTCCCAGCGGATCAGCGCTGAGCGATGATCAGCGTGGGCGAGTTCTCGGGGCGATCTCCGAGTACCTGGCGGTTCGTTGATGGCAGCTCAATCCGAGAAGGCGGCCTGGCTGCTGTCGAGCGCCGGGCGTCGCGGCTCACTCGTCACGCTGCTGCAGAAGCAGCCGATGCACGGCGCTCGGTCTCGCGTGATCGCGACTGACCGGTCGGAGTTGTCTGCGGCAGGGCGACTGGCCGATGCCTTCGAGCTGGTTCCCTCGGTTCGTGACGCGGCATTCATCCCGCGAACGCTGGAGATTGCGCGAAAGCATGATGTCGGGGTCATCATCCCCACCATCGATCCTGAGATCGAGGTGTACGCGAATCATCGGGACGAGTTCTCCGCGCACGGGATCGATGTCTGGGTGTCGAGTCCCGAGGTGTCCCGACTGGGCTGGGACAAGTGGTCGCTGTACAGATGGCTGAGAGAGCAGGGCCTGCCGACCGTCGAGACTTTCGAGGTCTCCGATCTGCCTTCGGGGGGCCTGCAGGGCCCCGTCGTCGCGAAGCCGCGCTCGGGCTCGTCGGGCATCGGCGTCATGCTTGCCGAGTCTTTCGACATGCTGGGCGTGCAGAACCTCGACGAGAGCTACATCGTCCAGTCCCGAGCTCCGGGCTTCGAGGTGACGGTGGACTTCGCGGTCGGGCGCAGTGGTCGAGTCCTGGCGATCGTGCCACGGCGGCGCATCGAAGTGCGCGGTGGTGAGGTGTCCAAGGGGGTGACAGTCGACTACCCTGCCGTGATCGAGGTGGCTCGCGAGGTCGCAGCACGCCTGCCCGGCGCCTACGGTGCTCTCAATGTGCAGGTGTTCTACGATCCCTCCACCGGAGAGATCAACATCATCGAGATCAATCCTCGCTTCGGTGGCGGATATCCTCTCGCCCATCTCGCCGGCGCGAACTTCTTCGACGCCCTGTTGCGAGACGGCCGAGGTGAGCACGTCCCGGAGTTGGAGTGGGATGCGGGAACTCTCCTCCTGCGCTACGACACCGAGGTGATCGTGTCAGGGTTCGACACACGGAGCCTTGATGCCTGACCGTGTCTACGTGTTCGATCTGGACGACACGCTCTACCTCGAGCGCGACTACGTTCGGAGCGGGTTCGCGCACATCGGCGACATCGCGCGAGACCTCTACGGCGTGGACGGTGTCGGTGATCATGCGTGGTCGCTCTTCGAGCAGGGGGTTCGGGGCAACACGTTCGATCTCATCGTCGACCGTTTCGCATTGCCTGCAGAAGCGACTCGGGTCTTCGTCGAGGAGTATCGGGACCATCCTCCTGCGATCGCCCTCCTGGCAGACGCCGAGTCGTACCTGCGCAATCTCCCGGATGATGCCGTGGGCACCGGCGTCATCACGGACGGGTATGCCGCCGGTCAGTGGCGGAAACTACGCGCGCTGAAGCTCGATGAGGTTCTCGAAAACATCGTCGTGACCGGTGACCATGGACCCGAGTGGACCAAGCCGAGCGAGAACGCCTTCCGCCTCATCGAATCGAAGTTCCCGCTGCGGGGCATCGAATTCGTGTACTTCGGAGACAACCCGAAGAAGGACTTCAATGCCCCGCGGCAACTGGGGTGGCGTACCGTCCGCGTCCGCCGCCCGCTCGGTCTGCACTACGCCGTCGACGACGCTTTCGACGTCGACGAGACGATCTCGACTTTCCCCACGACCGGTGCGACCGCACGAACCCCGGCGGGCGCTCCGTCCAGCCGTGAGAGAGGAAGACTGCCGCAGTGATCGGATTCACAGGGCCCTACTCGGATGTCAACTTCGGTGACTACGCGATGCTCGTCAACAACGTGTACTCGCTCGAAGCCCAGGACGCGACGATTTTCGTCTACGACAGGCCGTTCGTCGAGAAGATCCGCGACGACTACTTCGGGGGGCGCAACGTGCGCCTTGTCGAGGTCGCGCTTCGCGCCGGTGCATTCACGGAGGGTCGGGACACTCGGTACCTCACTCCGATGGAGATCCTGCGTGAGATCGAGAACCTCGACGAGGTGACCGCAGCAGTGGCAGAGATGGATACTCTCTACGTCAACGGAGGGGGCTACTTCAATTCGCTGTGGACCCAGCCCCACCGCATCGAGCGGCTGGTTCAGATCATCGCGCCGACGCTCGTCGCGGCGACGATGAACATCCCGGTCGTCTTCACTGCCAACGGCTACGGACCGTTCCGTGGTGACACCGAGTTCTTCGCGAGCTTCTTCGGTTCACTGCCGAACGCCCGATTCGGAGCGCGGGACACGATTCTCTCGCCGCACTGGCTGAACCAGGCAGGTGTCCAGCCCGGGCGGATCCACACCTTGCCGGACGATCTTCTCTTCATCGACGAACGTCTCACCCCGGACCGGGAGCCGCGGGTGGGCAAGTACGTCGTGATGGAGACCTACCTGCCCACCGATTTCATCGCCGAGAACTTCACACACTTCGAACGATTCGCTCAGCGCATGGCGGACGATCATGGATTGGGGGTCGTCTTCCTCCCGTTCAACCTGGGACACGGCGGTGTCGATCAAGGGCGGCTTCTGGCGGAACGACTCGGCGACGTGGAGATGTTCGACATCACCGGGCGCGGATACCTGCCGATCGAAGACGCTGTCGCGCTCGTGCGCGACGCGGAGCTGGTCATTTCCAGTCGATACCACGCGGTGATCCTCGCCCTGTCCGTGGGAACGCCATTCGTCAGCGTGCTGAAAGACGTCCTCGGGGACAAGCAGTACTACTACGGCAAGAACGTGGGAGCACTCGAGGGAGTGCTCGAAGGGCAGCCCCACGATCTGCGGGACTACTTCTTCATGGACTACGTCGAGGCGCTGGATGCCGTCGTCGACGATTTCGAGGGCATCATCCGGCGCCAACGCGAGACGTATGCCGCCGCGTTTCCTCGCACCGGCGTGAAGCTGCGCTCGGCCCGCGATGCATATCTGAATGGAGACAGCTGAGATGGGCACCTCCTCATCCGGAACGGCCGGATCGCGTTTCTACGCTCGCTTCGGCAAGCGGATTCTCGACCTCCTCGGAAGCGCGATCGCCATCATCGTGCTCTCACCCGTCCTGGTCGTCAGCGCGGTCCTGGTCAAGACGACGTCGCGCGGTCCGGTCTTCTTCTTCCAGGAGCGGCCTGGTCTGCGGGGGCGAACTTTCCGCATCATCAAGTTCCGCAGCATGCTGACCTTCGAGGACAGCTACGACGAGCAGGGGAACGAGTTCACCAATGACCAGCGCGTGACGCGGGTCGGAGCGTTGATGCGGCGGACGAGCATCGACGAGCTCCCGCAGCTGTTCAACGTGTTCCTCGGTGACATGTCGCTGGTGGGACCGCGGCCGGCGTTGCCCTACCAGGTCGAGCGCTACGACGCGACGCAGCGGAAGCGAATGGACGTGCGCCCGGGGATGACCGGCCTCGCCCAGGTCAAGGGTCGCAACTCTCTGAGCTGGGAAGAGAAGATCGCCATGGACCTGGCTTACGTCCGCAACGTGAGTCTCGGCCTCGACCTGAAGATCATGGTCAAGACCGTCAACGTCGTCGTGTCGGGCTCGGGCCTTCGCTTCGAGAAGCATGACGAGTTGAGCGCGCACAACGGCGATCTCCGCCGACACATCGGCGAGAAGAAGGATGGCGAATGAAGATCGCCATCGTTTCGCAGTACTTCCCACCGGACAAGCCGGGACGAATCGCAGACGAGCTTTCGCAGGAACTCGCTCGCCGGGGTCATTCGGTGAGGGTGCTGACCGCCTTCCCGCACTATGACACCGGAAGGATTCCCCCCGGGTTCCGGCAGCGGTGGCGGCACGTCGAATCGCGCGGGGCCGTCAGCGTCAGGCGGGTTCCGATCTTCGCAAGCCACTCGCGGAACGCGATCGGCAGAATCGCCAATTACCTGAGCTTCCCGTGGTCCGCCCGTTTCGCCGCATCGTTCGTGAAGGACGCGGACGTCATCTACGTGCACGGCACGCCCGCGACCTCGGCGCACGCCGCGTACGTGTGGTCGAAGAAGTTCCGCATCCCGTACCTGTTCCATGTGCAGGACATCTGGCCGGAGTCCGTGACCGGGTCAGGGTTCCTCCCGGCCCCCGTGGCGAGATTCGCCAACGGCGTCATCACCCGCTGGCTGCGCAAGGTCTACTCCTCGGCATCCGCCGTCGTCGCGATCGCCCCCAGTGCCCAGCAGCTCTTCGTCGAAAGAGGCGCAGCAGCCGACCGCGTCCACCTCGTGTACAACTGGGCCCGGGACACGGAGCGGAGAGCCGCCGCGCCCACCGCAGAGCGCCCCGGATTGACGCTGTTGTATGCGGGCAATCTCGGTGCCCTGCAGGACCTGGAGACTGTTCTGAGGGCAGCGGGACGGGTGAGAGACCTTGAGGATTTCCGGCTCCTGATCGCTGGGGGCGGGGTGCTGGAGGGCCGGCTCAGGGAGCTGGCGGACGAGCTCGACCTCCGGGACACGGTCGAGTTTCTCGGCAAGTTGAGTCCCGAGGATGTCGTCGGCGCGTATGAGCGAGCGGACTTCCAGATCGTGTCCCTCAAGCGGCTGGACATCTTCGAGGGCAACATCCCCTCGAAGTTCCAGGCGGGACTGGCCCACCAGGTCCCGGTCATCACGACCGTGGCGGGAGATGTATCACGGCTGGTCGTCGAGAATGGCCTCGGCTTGGCCGCGAGCCCCGAAGACGTCGAATCGCTCGCCGGTGCGTTTCGCGAGGCGCACGCGACGACCTTCGCCGAGAGGCAGGCCCTCCGCGAGCGCGCACGTGCCTTCTACGATGCGCACCTGACGAAGGAGCGGGCGGTGAGCGCGATCGAGACGATCCTCGCGGCGATCGCGAAGCCTGACGACCGCATATGAAGCACTCAAGAAATCAACGGCGAGCGTGAACGTTTCGCGACCTCACGGAAGAAGAGAAGAATGACGACGTACGCAGGCACGAAGATTCTCGTCACCGGTGGAACCGGTTCGTTCGGTCACACGGTGGCACGCAAACTCCTCGATCGGGACGTTGAAGAGATCCGCGTGTTTAGCCGCGATGAGGCCAAGCAGGACCTCATGCGCCACGAGATCAAGGACAGCCGACTGCGGTTCTACGTCGGCGATGTCCGTGACTACGAGAGCGTGGAGCGCGCCAGTCGCGATGTGGACTTCGTATTCCACGCGGCGGCGCTCAAGCAGGTGCCCTCGTGCGAGTTCTTCCCGATGGAAGCGGTGCGCACGAACGTGACCGGAAGCGAGAACGTCGTTCGCGCCGCAGATCGGAGCGGTGTGAAGTCGCTGGTGTGCCTCAGCACGGACAAGGCCGTGTACCCGGTCAATGCCATGGGCATGTCGAAGGCGCTCATGGAGAAGGTCGCGCAGTCGCACGGACTGAACAATCCGAACGCAGTGACGACGGTCTCCTGCGTGCGGTATGGAAACGTCATGTACTCACGCGGGTCGGTGATTCCGCTGTTCATCCGTCAGCTCAAGGCGGGGAACAACATCACCGTGACGAATCCCGACATGACGCGCTTCATGATGTCGCTGGCGCACTCGGTCGACCTCGTCGAGTTCGCGTTCCAGAACGCGCAGCAGGGCGACCTCTTCGTCCGCAAGGCGAAGGCGTGCTCGATCGGCTCGCTCGCACAGGCGGTGCTCAATCTCTTCCAGTCCAGCGCATCCGTCGAGGTGATCGGTACACGGCATGCGGAGAAGCTCTCAGAGGCACTCGCCACGCGCGAAGAACTCTCCCGCGCTCGCGACATGGGCGACTACTTCCGGGTCGAGGCGGACAAGCGCGACCTCAACTACAGCGTGTACTTCGAAGAAGGAGACGTCGCACAGAACAAGTTCGAGGACTACGACTCCCACACCGTGGCACAGATGTCTGTCGAGGAGGTCGAGCAGCTGCTGCTGACTCTGCCCGAAGTGCGAGACGAACTGCGCCTCGCAGGGATCGCGACGGAAGAGCCCGGGGCATGACGCGATTCGCGGTCTCCGGTGCCGGCGGCTTCCTGGGCTGGCACACGAGAGCAGCGCTTCAGGAGTCCGGGGTGGCCGTGGATGCGGTCGCAGTCGGCGATGGTTTCGACCTGCAGCGCGCGATCGCCGCGGTCGACGGCAGCGCACGTGCCGTGCACATCGCCGGTGTGAATCGCGCGTCGGATGAAGAGGTGATGGCGGGAAACGTCGGGTTCGCCGAACAGTTGGCATCCGCGCTCCGCGTCGCCGACAACCCTCCGCCGGTCGTCGTCTACGCGAACACGACTCAGGTCGGCAACGGATCCGTCTACGGCGACGCGAAGGCACGTGCCGCGGAGGTGCTCGCCGCGGCAGCGGAACATGTGGGCGCCGAGTTCGTGAACGTGCAGCTGCCGAACCTGTTCGGCGAGCATGGCCGTCCCTTCTACAACGCGGTCACAGCGACCTTCAGCCACCTGATTGCGCAAGGCGACACCCCCACGGTCGAGAATGACAAGGAGCTCACGCTGCTCCACGCGCAGAACGCCGTGGATCTGCTCACGGGAGCGGTTTCCCTCGACCGGCAGTCAGAGCTCGAGGTGGCCGAAACCGTGACCGGGCTGCTCGCCCGTTTGCGGGGCTACGCCGCCCTCTATCGCAACGGTGAGATCCCGAACGTCGACAGTGACTTCGATCGGGACCTTTTCAACACCTATCGTTCGTTCACCTTCCCTGAGCAGGCCCCGATCTCGCTGACCCGGCACGCGGACGCACGCGGATCGTTCTTCGAGATCATCCGTTCCCATGGCGGCCCGGGGCAGTCGTCCTTCTCGACGACGGTGCCCGGAGTGACGCGCGGCGACCACTTCCATCGACGCAAGATCGAGCGATTCACCGTGTTGCAGGGAAGTGCTCGCATCTCGTTGCGGCGGCTGTTCTCCGATGAGGTGGTCTCCTTCGACGTTTCCGGCGATGCGCCCGGTGCCGTCGATATGCCCACGATGTGGGCTCACAACATCACGAACGTGGGGAGCGAGACTCTCTACACCTCCTTCTGGACGAATGACATCTTCGATCCCCAGAACCCCGACACGATTGCCGAGGTAGTGTGACATGTCCGACAAGCTCAAGGTGATGACGGTGGTCGGCACCCGACCCGAGATCATCCGACTCTCTGCAACGATCAAGCTGCTGGATGAGCACACCGATCAGGTTCTGGTGCACACCGGTCAGAACTACGACTACGAGCTCAACGAGGTCTTCTTCGAGGATCTCGGTCTGCGGAAGCCGGATCACTTCCTCGAGGCGGACACCTCCTCTCTCGGCGCGGCCCTCGGGTCCATCCTCGCGAAGACCGAGCAGGTGCTCGTGACTGAGCGTCCGGACGCTTTCCTGGTTCTCGGCGACACGAACAGCTGCATCTCCGCGGTCATCGCCAAGCGCATGAAGATTCCGGTGTTCCACATGGAAGCCGGCAACCGGTCCTTCGACGAGAACGTGCCGGAGGAGACGAACCGCCGACTCGTGGATCACGTCGCGGACTACAACCTCGTCTATACGGAGCACGCCCGCCGCAATCTGCTCGCTGAAGGTCTCCACCCGTCCCGGATCCTCCTCACGGGCTCGCCGATGCGTGAAGTGCTCGAACAGAACCGTGAGCAGATCGAGGCGAGTGCCGCCGTCCAGCGGATGGAACTCACGCCGGGCGAGTACTTCCTGGTGAGCCTGCATCGTGAGGAGAACGTTGACAGCCCTGCGCGCCTGCGATCCGCGATCGCGTCCCTTCAGGCACTGCGCAACGAGTATGGAATTCCGATCCTCGTCTCCACCCACCCTCGCACGCGGAAGCGCATCGAAGCCCTGGAGGATGCCGCTGCGACAGAGGGGATCATCTTCCACCCTCCGTTCGGATTCCACGACTACATCAAGTTGCAGATGGACGCGAAGCTGGTGCTCTCCGACAGCGGCACGATCAGCGAGGAATCCAGCATCCTCGGTTTTCCCGCGGTGACGATGCGCGATTTCATCGAGCGCCCCGAGTCTCTGGACGCGGGCGCGATCATCACGACCGGGTTGGTTCCCGAGAACGTGCTTCAAGCTGTGGGAGTGCGTCTGCGGATGGCAGACGACGCGATCTCGATGCCCAACGGGTACGAGATCGCCAATACATCCTGGCGCGCGACTTCGTTCATCCTGTCCTCCGCGCACTCGCACAGGAAGCGGTTGGGTCTTCATTCGTGAAACCCGACCGGTCACGTCGATGAATCTGTGGAGAAGGGGCACCGCGCCGATGGCCGCTGTCCTGCGCGTGCGAGGATGTGCGCGTGACTGAATGGGTCGCCGTGAGCTTCGGTGCGCTGGACATGCGGGGCCACGAGCTGGGCGCGCAGGGGTACGACCTGGTCGCTGTGCCGATTCGTCCTGGAACCCCCCACTTCCTGTTCGGGCACGGAACCGATGTCTGGCTGCGTCTCGTCGCCGGCCCTGTGCAGGACGGTGACCTCACTCCGGAGGAACGCGAGATCGTTCGCGACATGGAGCAGATGGGAATCGCCTCGCGGGACCCGCAGCATCCTGCGCGCATCCGTGAAGTCAACGCTCCCTGGATGAGTTCGATGGTTCACGAACTCGTCTACGCTCTGCTCGGCAACGTCGCGGCCAGAAACGACATCGACCTGATCTTCCTCAAGGGCCCGACCCTGCACGCTCAGGGCTTGAGAAGGCGAGAGCACTCCGGGGACGTCGATTGCTGGGTCGCCCCGGGGAACGACTCTCGGCTGGCGCGCGCGATGGAACCGTGGGGTTGGGTCCCCGCCTTCTCCGCCTTCACGGGAACGCGTGTTCTCCATTCGCTGACCCTGCGGGCAGGGGAGTGGGGATGTGCAGTGGACGTGCACTCGTTCTTCCCGGGGATGGCAGTCGGCAGAACCGCGTCGTTCGCCACGGCGCTGTCCACGTCGGATGTTCGGGCGTTCGCCGGGCAGACGGCTCGTACGCCGTCGATCGAACTCCACGCGATCATCAGCGCTCTCAACGAGATCAGGCCCTTTCGCGGCCAGCATCCGGGTGCAGCGAGTGTCCGCGCTGCGGCACACAGCCTCAGCGTCGCCGGCGAAGCGACGATCGAAATGGCAAAGAGGGTGGGCGCGGAGTTCGCTCTCAAGGACAGCCTTGTCGAAGCGTTCCCGGAGGCCGGGTTGAGTTTCGAGGATGCCGCCGTGCCGGAGGACTGGTCCTGGCGTCTCCAGACCTCGACTCTTGGGGTCTACTATCAGGCGCTCAAGCTCATCCCGTGGCGCGACAGGGTGCGGGTCCTGTCACGGGTGGTCTGGCCGTCGGCAGAGAGCCTCCGTTCTGGGCCGGTCGCGGCAGCGCACCCGGACGCCGGCGTCTGGAAACTGCGTGCGCTCCGTGTGGCCGCAGGCCTTCGACAGCTGAGGAAATTCCGCGACTAGTAGGATCGCAGTCGTGCCATCGACCGCCGATCCCCATGATCGATCTCGCAAGAGCGAAGCAAAGAACATCACGTCATCCGATCGGAGCACAGTGTGAGCATGGCCGCGTTCTGGGGCCGTCTTCGGTCTCGCGGATCGAAGGGTGCGATCACCCTCATCTTCGGCACGGCATTCGGCCAGCTCATCACGCTGGCGATCACGCCGATCCTCGCGCGGATGTATTCCGACACCGATTTCGGATATCTGTCCCTGGTGTTGTCCTCCGCGTCGATCGCCGCACCCGCTGCCGCCCTGCGCCTGGAATCGGCGCTCATGCTTCCGCGGTCGTCGCGCGATGCGACAGCGTTGCTGAGCGCAGGCCTGTGCAGCGCTGTCGTCATCAGTTCGTTCTCCGCCGGGCTCCTCACCCTGCTGTTCTCCTTCGGCCTCCTGGAGAACATGGCGCGCCTGCCGTGGATTTCGCTCTGGGTTGCCGCGATAGTCTTCCTCACTGCGGCGTTCACGCTGCTCAGCCAGTTCGCGCTTCGCGGACATCGGTATGGGCCGGTGGCCAGGCGAAGCATCTACCAGTCCGGGTTGGCGGCGGGTGCACAGTTGGGTCTCGGGCTGATGGGCCCCTCGGCGACGGGTCTCATCGGTGGGTACGCGATCGGGCGGTTGGCCGGAATCGCCCCTCTGACTCTCGCGCTTCGATCCGAGCTGGAGAGATTCACTCGGCGGGACATGCGAAGAGTCGTACGCGAGTATTGGCGTTTTCCCGTTCTGTTCGCGCCTTCCGCGGTTCTGAACTCAGCGGGCTTGGTGCTTCCGATCCTCTTCGTCGGCACGTGGTTCACGGTCGCCGACGCCGGGCAATGGGGGATGGCAGATCGTCTTCTCGCGGCACCGCTGGTCTTGGTGGCGACGAGCATCGGGCAGGTGGCTGAAGCCCACATGTCCGAGACGTACCGCGAGTCGCGGCCGGGACTGGCTCGGTACTACGTGTCGGTCTCGGGAGTCCTCGCGGCGATGTCTGCATTGATGGTCGTGGTCATCGTCTTCCTCGGCCCGTGGATCGTTCCGATCTTCCTGGGAGATGGGTGGGACAAAGCAGTCCACATCATGATCGCTCTGTTGCCGATGCTGGCGACGCGACTCATCGCGAGTCCGATGAGCAAAGTGCTGATCGTGCTGCAGCACGGTGCGTGGAATCTGGTTCTCGACGTAATGAGAGTCGTCATGGTCGTCACCGCGGTCATCGTGGCGATCTCCCTTGACCTCGACGTCGTCGAGGCCGCGTGGTGCACATCCATCACACTGAGCCTGGTCTACGTCGTGACGTGGATCGTGGGATTGCAGCTCGCGAGGCGGTACACGCCGGCGTCGCCGCAGCCGGTCACGGCCTGAGCCGCGCGAAGGACGGTCGAGGCGGCGCCTGCGTGCGTCGGAGCCGACGGTCGCCGGTTACCGACCTGAGAACAGTCCGAAGAGTACCGATCGCAGCTTGAACAGCCACGGGGTCGCAGTGGAAGCGGCGCGCGCGCGACTGATGAAGCTGGTATTCGGTGTCATCAGGACCTTCAGGAGCCTGCCTGCATAGCGGCGCTCATCGAGTTCCTTCATGCCTTCGAGCCGACGTGTCTGCTGCTCGGTGAGCGCCACTGGAGGGCTGTCCAGGATGAGCGTGTACGGAAGAGCCCTGACGTGCATCTGCTCGCGCATGATGGCGAAGGGCTTGTTGCGCGGGTTGGAATTTCCGTCGTGGATGCGGTAGTTAAGGACGACATCGGAGCGCTGCTCGATCTGCTGAGCCAACAGGCGCACATTCTCCGCGAGCCAGACATCCTCGGCGACGAGCTGACCAGGTATCGGAAACACGAGTTCCGCGAGTTCACGGCTCACGATTCCGGTTCCCCCTGAGAAGTTGCCCTTTCCGCTCTTGGGGATGATCAGGCCGTCGTGACGTGGTGATTCAGACATCGTCCGGAGCGCGAAGTAGGCGGCGACCCGAGTCCCGGCAGCACCCGAGAGCGCCTCGGCGCGCAACGCCAACGAGGTCGGCGGAAGGGTGTCGTCACCGCCGAGCAGCACGATCGCATCGCCGGAGCTCTGGGCGTACGCCTTGTTGAATGCGGCGACCTTGCCCAGCTTCGTCGCCGGTCGGATCGACTGGACTCGCCGGTCGCGGGCCGCAAAGGAATCCGCGATGTCCGCGGTGCGGTCGGTCGACCCGTCATCCACGATGATGAGTTCGAAGTCCTCGTGCGTCTGGGTGAGGACACTGTCGATCATCTCTGCCAGGTGATCTTCTTCGTTGTACACCGGGGAGAGAACGGAGATCTTCATATCTGTCAAGCCTTCGTGGTCTGCTCGCCTGAGCGGCGGTGAGGCGAGTCGGTCGTTCTGACAGCGGAGGTCAGGCTCGACTCGGGGTTGTGGGCTGTGCTCGAGCCGGTCTCGGAATCCGCGCCGGCGTCCGCGGAATCCGCGTCGGCGTCCTCGGGGATGGAGATGACGCTGCGCACCGCAGTGAGGAAGCCCAGCGTGAGCATGAAGAAGAAGGTGCGTGCGTTGAGATCGCCGGAGACGTTCACCGAGACCAGCTCACCGACGAACAGTGCGAGTACGACCAGCGCCACGGGATCCTTCCCCGAACGGCGGATGAGGCCGAGCAGCACGGCGAGTACGACGACCACGAAGATCACGCCGACGATGATGCCGAACTCGCCGAAGATCTCGAGAAAGATGTTGTGGGGGTAGAAGAACTGTGCGGGCGCGTGGGCGTGTGCCGCCCAGTTGCCGAAACCGACGCCGCCGGGATACTCCTCGATGACGGGCAGCGTGATTCGCCAGAACATCTCGCGGGCCTGGTCGGAGAAGCCTTCCGACAGGAGCGACTTGAATCGGCTCTCCGCGAAGAACGGGAGTTCTGCCACAGCCCAGTAAGCGAGGCCGCCGGCTCCGCTGATCGCGAGAACCTTCGCGATCCGGCGGCGGCCGGAGAACAGCGCCATGACGATCGCGGCCGCGGCGACGGAGAGAAGAGGGCCGCGTGACCCGGTGGTGATCAGCCCGACGGCCAGGATCAGCACCGAAGGGATCGCCCAGACGAGTCGGATGTGCCGCTGCCACATCATCCAGATGATGGCGATGATGGCGAAGGAGATCGCCCTGCCGAGCCAGATCGGGTTGGAGTCGAAGGTCTCGGCGCGGCCGCCCTGGAATCCGGCGATCGACAGCGCGGACAGGATCAACGCCGCGCACAGCCAAGCGCGTGTAAACGTGAGGAGCGCGGCCTTGTCGCGGATCAGGCAGGCCGCAACGGCCGAGATGAGGGTCGCGGTGATCCACTTCTCGAACTTGTCCTGCCCGTAGAGCGATGTCGGCGCGACGACCCATGCATGCACCGCGATGATCGCGAAGAGCGGCACGACGAAGAGGACCACGGGATGGAATCGTGGGAGCCAGCGGATCAACTCGTAGACGACCACGGGGGCCGCGAGCACGGTGCTGATCAGGGCGATGCCGATGCCCCCGACGGTCGGGAACAGATTGCCGACGAGCATCCCGACGAGAATGAGTGATCGCGTGACCCGTCCGAACTTGGACAGCGGGACCACGGGAGAGAACTTCACGAGGTCGATCCTACTTGCAGGCCGCGATGGCCGCCCTGCTATCGCAGCGCATCGGCGAACACGTCAGCGATCTTCTCGCTGTAGGTCGGAGTGATGTGGAGACCGTCCCGGTAGAGCCAGGTCCCGGCGCGGTAGGTCTCGCACCAGCCTGACTCGCATACCTGACCGGTGAGGTCGATCTCCTCGGCCCCGGAGCTGGCGATGCCGCGCTGATCGCCCCGTACGATCGCCGCCATGCCTTCCTGCATGTCGGGCGTCGACACCCGAGCAGAGCACAGCGATGGGTCCGTGAACAGGTCCGCATTCTGGCACTGCACCGGGTGCCACCATGCACGGGATGTCCCTGCGAAATGCGGCATCGTGGGAACGACGAACACTTCGTGACCCGCCATCTCAAGTTCGGCGACCCGCGCGGCCATGGCGTCGCCCCATTGTGCTGCTTTCGAGCTCGAGTCGTTCAGGAGTTCCTGTCCAGTCCGGAAAACGATCCCGTCGTCCATGATCATCTCGCCGGCAGCCGCCATGACGACGGTCCCAGCTGGTTGCTGAGCGAGCCACCTCCCGCCTTCCTCCGCGTACAGGCTGCATTCCGCACCCTTATTGGGGTCGTTCCTATCGACCCGTCCGACATCGAAGAAAGGGCACCCGCCCCACGTTGCAATCGTCAGAGGCCGATCGAGCGTCTCCGACGCCGATATCAACGCCTCCGTGAACTGCTGGGCGTTGGAGTCGCCGACCAGGTAAATGGGCTCTCCTTCGCCCTCCCACGTGCACGGACCCAGATCGCGCTGGGAAACGGGCGTGGTCGAGAGGCACTGGTTGTACCCGATGGGCCGCTCGAGCAGTTGATCCGCGGCCGCCTCCACGTTGGCGTTACCCCAATTCGACTGCGCACCGACCAACATCGAGCCGGCGGCCAGAAGCGCGACGCCGACCGCAACGGCCGGCATCCTCAGCGTGCGCCAGGTCCAGGACTTGGCCCTCCCACGGAACGGAGTCTCTACGTAGCGGTACGTGAGGTAGGCGGCTATATAGGTCAGGATGAGTGCGCCGATCACGGCGACGACGCTGTCCGGCCAGAGCCGTCGCGCGAAGACGAGCAATGGCCAGTGCCACAGGTACAGCGAGTACGACAGATCGCCGATATGCGCGAGCGGCCGCCACGCGAGGACGCGGGAGCCGCGATTGGGGGTCAGCCCGCCGAAGATGACGAGCGCGGCGCCGAGAACGGGGATGATCGCGACGAGCCCGGGGAACGGCACAGAGTTGTCGATGAAGATCGCGCTGAGCAGGACGAGGGCGAGTCCAGTCCATGTCGCGAGTGCATGGCCCTTGAGTGACGTGAGCCACACGGCACCACAGGCGATCAGTGCTCCTGCGGCGAACTCCCACGCGCGGGTCGGCATCATGTAGAACGCGAAGATCGAGGGGCTCTTGATGATCGGCAGAACCGCGGAGTACGACGCGACGAGCGAAAGCGCGAACGACACGACAGTGACGATGGTCAATACCACCGCGGCCGCGCGCGCGCGATGCCTGGCCACCTTCCGTACCAGGAGCAACACCAGCGGGAAGAAGAGGTAGAACTGCTCTTCGACTCCCAACGACCACGTGTGCAAGTAGGGATTGGACTGCGTGTGCTCACTGAAGTAGTCCGACGAGATGGCGTAGAGCGCGGTGTTGCTGACGCCGACGGCCGCGGCGCCTCCCGTCACGGCGGCCTGCTGCTGTGTCCCCAGCGGCGAAAGGAGCAGCATTCCGACGACCGCGGTGAAGACGATGACCACCACGGCGGCGGGTATGAGACGGTAGCCACGGCGGATGAAGAAGCGGCCCAAGCGGACGCGACCTTGAGCCCGGACTTCGCGGAGGAGCATCGCTGTGATGACGAAACCGGAGATGACGAAGAAGACGTCGACGCCGATGAACCCGCCGCGCAGCCCGAAGTGGGCATGATCGATGATCACGAGCGCGACTGCTACCGCGCGCGGCCCTGGATATCCCCGCGAAATCGAGGTGACGGAGCTCCGGACACCGCCACATCCTACCGATCAGGCGCGGTGCTAGTGACCCGAATGTTGGCGCGCGGGACCGCGGTCGGTAAGCAGCAGCCGATTCGAGGGTTCCCGTTCCGATACTGATCGGCGGCTCGGGCCTGTCGGACCGACTTCGTAAACCGAATCGCGAGAGGTGGGGAGCGCCGACGTCGCATCGTGGCTCCAATAGACTCGATATCATGCGTATCGCCGTCGTGGCCCTCGGAAAGATCGGCCTGCCACTTGCCGTCCAGTTCGCCGACTCGGGTCATGAGGTGATCGGCGTCGATGTGAATCAGAGGGCGGTCGACATCATCAATCAGGGAATTGAGCCGTTCCCCGGCGAGGCGCAGTTGCAGGAGAAGCTCTCCGAGCTCGTGCCGGCGGGCCGCTTGCGCGCGACCACGGAGTACGCCGATGCGATTCCTGGAGCGGATGCCGTCGTGATCGTGGTTCCGCTCTTCGTCGACGACGAGACGTGGGAACCTGACTTCGCGTGGATGGACGCCGCGACCAGGTCGCTCGCTGAACACCTCACGCCGGGCACACTGGTGTCATACGAGACCACTCTTCCGGTCGGGACCACTCGCGATCGCTGGAAGCCCATGCTCGAAGAAGGATCGAAGCTGAAGGAAGGCGTCGACTTCCACCTCGTGTTCTCCCCGGAGCGCGTCCTCACCGGACGCGTGTTCGCCGACCTCCGCAAGTACCCGAAGCTCGTCGGCGGACTCTCCGAGGAGGGCGCTCGCCGCGCACGGGAGTTCTATGAAGCAGTGCTGCAGTTCGATGAGCGCCCTGACCTCGCTCGCCCGAATGGCGTCTGGGACCTCGGCTCGGCGGAAGCAGCTGAGATGGCGAAGCTCGCCGAGACGACCTATCGCGACGTGAACATCGGCCTGGCGAATCAGTTCGCGCTGTTCGCCGCAGACAACGGCGTCGACGTCTATCAGGTGATCGAGGCCTGCAATTCTCAGCCGTACAGCCACATCCACCGCCCGGGCATCGCTGTCGGCGGGCACTGCATCCCGGTCTACCCCCGTCTGTACCTGTCGACCGACAAGGACGCCGACATCGTCCGGACCGCGCGTCTCCTCAACGCCTCCATGCCCGAGCGACTCGTGGCCCAAGCCGAGGGCGTTCTCAGCTCGCTGAACGGACTGCGCGCGGTGGTCCTCGGCGCCGCGTACCGCGGCGGTGTCAAAGAGACGGCATTCTCGGGGGTCTTCCCCACTGTCGACGCGCTCAAGTCGCGGGGCGCTCAGGTCTTCGTGCACGACCCGCTGTACAGCGACGAGGAGCTCATCCGACTCGGATTCGAGCCCTACGAAATCGGCGCCGACATCGACCTCGCGATCCTGCAGACCGACCATGCCGACTATCGCCGGATACGCCCGGCAGATCTGCCTGGCGTGAAGCTCCTCGTCGATGGCCGCGCCGCGACGGACGCGGCGCTGTGGGTTGGAACTCCGCGCATCGTCATCGGCACTCCGGGGGTTCTCGCGTGAGCTTCACGGATGTGCGGATCGTGGACTCCGCTGATGTCTCGCCGGAGGCGGTGATCGGCGCCGGCAGTTCGATCTGGCACCTGGCGCAGGTGCGTGAGGGCGCTCAGCTCGGTGTGAATTGCATCGTCGGGCGTGGTGCGTATGTCGGCACGGGTGTCGTCATGGGTGACAACTGCAAGGTGCAGAACTACGCGCTGGTCTACGAGCCGGCGAAGCTCGCCGATGGCGTGTTCATCGGTCCGGCCGTGGTGTTGACGAATGACACGTATCCGCGTGCGATCAACGCTGACGGCTCGTTGAAGAGCGCCCATGATTGGGAGCCCGTCGGGGTGACGATCGAGCGTGGTGCGTCGATCGGTGCGAGGGCGACGTGCGTGGCCCCGGTCACGATCGGTGCGTGGGCGACGGTGGCGGCTGGTGCGGTCGTGGTGAAGGATGTGCCCGCGTATGCGCTGGTCGCGGGTGTCCCGGCGCGACGCATCGGATGGGTCGGCGAGGCCGGTGTGCCTCTCACGGCCGGTGGGAGCGAAGGTGTGTGGGTGTGCCCGGTGTCGGGTGCCCTGTATTCAGAGATCGATGGATCATTGACCAAGGAGATCGTGTGAGCGAGTTCATTCCCCCGGCGAAGCCCATCATCGGTGATGAGGAGCGGGAGGCCGTCGATCGAGTGATGCGCAGCGGCATGATCGCTCAGGGTCCCGAGGTGGCGACGTTCGAGGAGGAGTTCTCCGCGCACTTCGTGCCGGGTCGGCCCTCCGTTGCGGTGAACTCCGGCACCGCAGGCTTGCACCTGGGGTTGCTTGCTGCTGGTGTGGGTGCGGGCGATGAGGTCATCGTGCCGTCGTTCACTTTCGCGGCGACGGGCAACTCGGTGGCGTTGACCGGGGGGACGCCGGTGTTCGTCGATATCGAGCCGGATACGTTCACTCTGGATCCTGCGGCGGTGGCCGCCGCGATCACCCCGAACACGAAGGGCATCCTCCCGGTGCACCTGTATGGGCACCCGGCGCGGATGCGGGAGCTCGAGGCGCTGGCTGCGGAGCGCGGTGTCGCTCTGTACGAGGATGCGGCCCAGGCGCATGGGGCGTCATTGGACGGGCGTCCGGTGGGCTCATTCGGTGAGTTCGCGATGTTCAGCCTGTATCCGACGAAGAACATGACCAGTGGTGAAGGCGGGATGGTCACCACGGCGACCGCGGAGATCGCGCGTCGGGTCAAGCTGCTGCGCAATCAGGGTATGGAGCGTCAGTACGAGAACGAGGTCATCGGGTTCAACGCTCGGATGACGGACATCCACGCGGCGATCGGCCGCGTCCAGCTCACCAAGGTCGACGCGTGGACGAAGACCCGGCAGGACAATGCGGCGTTCCTGGACGCGAACTTGCAGGGTGTCGTGGTGCCGCCGGTGGCCGCCGGTGCGGTGCATGTCTACCACCAGTACACGATCCGGGTTCCCGAGGATCGGGACGGGTTCGTAGCAGCGCTGAAGAGCGAGTACCAGGTCGGTGCGGGCGTGTATTACCCGATCCCGAATCACCGGTTGCCGTCGCTGGCGCATTTCGCGCCGGGCCTGGACCTGCCGGAGACGGAGCGTGCGGCGCGTGAGGTCGTGTCCCTGCCCGTGCACCCCTCGTTGACGCAACAGGATCTGGAACGCATCGTGACCGCGGTGAACGCGCTCGCCGGGGCGGGCGCCTGATGGTCGCTCTGCGGGCCGGGCTCCTCGGCGTCGGAATGATGGGCCGCCACCACGCCCGTGTGCTGCGTGAGGTCGACGGTGTCGATCTTGTCGCGATCGCCGACCCCGGCGGAGACCCTCACGGCGTCGCCGGCGACCTCGCCGTCTTGCCTGATATCGACGCGCTCATCGATGCGGGTATCGATATCGCCGTCGTCGCCGTCCCGACCAGGTTCCATGAAGATGCCGCGTTGAAGCTGGCCGCTGCCGGCGTGCACACGCTCGTCGAGAAACCCATCGCGGACAGCATCGACGCGGGACAGCGGATGGTGGACGCATTCGCGGCCGCCGGACTGGTCGGAGCCGTCGGACACATCGAGCGCTTCAACCCCGCACTGCAGGAGATGCGCCGCCGGATCGAGGCGGGCGAGCTGGGGGGCGTCTATCAGGTGGTCACCCGCAGGCAGGGGCCGTTCCCTTCGCGGATCGCCGACGTCGGGGTCGCGAAGGATCTCGCATCGCATGACGTCGACCTCACGGCATGGGTCGTGCAATCCGACTACGAGGTCGTGTTCGCGCAGACGGCGTTCAAGAGCGGTCGTGAGCATGAAGACATGATCACCATCACCGGGCGCACCGCGTCGGGCGTGATCGTGAACAACATCGTGAACTGGCTCAGCCCGATGAAGGAGCGGCTCACGGTCGTCACCGGCGAAAAGGGCGCGTTCGTCGCCGACACGTCCACGGGCGACCTGACGTTCTACGCCAACGGGACGATTCCGCTGGAGTGGGAATCCGTCTCCAGCTTCCGCGGAGTGTCAGAGGGCGACGTCACCCGGTACGCCTTCGCGAAGCGCGAGCCGCTGAAGGCCGAGCACGAAGCGTTCCGTGACACCGTTCTCGGCAAGCAGACGGACCTCGTCACCATGGAGCAGGGGCAGCGAACCCTGATCGTCGTCGAGGCGGCGCTCGACTCGGCCCGCACCGGAACCTCCCAGACGTTGCTTCCGACGGCGTAGATCAGCGAGCTCTCAGCTCAACCCCGCCCGGAGCACCCGGGCCACTTCGTCCAGCGCAGGCGCGAGTTGCGATGCCGACAGGTCGTACGTCTTCTGCGAACGACGATAGGGGTCGATCACGTCGTCGTCTTCGGAGGGTCCGGCCGGCGTCATCCCGCGCTGGGCGCCGACGGCGCTGACGACAGCGCGCAGCCGTTCTCGCGGCGAGGCCCCGGCGGCGTTCGCCGCTGCGCGCGCCTGATCGGACGTGAGCGTCGAGGCCAGACGGGCGAATTCGCGGAGCGTGAACACCCGCCGAAGGATGCCGGGCGACAACTGAACGGCGTGCGTGCGGTGCTCTCTCGCCATCGCGAGCACGAGGTCGGACTCGCCCAGCAGCGGCTCGACGAGGAAGCGCGCGCGGTGAGCGGCAGCCTCCACTGGAACGGCGCCGAGACCGATGGCGAGCTCCTGCGCGGGATCCGTCATCCCGTGATCGACCAGGGCATGCGTGCCGGCGCTGTGCACCCGCACGCCGAGTTCGCTCAGGCGGGCGCGAAGGAGCACCTCAGCCATCGGTGAGCGGCAGATGTTCCCGGTGCACACCATCAGGATGGTGGGAGCCTCAGCGGGCTCCACAGGGACCGCAGGAGCGGGAGCCGCCGCCGGAACCACCACCGCCGGCACGCCGGTGATGATGGAGGTCTCCTCTTGAGCGGATGAGCTGAGTGCGTCGAGGAGCTCCCGCCGCTGACGGCGACTCAGCTCGATATGGGGATTCTGCGAACCGGGTTCACTCATTCCTCCAGCGTAGAGCGACTCCGGTTGTGAAGACGTGCAACCGGCATGACGGCGTAGCATCCGAACACTCAGCGAGCCGAACTCGAGTGCGGGACCCTTCGACGGCACTGAGACCCAGCGAGGCGATCCGATGTCACGTTGCCCCGACGAATGCGCGGATGGAGTCGGCGAAGCGTTCCTCCCGGAACCGCGCGGTCACCGCCGCCGCGTCGAATGGCACCATCCCGAGCGCGGTCTCGATGGCGACCGCCAGGTCGGCGACATCGGCTGATGCGGCGATCACGCCGCTGACACCGGGCTCGATCGCCTCGACCTGCCCGCCGACGGGGCCGGTGACGACCCGAGCTCCGGCGGCCTGCGCTTCCACGACGACGATGCCGAAGTCCTCGACCGGCGGGAAGACGAACACCCCGGCCCGTTGCATCAGGGCGTAGAGCATCGCGTCGGAGGGCGATTCCACGATCCGAACCGGGACACGCGCTGTTGCGGCCAATGTGCGAAGGTGAGCTCCCTCCGGGCCCCGGCCGGCGATGACGGCGGGCCGCCCGGCCTTCTCGGCCGCCCGGATGACGAGATCGAGTCGCTTGTAGGGGATGAACCGCGATGCGCCGAGCACGTACGACTCGGGCAGGTCGTCGAGCACACGCCGCTCGCTGTCGTCGGTCACGGCGTTGCGCCAGTCGGCGGTGGCGCGGACGCGGTCCACGGCGACGGGCGGGTGGATGACGACGGCGTCCCGTTCCCACGCTGTCGCGATCCGGTCGCGAACGAACGCGCTGTTCGCGGCGATCGCCGTCGCTTCCTGCGCGCGACGACGGTCGAGCCGTCGGAACATCGGCGACACCGCCCTCACCACAGCCCTGTCGCCGCGCTGATCCAGCTCGGGATTCCAGATGTACCGAGCCGGGGTGTGCGCGTAGACGAACTTCGGAACGTCGTGACCGGACAGACGTGCGTGGTGAGCGAAGAGATGCGAGCTGACCAGCATCCAGTCGTAGTCCTCACGAGCGCGGAGCCGCCGCCAGACCGCGGTGGTGAAGGGCAGGGCGAGTGCCTTGTGTCGTCGCAGTGGAGTGCGGGCGAGCCAGGTCTCGAAGACGCGGCGGTCGGCGAATCGTCGGGGTGCGTCGTCCCACAGGCACTGGATGTCTGCGCCGGGGAACGCCCGCGCCATCGCCTCGAGCACCTGCTCGGCTCCACCGGATGCTTCGATCCACTCATGGACGAGAAGGCCCGTCACTACGGTCGACCCATGCCGAAGTAGGTCCATCCGGCGGCACGCCAGGCGGCGGCATCCAGGCAGTTGCGGCCGTCGACGATCACGTGTCCTCGCGTCAATGAGGCCGCATGCTGCGGAGTCATCCGGCGCCGGTACTCGTCCCATTCCGTGACGACGAGCACCGCATCCGCTCCGCGCAGCGTCTCATCGCGGTCGGCTTCATAGGTGAGCTGCGGGTGCAGCCGCCGGGCGTTCGCGATCGCCTGCGGGTCCGTGATGACGACATCGGCTCCGAGGCCGTTCAGCCTCACCGCTGCGTCGAGTGCAGGTGAGTCGCGGACGTCGTCGCTGTGCGGCTTGAACGCCGCCCCGAGCACGGCGACCTTCTTGCCGAACACGACGCCGCCCAGAGCTTCCACGACGAGCTCCACTGCGCGGTCGCGGCGTCTCATGTTGATGGCGTCGACCTCGCGGAGGAAGGCGACCGACTCGCGCCGCCCGAGCTCTTCCGCGCGCGCCGCGAAAGCGCGGATGTCCTTGGGGAGGCATCCGCCGCCGAAGCCGATCCCGGCACCGAGGAACCGCTTGCCGATCCGGTCGTCGTGTCCGAGCGCCTCGGCGAGCTGCGTCACGTCGGCACCGGTGACCTCGGCGATCTCGGCCATGGCGTTGATGAACGAGATCTTCGTCGCGAGGAACGCGTTCGCGGCGACCTTGACGAGCTCAGCCGTCGCGTAGTCGGTGACGAGGAACGGCGTGCCCTTCGCGACCGCGGGGTGGAAGACTTCGCGCAGCACCTGGGCAGCGCGTTCGCCCGCGGGCGTCGCCGCTATCCCGACCACGAGGCGATCAGGATCGATCGTGTCCTGCACGGCCCAGCCCTCGCGGAGGAACTCCGGATTCCAGACCAGCGTGGCACCGGTCGCCTCGACCCGTGGCGCCAGTTCGATCGCCGTGCCCACAGGGACGGTGGACTTGCCGGCGACGACGTCGCCCTCGTGCAGGTAGGGGAGGAGGGCATCGAAGGCGGCGTTCACATGGCTGAGATCGGCGGCGTGCCCGCCCTGCTGCTGCGGCGTTCCGACCCCGATGAAGTGAACCGCGGCGCCTTCGGCAGCGGCGATGTCCGACGTGAACGACAGACGGCCGGAGGCGATGCCCTCGGCGAGGATGTCCTGGAGTCCTGGCTCGAAGAACGGCGCCTCGCCGCGGGACAGCGCTTCGATCTTGCGCGGGTCGATGTCGATTCCGATCACCTCGTGACCGATCGACGTCATGGCCGCAGCGTGCACGGCTCCCAGGTAACCGCAGCCGATGACCGACAATCGCACGATACGTTCCTCTCCCGAAGGGGGCGTCGACACCTCATCATCGCGCATTCCGTGACGGTGATAGGTGAACTGCACGCGAATCTCTAGGCTGGAGATGCCCTGGGTCACGACCGGCGACCGGGCTTGGTCACCTCCACATGTTGGGAACGGATATGAGCACCGGCAATCTGACCGGCACCAGGAGCGAAGGCCGATCGGCATCGCGCTCACGACGACGGATGCTGATCCCTGACGTTCTGCGCGGGGTCGCCATCCTCGCGATGCTGATCTCCCACGCGGGCCCCTTCGTGCCGGACCTGCCGAGGGTGCTGCTGTACATGCAGGGGACCATCAATGACGTCGCCTCGCCCCTGTTCGCCCTCGTCATGGGAATTTCGGCGCAGCTGGTCTGGAACCGCCGCGCCGGGATCCGGCGCACACTCCTGCAGCAGAGCTGGCGCGGAGTGATCCTCGTCGCGTTGGGGATCTGGACGGCGACGTGGGGTTCGTGGGTGGCGATCGTACTGCAGGCGCTCGGACTGCTGCTGGTCCTCGGCGTGCCGCTGCTGCTCCTGGGGACGCGGACCCTGATCGTGGTCGCCGCTGCGATCGCGCTGCTGAGTCAGCCGCTGGTGGCGCTGGCGCGCGGTGCGCTCTGGGTCTACACGCAACCGCTCATCGTGCAGGAGATCGCGAACGGTCTGGCGCTCGGCCGTTCCTACCGGCTGATCAACCTGCTCCCTTTCTTCCTGCTGGGTGCGCTGCTGCTGCGCCACGGCTTCCGGCGTGACCGAGTGCTCTGGACGATGGCAGCGGTCGCGCCCGTCGCCTTCCTCGGTCCCCTGGTCATGGAGAAGTTCTTCACAGTAAAGGCCCAGTCGGGCGACTATCTCGACACGCTGCATGATGTCGGTCTGGTCTTCGCGGTGTATGTCGTCGTCGTGCTGATGGCGACGGCCCGCAACAGCGTCTTCGCGAGGGCGCTGGGCCCCATCGGAGCCTGGGGGCAGGTCGCTCTGAGCCTGTACGTCCTGCACGTCGGTCTCATCGCGATCTGGGCTCGCGTGAACGGATTCCCCGACGAGAACGTGCTGCTGGGGTGGATCGTCATCGTTCCCGGCATGGCGCTTCTCGGCTGGGCCTGGGCGCGCTTCGTCGGGACCGGACCCATCGAGTGGGTACTGGGGTTGGTCACCGGGCGCCCGAAGCGCTGGCGACGCCACTAGCCGGCCGCGGTCGCCGCCTGTGCGTTGACGATTCCGCGCACGAGTGCATCGATCTCGTCTTCTCGATGAGCGGTCGGTGATGCGACGAAGCGGTGACTCAGGCCGCCGAGCAGCAGGGCCGAGGGGATGCCCTCGACGCCGAGAGCTCGTTTGGCTGCTCGCGCCCCGAAGTAGGCGAAGGGCAGCACCTCCGGAATGCGGTCGGCGATGACGTCGGGGCGCGAAGAGGTCGCGACCCGCAGTAGCACCGACGAGCCGATCGCCTGCTGCCACTCGGGAAGCCGGCGCGCGACGGAGACGCATTTCCCGCATTCCGCGGAGAGGAAGACGAGCAGCACGGGGGATCCGCCGCCGAGCGCGTGCAGGGGGATCGTGACGCCTTCGGGGCTCACGAGTTCGGCGTCCGGAATCGGATCGCCTTCCGAAGACACTGAGGCCCCAGGGGATTCCGGTGTCGCATCAGTGCCGGCGCGACGGGCGCGGAGCAGAGCGGCCGTGAGGACGGCGACGGCGAGCAGGGCCCAGGCGAGGCCGCAGAGCAGAACCAGCTCCCGTTCGGACCGGAAGAGCTCGACGACGAACGACCCGTGCGGCAGAGCGGTGACCGCGATGGCGCCCGAGGCGGCCATCAGCACGATGTTGCGGGCGGCCGTCCATCCCGTGACGCGGTCATCGACCGACAGCGGCCCGAAGCATCCGCAATCCACCTCATCACCGCGGCGCAGCACCTTGACGATGAACACGGTGAAGATCGCGAAGGTGCCCAGGGCGAGCGCCGCGGCCGCTGCGCGATACCAGCCGGGGGCCAGGAGCAGGGCGAGGCCGAGCCCGATCTCCCATACGGGAACCGCGGCGGCGATCCACCGGCGCCGGGCGAACTCGGGAACTCCGAGGTCCGCCATGCTGTCGAGGGTGCGGGCGGTGCGACGGGTCTTCGCGGTGCCGGAAAGCAGGAGCACGAACGCGACGAACCCCGTCGAGAACATCAGAATGAACTCGACGGGGTTCGTGGGCATAACCCTCAGATTAGCGTCAGATCAAAGGTCGCAGGTCTGAACGGCGAGCGAGCCCGAGACGAACGGGATGCCGAGCGAGCCCAGGTCGATCGCGGCGGCAAGCAGGCTGCCGGTCGTCGCGCTGTTGTCGCCTGCGTTGGCGTCGGTCTGGACCTGGGTCAGCGTGAAGCTGCTCAGCGCGCCGACGTTGACGACAGCGCGGTAGACGTCGACGGTGAAGGTGCTGCCCTGGGGGATCGCGTTGGTGAGCGTGATCAGGAAGCCCTCGGAGGTGCTGACGACGCCAGCAACGCCGGCGCCGATGACGTCGCCGAGGCCGTCGACGGTCAGCAGCGCGTTCGGGTCGGTGAGCAGGTACTGGGTACCGGCCGGGATGTCGCCGGTCGTCGCGGTGACGATGAACTCGCGAGTCGCGTTCGGCTCGAGGCCGAGGACACCGAGCGCGGTCTGCACGACGCCGACGAGGCCCGCTCCGACGATTCCGGTCAGCACCGAGATGTCGTAGTCGCCGCTGCAGTCAGCGGTGACGGTTGCGTTCCAGGTCGGGACGACGGATGCCGAGGCGAGCGGGGTGGCTGCGGCGACCGCGATGACGGGCAGCGACCAGGCCGCGCCCTTCACGAGGGTACGACGCGAAACGCCCTTGGGCGCGAAGGTGTTCTCTTCAGACATGGGATCTCCGGTGGTCGTTCCGCTGGGGAAGCGGAAGGGTAAGGGAACCGCACAAGCGGTTTCTCTGAGACTGGCGGAACTCTGTACGTTATGGCTGATGGGTGTCGCATCTCGATCGAACGATGTCCGAAATTGATCGAACCGACGGTCTCTGGGCTGCGAGGGGCCGCAGTGCCATACTGAGACCACGCTTGAGGGGGCGCAATGGGGATGAAGGAATGCACGCGCGACGCGTGACCGGCCAGCCCTCTCGCCTGCGCGATTGGTGGGCCGGCGTCTGGCGCTGGGTGCTGTTCGCCTGCGGAGTCGCCGCCGGCGGATATCTGCTGCTCGACCGAGGGATCGCCAACGGCGTGGTCACGGCGGCAGCGATCGGCGTCTTTCTCATCGGGGCGGTGCTCACGGCATCGCAGCCGATGGCGATCGCGCTGATGGCGACACCCGCGCTGTTCATCGTCGAGCGCATCGGAATCGGACCCGGCGACCTGACCGTGTCTGATGCCGCGCTCGCCGCGGCGTTCGGCACCGCGGTGTTCCTCGGCGACCGCGACCTCAGCCCGCCACTGAAGGCACTGCTGCAGCTGAACCTGATCTATCAGTTCACCACGGTGTTCACCGTCATCATCAACCCTTTCGCGCAGAACGCGATCGAATGGTTCCACGCCTGGCTCCTCGTATCGGGAGCCCTCCTCAGCGGCTGGGCGATCGGGCGCGCGGGCAAAGCCCGCACCGCTCTGATTCTCATCTATGCCGTTTCGACGCTCATCGCGCTCGGCACCCTCGCCACCGCGCTCATGCTGGTCGCCGCCGAGGACTTCGGAGCCGTGTACCCGCAGTGGCCGTGGCCCATGCACAAGAACTTCGCGGGATGCGCGCTCGCGTTCGCCGCCTTCGTCGCGTACATCAACCCGGACTGGGCGCAGATCCCCCAGCGGTGGGCGCGCGCCGCGATGATCCTGTTCCTCCTGGCGCTCGCCCTCACCCAGTCCCGGCAGGCGATGATCGGATTCCTCGTGGCGCTCCTCGTCCACGTGTTCCGTCAGGGAGCGGCCCGGCACTGGATCCTCATCACCCTGATCGCCGTTCCCAGCGCTTTCCTCATCGTGCAGAGCGTCATCGAGCAGGTGGATTCGCAGAACCGCTTCAACTC
This sequence comes from Microbacterium aurantiacum, assembly GCF_002872075.1. Lineage (GTDB taxonomy): Bacteria > Actinomycetota > Actinomycetes > Actinomycetales > Microbacteriaceae > Microbacterium > Microbacterium aurantiacum_A. The sequence continues at coordinate 97,580 of NZ_PGGU01000025.1, read as the reverse complement.
CGTGTACCAGCGGGTCGAATGGATCCAGGAGGTGTACGCGCTCTGGAAGCACTCGCCGTTCGTCGGCCATGGACTGCGCTACTGGTACGTGCATCCGACGGCGAACTTCCAGCCGCCGCAGGCCGAACTCGAAGTCGTGGCCTCCGCCGGCCTCGTCGGCCTTCTGGGGTTCGTCGTCATGTGGATCGGGATCATCGCGGTGCTCTGGCGTGTCGACATCCGGTTCGGGATGCTGGCTCTGGGATCCGTGCTCGCCCGCATCGTGCAGGCGCAGTTCGACCTGTTCTGGGTCTCGGCACAGGTGTCGATCCCGTTCCTCATCGCCGGAATCTGCCTGGGCGCGCAGGCTCTCGCGGTCAGCCGGGGAGAGACCGAGGGCTTCTGGAACGACCGGCGGCGGAGGACTGGCCGGGTCGCGCCGAGGCGCGGGGGAAGGCGCGTGCCGGCGGCGCTCGGCCCCCGTCTCGCAGACGTCACAAGATCGCACCGCCCGCCGGCCGGGTCCGCGCGTAAGATCAGTCGAAACACTGGGGGTGTGCATGCAGATCCGTGATTATCTCCTGGCACTGAGGCGTCATACGATCGCGATCGCCCTGCTGGTGCTCGTGGGGCTCGGTGCGGGCTACGGCTGGGCATCCATCCAGACCCCCGTGTACGAAGCGCAGGCCAGCGGCTTCCTCAAATCGAAGGCGACCGACCAGCAGGGAGTCGCCCTCGCTCCGAGCGCGAGCGACACCTTCGCCAAGGCGAAGGTGCCGACCTATCAGGACATGGCCTACTGGACGAGCGTCGCCGAGTTCGCGGCGAACGAGATCGGGACCGACGTCGCTCCGGAGGACCTCGTGCGACGCATCACCGTCGAGAACCCACTGAACACGCCGATCCTGAAGATCACCGCCCAGGGCTCGACGCCCGAAGCCGCGCGGGATCTCGCATCAGCCTGGGTGCTCGGCCTCACCGCCACGATCGATGAGAACGAGGGAGACGGAACGCCGGGTTCGGCGCCCGTCGGCATCGTGCTCGGCGAATCGGCATCTCTCCCCGCTTCCCCGAGCTTCCCCGACACCAGGACGGCGCTCCTCGTCGGCGGCGTCCTCGGATTCGGCGCCGGCATTGCCTTCGCCCTGCTGCGTGCTCTGTCCGATCGCCGTGTGCGCCCCGGCGACGACGTCGAACAGCGACTCGGCGTCTCGGTGCTCGGCAGCATCCCGATGGTCGGGAAGAAGGATCCGGAGCAGCGCCTCCTCGATCTCTCCGACACGGCCAAGAAGAAGGGCGGCTTCGCGGTATCCGAATCGCTGCGCACCCTGCGCACGAACCTGCAGTTCATGGATGTCGACCATCCGCCGCGCTGCATCGTCGTCACCAGCGCGATGCCGGGGGAGGGCAAGTCCACCGTCGCCGCGAACCTCGCGACGATGCTCGCGGCGAACGGCGAGCACGTGGCACTGGTCGACGGCGACCTCCGGCGCCCGACGGTGGCCACGACCATGGGGCTCATTCCCGGGGCGGGTCTCACCGACGTCCTCGCCGGCCGCGCCGATCTGATCGAGGTGCTGCAGCGCACGCCGCGCGTTCCGGGTCTCGTCGTTCTCGGGGCCGGCACGATCCCGCCGAATCCGAGTGAGCTGCTCGGGTCCGAGCGGATGCGGTCGCTGCTGAACGAACTCGCCGAGCACGCCACGGTGATCATCGATGCGCCACCGCTGCTGCCCGTCACCGACGGCGCCATCCTCACCCATCAGGCCGATGGCGCCATCATCGTCGTCACCGTGGGCAGCAGCACCTACGACCTGGTCGACAAGGCGGTCGAGGCCCTCGAGAAGGTGCGGGGTCGGGTGCTCGGCGTGGTGCTCAACCGGGTGCCGCTGACCGGCGCTGGCTCGGCGAACTACGCGTACGACTACCACCAGCGCGAGCCCGAAACAGTACCCGTCAAACCGAAGACCCCGACGAAGCCCCGACGCGTGCGGACGGCCGCCCGGCCCGGCGGCGGCGTCGTGCGAACGGGACAGAAGCCCAGACCTCGGCCCGCTGCCCCGACCTCGGCGGAGAATGCGGACTTCGACGAGGACGCCGCTCTGGACCAGCTCTTCGACGAAGCTGCCATCGAGACGTCGGTGCCGAAACGGCGACCCAGCGGTTGACGTGCCGTCGTCGGAAGGGCAGCGCTCCCCGTTGCGCATCGCGCTGATCTCGTCATCGTTCGCTCCGCACGTCGGCGGGGTCGAGACGCACGTCGCGCAGGTCGCGATCGAGCTGCACGCGCGGGGGCATGCCGTCGAGGTGTGGACGGTCGACCGCGGCATGTGGTCGTCGCGGTCGTTCCCCGTTCCGGTGCGGTACCTGCCCACTCCGCTGCCCGCGCGCTCGCTCGACGGGCTGTTCCACACGGTCTGGTCGGTGCCGCGGGCCTGGCGTGAATGGCGCCGGACGCACGCACGATTCCGGCCCGATGTGCTGTCGGTGCAGTGTTTCGGACCGAACGGCATCTATGCCTCCGCGCTGCACCGGGTCTTCGCGACGCCGCTGGTGGTCAGCTCCCACGGCGAGACCCTCGGCGATGACAACGGCGTCTATGCGCGCTCCGCGCTGCTGCGTCGGAGTCTGCGCACGGCGGTGGGCCAGGCATCCGCGGTGACCGCCCCGAGCACGTACGTGCTCGATGACCTCAGCGCTCGTTTCGGGCTCGCAGGGGGGACTGTCGTGCCGAACGGCGTCGACCTGTCGATCGGGATCGTGGACCCGGAGCTGCCACGTCAGCGTCTCGTGCTCGCCGTCGGCCGGCTCGGCCGGATGAAGGGCTTCGATCTGCTCATCGAGGCGTTCGCGCGGGCGGAACTCGACGGGGTGCGGCTGGAGATCATCGGCGACGGGCCGGAGCGCGTCCGCCTGCAGCAGCAGATCGTCGCGCTCGGGCTGACCGAGGCCATCACGCTGGTCGGCGAGAAGGACGCGGCGGCGGTCGCGCGACGCATCGGCGACGCGGCGGTCGTCGCGGTGCCGAGCCGGTCCGAGTCGTTCGGGATCGTCGCGCTCGAAGCCTGGAGAGGCGGCTCCGCCCTCGTCATGACGTCACGGGGCGGCGCGGCGGACTTCGTCCGGGACGGCGAGGATGGGCTGCTCGTCGACCCGGAGGACACCGCAGCGCTGGCCGCGGCATTGACGTCGGTGATGACCGACGAGGCGCTGCGTCAGCGGCTCGCTGCACACGGGGCGGTCAGAGTCGGCGAGTACGACTGGTCCCGGGTGGCACTCGCCTACGAGGAGCTGTTCGCCCGGGTGCGTTCGGATGCCGGATCGTGAGATACGAGGGAGCTCTCCGCCGGCGCGGCCGTCAGCTGCGTCGCTTCGCCGAGGCGCTGGCGGAGCCTGGCGCTCGCCGCGACGGCATGATCGTCCCCGCGTTCTGGTGGGACGGGCATCCGAACTTCGGCGACGATCTCACGCCGTGGCTGCTGCCGCACTACGGCTTGGTGCCGCTGTACCGCGAGCCGCGAGCGGCGCGGCTGATCGGAGTGGGGAGCCTGCTCGAGTTCGTGCCGCAGGACTTCACCGGGGCGATCTGGGGCTCAGGGCTCATGAACGATCAGCGGCATCCGCTGCCTGCGGCATCCGTCCTCGCCGTCCGCGGGCCTCTCACCGCGGAGCGCATCGGCCTGTCTTCGGAGCCCGCCTTCGGCGACCCGGGCATCCTCGTCGCCAGACACCTTTCGCATCCGCCGGCGGACGGCCGGATCGCGGTGGTGCCGCACGGACATCACCGTCCGCATGCGCAACTCGATCGTCGAGTTCAGGAAGCCGGCGACGGTGCGCGCGTGGTGAACGTGCATCAGCGGGCTCCGGCGGCGGTGCGCGAGATCGCAGCGAGCCGTGCCGTGATCACGACGTCGTTGCACGGGCTGATCACGGCGGATTCCTACGGCATTCCGGCGGCGTGGACGACGCTGGACCCGCCACTCGGAGGGGGCGACTTCAAGTTCCGCGACTACGAGGCGGCGGTCACCCCCGGGCGCACGCGGTTCCGCCCCTTCGCGGAGGCTGTTTCGCTGGACGAGCTCGCGGCCGAGGCCTGGGCGGCGGATGAGGGCGTCGTCGCGCGACTCTCCGACGGGCTCGAGCGGGCGCTCGCCGAAGCGGCGGCAATGCCGCTCGGTCAGCGCCCTTTTCCCGGGGGCATCCCGGCGGCGCTGCGGGGCGCGTGAAAGAGCCGCACCGCGTCAACGATGCAGTGCGCGTCGCAGGGGACGCGCGAGCGGAAGCGACGCCGCTTCATGCACCAGACGCGACACCGCGTCGCGCGCCTTCTGCACGGCGCCTCGCCGGCGATCGGATGCCCGCCAGTGCCATCCGATCTCCTTCGCGTAGTCGCGGATCTCTCGAGGGTAGGGGCCGTCGGAGGACAGCACGCTCGCGATGAACGCATCGCGTCCGTTGAGGTACGGCTCGATGTCGAACGTCTGCGGGCAGAACTCCTGCAGATGACCCGCCATCTCCAGCGTGAGCATCGCACGCATGCACTTGGAGCAGGCCGAGCAGTTGCGCGTCCGCCGCGGATCGCCGTTCGTGCAGACGTCGAGATAGCGGGACTCCGCACGCCCGATGAGCGACAGGGTCTTCTGCACCCGGGTGAGTCCCGAGTTCGCCGAGCTGACGGTGACGGTGGTCGTCGACAGCAGCGGGACGAGGAACGGATCGAAACGGGCGATCTCGCCGGACGAGTCGATGCGGACGTATGAGAACGGGATCGCCGAGGCGAGGTGCAGGCGGCCGACACCGGCGCTCAGCAGGTGCGGAACCGTGGCGTTGCGCATCGTCACCGACTGGATGAAACCGATCCGCGGGTAGTGCTCGTCGAGATTGCTGTCGACCGTGACGAACGGAAGGCCGAACTCCGCGGCCGCCCGCTCGAGCGGCGCGCGACGCGCGAGCCAGAGGGCGTCGCCTTCGGCGCCGTGCCCGTGGGCGCCCACATTGTTGTTGAGAAGGTGGGTCACGCGCAGCGACACCGGGACGTCGTCTGCCCAGAGGTACTCCGCAAGCGTCGCGAACGAATCCACGCCGCCGGAGAACCCCGTCGACACGCCCGATGCGGGACTCGGCGGTGCGGCGACCTCGTCCGCCGTGACGCGGATCGCGTGCAGTTCCGGATGGATCAGCCGGAGGAGCCGCTGCAGATCGCCGTTCACGCTGTGCAGCAGCGCATCCGTCATCACGCCGCCGATGTGCAGGGCGCGACCCTCCTTCATCGCGGGCATGAGCAGCCCGATCGCGACGTGGTCGGCCCGATCGCCGATGAGGTCGGCGAAGCGTTCCTCCACCGAGAACCACAGCCCCGGTCGACCGCTGACGTCGGCCACCGCGCGCACGCGGTCATCGCGTTCGATACGCGGCGGCGACGTGACGATCGCGTCCATGCGCCCAGTATGACCCTCCGCAGGCGTCTCAGCGCAAGGAGTTCCAGACGCGGGCGTGTGCGAGCGCGCTGCGTTCCCAGGTGAAGCCCGCTGCGTGCTCGCGACCACCGGCCACGAGGGCGCTCAGCGCCGGGTCGCCCGAGGCGGCGTCTAGGAGTCCGGCGGAGATCGCGGCGGCATCCGGCTCGACGAGGAGTGCGTGGCCGGCCGCGACCTCGGGCAGGCTGCTGGTGTTCGCTGCGACCACCGTGACGTTCGCCGCCATCGCCTCGAGCACGGGAAGGCCGAAGCCCTCGTACAGCGAGGGGACGACGACGGCCTGGGCCGAGGCGACCAGTCCCGGCATCTGCGCGTCGGGAAGCCTGCCGAGCAGCCGCACCCCTGGCATGCCCTCGAACAGCGCCGTGCGCTGCGGATGCGGCGGGCCGGCCAGAGCCAGGAGCAGGTCGGGCCGCTCGCGATGGACACGCGGCCACGCCTCGGCGAGCGCGGCGAGGTTCTTGCGCAGGGCGGCGCCCCCTGCGTGCAGCACGTAGGGCCCCTCGAGACCGAGGGCACGGCGCCTTGCGGCATCCAGCGGCTCCGCATCGAAGTAGCGCGCATCCACGCCATTCGGGATGACGTGGGGATCCCGGATGCCGAGCAGGTCGACGGCCTCTGACGCGGTGAACGTCGAGACGCAGATGACCGCGGCGCTTCGCCGCAACTCCTCGGCGGCGGCGCGCACCGGAGCCGACTCGTCGGAGAACCGCCACGCGACGACGTCGTGCAGCGTCGCGACGTCGACGTGCGGCGAGGGCGGCAGCTCGAGGGTCATCCGATGCGAGACGGCATCGCCGGCGTACAGGACCCGTCCGATCGCGCGGCGGGCAGCCGGGGACGCGGCGGCCACGCGGCCGATCGGAAGCCTGCGGTTGCCGGCCAGCGTCGACCGCAACGATCGGAAGGTCAGTGGGCGAAAGGACCACCGCTCGCTCGATACCGATGACAGCGACTCCACGGTTCGACGCGCGATCTGCGATTGATACGCCTGGGCGCCCATCGGCACGTCGGTGGCGATGGTGGCGATCGTGAGGCGCGGCGTGGCCATCAGGTCGCGCCGTTCGTCCGGCCTGTGAGCCTGCAGACGGCATCCGGGAGCAGCTGCGCGGTCATCAGCGTCGCCATCGCGGCCGCAATGACTTCACGAACCGTGCGGCGCGACCGAGCAGACGATTGAGCGCTCCGTAGCGGCGTTCCAGGACGTCGAGGCGCGCGGACTGCCGGGTGTGCTCGTCCGCCAGCTTCCAGTACCGCGCCATGATCTCTTCGACGTGCGCGCCCCAGATCCCGGAGTTCCGCCGGACCACGTCGAGGCTGTGTGTGAGCTTGCCGTCTTCGGTCATCGTGGCGGTCACCTGCGCCGCGTGCCGCCGGTATTCGTAGAGGGGCCGGTGGACGACGCGAGCAGTGCGTCCGCTCGCCAGCAGGCGCACCCAGAACTCCCAGTCCTGGCCGAAGCGGAGTCCGGTCGCGAACCCGCCGAGGGCGACCCAATCGCTCCGGCGGAATGCGGATGCGCCCGGGATCGTGTTCCCGAACAGGATGTCGGCGACGCCGTCAGTGGCCGGCAGCCGATCGACGCCTTCGTACGAGCCGAAGAAGCGCAGATCGGTCGACACGATGCCCACCGATTCGTCGGCGTCGAGCACGGCGGCGACCTCGGCGCACAACGAGGGGAGGATGCGGTCGTCACTGCCCATGGGCATGAGGTAGTCGGTGTCGAGAGCGGCCGCACCGGAATCCAGCGCGACGCTCGTGCCGCGGTTCTCCGGATGCCGCACGACATGCACGCCCCGGTCCGACCACCGGGCGAGTGCGTCCACCGTGCTCGGGTTCGTCGATCCGTCATCGACGACGACGATCGGGCAGGCCACGGTCTGCGCCCGTGCGGAAGCGATGCTCTCATCGAGATACGCACCATCGGTGTTGTACACCGGAATGATGATTCCGATCGTGCCTGTCCCCATGCGTCAGCTCCCCTCAGCAGCCAAAGTCTAGGCCCACGCGCACCGCGGCTCAGTGGTGCCCGTCGATGATCGTCCACGACGGGTCGAGCTGGTAGGCATCGGTGCCCTGCTCGCGGCGAGCGTGGAAGCGGGGCATCACGACTCGGGCATCGGGGTGCAGCACTCCCGCGACATAGCCGCCCCAGTACGAGAAGGTCGAGTTCGTGCCGATCAGCACGCGGGAGCCGCATACCGCGAGGAAGTTGCCCAGAGCGCCGCGGGGCTCGTACACGACCTCGTCGGCGTGGCGCTCCAGCAGGTTCGCCACGTTCTCGCGGCACCATTCGGGGTCGTCGGACACGAGCCGGATGCGCGAGGCCGAGCCGACCGACTCGAGGGCGTCGGCGAGGTAGCCGGCCTGGTCGAATGCGTAGAGGGCACGGAGATGGTCCTGCGCGTAGTAGTCACCGCGGCGGACGTTGACGACGATGGTGTCGCTGTCATCGACCGGGACATGCGGTGCGAGGACGTCGGCGATGAAGGCATCGAGGGCGGGGCGGGTGAACTCCTCGCCGAACTTCTGGTTCCAGTGACGCTCGCCCCACACGCGACGATCGTGGAAGCGCAGCTCGGCCCGGGTGACCGTGAGTTCACGCAGGCCGGGGAAGGCGTCGAACCACTCGTCCATTCCCGGCGCTTCGAGCACCCGCCACGGGTGTCCGGCCGCGGACGACTCGTGCGCGTGCAGCCAGAGATAGAGCCAGTTCCCGAACCGCAGTCCCGCCGGGGGAGTCATCGTGACCGTGCGGTCTCCGCGGCGGAAGCGATCCGCGGTCACAACCCCCAGGCGTCGGGCGCGCCAGGCGAGATGACGCGCGATGCGCGCAACCGGGCGCAGGGATTCGGGCACTCAGCCAGGATAGGACCCGCGTCGAGGGCGGGTGAAGACTATCGACGCAGGGCTGCCCGGATGCGTTCCGCTTCGGGCCCGGATCGCTCGGCCGGCAGCGGCGCCAGTCCGGCCTGCCGGATCGCCGCCCCGGCACCCCAGGCGATACCCAGGACCGAGACACCGAGGCGCTCGATGCGCCGGCGGAGCCCGCCGGCGTCGCGGATGGCGCGCAGGTCGGCGCCGATCCACCGACGCAGAAGCGGTGCGCGAAGCCCGGCGTATCGCGCGAGGAGCACCATGTGGTTCCGACGGCCGTAGAGCTTGTACCGGGTGTCGAAGCGACGACCCTTCACGTGCGGTGCCGGGAGATGGTCGACGACGGCATCCGGCGCGAAGACGGTCCGGCCGCCGATCCGCTTGATCCGCAGGAAGATGTCGGTGTCCTCCCGCATGGCGGTCCCCGGGTAGTCATCGCGGAACCCACCCAGCCGGGCGAGCACCTCCCGGCGGAACGACATGTTGGCGCCGATGCCGTGATCGACGTCGATGATCCCGCTGGGCAGCGACGCGAACCCGGCCGTCAGCGTACCGTCGTCGCGCAGCCGGCCGATCGGGAGGTCGTACGTCTCCTCGCCGGGGAGGAGGTTGCGGGTGCGTCCCGCGACGGCGTCGGGTCGTGGTTCGGAGCCGAAGGCGCCAGTGAGCCCGCTCCGCCATCCGGAGGAGATGACCACATCGTCGTCGAGGAAGGAGATCACGCCGCCGCGCGCGTGCAGCAGGGCCTCATTGCGCGAACGCGTCATCCATCCCGCGAGCCCAGGGCGGTGCAGATACGTGACGGCGGGGAAGGCGGCGACGGCGGCCCGGTCGTCCGCTGTGGCGGAGGCATCCACGACGATGACCTGGACGTCATCGCCGACGTGCTCTGCCAGCGATCGGAGGCATCGCACCATGAAGTCGGAGCGCTCATAGGTGACGATGCACACACTGAGATCCGGGTCGGACATGCGGCTCAGCTTAGTTGTAGGCTCGCCGCTGGAAGGGCTGGAGGTACGGGAGATGGCAGACCGCCGTGTGACGGTGATCGTTCCGACCAACCGGGGTGGTCGCTACCTCGAGGAAGCCGTGGCTTCGGTGCGTGCCCAGACGTCGCCCGTGCACGAGATCCTGCTCGTCGATGACGGCTCACCCGCGCCCGGTCTCTCGGAAGTCGCGGCCCGGATCGGCGTACGGTACGTGCGGCAGGACGCGTCGGGGCTGTCCGTCGCCCGCAATTCCGGGGCGGCGGCGGCGGAGGGCGACTGGATCGCATATCTCGACGACGATGACGTCTGGCATCCGGAGCGGATCGAGCAGCAGCTGCGAGCGCTCGACGCCATGCCCGAAGCCATCGCGGCCTGCACCGGGGGCTGGTACATGGATGCCGACGGGGCGGCGTTCGGCGTCGACTGGGGCGCTCGGCAGGCGACGGCCGTGCAGATGATCGCCTATGAGTCCCTCCCGCCGCGGATCACGACGCTGCTCATCCGGCGAGAGGACTATCTCGCGGTGGGCGGATGCCGCACCGAGATGGAACCGGCTGAGGACAACGACCTGATCCTGCGGCTGCTCCGGAGAGGAGAGTTCGCGGCCGTCGACCGAGCACTGGTCGGTTATCGACGGCACGCGGCGAACGTCACCAGCCGGGGGCTGGCCGGACGCGAGGCGAATCGGCGCGTGCTGCTGGACCTGCTGCGGGACGCACGAAGACACGATGATCACGTGCTGACGGGACTGCTGCGACGGCACCGCAGAGCATTCCGCCACTATGCCGCAGAAGACAACCTCGGCGAGTTCGTCGACGCCCTGCGCCGCCGGGACCGGTCCTACGCCGTTCGCCTCGCCATATGGGGCGCGCGGCGCGCTCCGGCGTCGACGATCGCAGCGGCGGTGGCGCGGCTGGGCCGCCGTATCCGAGGTTCGCACGCCGCCTGAACCATCGCTGACCACCGCATCGCGGTCAGTGGCGCGGGGTCGCGGTCATTCCAGCGATCCGAGTTCGACGAGACGCGCGAACTCGGCATCCTGTGCGCGTACCTCGTCGAAGGTCCCCTCGGCGGCGATGCGTCCCTCGCGCAGATGCACCAGGTGATCGACGGTCCGGATGGTGGAGAGCCGGTGCGCGACGATCACGATCGTCATCCGGCCCCGCAGCTGCTGCAGCGTCTGGGCGATCTCATGCTCGGTCGCGTTGTCCAGCGCACTCGTCGCCTCGTCGAGCACGAGAACACGCGGTCGGCGGTACAGCGCACGGGCGAGCCCCACGCGCTGGCGCTGCCCGCCCGACAGCCGCACGCCGCGGTCTCCCACCATCGTCTCGAAGCCGTCGGGAAGTTCGTCGAGCAACTCGGTGAGCTGGGCCTGCCGCGCCGCCTCGTGCAGTCGGTCGACGTCGATGGCGGCCGCATCCTCGCCGAATGCGATGTTGCGGGTGATCGTCGCGTTGAGGAGGAAGACATCCTGCGGTACGACCCCGATACCCGAATACCACGACGCGAGGTCATCGTCGATCGATCGTCCTCCGCAGCGGATCGCGCCGGACGTCGGAGGCAGCAGGCCGAGCACGAGATCCACCACCGTCGTCTTGCCGGCTCCGCTGCCGCCCGTGAACGCCGTCGTCCGGTTCTCGGCGATCGTGAGGCTCAGGTTCGTGAGCACCGGCTGCTCCGCATCGGGATATGCGAACGTCACGTCGTCGAGCGTGATGTCGCCGACGTACGCGGCGCCGCTCCTGGGTGTCTCGTCGTGGCTGCCCTCGGCCTTCAGCTCGTCGAGGGTCTCGATCATGATCCGCAGTCCGGCCTGGCCGCCGCGCGTCGTCGCGAGGCTCGCACTCACCCGGTTCATCGTCGGCAGGGCGCGCATGGACGCGGCGGCGAAAAGTCCGAGCACGGGAACGACCTGTGCGCCGTCGCCGATGGCGAACAGGATCAGGGCGATCCCGACGATGGCCACGATGAAGGCGATCTCGAGCAGATAGCGCGGCACATCCGAGATGAACCCCATCTCACGGCCGAGGTGCGCTCCCCGCAGGCGGGCCGAGCGGAAAGTGCGCACGAACGTCGATGCGCTGGAGGTGAGTCTCGTCTCGCGGAAGCCGTCGAGGCCCGGCATCAGGGCCTGCCACGCCTCGAGGCTCGTCGCTGCGAGATCCTCGCCGATGCGGAGCTGGCGAGCGCGGAGGATGCGCTGAACACCGAAGACGAGTCCGCCGAACAAGACGACGGCGAAGGCGGTCACGAGAGGTGCGCTGATGGCGAGCACCGCCATGATCGCGAGCAGCATGAGGAAGTCGGTGCACACGTTCACGACGGCCACCAGGACGCTGGCGGCCTGGCTCGTGCAGTCGTTGATGTTGCGATAGACCACGCTCAGGGAGCGCGCGCGATGTGCGGAATACGGAGACAGCACATACCGGTTCATCATCTCGGACGACGCGAGCGCCGCGATACGCGAGGTGCGGCCGAGGAGCCACCAGCGGAAGGCCATGGATCCTGCGCTCTTCACGATGAAGGCCACCGCGACGAATCCGGCGAGCAGCGGGATGAGCGTCGAGAGTTCCGCGGTGCCGACGACGCTGACGACCCACTGCAGGAAATCACCGTCGGGGCTTCCGGAGGTGATCAGCTGCATCAGCGGGATCATCGCGGCGATGCCCGCCATGTCGAGCAGGGCGAGGGTGACGGATGCGGCCACGGTCGAGCCGATCCAGCGGCGCGGATGCGTGTCGGTGAGCAGGAGGAGCCGGCGCAGCTGCGGCAGGAGCCGGGGGCGACGCACGGGATCGGTCATCTTCATCCTCCTGGCCGGTGTCCGCCAGGTGGGTGTTCCCCGCGGAGCGCTCTTACGCTATCATCAGGGTGAAGTCGCTCCGTGTCTGGGGACATGGCGCCTGGGGAAGGGTCCCAGAACGTCAATTGAGCGACCAAAACTGGGGAGTTCAACCATGGTTGACAATGCAGCAAAAACGTCCGAAGGCATCAGCCGTCGCACCGTGACCAAGGCTATGGCCTGGGCGGTTCCGGCTATCGCCATCGCAGCTCCGGTGCCCGCGTTCGCGGCGTCGGGCGAGACGCCGATCATCGATACCGGTGCGGCGTGCAAGGCGCCGGGCAACAGCTGCAACCCGATCGTCAAGGGCTACAGCGTTCCGGCGACCGTCAGCAATCCCGACCAGAACCAGGACGTCTGGATCACCGCGATCTCGATCAACGTGAACACCAGCGGCATCAACTTCGGGCTCAACCCGATCCCGGCACTGCCCTGGTTCATCCCGGCCGGCGGATCGCTCAACGTGAACTTCAACGCGACGAGTCAGAACAGCGCGAATCTCGACTTCGAGCTGGGCTTCCTCGTCACCTGGGGTCACGAGTCCGATGGATCCGACACGGAGCACGAGCAGATCCAGGTCACGGTCACGGTGCCTTCGACTCCGCCGGACTGCTGCAAGCCCTGACCAGCCGAGGCAGCTGATCAAGGCGATCACCCGATCGCCTCGATCACCCGACGCATCTGATCGACGCGCACGCGCCAGTCGGTCCCATCCGCTGCGTCTCCAGGCAGCGGTTCATCGAGCGCGCCGATCACGGCGTCCGCGAACCCTTCCGCGTCCGCGATCCGGATGCGGGCGCCGGACGCGTCACGGAAACCCGCCACGGCGGTCGAGACGACAGGACGCCCTGCCGCCTGGTACTCGTAGAGCTTGATCGGGTCGAGGCTGTCGGTGAAGGCCGTGACCAGATGCGGCACGAGCAGCACATCCGCGTGCTGCAGGTGCGCCGCGACCTGTGAGCGATCGAGCGGGCCGAGGCGCTGCGCGCCCGCTGCGTCGAGGCGAGCATGATCGTGCGGCGTGAGCAGATCAGGACCGGCCAGCACGAGGTGCACGCGGTCGGCGAGCTCCTGAGCCACGCGGATGCAGAGGTCCACGTCGATGCGGTCGGGGTGCAGGGTTCCGAGGTACAGCGCCACGGGAGCGGCCGGAAGATCGGCGGGTCGCTCCGTAGGGCGGCGATAGGCGTCGAGGTCGACGGCGTTCGGGATCAGGTGGATGCCGGTGCGGTCACTGCTCTTGCGACGGACGAGCTCCGGAGAACAGGCGACGACGGCGTCCGCCTGCTCGAGCAGGAGCCGTTCGCCGTCGGCGATGCGCGTGAGCTCGGCCGCCGGGCGCGAAGCGCTGAGCCAGTCGTCGGTGATGTCGTACAGCGTGCGCCATCCCGTCTTCGTCAGCATCCCCGCTGCCGTGGGGTCGTTCACCCAGAGGATCGGCGCGGTGAAACCGAGGGTGGTGGCGGCCCGGCGGATCGCCTCCGCTCGTCGCTCGTCACCGCGGTCATCCCACTTGCGGGGGAGCCATTTGACGGGCCGCATCGTCCACAGCCGGTCCGCCACCCGGCGCACCGGCTGGCCGAACCCGGGACGACGATGACTGCGGACATCGTGCAGCGGGTCGTCGACGGGTTCCACGAACAGCACCCGCAGTTCGGGATCGGCATCGAGGAGCCCCGCGACGAGGTACTGGTTGCGCCGCCAGACGGAATCCCAGCCCTCCAGCGAGAGCACGACGAGGTCGGTCATCCGCTCCTCCTCGCGATCGTGGCGCGGTAGACGGCCTCGGTGCCGGCGGCCTGCTGGGTGAGAGAGAACTCGGTCAGCGCGCGGTCCCGGGCCGCGCGGGCCAGCATTCCCCGGCGACCGGGATCGCCGGCGAAAACGCGTAGCGCGGCGGCAGCATCGGCCACATCGTCCGGCTGGAACATCGCCCGGTCGTCGAGGCCCTCCAGAAGGTCGAGGTGCCCGGCGGCGCCGGCCGCGATCGGTGCGACGGCATGTGCCATCGCTTCCAGGACGGCGAGCCCCAGACCCTCAGCCGGGCAGGGCGCGAGCAGGAGAGATGCCTCTGCGAGCAGGTGCGGCACATCGTCACGGAAGCCGAGCAGCCGCACCGCTTCGACGACCCCGAGGTCCTCGATGAGCGTGGTGAGCTGATCGCGCTCGGGGCCCTCGCCGACCACGTCGAGCCGCCAGCCTTCGGCGGCCAGACCCGATGCCGCGAACGCCTGCACGCCGATGCCGGTGTGCTTCTCGGGCTGCAGCCGCTGCACCATCAGGATGCGCTTCCGGTCGCCGCGGGACACCACCTCTGCGGGCGGGATGCCGGAGTGCACGACGGTGCTCGGCGCGCCGATGGAGCCGGCCACCGCGCGGCTGATCGAGATCTCGGCATCCACCCGTCGTCGGATGATCGCGTCCAGCGGCAGGGGGCCGAAGCGTCCGCGTCGGCTGGCGAAATGGCGGGTGGAAACCAGCGCCGTGTCGCGGCCGAGCAGAGCGATGGCACAGGCTCCGTCGGCGGCTGTCATATGCGAATTCACCACGTCAGCCCGAGTCCGTCGCACGGCGCGGAGCACGTCTCCGGTGCGGGCTGCGGTGACCATGCGGGCGCCGGCCGCCTGCAGGGCGACGGCCATCCGGGCAGGCGCTCCGCCGACGACCGTGACCTCGTGCCCCTGTCCGGCCTGCTCCGACGCGAGGCGCAGCACGAACTGCTCCACGCCCGCGAAGCGATCGGAGGCCACGGCGTGCACGATGCGGAGCGGGGTCACCGTCGTGCCTCGGAGCAGGTGCGGATGCTGCGCATCATCGCGCCTGCCGGAACCGCGCTTCGATGCGCACCGGCCCGAGCCGGTAGATCGCCGCCCGGCGACGCGCCTGAGTGCGCCGCTCGCCCCGTGACAGGGCGGCCCGCATACCCGCGCCGGCCCAGCCGGAGAGGCGCGCCACGGTCCAGCCGGGCGCACCGAAGTGCTTGCGGAAGTAGCGTTCCTGCGATGCGAAGAAGAAGGCCTCGCGACGTCGCGGATCCGAGCTCGTGCCGCCGGCGCGATGCACGGCCGTGGCCGCCGGTACCGCGCGGTGCCGCCAGCCGAGCAGGTGCGCCCGGTACGCCCAGTCCGTCTCTTCGGCGTACAGGAAGAAGCGCTCGTCGAATCCGCCGACCTGCGCGAGCGCCTCGGCACGCAGCAGCAGCACCGAGCCGATCACGAATCCCGGCCCGCCGACGAACCGGCCGAGACCGACGGCATCCTGCAGCGATCGTGAAGGGGTCGGGAACGGCCACTCGACGCGCGCTGCGCGCCCATCGCCATCGACCTGGACCGGCCCCACGCTGGCCAGGTCGGGCGCTGCGTGCAGCGCCCGCTGCAGCGTCTCGATCGCGGCCGGGCTCACCTCGGCGTCCGGGTTCAGCAGGAGCACGTCGGCGTCTGGGCGCTGCCGGTCGGTCAGGGCGAGGTTCACCGCTGCGCCGAAACCGAGATTCGCCCCGGAGTCCCGGTAGCGCACGCCGAGTTCGGCGCACAGTTCTGCGATCTCGGGGAGCGAGGAGTTGTCGACGACGGTGACCGGGAGATCGGCGACAGGAGCGAGTGCTCGGCGCAGCAGGTCGGGAGCGCCGTAGGCCACCACGACGACCTCGACGGGGCGATGCCGAGCGGTCGAGGTGCGAGTCGCTGCCCGGTACAGGTCCTGGTAGGCGGCGGCGACGCTGTCCCAGCTGCATTCGGCGGCGCGAACGCGGCCGGCCGCGACCAGTTCGTCGCGGCGAGCGCCCGCAGCGTCGATCAGAGCTTCGCCCAGCTGCGCGGCCTCTCCGGACGGCACCACGATCCCTGCTCCGCCGACGACGTCCGGGAGGGCGCCGGCGTCGCTGGAGACGACCGGGACGCGCAGTGCCATCGCCTCGACGGCGACGCGCCCGAACTGCTCGGTCCAGCGCGGGGTGGCACGGGACGGCACGGCGAGCACGTCTATCGAGCGATAGAAGCCGTCGACGGCATCCGGATCCAGGGCACCGACCAGCTCGACGCGGTCGGCGACGCCGCGCGCCGACGCCCAGGCAGGGAGATCCGCTTCGAGCGGCCCTGATCCGCCGATCCGCGCACGCAGCCGCGGCTGCAGGGCGAGCGCATCGAGAAGAGTGGCGAAACCCTTCTCCGGCACGAGGCGCCCCAGCATCCCGACGACCACCGGACCGCCGTCCGCCGGGGCGGTCCCGCGCTCGGCGATCGCGCTGCTCACCTCGACGCCGAGCGGGATCACGCGCGCCCTGCCGGCGAAGCCCTTCGCCTCGACGATCCGGGCTGCCTCGGCGTTGCAGGCCGATATACCCGCAGCCGAGCGCAGCGCCCAGCGCTCCAGCCAGCGGAACGGCACCGGATACGTCTTGTGCAGGTTCTGGGCGGTGTACAGCACGATCGGGGCGCGGTTGCGGCGCAGCATCCGCAGCACCAGCACCTCAGCCGTGCTGAGCGCGAACGGCTCCTCGTGGATGTCGATGACGTCCCACTCCTCGCCGAGTGCACGCCAGAGCGGACGGGGGTCGTACAGGAACAGTGCCGGATGCGTGCCGAACGTGCGCGCCGAGGAGGTCATCTCGTCGGGCGCGGCGTCCAGGTCCACCCAGGTGCCTCCTGCGTGCCAGCGACGCGCGGTGATCAGGGAGACGTCGTCGCCACGCGCGCGGAGTGCCTGCTCGCGCCCCCGCCATGCGGCGATCGCGGCGCTGTGCGAAATCCTCAGCACTCGCACGAGGCCTCCCCAAGATATGCTCTGTGAGCAACCATAACCGTCCACCGGTGCGCAGGGGAGCGCACGGACGGCATGCAGTTTTCTGGGGGAAGGGGAGCTGTGGACGGCATCGGATACGACGCGGATCGTCCCCGCGTCGTGCACCTGGATCACACCACCGTGCGCGGCGGTGCGGAGCTCGCTCTCGTGCGTCTGCTGTCGGCCGATCCCGCCTGGACTCCCGCGGTGCTCGTACCGGCGATCGATGAGGTCGACGTGTTCGCTTCGCTGGCGCCGACAGTCGTCCGCCGCACCTGCGGCGTGCGCCAGGAGGCCGGGGGCAGCGACGCCTCGCCCGTGCGTCTGGCCGGCCTCGCGCTCCGCCTGCTCGCGCAGGCCGTGCTCACCCGTACGCATCCGCTGGTCCGCACCGCCGACGTCGTGGCGGCGAACAGCACCCGCGCTGCCGCCTATGCCGCGATCGCGCTGGGGCTCTCGCGCACGCCGCTGGTGGTGCACCTGCGCGACATGATCGACCAGGAGAGCCTGGGGACGTTCGGGTACCGGTTGATGACGCGTCTCGTGCTGCCCCGGGCCGACGCCGTCATCGGCAACTCGAAGGCGACCCTCGCCGGGGCGCTGCCGTTCCTGCGCGCGGATGCCGTGCCCGTCGTCATCCCGAGCGCATCCGGGCTGATGCTCTCCGGCGGGCGAACGCCGCGATCCGGTCCGCTGCGGATCGGGATGCTGGCGCGGATCGATCCGTGGAAGGGTCAGGCCGAGCTGCTGGAGGCATTCGCGGACGCGTTCGGCGGTGGAAATGAAGAACTGGAGCTCGCCGGAGGAGCACCCTTCGAGCACGAGGCATTCGCCGAACGGCTGCGCGGGCGCGCGGCGGCGCTCGGCCTGGCGGACCGTGTGCATCTGCTCGGCCACGTCGACGACACCCACGCGCTGCTGGGGCGCTGGGACATCGCCGTGCAGTACTCCACTCGCGCGGAGCCGATGGGGCAGAACGTGCTCCAGTATCTCGCCGCCGGCGTCGCCGCCGTCGTCGCCGATGAGGGCGGCCCCGCGGAATGGGTCACAGACCGCGTGAACGGGCGCCGCGTCGCCCCTCGCGATGTCCGGGAGCTGACGCGCGCGCTGCGAGAGCTCGGCGGGGATGATCAGGAAAGGCAGCGGCTCGCCGAGGCAGCCGGGCGGACACCCGGGCTGCTCGAAGACGCCGCTGTCGCCGCCGCGCACGCCGAGGTGTTCCGTGAGGTGCTGCATCGCCGTGAGCAGCACGCGCGTCGCCGCCCCGTGCAGGGACGTGCGGGAATAGGCTGACGCCGTGGACTCGCTGGACACGACTCCGATCTCTCTCGACGTGCGGCTGGAGTTCAGCCGAGCGGCCGTCGAGGTGATCGCGCGCCGGGCCCGCATCCGCCTGCTGCACATCAAGGGCGGGACCCTCGACGGCGCGCTGCGCCCGGGGAAGCGCAGCGGCACGGATGTCGACGTGCTGGTGGATCCGCGCCGTGTGCCTGAGCTGCACGCCCGGATGACCGAGAACGGGTGGAGGGTGTACAGCTCCTTCCTCGACGGGTCGCCTTTCGGGCACGCGCAGACCTACCATCACCGGGAGTGGGGCTACCTCGACCTGCATCGCAGGTTTCCCGGTGTCGGCATCGCCGATCAGGACGCCTTCGAGGTGCTGTGGCAAGGGCGCGGATGCCATTTCGCTGCGGGGGTGGAGTGCTCGGTGTCGTCGGTGGATGCGCAGGCCGTGCTCTTCGTTCTCAACGCCGCGCGCGACCTCGACATGCTCGGCGCCGAGGCCAGGGAACTGTGGGCGCGGCAGGCCGACGACGAGCGCGTACGCCGCTCCCGGCTGGTGCGGCGGCTGCGCGCAGAGGTGGCCTTCGCCGCCGCCCTCGGCGATCTCGAGCGCTACCGGCGTCGACGCGAGTACCTGCTCTGGAAGACCGTGTCGCAGGGCGGCAGCAGGACGGCCGAATGGTGGGGGCGGATCAAGGCGGCGCCGACCGTGAGTGCGGCGCTGGGGACGGTCGCACGAGCACCACGCGTCAATCGGGCGGTGCTCGCCCACGAGCTCGGCCATGAGCCCCGGACGCGCGACGTCATCGTCGCCTTCCGGCGACGGATCGGCACGGCGCTCCGCGAATCTTTCGGCCGAGGGGAGCGGAAGCGGTGACCCGCTTCGTGCAGGGCGTCGACGTCGGTGTCGTCGACGACGGAGTGCGGGTGTTCGCGGCTGTGCTCCCCGAAGGCCCCATCATGGTGCTCGCCGGAATGGCCGCAGCGGTGTGGCGAGCGGCGCTCGGCTCGGACCTCCGGACGCTCGCAGAGCAGCTGGTCGACGACGGCCTGTGCGACGAGGACGACGCGGCGGCGGAGGCCGCCCTGTTCGCACGGACGCTGGTGGACGCCGGCCTCCTGCGGGAAGAAGAGGAAACCTGATGACGTCACTGCTCGCAGCGGCCCCCCTGATCCTGGCCGGCGTGCTGATCGCGAGCGGAGTCGCGAAGCTGTTCCGCCCCGAGGATGCATCGGCATGGGAGGAGCTCGGCGTCCCGGCCGTTCTGCGACAGCGGTGGCTGGTCAGATCGCACCCGTGGGGAGAGATCCTGCTCGCGCTGGCGCTGCTCGTCTTCGGCGGCGTTCTCGGCCTTCTGGCCGCCACAGTCGCCGTCCTGCTGTTCGGCGCCTACCTGGTCCTCGTCTGGCGGCGCCGGATGGAGTCGGCCGACGCCTCATGCAACTGCTTCGGCGCGCGCCAGCCGATCACCTGGCTGACGATCGTGCGCAACGGATGGTTCCTGCTGCTGGCGATTCTCTCGGCCGCAGTGAGCTGGACGACGCCGTTGCTCGGCGGCCCGGCCGCCGCGCTGGCCGGCGACAGGGGATGGGTGCTGGCGCTCGCGGCATCCGCCGTCACCGTTGCCTTGATCCTCTGGCACCCGGCCTCGGTCGCGGCACCCGAAGCCGGGGTACCCGTGGTCGGGGGCTCGGCGCACGTCATCGAGGCCGAGCCGGGGGAGTACATCCGAACCCGCACTCCCGCCGTCCCGGTGCAGTTCGCCGACGGCCGCACCGTCAACCTCCGCCAACTCGCGGCACGCGGCCCGATGCTCCTGCTCGCGGTGAAGGAGGGGTGCAGCTCGTGCACGCCGGTGATCGCGGCCGTTCCGCGCTGGCGCGCGCTGCTCCCGCAAGTGAGCGTGCGCTTCCTGCTCTGGCCCGCGCCCGAGAACAGCACGCTCACCGAGACGGCCGAGCCCCAGTCGCTGCACGACCCGCACATGTACGTGCAGGGGTCGATCGCCGATTGGGCGACACCGGCCGCCGTGCTCATCGGCGCCGACGGCTACCTCGCCGGCGGGCCGGTATCCGGTTTCGACGCGATCGACACCATGGTGGACGACATCTACGAGAGCCTGCACGGGGAGCGTCCCGCCCGGAACGCGTGAGAGATCAGCCGCAGCCTTCGCTCGTCAGCGTCTCGCCGACCGGTCGCACCATCGGCGTGTGGCGGATGTCGAGCGGCCCGTATTCGCCGGGGGCGCCGGCGAACGTGGCGACGACGGTGTGGGTCTGACCGGGCTCGTTGAGCACGGGGACTTTGACGGCCCCGCGGCCGAGGTGCTGAACCCCTCCGACACCGGCCGGCTGACCGTCGACCGTGATCCCGGTGAATGTGGATCCGACGGGCCCGTAGAAGACGAGGTCGGTGGCGACATGGCCCTTCGGGAAGTAGCGACCGGGCGCGATGTGGCGAGGGAGATCCGGTGCCTGCTCCGGTGTCACCGTGTTCGTCAGGGTCGCCGTCGTCGTGAAGACGGGGCTGTCCGGCGTCGTGCACTGCGTCGAGACGGCGGCGATGTCGAGCTGCATGTAGTAGTCGAGCTTGCTCTGCGTGAAGTCGTTCACGTAGACGCCGAGCAGCGTGGTGTCGTCGTTCGTGCTCGGGAGGCGACCCGACATCTTCGTCTCGCCGATGAGTTTCGCCTCGGCCTCGTTCGCCGGTGAGTAGAGCAGGCGGTCCTCGTCCACGGCGAGAGTGAGGCTGTCGAGCAGCGCCTTCGGCGGCGCGCTGCCGGAGGTGACCGCGTCGAAGACCGATTTGGCCGCCGCGGCGAAGAACGCGTCCTGCAGGTAGCCCTCGGGGAACATCCAGTACGCCTCGTTGAGGAGCAGGG
Organism: Microbacterium aurantiacum; assembly: GCF_002872075.1. Taxonomy (GTDB): domain Bacteria; phylum Actinomycetota; class Actinomycetes; order Actinomycetales; family Microbacteriaceae; genus Microbacterium; species Microbacterium aurantiacum_A. Next base: position 76,468 of record NZ_PGGU01000025.1, on the reverse strand, counting down.
GCACGGCGTTCTCCGCGGTGAGGGTGATCGGCTCCTGGATGACGTCGATCGTCTCACCGTTGACTTCTGCAGTTGCCGCGGGGATGACCGTGGGCCCGGTCGCCTGGAGCAGGTAACTCAGACCGACGGGGTCGAACGACAGCACGGCGTCGACCGGAGTGCCGAACTGCTCGGCCCAGTACGCGCGGACGACGGCGACCGTCTCGCTGAAGTCGGGACTGAGCGTGGCATCCGAGATCCAGCGACCCATCTTGTCGCCGTACAGAGCTTCGGTCTCGGGATTGAGCGGGATGATCGGCTCGGGGCGGTTGTTCTTGAAGTCCGTGCTCGATGCCTGCTGGGTGATGCTGATGCGTCCCTGGTCGGCCGTCACCATCACGAGGGCGGCCGGATTGCCGCCGGTGCCGCGGGCCTCGGCGTTGTTCTGGAAGATCATCAGGTAGTTCCGCGGGCCTTCGGCGCCGAGCGCGGTCGGCAGGATGCCGATGATGTCCTTGGCGGGTCCGAGCATCGGCTCCATCTCGTCGACGGCTCCGGTCAGCTTCGCGAGCGCGTCGTCGACCTGATCGATCAGCCCGTCCCGGTTGATCGAATCGAGGTCCGAGGCTGCCTTGGTGACGGCATCCGACGCCTGCGCCACCGTGGTCTGCATGCCGGTCACCGCCGCGAGGTCGATGGCGCCGTTCACGGGCTTCAGGGCGTCGATGCTCAGAGATGAGGCAGGGGTCAGCGCGTTGGTCACCAGGTCATCGGTGACGGCGGCAGCGGTACGCACGGCGTACAGGTTCGGGCCGACCACGGGCAGCCACTCGAGGTTCTTCCACAGCTGGCCTCCGGTCTGGGCGCGCGCATCGGCCGTCAGCCCGGCGAGCTGGGCGGTGGTGGCCTTGGCGCCCTCGGAGTCCCCGGCCAGGATCTGGTCCTTGGCTGTCGTCGCCAGTGGCATGGCCTGCTCGAGGGAGCCCTTGGCGGCCATCGCCCGATCGTAGATGCGCTCGCCGACCATCCAGGCCGCGATCCCCGCGGCGATGAGCACGAGCAGGATACCGACCGGGACCCAAAGACGGAAGCTGCGAAGCAGAGGTCGGCGCGGTCGGTCGGCGCGGCTGGCGCGCTCGGCTCTGGTGGTCATGCCCTCAATCGTAGGAGTACCCGCCGAGTGGTTCATGTGAGGTCAGTACGCGCCGTGTCTCCGCAGCACCGCACGCACTGTGCGCCAGATGATCACCAGGTCGCTCGTCAGCGACCAGTTCTCGACGTAGTAGAGGTCGAGGCGGATGCTGTCTTCCCAGGAGAGATCCGATCGTCCGCTGACCTGCCACAGCCCCGTGATGCCCGGCTTGACGAGCAGTCGGCGCTGCACCCACTTCTCGTACGTGTCGACCTCACTCATCAGCGGCGGTCGCGGACCCACCAGAGACATGTCGCCGCGCAGCACGTTCACCAGTTGCGGCAGTTCGTCCAGACTGTATCGGCGCAGGATCCTGCCGAGCCGGGTCACGCGCGGATCGTCCCGCAACTTGAAGAGGATGCCGTTGCCCTCTGAGAGGCCGCGCAGCTCGGGCAGACGCGCCTCGGCGTCGACCACCATCGTGCGGAACTTCAGCATCGTGAACTGGCGGCCCTCGAGCCCGACCCGGCGCTGCCGGAACAGCACCGGCCCCCCATCCTGGCGCACCATCACGGTCAACGCGAGAAAGACCGGACTCAGCACGACGAGCGCGAGCGCCGCGACGATGACGTCGAAGGCGCGCTTGGTCGCATACCGGGAGCCCGTGAACGCCGGATAGTCGACGTGGATCAGAGACAGGCCGGCGACCGGTCGGGCGTGGATGCGCGGGCCGGCGACGTCGGTCAGCGCGGCGGCGACGATGAGACCCACGTTCCGCGATTGCAGATCCCAGCCGAACTGGCGCAGCTGCGCGGGCGTGATCAGATCGGAGCCGCTGTAGACCACGGCGTCCGCCCCGTCCAGATCGATGCCGCCGATCGCGTCGTCGAGGCTGCCGACGACCGGGATGCCAGGGAGCAGGGAGCCCGTTCCCCGCTCGGTCAGGGCGCCGGTGATGACCATTCCGGCCCCGCCGTCGCGCTGCATCTCGCGCGCGATGTGCATCGACTTCGCGTGCTCGCCGACGAGGACGACTCGGGACAGGCAACGGCCCTCGGAGCGCTGAGCGTCCAGCCACCGCCGCCACGCCCAGCGGCTGCCCACGAGCACCGCGAGCCCGGCAGGCAGCGCGAGCAGCAGGTAGCCGCGCGCCACGTCGATGTGCAGGAGGAAGGAGAGGATCGCGAGGACGCCGAAGACGCGGATGCTGGCGTCGGCGACACGACGGAACTCCTGCCAGCCGCTCCCGACGACCTGGGCATCGCGAGTGCCGTAGAGCCGCAGCCCGAGCACCCAGGTGATGACGAAGATCGCCGAGACGGAGGTGTAGGCGATGTCGAAGCCCGCTCCGGTGACGCCCGGGATGTACAGATCGGCGTTGCTCTGGCCGAAGCGCAGAAGTTGAGCGCCGAACACCGCCCCGATGATGATCACGGTGTCCGTGATCAGGAGGCGTCGCGCATACGAGCGCTGCCATCGCGCCGGCCTGTCCGCGTCGATCGCCAGTCGCGCCGCGGTCTGCGTCGCAGCCGACCGTACGGCCGCGGCGGCTCGTTCGTTTCTCCTCCCCTGTCGCGGTGACAGAGCGAGATCCCCAAGTACAGCCACAATCCCTCCCCAGAGAATGTGTGCGCCCCAAACAGCTCCTCCCCGCCCCAGCGGAGAGTGAAGACATCGCTGCCCCAGCAAACGATGCTCTTTCCTCCGTCAAGCTGACGAAGGCCCAGAGCCGCAGTCTAACCGCGAGAATCGGTTTCCGATACCCTGCAGGGCGGAGAAATCGTCAGAGACCCGTCCAGCGACCGATCGGCCACACGATGGCGGCGGCTCGACCGACGATCTGGCCACGTTCCGCCCAGCGCCAGCACTCGGAGGAGGGTACGTCAGCGCCACGGCAGGCGATGGCGGAATCGCTCGATCGGGAACGGTGGTCACCGAGCACGAGGTACGAGTCCGGTGGCACCGTCACCTCGTCGAAGCAACGGCTCGATGCCGGCGTCGATGAGCAGTTCAGGGTGCCGTCGAAGGGGAAGTCCTCGAAGACGTAGGGCTCGTCGATCGGTTCGCCGTCGACGATGAGAGAACCGTCGTCGGTGCAGCAGCGCACGGTCTGCCCAGGACCTGCGACGATGCGCTTGATGAGAGTGTGCGGCCCGGACGGTCCGAAGCCGGTGACTTCGCCCACCCAGCGAAGAACCGCTTTGAGAGGTCCGTCGTCTGCCGCCGACGTGGAACCCCAGCTCTCATCGGCATCGAAGACGACCACATCGCCCGGCGCAGGATCCGCGCCGAGGTAGGCGAGGCGGTTCACCAGCACACGATCACCCGGCCGCAGGGTCTCCTCCATCGAACCGGAGGGAACGAGGTACGGCTTCGCCACGAACGAGAGCACGAGGCCCGCCACGACGAACGCCAGCAGCAGGTGGAACCACACGCTGCCGGTGATCCGGCGGCGCAGTGAGATCGGCTCATCAGCGCTCACGGGGGCTCCAGATCTGAGAGGACGGCGGTGTCAGCCACACTACCGCCAGCGACCACAGGCGGGCATGTCGGCGGTACATGGGGAAGCGGGCCGCTGTAGTACCTTTGTCAAATGCCTCTGGGGGGCATCGATCGACCGGAACAGAGGACGGCTCAATGGATCTGCGCCACTATTTGCGCGTTTTTCGCGCGCATTGGCTGGGAATGCTCGTGCTCGTGGTTGCGGCCGTCGCGGTCGCCTTCGGCTGGACCCTTCTCCAGCCGCGGGTGTACACCGCCGACGCGACGGCGATCGTGCAGGCCACCGCAGCATCCGATGATGTCGGCGCGAAACTCGTGGGCAATCAGCTCGCGGCATCCAGCGTGAAGACCTACATGAACCTCGGCTCGTCCCGTTCTGTCGCCGATCGGGTCATCGAGGACCTGGGGTTGGAGACGACGCCCGAACGGCTGGCATCGCAGGTCACCGTGACCAACCCGCTCGACACGTACTCGCTCAAGGTGACGGCGACCGCGTCGTCGCCCGAGGAAGCCCGCGACATCGCCGAATCCTGGGTGCGCGGCATGGCCGCCGAGGTGAACGTGCTCGAGACGGCCGACGAGGAGAAGCCGGGACTCGTCTACCTCGCCGCGATCGACTCCGCCCGCCTGCCGACCTCGCCCTCATCGCCCAACACGCGGCTCGCCCTCGCGATCGGAGGCCTGATCGGACTTGCCGTCGCGTTCGGATACGCGATGCTGCGATACACGCTCGATCGCCGCATCCGCTCGGTCGACGGCGTCGAGAAGGAACTGGGCGTCGCCGTGGTCGGCACGCTCCCGGAGGAGAAGTCGTTCACCGCAGAGAACCGGCTCATTCCTCAGGACGGCGGCACATCGGTGAACAGCAGTGCCTCGCACCTGTTCGCCATCGCCGAGTCGATGCGAGAGCTGCGCACGAACATCCAGTTCATGGACGTCGACAACCCTCCGCGTGTCATCGTCGTCACCAGCCCGTTGCCCGGTGACGGCAAGTCGACCACCGCGTCCAACCTCGCGATCACCCTCGCCTCCAGCGGGGAACGCGTCATCCTCATCGACGGCGACCTCCGTCGCCCGATGATCGGCAAGATCTTCGGCCTCGTCGACTCCGTCGGTCTCTCCGAGGTGCTCTCAGGGCGCGCGGAGATCGCGCAGGTCGCCCAGCGCATCCCCGGTCGTGACAACCTGATCGTCGTCGCGGCGGGGAAGCTGCCCCCGAACCCGAGTGAGGTGCTCGGCTCGGCGAAGATGCACGAACTGCTGCTCTCGCTCACCCGTGAGGCCATCGTGATCATCGACGCCCCGCCGCTCATCCCCGTGACCGACGCCGCCGTGCTCACGCAGCACGCGGACGGCGCCATCGTGGTGGCGACCGTCGGAAAGACCACCTTCGAGGTGCTCGGAAAAGCACTCGGCAACCTCGAGCGCGCCAACGCGCGAGCGCTCGGAATCGTCCTGAACAGGGTGCCCCGACGTGGCACCGGAGCCGCGTACTACGGATACCAGTACCACGGCGACTACTACCGCGCCGACTCCGATCCGGACGACTCCGAGGTCGTGGAGGCCGAAGGCGGCCCGCGGCGCCGGGGCGCCGCGATCGCGTGAGGCTGCGCTCGTGAAGAAGGCGGTCGTCGCGCTCGCCGCCATGGGTGCCGTCGTGCGCATCGAGTTCGGCGCCGATGTTGCCGACGAGGTCATCGAGCGCGCTCGCCGTGCATGGTCCGGCGCTGCCATCGTGCCGGCACCTGAAGCCTTGGACAGCGACCTCCGCATCGAGGTCGACCAGATCCCGGACATCGAGCGATTCCTCGAGCGGCTGTCCACCGATGTGACGCTCGAGGCCCTCGCTCATGGCCGAGGCAACCTGATGATGCTGCATGCAGCTGGCGTCGCGCTCGACGACGGCAGGGTCATCGCCTTCGTCGGCCCCTCCGGCCGGGGCAAGACGACCCTCAGCCGCGTGCTGGCGAGTGTGCACGGCTACGTCTCGGACGAGACGATCGCCTTCGATCGCGACCTGCGGGTGCTGCCGTACCGCAAACCCCTGTCGGTGGTGCGCAAGGGAGCGCCGAAGGATCAGGTGGCCCCGGCGGATGCCGGAATGCGAGACCTGCCGGACACGGAGCTGACGCTTGCCGCGATCGTCCTCCTCGACCGCGACCCCTCGGTCGTCGAGCCCGAGATCGAGCACCTCCATTTCATCGACGCGGTCCCCCTGCTGGTCGAGCAGACGAGTTACCTGGCCGAGCTCGACGGCACCGTCGCCGCCCTCGCCGAACTCTGCGAGCGCGCCGGCGGCGTCCGCCGTCTGCGCTACTCCGAGGCTGCGGACGTGCCGGCGGTGATCCAGTCTCTGCTGGCGGCAGAACCCGCCCCGGAGCCGTGGGAACGAACCCGGGTCGCTGTGAAGGATGCCGAGGGTCAGTCGTCGTGGGCGGATGCCGTCGACTACGGAGACACCCTCGTCGTGCTCTCCGATCGCACGCTTCGCGTGCTGACCGGGATAGCGCCCACAGTGCTCCGCGCGGCGAGAGAGTCCGACGACCTCGGGTCGATCGTGAACGCGGTGATCGAGCACCACGGGACTCCGCCGAGCGGTGATCCCGAGGAGATGGTCGTCACGGCGATCCAGGAGCTCGTCGAGGCCGGGCTCATTCGTCGCCCCTGACGCCGGCGCTCCAGCATACGGAGGTTCGCCTGCGTCAGCCGTGCCCCGCCCGCAGCGCGCTGGGCGGAGGAAGATGCTCCGCCCCGAGCGCACGCCGCAGCTGCAGCGCGCTCGTGAAACCGGAGTGCCGCGCGATCTCGTCGATGCTGAGGGTGTCGTAGTGCGGGTTGCGCAGCAGCGACTCCGCCAACTCGACGCGCATGCGACGCAGCGCGATCACCGGAGTGGTCATCTCCCGCGCGAAGGCGCGCTGCAGCTGCCGCGCGGATACGTGCAGGTCCTGGCTGAGTTGCGCAGCGGTGAATCCTGCATCCTCGCGCCGCGCCATCATCACTGACCGCGCGCGCTCGATGAGCGGTGCCGCGGCCACCGTGAGGTGGTCGGAGGAGTGTCGTTCCAGAAGGGCGCCGAAGGCCATCTCGACGAGCAATCGCTCGATCGCGTAGCGGGCGACACCCGATGAGTCCTTGGCGGCGCCGGAGAGCGACGTCGCGAAGGCGCTGATGGCAGTGAGGAAGGGCGAGTTCGGGAGCGCCGACGGCACCGGCGCCAGGGTGTTCGCGAATTCAGAGACGGCATCCGGCGGCAGCCAGACGGCGATCAGATCAGCCGGTTCGCTCCACACGATCGTGGCCGAGCCCACCGGCGGCAGGAAGAGCGCCCTCGTCGGCGCGCCGTCTCCCGCCGATACGGTGTGCCCCTCGGCGGCGATGACCAAAGCGGCGAATGCGGCGGAGCCTTCAGGGGGCGCCCACGTCCACTCACCCGGAAGCGGGCGCATCCGGCTCACGCACACCGACCGGAACACACGACTGGAGACCAGCCCGCTGCGATGGGCATCCTGGCCCAGGTGCGTCTGAAGGAGGTGAGAGGCGTTCAGGGATGCCATTTCGGGGGAGGTTCTCAGGGGCGGGACGATCCGCGGGGGAGGCGGAGCGGTCGATTGTCATCGCCAGAGTACAACCACGGGGACGCGGCTCACGCCTTCCTCGCCCCTGGAGGCGCGAACGGCAGGCGGCGTCAGGCGAGCGCGAGCCGGACGACGCGTTCGACCTGGGTGAGAGCGGGAAACAGCTCTCTCGCGGCCTGCTGGTATATCTCGGAATCGCGGCGGTACGGATCGATCACGTCGTCCATCGAGGATGCGCCACCCGACAGCCCGCGTCGATGCGAGATGGCGGTGACCGCCGCGCCGAGCCGGGCCCGGGGAGTGCTCCCGGCATCCGCGGCACGCCGCACGTCATCGTCGGACACCGTCTCGGCCAGCCGTGCGAATTCGCGCACGGGGAACACCCGGTGCAGACGGCTCGGCGTGAGCTGCACGGCGAAGCTGCGATGCTCGCGGGTCATCGTGAGCACGAGATCCGCCTCGATCAGCATCCGCTCGTTGAGGAGCCGCCCTCGGTGCCGCAACGCATCATTCGCGAGGGCGCCCCCGGCAACAGCCAGCTCACCGGCCTGCGCCGTCATCTCGTGGCCGACCAGCGCGTGGGTGCCGGCGCTCGCGACAGTGATGTCGAGCTCGGCCAGCGAGGCACGGAGCATGACCTCGGCGAGCGGAGACCGGCAGATGTTGCCGGTGCAGACGGTCAGGAGCGACGGCGTGCCGTCGCTGTCATGCTCGTCCTCGGGGGCGGGGTCGAACAACGACGAGAGCGGGGATCGAGTCGCCGGCTCGGCATCGGGTGCCGCACTTGCCAGCGATCTTCTTCGCTCACGACGCGTCATCCCCAGCCGCGCCGCCTCGCGATCAGAAGCGTGCATAGGCTCAGCCTAGGACTTCTCGGCCGAACCCGCCGATACGATGTATTCCGTGACCACCGTCGACCCGACTCTGCCGCTGTCCCCGTACCGGGAGATCGGGCGAGCGGAGTGGGCACGGCTCGCGGCGGACATCGATCAGCCGTTGTCCGAGACCGAGGTGATCGAGATCCGCGGCATCGGCGACCGGCTCTCGCTCGACGAGGTGCGCGAGGTGTATCTGCCGCTCAGCCGGCTGCTCAGCCTCTACGCCACCTCCACGAAGCGGCTCGGAGCCGCGACCAGTGCGTTCCTGCAGGAGGAGGACGCCACGACTCCGTTCGTCGTGGCCGTCGCCGGATCCGTGGCGGTGGGCAAATCCACGATCGCCCGTCTGCTGCGTGAGCTGATGAGCCGCTGGCCGGGCACTCCTCGCGTCGAACTCGTCACCACAGACGGGTTCCTCTATCCGAACGCGGAGCTGGAGCGGCGCGGACTCATGGAGCGAAAAGGCTTCCCCGAGTCGTACGACCGCCGTGCGCTGATCCAGTTCCTCACCGAGGTCAAGAGCGGTGCCCCGGAGGTGCGCGCGCCCTTCTACTCGCACATGCGCTACGACATCGTTCCGGATGCGCACGTGGTCGTGCGCCGCCCCGATGTCGTCATCGTCGAAGGGCTCAACGTGCTCTCGCCGCCGCCGGCGCCGAACGATGTGGCGGTGAGCGACCTCTTCGACTTCTCGATCTACGTCGATGCCGACACGTCGCACATCGAGAAGTGGTACGTCGACCGCTTCCTGGCTCTGAGGCAGGGCGCGTTCAGCAACCCGTCCTCGTACTTCAACGTCTTCGCGCACCTCACCGACGACGAGGCGATCACGACGGCGCTCGGATACTGGAACGAGATCAACATGCCGAACCTCGTCGAGAACGTGCTCCCGACGAAGCACCGGGCCCGGCTCGTGCTGAACAAGGGCGCCGATCACGACGTCGAGAGCGTGCTTCTCCGCAAGCTCTGATCCTGCGGAATACGGGCCGCCGTCTCGGCATCCAAGTTCGTTCAGAACCCTCGCAAAAAGTCGCGTTTACTCTTGAACCCATGTGTGGAATCGTCGGATACGTGGGCCCGCGCCCCAGCCAGGACATCCTTCTCGCCGGCCTCGCCCGCCTGGAGTACCGCGGATATGACTCCGCGGGTGTCGCCATCATCGACGGCGACGGCTCGCTCGGCATGCGCAAGAAGGCCGGCAAGCTGAGCATGCTCCGCGACTCGCTCACCGAAGCGCCCCTCGGTGACGGCACGACGGGCATCGGCCACACCCGCTGGGCGACCCATGGCGGCCCCACCGACGTCAACGCGCACCCGCACCTCGCCGACGACGACAAGCTCGCCGTCATCCACAACGGCATCATCGAGAACTTCTCGGCGCTCCGCGGCGAGCTGCTCGCCGATGGCGTCGTCTTCCGCAGCGAGACCGACACCGAGGTCGCCGCGGCCCTCCTCGGACGTGAATACGCGTCGAACGGCGGAGACCTCGAGCTCTCGTTCCGCAACGTCGTGAACCGCCTCGAAGGCGCGTTCACGCTGCTCGCGATGCACCAGGACAAGCCGGGGCTGGTTGTCGGGGCCCGCCGCAACTCCCCGCTGGTGATCGGCCTCGGCGAGGGGGAGAACTTCCTCGGCTCCGACGTCGCCGCATTCGTCGAGCACACCCGCAAGGCCCTCGCGATCGGTCAGGACCAGATCGTGTCGATCACCCCCTCGCAGGTCAGCGTCACGGACTTCGACGGCAATCCGGTCGAGGCGGAGCCGTTCGACGTGTCGTGGGATGCGGGCGCCGCCGAGAAAGGCGGATGGTCCTCGTTCATGGCGAAAGAGGTCGCCGAGCAGCCGGAGGCCGTGGCGAACACGATCCGCGGACGCATCCAGGGCGACCAGGTCATCATCCCGGAGCTCGACGGACTCGACGAGCTCTTCATCGGCATCAACCGCGTGATCATCACCGCCTGCGGGACAGCCTCCTACGCCGCCCTGGTCGGCAAGTACGCGATCGAGCAGTGGGCACGTGTCGCGGTCGACGTCGAGCTCGCCCACGAGTTCCGCTACCGCGACCCGGTGATCGGCGCCGACACCCTCGTCGTCTCGATCAGCCAGTCCGGCGAGACCATGGACACGCTGATGGCCGTGAAGTACGCGCGAGAGCGCGGCGCCCGCACCCTCTCGGTGTGCAACACCCAGGGCGCGACGATTCCTCGTGAATCGGATGCCGTCGTCTACACCCACGCCGGCCCCGAGGTCGCCGTTGCATCCACCAAGGCCTTCTCCGCACAGATCACCGCGCTGCTGCTGCTCGGCCTGCACATGGGTCGCGTCCGCGGCACCGTCGCGGACGCATCGGCGGACGTCGCCGAGCTCCTCGCACTCCCGGACAAGATCGCGCGCGTGCTGGAGCAGGAGCAGGACCACGTCGAGCAGCTCGCCCAGTGGATGGCCGACACGCGTTCGGTGCTGTTCCTCGGCCGCCACGTGGGCTTCCCGATCGCGCTCGAGGGCGCGCTCAAGCTCAAGGAGATCTCGTACATCCACGCCGAGGGCTTCGCCGCCGGCGAGCTCAAGCACGGACCGATCGCGCTCATCGAACCGGGTCAGCCCGTGTTCGTGCTGGTGCCCTCGCCCCGTCATTCGGCGCTGATCCACTCGAAGGTCGTCTCGAACATCCAGGAGATCCGCGCCCGCGGTGCCCGCGTGATCGTGATCGCCGAAGAGGGCGACGCCGCCGTGCTGCCGTTCGCCGACGAGGTCATCCACATCCCGCTCGCCGGGGCCATGTTCGAGCCGCTGCTCGCGGTCGTGCCGCTCCAGGTCTTCGCCATGGCGCTGGCCACGGCCAAGGGTCTCGACGTCGACCAGCCGCGCAACCTCGCGAAGTCCGTCACGGTCGAGTAGGCCGGCATCGGTCCCGTCCTGCGGTACACCTGTCGGCCGACAGTACACCTGTCTGTCAGGACCGGCTGTTTCGGCTGACACTTGTACTTTCGGCAGACGGGTGTACCCAGGTAGGTGCGCCGCGTGGCGTGGGCCGGGTGGGCTTGCCGTACCGCGTATGCCGGGTAGAGCGTGAGGATCAGGCCCGCGCGCGGGCGAGGGCTGGCAGGATCGCCGCCACCACCGTCGGCCAGTCGTGGACGATCATCGCGTAGTCGAAGCGCAGTGTCTCGAATCCGCGGGCGGATGCCGCGGCATCCCTCATCAGGTCGCGATGACGCTTCGTCGGATTGTCGTGGTTCTCCTTCCCGTCGGCCTCGAGGATGACCCGGCCGCCGACGACGAAATCCACCCGGCCGACGCCTTCGATCTCGACCTGGCAGTCGAGACGGATGCCGAGCAGATGCAGGCGCAGGCGCAGCAGCGACTCCAGGCCGCTCGCGGAGTCGTGCCGGGCCAGATCCAGCAGCCAACCGGCGGACTGGGGTAGTTCACGTCGGATGCGAGCGCGATCGTATGCTCCGATCAGACGCTTGTTCCACGCGGACTCATACGCCGCGAAGAACGTCTCCGCGGTGAGGCAGCGGTAAGCATGGATGAGGGCTGCGGCGACCGGGGCGATGCCCAGTCCAGCACGCCCGGGACTGTAGTGAACGGCGCACGCGCAGCCTTCGTGCGGATGCTGGCGGCCGGCGCCTCCCATCCAGACGTGGGCCACGCCCCTATCGTTCTCGCCTGGTGGCAGCATCCACACGCCATGTGCGCGCAGTGCGGAAGTGCACGTGAGCGCACCACCGTGCGTCGCGGCAGCGACGACTTCGGCGTCGGCGGTAGGCAATGCGAACGTGCCCTGACGGATGCGAATGATGCTTCCGGTGCGTGCCGCCGTGGCAATCGCCTTGCGGGAGCATCCGAACTTCTGCAGCTGTGTGCCGCGTGCGATGCCGCCGAGGCGGCCGAGGAGGTCTGCGGGGCTGAACATCCTCCGAGAGTGCACCGTGCGCCCGGTCGTTTGGGGCCTTCCGTGGCGTTTGTGGAGAGTTCCACTGATTCTGAATATGTGCAGGAAGAGTCGGCGCGGGTGGCTCGGCGCACTTGTCTGCTCAGATCACAGGCGTCTGCTGATGTCGGCGATCTCGGCAGACGGGTGGGATCTGAGCAGACGGATGTACCGGGGGCGGATGCAGGGAGGCCAGACGGCGCGAATGCCGGAACGGGCGGCTGACGACGAGTCCGTTCCGGAAGATGGCGCGGGTAGGCTGAACGGGTGATCATCGGGACCGGCATCGACCTCGTCGACATCCCGCGTTTCGAGCGGACTCTCGAGCGGACGCCGAAACTCCTGCAACGACTGTTTGCACCGAGTGAGCGCAGCTTGCGGGTGTCTTCGCTCGCGGCCAGGTACGCCGCCAAGGAAGCCCTCATCAAAGCGCTCGGCGGTTCCGACGGTGTGCACTGGTCCGAGATCGAGATCGCATCCGAAGCATCCGGCAAACCGCACTTCGTGCTCAGCGGCACGACGGCGGAGGTCGTGGTCGCGCGCGGCATCCTCACCCTTCACCTCACCATGTCGCACGACGCCGGCCTCGCGACCGCGTTCGTCGTGGCAGAAGGAGAGCCCCTGTGACCGTGCCGTTCCGGGAGGCGACGATCGATCTCGATGCGATCGCCGACAACACCCGCCACTTCCGCCGGCTCACCGGTGTCGAGGTCATCGCGGTCGTCAAGGCGAACGCCTACGGGCATGGGGCTGCGGTTGCGGCCGTCGCTGCACTCGCGGGGGGTGCCACCAGGATCGGCGTCGCCGAGATCGCCGAAGCGCTGGAGCTGCGCCGGCAGGGAGTGCACGCGCCCATCCTCGCGTGGTTGCACGCCCCCGGGGAGCGGTTCGAGCAGGCCGCGGCCGAAGGCATCGAGGTGGGCATCTCGTCGTTCGACCAGCTGGAGGCGGCTGCGGCCGCCGCGCACGTCGACCGGCCGGTCGCCGTGCACCTCAAACTCGAGACCGGACTGTCCCGCAACGGGATCGCTCCCGCCGACTGGGGGCGCGTGCTCGCCGAGGCGGCGCGACTGGAGCGGATCGGCCGGCTGCGTATCGCAGGACTTTTCAGCCACCTCTCCAACACCTCGCTCGACGACGATCAGAGGGCACTGGCGAAGTTCGAGCAGGGGGCGGTTGCGGCTGCGTCCTTCGGCATCCGCCCGGAGATCCGGCATATCGCCGCGACCACCGCCGCCATCGATCGGCCGGAGATGCGGCTCGACGCCGTCCGGGTCGGCATCGGTCTCTACGGCCTCTCGCCGTTCGAGGACCGCACCTCGGCCGAGCTGGGACTCCGTCCGGCGATGACGCTGCGCGGTGCCGTCGCCGCCGTGCGCCGGGTGCCGGCCGGAACCGGCGTCTCCTATGGCTACGCGCACCGCACGGCCCGCGATACGACGCTCGCGCTGATCCCGCTCGGCTATGCCGACGGCATCCCTCGTCAGGCGTCGGGGAAGGCGCACGTGTCGATCGCCGGTCGCCGCTTCCCGAACGTGGGCCGCATCGCGATGGACCAGTTCGTCGTCGACGTCGGCGACACCGCCATCTCCGTCGGAGACGAAGTGGTGCTGTTCGGAGACCCGACGCTCGGTGTGCCGTCTGCCGCCGAATGGGCGGATGCCGCGGGCACCATCAACTACGAGATCGTCACCCGCATCGGTCCACGAGTGCCGCGGCGGACGTCATGAGCATCGATCCGGCTTTCCTCGGTCGAAGGACGGTCACCACCGCGGAGGCGATGGAGCAGCTCGGGTTCCGCATCGGCGAGCAGCTGCAGGCCGGTGACCTGCTGATCCTCACAGGTCCGCTCGGGGCCGGCAAGACGACGTTCACCCGGGGTCTCGCCGAAGGCCTCGGCGTGAGGGGGCCGGTGCAGAGCCCGACCTTCGTGATCGCGCGCACGCATCCGTCACTGGTCGGCCGGGCACCGCTCGTGCACGTCGACGCGTACCGGCTGGGTTCGGCATCCGAGCTCGACGATCTCGACCTCGACGTCGAGCGGTCCGTCGTCGTGATCGAATGGGGGCGCGGCATGGCGGAGGAACTCGCCGACGCCTGGTGGGACATCGAACTCGAGCGACCGGTCGGCGGCGGCGACGCTCTCGCCGACGAGGACCTCGACGCCGATGCCCCGCGGGTCATCACGATCACGCGCGTCGAGCGCTGAGGCGCCGGGTCTCGGCCGCGACCCGTTCACAACTCCGGAAGAACGGCCCGGAATCGTCCGTTCCGGACCATGATGACGTTCACATGTCGCAGATCTCCGGAGTTATGAACGCCGACTACCCTGGAAGGGTGATCCTCGCCGTCGACACCTCCCTGGGCACGGCCGTCGCGCTCATCGATGCAGACGGCCGTTCGCGCGCGGATGCCGCGACCGTCGACCCGCTCGGACACGCCGAGGTCATCGGCGATCTGCTCCAGCGCGTCCTCGACGGGGCGGGCGCCGGTGAGATCAGCCATGTCGTCGCAGGCATGGGGCCGGGGCCGTTCACGGGGCTGCGCATCGGCATCGCCGCCGCCCGTGCGTTCGCGCTGGGCCGCGCGATCCCGGTCGTCCCCGTGCCGAGTCACTTCGCGGCGGCACTCACCGCCATCGAGACGGATGCCGTGACCGGCGCGTTCGCGATCGTCACGGATGCGCGTCGACGAGAGGTCGCGATCACCGTTTTCGACGGGGTCGACGGCGACGGCATCCCATCCATCGTGGCCGACACGTTCCTGGTCCCTCGCGTCGACGCCGACACCCATCTCGACGGCATCCGCCGCATCGATGTCGACTCGCTCTCCGCGGTGGATCTCGCCCGGGTCGGAGCCAGGGCGAATGCCGCGGGCCGCACGCTCGCCGGGGCGGAGCCGCTGTACCTGCGCGCGCCCGACGTCTCGCTTCCCGGTGCTCCGAAGCGGGTCGGATCATGACACTCCGCCCGGCGGGCCCCGACGATCTGGACGCCATCATGGGCATCGAGACGCGCTCGTTCCCCAGTGACGCGTGGAGCACCGAGACCATGGGCGCAGAGCTTGCCAGCCCGCACAGTGTCTACCTCGTCGACGTGATCGACGGCGGCATCATCGGCTACGGCGGAATCCGTGCGCTGCCGGGCGGGACGGATGCCGACATCCAGACCATCGCCTACGACGCCGGGCACCGTGGCAACGGGCGCGGCCGAGCCCTGCTGCGCGCGCTGCTCGTCGAGGCGAAGGCGCGCGGCGCGAGGGAGATGTTCCTCGAGGTGAGGGCGGACAACCCCGCCGCGGAGGGCCTCTACCGGTCGGAGGGGTTCGATGAGGTCGGACGCCGCCCGCACTACTATCAGCCCGACGACGTCGACGCGATCGTGATGAGGCTCGACCTCCGGGGCTGGAGCCTCGAGCGCACGTCGCCCGCATCGAAGGAGATCGCACACGATGAAGGAGATCCCGCCGGGATGGCCCCTTCAGATCGAGCGGAATCCTTCGTACCGCGAGAGGCGGATGCCGTGAAGGAGACCCGCGCATGAGCGCACCGCTGGTGCTGGGCATCGAGACGAGCTGCGACGAGACCGGAATCGGCATCGTACGCGGCCGGACCCTGCTGTCGAACACGATCGCCTCGAGCATGGACGAGCACGCCCGCTACGGCGGCGTCGTGCCCGAGGTCGCTGCTCGCGCACACCTCGAGGCGCTGCAGCCCTCGATCGAGAAGGCGCTGAGCGAGGCAGGCGTGGGGCTCGAAGACCTCGATGCCGTCGCGGTCACCAGCGGCCCCGGGCTCGCGGGCGCGCTCATGGTCGGCGTCGGCGCTGCGAAGGGCCTCGCGGTGTCGCTCGGCAAGCCGCTGTACGCGGTGAATCATCTCGTCGGGCACATCGCCGCCGACATCCTCACCGCGGATTCCGAGCCGCTCGAGTATCCGACGATCGCGCTCCTCGTCTCCGGCGGGCACACGTCGCTCCTGCACGTGCGCGATCTCACGAGCGATGTCGAGCTGCTCGGCGAGACGATGGACGACGCCGCGGGGGAGGCCTTCGACAAGGTGGCACGGCTGCTGTCGCTGCCCTACCCCGGCGGACCGGAGATCGACCGCGCCGCGCTGGACGGCGACCCGGCGGCGATCAGGTTCCCGCGGGGGCTGTCGCGCGCGTCGGACATGGCGAAGCACCGCTACGACTTCTCGTTCTCCGGCTTGAAGACCGCCGTGGCGCGATGGGTCGAACGCTGCGAGGCGGACGGCGTCGAGGTTCCGGTGGCCGATGTCGCAGCGAGTTTCCGCGAGGCGGTCGTCGACGTGCTCGTGACAAAGGCGCTCGCCGCCTGCGCGGACCTCGGGGTGCCGCGGCTGCTGCTCGGCGGTGGGGTCATCGCGAACCGCCGCCTTCGCGAGGTCGCGGTGGAACGTGCCGAGGCCGCAGGGGTGACCGTCCGGATCCCACCGCTGTCGCTGTGCACCGACAACGGCGCGATGATCGCGGCGCTCGCCGCCGAGCTGATCTCCTCGGGCCGGCGGCCATCGACACTGGCCTTCGGCGCCGATTCGACGCTGCCCGTCACCGAGATCCAGGTGGCCGAGAGCGCAGTACCCGAGGACGGTGATCCCGCATGAGCATCCCTCGCGCCGCAGGTGCTGACGGCCCTGATGCCTCGACGCACGCCGACCCCGGTGATGCGCTGATCGATCCGCCGCACACGAGCGTCGAAGGCCCGAGCGGGGAGGTCGAGCGGCCGGTCGGAACGGCGCGGATCCCCGGTGCGCCCCAGGACGGCTACAGCAGGCTGCCCACCGGTCCGCTCGGCGTCGCGCCGGTGGTCGCGAGCGGACCCGATCCGGACGCCGTCGGAGCGCCGACCGCCGAGTGGGAGCCGGCGACCGCCGCCGACGCGGAGCTCGAAGACACCCGCCTGGCGCCCTGGGCGCTGCTCGCCGCGATCGTCGCCCTCGGAACCTCGTTCTTCGTCGGATGGGGCATTCCCGTCGCCATCGTCGCGGTGATCGCGTCGATCATGTCGCTGCGCCGCCCCGTCGAGAACCGGTCCATCGCACGATGGGCGCTCGTGCTCGGCCTCTGCGCGACCGTCTACAGCCTCGGGTGGCTGGTCTGGGCGGGCATGCAGTTCGAGAGACTCGGATAGCGGATGCTCAGCGCCGACGAGCTCCGGGAACTCCGCTCGCTGCAGGCGCGCGCCTACGGGCGCGACAGCGGCATATCGGATGCGGATGCTCGGCGGCTGCGAGAGCTCGAGCAGCAGCGGATGACGACGTCGAGCGTGGATCAGGGCCCTTCCCCTCTCCTCGCCCGCTCGACGGACACCGATGACGACGATCTTGTGACCCGGATCCCGGAGGAAGTGCGCTCTCCCCGGCGCATCCAGGAGCAGTACCCCGACGAGGCAGCAGCGCACCCTGAATCGGATGCCCCCATTGACGCTGAAATCCCGACGACGGACGATGCATCAATCCGCGGAGTGCTACGTCGCCTGTGGCGTCCGCTGGCCGCGGCATCCGCTGTTCTTCTCGTCTTCGGGCTGGCTGCCGGCTGGGCGATCTTCGGGCAGCGAACGAACGGCATCGCACTGACCGACGAACAGGTGCAGCGCCGGCTGGAGCTCTACGAGCAGGGCAAGTACGACGAGGGCTCACTGCGCGCGGTCGGGCAGAAGAACGATGCGCTGGTCTGGTACGCGACGCGGAGCGACGGCGAATTCGTCTGCATCATCCTCGACGTCGGTGATCAGTCGGCGAACAGCTGTCAGGTCGAGAAGGCGGTGCGAGAGGGCACCATCTCGACCAATGTCATGAGTGCGGCCGCCGACCCCGATACCGGGGAGGAGTCGCATGTGGGCGCGTTCCTTCTGTACTCCACGACGGGTGAGCCGGTCGCAGCGATCCAGCAGTGGACGGCCTCACCCGATGAGACCTGGCTCGATCAGTTCGAGGCAGAGGAACGGGACCGGGCGGAGGCGCTCCTCGAGGCGGGCTTCGAGGAGGGGAGCATGTCGATCGTCGGCTACCTCCGGGATGAGGCGGTGTGGGTCGCGACACGACAGGTCGATCAAGGAACGACCGAATCCTGCATGATCGTCGGCGGGGCGGATGACCCTGCCGGGTGCACGAACATGATGAGCGCGTTCGAGGAGGGACTGAGCGCCACCGTCATCGTCGACGGCAGCACCTGGGCGCTCGACGTGCACTACACGAAGTGGCAGACGCCATACCTCACCATCACCGGCGGTGCGGACGAAGAGTTCATCGTCGCACCAGGCGACCGCGTCGAGGTCGGCGGCGAGCACGGCGACCCGATCGAGATCGGGACCGACGCCCCGCAGGGCTGATCCTGCGGGCGCTACGCCGCGTGCACCCGATCGGCGAGGATCGCAAGACGCCGGCTGCCGACGCGGGTGAGGATCAGCGTCGCGGACTCGTCACCGCGCAACGTCAGCTTCTTCCGGAACGCGGCGGGGTCGATGTCCATGCCGCGCTTCTTGATCTCCAGGGTGCCGACGCCGTTCGCCTTGAGCACGGCGCTGATCGCCGCAGGTTTCGCGGGCATCGTCTCACGCACCCGGAAGGACTGGACGAAGGGACTGGTCACGGCGGCATCAGACGTCAGGTAGGCGATGTGCTCGTCGAGCATCCCGGCGCCGAGACTCCGGGCGACGTCGCCGATGAGGCGCGCGCGGATCACGGCGCCGTCCGGTTCGTGGAGGTACGCGCCGAGTTCTCGGACGGGGGCGTCGTCGGCATCCGCACCGGCGGTGAGTTCGTGCGAGCGCTCGCCGCGGATCACCAGTGCCGCTCGGCGGACGCCGTCTCTGGCGAGCACGCCCGTCCACAGCACCAGTTCCACGACGCTGCCGTCAACGCTGACCCACTGCGCCTCGGCATCGGCGGGGAGTGCGTCGCGGTCGTGTCCCGGGCCGAGCTTGATGCCGGTGGGTACTCGCGAGGCCAGCTCGAAAGCCCAGTCCAGCGAGGGCGAGTAGTCGGATGCGGAGACGCGTCGAGTCTCGCTGTGGCCCGAGGTGCGCCGCGCGGGGTCCATCCAGACAGCATCCATGCCGTCGAGTTCGGCGGTCTCAGCGGTGCCGTGCTGCACGCTCGCTTCGCCGGCGAACGGGGCGAGGTTGTACGCCGCGATCGCCGCGGTCACCTCGTCGGCATCGACGGCGTGCACGCGCAGGCCGGCGCCCGCGAAGGCGAGGGCGTCGCCGCCGATCCCGCATCCCAGGTCGGCAACGCTCGTGATGCCGGCGCTGCGCATGCGCTGGGCGTGCCGCGCGGCGACCCCGAGACGCGTCGCCTGTTCGAGGCCGGCGCGGGTGAAGAGCATCCGTCCGGCGAAGTCGCCGAACTTGGGCTTCGCCCGCGCACGCAGGCTCACCTGGGTGACGACAGCGGCGACCAGTTCGGGGGAGTGACCGGCTGCCCGCATCCGCGTGACCGTGCGGGTGACGTCGGACAGCGACTCGAGCGGACCCGTGCCATCGAGAAGCGACAGACCTTCGGCGGTGAGCAGGGTGCGCAGCTCGGACATCTCCACCACGCCAGCCTACGACCGCGACGGCTGGCACTCGCATTGCATGAGTGCCAGAGGAGCGCCTACACTGGGATTAGCACTCTCGGGTTGAGAGTGCGAACAAGTCTTACGTGTCAGCGTCAAGGAAAGAAGAGGTAGACCGTGTCGGTTTCCATCAAGCCGCTCGAGGACCGCATCGTCATCAAGCAGGTCGAGGCCGAGCAGACCACCGCGAGTGGCCTGGTCATCCCCGACACCGCCAAGGAGAAGCCCCAGGAGGGCGAGGTCGTGGCGGTCGGCCCCGGCCGCATCGATGACAACGGCAACCGCGTACCGCTCGACGTCGCCGTCGGCGACCGCGTGCTCTACAGCAAGTACGGCGGCACCGAGGTGAAGTTCGGCGTGGACGAGTACCTCGTGCTCTCCGCCCGCGACGTCCTCGCAGTCGTCGTTCGCTGAGTCAGCGAAGTTCTCGAAGGGCCCGGATGCCTCAGCGTCCGGGCCCTTCTGCGTCCCTCCGCGATTCGCGGCATAGGGTTGTGCGGTGAGCCCAGACCCGTCGACCCGCGAGAGCCGCACCGCTGGGGCCGCGTACGCGGGCGGTGCATACCTCCTGTGGGGCGTGCTGCCGCTCTACTTCCTGTTGCTCGTGCCGACCGGTCCCTGGGAGGTCGTCGCCTGGCGGGTGCTGCTCTCCTTCGTGTTCTGCCTGGTGCTGCTGACGATCACCCGGGGCTGGGGCGCGTTCCGTGCGATCGTGCGACAGCCGAAGCTGCTCGGCTGGACGGCGCTCGCGGGCCTGCTCATCTACGTCAACTGGCAGGTGTTCCTCATCGGGACGCTCAGCGATCGCATCGTCGAGACCAGCCTGGGCTACTTCATCAATCCGATCACCACCGTGCTGCTCGGGGTTTTCGTGCTGCGCGAGCGCATCCGCCGGCTGCAGTGGGCCGCGATCCTCATCGCGGCGGTCGCGGTCGCGGTGATCGTGATCGGCTACGGCGAGTTCCCCTGGATCGCGCTCTCGCTCACGGCCTCGTTCGGCGTCTACGGGCTGATCAAGAAGAAGATCGGGCCGGCGGTGGATGCCGTCAGCGGCCTGACGCTGGAGTCGTTCTGGCTCATCCCCATCGCCGTCGTACAGCTCGTCATCGTCGCGCAGACCCCCGCCGGCATCACGATGGGCGCGAACGGCGGCTGGCATGCGGCGCTGCTCGCGTTCGCCGGAATCGTCACGGCCGTGCCGCTGCTGATGTTCGCCGCGGGAACGCGCCGCGTGGGCCTCACGGTGGTCGGGATGCTGCAGTTCATCACGCCGGTCATGCAGTTCGTGATCGGCGTCGCATTCCTGCACGAGCCCATGCCGCCGGAGCGCTGGGCCGGTTTCATCATCGTGTGGATCGCGATCGCCGTCTTCGTGATCGATCTGACGCTCGCTTCCCGCCGAGGACGACGCACGGATCCCGCCGAACCCGTCTGAACTTCGGGCGCACGGCATCCGGAACTCAGTGCCGGATCGTTAACGCACTGAAACACTTGGGACATCACCGCGCACGCCTCACGCCCTAGGGTTAGAGCACGCGACCGTGGTCACGATCCACGCTCAGTAACGCAAGGGAGCATCATGAACGTATTGAAGGGCTCGCGCACAGCGAAGGTCTTCGCAGGGATCGCGCTGCTCAGCGCATCCGCACTCGTCGTCGCGGGCTGCAGCACGCCGACCGAAACGCCGTCGGAGGGTGGCGACAAGCCGGCCGCCGACCTCACGCTCAAGCTCGGTTCGCTGCTTCCGCAGACCGGTTCGCTGTCGTTCCTGGGCCCGCCCATGGAGTCCGGCTCCGGACTCGCCGTGCAGGAGGTCAACGAGGCCGCGGCAGGCGTGACGATCGAGATGACAGCCGAAGACGAGGGCGACACCGACACCAAGGCGTACGAGACCTCGATCACCAAGCTGCAGAGCGCCGGCGTCGCCGGCATCGTGGGCGCTGCATCGTCGGGCGTCACGAAGCTGATCCTCGACGGCAACGTCGGCGCGGGGATCATCACGATCTCGCCGTCGAACACGTCGCCGGACTTCACCGCATGGGAGGACGACGGGCTCTACTTCCGCACCGCCCCCAGCGACCTGCTGCAGGGCGAGGTGCTCGGCAACCTGATCGCCGAGGACGGCAACAAGAGCATCGGCGTGATCTACCAGAACAACGCCTACGGCACCGGCCTCTTCGACGCGATCAAGACCACGTTCGAGGGCACCGGCGGCGAGGTCGTCGCCGAGGCTTCCTTCAACATCGGCGACGCGCAGTTCGACGCTCAGGTGTCGACGATCATGGCCGCCAACCCCGACGCGATCGCCGTCGTCTCCTACGACGAGTTCAAGACGATCGCACCGCTGCTGGTGAACGCGGGCTTCGACCCGAGCAAGTTCTACCTGGTCGACGGCAACCTGTCCAACACCTACTCGACGGAGCTTCCGGCCGTCGCGCTCGAGGGAGCGAAGGGCACCAAGCCCGGCCCCGCTCTCGAGGACGACTTCACGGACCGTCTGCAGGCGTACTGGACGGGTGAGGGCAACACCGAGGTCGCCGACTTCACGTACGCGGCTGAGGCATACGACGCCGTCGTGCTGATGGCGCTCGCTTCGCTCGCCGCCGGCTCCACCGAGGGCGCGGACATCGCGGCCAAGATGCAGGAGGTCTCGGGCGGTTCGGGCGATGGTGAGAAGTGCAACAGCTTCGCCGACTGCGCCAAGATCATCAACGACGGCGGCGTGGCCGACTACGACGGCTACTCCGGCGACGTCACGTTCGACGAGAACGGCGACCCGAAGGGCGCCGCGATCGGCGTCTTCGAGTACGGTGCCGACAACACCTACTCGCGGATCAACTGATCGATTCCACGACGAAGGCCCCGGATGCTCGCATCCGGGGCCTTCGTCTATTGAGGCTGGGGGCGGTCAGGCGGCGTCGGTGCCCAGGGTACCCAGGTACAGGCCGATGACCTTCGGGTCGTTCAGCAGGTCGCGCCCGGTGCCCTCGTACGCGTCCTTGCCCTGGTCGAGCACGTAGCCGCGGTCGCAGATCTGCAGGCAGCGTCGTGCGTTCTGCTCGACCATGATCGTCGTGACGCCCGCCTTGTTGATGTCGGAGACACGGATGAACGCGTCGTCCTGGCGGACGGGGGAGAGGCCGGCGGACGGCTCATCCAGCAGCAGCACCGACGGGTCCATCATCAGCGCGCGCGACATCGCCACCATCTGGCGCTCACCGCCCGAGAGCGAACCCGCACGCTGCTTGAGCCGCTTGCCGAGCTCGGCGAAGATTCCGCACACGAACTCCAGTCGCTCCGCATAGATCTTGGGGTTCTGATACAGCCCCATCTGCAGGTTCTCCTCGATGGAGAGCGACGGGAAGACGTTGTTCGTCTGCGGGACGAAGGCGACGCCGCGCCGGACGAGCTTGTCGGCCTTCAGTCCGACGATGCTCTCGCCGTTCAGGGTGACGTCGCCGGAGCGGACGTTGACCAGCCCGAACATCGCCTTGAGCAGCGTCGACTTGCCGGCGCCGTTCGGCCCGATGATGCCGATCAGCTCGCCCTGGCGCGCGACGAGGTTCGCCCCGTTGAGGATGTTGACGCCGGGAAGGTATCCGGCGTGCACATCCTTCAGCTCGACGACGACGCGGTCGCTCAGGGGTGTGTCGACGCTCATACGGTGCCCTCCTGCGTGGTGTCCGAGGCGAGTTCCGCTTCGGCTTCGGCCTCGATCTGCTCCCGCAGCCGTTCTGCCTCGGCAGCCTGGATCACGGGGATCCGCCCGGTGACGGCACCGAGATCGACGTCCTGATGCGCGCCCAGATAGGCGTCGACGACCGCGGGATCCTCCATCACCTCGTCCGGTGGGCCTTCGGCGACGATGCGTCCCTCGGCCATCACGACCACCCAGTCCGCGATGTGGCGGACCATGTGCATGTCGTGCTCGACGAACAGCACGGTCATGCCGAGTTCCTTGAGATCGAGGATGTGGTCCAGCAGCGACTGCGTCAGCGCCGGGTTGACGCCGGCCATCGGCTCGTCGAGCATCACCAGACTCGGGTCGCTCATCAGAGCGCGGGCCATCTCGAGGAGCTTGCGCTGGCCACCGGAGAGAGCCGCCGCGAAATCCTGTTCCTTGGCGTCGAGCTTGAACCGCGCGAGCAGTTCGCGCGCCTTCGCCTCGATCTCCTGGTCCTGCTTGCGCCACAGGAACGGGAAAAGGCTCGACCAGAAGCCCTCGCCGCGCTGGTGGGGCGCGCCGAGCTTCATGTTCTCGAGCACCGTCAGGAGCGACAGCGACTTGGTCAGCTGGAACGTGCGCACCTGGCCCATCCTGGCGACCTTGAACGAGGGGACGCCCGACAGGTTCTTGCCGTCGAACGACCACGTGCCGCTGTTCGGCTTGTCGAATCCGCAGAGCAGGTTGAACAGGGTCGTCTTGCCGGCGCCGTTCGGGCCGATCAGCGCGGTGATCGCGCCTCGGGGGATCTCGACGTGGTCGACATCGACCGCCGTCAGGCCGCCGAAGCGGCGCTGCACGGCGTCGGCCACGAGGATCGGGTCGACTTTCGCGACGCCGGGCTTCGCCGGTCCTGCGGCGAGTCCGGTCGTCTTCGGACGGCGGACGCTGCCGGTGGGGGTGGGTTCACTTGACAAAGGTCATCTCCCTCTTGTCTCCGAGGATTCCCTGCGGGCGGAAGATCACGAGCAGCATGAGGGCGATGCCGACGAAGATGTTCACCAGCGTCGCAGCCTGGCTGTCGGACATGGGCAGCAGGTCGGCCTTCGCCATGCTCGGCAGAAGGTTCGCGAGGAAGGCGAAGACGACCCAGAACAGCACGGCGCCGAGCGTCGGCCCGAAGACCGTCGCCGCTCCTCCGAGGAGCAGCACCGTCCACAGGAAGAAGGTCAGGGAGGTCGTGTAGCTGCCCGGCACGACTGCCGAGGGGAGCACGAAGACGATCCCACCGGCGGCGCCGATGATTCCGCCGACGACGAGCGCCTGCATCTTGTACAGGAAGACGTTCTTGCCGAGGGAGCGCACGGCGTCCTCGTCCTCGCGGATGCCCTTCAGGACGCGGCCCCAGGGGCTGCGCATCAGCGACCACACCAGGAGGATCGCGATGGCCAGCAGCACGATCCCGAAGACGCGGTTCCACAGGTCGTTCGCCGTGTACGTCCAGGGTCCGAAGCCGTACGTGCCGACCGGGAAGGGATTCGCGTCGCGGAAGCCGCCGTTGTACTGCGCCAGACCGTCTGCGGAGTTGGTCCACTCGTCGAAGATCTGGGTGGTGAACAGCAGGCGCACGATCTCGCCGGCGGCGATGGTGGCGATGGCCAGGTAGTCGGCGCGCAGGCGCAGGGTCGGGATGCCGAGGAGCACGGCGAACAGCGCGCCGCCGAGAAGGCCCACCAGCATGCCCACCCACCAGGGCAGGCCCAGGCTCAAGACGGAGATCGCATAGCCGTAGCCGCCGATCGCCATGAAGGCCGCCATGCCGAAGTTCAGCAGCCCGGCGTAGCCGAAGTGCATCGCCAGGCCGGTCGCCGCCAGAGCGTAGGCGATCGTCACCGGGCTGAAGAGGTAGACGGCGGTGTTGGAGAAGATGCTTCCGAAGTCCATGATCAGCCCAGCCTTTCCTTGCGCCCGAGGAGGCCCTGCGGCCTGACCAGGAGGATGACGATGAGAACCACCAGGGCGCTGGCGTACTTCAGATCGGACGGGACCCAGAGAGTGGAGACCTCGACGACGATTCCGACGATGAGGGAGCCGAGGAGCGCGCCGAACGCGGTGCCGAGACCGCCGAGGGTGATCGCGGCGAAGATGAGCAGCAGCATCTGCATGCCCATGTCCCACTTCACGCCGGGTCGGAAGTACGCCCACAGGACGCCGGAGATCGCGGCGAGCACACCGGACAGGATCCAGACGTACCGGATGACCTTGTCGACGTCGATGCCGGATGCCGCGGCGAGCTGGGGGTTGTCGGAGATGGCCCTGGTCGCCTTGCCGATCCGGGTGCGTGTCAGGAAGTACGCGACTCCGAGGATCACGGCGATGCTCACTCCCATCGCGATCAGGTCGATGTAGGACAGCGAGATCGGCCCGAACTGGATCGGTTGCGGACTCGCTCCCGGGAGCTGCCGGGTACTGCCGCCGATGAAGTACTGGAAGATGTAGCGCAGCGCGAGCGAGAGGCCGATGCTCACGATCATGAGCTGCACGATGCCGAGTCCTCGATGGCGGAGCGGGCGCCAGATGCCGGCATCCATCCCCCAGCCGAAGAGACCGCCGCCGACGACCGCGGCGACGATGCCGAGCCAGAGGGGGAGATCCCAGAAAGAGGTGAACACCAGGGCGACGAGACCGCCCCAGGTGACCATCTCGGCGTGCGCGAAGTTCGACAGGCGCGTCGTGCCGTAGATGAGCGCGGCGCCCATCGAGGCGAGCGCGAGGAGCAGGCCGAAGTTCAGACCGCCGACCAGCCGCGAGAGCAGCTGATCGATGAAGGAGACGGTGACCCGCTGCCCCTCACCGAGGAAGAGGTTCATGATCTTGGTGCCGGTGAGGCCGAACTCGACTTCGAACGAAGCCGTCGTGCCTGCGATCGGCTGGGTGCCAGGCGGGAGCAGCGCCGCATCGACGATCACGCCGTCCGGAAGCGTGCCCTCGTCGACGGTGAGCGTGTACTTGTCCTTCTCGGGGACGTACAGGCGCCACTTGCCTTCGGCATCCGTCTCGGTCTCACCCTCGAAGCCGCCGCCCTTGATCGTCATGACCACGCCCTCGACGGGCTCGTCGTCGAACGTGACGACTCCGGCGAAGTAGAAGTCCGTGACTTCCTGACCGTCGTCGGTGGTGTCGGCTGACGCGGCCCCCGGTTGCAGCACCAGGATGGCGAAGGCGAGGAGCGTCCCCAGCAGGGCGATTGCCCATCGGTTGCCGCTGCGTTTCGCCGAGATCGTCGGACTCACAGAACCTCCTGTCCAGTACACAGACCAAGACGGGATGTCCATCGGCCTTGATGTACGACGCTATGAGCGTAGTGTGTCGATTCTGTTTCAACCAACGCACGATCTGCGCACGGTTCTGAGCCGCCGGCCGCCCGGCCTCGGCACAGGGAATTTCTGCAGCCCCACGGCGCTTAGAATTGGTACACCGTCGCCACGCTCTCGCCCTGCAGGAGGACCATCCATGGACCAGCCCGATCCCTTCGGCTTCGTCGGATTGACCTACGATGACGTGCTGCTCCTGCCGGGGCACACCGACGTCATCCCCAGCGAGGCCGACACGTCTTCCCGTGTCACCCGCCGCATCTCGGTCGCCACGCCGCTGCTCTCCAGCGCCATGGACACCGTCACCGAGGCCCGGATGGCGATCGCGATGGCACGAGAGGGCGGCATCGGCATCCTGCACCGCAACCTCTCGATCGCCGATCAGGCGTCGCAGGTCGATCGCGTCAAGCGCAGCGAGTCGGGCATGATCACCGACCCGATCACCACCAGCCCCGACGCCACCGTCGAAGAGGTCGACGCGCTCTGCGCCCAGTACCGCATCTCAGGACTCCCCGTCGTCGACGCCGATGGAAGCCTTCTCGGCATCATCACCAACCGCGACATGCGCTTCGTCTCGGGCTTCGAGCGCCAGACCACGTTCGTGAAGGACGTGATGACCTCGGAGAACCTGGTGACCGCCAAGGTCGGCGTCGCCGCGGGCGAGGTCATCTCCCTGTTCGCGAAGCACCGCGTCGAGAAGCTGCCGCTGATCGACGAGAACGGCAAGCTCGCCGGACTCATCACCATCAAGGACTTCGACAAGAGCGAGAAGTATCCCCTCGCCACCAAGGACGACCAGGGCCGGCTGCGTGTCGGAGCGGCGATCGGTTTCTTCGGCGATGCGTGGGAGCGCGCCGAGGCGTTGCGCGACGCCGGTGTCGACGTCCTCGTCGTCGACACCGCGAACGGGCAGTCGCAGGGCGTCATCGATCTCGTGCGCCGGCTGAAGGCCGAGGAGTCCTTCGCCCACATCGACATCATCGGCGGCAACGTCGCGACCCGCGAAGGCGCACAGGCGCTCATCGACGCCGGCGTGGATGCCGTCAAGGTCGGCGTCGGCCCCGGATCCATCTGCACCACCCGAGTCGTCGCCGGCGTGGGCGTGCCTCAGATCACCGCGGTGTACGAGGCCTCGCTCGCGGCACGGCCCGCCGGCATCCCGGTGATCGCCGACGGCGGCCTGCAGTACTCCGGTGACATCGCAAAGGCGCTCGTCGCCGGCGCCGACGCCGTGATGCTCGGCTCGCTCCTCGCGGGAACCGACGAGTCACCGGGTGAGATCGTCTTCCAGTCGGGCAAGCAGTTCAAGCAGTACCGCGGCATGGGGTCCCTCGGCGCGATGCAGACCCGCGGCAAGCAGACCTCCTACTCGAAGGACCGTTACTTCCAGGCCGACGTCCCCAACGACGACAAGCTGATCCCCGAGGGCATCGAGGGTCAGGTGCCCTACCGCGGCCCGCTCGCGGCGGTGGCGTACCAGCTCGTCGGCGGCCTCCGGCAGTCGATGTTCTACGTCGGCGCCCGCACCATCGAGGAGCTCAAGCAGCGCGGCAAGTTCGT
>NZ_PGGU01000025.1:40571-48159 GCF_002872075.1 Microbacterium aurantiacum | reverse complement strand
ACACGAAAGGGGGCGGATGCTGCGGCATCCGCCCCCTTTCGTGTGTCCGCTCCGTCAGCCGGCCAGCGCGGGCTCAGCGGCTGTCGGGGTGGGAGCAGAGGCGGGGGTCGACCGCCCCGGCGGCAGCCACAGCGCGACGACGGTGGCGACCAGCAGCACGGCAGCGCCCGCCAGCACCGCGGGCTTCGCGGCGTCGACGTAGAGGTCCGGTGTGAGCTGGCCCCCGGCTCCGACGAAGATCGCGGTCATCACCGCGGTGCCGAGCGCGACGCCGAGTTCACGGACCGTCGAGTTCACCCCGGAAGCCTTCGCGTGGTCGACGAGTCCGAGGGTGGCCAGTAGGGCGGTGGCCGACGGGGCGAAGACGAGGCCCATGCCGATGCCGGCGAGGATGAACGGCGGGATGAGGCTCGGGTAGTCCAGGTCGGGCGCGGTGATCAGCGCGATCCAGGCGAGCGCGATGCCCTGCAGCAGCAAACCCGGTACCAGAAGGGCACGTGTGCCGACCCGCGGCGCGATCATGCCTGCGATCGGTGCGACGAACATCGGCGCGAGCGTCCAGGGCGTGGTCTGCACCGCGGCCTCGAGCGGGGTGGAACCCTGCACGACCTGCAGGTACTGGATCAGGATGAACACCGATCCGAAGGTGCCGAAGCTGAACGCGAATCCGACGATGTTCGTGATCGAGAACGAGCGGTCGCGGAACAGGCGCAGCGGGACGAGCGGGGTCTTCGACCGTGTCTGCCAGATCAGGAAGGCGATGAGGAATGCCGCTCCGAGGAACAGTTCCGCGATCACACCGAGCGAGTCCCAGCCGTCCTCGTTGCCGCGGACGATCGCGTGCACGAGCGCGAGCACGCCGAGTGCGGCGAGTGCTGCCCCCGGCACATCGATGCGCAGCCGCGCGCCGAAGTCGTTGTTCAGCACGCCGAGAGCGAGCGGGATGGCGACGACCGCCACCGGGATGTTGATCCAGAAGATGGCCTGCCAGCTCCAGTTCTCGATGATCGCCCCTCCGATGAGCGGGCCCACCGCCACACCGAGGCCGGACACTCCGCCCCAGATCCCGATCGCGAGCGGACGACGCGAGGCGGGAACGGCTCCCGTGAGGAGCGCCAGCGAGAGCGGCATCACGGCTGCCGCACCGATTCCCTGCACCGCCCGGGCGGCGATCAGCTGGGCGGGGTCGCCGCTCAACGCAGCGAACAGCGAGCCCAGGCCGAAGATCGCGATGCCGATCGCGAAGACGGTGCGACGACCGAATCGATCTCCCAGGGCGGAGGCGGTCAGGATCGCACCGGCGAACGCGAGCGCGTATGCGTTGACGAACCACTGCAGTTCCTCGACCTTCGCCCCCATCTCCTCATGCAGCACAGGGAGGGCGTTGGTCATGATCAGGTTGTCGAGAGTGGCCATGAACATCGGCAGAGATGCCGCGGCGATGATGAGGGCGACCGGGCGAGCCCTGGCTTTGGCGGCGAGTCGAGACATGGGAAACTCCAGTTGTAATTAGATGATTACTAGTGCTTTTCAGCAATGTAGTAATCAATTGATTACAAAGTCAAGCTTCCGCTGATACCCTTTCGACATGACCTCTGCACCGGCATCCGATGGCTCCCCCGAAGTGTCGGCTCGCAGGTTCTCCTCCGACGAGCGACGTGTGCAGATCGTCCAGGCGGCGCTCGCCGTCTTCGGAGCGCGAGGGTACGAGGGAGCCACCACGGACGAGGTCGCGCGGGCGGCCGGTGTCAGTCAGACCTATGTCGTCCGTCTCTTCGGCTCCAAGGAGAATCTGTTCCTCGCGGCCATGGGCGACGCGCTCGACCGCCTGCTCGTGTCGTTCCGGAGCGCACTCGCGCAACCGCGCGACGACGATGGCAAGGTCGACGGGCGTGTCGCTCAGGCCTACGTCGACCTGATCGCCGTGCGAGGACTGCATCAGACCCTCGCGCACGCCTATCTGCTCGGCGGTCATCCGGTGATCGGTCCGGCCGCGCGCAGCGGTTTCGCTCAGGTCTGGCGGTTCGTCCGCGACGAGATGGGCCTGGGCGTCGATGAGGCACGAGCCTTCTTCGCCGAGGGGATGCTCATCAGCACCATGGTCGGGCTCCGGATCGTCGATGACTACGGGTCCGATCCTCAGATCACCGAGCTGTTCCGCTCGTGCTTCCCGAGTGAACTGCCGCACGTGCTCGAGGTGCTGCCCCGAGGGGGCGAACGCTGGTAGCCGGTCGGCGATCCCTTTCGGATTCCGCACGTGCGGCGTACCGTGCCGGTATGTGCCGAAACATCGTCCCGCTGAACAATCTGGAGCCCGCCGCGACTGACGAGGAATGCCACGAAGCGGCATTGCAGTTCGTGCGCAAGATCGCGGGAACCACCACGCCGTCGAAGGTCAATCAGCCGGTCTTCGATCAGGCCGTCGCGGAGATCGCTCAGGCGGCACGTCGCCTCCTCGACGATCTCGTCACTTCCGCTCCGCCGAAGAACCGCGCGGAACAGGCCGCGAAGCGCCAAGCCCGCTCGGCCGAGCGCTACGAGGCGATCCGGGTCTACCAGCAGGAGAAGCGTGCCGCTCGTGCGGCGCCCTAGGACCCAGGGGGAGGTGATCCCGCCCGCCCGTGCCTGGACGCGTCTGGCCGTGACGGGGATTGACGTCACGTTGCCGTCGGTGACGGCCCGTGTCGCGAGGTGACGAGCGGCCGCGCGCGGACCGTGAACTTGCCGTTACGGTCGCGGGCATGACTCTCATCCAGGAACAGATCGAAATCATCGCTGACGTCACGTCCGAGGAGCGCGCCGCGCGGCTCTCGGAAGCGGGAAGAGCATGGAACGAGCGCATCGCCGCCGAGCCGCGCACCGCGGAACTCACCTACACGGTCACCGGTCGTGGCATCGGTGCGGTCGCGACCGAGATCCGGGCAGGCAAGCACCGGTTCCTCGTCGACGAGCCGGCAGGCCTCGCCGGCGACGACATCGCCGCGAGCCCCGTCGAGTACGCCCTCGGCGCTCTCGTCTCCTGCCAGGTCGTCGTGTTCCGCCTCTACGCCCAGGCTCTCGGCCTCACGATCGAGGAGATCGAGATCACTGCGGAGGGTGACCTCGATGTGCGCAAGCTCTTCGGAATCGACGAGTCCGGTCGCGCCGGATTCCACGATGTCCGGGTGACGGTCGACATCTCCGGCCCCGACAGCGACGAGCAGTACGAGAACCTCCGTCAGGTCGTCGATGCGCACTGCCCGGTGCTCGACCTGTTCGCGAACCCCGTGCCGACCTCTGGCGCGCTCGCCTGAGCATCCGTTCGACAGGAGAAATCCCTGGGACAGGACGATTCCGTGGATCGTCCTGTCTCAGGAGATCTCTCCTGACCCCGGGGTCACCGAGGGCGACCCGCGGCGACGGGCGCAGCTGATAGCCTGGTCGGCTCGGTTCGCTCAGGAACGCGGCGGGCGGAAGGACGGCCACGCTCGTGGGGTACATCGATGTTTCCGGCGTCTCGCTGACGCTCCCGGACGGCAGGCCGCTGCTCGACGAGGTGACGTTCCGAGTCGGTGCGGGCTCGACGAGCGCGCTCATCGGGCCGAACGGGGCCGGCAAGACGACCCTGCTGCGGATCATCCGCGGCGAGCTCGCGCCCGAGGCGGGAGTCGTGACGATCGACGGCGGTCTCGGTGTCATGGATCAGTTCGTCGGCCACGGCGAAGCAGGTCAGACCGTGCAGGAGCTTCTGACCAGGGTCGCGCCGCGGCGGATCCGGTCGGCCGCCGAAGCGCTCGAAGCCGCCGAGAACGCACTGATCGAACGCGACGAGCACGACACGCAGATGGCGTACGCCTCGGCGCTCTCGGAGTACGCCGACGCCGGCGGCTACGAGCACGAGACGGTCTGGGACCAGTGCACGGTCGCGGCTCTCGGCGTGCCCTACGAGCGCGCTCGGTACCGCGAACTCACCTCGCTCTCGGGCGGGGAGCAGAAGCGGCTCGCGCTGGAGGCGCTGCTGCGGGGCCCCGACGAGGTGCTGCTGCTCGACGAGCCCGACAACTACCTCGATGTGCCGGGAAAGCGCTGGCTCGAGGAACTGCTGCGTCAGACGCCGAAGACCGTGCTTCTCGTCTCGCACGATCGGGAGCTGCTGGCGCGGGCAGCGGATCGCCTGATCACCCTCGAGCCGGGTGGCGCCGGTGCGACGGCGTGGGTGCACGGCGGCGGCTTCGCCACATATCACCAGGCCCGCATCGACCGGATGGACCGGCTCGACGAGCTGCGTCGCCGATGGGACGAGCAGCACGAGAAGCTGCGCATCCTCGTGGCGAACCTCAAGGTGAAGGCGTCCGCGAACGACGGCTTCGCCTCGCGCTACCAGGCCGCGCAGACCCGGTTGCGGAAGTTCGAGGAGGCGGGGCCGCCCGAGGAGCGCCCGCCCGCTCAGGAGTTCGACATGCGGCTGCGCGGGGCGCGCACCGGCAAACGGGCTGTGGTGGCCGCAGGGCTCGAGCTGAGCGGCCTGATGCGGCCTTTCGACGCCGAGGTCTGGTACGGCGACCGGGTCGGCGTGCTCGGCTCGAACGGATCGGGGAAGTCGCATTTCCTGCGGCTTCTCGCCCGCGGCGGCAGCGACCCGGATGCGACCCTCGGGCATGTGACCTCGACCGGCGAGCAGCTGGACGAGGTGTCGCACACCGGTCGGGCCGTGCTCGGGGCGCGTGTCGTGCCGGGGCTGTTCGCCCAGACGCACGCTCATCCGGAGTTCCTGGGGCGCACCCTGCTCGAGATCCTGCATCGCGGCGACGAGCGGCGAGCGGGCATGCCGAGGGACGCGGCGAGTTCGGCGCTGGATCGCTACGGTCTCGTGCGTCAGGCGCAGCAGGTCTTCGAGTCGCTCTCGGGCGGCCAGCAAGCGCGGTTCCAGGTGCTGCTGCTGGAACTCGCGGGCTCGACGCTGCTGCTGCTCGATGAGCCGACCGACAATCTCGACATCGAATCCGCCGAGGCGCTCGAGGACGCGCTGTCCCGGTTCGAGGGCACGGTGCTCGCGGTCACGCACGATCGCTGGTTCGCCCGCTCGTTCGATCGCTTCCTGGTGTTCGGCTCCGACGGCGAGGTCTACGAGTCGGACGTGCCGGTCTGGGACGAGAAGCGGGTGGCCAGGGTGCGCTGAGGCGGAAGCGGATGCCGCCGCCGGTGCCCGGTAGTCTGGTGGGGTGACCATGGAGATCGAGCTCGGCCGAGGAAAGCGTGCGCGTCGCGCGTACACATTCGACGACATCGCGGTGGTGCCGTCGCGGCGCACGCGCAACCCCGAGGATGTCTCGACCGCATGGACCATCGACGCCTTCGGCTTCGAGATCCCGGTGCTGGGCGCCCCGATGGACTCCGTCGTGAGCCCCCAGACGGCCATCATGCTCGGTCAGCTCGGCGGCCTCGGCGTCCTCGATCTCGAGGGCCTGTGGACGCGCTACGAAAACCCGGAGCCGCTGCTCGCCGAGATCGCCGGTCTCAGCGATGACAAGGCCACGGTGCGGATGCAGGAACTGTACTCCGAGCCGATCAAGCCCGAACTGATCACCCGCCGTCTCGCCGAGATCCGTGAGGGCGGCGTCACCGTCGCAGGCTCCCTCACGCCCCAGCGCACACAGGAGTACTACGACATCGTCGCCGCGGCGGGCGTCGACCTGTTCGTGATCCGCGGTACGACGGTCTCCGCGGAGCACGTCTCGAGCGTGGCCGAGCCGCTGAACCTCAAGAAGTTCATCTACGACCTCGACGTCCCGGTGATCGTCGGCGGTGCCGCGACCTACACGGCGGCCCTGCACCTCATGCGCACCGGCGCTGCCGGTGTGCTCGTCGGATTCGGCGGGGGAGCGGCCTCGACGACGCGCGCGACCCTCGGCATCCACGCGCCGATGGCCACCGCCGTCTCCGATGTCGCCGCCGCGCGCCGCGATTACCTCGACGAGTCCGGCGGCCGCTACGTGCACGTGATCGCCGACGGCGGCGTCGGCACCTCCGGCGACATCGTCAAGGCGCTCGCCATGGGCGCCGATGCCGTGATGCTCGGCGTCGCGCTCGCCCGTGCGACGGATGCCCCGGGGCGCGGATTCCACTGGGGCCCGGAAGCCCACCACCCGAAGCTCCCGCGCGGTCGCCGCGTGGCAGTCGAGGGCATCGGCACGCTCGAGGAGATCCTGTACGGTCCTGCGCCCATCGCAGACGGCACGGCGAATCTCATCGGCGCGCTGCGCAAATCCATGGCGACCACCGGATATTCCGACCTCAAGGAGTTCCAGCGGGTCGAGGTCGTGCTCGCCCCCTACGAGGCCTGAGGGTCGCTGTTCTCATCGTGACGTCGCCACAGCTGTTCCCGCCCACGCTGCGTGAGGTGATGCTCCGCGGTCGGTGGATCGGGATGCTGCTGCTGTGCCTGCTCGTCGCCGGAGTGTTCGCGTGGCTCGGGCAGTGGCAGCTGGGCCGGGCCATCGCGAGCGACCCGCCCGTACCCGGAGCGACCGAGAAGGTGCTGCCGCTGAGCGACGTCGTCTCCCCGGGCGAATACCTGCCCGAACCGCAGGTCGGCCAGCGGGTGTCCACAGAGGGTACCTGGGTCGACGGGGACTTCCTGGTCGTGTCGCAGCGTTTCAACGACGATGTCGAGGGGTTCTGGGTGACCGGCCAGTTGCGCGTCGCCGAGCGCACGTCGATCGCCGTCGCGCTCGGATGGGCCCCGGATCGCGAGTCGGCGGATGCCGCAGCCTCGGCGCTGAACGCGGATGCCGGTGCCGAAACCGCCATCACGGGGCGCATCATCTCGGACGAAGGCGCGGTCGTGCCGCCGCGGGCCGATCCCTCCCGTCTCGATCGGATGTCGACGGCGATGCTCCTCGGACGCTGGCATGACGTCGAGCAGCTCGACGTGTACCGGCCGTACCTCGCTGCGGCCGAGGCCCCGGAAGGACTCGTCGACATCTCGTCGCCGGCGCCCGATGAGAGCTCGCCGGTCAACTGGCTGAACATCTTCTACGCCGCCGAGTGGGCGATCTTCGCCGGCTTCGCCTTCTACCTCTGGTACCGGCTC
This sequence comes from Microbacterium aurantiacum, assembly GCF_002872075.1. Lineage (GTDB taxonomy): Bacteria > Actinomycetota > Actinomycetes > Actinomycetales > Microbacteriaceae > Microbacterium > Microbacterium aurantiacum_A. The sequence continues at coordinate 41,087 of NZ_PGGU01000025.1, read as the reverse complement.
GCGAAGGACGCCTGGGAGCGCGAGGTCGAGGAGTTCGACGACGCCGCCGGCGCGGCATCCGCCTGACGATCTGCGCACCTGCGCACGCGGTTTTGCGCACCTGAGCGGCCGATTGTCTGCTCTCTCCGAATGATGCGGACGATCCGGTGAGCGCCGGGTGACGAAACGGCAAACACCGTTGAGGTTGTCCGTGCTGCTCCGTAAGCTCCCTAACATGTGTGTGCGCTGGGAGACCCGTGTGCATCGCGACGGCGCTTCATGAGAGCCGCCGTTTCCGTCAGAACGTCGAGGAGACCACCCGAATGATGCTTGTCCCCGACGATGCCCGCAAGGGCGTCGAATCATCCGAACACCGGAAGCGGGGGCGTGCAGGCGCTCTCGCCCTGACCACGGCGGTCGCTCTCGTCATCGGCCCGATGAGCGGCGCTCCCGCGCTCGCGGCCGACGAGCCCGTCGATGCGCCGGCCATCTCCGCGACGGAGACTCCGGCTCCGGCGACCCCCGCCCCGGAGGAAT
>NZ_PGGU01000025.1:33078-40506 GCF_002872075.1 Microbacterium aurantiacum | reverse complement strand
GAGACTCCGGCGCCGGAGACTCCTGCGCCGGAGGATGAGGCACCCGGTGAGACGGCCCCCGAGGCCAAAGCGGACGAAGAGGTCTCGCCGGAGTCCACTCCGGTCGCGCCGCTCGCCGCGACCGCGGCGACGCACACGATCGCCGAGGTGCAGGGCACGACTGACGTGTCCCCGCTCGCCGGTCAGACCGTCACCGTCGAGGGCGTCGTCACTGCCGATCACCGCACCGGCGGCTACAAGGGCATCGTCATCCAGACTCAGGGCTCGGGCGGCGAGACGGATGCGACGCCCGGAGCATCCGACGGCATCTTCGTGTTCCTGAACGCGCTGGCGCCGACCCTCGCGATCGGCGACCTCGTCTCCGTGACCGGCTCCGTCAGCGAGTATTTCGGCCAGACTCAGCTCAGCCCCGCCGCTCTCGAGGGCGTCGAGGTCGTCGCCGCCGGCACCGGCGTGCCTGCCGCGACCCCCCTGCCCGACACAGTGCTGGGTACGGACCGCGAGCAGTTCGAGAACATGTACGTGGTGCCGGCCGGCACCTACCGCCTGGCTTCCAGCCACCAGCTCTACAACTTCGGCGCGCTCTGGCTGAACGCCGGCGCCGACCTGAACGTGAAGAGCACCGAGACCACGCGACCCGGTGAAGAGGCGGCGGCGATCGCTGCGGAGAACCGCGCGAACCGCATCTTCCTCGACGACGGCTGGTCGCTGCAGGTCACGAACAAGAATCACCCGGGTGAGCAGCCCTACTTCACCGAAGACGTGGTCGTCCGCAGCGGCGACACCGTCGAGTTCGGCGACAACGGCTACGTGCTGCAGTGGGGCTTCGACGACTGGCGCCTGCAGCCGGTGGTGCCGATCGACAGCACCTCCCCGGCGGATGTGAAAGTCGGCTTCGCGCCGACGAACCCGCGGCCGGCATCAGCCCCCGAGGTGGGCGGCGATGTGCAGGTCGCGTCGTTCAACGTCTACAACTACTTCACGACGCTGAAGAGTGAGAACCCCGACGCCCGCGGAGCGGCCGACGCCGAGCAGTTCGCCATCCAGAAGTCCAAGATCGTCTCGGCGATCAACGGGCTGGATGCCGAGATCGTCGCGCTCATGGAGATCGAGAACTCGGTCAAGCTCGGAAAGCCGATCGATTCGGCTCTGGCCGACCTGGTCGCCGGACTCAACGAGGCCGCCGGCAGTGAGGTCTGGGCGTACGTTCCCACGCCCGCAGTGCTCGGCGACGCGGCGACGACCGACTACATCACCAACGCCATCATCTACAAGAAGGATGCCGTCGCCACGAAGGGCGAGAGCGCGACCGTCATCGACGAGACGGTGTGGGGCAACGCCCGAGAGCCGATCGCTCAGGCGTTCGACATCGACGGCCGCGTCGTCACGGTCGTCGCGAACCACTTCAAGTCGAAGTCCGATCCGAAGGACGGAACGTCCGAGCCGGCCGACGGGCAGGGATTCTTCAACGCCGATCGCGTGGAGCAGGCGCAGTCGCTGCTCGCCTTCACCGATGAGCTGAAGCAGACGTCGGGCAGTGAGGACCTGCTGCTGATCGGCGACTTCAACGCCTACGGCAAGGAAGACCCGATCGACGTGTTCACGGCCGCGGGCTGGAGCGACCTCGTCGCCGACAGGGCGCAGGGTCAGTACACCTACTCGTTCGACGGTGAGCTCGGCTCGCTCGACCACGTCATCGCGTCGCCCGAGCTCTCGGCATCCATCACGGGTGCGGGCGTGTGGAGCATCAACTCGCCGGAGTGGAGCGACCGCGGCTACGCGTACGCGGCCACCGAGACGGGAACGCCGTACCGCTCCAGCGACCACGACCCGATCGTCGTGGGCGTCTCGAGCGCCCTCCCGCCGGTCAGCATCGACGTCGTCACGATGAACGACTTCCACGGTCGTATCGAGGAGGATGGTGCCGCAGCCGGTGCCGCGGTCATGGCGGGTGCGGTCAAGCAGTTCCGCGAGGCCAACCCGAACACGATCTTCGCCGCCGCCGGCGACCTGATCGGCGCCTCCACGTTCACCTCGTTCATCAACGACGACAACCCGACGATCGACGCGCTCAATGCGGCCGGCCTCGACGTGAGCGCGGCGGGCAACCACGAGTTCGATCAGGGATGGGCCGACCTGGAGGGCCGGGTGCAGGACCGCGCCGACTGGGAGTACATCTCGGCGAACGTGTTCGTCACCGAGACCGGCGAGCCCGCGCTCGCTCCGGCCTGGGTGAAGGAGCTGCAGGGTGTCAAGGTCGGATTCGTCGGTGCCGTCACCGAGGATCTCGACTCGCTCGTCTCGCCGGACGGCATCGCCGATCTCGAGGTGCGCAGCATCGTCGACTCCGTGAACGCCGTGGCCGACGATCTGCGCGACGGCGACGCCTCCAACGGCGAGGCGGATGTCATCATCCTGCTCGTGCACGAGGGGGCGGCGAGCGTCGAACTGTCCAGCGTCACTCCGGAGACGCCGCTCGGCGAGATCGTCTACGGGGTCGACCAGGACGTCGACGCCATCGTCTCCGCGCACACGCATCTCGCGTACAACCACGTGATCGACGGCCGTCCGGTCGTCTCGGCGGGGCAGTACGGCGAGAACCTCGGCCTGATGAACATCCAGGTCGACGCGAAGTCGCACGATCTGATCTCGATCACCAACGAGATCAAGCCCCTCCGGCAGCAGCTCCCCGACAAGAGCTGGGTGCCGCTGTACCCGGCCGTGCCCGAGGTCCAGTCCATCGTCGATGCGGCCAAGGCGGAAGCCGATGTGCTCGGCGCCGTCAAGGTCGGCGACATCACCGCCGATTTCAACCGAGCGCGCCAGAGCGATGGCAAGACCGACAACCGCGGGGGTGAATCCACTCTCGGCAACTTCGTCGCCGACGTGCAGAAGTGGTCGACGGGTGCCGACCTGGCGCTGATGAACCCCGGGGGTCTCCGGGCGAATCTGAGTCATGCGGCCACGGGCGCGACGGATCCGGCGGGCAATGTCACCTTCCGCGAGGCCGCGACGGTGCAGCCGTTCGCCAACACCCTGGTCACGCTGGATCTCACGGGTGCGCAGTTGAAGCAGGTGCTGGAGGAGCAGTGGCAACCGGCGGCAGCCGCGCGGCCGTTCCTCAAGCTCGGCGTATCCGAGGGACTGGTGTACACCTACGATCCTGCGGCTGCAGCCGGTGCACGGATCACATCGATCACGCTCGAGGGCGTGGCGATCGACCCGGCCGCGACCTACTCCGTGGCGGCGAACTCGTTCCTCGCGGCGGGTGGCGACAACTTCTTCACCTTCGCCGAGGGGAAGAACAAGGCCGACACGGGCAAGATCGACCTGCAGTCGATGGTGGACTGGTTCGAGGAGAACGGGACCGCGACTCCGGATCTCGCCCAGCGCGCCGTCGGCGTCACGGTCAGTCCGGCGGATGCCGACGGCTACAGCCCCGGTGACGAGGTCACGCTCTCGTTGTCCTCGCTCGCCTTCACCGGTGGCGAGGCAGCGCCGGGAGCCGTGTCGCTCACGCTGGGTGGCACGGAACTGGCCTCGGGTGCGGTCGACCCGGTCGCCGTCGACACCACGGACGAGGCGGGTCGGTCGACCCTGACGTTCACCGTGCCGGAGGGCGTGTTCGGCGAGCAGCTGCTCTCCGTGGCCGTCGCCAGCACGGGAACGGCGGTCGATGTTCCGCTGGTGTTCGCCGATGCGCCCTCGGCCTCCGGCGAGATCTCGCTCAGCGACGTCACCGTCGCCGCGGGCGGCACGGTCACGGTGTCGGGCGAAGGCTTCGACGCCGGGACCGAACTCGTCATCGAGCTGCGATCCACTCCGGTGAAGATCGGCACCGTCACGGTGAAAGAGAACGGAACGTTCTCGGCCACGGTGACGATCCCGAAGGACACTGCGGTGGGCTCGCACACCATCGCCGTCATCGAACCCGGCGGCGGCGAGGCCACAGCCTCGCTCACCGTCACCGCGGCAGGCGGCAATGGCGGTAACGGGAACGGCAACGGCAACGGTCTCGCGACCACGGGTGCGGATTCCGCTCCCTACATCGCGCTGGCGGTCCTGCTGCTCGTGCTGGGCCTCGGACTGGTCGTCGCTCGTCGCCGTCGGGCCTCGTAGCCGAAGCACGCTCGACTGAGCAGCGAACCAGAAGGCCGCCGGGAGCGATCCCGGTGGCCTTCCTCGTGTTCCTCTGCCGCACGACGGTGGCCGGCGTCGTGCGCCTCAGACCCGTACCTCGGCTGGCGCCCACACGAATCCGTCCGGGTCCACCGCGGCACCCAGCACGCCGTTCACCGTGAGCCGGTGCGAGCCCGAGCCGGTTGCCGGTACTCCGGCGTCCTTCGCGAGAGACGAATGGCGGTAGAGGCCCAGGCCGATCGGACTCGTGCCGGTGTCGAACTGCACGTAGCTGCGGCCGAAGCTCTTGGCGACGGGGATGCCGCGCCCGACGTAGAAGCTCTTCGAGGCTACGACGTCGGCGGCGCCGATCAACAGGATGATCTCGTCGACGCTGCGACTGGCGGGAGCGATGTCTTTTTTGGCGGTGGTCGCGACCTTCCAGATGGCGCCGTCCGGTGCCTGCACGGTGCCGCCCACGCCCCAGAGCGACTTCGCGATCGGTTTGATCACGGTCGCGCCGCTGGTGACAGCGGCCTCGATGAGGGCGTGCACGTTGGCGGGCTGCGAGACGACGAGCGAGAGGGTGTAGCCGCGGAACCCCGAGGTATCGGCATCCGCAGGTCGCAAGCGGAGCCGATCGCCGAGCCCGAACGCCTGCGTGTAGAACGCCTCGGCGGCGGGGATGTCGGAGACGTGGAGGGTGATGGAGTCGATTGTGCTGTTCATGTCCCCGACGCTACGGATGCCGCGGGCGGGGCGCTTCTCGATTCCTGCTCGGTTCGCGGACGCCCGCGCGATGGTCGTCGCAGCGGACCCTACGGCGTCAGGACCTCGACGTCGGCCTGAGCGAGTGCTGCTGCGACCTCGCGCGGAGGGGACTTGTCGGTGATGAGGTAGTCAGCGCGCTCGAGTGTGGCGATCTGCGCGAACAGGCGGCGTCCGAACTTGGAGGAGTCCGCGAGTATCGCGATGCGCTCGGCCCGCTGGATCATCTCGGACATCATCGAGGCATCACCGAGGTTGGAGGTCGAGTACCCCTCCTGGTCGATCGCGCCGACCGCGATGAGCGCGAGGTCGCAGCGGATGTCGACCTCGGGGCCGCCGGGCGTCATCGTGAACGTGACGGGTCCTGTCGTGGCCTGCGTGATCGCGCGCACTGCGCCACCGAAGACGAACAGATCGCGAAAGGCGGAGGGCGAGATCTCTGCGGGGATCCGGAGGTTGTTCGTCGCGATCGTCAGATCGTGGTGGTTGCGGAGTGCGCGGGCGACCGCAAGGGTCGTGGTCCCCGCGTTGAGCATCACCACCGAGCCGTCCTGCACGAGATCGGCGGCGACGCGGGCGATCCGCTCCTTCTCCTCTTTCTGCATGTTGAGACGGACGTCGAGAGCCCGATCCTTGAGCTGGCCGTTCGCAGCGCTGACAGCTCCGCCGTGCGTGCGGATGAGCACGCCGTCGCGATCGAGCTGGTCGAGATCCCGGCGGATCGTGTCGATCGACACATCGAAGTGCTCCGCGAGGTCGCCGACCGTGACCTGTCCCGTCTGCTCGACGTATGCGGCGAGGTCGGCTTTCCTCCCGGCGGGGAGCCGACGTCGGTGGGCCTTTGCAGAAGCGTCCATGCAGACATGTTGGCACACATAGGGGCGCGACGCGGCACAATCCTGCACAAAACGGCAGGGGTGTCGGCGGCCGTGATTCCGCGCCCGGACGCGGCGATCGGGTGACAGCGGCGGGTTTCTCGCGGCAGAAGCCCTTGACTATCGGGGAGATCCGGGCATAACATGGCTCAAAACCGCATGAAGAAGCATGAGAGTGCGTTATGCGGCACGATCTCGAAGAGGAGAAGTGATGATCACAGTGGGGCGAGGGCGACGCATTCTGAAGCTCGCCGGCGCAGCGACAGCAGCCATGACAGTTCTGGCCGTGGCAGGTTGCGCGGCGGGCGACAGCGGAACGACAGACGGCGGCGGTGACGGCGACGTCACGATCGAGTTCGCGCAGTGGTGGGAGCCCGAACTCCCCGACGGCGAGTTCCGCGCGCTGATCGACAAGTTCGAGGAGGCGAATCCCGGCATCACCGTCGATCTGGTGAGCGGACCGTATGCCTCGACGAAGGAGCAGCTCTTCGCCGGAGCGGCATCCGGCACCATGCCCGACGTCGTCGGCCTCGACGGCGCCTGGGTGAACGACTTCGCCTCTCAGGGCGTCATCGCCGACCTGAGCGCACTCATGGAGGACTATGACTACGACGACAGCGAGCTGGCGAGCCAGATCCAGGTCGACGGCAGCACGTACATGATCCCGGTCGTGAACTTCGTCTATCCGATGTTCACGAACGACACCCTGCTCGCCGAAGCCGGCGTCACCGCACCGCCGACCACTCGCACCGAGTTCGCGGATGCCGCGGCGAAGGTCTCCGCCCTCGGCGGCGACGCTTCGGGCTGGGTGCTTCCGCTGTCGCTCGAGGCGCCGAACGGCGTGCAGAACGACGTCATGTCGTGGGTATGGGCATCCGGCGGCTCGATGCTGAAGGACGGCCAGCCGGACCTGACCAATGACGACGTCGCCTCGGCGGTCGACTTCATCGGCGGGCTCTGGGAGGACGGCGTGATCGCGTCCGGCTCCTTCACCATGAAGGAGCAGGACAAGGTCGAGGAGTTCACCAACGGCCGTGTCGGCATGATGATCGACTCGCTGGCGCACATCAACCTCATCCGCGAGACGAACCCCGACCTCAAGTTCTCGATCTCGGCTCTCCCTGCCGAAGACGGCTACGACGGCGAGCGGGGCATCCCCTACGCATCCTGGGGCATCGGCGTCGCCGAGAACTCCGAGCACAAGGAGGCCGCTTTCAAGCTGGTCGAGTTCCTGATGAGCGAGGACACGAACTCCGAGCTGTCGACGATGGCCAAGGCGTTCCCCGGCAACTCGAAGTCGGTGCCGGATTTCGTCAACGACGACGAGCTGTTCAAGAAGGCCTTCGAGATCTACCAGGCGGGATACCCGGCGAACGAGTTCACCGGACTGCCCGTCGCGGAAGAGCTCATGCGACTGCTCGGAGAGCAACTGCAGGCCGCCTTCGACGGACAGCAGTCCATCGACGATGCGCTGAAGAAGGCGCAGGAGGCCTGGAAAGCGGAGTTCTGATCTCCCGCCTCTCCGCATGAACGGGGTGCCGCATCGGACGATGCGATGCGGCACCCGACCAACCAAGGAGCACCATGAGCCTCAGAACCACGGACGACACCGAGGTGATCGTCACCGGAGTCTCGCTTTCGCGCAGGCGCCGGCAGTTGCGCAAGA
>NZ_PGGU01000025.1:0-32993 GCF_002872075.1 Microbacterium aurantiacum | reverse complement strand
CCACCGAGTCCTATGCGTTCCTCTCGCCCACCATGCTCCTGCTGTTCGTGCTGATGATCGTTCCGATCATCATGGTGATCGGGTACTCGTTCCAGGACAACGTCATCCTGAACAAGTCGCCGGAGTTCGTCGGCTTCGCGAACTATGTGGAGATACTCTCGGACCCCGGTTTCTGGAAGGCCACGGGCAACACGATCCTCTTCACGGTCGCGAGCGTCGTCGCGCACCTGGTCCTCGGTCTCGGCTTCGCGATGATGCTGAACAGCCCCCTGCTCGGCGGCTTCGCGAGGTCGATCTTCCGGGCCCTGTATGTCCTGCCGTGGCTTTTCACCGTCGCCGTGATCGCAGTGCTGTGGCGCATGCTCCTCGCTCCCAACGGCGTCGTCAACTTCCTGCTCAACACCGACATCGAGTGGCTGGCCTCGCCGCAGCTCGCACTGGGCACCATCATCTTCATCAACATCTGGGCCGGGTACCCCTTCTTCATGGTCAGTCTGCTGGCCGGACTCCAGGGCATCCCGAACGAGCTGAACGAGGCGGCCACGGTCGACGGCGCCGGCGCGGTCCAGCGGTTCTGGAACGTCACCATCCCGCAGCTGCGGCCGATCATCGTCAGCCTGGTGCTGCTCGACCTGATCTGGACCTCCCAGCAGTTCGCGCTGATCTGGATGACGACCGGTGGCGGTCCCATCGACGTCACCGAGGTGCTCAGCACGTTCACCTACAAGCTGGCCTTCGCCAAGTACGACTTCTCGCTCGCGGCGACCTCCGCCGTCCTGGTGCTGCTGATGTCGATGGTGCTCGCCGTGTTCTACGTCCGTCACCAGAAAGCGAGGGACTGATCATGGCTCTCACCGTCAAGAACCAGCGCCTCGCCGCCAAGACCGGTGTCACGATCGGCCTGATCATCGGCGCCGTGTTCGCCGCGGGCCCGGTGCTCTGGATGCTCTCGAGCTCGTTCAAGTCGAACACCCAGATCTTCGAGCTGCCGCCGCGGCTGATCACCGACACGTTCTCGTTCGAGGCGTACATCGCCATCTTCACGAATCCCGAGACGATGAGGTTCTTCCTCAACAGCTACATCGTCGCCGGAGCCGTCACGATCCTGACCCTGATCGTGGCCATCCAGGCGGCGTACGCCTTCAGCCGCTTCGAGTTCCGGGGCAAGCGCATCCTGAACGTCGTCATCGTGAGCGTGCAGGCGGTGCCGCCGATCACGCTGCTCATCCCGTACTTCGGCCTGATGGTCGCGCTCGGACTGTACAACTCGTACACCGGCCTCATCCTCACGTACATGGTGTTCACGCTGCCCTACGCGATCATCATGATGACCGGGTACTTCAACACGCTGCCGAAGGAACTCGACGAGGCGGTCCGTGTCGACGGTGCGGGGTCCATGACCGCCCTCTGGCGCATCCTGGTGCCGATCTCCATCCCGGGCATCGTCTCGGTCGGCATCTACACGTTCATGATCGCGTGGAACGAGTACCTGTTCGCCCTCACGCTCACCCGCACGATCGACATGCGCACAGTGCCGATCGGCATCCAGCTCCTGATGGGCCAGCACTCCTACGAGTGGAACCAGATCATGGCCATGAGCGTGCTCGGGTCGATCCCCGTCCTCATCCTCTTCCTCTTCTTCCAGCGCTATTTCATCAGCGGTCTCACGGCCGGTTCGGTGAAGAGCTGACATCCGTCACCCCAGACATCGACCATCACGAAACAGGAGAAATCACGTGCTCTACACCGGCAAATCCATCCTCGACGTCGCGAACGCGCATAACTTCGCGATCCCCGCCTTCAACATCAGCGACTGGGCGATGTTCAACGGCATCATCGACATCAGCGAGGAACTGTCCGCACCGGTCATCATCGCGATCCACCCTGATGAGGTCTCCCACATCACGACCGACCTCATCCCCGCGATGCACGCCCGCGCGCACCGGGCGAGCGTTCCCGTCGCGATCCACTGGGACCACGGCGGCACCTACGAGCAGATCATCGAGGCCATCAAGGCCGGATTCACCTCGGTGATGATCGACGCCTCGCTGCTGCCGTTCGACGAGAACGTCGCATTGACCCGCAAGGTCGTCGAGGCCGCGCACGCCGTCGGCATCCAGGTCGAGGGCGAACTCGGCACGATCGGCGCGAACGACAGCTACGGCGAGTCCGGAGCAGCCGAGATCATCTACACGGATCCTGCCGACGCGGTGCGCTTCGTGGAGGAGACCGGCGTCGACAGCCTCGCCATCGCGATCGGGACGTCTCACGGCCTCTACCCGGTGGAGAAGAACCCCGAACTGCGTCACGACCTGCTCGAGCAGATCAAGGCGGCCGTCGGCATCCCGCTGGTGCTGCACGGCGGGTCCAGCAACCCCGACAGCGAACTGAGCCGTGCGGTGAGCCTCGGCATCAACAAGATCAACATCTCCAGCGACATCAAGGTCTCGTACCACAACCGCATGCGAGAGATCCTCGGCACCGATGAGCGTCTGCGCGAGCCGAACGCGATCCAGCCCGGGTCCGTCGCCGCGATGAAGGTCACTGCTGCGGAGAAGATCCGGCTCTTCGGCGCAGACGGCAAGGCCGAGCTGTACTGATCCCCGGGAACAGGAGGATGATCGGCGACGTGGACAGACATCTCGTTCTCGGACTGGGCGGCACCGTCGACTACGAGCTGCGGTGGGACACTGCCGTGCTCGAGCGGCTCGCCCTGGAGCACCGGGTGCGCAGGCACGAGCTGACGACCACGGCGCCGATCATCGATGAGCGTTCGCTCCTCGTGGCGATCATCGCCTTCGTGGCATCCGGCAGCGGCGCCGAGCGCTTCGTGGCCTCGTCGGAGGTCATCGAGCGCTTCGTCTCTCATTTCGACTACGACGTCACGCTGGGCGGTACGGGCGTGCGCGCCGGGCTCGCACTCGATCGCCTCGGCATCCCGAGCATCCAGCATCTCGTGAGCATCGACGAGAACGTGCGCCGGCTGCTGCCGCCGTCGATCTCCCATGTCTCGTCGGCAGTGCGCGACACGCTCGACCCGCACCTGATCATCCAGTACCCGGCCGGGGCCCGTGCCCGGATGCTGGACGGAGAGGTCGTCTCTCCGTCCGCGAACCGCCTGATCTTCGCGAACGACCCTCCCAACCGGGAGATGGCGATCGCAGACGAACTGCCGGACGCTCTTGCGGGCGCCGCGGCCTTCCTCATCTCCGGCTTCAACACCATGCAGGACCATGAGCTGCTCGAGCGGCGGCTGGCTGAGCTGGAGCGGGCCATGGGCAGCCTTCCCGATGACGCGCTCGTCTTCTACGAGGACGCAGGTTTCTATGTGCGCGACTTCGCGGAGACGGTGCGCAGGCGACTGCTCCCGAGGATCGACGTCTACAGCATGAACGAGGACGAGCTGCAGGAGTACTGCGGGCGCGCCGTGAACCTGCTCGACGCCGGCTCGATCGTCGAGGCTCTCGACGAGGTCGCCGCGAAGATCCCCGTGCCCGCGCTCGTCGTGCACACCCGCTACTGGGCGATCGCCATCGGCCCCCAGGCGGGGACGCACCGGGACGCACTCGAGAGTGCCGTCCGTGTTGCGGCGACCCGGTACCGGCTCGGAGACGGGTTCACAGCGGGCGACGTCGACGACACCGCGGCGATGCGGCGGCATGCCGGCGGCGCGGCTGTGATCGCCGCGATCGAGGAGTGCCGTGACGACATCGCCGGGGTGGCGGGGTTCGCGCTCGACGTCGATTCGCCGACGACGGTCGGCCTCGGCGACAGCTTCGTCGGCGGCTTCCTCTTCGTCTGCAATCGAGAGGGCGCCCGGTCGTGAGGCCGATCCGGCTGCCTTCCAACCGCCCGCCGGAGCGCTTCTATCGCGGAGGAGCGAGGATCAGCGCGTTCCGCGGCGAAGGGGCATCGGGGGAGAGGGAGCCGGAGGACTGGATCGGGTCGACGACGACGGTTCGCGGAGAAACGGATCGCGGGCTCACCCGGCTCTCCGACGGTTCACTGCTCAGAGACGCCGTCATCAGGGATCCGGTTCACTGGCTCGGCACCGCGCACGCCGAGCGGTGGGGAGCCGACACCCGGCTGCTCGTGAAGCTGCTGGATGCCGGGCAGCGGCTTCCGGTGCACGCGCATCCGGACGACGGCTTCGCCGCCACGCACCTCGGGACCGCCCACGGCAAGGCCGAGGCCTGGTACATCCTGGAAGGCGGAACGGTCCATGTGGGGCTCCGACGCGATATCGACGCCGAGGACCTCGCCGCACTCGTGCGGTCGCAGCAGGTGGATGCTCTGCTCGCCCTGCTGCACGAGGTGGAGGTCGCTCCCGGCGATGTCGTCTGGGTGCCACCCGGCGAGCTGCATGCCATCGGTGCCGGGGTCCTGCTGCTCGAGCTGCAGCAGCCGGAAGACCTCTCCATCCTGCTGGAATGGGAGGGATTCGAGCTGGACGGGCCGAGGGCCGGCCATCTCGGCCTGGGTTTCGACGTCGCGCTCGCCGCGGTGCAGAGGAGCGGACGCAGTGCGGCCGAACTCGAGCGTCTCGTGCGACCGGCTCCCGGCTCCGGTTCGGTCTTCCCGCGAGACGCCGATGAATACTTCCGTCTGGAGCGCCTTCCCGTCACCGGGACGGCGCTGCTGGAGCCGGGTTTCTCGATCACGGTCATCACCCGGGGTGAAGTGGAGATCGCGGATCGGTCCTTTCCCGCCGGTGCGACTCTGCTCACCCCCGCCGCGGCCGGAGAGCTCATCGTGCGCGGCGACGGGGAGCTTCTGGTCGCTCGTCCGCCCAGGCCCTGAGGCGGATCTCCCGGGCGTCAGGCGGCCGACGGCGGCGGCTAGACTGGAGCCATGCCCGAACCGAAAGTCGCCAGCTTTCCGGCGATCCGCGGTGCGCTGAAGTTCTACCAGGCCGCGTCGATCATCACCGGAGTCATGCTGCTCCTGCTGGTCGCCGAGATGGTGCTCAAGTACACGCCGATCCACCTCGAGCTCTTCGCGGGCGGATCCGGCGGCCCGCTGTGGTTCGCGCCGGTCGTCGAAGGCCCGGAGGGACTCGAGTCCACCGGTGACGGCTTCAACCTGTCGCTCGGCATCCTCGTCGCCCACGGCTGGTTCTACGTCGTCTACCTCTTCGCCTGCTTCCGCATGTGGAGCCTGATGCGCTGGCAGCTGCTGCGCCTGGCGCTTCTGGCGCTCGGCGGCGTCATCCCGCTGCTCTCGTTCATCATGGAGACCATCGTCGCCCGCGACGTGAAGTCCTACCTCGCAAAAAGGGAGGCCGCCGAGGCCCCCGCCCCCGCCCCGGAAGGTGTCCGTTGACCGAACAGTCCGAGACCCAGCAGCGCCCCGCGCTCGTCGTCGACTTCGGCGCACAGTACGCGCAGCTGATCGCGCGTCGTGTCCGCGAAGCGGGCGTGTACAGCGAGATCGTGCCGCACACGGCCACGGCCGCCGAGATCGCCGCCAAGAACCCGGTCGCGATCATCCTCTCGGGTGGTCCCTCCTCGGTCTACGAAGACGGCGCCCCGCGCCTGGACCCGGCGGTCTTCGACCTCGGCGTGCCCACGCTCGGCATCTGCTACGGCTTCCAGTACATGGCTCAGACCCTCGGTGGCGAGGTCGCGAACACAGGGCTCCGCGAGTACGGGGCGACGGATGCCGTCCTCGTCGGCGACGGCGGCATGCTGCTCGGCGGCCAGCCGGCCGAGCAGAACGTGTGGATGAGCCACGGCGACCAGGTCGCCCGCGCGCCCGAAGGCTTCGAGGTTCTCGCGACGACGGATGCCACCAAGGTGGCAGCGTTCGCGAACGAGGAGCGCAGCTTCTACGGGGTGCAGTGGCACCCCGAGGTCAAGCACTCCGACCACGGCCAGCGCGTGATCGAGAACTTCCTGCACAAGGGGGCGGGCCTCGCATCAGACTGGAACAGCGACAACGTCATCGCCGAACAGGTCGAGCGCATCCGTGCGCAGGTCGGCGACGCCCGCGTCATCTCGGCCCTGTCCGGCGGAGTCGACTCCGCCGTGTCGACGGCTCTCGTGCACAAGGCGATCGGCGACCAGCTCACCGCCGTGTTCGTCGACCACGGGCTCCTCCGCAAGGGCGAGCGCGAGCAGGTCGAGAAGGACTACGTCGAATCCACCGGCGTGCGTCTGATCACGGTCGACGCGGAGGACACCTTCCTCGGCCACCTCGAAGGCGTCACCGACCCCGAGGAGAAGCGCAAGATCATCGGGCGCGAGTTCATCCGCGCCTTCGAGAAGGTGCAGCTCGACCTCGTCGAGGAGGCCCGCCAGACCGGCGGCGCCCCGATCAAGTTCCTCGTGCAGGGCACGCTCTACCCCGACGTGGTGGAGTCCGGTGGCGGCAGCGGCACAGCCAACATCAAGTCGCACCACAACGTCGGCGGCCTGCCGGACGACCTCGACTTCGAACTGATCGAGCCGCTGCGAGCCCTCTTCAAGGACGAGGTCCGCGCGATCGGCCGCGAGCTCGGCATCCCCGAGGCGATCGTCGGACGCCAGCCGTTCCCCGGCCCCGGCCTCGGCATCCGCATCATCGGCGAGGTCACCCGCGATCGCCTGGAGATCCTGCGCGAGGCCGACGCCATCGCCCGCGAGGAACTGACCAAGGCAGGACTCGACCAGACGATCTGGCAGTGCCCCGTCGTGCTCCTCGCCGATGTGCGCTCGGTGGGCGTGCAGGGCGACGGCCGCACCTACGGGCATCCGATCGTGCTGCGCCCCGTCTCCAGCGAGGACGCGATGACGGCGGACTGGACCCGCCTGCCGTACGACGTCCTCGCGAAGATCTCGAACCGCATCACCAACGGAGTGCGCGACGTCAACCGCGTCGTCCTCGATGTGACCTCCAAGCCGCCGGGGACCATCGAGTGGGAGTAGAGGAGGACGTTGCAACGTCCTCTGCCTCGGCGTCCTCGGTCTTCCCGGACGCCGAGTATCTCGTGCTGTCCAGCCGGCTCATTCCCGACCTCGACGGCGGCTACACGATCGCGACGCTCGCGCGTGCGAAGCAGATGGCGGAAGCCGGTGTCGCCGACGGCCGCGGACCGCAGCTGCTGACGTTCGACCCCGGCGCCGCTGAGGCGCACGCGGAGCACCGTGAGGCGTTCGCCGAACGTGGCGCGCTCGCGGACGTGAAGCGGATGCGCAATCTGTTCGACGAGGCCAGGGCGCCGGAGGGCGGCGCGGCGGAATGGCTGCTCGCGACTGCCGAGCAGGGAGCGCGGGCCCGGACCGATCGGGAGTACCGGGTGCTCCTCGATGCCGAGCAGCGCCCATTCGCGGCGCTGCCGGTCATCGCGGGTGACCCCGACTGGCATCTGACCGACGAGAGCGTGCTCGTCTACGACGCGGCCGGAGAGATCGCCGGCGGCCTGACGGGATTCCGCGGCCTCTACCGGGCCTGGCTGGATCATGTCGCGGCCTCACTGGGCGACCGCCCCATCGTCGTCATCTGCGAGTCGCGCCAGATCGGCGAGCTGATCGCGGATTGGGCTGTTCCACGTGTGCGGATCATCCACACGATCCACACGATGCACGTCGAGCCGCCCTACACGCCCGATGCGCCGCTGAACGCACTCTGGTCGCGCTGGTTCGCGATCGCGGAGCGATTCGACGCCGTCGTATGGCCGACACCCACTCAACGCGACGATGTCGTGCGCCGTTTCGAGGGCGCGGCCACGCACCACGTCGTTCCGAACGGCGTGCGGGCTCCACGGTCACCGGTCGCGGAGCGCGTGCCGGGACTCGTCGTCGTGCTCGGGCGCCTGGCGGCGGGGAAACGGGTCGATCACGCGATCCGTGCGTTCCTGCGCGCTGACGTGCCGCAGACGCGGCTCGAGATCTGGGGCGATGGGCCAGAGCGCATGCGGCTGCAGCAGCTGATCGAGGAGCTCGACGCCGGGGAGCGGGTGCACCTGGCGGGCTTCGCCGCGGATCCGGCCCCGGCACTGGATCGCGCCTCGGTGGTGCTCACCGCAACGGCGTTCGAGGGCCAGGGACTGTCGATCGTGGAGGCTCTCGCTCACGGCAGCCCGGCCGTGTCGTACGACGTGCGCTACGGTCCGGGCGACATCCTGGGTGCGGGCGGGGGAGTGCTCGTGCCGGACGGCGATGAGGATGCTCTCGCGACGGCCCTGCGCGGATTGCTCTCCGACCCGGCGACCTGGGAGCGGCTGCACGATCAGACGGGCACAGCGGCGGCCGCGTGGAGCCCCGAGGCCGCGATGGATGCTCTCGCCGGCGTCGCGCGCGACGTGCTCGAGGCGCCTGCGCGGCGCTGAGCCCTGCGCGACGACGATCCGGAACTTTTTCTCTCCCGATGTCGATCCAGGGTCTTCTCGTTCGACGTCTTCAATGAGAGGGTCGAAAACGACCCCGGACACAAGGAGATCATCATGAAGTTCATGCTCATCATGCGCGCGACCGACGAGGCTGTGAAGGCCTACGAGAACACTCCGTTCGAGGAGGTCATCGAGGCCATGGGCAAGTACAACGAGTCGATGATGAAGGCGGGCGTGCTTCTCGCCGGCGAAGGACTCACCGACGCCTCGGAAGGATTCGTCGTCGACTTCAGCGCGGAGGCGCCGCTGATCACCGACGGCCCCTACGGAGAGACGAAGGAGCTGTTCAACGGCTTCTGGATCATCGAGGTCTCATCGCGAGAGGAAGCAGCCGAATGGGCCGGACGCGCGCCGCTCGGCCCCGGTTCGTTCCTGGAGGTCCGCCGAGTGACCGAGTTCGACGACTTCTCGGCCGACAACGAGTGGATCCAGAAGGAAGAGGGCTGGCGCGAGGAGCAGGCGCAGCGCGCCCAGCAGTGAGATGACTGCAGCATCTGACGGCGCGGTGACGCGCTCCGCCGATCGCGAATCGGCGGAGCGCGCCGTCGCGGCCGTCTGGCGCATCGAGTCGGCCAAGATCGTCGGCACCCTGACGCGGATGGTGGGCGACTTCGGGGTCGCCGAAGACCTCGCGCAGGAGGCGCTGGTCGACGCGTTGCGGCAATGGCCCGTCGAGGGAGTCCCACGCAATGCCGCGGCCTGGTTGACCGCCGTGGCGAAGCGGAAGGCGGTCGACGGCTGGCGTCGACGAGAGCGCCTGGACGACAGGCTGGCCGTGATCGCCCACGACCTGGAACGCGAGCAATCCACGGACGCGCTGCCCTGGGATCCGGATGCCGTCGACGACGACGTACTGCGACTGATCTTCATCTCCTGCCACCCGGTGCTGTCGCGAGAGGCCCAGGTCGCCCTGACCCTGCGGGTCGTCGGCGGTCTCGGGAGTGAAGAGATCGCACGGGCCTTCCTGGTGCCGACCGCCACCGTGCAGCAGCGCATCGTGCGGGCGAAGAAGACGCTCGCCGCCGCGAATGTGCCCTTCGAGGTGCCGTCGCGCGAGGAGCAGCCGCAACGGCTCGGCGCGATCCTCGGAGTGCTCTACCTGATCTTCAACGAGGGGCACACAGCGAGCGGCGGCTCGGACTGGATGCGGCCGGAACTGAGCGAGGAGGCGATCCGGCTCACGCGAGTGCTGGCAGCGCTGATGCCGCGCGAGCGTGATGTGCACAGCCTGCTTGCGCTCATGGAGCTCACCGCAGCCCGCTTCGCCGCCCGGGTGGATGCCCAGGGGAACCCGGTACTGCTGGGGGATCAGGATCGGCGGCGCTGGGATCGAGGCCGCATCTCCCGTGGGCGAGCCGCGCTCGCGCGGGCCGATGCCCTCGGCCGAGGTCGCGGCCCCTACGGGCTGCAGGCCGCGATCGCGGAGTGCCATGCCGTGGCTGCATCCGTCGACGAGACTGACTGGGAGCGGATCGTCGTGCTCTACGAGGCGCTGGGCCGCATCGCACCCTCGCCGGTGGTGGAGTTGAACCGGGCAGCGGCAGTGGCGATGGCCACAGGTCCTGCATCCGCTCTGCGCATCCTCGACCGCCTCGCGGAGTCAGGAGCCCTGCGGGGCTACCACCTGCTTCCCGCCACCCGCGGAGAACTGCTGTTGCGCCTGGGCAGGACCGAGGAGGCGAGAAGCGAGTTCGCGGTCGCCGCGGGTCTTGCAGGCAACGAGCGCGAGCGCGCCCTGCTCCAGGCGAAGGCTGCCGGGAACTGAGCCATACGGCCGGGGTGTGCCGCCCGCATACAGGAACCGCCCCTGCCGGAAGCGGTGCTTCCGGGCAGAGGCGGAACCCTGGTCACCGCGCGCGAGGCGCGTGGTGAGCTCAGTCGCGAACGCGCGATCCGCGTCCGACGATCAGGCCGTAGATCAGCAGCACGACGATGGCGCCACCGATCGCGAGCAACCAGGTCGAGAGATCCCAGAAGTTCTCGAGGCCGACGCCGAAGATCATCGTGCCGATCCATCCACCGAGGATGGCTCCGACGACTCCGAGGAGGAGTGTGACAAGCCACCCGCCGCCCTGACGTCCGGGAAGGATGAGCTTGGCGATGGCACCGGCGATAAGGCCCAGAATGATGAAGGCGAGGAAACCCATGGTCAGCTCCTTTGTGTAGTCACCCCGGGATTGCGGGGTGTCGTGAGAACACTCTGGCGCGGTCGAATCATCTCGAACACCCCCTTGCGCGGGTGTCACCGGTTGTGCAAAGAGGCCCGCCTCCGAATGGAGACGGGCCTCTTCCGAGCGGTGACTAGTTGCTGCCGCGGACGATCGTTCGTCGCGAAGGGAGTGACACCCGGCGCGAGCTCGTCTTGACTTGCACGCATCCAAAATGCGATGTTGGACGCCGTCGAGAAATTCTCGGCAACGACAACCGGAGGTCGAAACGTAATGCGAAGCAGAAGTATGACGAAGAGGGCGGCAATTGCCGCCCTCGTCAGCATGTTGGCGATTGGTGCCAGCGCAGTCCCCGCACAAGCAGTTGAGGTTAAGCCCGCTGTCGGCCGGGGAATCACAAACACATGGGGGCCGTACGGCGACCCCTTCCTCTGTTTCGCGCACGCGCCTCAGATCGTGGGGGAAGGCTGGCGAATCACGTCGCTTTGTGAACCGCGCGTCGACGGCTGGTACACCGTAGGATTCAGGGTCTAAGCCAAGTCGATCGTGCGAAGGGGGTGAGATCCAAGAGGATCTCACCCCCTCCGGGCGTCACCGGGTATGCAAAGAGGCCCGTCTCCGAGTGGAGACGGGCCTCTTTTCCGCAGATTGTGACTAGTTGTTGCCGCGCACGATCGCGATGATACGGAGGATCTCGACGTACAGCCACACGACGGTGACCATGATGCCGAACGCGCCCATCCAGCCGAACTGGCGAGGAGCGCCGTTGCGGACGCCCTGCTGGATCTGATCGAAGTCCAGCACCAGCGAGTACGCGGCCATGAAGACCACGAGGACGCCGATGATCGCACCCCACGGGATGCCGAAGAGCGGGCTCGGTGCGCTGAGCATTCCGAACGCCTGATCGGCCGGGAGCACGTTCGTCCACATCAGGACGAGGTTGAGCAGCGAGAAGGCCATGTAGCCGAACATCGCGATGAGCACGATCTTGGTCATCTTCGCCGAGGCGCGGATCTTGCCGCTGGCGAAGAGCGCGAGGGTCACGCCGACGACGGCGACGGTCGCGAGAGTGGCCTGCATGACGATGCCGGGCCAGAGGACCTCGAAGAACGCGGAGATGCCACCGACGAACAGGCCCTCAAGCGCCGCGTAGGCGAAGATCAGCGCCGGACGCACCTTCTTGCGCGAGGTGAAGGTGATGACCATGGCGAGCACGAAGCCACCGAGTGCGCCGATCATCCACGGCAACATGCTCGGGGCGAAGCTGCTGTACGGGTCACGCTCGGGGGCGCCGACACCGCCGAGGGTCCAGACCCAGCCGATCGCGGCGGTGACGAGGAGGATGCCGAAGAGGCCGGCGGTCTTCCAGACCGTGTCCTCGACGGTCATGCGGTCGGTCTCGATCGCTCCGGCGGGGGGAGAGGCGTACATGCCCTCCAGCTGCGCGTTGGCGGCGGCATCCATGCCCGCGTGCTGCGCGGAGCCGAATTGCGCGCCCTGAGCCGCGGCCTGCGGGCCGCCGGGGTAGGTCGCGACATTGCGCGGATCCTGCTGCTTGAACGCCGGATTGTTGAAGGCGAAATTGCTCATGGTGGGCCTCACTCCAAAGTGTGCGTAGGTCTCTTTCCTCCACGATACCCGCGCGGTGCGTTCAGCGGCGTGTTCTACGCTGAGAGCGTGCCCAGGAAATCACCGCTCGTCATCGGTCATCGAGGCGCCCCCGGCTACCGCCCGGAGCACAGTCGATCGTCGTACGAGTTGGCGCTCGCCATGGGCGTCGACGCCGTCGAACCCGACATCGTCGCCACGAAGGACGGCGTCCTCGTCGTGCGCCACGAGAACGAGATCTCCGGTACGACCGATGTCGCGGAGCATCCGGAGTTCGCCGACCGCCGTACGACCAAGCGGGTCGACGGACAGGCACTGACCGGCTGGTTCACCGAGGACTTCACCTGGGCAGAGCTGACCATGCTGCGCGGCCGCGAGCGGCTGCCGGAGGTGCGGCTCTCCAGCGCCAGCTTCGACGGCTCGCAGGCCATCCTGCGACTGAGCGACGTGCTCGACATCGTCCGCGCCGGCTCGATCGAGCACGGGCGGGAGATCGGCGTGGTGCTGGAAGTCAAGCACGCGACGTACTTCGCGAGCATCGGGCTCGATCTCGCTCCTCTGATCGAGCGCGATCTCCGCGCCTCGGGCTGGGCCGACGGCGAACTCCCGCTGATCATCGAGTGCTTCGAGTCGACCGTGCTGGGACAACTGCGGGAGCGCGGCATCGTCGCCTCCTACGTGTACCTGATCGAGGCATCCGGGCGCCCCTACGATCTCCTTGTGGCACAGGGAAAGCAGGCGCTCACCTACAAGGCCACAGTCGCGCCGCGCGGACTCGACGGACTGGTCGGCAAGGTCGACGGCATCAGCGTCAACAAGCGGATGCTCCTGGCCAAGGGCAACACGATCGTGACCGATGCGCATGCGCGCGGCCTCAAGGTGTTCACGTGGACCGCCCGCCCGGAGAACGCGTTCCTCGGCGCGGAGTTCCGCGGTGCCGGCGGACCCGGCGCCTACGGCGACTACGAGTCGGAGTGGGCTGCCATCGCGCGCACCGGCGTCGATGGCGTGTTCGTCGATCACCCCGATCTGGGTGTGGGCTTCTTCCGCAGCTGAGCGTCTCGTCCGCGATCCGCGGGTCAGAGCGGTCCCAGGACCTCGGGCACCGTCTTCTCGAGCCGCAGTGCGCGCAGCGGCGCGAGGATCTCTCGTTCCTCGAAGCGGAAGTGCGACTCCATGATCGCGCCGATCCCATCGAGGTGACGTTCGATCGACGCCGCGTCCTCGTCCCGTTCGGCGGCATTGCGCAGGGCGTTCAACAGGTGCGAGAGCATCGAGTGATCCTGCATGAGCTTGTCGATCACACCGGAGAGCTCGGGGTGCTCTTCGCGCAGCGCCGGGAACAGCGTGCGATCCTCGCTGCGATGGTGGCCGTCGAGCGCCGAGCAGAAGCCGATGCAGAACAGCAGCAGCTCGGATGCGGCCTCAGGAGCGGTCTCGCCGGCGTCCAGAGCCGCGCGTGTGGCTGACAACGCGGCCCGCAGACGCGAGTGCGCGGAGCGCAGCTCCTGATCCCAGGCGATCAGTCGTTCGGCATCCACCGGGCAAGTCTAGGACTTGATCGCGAACGCCCCTCTGCGCGTGGACACGATCTCCTTGCCCAGGGGCATCAGCGAGATCGGCACCATCTTGAAGTCGGCGATGCCCATCGGGATGCCGATGATCGTGAGGCACAGCGCGATGCCGGAGACGATGTGGCCGATCGCCAGCCACCAGCCGGCGAGGATCACCCAGAGCACGTTGCCGAGGAACGAGCCGACGCCGGCGCTCGGCTTGCTGATGACCTCGCGTCCGAACGGCCAGATCGCGTAGCGCGCGATGCGGAACGACGCGATGGCCCACGGGATGGTCACGATCGGGATGCACAGCAGGATGCCGGCCAGCACATAGCCGAGGAAAAGGACCCATCCGGCGAGGATGACCCAGATGATGTTGAGGATCGTGCGCATGAGGTGATTGTCGCAGTCGAGCCTGGGACGACGCCTGACGAGAGGCACCCGGCCGGGGCGGGTGCGACCTGGCGCCGATCAGCCGCCGGCCGTTCACCTCGCGTCCACCTGCACGCCGCCGTGCGGTCACGCGGCGTCGGTGGTCTGGACTCCTACCCGTCTCGGCTCGGAGTCTCTGATTCCTCGCCCTTCTGATCTTCGCCCAGGAGCCCCATGTCCCGCCTGCACTCCGCGGCAGCGGTCACGACGGTCTGCGCGCTCAGCGCGGCCGTCCTGCTCGCCGCACCGCTCGCCGCCACCGGCGCCGAATCCAGCATCGCCGCCGCGCCTTCGGGCCTGGTCCTCAACGAGATCGTCTACGACGATACGGCGACCGGACTCGCCGATCAGATCGAGATCTACAACGCGGGCGCCGAGCCCGTCGCCCTGGACGGCTGGTACGTCTCCGACGAGAAGCGCGACGTCTTCGGTCACGCACCCGCCGGCGCGACGCTCGCACCGGGGGAGTTCCTCGTGCTGGTGAAGGACGTCGACTTCGATTTCGGACTCGGCAAGGGCGACGAGGTCGTCCTCTACGACCCGGCCGGCGCCGAGGTGGACGCATACGCCTACGAGAACACCGCCCCGCTGGCGGTCTGGGCGCGCTGCCCTGACGGCACGGGCGACTGGGCGCACGCGACTGCGGTGACTCCGGGAGCACCGAACGACTGCACGGCGGCGCCGGTGGCCGGCTCCATCGTGATCAACGAGGTCGACTCGCAGCCGGCCGACTGGGTGGAGTTCCACAACCCCGGCAGTGAGGCGCTCGACATCTCCAGCTATGAGATCCGCGACAACTCCGACGATCACCGCTGGCAGTTCCGTGCGGATACGCTCATCGGCGCCGGCGAGTTCCTCGTCGTCGAAGAGAGCACGATCGGCGTCGTCGACGGAGCCGAAGCGGCGTTCCGCGACCCCATCGGCATCGGCAGCGCCGACCGCATCCGCCTCTACGACACGACCGGGACGCTCATCGATGACACGCAGATGTGGGACGGTCATGCCGCCATCGGCGGGGACTCCATCGCGGCCACCCTCGCTCGCTGCCCTGACGGCGTCGGCGCATTCGTACTCGCGCACGCCACTCCCGGTGCGACGAACTCGTGCGTGATGCCTGATGTCGCGATCAACGAGATCGAGTCCAACGGAGACGCCACCGACTGGGTGGAGGTCGTGAACACGGGAAGCGCCGCCGTCGACATCTCCGCCTGGACCGTGATGGACGACGATCCGACCGGGCACGCCGGGGATGCGGCACCGCTCCCGGCCGGGACGGTTCTCGATCCGGGCGCGTACTTCGTCTTCGACCAGCCGGCGGCTTTCAGCTTCGGCCTCGGCAACGGCGACACCGTGACGATCCGCGACGCGAACGGCAACACGGTCGCCGAGCACGCGTACGTCGCGCACGCGGAGGGCGTGTGGGCGCGCTGCGCCGACGGCACCGGCGATTTCGCGGACCAGGCCCTCTCGACCAAGGGCATGAGAAACGCCTGCGGGCGACCGGTGCGCATCAACGAGATCGAGTCCGACGGTGGCTTTCCCGATGACTGGGTGGAACTCGCGAACCCCACGGCCGAGGCTCTGGACGTGTCCGGCATCGTGGTGAAGGACGATGACGACGCGCACTCCTACGCGATCCCGGCAGGCACCTCCATCGCGGCCGGCGGCCACCTCGTCATCGAGCGCGAGCAACTCGGCTTCGGCCTGGGTGGCGGCGACGCGGTGCGCGTGTTCGACGGCGACCTCATCGTCGACGAGACGACCTGGGGCGAAGGTCATCCGGCCACGAGCTGGGGGCGCTGTGCCGACATCACCGGCGCTTTCGCCGTGACGGCGGAGTCGACCAAGGGCGCCGCGAACGTCTGCGCCGGCGAGATCGTGTTCTCGCCGTGGCCCGGCTCCGCCGAGGTCCGTGCGCTCGACAACACCCCGACCTTCCTGGAGGACAGCTCGGGTCTCGACGTCCAGGAGACCGCGGACGGCGCCGTCATGTGGGCCGTCGACAACGGCGAGGGGCGCATCTGGAAGCTCGATGCCCGCGCGGACGGATCGGTCGAGAAGGCCGACGGCTGGAGCGAGGGAAAGCGCGTCCGATTCCAGAAGGACGCGTCGGACCCCGGTGCCGCCGGTCCCGACACCGAGGGCATCACGGTCGACGGCGATGGGGCGGTCTATGTCGCTTCGGAGCGCGACAACGCGAACAAGGGCGTGAACCAGAACGTCGTGCTGAAGGTGGATCCGGATGCCGCGGCCGGCGATCTCGTCGCACAGCAGGAGTGGGACCTGACCGCTCTTCTTCCCGCGGTGGGCGCGAACCTCGGGATGGAGGCCGTGGAATGGGTGCCGGATGCCGCGCTCGCCGGCGCTCTCTTCGACGACAGCACCGGTGCCGCCTACGATCCGTCGGACTACGCCGGTCACGGCGGCGGCCTCTTCTTCGTCGCCATCGAGGACAACGGCCACGTCTACGCGTTCGCGCTCGGTGCAGACGGCGGGGCGAACCTCGTCTCGGAGATCGCACCGGGTCTCGCCGGCGTCATGGCGCTCGACTACGACAGCGTGCGCGGCGTGCTGTGGGCCGTGTGCGACGACGGCTGCCAGGGCCGTTCGGCGGAGATCACGCTGAACGGGACCGCGCAGCCGGGCCTTGCCCACTTCGAGCGCCCTGCCGGGATGCCCGACATCAACAACGAGGGATTCGCGACCGCTCCTGCCTCGCTGTCGGTCGACAGCCAGCGGCCGGTGTGGTGGTTCGCGGACGGCTTCGCGACCGAGGCGCTGCGGACCGGAACGCTGCCGGGGGTGGACGGTGAGACTCCCGGCGGTGAGACGCCCGGTGGGGAGACGCCGACGGGTCCCGGCACGGGTTCTCCCAGTGCGGGTTCCCCGGCCGGAGGGCTCGCGGCCACCGGCGCCGAGGCGCCTCTCGCCTCGGTGGCGCTGGCGCTCGTGCTGCTGCTGGCCGGTGCCGCCATCGCAGGCCGGCGACGCCGCTCGGCCTGACCTCGGGGAGGGGTGCGCGGGTCCGCCCGTGCGCCCCTCGCGAGGCACCCTCGGCGTGCCTCGGTGTCAGTACCGCCGCCTAGACTCGTAAGGCCATGACCGACGCCCCACTCATCGTCCCCTCCACCGCCGGCCCACGCTCCTCGTCCTCGGAGTCCGCTGGTGCCTCCGACGACCTCCTCGCCGGCCTCAACCCGCAGCAACTCGAAGCGGTGACGTACCGCGGCCCGGCGCTGCTCATCGTGGCGGGTGCCGGGTCGGGAAAGACCAGCGTGCTGACGCGCCGCATCGCGTCGCTGCTGCGGGCCCGTGAGGCATGGCCGAGCCAGATCCTCGCGATCACGTTCACGAACAAGGCCGCAGGCGAGATGCGCGAGCGCGTCGGCGCACTCGTCGGCGAGGCATCCCGTGGCATGTGGATCTCGACCTTCCACTCCGCCTGCGTGCGGATCCTCCGTCGCGAGGCCGAGCAGTTCGGCTTCACCAAGTCGTTCACCATCTACGACTCCGGTGACTCCCGCGCCCTGCTCAAGCGACTGGTCAAGGAGCATGAGGCCGACGCGTATGGCCTGACTCCGGCATCCGTGCAGTCGCGCATCTCGAAACTCAAGAACGAGCTGTCGGATGCCGATTCCTACGCCCGCCAGGCCAACATGTCAGACCCGGCGGAGCGGATCTTCGTCGAGCTCTTCGCCGACTATCAGCGGCAGCTGCAGAAGGCGAATGCCTTCGACTTCGACGACCTCATCGGGCAGACCGTCTACCTGTTCCGCGCGTTCCCCGAGGTGGCGAACACCTACCGGCGCCGCTTCCGGCACATCCTCGTCGACGAGTACCAGGACACCAACCACGCCCAGTACTCGCTCATCCACGAGCTGACCCGGCCGGTGTCCAGCGAGGCGCCCGATCCATATGCCTCGAACGGCATGATGATCTTCGAACCCGAGACTTCGCCAGAGCTCGAGGGCGCATCGCTCACGGTGGTCGGCGATTCCGACCAGTCCATCTACGCCTTCCGCGGCGCGGACATCCGCAACATCAGCGAGTTCGAGCGGGACTTCCCCGGTGCGCGCGTCGTTCTGCTGGAGCAGAACTATCGCTCGACGCAGAACATCCTGTCGGCCGCGAACGCCGTGATCGGCAACAACTTCGACCGCAAGGACAAGAAGCTCTGGAGTGACAAGGGCGACGGCGACAAGATCGTCGGCTTCACCGGCTACTCGCAGCACGATGAGGCGCAGTTCGTCGCCGACGAGATCGAGGCGCTGCGTCGTGCGGGCATGCCGTACTCCGAGATGGCGGTCTTCTACCGCACGAATTCCCAGTCCCGTGCGCTCGAGGAGATCTTCATCCGCTCGGCCGTGCCGTACAAGGTCATGGGCGGCACCAAGTTCTACGACCGCGCCGAGATCAAGGACGCACTCGCCTATCTCGTGGCCGTCGCGAATCCCGCCGACGAGATGTCGGTGCGCCGCATCCTGAACAAGCCGAAGCGCGGCATCGGCGATGTCTCCGAGACGGCCATCGCCCGATTCGCCGAGGAGCATGGAATCTCCTTCCGCGACGCGCTGTCGCTGTCTGCGCAGCTCGGATTCGGCCCGAAGATCCAGGCCGCGATCGCCCAGCTCGACGCAGTCCTCGCCGAGGCGACCGCGATCATGCTGCCGGCGACCGGTGAGGTGCCGGCGCCGACGACGGTCGCCGACGGCCTCAGCCTGCTTCTCACGAAGAGCGGCTACCTCGACGCGCTGCGCAAGAGCCGCGACCCGCAGGACGAGGCGCGGGTCGAGAACCTCGACGAGTTCGTCGCCGTCGCCAGGGACTTCGCCCGTAACAATCCCGACGGCACGATCGTCGACTTCCTCACCGAGGTCGCCCTGGTCAGCGATGCCGACGATCTCGATGACGAATCCGGTTCGGTGTCGCTGATGACGATGCACACCGCCAAGGGCCTCGAGTACGACGCGGTGTTCGTCACCGGAGTCGAGGAGGATCTGATCCCGCACCGGATCTCGGCGGGGGAGCCGGGCGGCCCGCAGGAGGAGCGCCGGCTGTTCTACGTCGGCATCACCAGGGCTCGCAAGCGCCTGCACCTCTCGCTCGCCATGACCCGCGCGCAGTTCGGCGAGGTCACGGTCGCGATGCCGAGCCGCTTCCTGCAGGAGATCCCGGCCGGCCTCGTGGACTGGCGGCAGTCGCCAGGAGACGTGAACTCCCGCGGCGGCACGCAGTCCCGGGCGCTGAACGCCCGACGGCCCGGCGGCGGGTTCGGCTCGTCCGGTTCCGGAGACCGCTTCGGCGTCAAGCCCCTCTCCGGCGGCGACTCCCTCAAGCCGCTCTCCACGGCGATGGACAAGTTCCCGAACCGGGTGACGGCGAAGATGCGCGACAACGGCGATCTCGAACTCACCGCAGGCGACCGCATCCGCCACTCCGACTTCGGCGAGGGCCGGGTGGATGCCGTGACCGGCGAAGGCGCGAAGCGCATCGCCCACGTGCGATTCGACACCGCCGGGCAGAAGAAGCTGCTCATCAAGGTCGCCCCGATCGAGAAGATCTAGGCCCGGATCGAGGGTTAGGCTGGCAGATATGGGCCTTTTCTCCCGCAAGAAGACCGAAGAATCTCCGGCCGCAGCCCCGGAGTCCGCCGCTGACGACGACGTCACGATGAAAGCTCCTGCCGAGTCGTCGATCCCGGAGGCGGCCGCCGAAGTCGTCCCGTCGATCGGCATCTCCGTGCAGGCCTTCCGCGG
This sequence comes from Microbacterium aurantiacum, assembly GCF_002872075.1. Classification (GTDB taxonomy): domain Bacteria; phylum Actinomycetota; class Actinomycetes; order Actinomycetales; family Microbacteriaceae; genus Microbacterium; species Microbacterium aurantiacum_A. Next base: position 13,105 of record NZ_PGGU01000025.1, on the reverse strand, counting down.
TGTCGGCGCGGAGGCCGGTCCCGAGGTCTCGTTGCCCGACCCGGATGCCGCGCAGGCGAAGGCGTCTGCCCCGGCTTCCACTCCCGCAGCCCCGCAGGTCCCGGCTGCCCCCATGGAGCGCCGGCTTCCGCTGGCTCCGGTGCTGCCGCCCGAGCAGACCGAGACCGTGGCCGGCATGAAGGACAACGTCCTGTTGCGCGAGGCGCTGAAGGAGCTCACCGAGGGTGCGAGCAACGAGCAGCTCCTCGGCGTGCTGCGGCAGACCTTGCAGGGCCACCTGTACCTGCGCGTGCACGGTGATGCCCGCGCCCAGATCAGCGAGGGCAAGCCGCTCTCGATCGCGGTCGCTCGCGACGGCGAGCGGTCGTTCATGCTCGCCTTCAGCTCGGCCGCGGCGGTCCGCGACTCCGTCGCGCAGGAGACGGACCCGGCGGCGACGTCTGCGGTCGCCCAGCCCGTCACCTCGGTCCTGCAACAGGTCGTGGCCGGCGAGTTCACCGGTTTGATCGTCGACAACGCCTCGGCACCGCACCGTGTCGTCTTCCCGACCGAGCTGCTGCAGAAGGCGCTCGAGCAGACCGAGCCCGATCTGACGGTCAAGACGATCCTGGCGGCCCCTCGGCAGGCCGATTCCGCGGTCAAGGCCGGCGAGGCGCTCGCGTCGAAGCGCATGTGGGTGGCCGTGAACGACGGCAACGGATCGGGCCAGGTCGGCATCGCCGAGGCGCAGACGGCGGACGGCAAGCGGTTCCTGCAGCTGTTCTCGCATCCCCTCGAGGTCCTGGCGCTCGGTCGCGGCGACCGGCCCCTGCCGTTCGGGCCGGAACAGTTGGCGAAGGTGCTGACGAGCCATTCCGAGATGGCCGGCGTCATCATCGACCCCGCAGGTCCCTCGCTGGTCGTCGAGCGCGACGCGCTCGCGCCGGTTCTGGTGCTGGCCGTCGACCTCGGCGACTGACCCGGGGGTTCCCCGCTGGGCTGACGCGTCATAGGGTCGGAGCATGGCCTCCGAACGAGTGACCCTGACCGTCGCCGACCCTGACGGAGAACGCGAGGTCGCGCTCTCCAGTCCGAACCGCGAGGTGTGGCCCGAGCCCGGGATCACCAAGGCGGAACTCGCCGAGTACGCGCAGCTCGTGGCGGAGCCGTTCCTCGCGGCGAACGGGCACCGGCCGGTGTCGCTGGAGCGCTTCCGTGACGGCATAGGCAGTGAGGGATTCTTCTCGAAGAACCCGCCGAAGGGAACGCCCGACTACGTCGACGACGTCATGGTGACGTACAACAGCGGGCGGCAGCATCCGCAGATCGTCCTGACGCGGCCGTCGGCCATCGTCTGGGCCGTGCAGATGAACACCGTGGTCTTCCACCCCTGGGCGTCTCTGGCTGCGGATGCCGACAACCCGATCGAGCTGCGGATCGATCTGGACCCGCAACCGGGGACCGATTTCGCGGACGCCATCGTCGCCGCGCACGCTCTCCGGGAGGTGCTGGACGAAGCCGGCCTGACGGCCTTCATCAAGACCAGCGGCAACCGCGGCCTGCATGTGTTCGCGCCCATCGAACCGGTGCACGAGTTCCTGGTCGTGCGTCACGCGGTCATCGCCGCCGGCCGCGAGCTGGAGCGACGGATGCCGGACCAGGTGACGATGAACTGGTGGAAGGAGGAACGCGGCGAGAGGATCTTCGTCGACTTCAACCAGGCCAACCGCGATCGGACGATGGCCGGCGCCTACAGTCCGCGCGCGCTGCCCGGCGCGACCGTGTCGACGCCGGTGGCCTGGGACGAGCTGGACGGCTTGGACCCGCTGCAGTTCACCGTGCGCAGCATCCCGAAGCGGCTCTCCGAGGTCGGGGATCCGTGGGCGCACATGCAGGACGATCCGGGCCGGATCGACGTGCTGCTGGAATGGTGGGAGCGCGACAAGTCCGACGGTCTCGGCGAACTGCCGTTCCCGCCGGAGTTCCCGAAGATGCCGGGGGAGCCGCCGCGGGTGCAGCCGAGCAAGAAGGTCGCCGCGAACTGGGACGAGGACGGCTCCAGGTCCGACGGCTGATCACTCTCGACGGTCGTCCGGCGCGACTCGGAGGGCCAGCTTCCCGACGTAGTGATCGCCCAGAGCCCGGTGAGCGCTCGGTGCGTCGTCCAGCGCGAAGGTCCGGGCGATGTGAACCTCGAAGTCGCTCGAGTCGATGATCGCGTTCAGGCGTTCGGCGGCGGACCTGCTCCGGTCGCCGTCGTAGAAGGAGACCTTCTGTCGCAGCGCGTCCGATGGCAGCGGGTGGACGCCGTGCGGCCAGGCGATGCGCCCCGAGTCTTTGACCGCCCGGAGGGCTCGTTCGGCGGTTTCGCCGCCGACGGTGACCAGCGCCCCGTCCAGACCGCCGGGTGCGAACTCGGTTGCCGCGGCCAGCACATCGTCCCTTCGGCCGTCGACGACGGCGTCGGCGCCGAGGCGCCGGGCGAGGTCGACGCCGTCGTCGCCGGATGCCACGGCCAGCACCCGGAGTCCGCGATGCCGTGCCAGCTGAAGGGCGAGGTGGCCGATGCCGCCGCTGGCGCCGAACACCATGAGGGCGTCGCCCGGTTCCAGGTCGAGAAGGTCGAGGCCGCTCAGTGCGGTCAGCGCGTCCCATGCCATCGCGCCGGCCTGCGTGAACGGCATCCGCTCAGGCAGGGGAGCGACGTGCTCAGCCGCGACAACCCCGTACTCGGCGTAGAAGCCGCCACGGGGGAGCGGGGTCGTCGCGGCGTAGACGCGGTCGCCGACGCGGAACCGCGTGACGTCGCGCCCCACGGAAGCGACCGTGCCGGCCGCGTCCCAGCCGAGCACGTAGGGGAAGACGGTGGGAGTTCCGAAGACGCCGTCGAAGTCCCCGCGGCGCTCGGCGGCATCCCAGGACCCGACCCCGGCGACGTGCACGCGGATCAGGACGTCGTCGTCACCGACCTCCGGGACCGGGAGCATTCGCGTCTTCAGTTCCTCCGACTCGCCGAAGCGGTCGAGGACGACGGCCCTCATCGTGGGGCGGCCGGTCACCTGTTCGTCGGTCATCAGTTCCTCATCTGCTTGATCGGATCAAGCATCAGTGAAACACAGATGTTTGATTGCATCAATCATTTTGTCTACGCTGAGGCGATGGCACTTCCGAGCGGACCCACCTCGACGTCGTCGGATGCGGAATCGGTTCTGTTCGACCTGGTCGATGTGTACGACCGTGCCTATGGAATCGCGGCTGCGGAGCATTCGCTGAGCGCGGCCCAGGCCTGCGTACTCGGACGCGTCGGGGAGCGTCGCGGCATGGGCACACTCGCCGCCGAGCTCGGCTGCGATGCATCCAACATGACTCAGATCGTCGGTCGCCTCGAGGCCTTGGGTCTCGTGATCCGCGAACCGCATCCTGATGATCGCCGAGCCCGGCTGGTGGCGCGAACCGCGCGCGGAGAGGAGCTCAACCGCCGTTTCGAGGAGACCTTCACGTTCGCTCGCACGGCCGTCGGGCGACTCACCGCCGAGGAGCAGGACCAGTTGACGGCGCTGCTGCGCAAGGCGCTGGGTCAGGCCAGCACATCGGCGAGGTCGTAGCCGGCGACCGTGTCGAGCTGGTCGTAGGTGCACGATCGCGCTTCGCGGTCGGGGCGCCAGCGTTCGAACTGCACGGTGTGCCGGAACCGCGCTCCCTCGAGCTGGTCGTAGCGCACCTCGAGCACCCGCTCCGGGCGCAGGCGCACGAACGAGACGTCCTTCGCCCCGCTGAACCGGGAGCGCTCGCCTTCGCCGGTGACCGCCTCTCCCGATTCGTCGCGCTCGACCAGGGGCGCGAGCTCGGTGACGAGCTCCTGGCGTCGCTTGTCGCTCCACGCCGCCACGCCGCCGACCTGACGCAGCACACCGTCGGCGTCGTAGAGGCCCACCAGGAGCGACCCCACGCCCGATCCCGACTTGTGGATGCGGTAGCCGAGCGCCACCACGTCGGCGGTGCGGGCGTGCTTGATCTTGACGAGAGTCCGCTTGCCGGGGGCGTACGGCTGGTCGAGCGGCTTGGCGACGACGCCGTCGAGTCCGGCGCCCTCGAACTCGGCGAGCCAGCGGACAGCCGCATCGCGATCCCGCGTGGTGCGGGTCAGATGGAACGGGTGGTCGACGCCGTCGAAGAGCTTCTCGAGGCGTGCCCTCCGCTCATGGAACGGCGTGTCCAGCAGATCGTCGTCGCCCTCGGCGAGCAGATCGAAAGCGACGAACATCGCCGGGGTCTCTGCCGCGAGCCGGGTCACGCGCGAGGCGGCGGGGTGGATGCGCTGGCTCAGCGCCTCCCAGTCCAGTCGCTGCGCTCCGCCCTCGCCGGTGGCGACCACGATCTCGCCGTCGAGGAGGCATGGGCCCGGCAGCAGCCGGAGGGCCGCGTCGACGAGCTCGGGGAAGTAGCGGGTGAGGGGTTTCGCGCCGCGGGAGCCGATCTCGACCGAATCGCCGTCCCACGCGAGGATCCCGCGGAAGCCGTCCCATTTCGGCTCGAACAGCAGGCCTCCAGTGGTCTTCGCCGGGTCCGGAACGGCCGCGGCCGCCTTCGCGAGCATCGGGGCGGGGATCACGTAGCGCATGGCTCCATCCTGGACCGACTGCGCGGTCAGCGATAGGTCAGGCGAAGAGGTCGTCGAGGGTGACGGCGCGGTCGGCATCCGCCAGCGCCGTGCGCGCCGCGTGCCAGCCGGCCATGCCGTTCACGCCGGGACCTGGTGGGGTGGATGCGGAGGCGAGATACACGCCGCGCATCGGCGTGCGCCAGGGAGCGGGCGACAGCGAGGGGCGGCGCACCGCCTGCAACAGCGTGAACGCGCCTCCGAAGATGTCGCCGCCGATCGCCGCGGGGTTGATCGCCTCGCGCTCGGATGCACGGACGGCGTGACTGGCGAGGATGCGATCGCGGAATCCGGGTGCGAAGCGTTCGATCTGACGCGTGATCGCCTCGGTGGGGTCGAAGTCGGAGTCCGCGGGGACGTGCATGTACGCCCACAGGACCGCCTTGCCCTCCGGCGCCCGCGTGGCGTCGAGCCCCGACGGCTGCACCGCCAGCACGTACGGCCGTTCGGAGATGCGTCCGCGTGCGACTGCGTTCTCACTGGCCCACACCTCGGCGCGGGTGCCGCCCACGTGCACGGTGGGTGCGAGCGCGACCTCCGGGTGCTCCCACGGAACAGGACCGTCGAGAGCGAAGTCGACCTTCGCCGCCGCCGCGCCGTACCGATACTGACGCAGTGCGCGTGCGTAGTGCGAAGGGATGCGGGGCAGGGTCAGCGCCAGCCGCGGCGACCCGTTCAGCAGCAGCAGGTCGCCCTGCTCGGGGTCTCCCCAGTCGAGGGAAGCGAGATCCCGGATGCGGGTTCCTGTCTCGATCGCTCCGCCGTGGGCTTCGAGGTCGGCGCGGAGCGCGTCGGCGATCGTCTGGGCTCCGCCCCGTGGATACGCCCAGCCGCCCGCGTGGGCGAGGGCGGCGAGCAGCAGGCCGGCGGCGGCGGATGTCAGGGAGGGGAGCGCGGTGTTGGCGTGTGCGACGACTCCGGAGATCAGTGCGGCTGCCTCCTCGGTGCGGAAGGCATGCTTGGCCAGAGGAGTTCCCTGGTCCAGCATCCGCAGCGCGAAGCGGACGGCTGTGATCGGATGCCGCGGCACCCGCAGCAGCGACCCGCCCGTGAAATCGAGCACGCCGTCGATGTGCGAACTCAACGGGCGCAACAGCGCTCGCCACCGCTTCGCATCCGGTCCCAGGGCGTCGGCCGTGCGTTCGAGGTCGTGCCAGGCGATCGCGGCTCGCCCGCCGTCGAGCGGATGGGCGTACGCCGCTTCGGGGACGATCCAGTCGAGTCGTTCGCCGAGGCCGAAGGCGCGGAAGAACGGCGAGTCGTACGCCCCGGGGTGCACCGCCGATCCGATGTCGTGCACGAAGCCGGGGAGCGTGGACTGAGCGCTGCTCACACCGCCGCCGATGATCGGCGCCGCTTCGAGGACCCGCACCTGGTAGCCGGCCCGGGCGAGCGTCACGGCTGCCGAGAGGCCGTTCGGTCCCGAGCCGATGATCGTCGCGCGTGCCATGAACCGAGTCTTTCATGCGGCTGTTCGGTGCTCAATCGGCCCGTCGGAACGAGAAGTGGTATCCGGGCGCCGCCGCAGGTGAGATCCTGGAGAGGATGAATGAAGTTCAGGGGCCAACCCCCGCAGGCACGTCCCGTCCATACAAGTCCCTGCCGGAAGCGCTGCGCGCGCACCGGATCGCCGTCGAGGACTACGAGTACATCTCCGCCCTCCTCAACCAGGTCGGCATCACGAGCCTGATCGACCGCGGCCGCTACATCGAGGCGATCCGTCGCGGCGAAGGCGCACCTCTGCACATCGGCAAGACCTACACCAACGGTTTCACCGAGGACGAGCAGATCGTCGTGGGGTCTCGCCCCGCCGTCCTGCAGCCGAGCGAAGGGCGCCCGCCGTACTTCTACGTGACGCACCCGAGCAAGATCGCCGGCGCCACGCCTCCGGCGCGTGCGAAGCACCCGTCGCGTCCGCGCACCGCGACCCCGCGCACGGCGACGCCGGGAAGCGACCGCACGACGCCGACGAACGAGCGCGACTACGGCGTGTGCGACGTGTGCTTCATGGTCCGCGGCGCCGCCGGCAACTGCGGCTGCACCTGAGCCTCGAGGCGAGGGACCTCTAGACGAAGGCGCTCATCCCGGTGATGTCGCGGCCGAGCAGCAGCGCCTGCACGCTCTCGGTTCCTTCGTAGGTGTGGATGGCCTCGATGTCGGCCATGTGCTGCATGACGCCGTTCTCCAGCAGGATGCCGTTGCCGCCGAGGAGATCGCGGGCGAGCGAGGCGATCCGGCGCGCGGCTCGGGTGTTGTGGAACTTCGCGAGCGAGGCCTGCGTCGGGCGCAGTTCGCCGGCCGTCTCGAGGTCGGCGAGCCGGCGGCAGTAGAGCTGCATCGCGGTGAGGTCCTCGAGCATGTGCGTGAGTCGTTCCTGCACCATCTGGAACTTCGCGAGCGGCTTGCCGAACTGCACGCGCTGGGTCGCGTACGCGAGGGCCGCCTCGTAGCATGCGGTGGCATGGCCCAGGGCCGACCAGGCGACCCCGGATCGGGTCGCGTAGAGCACCGTCGAGGCGTCCTTGAAGCTCTTCGCTCCCGGCAGAACGGCATCGAGCGGCACACGCACGTCGTCGAAGAGGATGTGCGCCTGGTGGATGGCGCGCAACGAGCCCTTTCCGCGGATGGGCGTGCCGATGTACCCGGGAGTCTCCTGTTCGACGAGGAAGCAGCGCACCGCGCCGTGTTCTGCGGCGCTCTCGTCGTCAACCCGCGCCCACACGAAGGTGACGCCCCCTGAGGCGCCGTTCCCGATCCATTTCTTCGCACCGCGGATGACCCAGGAGTCGCCATCGCGCCGGGCGACGGTCTCCAGCGACACCGAGTCCGAGCCGTGGTCGGGTTCGGTGAGCGCGAAGGAGCCGAAGACCGAGCCGTCGGCCATGCCGGTCAGCCACTTCTCCTGCTGCTCCGGCGACCCGAACAGCGCGAGTGTGCGCAGCGCGAGGCCGCCTTGCACGGCGAGCACGGTTCCCAGCGATCCGTCGCCGCGCGAGATCTCCATGTTCACGAGTCCGGCGGCCAGCGGCGAGAGCCGCGTGAGAGAGGGATGCTCGATGCCGTCGACGACGAGATCCATCTCGCCCATGCGGCGGGCGGCGTCGAGCGGGTACTCCGCGCGGTCCCAGGCATCGGCCATCCGGGGTCCGACCTCGTCGATGTACGCCTTCGCGCGATCCCACGCCGCGCGGTCGTCCGCAGGGATATCGGCGAACACGGCGTAGTAGTCGCTGTCGAGCCGCGAGGTCGTGTCGTAGCTCTCGACGCTCTGGCCGGGGTAGGGGAGGGCTTCATCGCTCATAGTGCCGCCACTCTACTCCTTGGCGGCATTGAGTTTCATATGCTCAGGGACTGAGTTTCACCCCAACCGTCAGGCGGTCAGCCCAGTTCGTTTCGCAGCCGACGGGAGATCTCGGCCATCGGCATCGACCGGGGGAACACGGCCACGACGACGTCGTCGGGTGCGGAGGCGGATGCCTCGGGGCCGACGCCGTAGCGACGACGAGCGTCGGCGAGAGCATCCTGCAGCGTGGAGATCGGCACGCGCTTCGTGTCTCGCAGCAGCTGGCGCAGCACGTGGTTGTGCACCGCGGTGACGAGGGCGGAGTAGCCGACGGCGTCGAGCGGGTCGAGACCGGGCAGAGAGCTGCGCAGGTACTCGTCGAACAGGCGCTCGTAGCGGAACACCGTGATGATCTCCCGGCCGCGCAGTGCCGGCACCTCGCGCACGATCTGGTAGCGGCGGCGGGCCATCTCGGGATCGCGGGCGAAATGGGCGAAGACCCGCTCGGATGCGTCGCACACTGCGATCCATGGATCGTCGTGTCCCTCGGCGAGGAAGGCGCGGACTTCTTCGAGCAGTACCTCGTGGTCGGCGAAGACCACGTCCTCCTTGCCGCCGAACTGGCGGAAGAACGTCGAACGGGAGACGCCCGCGGCCTTCGCGATCTGCTCCACCGATGTCTGGTCGTATCCCTGCTGCTGGAACAGTTCGAGCGCTGCGGCGACGACGGCGGAGCGCGGTTCTGCGGAGTCATGCATAGCGAGAAGCCTAGACCTGCGCCAGAGCGACGACGAGTGTCATGACGAGGGCCGTCCGGCGGGGCGTTCAGCCAGTAGTAGGCTGGTTTCTCGGGTCGATTCATCGATCGGCAACCGACATTCTGTCGCGTCCCACCCGCCGCAACCAGCGAAGGACTGCACGTGGATCTCTACGAGTACCAGGCACGAGACCTTTTCGAGAAGTACGGGGTGCCGGTTCTCGCCGGTATCGTCGCGGACACTCCTGAGGAGGTGAAAGCGGCTGCCGAGAAGATCGGCGGTGTCGTCGTCGTGAAGGCTCAGGTCAAGACCGGTGGTCGCGGCAAGGCCGGCGGCGTCAAGGTCGCCAAGACTCCCGACGAGGCGTACGAGGCCGCGAAGGCGATCCTCGGCCTCGACATCAAGGGCCACGTCGTCAAGCGCGTCATGGTCGCCCAGGGTGCGGCGATCGCTGAGGAGTTCTACTTCTCGGTGCTGCTCGACCGTGCGAACCGCTCGTACCTGAGCCTGTGCTCGGTCGAGGGCGGCATGGAGATCGAGGTGCTCGCCGTCGAGAAGCCCGAGGCGCTCGCACGCGTCGAGGTGAACCCGCTCACCGGCATCGACAAGGCGAAGGCGGTCGAGATCGCCCGCGCGGCGAACTTCCCCGAAGACCTCATCGAGAAGGTCTCCGACGTGTTCGTGAAGCTCTACGAGGTCTACAAGGGCGAAGACGCCACCCTCGTCGAGGTCAACCCGCTCGTCCGCACCGAGGACGGCGAGATCATCGCCCTCGACGGCAAGGTCACGCTCGACGAGAACGCCTCCGAGATCCGCCACCCCGAGCACGAGGCGCTCGAGGACAAGGACGCCGCAGACCCGCTCGAGGCCAAGGCCAAGCAGAGCGGCCTCAACTACGTGAAGCTCGACGGCGAGGTCGGCATCATCGGCAACGGCGCAGGGCTCGTCATGTCCACGCTCGACGTGGTCGCCTACGCAGGCGAGAACCACAACGGCGTGAAGCCGGCGAACTTCCTCGACATCGGCGGCGGCGCGAACGCGCAGATCATGGCCGCGGGCCTCGACGTCATCCTCGGTGACCCGCAGGTCAAGAGCGTGTTCGTCAACGTGTTCGGCGGGATCACCTCGTGCGTCGCCGTTGCGGACGGCATCGTGAAGGCGCTCGAGATCCTGGGCGACGCTGCGACCAAGCCTCTGGTCGTCCGCCTGGACGGCAACCAGGTCGAGGAGGGGCGCGCGATCCTCGCGCAGGCGAACCACCCGCTCGTCACCGTCGCCGCCACCATGGACGAGGGCGCCGACAAGGCCGCCGAGCTCGCCAACGCCTGACGCCCAAGAGACACAAGGACTGAAGAAATGTCGATCTACCTCAACAAGGACTCCAAGGTCATCGTCCAGGGCATCACCGGCGGCGAGGGCACCAAGCACACGGCGCTCATGCTCAAGGCGGGCACGAACATCGTCGGCGGCGTGAACGCGCGCAAGGCCGGCACCACCGTCACCCACGAGAAGCCGCACGAGGGCGAAGTGGACCTCCCCGTCTTCGGCTCGGTCGCCGAGGCGATGAAGGAGACCGGCGCTGACGTGTCGATCGCCTTCGTCCCCGGCGCGTTCACCAAGGACGCGATGATCGAGGCCATCGATGCCGAGATCCCCCTGCTGGTCGTCATCACCGAGGGTGTTCCCGTCGGCGACGCGGCCGAGGCATGGGCCTACGCGCAGAGCAAGGGCAACAAGACCCGCATCATCGGTCCGAACTGCCCCGGCATCATCACCCCGGGTGAGGCGCTGGTCGGCATCACCCCGGCCAACATCACCGGCAAGGGACCGATCGGCCTCGTGTCGAAGTCGGGCACCCTGACCTACCAGATGATGTTCGAGCTGCGCGACCTGGGCTTCTCCACGGCGATCGGCATCGGCGGAGACCCGATCATCGGCACCACGCACATCGATGCGCTCGCCGCGTTCGAGGCCGACCCCGAGACCAAGGCGATCGTCATGATCGGCGAGATCGGCGGCGACGCCGAGGAGCGGGCAGCGGACTACATCAAGGCGCACGTCACCAAGCCGGTGGTCGGCTACGTCGCGGGATTCACCGCTCCCGAAGGCAAGACCATGGGCCACGCCGGCGCCATCGTCTCCGGCTCGGCCGGTACCGCTCAGGCGAAGAAGGAGGCCCTCGAGGCCGCCGGAGTCAAGGTCGGCAAGACGCCGAGCGAGACCGCTGACCTGATGCGTGCGATCATCGAGTCGCTCTAGCACCAGGCGTTCGGAAGGCCCCGGGTTACGACTCGGGGCCTTCTGCGTGCGTGGGGCACGAAGATCCGACGGCACCGGATGGCCGAGGACAGCGTTGAGAGGTCTTCGATTTGTATGCTAACGTATCGAATTGTTAGCGCGCACAATTTTGCCGCGCGCACAGGTCGCTGGGGCCTTTCACGACAAATCTGGGGAGAGTATCTTGACGCATTCTCGCGCGCTCGCGCACACCACATCCGATCACGGCATCAACCGCCGAACGGTCATCAAGGCGGCCGCCTGGTCGATGCCGGTGATCGCCGTCGCGGTGGCCACGCCGCTGGCTGCCGCATCCACCACGCCGACGGAGTGCGTCGTCATTCCCGTCGGCGGGTTCCAGGTCCTCGGTGGACCGCTGTCCAGCGACGGAGCGATCGGTTCGTTCCCCACCGCTGACGGCCTCTTCGGAACGGGGTGGACTCCGGCCAAGGCGCCGACTGGCGACTCGGTCAACGGATACGTGCAGACCGACCACGCTGTCGCTCCCACCCCTGCCAGCTGGTGGCAGAGCGGTGGCCAGGTCAACGAGACCGGCTTCCTCTCCCTGGACGACCACGACAACACCGACGGAGCCTCACAGGTGCCGGTGTCGGTGGCGCTGCAGTTCGCGGTCGAGGTGAACGAGGGAGTCTCGTACGAGTTCATGCTGCCGGTCTACACCTCGGCCGGTTACCTCGGCACTCAGCACCTGGACGTCTCGATCGCCGGGGCAGGCGTCGTGGTGCCCAACGCCGTTCAGGGGTACGTGGGCGACAAGGCCATCTCGGTCGACAACCCCGCGCTGTCCGCATACCCGGCATTCGCCGCCTCGCAGACGCCGATCGTCTCGTTCACGCCGACGTCGACCGGCACGGTCCTCTTCTCGTACACGTTCACCCTCGCGTACGTGACCGGCGGCGCTCGCCAGAACGCCGACATCATGGTGCAGGCCCCGCAGCTGCTCGGCTGCTTCTGACCAAGACGGTATGATCGTAGAGAAGGCCCCGGACTCCACTCTGGGGCCTTCTTCATGCCCGGATCACGTCACGCGGGGATGATCGCGTCCAGGAGCAGATCCAGGGCGCGATGAGCGCTCTCGCGAGTTGCCTCATCCCTCGGCTGCTGTGAGAGCCACAGGGCCAGCTCGTTCATGGCTCCGGAAAGCGCTGCGGTCACGGCGTCGAGCAGGGCGGATGCCACTCCCGCGTCCGCCAGGCCCTCACGAAGCTGAGTCTCGGCACCTTCGGCATCTCCACGTCGCCATTCCGCCCAGCTGAGTGCCGCCGGCCCTTCCACGAGCAGCACGCGGGCCGCGGCTCCGCGGGTGATCGCATCGAGGAAGGCGTGGCTTCCGATGCGGAGGGCGTCGGCGGCATCCTGCCCGGCCGTCGCGGCGACGATCGCGTCGGCGACGAGCTGCTGCTGGGCGGCCGCCACAGCCGCGAACAGCCGCGGCTTGGATGCGTAGTGGTGATAGACCGCGCCTCGGGTGACTCCGGCCGACCGCGCGATGTCGTCGACGGATGCGGCGGCCACGCCGTGTTCGGCGAAATGTGCGGTCGCCGACTCAAGGATCCTGCGGGCTGTCTCGGCCGCTTCGGCGGCGGATGCTCTGGGCATGGGCTTCCCTTACATGCGGTGTGTATGTATCCTATCCGAAAGATACAAACAGGCTGTATGTAAAAGGAGAGACGATGAAGATCACGAGCTTCTACCCGGTGCTGATGGTCGACGACGTCGCCGTAGCCACGCGGTTCTACCGCGAGGTGCTCGGCTTCGAGGTGACGTTCGAGGCGGACTGGTACGTGAGTCTGCGCTTCGCCGGCGGCGAGCTGGCGATCCTCGATCGCAGCCACCAGACGATTCCGGAAGGCTTCCGCGAACCCGTGCGGGGACTTCTGCTGAACGTGGAGGTGCCGGACGCGACGGCGGAGCACGCGCGGATGGTCGGCGAACTCGGCCACGCCGAGCGGCTTCCGCTGCGTGACGAGGCGTTCGGGCAGCGCCACTTCATCATCGAGGCGCCGGGCGGCGTGCTCATCGACGTCATCGAGCCGATCGAGCCGTCTCCCGAGTTCGCCGCGGCCTACACCGGCTGAGGTGCACGCCGAGGAGGGAGGGGCGGATGCTGCAGCATCCGCCCCTCCC
>NZ_PGGU01000024.1 GCF_002872075.1 Microbacterium aurantiacum | reverse complement strand
ATTTCAGGATTTCTTCGGGACGGAGACTGTTGAATCGCTCTTCTGTGCCTCTATCATCGGATCAATGTCCAAATAGTGTGAGCGCTCACAACAGCCATCTGCGCGTTTCCGAGATGGTGAGGGGGCGGATCGCATTGCAACAGCATGGAGTTGACAATGTCGTCACGAACCTTTGATCGTCGATCGTTCCTCAGCGTCGCTGGCGCGTCGGCCGCGGGGGTTCTGCTTCCGTCGGTCGTCGGCGGTGCCTCTCCCGCCTCGGCGGCAGCCGCCCCGCTTGCACCTGGTGCGGCAGGAGCCTCGGTGAGGTCGGCGGTCGAGACGGGAGTGGGGTGGGACACGCAGGCTCTCCTGCAGAAGGTGGTGGATATGCGGTTCGGCATGTTCAACCACTTCAATCTCGGCACGTATACCGACGAGGAGTGGGCGGCGCCGAACCAGAGCCCGGCCCTCTTCGCACCGCCGTCGGTGGACACGGATCAGTGGGCGGATGCTGCCGTCGCGGCCGGCATGAGCTACGGCGTCCTCACGACCAAGCACCATGATGGCTTCGCTCTCTGGCCGACGGCGTACGGCACGCAGAATGTCATGAGCTCGGGGTACAAGCACGACGTCGTGCAGCAGTATGTCGATTCGTTCCGATCGCGCAATCTCAAGGTCGGGTTCTATTTCTCCATCTGGGACCGCACGTATCCGGTGCAGGCCACGGGCGGCTTCCACGTGAGCGATCAGAGCGCGGGCGTCGATCCGGCCCAGATCGAGTACGTGCTCAACCAGATCACCGAGCTGCTCACCGGCTACGGTGAGATCGAGCTCTTCATGCTTGACGGATACGCATGGCAGATGGGAAACCAGCAGGTTCCGCTCCAGCGCGTGCGTGATCTGGTCAAGACGCTCCAGCCGAACTGCACGATGATCGACATCTGCGCTGTTCTGACTCCCTGGCTCAGTGACGCGATCTTCTGGGAGGAACCGCTCGGGATCACCGCACCGGCAGGCAACACCTGGGCGGGGCTGCAGGGCCAGACGATCAGCAACCGGGACTGGTTCTGGCATCCGTCCACGCCCACCGGCCCCCTGATGTCGAAGGACGACATCGTTTCGCACATCACGGGGCTCGAGGAGAAGTGGACATCATTCATCCTCAACTGTGCGCCCAACCGCAACGGCAAGCTGGATGCCAACGTGGTGACCCGCCTCACCGAGGTCGGCGCCTCGTGGTCGCCCAACCTGCAGCGCGGAGCGCTGCCCACTCAGCCACTTCGCGCGGAGTACCTGATCACGCCCGTCGCGGTCTACGCCTCCGCATTTCGCGATCCCGAGCCTCCCTACTTCGCCATCGACGGCAGGGGCGACAGGAACTCGCAGACCTGCTGGTCGACATGGCCGGGCACGGAAGAGCTCGCGATGCCCGTCTCGATCACCCTCGACCTCGGCGGTGTCTACGACAACGTGACGACTCTGGAGTATCTGCCGAAGCAATGGGCCCGTGAGAACGGCACCGACGGCGACGTCACCTCGTTCGAGGTGTCCACGAGTGCTGACGGAGTGACGTTCGCCACGGTCGCGTCAGGCACCTGGGTCGCAGATCGCACCCCGAAGGTCGTGGAGTGGCCGTCGGTCATCGCGGGATTCATCCGGTTCACCGCGAAAGCGGGGTCGGGCGGTTACACCAACGTGTCCGGACTGCGAGTCGGGGGACGGACCGCGGAGCCGGTGCGGCAGTCGTTCGCCGTCTCGCCCGACCGGATCTACAAGGTCATCAACGCGACGAGCGGCAAGGCGCTGACCGTCCTCGGGGGTGCCGCGGCCGACAGCACCGCCGTCGTTCTCGCGGCCGACACCGGCGCACCGAATCAGCGCTGGGCGTTCACCACCGAGGTCGACGGCTTCTACACGCTCAGGGATGTGAACAGCGGAAAGGTCCTGGAGATCGGGGGGCGCTCACGTGCGACCGGTGCGAAGGCAGGAATCAGATCGGACGTCGCCGTGCTTGAGCAGCAGTGGTCGGCCACGCCCGTGGGCGAGGGACGAGTCGCATTCATCAACCGCTTCTCGACCCACGCGCTCGGGCTGACGGCGGCCGCGGTCGCCGACGGAACCCGCGCAGAGCAGCAGGTGTATCGCGGGTCCGCCCATCAGCAGTGGACACTCGTCGACGTCACCGTCAAGGAACTGGATCTGGTCGTCACGGCGACGACGAGATGCGCAGCCAAGAAGGTCTACCTCACCGTCTCCGTGAAGAACGCGGACACCGTGTCCGCTGATGTCGTGATCACCACAGCCTTCGGCTCCAGAACGGTGCAGGCACTCGCACCCGGCAAGACGACGAGCGTGGCATTCTCTTCACGGCTCGGCTCGGTCCCGTCGGGCACCGTAACCGTAGCGGGCAGCGCGACGGACCGGTCGCCGGCGTCGACCGAGGTCGCGTACGGGGCGGACTCGTGCTCCTGACCTGATCGTTCCGGCAACGTGCCCCGACGCCCTTCGCCCGGTTCGATCTCACTCGCGCGAGCGACGCCGATCGCCCGGGCGAGGGGCGCCGAAAGCAACGCCGCGCGGCACGCTGGAGGCATGACAGCTCCCCGCCACGCGGCATCCATCCCTTCCGATCAGAGCACTCGCGAGGTCCCCGCGCGCACCCCGGCCGACCGGCTCACGGTCGCGGCCGGGGTGTCGCTGCTGCTGATCTGCGTTCTGCACACCGCGGTGTTCGCTGTGCATCCGTGGTGGGCGGCGTGGCTGGCCGGACCATTCCGGACCGTCCAGCCGCCGGCCGACGCGAGCGTTCAGTTCTGGGGGCTGCCCGGCGGCTTCGTCGTTCCGGGAGTGCTGCTGGCGCTGCTCATCCTCGGAGCCGGACGGCGCGGGACGGCTCCGCCTGCATACGTCGGCGCGACTCTCGGGTTCTGGGCGCTCGCGTGCATCTGGATGGTCGGTCCCAGTGGTTTCGTATTCATCCTGGTGCCCGCCGTGCTGCTTCTCATCGCGCGGGCCCGCTCACGGGGCCGGGGCGCACGCGAGGCGGATTGAATATTCCATGTGGTCGCCTTCACGGTGCGCTCACGTCGCCGCGGTGACGCGGATGAGTGAGCGCTGCCACCCCGAGGATCCGTTCGGCGCGATGGGTGCGCGTTCCTCGATCTGGAGATCGCCGTTCTTGTTCACCGCGCGCACGGCGACGTAGTGCGTGCCGGGAGTCGCATCCCACTCCATGAACCACTGAACCCATGTGTCGTCGTTGATGGGCGTCGACATGGTCGCCGGCACCCATTCGCCATCGTCGATGCGCACCTCCACGCGTTCGATCCCCACCGATTGCGCCCAGGCGACACCGGCCAGCGGAATGGTCCCTGCGGGAACGGCTTGCCCGATGCTGGGGGTGTCGAGCCGGGACGAGAACTTGATCGGCGCTTCCGCGCTGTATCCGCGCGGAGTCCAGTAGGCCTCGTCTTCGGCGAAGGTGGTGACCGTGAGCTCAGTGAGCCACTTCGTGGCCGACACGTAGCCGTAGAGTCCCGGCACGACCATGCGCACCGGGAAGCCGTGCTCGAGCGGCAGAGGCTCACCGTTCATACCGACCGCGAGGATCGCGTCGAGGTCGTCATCGGTCAAGGCCGAAAGGGGCGTGCTCGCGGTATAGCCATCGACGCTGCGCGAGAGCACCATGTCTGCGCCGGGCTTCACGCCGGCCTTCTTCAGCACGTCGCGCAGCGGCACGCCGAGCCACATCGCATTGCCGACGAGTTCACCGCCGACTTCGTTCGAGACGCAGGTCAGGGTGATCGCGTACTCGTCGAGTCCCATGTCGAGGAGGTCCTGGAACGACATCTCGACGCGCTGATCGACCATCCCGTCGATCACAAGACGCCAGGTGTCCGGGTCGATGGTCGGGACCGTGAGAGCAGTATCGACGCGGTAGAAGTCCTTGTTGGATGTGAACAGCCTGGTCAGGCCCTGGATGTCGAGTTCGGCACCCTCCGGCACGATCACTCTCGTGCGCGCGGGCGGGAGCCTGAGAGCACTGCGGATCGACTCGACCGATCCGACCGCCATGCTGACGGTGCGCGCGGTGATGCCGACGACGATGGCGGATGCTCCGGAGATCGCGGCGAGCACGAAGAAGCGGCGGCGGTCGAACCCCTTCGGGGCCACCGGGTTCTCGGGCACTGCATCGGTCCCGTCGTCAGCCCCCTCGCCGAGCGCCGCTTGCCGCCACGCGCGCAGGCGACGGATGAGAACGATGAGGATGAGCGCACCGACGATCGTTCCGAGGGCAGGCGGCAGGAAGGAGAGCATCGTCGCACCGGCGCGGGTGACGATCGCAGCGGTCGACAGCACACCTGCGATGACCAGTGCGAGGGCGCCGAGCGGAGGACGCGCCAGCTGCAGGATCCCGGCGATCGCCGAGGCGGTGACCACGGCGAGGCCGAGCCCGGCCAGCAGGGCGATCTTGTCGTACTCGCCGAACGTGGCGATCGCGAACTCCTTGAACGGCTGCGGCACGATGTCGATCACGAATCCGCCCACGGCCAGGATCGGGCTGGCTGCGCGCGCGACGAGCAGCGCGAACAGCTCGGCGATGGCCAGGAAGACCGCACCGCCGATCACGCCCGCGAGGGCCGCCCACGCGATGAACCGTCTTCCGCTGCTGCGCTGGGCCATGATCGTCTCCTGTCCACCGGCGAAGGTGCTCACCGGTTGTTCGGAGACGTCGCCCGAACGGATCGGACGACTTGCGCGAGCGGTCAGCTCAGAGTCGAGTGCTCCCCGAGTCGGTGCCAAGTGCGGTTGTGATAGACCAGTGCGCCGCCTCCATCGGCAGAGCCGGCCTCACGAGTGAGGTGATGCTGCAGTGCCAGCGCCATGATGACGGTGGACCCGCCTGCCTCCATCCGATTGACGATCGCGCACCGCACCCAGGCGCGCACTCCGGGGAAGACCGGCTCGCCCGTCGCGAGCCGCGCCCACGCCGTCGTGTCGGCGAAACGGTCGACACCGCTCGTCGCCCCCAGTCTCGCGAGGTCGATGTCGTGCTCGTCGAGCAGGTGCACGACGACCGAGTCGGATGCGGAGATCGCCGCGGCCGCCGAGGATCGTGACGACAGGGAGAACACCAGTAACGGAGGCTCGGCGCTGACCGACGTGACCGAGGTCGCCGTGAGCGCCACGGGTCCCGTTCCCGGGTCGGCGGTTATGACGGCCACGCCTCCGGGGTGGCCGCGGAAGACAGAGGTGAATTCGTCGGCAGAGAGGCTCGCTGCGAGCTGATGCGGGGCCCGGACGAGGTCGCCGCGCGGGTTACGGGTCATGGTCCGCACGCTATCCGCACCCGAATCCTCGGGTGGTCCGCGGCCCTGATTGTTTCGCCCGGCGAGTCTCTGTGACCTCCGATGACGCCTGGGTTGAGCCGTGTGACGCACGTGCCACGCCGCGCTCGCCGGCCCTCTCGGATGCCGAATGGCGGCGCGCTCAGAAGTCGCTGGGCGAACGCGTCGCCGAGTACGATGCCTCACGCGAAGCCGTGATCGTATGATCGCCGCCATCCGAAGGGAACGAGCATGAGCCCTGTGTCCAGTCGTACCGATATCGACGCCGGCCGGGAATCCCGTTGGCGCTCCGTCGCGGGCGAGTACGGGATCGCCTCGCTGAGGCACACGCACTGGCTGAATGCTGAACACCGTCCCTTCCGCCTGCGGGGAACCGATTGCGGGTGCGCATCGAGGCCGGTGAGCGGATCGTGGATCGGGACCCGCCGATCGACACAAACTGAAACGCATGCCGCAGAGCTTCGGGCGGGCGGTCCTGGTCGATGGCGGCGCGGTGCGACACCTCATGCGGAGGATCTACCAGATGGGAGGTGTTTTCCATGCGATGTGAGCACGTCGGGCGGCATCAGGCGGATGCCCTGCTCGACGTCCGGATGACACGTGAGGTCACATGGCGGCGAACCCGCTCGGAGGCGCGGATCGTCGTCCGTAGTCTGACTGCACGACAACGATCGGCAGGACTCCATGCACCCCTCGATGCCCTCCGCGCACGACGCGCTTGAACGTGGCCGGCCGGCCTCATGAGCCGGTACATCGTCATAGGTGCCGGCGCAGTCGGCGCGCTGCTGGCCGCACAATGGACGATCGCACGTGTGCCGGTGACGCTCGTCGGTCGGGGTCGCGCTCTCGAGGTGATCGAGCGGGACGGGGTGCGTGTCAGACGCCCGGGCGGAGACGAAGTGATCGAGGTCGATGTCGTCGCCTCGATCCAGGAGGCGCGCCCGCGCCTTTCCGACGCGATCGTCTTGGCGGTGAAGTCGCAGGACGCGGAGCGCGTCATCGCCGATATCGCCTGGGTGGAACTCGCCGACGGGCTCGGCGTCGTGGCGGATCTGCCGATCCTCACCCTGCAGAACGGGCTCGCGACCGAGGAGTTCGCTCTCCGGAGGTTCTCGAGAGTGATCGGCGTCTCGGTCGGAATACCGGCGAGCCACCTCGAGCCCGGAGTCATCGTCTCGCCGGGACGACCCGTCGTCGGCGTCGCCTGGATCGGCGGGTACCCCCGCCCGATCCCGGCTGAAGAAGAGCGGCACCGGGGTGCTTTCACGCGGGCCGGCTTCGCAGCGATCATCGAGCCGGACATCGCTGCCGCCAAGCGACGCAAGCTCATCGCGAATCTGAGGAACATCGTCGATGTGTTCGGCGCAACCAGCGAACAGCAGGAATACGCAGAAGACGCCCTCGCGGCCGAAGCGCGCCGCGTCTTCGCCGAGGCGAGGCTGGCTGTCGCTCCCGCCGCGTGGGATGCGCCTCGTCTCGATGTCGGTCCGGTACCGGGCCACGAGCCGGGCCACCTCTCGACGTGGCAGAGTTTCGCGAGGGGGACGACGAGCGAAGTCGATTTCCTGAGCGGCGAGATCGTCCTGATCGCCCGGCGCTACGGCCTATCGGCTCCGCTCAACGCCGCGGTCGCGCGAGAGCTCGGCATCCACGCCGCGCGCAAGGGCCGCCCCGGGGAGCTGCCGCTGCCGCCGGAGTTCATCTCCGGGTCCCTGCTTCCCGAACGCGCGTTCTGAGGAGTCGTCGGCCTGCGTACCGCGATCTCGATATCAGCGTCACGCGGGAGGCAGCTTGTCGGCGCCGTGCCGATTCGGCTTGCCGGGCTCGGCGGCAGTCTCCGGAGATGCGTGCGCGGGAGCGGTCGGCGCTTCACTGGTCGGATAGCTCGGCTCTTCGATCTGGACCGCCTTGTCGCGCTCATCGAGCGGAGGCAGGTGATCGAGTGGCTGTTTGATGTCGTCGGGGTGGCTCATGCCTTCACGCTCCCGCGCGGGAAGCTGTGCGGCCAGGGGGTTGTCAGCCCGCGATTCATATGGTTGGCGACGCGGCCAGCACCGAGAGCACGTTGCCTGCAGGGTCCTTGAACCACGCGATATCAGGTCCTCGATCGGGGCCGCCGTGCATGATGCCCTTGGCATCGGTGTCGAAGTCCGGGTCGCTGTAGATCTTCGTCACCACTCCGCGCGCGTTGAGCTCGTCGACCGCTGCCTCGACGTCGTCGACCGGGAAGTTCAGGATCGTGTAGCTCGCGGGCGTGTGATCCGGCTTGCCGTAGACGAGGATCGATCCGCCCTGCGGCAGGCGGATATCGAGGAACCCCATCGCATTCTCGGTCACGTCCATGCCGAGGGTGTCGCCGTAGAAGGCGCGAGCAGCGTCGATGGAGTCGACGCTGAATCCACTGAAAGCGTGCGCGGTATCGAATGCCGTCATGGATTCAGCATGCGCTCGTCCCGACGCCGTGTCCAGACCCCGACTGGATCACCCGGCGTCGGGCTCGGGGGGACGGCGGCGGTATGCGGTGGGGCTGATTCCGTGCAGTCGCGAGAATCGCCGGGAGAAGTACAGGGGGTCGCTCAGGCCCACGTCGCGTGCGATGTCGCCGACCGCGCGATCGGTCGTGGCGAGAAGCTGCGCTGCGCGGGCGAGTCTCTCCCGCTCCACATACCGCTGGGGTGAGACTCCGAGGCTGTCGGTGAACAGACGCGACAGTCGCGACGGTGACAGCATCGCCACGGCCGTGAGGGCCTGGATGCTCAGGTCGGCGGCGAGATCGCTGCCGATGTGCGCGATCACGCGGAGAAGGCGCTCATCCATGCGACCGCGCAACGGGTTCTGGGTATCGAGCCACAGCAGCGCCGACTCGAGGCTGTTCATCGCCAGCAGCTCCGACTGCGGCATCGATCCCGCCGAGAATGCGGCGCACGATCGCAACCCGCCCAGAATGCGGAGTCGCACCTCGCTCGGAGCGTGCACGAACCCGACTCCTCCACCTCGGATGGGCCAGTCCAGGAGTGGCGCCCACTCCGCGCGTGCGTGGAAGTGAGCGTAGGCCAGCGTCCACGACACCTCCGCCGTGCCGTAGTCGTGCCGAAGATGCGGGCGCAGCAGGACGCTGTCGCCGGCGGCGGTGATGACGTCGCCCGCCGGTCCGGCCACCCGACCCGCGCCGGCGATCGTGTGGATGAGGAGCCAGTCCGCAGTTCCCTGCTCGCGCCAGGTGGAGTAGTCGCCGCCGGCGGCGAACTCGCCCGCGATGACGCGGATGACATGGGGATGGGGCGTCTCCGCGGGAGAGGCTTCGTTCGCGATCACAGCAGAATCATCCATGTCATCGATAGATAATGCCATGGTGCGGGCGGTTTTCGCGGGCCATAGTTGCCGTCATGTCCATCTCCAACAGTGTCACTTCAGCCCTCGCCCTCGACTACGAGGATCACGGCGTGGTCCAGCTCCGCGGCCTTCTGAGCTCGGAGGAGACAGCCGAGATCCGCGATGTCTTCATGAATCAGGTCCACAACGACCACCACGTCGGCCACGACGACAAGGTCGGCGATGACGATCCGCTCTCCCGGTACCCGCGATTCATCCATCCGCATCGACGCTCAGATCTGGAGGTCGGTCGTCTGGCGATGCGCTGGATGCTGGATCCGCGCATCGTCGATCGGGTGCAGGAGATGGTCGGTCCGGTGTACGCGGCTCAGTCGATGTTCTACTTCAAGCCGCCTGGTGCGCGGGGACAGGCGCTTCATCAGGACAACATCTTCCTGCAGGCGCACCCCGAGACGTGCATCGCGGCGTGGATCGCGATCGACGACTGCGACGGGTTGAACGGCGGACTCAAGGTGGTGCCCGGCTCCCACCGCTACGAGATCATCTGCCCGGACGAGGCGGATCCGGAGGAGTCCTTCACGAGCACCGAGATCACGCTGCCCGAGGGCTTCACCGCCGAGCAGACCGAACTCGCCTCCGGAGACGTGCTCTTCTTCCACGGCAGCATGGTCCACGGCTCGGGGCCGAACCGATCGGCCGACCGCTTCCGTCGCTCGCTCATCTTCCACTACGTCCCGGTGGACAGCATCGAGATCTCGAAGTTCTACAACCCCCTGCTGCGTCTCGACGGCAGCGAGGTCACGATCACCGAGTCCGACGCGGGTGGCGCGTGCGGTGACGGATGGACACCGTCCGCACCGCATTGAGGCCACGGACACCATCGCGTCGGGCGCGGGATCACCGGGTCCGGTACGGTAGCGGGATGCACCAGGCCATCCGAACGTTCGGGCGCATCCTCGCCCGGCACTGGCCGGCTCTCATGGCCTGGTATCTCGGCGGCGAGGCCGTGCACGAGGTGCTCGTGCAGTTCGCCGGATTCGTCGGCGGTCACACCACGCTCGGCGGGCTGCTGCTGCTTCCGCTGGCCGTCGCCGCCCGGCTCGTCTCGTATGTCGCGATGTACCTGACAGTGCGCTCATCCTTGCCGCACGTGGCAGCAGACGGCGCGGAGACCCGATACCGGGGGTTCGCGCGGTCGACACTCGTCGCGATCCTGCCGTTCTTCGCGTTCTATGCGGCCTGGGGGATGCTGGACGCCGATATGAAGGACTTCTTCGCGATCGCCGTCGGCATCGCCTTCGAAGAATCCGGCTTCGGGATCGACGAAGCGATCGGCGATCGAGGAGGACTCATCTCGATCGGGCTGATCCCCGTGGTCGTGCTCGTGATCGCCCTCGCCACTCGGCTGTTCCTCTCCCGGCTCCGTGATCGGCTGCCGACGTGGACGCTCGCGCTCGCCGCGTACGCCGAGGTGCTGTGGACATTCATGCTCTTCACCCTCGTCGGCCAGTGGTGGGCGGACGCCAAGGAGTGGTTCTCCGGACGTGCGGGAGCGGTATGGATGGAGGGGATCGGCGACTGGGTCGCGGCATCCCTCCCTCCGCTGGCATCGGTGTGGGAGGCGGCACTGTGGCTCGTCGGCATCATCGCCGCTGCGGTGATCGTTCCGGCCGCCTGGCTCGCTGTCGCCGGCGTCATCTACGGCGCCGACTTCGACACCCTGCCGCCCCTGCTGCGGCGGGGGACCGAATCGCTGCGAGGCGCCGTCGGCAGCCTGTCCCGAACCCTGTTGCAGCGTCTGGAGGATCTCTGGGCCGCGATCGCCGCGATCTGGCGCGGTGGGCCGTTGTTGTTCGGCCTGTTCGCCTGCTTCTACGCCGTCTGGGCTCTGGCTGAGCGCGTCGGTGCGCGAGGAGTGCTGCAGCTGATCGGCGGGCACGAGAACAACTTCTGGAGCGCGTTCTTCCCGTTGATCATGGTGGGTATCGGCGTCATCGCCGAGCCGTTGCGGGTCGCCATCGTGGCGACGGCGTTCGACTCGATCGTCGCCAGACCCGGCGCCGGGATCGGCGTGCGCGCGTCAGAGCTCGACGCGGAATCGAGCGATCTCGCCGACCCCGACGGGAACGTCGAGCCAGAAGGGGCCGGTCGCGTCGTCCGGCAGCAGGAAGACCGAGAGGATGCGATAGAAGGGTGATCCTGCCCCGCAGGTCGCCTCGGCGTCGCGAGCATCCGCATCGGACGACGTGTCCACATCCGACTGCGCAACGATCCAGGAACGTTTCCCGCTCGTCTCAGTGAGCGTGATGCTCCCGCAGGGCGCCGCATCGACGTCGCTGCGCGCATCCAGTCGTACGCTCAGCGTCTTCGATCCCGCAGGCGCTTCGAACTCGTCCGACCGTGCGGAGATGAGCGTCAGTTCGTGTCCGCCGATCTCCGTCGTTCCTTCTGCGAGGATGCGGGCGCGCTCCTCCGGCCCTCCGGCCTGAAGCACATCGAACCAGAGATGCACGCCGACGGTGGCCGTCGCCGCCACCAGCAGGGCCGCGAGCGCGCGTCCGTGCGTGCGCCGCCAGCTCACGGCGCTCCGACGCGCGGTGCGTCGAGTTCGATGCTCGACGCCGTCGGCGCCTCGTCGAGCGGAAGCGTGATCGCGACGACGTCATCGAGTTCGGGTGTCAGGTATTCGTGCGTCAACCGCAGCTCACCCAGGCCTCCGCGCAGACCCTCCGGAAGCTCGAACGCCAGGGTACCCACCGTGTCGGTGCCCACATGCAACCGTGTCTGCAGCAGCGACTCCGGCGCTCGCTCACTCGCGTGGAACACGCGGCCGTCGAGGTGCAGTGTGGCCAGCGGGATCTCGGCATCCACCTCCGTGTGGGCTGCCGACACCGCGAGTTCGACCACCAGCCAGTTGCCCTCGGCCTCCCATTCGCCATCCGCCGCCACGACCCGGTCCGCGAACGAGGCGCCGGAGACGCTCGCGATCAGCATGCGGGAGGTCACCGTGTCCGCGGGGCCGCCACTGATCAGGAACGGGCCGACGAGGGAGTCTTGGGAGGGAGTTACGCCGCTCACGAGCCCGGCGGCGACGACGAGCGCAGCGCCGATCAGCCAGGGGCGGGCTCTCCTCACGACCGCACCTCCACGGCGATGCGGGTCGCCAGCTCGGTGCGACGCCAGGTCACGGCGGATGCTGACAGGATGGCTTGCCCCGTCCGTTCCCTGGCGTCGAAGACGTCGAGGTACGCGATGCCGTCGGGGAAGGAATCTTCGGGGACGGGCCAGACGAGCTGCACTTCGGCGGGGACACCCGGCTGCAGGATCACTCCGCGAAGCGAGCCATCGGTGCGCCAGGCGCGCGCGTCGTCCGTTGCGGTGACGCCGTACAGCGTGAGCAACGGCTCCCTGGCGCGGATCAGCTGTGATTTGACGCGGTCGGCGCCCTGGTCGACGCCGACCGCCTGAGAGGTCAGGTTCTCGAGCCGGACCGTGACGATGAGCAGGTCGTCGCCGGGCTCCGCCTCGAGGAACTGCTTGTCGATGGCGTCGGTGAGTTCAGCACTCAGAACGGTCACGGCGTACAGCGATGTGCGTGCCTCCGCACCCGTGGGCGTGAGCGTCGGGGAGTTCTCCGCCGGCCGCAGGCCGCCCAACGCGATGAACGTGAGAATGACGGCCATCGCGGTGATCGCGGCGATCCATACCGGTGCCGAGGAAGCTGCCAGCAGCGAGCGCCACGCTCGATCCCAGAAGGCGCCGGCCTTCGCGGCGACACCCCCGGAGTTCGTCATGGGGTCAGCCTACCCACCGTCGCGAGCGAGGTAGGTGTCGTAGCCGAGGCGGCCACGGGTGATGAGGATGAGCACGAGGGCGGTGCCGGTGAATCCGATCAGCACGGGCAGCAGCCCGTAGTCGTCGAAGATCGGTGCGGGAAAGAGCGGGTACCCGACCTTGTTGGCGAACGTGTTGAAAGAGGCGTGCATCAGCATGGTGATGAGCACGCTGCCGGCCGCATGGTTGAAGACCCAGGTCATCATGATCGTGAGTGCGGTGATCATGACGACGAACATGACCATGTTCGGGATCGTCGGGGGAGTCCAGACGCCGCTCCAGAACAGCGGGAAATGCCACAGCGCCCACAGGACTCCGAGGATCACGCTGCCCCACAGGGGACCGTTGCGCTCCTGCAGCCGCGGCAGTGCGAAGCCGCGCCAGCCCGGTTCCTCTCCCAGCGGGCCCCCGAAGAGGAACGTCATCAGGAGGGCCAGCGGATAGGCGGCGAGCAGCGGACCGAGGATGGGCTGGAAGGACTCGACTGCGCCGGGGACAACGATCGTCCCCAGGATGATGATGATCGGCACCCCGACCAGCAGGAACAGGTACCAGAGGATTCCCACCCGCCACCGGACCATTCGGCGCAGCAGGCGGATGACGCCGCTCCTGCCTTCCGTCACGCCGGTCATGACGAACGCCGCGATCATCGGACCGAAGGTCGCCACGACGATGGCGATCGCCACTGCGATCTTGGGCATCGCAGGCAGGAAGCCCTGAGCCGAGAGGGCGACGGGTATCTCGATGACCCACGCGAAGAGGTAAGCGATGGCGAAGAACGAGATGAGCGGGTATCTGGCGAGCAGATTTTTCATGCCTCAGTGTTCCACTCGGCGGGCCGTGCCGCCAGAGGAATATGCGCAGGCGCGGCTGGTGGAGCCACCCCCGAGCTTGCGTTCGAGCGCGCTCCAACCCCTAGCGTCGGGACCATGACGACGAACGACAGCAGAACCTGGATCATCACCGGCGCGAGCTCCGGCCTCGGATCGGCATTGGCCGAAGCGGCGCTCCGAGCGGGAGAGAACGTGGTCGGAACGGCGCGGCGCATCGACCGCTTCGATGCCCTCAAGGCGCGCCATGGCCGACGACTGCTCGCCATCGAACACGATGTGCGCGATACCTCGGGCGCGGGTGACGTCGTGCGTCGAGCGATCGACGAGTTCGGGCGGGTGGATGTGCTGGTCAACAACGCCGGTGCCGGACAGGTGGGCGCCGCGGAGGAGATCACCGACGGCGAGCTGCGCGACATGCTGGAGCAGCATCTGCTCGGTCCCGCGGCGTTCGTGCGCGAGGTGCTCCCGATCATGCGCCGACGCGGTTCCGGAGCGATCGTGCAGATGAGCAGTCAGGGAGGGCGGATGTCGTTCCCCGCGGTCGGAAGCTACTCGGCCGGAAAATTCGCCCTGGAGGGATGGTCCGAAGCGCTCGCGGGCGAGGTCGCGCCCTTCGGCCTCCGGGTGCTGATCGTCGAACCCAGCCGCTTCCGCACCGAGTTCAACGCGGCGGACGTGCTCAGGACGGCGGAGGCGAATGCGAGCTACGCGGAGGTGACCGGCGCGGTGCGGGCGAACATGAGCGAGGCCGACGGCGTCCAGGAAGGCGATCCGGAGCGGGCCGCCTCCGTGATCCGGGAGGTGCTCGAGGCGCCGGATGCTCCGCTGCGCCTGCCGCTCGGCGCCGAAGCCGTCCGCAATCTCACCCGTACGTATCGCGGCTCCCTCGACGACGTGCAGAAGTGGGCAGCACTGAGCGAATCGGCGGACTTCCCCGGGCTCCGACCGGCGGCCCGGCCGTTCTGACCGGTCTACTATTCACGCATGTCCACTGACACGCTGATCGACCGCATCCTCGACCGCGGAGGTGAGGCACCCGGGACGGTGATCGACGCCGTTCACGCCCTGATGGACGACGATACGATCGAGGCCTCGGAGAGGTCGCTGAGCGTGACGGAGGCCGCCGCTCTGCTCGGACTCTCGGGCCACACGCTCCGGTACTACGAGAAGCAGGGTCTCGTGCGCCCAGGGCGCAATGTCTCCGGGTATCGCGAGTACTCCGCTTTCGATCTGCGCCGGCTCGTGTTCCTCACGCGGATGCGGCTGTCCGGAATGACGATGAGTGACCTCGGGCGCTACATCGCCCTCGTCGAGCAAGGTCCCGGCACCGTCGCGGAGCGGCGGGCGATCATGCTCGATCAGCGGGACCGCATCGCTGTGCAGATCCGCGAGCTCGCCCTCGCGATGGAGATCACGGAGTTCAAGATCAGGGTCTACGGCGGTCACCCGGCGGAATGAACGGCGGGCTCAGCGCGGGCAGACCTCGAAGACGTAGTCGCCGTCCGCCGGGGTGACGAGGTTGCGATCGCGGAGCACCATCGACGCGGGTGACCGGTCGTCGGCGCACATCTCCGCGAACGACCGGGGCAGGTCGTCGGCGTACTCGATGTCGATGACGTGGTCGCCGTAGACGGCTTCGTAGGCGCCGCACTCCTCGTACACCGCGCACTCCTCGGTCACCGCGAAGTCGAATCCGGCGCGCTGGTGGAGGGCGGCCGCGTCTTCTGCGGCGTTCTTCTGCCCGGCGGCCAGGCCCGCGGCGTGGGCGGCATCGACGAGGAGCGAGGCCAGAGCCAGATTGTCGTCCAGAGTCAGCGCGCCGTGGGAACGCGTATAGGAGTCGAGGTTGTCGAACTCCACCGCATCGAAACCCGAATCGGCGCAGCCCTCGACCCACTCGATCACGATGTCGCCGATCCTCTCCCGACGGTCTGCGCTCGACGTGTCGAGAAGCGCCTCGTCCGGCCAGTCGGGGTCGAACACCGTCTCGTCGTCGCGCTGGAGCAGGAGATCGGACGGCCACGACGCGAGCTCGCCCGGTTGAGTCTGGAACCCGTTGACGTAGCAGATCGAGTACATCCCGGACACGGGAGCCGCGCCGCGATCACGACCGATGACGCCGACGCCCGCCGCGGGTGCATACGCTCCGCCGAGCTGATAGTCGGGCACGGCGCCGGGCGGAGGCAGCGTCACCGCCGGTGCCGCCGCGCATCCCGCGAGGACGAATGCGGCCGAGAGCACCGCTCCGAAAGCCGGAGCCACCGGGCTCACCGGCCGACCTCCGGAGCGGCGCCGTGCGGTCACGGCGTGATCGCCGGTACCGCGTTGTCGATGAGTTCGTCGGCCATCTCGGCGAACCACTGGCCGGCCGCGGGATCGATTCCTCCGCGGGCGGGGTCCTCGGGGCCACCGGTTCCGCGGTAGCACTCGCCGTCGGACTCGCCGGGGACCTTGATCCACAGCAGCGCATCGATGAGCTCATCTCCGGTTGCGGTCGTCGGGCGCTCGCCGAGACCGCGGTCCGGCGGGTTGCACCAGACCTGAGGGTCGGGGTACACCTCGGCGGGTGTCCAGGTGCCGAGACCGTTGCGGCTCGTGTCGATCACGAAGTGCGGTTGCGTTGCGGCATCGCGGGTCACGCCGGTGTCGGCATATGCCCGGTCGTAGGCGGCGTCGGTCCGGGTCCAGGTGCTGAAGTCGTCGTAGTCGGCCGGGGAGAACTGGTTCGCGCACGAGGTGGGTTCCCAGGACGAGTTCACGCTGAGGTTGATGCAGTCGGAGATCCAGGTGCCGTACTTGCGCTGGCGTTCGGTGGACGCGTAGTTCGAGACGTTCAGGAAGAAGCCGTCTGCGCGTTCCACGCCGGCTTTGATCAGACGATCGGAGATGTCGCCCACGTTGAGCCACGCCGAAAGCGTGCCGTCGAGGTAGACGGCGGTGTTCGGCAGGGCGTCGAAGGCGTCGACCGCGTAGTTGAGCATCTCGTAACGCTCGGATGCCGCGGTCGTGGAGTCGGCTTCCGCCGGACGGCACCACTCGAGTTCGCCGGTCGCCGTGGTGTGCCACGGAATGATGCCGAGACCGTCGGGCTCGAGGATGACCACGGCGTCCTTGTTCCCGATGCCCTTGGCGAAGCCGTCGATCCAGTCGGTGTACGCGCCGAGAGACGTCGCGCCGCCGGCCGAGTACTGTGCGCAGTCGCGGAACGGCAGGTTGTAGGCCACGATGACGGGCACCTCGTCGGAGGCGTGCGCGCCCGAGACGAGTCGCTTGACGTCGCGCTTCACTTCGTTCGGCGTGCCGCCCGTAACCCACGAGGCACTGGGGAAGGAGGCGAGCAGCAGAGCATCGTCGCGTGCGTCTCCGGCGAGCGAACCGGCAGCTTGCACTGTCGTGCTCTGCGGGTTGGTCCAGAGATCGGCATCCGGGTCGAGGAGATCGTTCGCGCCGTGCGCGGGCGCTGCGGCGAGGGTCGTCATCGTGATCATGGCGATGGCGGCGACAGCCGCCCGGCGCATGAGGAGGGGAATCTGCATCGGTTCCTTCCGGGGTCGGTGTCGCTTCTTCGTCGACATCGGGACGGGCGTGGGAGCGCTCCCACGAAGGTCCCGGACCCATCATCCCGACCCGCAGCCGTCGAAGTCAAGCGCGCGCGTCCGCCTGGTCGGAATCCGCCGCCTCCACAGGATTGCGGCGGATGCCGATCCACGACACGATGCCGCCGAGTGCCAGGAGTGCCGCCGTCACCCACGCCGCATTGTGGAAGCCGTCGAGATCGAGCGCGCCGCCCACGATGGTCGACAGCAATGCGACCACGAGAAGTCCGGCGACCCTGGCCACAGCGTTGTTCACCGCCGATGCGATCCCCGAGCGGGTCTCGTCGATGGCGCCGAGGATCGCCGAGGTGAGAGGCGCGACGGTGAGCGACAGACCGAGACCCATCACGACCATCGCGGGGAGCACCTGCCACCAGTAGTCGAAGTCCGAGGCGACGGTGAGCAGCAGCAGCGCACCGGCAGCCATCAGCAGAGGCCCGCCCGTCATGAAGATCCGCGGTCCGAGCCGTCCCGCCCACGCGCCGGCGCGCGAACTGAGCAGGATCATCAGGATGGTCAGCGGCAGGCTGGCGAGGCCCGCCGCCGTCGCACTCAGCCCCGCGCCCTGCTGCAGGTAGACCCCGATGACGAATCCGTTGAGCGCGAGCGCCGCGTAGACGAACAGCGTGGCCAGGTTTCCCCATCCGAAATTGCGTACGCGGAACAGCGACAGCGGCATGAGGGGAGAAGGCGAACGGTGCTGACGAATCAGGAAGAGAGCGAACAACGCGGCGCCGAGCACCCCGGGGATCCAGATCGCCGGGGACTGCCAGCCGAGGTTCGGCTGCTCGATGAGCGCGAAGACCACGGCGCCGAGGCCGACCGCGCACAGGGCGCCGCTCCACCAGTCGACCCGGATCCCGCGCGGATGCTGTGGCAGGTCCAGTCGCGTCAGGAGCAGCAGCGTGATGCCGATCGGGATCACGTTGATCAGGAAGACGAAGCGCCAGGAGAGGAAGTCGACGAACAGCCCGCCGAGGAGCGGGCCCACGAGCATCGCGGCTGTCGTGAACGCCGTCCACACGCCGATCGCACGCGACTGCACCTCGGCGCGCATCGTCGCCGTGATCAGCGCCAGAGAGCTCGGCACCAGAAGGGCTCCGGCCGCGCCCTGGAGCGCCCGGGCGATGATGAGGATGAGCGGGTCAGGCGCGACCGCGACCGCGACGGAGGCGATGCCGAAGGCGATGAGCCCGACGCGCATCACGACGACACGGCCGTACGCATCCGATACCGAGCCGGCCAGCAGGATCAGGGCGCTGAGCGTGATCAGGTACGCGTCGACGACCCATTGCTGGGTGGTGATCCCGCCGCCGAGCTCGCGGCTGATCGCCGGGAGTGCGACGGTGACGACGGTGCCGTCCAGGAACGTCACGAAAGAGGCGAGGACCGCGATCACGATCACGAGTCGATGGAGCGGAGCGAAGGATGTCACGCGCTGACCCTACTCCCGGGCGAGGACGCCCGGGGTCGCGGTCGCGGATCCCGCACCGCCGTCAGGCGGGGAGAACCGGAGTGCCCTCGCGGTAGAGCCGGCGCAGACCGGCGACTCCATCACGGTCGAACGCCCGCGACTGCCGCTGGGCTCCGGTTCCGTGACGGCGGATCCGCTCGAGGTGCTCGTCCACGAGATCCTCGTCGCCGAGCTCCGCGAGGACGCGGCGTATCGAGTCCAGCATCCGCCCGGTGACCTGCCACGCATCGGCCACCGCCCCGGTGGTGGGATCGATGACGCGCGCGTCCATGCCGCTGCGTGCCGCCATCCAGAGTGACGCGTCGATCCCGTCGAGCTCGCCGACCGAGACCCGCTCGTCGGTCAGCACGATCGCGCGGCTGAGCGCCGCGGCGAACAGGGTCTCCTCCGGCAGGAGCTGGGCGTCGAACACCCGCACCTCCACGGTCGGGAAGCGCTCGGACAGGCGCACCGCCCACGCGAGGGACGCGGCCTCCGGCACCACCTTCAGATCGACCAGCTGCGCCACGTGCGCACGGTAGTCGTCGAGGTCGTGGAATCGAGGCGGACACCACGACGAGGGCAGCCGCCGGATCACGATGCTGCGCCAGCTGGCGAAACCGGAGTTCAGTCCGCCGACGAACGGGCTGTTGCCGCTGAGGGCGAGAAGCACGGGCAGCCAGCCGCGCACCCGATTGAGCGCCCGAACCCGCTCCTCGTCGTCGTTCACCTCGACGTGCACGTGGAGGCCGTTCACCTCGTGCTCCCGGGTGAGGTGCGCCAGATGTGCGGCGACGTCGTCGTAGTGAGGGGACGGGGAGACGGCGGATGTGCGCGTCGAGGCGAAGGGGGTTCCGGATGCGGCGGCGATGGCGGACTGTGCTGCGGCGTGGGCGCCGAGCAGACCGCGGAGGTGGCGCAGCTGCCGCTCGGCATCCGGCATCGTCATGACCGGATCCGTGATGCACTCGAGCTGGCAGGTGAGGTACTCGGACGTCACCGTGCCGAGAGCGATCTCATCGGTGATGCGCTTCCTGGTCGCATCGCCGAGTGCGAGCGGGACCAGTGATTCCTCGTCGAGGAGGACGAACTCCTCCTCCACGCCGAACCTGGCCATGGTCCGTCTCAGTGGTTTCTCAATGCGGAGATCAACTCTGACTTCCGCTTGCCGCTGTAGCCGGTCAGGCCCAGCTCCTTCGCCCGCTTGCGCAACTCGTCGACCGTCCAGTCGTCGTAGTCGCCGTGCTCGCCACCCCGGCGGCCCACCGCGCTGCGGCCTTCCTTGGCGGCCGCGTTCGAGATCCGCGCGGCCTTCTCCTTGGAGGCGCCGTCGTCGCGGAGCTCCTCGTACAGCTCCGGGTCCTTCAGGGATGCGTTCCGTCGTCCTGGCATGACCCCTCTCCTTTCCCAGGGCACCTCATGACCCCCGAGTCAACCCCCTGCTGGGGACCGCGTCGCCGTCACTACGGTGAGTTCACCGCTCACGGGCGCGCGGCGCCCCCGGCAGAAAGGGAATCCGATGAACATTCTGTTGATCGTCGTCGTCGTCATCGCTGTGATCCTCGCGATCACCGGCGGGCTGGTGCAATCGCTCCAGTTCCTCCTGTGGGTCGGCCTGGTACTGCTGGCCATCGCAGTGATCGCCTGGATCATCCGGGCGATCAGCGGCAGCCGAAGCCTCTGACGACAGGAGAAGAAAGGGCCCGCTGGGAGGCGGGCCCTTTCTCTTAGTCCTTGAAGCCGTCGCGGACGCTGTCTCCGGCATGCTTGGCGGCATCCTTGACGTGCTCGCCGGCCTGCTTCGCGTCTGCCTTGGCCTGATCGAGCTTTCCTTCGGCTTCCAGGTCCTCGTTGTCGGTGGCCTTTCCGACACCCTCCTTGACCTTTCCGGTCATCTCTTCGGCGGTGTTCTTGATCTTGTCGTCGAGTCCCATGTCCTCTTCCTCTCATTCGTAGATTCGGTGGAGGTGCCACCCTCGCACCGCCTCTCGAACTTCACCAAGGCATTGACATCGGCGCGAGAGCATGGCAACCGAATTGAGCGTCGACGCCGGGCATCTCGAGGACTAGCCTGGCGTCAGGCGGGTGCCCCTGCCCGCGCAGGACTCGGCGGAAGCCGGCGACGGAAGCGGTGTGCGATGGACTCGATGATGATGAACGCCATGTCCAAGGACATGATGTCGATGCCCGGTATGGACATGATGGACATGTCGGTGATGCAGGCGTGCATGGACGCCTGCTCCGCCTGCGAGCAGGCCTGTACCGTGTGCTCGACGCAGATGATGGACTGCTCGCCCGCATGCATGAACTGCGCCGACATGTGCAACACGATGATGCGCTCCATGATGCGGATGCAGGGGATGACGCCGGCCTCGATGATGGCGATGCTGAACGCCTGCATCGCGATGTGCCAGGTGTGCATGGACGAGTGCATGAAGCACGCCGACCACAGCGACGTCTGCAGGATGTGCGCTCAGGCCTGCCAGGCCTGCATGGAGGCGTGCATGGCGATGAAGGACATGATGATCGCGGTCTGACCCGCAGGCGCCTCAGGGACCCAGAGTGCGGCTCAGGCCGCGGCGACGTTGAACTGAACGCGGCCGACCGCCAGCACGCCGTACCGCGAGTGAAGGGCGACGGGGGTGCCCGGCGCTGCTTCCAGCGCGGCGCCGGAGGCGTTCCAGAGCGCGCGGGCCTGGCCGTCGAGCGTACGCACGACGAGGTCGCCGGACACGGCATCCGCCGACTCCACGATGCCGTCGACCCAGTCGGCGGGCGTCGCCGACGCGAGTCGCGCCTGGATCAGGTGCAGGGCGTGGCCCGGTGCCAACGAGGTGCAGACGTCGCCGTGCTCGCACATGCACGCTGCACGCTCACGCACCTGGAGGGGCGAAATGCGGTTCAGCGGCGTGGACACGGTTGGTCTCCTTCGGGGTCGGCGTTCCGGCAAGATTAGGTCGCGACCGGCCGATGCGGAACCCGAGGCGACACGGAACGACACACAGCGTTCACAAGCCCGGCGGGTAAGATCTCGGGCGTGTCCATCATGAGCAGAGTGCCCTCAGGGCGATCGGAGGTCGTCGGCGCCATCAGCGCCGGCCGCAGAGGCTGACCTCGTCGCCTCCGAGTTCGGCGCCCGTGGCGCCGCCCGATCGCACGTCTTCTGCGTGCCTCTCTGACCACACACCCGCGCGCGCCCAGATCTGCGGTGCGCGCCATTTCCGAATGGATCCCCATGTCTCCCGTGACCGAGCGCGACATCCGCGCCAGCTTCCGCAACGCCTCCCGCAAGGAGGTCTCCGACCTCAACCTGCCTCCCGGTCTCGCCGATCTCGACTTCGAGCACCTCGACTTCCTCGGATGGTCGGATCCGAAGTTCCCACGGCGTGCCTACGTGGTCGCCGAAACAGGCAGCGGGCTCGCCGGCATCCTCCTGCAGCAGGCCGAGCAGCGCGTGGTGGCGCGCGCACAGTGCTCCTGGTGCGAGGACGTCACTCTCCGCAATGACGTACAGCTCTTCGCCGCGCGGAAGGCGGGTGCCGCCGGACGCAAGGGGGACAGCATCGGCACTCTCGTCTGTGCGAACTTCGGGTGCTCAGCGAACGTGCGACGACTCCCGCCGCTCGCCTACGAGGGTTTCGACCGTGAGACCGCCCGTGATCTGCGGATCCTCCGGCTGCAGGAGCACATCGCCGGTTTCATCCACGCCGTCACGGACTGAGTGGATCGTCGGAGGACACGATCTCCATCGTGGCGACCGTCTCCTCGTCGTCGCAGGAAGGGCCGACCCACAGCCGGATGCGCCCCGGCTCTATCCGGCGGTTGCCGTCGATGCCGGTGAAGGAGAGGCGCTCGCTGGGCACCTCGAACCGCACGACCTGGCTCGCGCCTGCGGCAAGAGCGACCCGCTGGAAGGCGACGAGCTGCGCCAGTGGCCGGGTCACGCTCGCGATCTCGTCGTGCGCGTAGAGCTGCACCACGTCGACGCCGTCCCTTGTACCGGTGTTGCGCACGATCACCGACGCGTGGAAGACCGTGCCGGCCGGGACGGATGCATCGACCGTCAGCTGTTCGTGCGCGAAGGAGGTATACCCCAAGCCGAACCCGAAGGGCCGCACCGGAGTGGAATCCGCGCTGGTCACATCGGTCCGGCCGCCGAGCACCGGGCGCAGGTAGGAGTACGGTTGCGCGCCGGCGGACCGCGGAAGCGAGACGGGAAGTCGACCGGACGGTGAGACCCGACCGCTCAGCAGGGCGGCGATCGCCGGACCTCCCTCCTCGCCGGGGAAGAACGCCTGGAACGCTGCCGCCGGCCGCGCGGCGTCGCCGGCCTCGGCCTCGGTCGCCGGAGCGGGGGAGTTCACCGCGCCGAGGCCGGTGAGCACGCCTCCGCCCGCGCTCAGCGCGGGCAGAGCCCACTCCAGCGCGTACGGCCGACCGGTCAGCGCCACCAGGATCACGGGCGTTCCCGTCGCGACGACGGCTTCGACGAGTTCCCGCTGGATCCCCGGAAGCTCGAGGGACTCGACGTCGTTGCCCTCTCCGACCGTGCCGCGCCCGAAGAGCCCTGCTCGGTCGCCGACGACCACGATCGCGATGTCGGCCTCTTCGGCCTGTGCGACTGCTGCCGCGAGGAGACCGCGATCCGGCGACTCGACCTCGCATCCGGGGGCGTGGGTGATCTCGGCACCCGGGAACTCCGCACGCAACGACTCCAGCACCGTGGGCAGGGCGATCCCCGCGGGAGTGCCCGGGTGGTGCGCGAGGACGTGGTTGACGAACGAGTAGCACCCCATCAGGGCCTCGGTGCTGTCGGCGTTGGGACCGAGCACGGCGATGCGATGCGGCGACGACGGGTCGAGCGGGAGGATGCCGTCGTTGCTGAGGAGCACCACCGATTCCTCGGCGAGCCGGCGGGCGATGTCGCGGTGCCCGGGCGGGTCGAGATCGATGCCCGCGGGCTCGCCGGTGAAGTCGGCGTCGAGCAGGCCGAGTTCCTCCTTCTGTGCGAGGACCCGCCCGGCGGCCCGGTGCAGGATGTGCTGCGGGAGCGAGCCGTTGCGCACCTGGTCGGCGAGTGTCGTGTAGGCGTCGGGCGAGGGCAGCTCGATGTCGATCCCGGCGGTGATCGCGAGGCGCGCGGCTTCCGGCGCATCGGCGGCCACACGGTGCATGCTGCGCAGGAAGTCCACGGCGAAGTAGTCCGACACGACCACACCGTCGAAGCCCCAGCGTTCCCGGAGGATCTCGTCGAGGTAGAAGGGATCAGCGGCGACCGGGACGCCGTCGATGTCCGTATAGGAGTTCATCACGCTGCGTGCTCCGCCTTCGCGCACCGCCATCTCGAACGGCGGCAGCAGGACGTCCTCGATCTCTCGGCGGCCGATGTGCACCGGGGCGTGGTTGCGCCCGGCCTGCGAGGCGGAGTAGCCGACGAAGTGCTTGAGCGTGGCGTGCACCCCCTCGGACTGCAGACCGCGGACGTAGGCGGTGCCGAGCACGCCGACGACCAGAGGGTCCTCCGAGATGCACTCGTCGACCCTGCCCCACCGGGGGTCGCGGATCACGTCGAGCACCGGAGCGAGGCCCTGGTGGATCCCGAGCGCTCGCATCGAGGTTCCGATCGCGCGCCCCATCTCCTCCACGAGCTCGGGGTCGAAGGAGGCGCCCCATGCCAGCGGGGTCGGGAAGGTCGCGGCCTGCCATGCGGCGAGCCCTGTCAGGCACTCCTCGTGGACCAGCGCCGGGATGCCGAGCCGGGTCTCCTGCTGCAGCCGCCGCTGCTCCCGCCACAGCCATCTCGCCCGTTCGAGCGGATCGACCGGGCGGGTTCCGTACACCCGCGTCAGATGACCGAGTCCGTCGGACGTGGCCTCCTCGTACCGCGTGGAGGTCTTCTTCTCGCCCGACATGGGAGCCACGACCTCGTCGCCCTGGTCGACCCAGTAGCCCACGAGTTGCGCCTGCTTCTCTTCGAGGGTCATCCGGGCGAGGAGCGCCTGGACGCGCGCGGAGAAGGGGCGCGGGGTCTGCTGCAGCACGTTCGTCTCTCTTCTTTGCTCTGAGCTCTGCTCTGTTGCGTGTTGTTCGGCCGCGAGGCCGGCGTCAGCCTTTGACCGCACCGGTGAGTCCGCCGACGATGCGTCGCTCGAACAGGCTGAAGAACACCAGCGCCGGGATCATCGACAGCGACGTGAAGGCGAGGACCTTCGCGGTGTCGACCGAATACTGCGACGCGAACGCCTGCGTTCCCAATGGCAGCGTGTACAGCTGGTCGTCGCTGAGGAGGAACAACGGGAGCATGTAGCTGTTCCAGCTGCCGATGAACGCCAGGATGCCGACGGTGATGACTCCGGGGACGGCCAGCGGGATGACCATCCGCCAGAAGAACCCGAGGCGGCTGCATCCGTCTATCGACGCGGCCTCCTGGAGTTCGTTCGGAATCGCCGCCAGGAACGGCACCAGGATGATGATCGTCACGGGGAGTGCGAACGCGATCTGCGGGATGATGACCCCGGCGAGGGAGTTCGCCAGGCCGAGGTTGCGCACCAGGATGTAGAGCGGCGTGATCGCCACCGTCATCGGGAACATCAGCCCGGCCGTGAACAGTGCGAACAGCGCGCCGCGCCCGCGGAAGGAGTATCGCGAGAGCGCGAAGGCCGCCATCAGGCCGAGGGCGACGACCACCGCGGTCGTGGTCCCGGCGGCGATCGTGGAGTTGAGGACCTGCCGCCAGAAGGCGCCGTTGGCGAGCACATCGACGAAGTTCTCCCAGCGCCACACCGACGGCAGCCCCGACGGATCGACGGTGATGTCGGAGTTCGTGCGGAAGCCGCCGATCACGGTGTACAGGACCGGCGCCAGCATCAGCCCGATCAGCAGCAGCGCCGCGAAGTAGATGAGGAACGTGCTGCCGCGGCGACGGCTGGGGGCGTATCGCGCTCGTGGCTCGGACGTGAGGATGAGTGCGGTGGCCATCATGACGTCGCTTCCGCTGTCGTGTTCGGTTTCTCGGTCAGTGCGCCCGCGGTGTCGCGGCGCAGCACGAGGCGCTGGTAGATCAGCGCGATGGCGAGCGAGATGAGGAAGAGGACGACGGCGACGGCGCTGCCGTATCCGAAGCTTCCCGCGCCGCGGCCGTTGGCCACCATGTAGGTCGCCATCGTCGAGGTCCCCGCCGTCGACGAGACGTACTGGCCCCAGATGATCCAGACCAGATCGAACAGCTGCAGGGAGCCGATGACCGACAGGAACGCCCAGATGCGGATCGTCGGCCCCAGCAGCGGCAGCACGATGAGGCGCTGGACCTGCCAGTACGACGCGCCGTCGATGGCCGCGGCCTCGGAGAGTTCATCGGGGATGCCCTGGAGGCCTGCGAGGAACAGGATCACGGCGAAGCCGATGTACTTCCAGGTGATGATCAGCATCAGGGTCCAGATCGCGAGCGCCGGGTCGGACAGCCAGTCCGCCTGCAGGTTCGCCAGTCCGATCTTCGCGAGCAGGCCGTTGACGGCGCCCTCGGACTGCAGCATGAGGCTCCAGCCGATGCCGACGACGACCTCGGAGATCACGTAGGGCACGAAGATCAGCACCCGGATGACCGACTGGAACCGCAGCTTGCGGTTCAGCAGCAGGGCGAAGACCAGGGCGATCGGCCCCTGCAGGACCAGTGACATCACCAGGATGAACAGGTTGTGGCCGAGCGCCTCGTGGAAGGCCGGGTCGCTGAGGATCGTGATGTAGTTGCGGAATCCGACGAAGTCGGTCGGCGTCCCGAAACCGGACCAGCTGAAGAATCCGTAGTACGCGGCGAGGACGACGGGGAGGATGACGAAGGCGACGAAGACGATCAGGGCAGGGCCGATCAGGATCATCAGTTCGGCACGCGCTCCCCAGCCGATGCCGCGGCGCCGAGGCGACGGCATCGTCGAAGGGGAAGCGGGCGGCCGCCCGGCCGGGGGCTGCGTCTGCACGCCCCCGGCCGGGCCCGGTGTCCCG
>NZ_PGGU01000023.1 GCF_002872075.1 Microbacterium aurantiacum | reverse complement strand
ACGGTGACGCAGCGAGTTTGATACCGACCAAAGAGACAAATTCATTGCTGACTTCATCCGAATGCCAACCCCCAACAAAGGGGATTGGTCTTTGATCCAAAGGAATTCTCACCCCCACATAAAGTGGAGACGAGGATAATTTGGCATTTGACAAGTGCACGCTGTTGAGTTCTCAAGGATCGGACGCTCCCCCGACCCAGTCATCACAACCAGGCCCGAAGGGCAACTTCTCAATCTTATCTTCGCTGTTCGGCCTGTCAAATCGACTCGCCGAGCGGCTCAGAACCAGATCTGCTGTCCGGCGCTCAAGGCGCCGAGGCAACTTCACTAGCTTATCCGTTCCGGCGAGCTTGTCAATTCGACAGCAGCCGGGGTGGATGCTCCAACTTGGACAGAAGTGAAGTCCCGATCTTCTCCGAGAGAGGATCTTGGTGGAGGTGGTTCTCCGCTTGAGGGGGGTAAGGCTCTCGGCCTCTCCGCTTCCCTGTGGGGCGAACAAGTAATAAGTTACGCGGATCCCGGGGTTTGGGCAAATCACCGTGGACCGCCGGGCGTGTCGCGCCTGGTTCACGTCCCGCAGGCGCCGTGGGCCCGGGCGGATGGGACCTGCGGATACAGAAAAGGCCCCGCCGGAGCGGAGCCTCTTCTCACTGTCTCAACACAGTGTGGACCTAAGGGGATTCGAACCCCTGACCTCCTCGATGCGAACGAGGCGCGCTACCAACTGCGCCATAGGCCCGTGCGAACGTCAACTACGTTATCACGCCGCGACGGGACCGAGAATCGACTCAGCCGGCCGCTCGACGCGAGAGCATCTCGCGGACATGCGCTTCGATCTCGGCGTCGTCGACGAAGCCCATCCGGGCATAAGGAGAGGTCGCCGCGGGGATCTGCGGCGGGGCAGGTTCTGCCATGCGCTCGGCCCGCTCCCGGAGTTCAGCCAGTCGAGCCGCCTTGCGGCGTTCGTCCTGCGCGTCCAGCTCGGCGCGAGCCACCTGGGCACGCGAACCCGCGACCGACACCAGTGGCTCAGGCAGCGGCCGCGGCGTCCAGCTCGCGCGTCCCTGATCATGCAGCGGCGGAGCAACGCGGGGCGCTGCAGCGACCGGCTTCGGTACTGACCGCCGGGCCGCGCGTGCTGCGACGGCAGCCATCCGCTGGAGCATGAAGCCCGTCACCACGACGATGCCGCCACCGACCCAGAGCAGCGTCGAAGCCCCGCTCGAGGCGATCTGCCAGACCCCGAGCGCGAGGAGTGCCACGCCGACGACGAGGGCTGACGTCCCGGTCGCGCGGACCCGCCGCCGGGCACGAGCCTGGCGTACGACGGGATCGGCGCGTGTGGCCGCGAGTTCGCGGCGAAGCTCCTCGAGCTCCGCCGTCTCCTTCTCCGCCTGCACCCGCTTCGCGAGCTTCTGCTGCGCGAGCGCCGTGCGTGCATTCAGCTCGAGCCGCACCTCGCCCGGTGTCTCACTCGTCTCAGCGAGCACGCGCAGCGCCTGGTTCAGGCGCACGGCGTTGCGTTCGGCCGCGTTGTACTGGAAGCGACCGCGCCAGGAGGGCAGCAGATAGAGCATCCACAGGAGCACGGCGACGAGCACGATCACTCCCCCGCTCAGCACCGGCCCGTCCATATCGTCAACGGTAAGCGACCGGACCCCGCCTGCCCGGTCAGCGGCGGCGCGTGTCGCGGCCGGAAACGCGCGTGTCGACGCTGGGCGCCCCGTCGCCGCTCAGCGCGCCAGGCGGTCCGAGGGCGGGATCGTCGCCGCGTCGGGTGGCACCTGCCCGTTCAGCCATCGGGCCAGGACGCCCTGCGGTACGTCCTCACGGGT
The DNA here is from genome assembly GCF_002872075.1 of Microbacterium aurantiacum. Lineage (GTDB taxonomy): Bacteria > Actinomycetota > Actinomycetes > Actinomycetales > Microbacteriaceae > Microbacterium > Microbacterium aurantiacum_A. The sequence continues at coordinate 7,604 of NZ_PGGU01000023.1, read as the reverse complement.
GAGGGCGAACGCGTAGTGGTCCCGCCAGTCGCCGTCGATATGGATGAAACGCCGGCGCAGCCCCTCGTAGCGGAAGCCGAGCTTCTGGACCACCCGGAGGCTGGCGACGTTCTCCGGACGGATGCAGATCTCCATCCGGTGCAGACCGAACTCGGTGAAGCAGGCGTCCGTCGCCAGCGCCACCGCGGTCGGTGTGATCCCCTTGCCTGCGAACCTCTCGCTGACCCAGTATCCGATCGTCGCCGACGCCAGCGAGCCGCGAGCGATGCCCCACACGTTCAGCTGACCGGCGATCTGCCCTTCATGCACCATGACGAAGGGGTATCCGGCTCCATCGCGGTACTGCTGAAGCAGGCGGCGGATGCTGAGCCGCATGTCGAACGACACGGCCCCATAGGGGATCGTCGCCTCCCACGGCTGCAACCATGAGCGGTTGCTGAGCAGCTCATGCTGCAGAGCGCGTGCGTCGCGCGTGCGCACGAGACGCAGTTCGACCGGACCGTGCCGCATCCCCACCGCCAGATCCATCAGCACATCAGCACGACCTCGGTGAACCGCCTAGAGGCGTTCCGCGAATTCCTTGAGCCACGGCCGCAGCTCCGGCCCGAGGTCTTCCCGGTCGGACGCGAGCTGAACGATCGCCTTGATGTAGTCGACACGGTCCCCCGTGTCGTAGCGACGGCCTCGGAAGACGACACCGACGACGCCGGGGCCGTCCGGGTCGGCTGCGAGCTCCTGCAGCGCATCGGTGAGCTGGATCTCGCCGCCCTTGCCCGGTTCGGTGCGCTCGAGGATCTCGAACACGGATGCCGGCAGGATGTAGCGGCCGATGATCGCGAGGTTCGACGGCGCATCCTCCGGAGCGGGCTTCTCGACGAGGCCGGTGACGCGCACGGCGTCGCTGCCCTCGATGGCCTCGACCGCGGCCGCACCGTACATCTGGATGCTGGCGGGATCGACCTCCATCAACGCGATGACGGCAGCGCCGGTGCGCTCGTGCTCTTCGATCATCGTGGTGAGCAGCGGGTCGCGCTCGTCGATGAGGTCGTCGCCGAGGAGGACCGCGAAGGAGTTGTCACCGACATGACTGCGCGCACGGAGCACGGCGTGTCCGAGACCCTTGGGCTCGCCCTGACGGACGAAATGGATGTCGGCGAGGTCGCTCGACTTCATCACGCGCTCGAGCCGTCCGGTGTCGCCCTTCTCCAGCAGCTTCACCTCGAGCTCGGGGACCGCATCGAAATGGTTGGAGATGGCGTTCTTGTTGCGCCCGATGATGATGAGGATGTCGTGGATGCCGGCATCCGCCGCCTCTTCGACGACGTACTGGATCGCCGGCTTGTCGACGACGGGAAGCATCTCCTTCGGCATCGCCTTCGTGGCGGGGAGGAATCGTGTTCCGAGGCCCGCGGCGGGAATGACTGCCTTCATCTTGTGGTCTCGCATCCACTCAGCCTAGCGGGACCGCCGCGTAGACTCGGAGGCATGTCGAATGACGTCGAGCACGCCAAGAGGGCATTGCGTGCGGACCTCCGCGAGCGGCGCCAGCTCCTCTCGGACGCCCAGCGCGAGGCCGCGGCATCCGCGATCGGCGAGCGCCTCGACGCGCTCGTCGACGCACACGACGCGCGCGCCATCTCCTGCTTCCTCTCGACGACCAACGAGCCGGGAACCCGGGATTTCGTCGCTCGGGCGGTGCGGCGCGGCATCCGCGTGCTGCTTCCCGTGACGCGAGCCGACGGATTGCTGGACTGGGCGGTCGCGACCGACGAGGGCGAGATCGCCGAGGGCCTGTTCGGCCTGCCCGAGCCGTCCGGCGAGGTTCTCGGCCCGATCGCCGTGAACGACGTCGACCTGATGATCATCCCCGCTGCGGCCGTCGACCGCACCGGCATGCGACTGGGCTGGGGACGCGGATACTTCGACAAGACCATCGGCTCGATGGAGAAGTGCCCGCCGGTCTACGCCGTCATCTATGATTCCGAGATACTCGACTCCCTGCCCCGGGAGGTGCACGACCAGCCGGTGACCGGCGTCGTGACCCCGTCGCAGACCCTGAACCTGTCGCCATCGCGACACTGAACCGCGAGGACACCATGCCCACCTATGCCTATGCCTGCACATCGTGCGGACACCAGTTCGACGCCGTGCAGAGCTTCGCCGAGAACGCGCTGACCATCTGTCCTGAATGCGGCGGAGCGCTCCGCAAGCAGTACGGGTCGATCGGGGTGACGTTCAACGGCTCCGGCTTCTATCGCACGGACTCGCGCAGCAATGCCGGGGGATCGAAGGATGCTTCGGCATCATCGAAATCGGAATCGTCGACGAGCGCCAAGCCGGCGCCCGCGGCGGCTCCGGCCTCTTCCTGAGGTCACGATCTTTTCGGGGGTTCCCATGTTCCAGGGTTTCAAGGAATTCATCACCAAGGGCAACGTGATCGACCTGGCCGTCGCCGTGGTCATCGGCGGCGCCTTCACCACGATCGTGAACGCCGTGGTGTCCGCGATCATCACGCCGCTCGTCTCCCTGTTCTTCAATGCCGATGAGACCGGCAAGGTCGGCATCACCGTCAAGGGCATCTATGCGCAGGATGTCACATTCCCGGTCGGCGAGCTGATCAGCGCCGTCATCAGCTTCCTCGCCGTCGCGATCGTCGTGTACTTCGTCTTCGTCGTGCCGATGAACAAGTACAAGGAGCGTCAGGCCGCGAAGAACCCGGCCGTCGAGGAGGAGACCCTGCCGAGCGAGCAGGAGCTGCTCATCGAGATCCGCGACGCACTGCGCAAGCGCGCTGCATCCAGCTGATCCGTCCGGCGCGACGTGTCCAGGCCCTCGGCTCCTTCGGGAGACCGGGGGCCTCTGCATCTGCCGCTCAGTAGTGCGGGGGGATGTCCTGGATCAGGCGTTCGTCGTTCGGTCCCTTCGAGGCACGGGAGGCGGATGCCGCCGCATCCTTCGCGGAATCCGTGGCGACATCGGGCGCGGGGTCGGTCCCGGGCGCCGGGGTGAGCCGGGCGCGTCGCGAACCGGGCACCCGTTCGATCCGCTGTCGCGACTCGTCACCCATCGCGCGGGTCGAGATCGAGCGGCTGCGTGTCCGTGTCTGCCCGCGGCGCCTGTGCGGAGATGCCGAGGATGGCGGCGATCCGCGTCGCGGCCGTGGCCGGATCGCTGTACAGATCGAACGCATGCACCCGGACATAATGCCAGCCGAGCCGGCGCAGGACCTGGGGTCGCAGCCGCAGCGTCTCACGCAGGGATTCGCCGCGCGATTCCGGGTCGGACTCGATCACGACGGCCTTGCCCTGGTGCTGGGCGACCAGGGGAAGCAGGCCCCGGTAGTCCACGTCGACCGAGGCGCCCAGACGACGCAGCTCCCGGGCGAGGGCGAGCGTGAGGGGATCCGCGAGATCCTCCAGACGGGCCTCGCGACCACGGGTGGCCAGACCGCCGAGGATCGACATCAGGGTCGCCGCACCGTGCTCGAGACGTCCGTCGTCGAACGATGACGGACGGATCGACGACACCAGCACCATCGAGCGACGCGCGCGCGTCATCCCGACGGTGAGCAGACGCTCGCCATCCGGAGTGGACAGGTCCCCGAAATCGCTGAGGACGCGTCCATGCTTGGTCAGGCCGTATCCGAGCGAGAAGATCACGCGATCGCGGCTCTCGGCGACCGACTCCTCCAGCGTGAGCACGGCGAAGGGCTCGGCGGTGTCGCGGGAGACGAAGTCCGAGACATCCGAACGACCGGCGAATGCAGACGTGACGGCGGCACGCACCCGCTCAGCATGGCGAGCGCTGGCCGTGACGACCATGAGAGACTCCGCCGGCCGGTGCACGGCATGCTCGACGACCAGCGTGACGACCCGCGCGACCTCGGCGTCGGGACTCTCCACCGCGCCGGAGACAGGGTCGGGTGCTCCGACTCCGCGTTCGACGTAGTCGACGGTCAGGCTGCCGCGCCCGAGATAGGAACCGGCCCACGGCAGCGACACGATCTCTCCGCCGTAGAAGGCGTCGTTGATGAGCTCGGCGAGGTCTTCGCCGCCGGCACGGTAGCTGCGCGTCAGGGTCATCACGGGCAGCAGCTCGGAGAGACGCTCGAACACCGAGATGTCGTCGAAGGGGACTTCGTGCTCCCAGTCCTCCCCCGGATCCACCGCGACGTCGAACGGGGTCGGCCGCTGGGTGACCGGATCGCCGAAGGCTATGACCTGACGAGCACGCCGGATCGCCGGAGCGGCCTCGGCGAGGTTGATCGCGGCGGCATCCACGAGCAGGACTGTGTCGAACTCCACGGAGTCCGGGATCTCCGGCACAAGATACGGCGAAGAGATCCAGGCCGGGGCGAGCACGTCGACGAGCGTCGGCGCGGAAGCGACGATCTGCGCCGTACTGGCGTCCGGCTGCGTGAGCGCGCGACGCAGGTGCTGGGACTCCTGCGGCTCGTCGACGATCGCGATCTTCCACTGGCTGGCCAGCTGCCACGCGAGCAGCGGTCCTGACATCGCCGCATGGGCCTCGTCGACGAGACGGTAGTCGCGTTCGAGCCGATCCACCACTGCCGTGTTCGCGCCGAGGAGCGCCCTGTTGTCCTGCAGCGCCCGCTCCAGGAGCGACTGCCACCAGGCGAACTCGAGCTCATCGCCGACTCGCTTCTCGGACACGTGCCGCACCGAGAGCTCGGCGAGCAGCGGCTCCAGTCCGAGCAGCGCCAGCTGCTCCCGCAGTTCCGATCGCTCGACGAGGTTGTCGAAGACATCCGACTTGGCGGCGAGCCCCGCAAGCGTCCGGACGAGCCGCGCGACGGGCAGCGACGCGAGCGGCTCGCGCCGGCCCAGGGCCGCGTCGAGTTCGGCGAGTTCCGCCTCGACGCGCTGCCAGGCGACGTACACGTCGGCGAGGCCGAGCGGGATCTCCGGAGCGACGCCCGCATCGACGCAGCGCTGCCATTGCGTGCGCTGCGTCTGGATGCGCAGCAGCGCCTCATGCATCTCGGTGACGTGCACCCCTGGGCGCACGTACTCCTTGGCGAGGCGGCGCAGCCGGCGCCGGTTCGCTCCGGACATGCCGGGGGCATCCCGGCGTGAGCCGTGAGCCTGGATGAGCTCGCCGAGCGGGCGCTCGAAGACGGTCGGGCTGAAGCGATCGAGTGAGTCGCGGATGCCCTGCAGCAGACGCAGGTACTCCCCCAGCTCGTCGATGGTCGAGAACGGCCGCATGCGCGTCTGCGCGATGAGCGCATAACCGCGCTCGAGAAGCGTGGGGACGCTGTCCGAATGCAGGCGCGACGCCAGATCGTGCGCTGCGCGCGCCGCCTCCGTGCTGGCGAAGACCACGCCGTACCACGGCGAGTCGTCCGGGCCGAAACGGAACTCTCCGAGGCGGGCCGCCTGGGCGAGCATCGCCGCCGCGCTGCTCCTGTCCCCCGCGAGCCGCTGCAGGGCCTCCGATCCCAGCCGAGCCGTCGTGGACGGAGGGGTGGGCAGGGAGGCGAGGCGGGTGAGCTGTCTGGTCGCCTCGAGCACCGAGGCATTGACGCCCGGAACAGGGGCTGTGAGGGCGAGCCGATAGTCGCGCAGCACCGTGCGCAGCCGGATCAGGGCGTCGTCGACTTCGCCGACCTTCGGAGCGGTGGCTTTCTCGTTCCGGCCGATGGCCCGGACCAGATCACGGCGGACGCTGGCCGGCGAGATCGCCAGACTGTCGAGTCCGATACCGGCCAGACGATGCCGCACGCCGTCGAGCGTCGAGCGGCGGGCCGATACGACCAGCACGCGCTTGCCTCCGCGCACCAGCTCACCGAGAGCATTGATCACGGTCTGCGTGCCGCCGGTGCCGGGCAGCGTCGCTACGGTCAGCGAGTGACCGGCCGCGATCCGCGAGAGCACGGCTTCCTGCTCGGCATCCGCGTCCAGCAGGAGATTGTCCGAGGCCGGAGCGCGATCATCCGGCCCGGTGTAGTGCGGTTCGGCACGCGGCGCGGTGACCTGCTCACGATCGTCGACGTGGCCTGCGAGAGCGTTCAGCACCGCCGAATCGAGGCTCCCGCTGTCACGGGCCATCGCGCCGCCGACGTCGGCGAACGTCGAGACGACGAGCCGGGGCTGCACCGAGAAGGTGTCGATGGTGCGGGTGATCGCCCTCAGGCTGTCGATCACCGGCTGCGGTTTGAAGATGCCGCCGTCGTAGGCGAGCGCAGCGAGGGATACGGCGTCGATGGTGATGCCGAAGTGCTCGCGTGCGATCCGGACGAGTTCGGGGTTGACGTCGAAGGCGCCCTGCAGCTTGAGCTCGAAGTCGGAATGATGACGCCGGATCGCGAGCGGTCGCAGCAGCACCGGGGCGGCGAAATCGGCTCCGCCGATCCGCCAGCGGGCGACGCCCACGGCGAGGTGGACGGCTTCGATCCCTCGCACCGTGCGCAGCTCGGTGTTCTTCGCTGTGATCCGCTCGGCGGCGAGGCGAGCGGTGCGCAATCCCACCTCATCGCGGAAGAGGTTCGACAGCAGCGTGGACTTGCCGGTGATGAACTGCGGCAGGCTGCCCGGATGCGCCTTGGAGATGTCGATCCCAGATTCGGGGCTGTCGCGATAGGTGATCAGCGGCGACGGTCCGCCGAGATCAGCGGCCTCCGCGCGCAGGCGGGTGCGCTCGGCCTCGGCTGCGTGCGCGACATCGATGCCTGTCGGCGACCCGTGCAGCTCGCCGAGAGTCACCGCGGCCTCCGTCGCTGCACCATCCGCAGACTTTTCCTCACGTCGCCACACACCACACACCCTAGGCGCGCAAGCCAGGATGAAGCTGTATCCCGGGCGGGTTTCGCCCGGATTCATGCCGCTGAACAGCCTCTCCGGACTCTTCCTGCACTGCGGCAGCCCGACGGGAGGTTGTCCCCGTCCCCGCGCTCGGAGCTCCCCGGGACGCGTTCCGCCGGTCAGTATGGGGTCATGACATTCCGCTACGACTTCGCACCGACACCGTTCGGCGACGCGCTCGCGGTGTTCTCGGAGGAGGGCATCGTGCGTTTCGATCTCTCGGAGTCCGAGGACCCCTCGGTTCCGTGGCTGCTGGAGGACGTCTCCCGCCGGCTGCACGAGGTTCCGCAGGCATCCCCCGGCGCCGCCGATGAGCTCGCACACCTGCTCGACGATTACTTCGAGGGCGCGCCCGTCCGGTTCGACGAGCACCTCCGCCTGGACTGGCGGCTCGTCGACGGCTTCTCCCTGGCCGCGTTGCGTGCCATCTCGGAGATCCCGTGGGGCGAGACCATGAGCTACGGCGAGGTGGCGATCGTCGCCGGCCATCCCGGGGCCGCCCGCGCCGTGGGCACCGCATGCCGGCTCACGCCGTTCTCGATCATCGTCCCGGTGCACCGGGTCGTGCGTTCGGACGGTACGCCGGGGCACTACGGCGCCCATCCGGAGCGCAAGAGGTACCTCCTCGATCTCGAGTCCGAAGCCGCACGCGGCCGCTGATCCCGAGGTTCAGCCCCGGGCAAGTACCCGCGCTCGGCACCAGAGTCTCGGCACCAGAGTCTCGGCACCAGAGACCCGGCATCAGACGACGCGGACCCCGGCGAGTAGGCCGCCGGGGTC
>NZ_PGGU01000022.1:15803-67742 GCF_002872075.1 Microbacterium aurantiacum | reverse complement strand
ACTTCATCCAGGGCCCACAGACGTGGCCGCCGACGACACATGTCGTCGGCGGCCACGTCCGATCCTGGCGCGGATCCCCCGATCCGCACGAGGATCAGTCGCCGAGAATCCCCACTCGGCGGACCCGCTGCTACTGAGCGGGCGGCATCAGCACCGTGTCGATCAGGTACACGGTGGCGTTCGCGGTCTGCACTCCACCGCAGATCACCATGGCGTCGTTGACCATCCAGTCGTCGCCGCTGCCGGTGACCTCGAGGTCTGCACCCTGAACCGTGGTGTGCGTGCCGGCGATGTCGGCCGGCTCGATCTGGCCCGGGACGACGTGGTACGTGAGGATCGACGACAGCGTGGCGCTGTCGGTCTTGAGCGCCTCGATGGTGGCGGGGTCGATCTTCGCGAAGGCCTCGTCGACCGGTGCGAAGACGGTGAACTCGTCGCCGTTCAGAGTGTCGACCAGGTTCACATCCGGGTTGAGCTGTCCGCTCACCGCGGCGACCAGCGTCTTCAGCAGCGGGTTGTTGGATGCCGCGACTGCGACCGGGTCCTGGGACATGCCCTGCACGGAGCCGGCGCCGTCCGGAACCGCTTCGGCGTATGCGGCGCAGCCGGGACCGACGAGGTTCGCTGCCGGGTCCATCGTCTCGGGAGCATCGGACTCCTCCGAGGTCTCCGGAGCCTTCGGCTCGGCCGACTCATCGGCGGGGTCGTTGCCCATGGCACAGCCCGACAGCACGAGAACGCTGGCGAAGCCGAGCGACAGAGCTGCGGTGATCTTCTTCTTGGTGCTGAACATCTCTCTACCTCCGGAGATCGAGCCACGGCATCTCCGTGGCGTCGACATCTGTTCGGAGCCCGCCCCGGATCGGATGGGAGGAATCTTCGATTTCCTGAGATCCACCGTGCATCCGTGTCTTCAGCACCCGCGAGCGCCTCGAGGTCTACTCCTTCACATTCGGGTGACGCACGCACGCGATCGCGGGGAAGTACGGCATGCTGGGGGAGATGGTCATCGACGGAATGGACGTGCCGGAGGACGGAACGGCGGGCGACGCTGTCGCCGAGCTCCTCCTGCGCACCGCCGACGGCGACCAGCGAGCCTTCGCCGAACTGTACGACACGCTCTCTCCACGCGTCTTCGGCCTGATCCGCCGCGTGCTCGTGAACCGCGCGCAGAGCGAAGAGGTGCTGCAGGAGGTCTTCCTCGAGATCTGGCAATCCGCATCCCGGTTCGCTCCGAACAAGGGACAGGGAAGAACGTGGGTGATGACGATCGCACATCGTCGGGCCGTCGACCGGGTGCGAGCATCGCAGTCCAGTGCCGACCGCGACGTGCGAGCAGGGCTGCGCGATATCGGCGTCGCCCATGACAGCGTGGCCGAGCAGGTGGAGCTGGGGATGGACGGCGAGAAGGTGGTGGCAGCGCTCGGCGGCCTCCCCGAGGCGCAACGCGAAGCGCTCGTCCTCGCCTATTTCGGTGGCTACAGTCAGAACGAGATATCGGTGCTCATCGGAGCACCGCTGGGAACGATCAAGACTCGGATGCGAGACGGGCTCACCCGTCTCCGTACTGCGATGGGGGTGACGGCATGAACGAGAACGAGTTCGCTGAGCTCGCGGCCGGTGCCGCCTTCGACGCGCTGTCTCCTCACGACGAGAAGCGGTTCCGCGAGGCTCTGGTCGCTCACCCCGAGTGGGGGGGAATCGCCGAGGCGGATGCCGAGGCGGCCGCGAGCCTTGCCGAGGCCGCTCCCGCGTCCACGCCGCCGGACCACATCCGGGCATCGTTGCTGGCACAGATCGCGGACACTCCGCAAGGCGCGGTGTCTGTGGTGAACCCGACCGAGACCGCGGAGAAGCCGCAGCTCGGGCGTCGCTGGAGCCGCTCGATGCTCGCGCTCGCCGCGTGCCTGGCGCTGCTGGTGGGAGTCGGGATCGGTGCGGTCGCCATCAACGGTCTGCTGAACCGCCCAGCGGCGGTCGTCGCCCTCGAGCAGATCCGGTCCGCCGACGATGCCGAGCACGCCAGCGTCGAGCTCGAATCCGGGGGCACGGCCACGGCGTACTGGTCGGCATCGCTGGGATCAGCCGTGCTCGTGACCGACGGCATCGAGTCGACGAGCAACGACGAGACGTACGAGCTCTGGTTCGTCCGAGGAGAGAAGCCGGTCTCCGCCGGCGTCTTCGCCGTCGAGAGCGGCGATGCGACGGCGGCGCTGCAGGGCGAGATGCATGCGGGCGACGTCATCGCGGTGACCGTCGAACCGGCCGGCGGTTCGCCGACCGGACAGCCGACCAGCGATCCGGTGATCGTGATCCCGACGGCCTGACGCCGTGCATCACGGGTAGCCTTGTTCGATGCCCGAGCAGCACTCCCGACCCGTGCGTCGTCCGACCAGCGCCTTTGACAACCTCATCGGCACCCACGACCCGGCCGAGGAGACGAGGGTGGCTCACGCCACCGCATCCGCTCTGCTCACCCGCGTTCGCGCCGACGAGAGCGGTGTGAGCGCCGAGCGGCTGGTGGCGTTCACGGCGGAGCACGGCATCGACGAGATCGCCGAGCTCTGGTCGAAGGCGCCGTCGCGCACTCTTCCCGGCGCGCTCTGGCGGCTGTATCTCCTCCAGCTCGCGATCCACGGCGACCCGCAGACGGCGGCACTGCTCTACGAACGCGGACGCGTCGAGCTGCTGTCGGCGGATGCGGTGATCGCGGGCGCCCCGGTTCCGGCGAACCCGGACGAGCTCGTCGCGCTCATCGACACGATCCTTCGCGGCGCGTTCCGCGGCGACTTCGCAGTGGCGCTCGACCGCGCCGCCGCGTTCTGCCGGGTGCAGGCATCCGGTGCAACGCACACGGCGGACGACTATGAGTCGACCGAGCCGGCGAGGGCGAGTGAACTCACGACGCGGGCGCTGAGGCTGAGCAGCTACGCGCAGGATCTGGCGGCGTCGGCCGTCCTGTGGCGGTCCGGCGCGCTGGCGTGAAGCCGACGCTGAAACAAGAAGGACCGGGCCGCAAGAACGCCTCTCGGCGGAAGGCCGCTCAAAGCGGCAAAAATTGGAGCCCGGGGTTATGCGGCCCGGCCGAATAATTGTAACGCGATACCGCGGCGGGTATTCCCGACCTCTAGGCTCATTCTCATGAACTGGCGCTTCGCTCTGATGATCGATCCCGTCGCCGCCGATGAGGAACGGGCCGATTTCGGCGACACGTTCACGGTGGTGGATGCGGCAGCCCCGGCCCTCAGCGTCGGTGAACTCAGCACCCAGCGCGGAGACGGCGTCTTCGAGTCGATCGGCGTGATCGATGCCCACGCGCAGGAGGTGGTGCCGCATCTGGAGCGCCTGGCCCACTCGGCGCAGCTGTGCGACCTGCCCGTTCCCCATCTCGCCCAGTGGCGCGAGGCGGTGGATCGAGCGGCGGCTCAGTGCCCGGCCGGAGAATCGGTCATCAAGCTCATCCTCAGTCGCGGCGTCGAGCACGGCCCGACACCCACGGCATGGGTGACGGCCGCGCCGGCATCCGACTTCACAGCGGCGCGCGAGCAGGGGATCAGCGTCGTCACGCTCGACCGCGGCTACGACCTGCGCGCCGCGGAGCGCGCGCCGTGGCTGCTGCTGGGCGCGAAGACACTCTCCTACGCGGTGAACATGGCCGCTTTGCGCGAGGCGCATCGTCGCGGCGCCGATGATGCGATCTTCCTCTCCAGCGACGGATTCGTGCTCGAAGCGCCGACCGCATCGCTCATCCTCCGCTTCGGCGACCGCTTCGTGACCCCGGCGCCGAATGGAGGCATCCTGCACGGCACCACGCAGCTCAGCGTCTACGAGCACCTCGCCGCACGAGGCTTCGACGTCGGATACGCCCAGGTGCAGGCGTCCGACCTGCCTCGAGCGGACGCCGCCTGGCTGGTGTCGAGCGTGCGGCTCGCCGCTCCGATCACCGCCGTCGACGGCGCGCCGCTGCCGGTGGATCACGCCCTCACGGCGGAGCTCAACGAGTACCTCCTCTCGCCGCGCGACTAGGCGGACCTCGCCGCGCGTCTGACAAAGAGCGTCGTTCGCGGCAGGATGGGAAGATGCCCGTCAACCCGCACGAATCCCGGCCATGGCTCAGTTCCTACGCGGAGGGAGTCCCCGCCGATATCGCGGAGCCGACGCAGACACTCCCGGAGATGATGTTCGCGAGCGTCAAGGCGTACGGGCGACGACCGGCTCTCGAGTTCTTCGGTGCGGTCACGACCTACCACCAGCTCGGGGAGCAGATCGAGCGCGCGGCCGAGGGCCTCCGGCGTCTCGGAGTCGAGAAAGGGGATCGGGTGGCGCTCGTGCTGCCCAACTGCCCTCAGCACGTCGTGGCGTTCTATGCAGCGCTGCGGCTCGGCGCGATCGTGGTCGAGCACAACCCGCTCTACACGGCACGAGAGCTGCGGCATCAGTTCGAGGATCACGGCGCCCGCTTCGCGATCGTATGGGACAAGGTCTTCGACACGGTCGCCGGCTTCCCCGCAGATCTCACGCTCGACCGCATCGTGAGCGTCGACATCACCGCAGCGCTGCCCTTCGGCAAGCGTCTGGCACTGCGCCTGCCCCTGCCCAAGGCTCGCGCATCGAGAGGGAGGCTGACGGGCACGCCGAAGGCGCGCAATCCGCTGACCTGGAAGAAGCTGCTCGATCATCGCCGGCTCTCCCGCCGAACGCCCGGTCCCGTGCTCGGCGACACCGCTCTGCTGCAGTACACGAGCGGCACGACCGGAGACCCCAAGGGTGCGATCCTCACGCACTCGAACCTGCGTGCCAATGCGATGCAGGGCCGCGCCTGGGTGCCCGGATTGGTCGACGGCGAGGAGACCTTCTACGCGGTGCTGCCGCTGTTCCACGCCTACGGGATGACGCTCTGCCTCACCTTCGCGATGAGCATCGGCGCGAAGCTCGTCCTGTTCCCGGCTTTCGATCTCGACCTGGTGACCGACGCGACGCGCACGAGTCCGCCCACGTTCCTCCCCGCCGTGCCGCCGATCTACGATCAGCTCGCCCGCGCGGCGTCGCGCGGGACGCTTGACCTCACGACCGTCCGGTTCGCGATCTCGGGTGCGATGAGTCTGCCGGTCGCGACGGTGGAGCGCTGGGAGGAGGCCACAGGAGGACTGCTCGTGGACGGCTACGGGATGACCGAGAGCTCGCCGGTCGCGATCGGGAACCCGATAGGCAGGACCCGGCGCCCCGGCACGGTCGGGGTGCCGTTCCCGAGCACGGAGATCCGGGTCGTCGACCCTGCCGATCCCTCCGCCGATATGCCCGCCGGTGAGCGAGGCGAGTTGCTCATCCGCGGGCCGCAGGTGTTCCAGGGTTACTGGGGCCGCCCCGGTGACACGGCCGCAACGCTGCTCGCGGGCGGCTGGTTGCGAACGGGAGACATCGCCGAGGTCTCAGCGGACGGCTTCGTCACCATCGTCGACCGGCTCAAGGAACTCATCATCACCGGCGGCTTCAACGTGTCGCCCAGCGAGGTCGAGGACGCTCTGGAAGCACATCCGGACGTGGTCGCCGCCGCTGTCATCGGCCTTCCGCGATCCAGCGGCGGTGAGGATGTCGCTGCGGCGGTGGTGCTCCGCGATGGCGCGGAACTCGATGCGGGGGCCCTGCGGGACTTCTGCCGGACGCGGCTCACTCCCTACAAGGTGCCCAAGCGCATCACTGCTGTCGATGACCTGCCGCGCTCCCTGATCGGGAAGGTTCTCCGGCGCGAGGTGCGGGAGCGGATGCTCTCGGCATAGCCGCACATGCAGCGAGGTGGGGCGATCCGCATGGATCGCCCCACCTCGTCGCTGCGTTCCTGCTTATCCGAAGCGACCTGAGACGTAGTCCTCGGTGGCCTGCACGGACGGGGTCGTGAAGATCGCCTTGGTGTCGTCGAACTCGATGAGCTTGCCGGGCTTGCCGGTGCCGGCGATGTTGAAGAAGGCCGTCTTGTCGGACACGCGTGAAGCCTGCTGCATGTTGTGCGTGACGATGACGATCGTGAACTCGTTCTTCAGCTCGCCGATCAGCTCCTCGATCGCGTAGGTGGAGATCGGGTCGAGCGCGGAGCACGGCTCGTCCATCAGGAGCACCTCGGGCGAGACGGCGATCGCGCGGGCGATGCAGAGCCGCTGCTGCTGGCCGCCGGACAGGCCGGAGCCGGGCTTGTCGAGCCGGTCCTTGACCTCGTTCCACAGGTTCGCACCGATCAGCGACTTCTCGACGAGTGCGTCCTGATCGCTCTTGGACATGCGGGCGTTGTTCAGCTTGACACCCGCGAGCACGTTCTCCTTGATCGACATCGTCGGGAACGGGTTCGGACGCTGGAAGACCATGCCGACCTGACGCCGCACGAGCACCGGGTCGACTCCGGGCCCGTACAGGTCCTTGCCGTCGAGCAGCACCTCGCCCTTGACGCGCGCGCCCGGGATGACCTCGTGCATGCGGTTCAGCGTGCGCAGGAAGGTGGACTTGCCGCAGCCGGACGGACCGATGAAGGCCGTCACGCTGCGCGGCTGGATCTCGAGGGAGACGCCCTCCACGGCGAGGAAGTCGCTGTAGTAGACGTTGAGGTCGTTGACTTCGATGCTCTTGGACACTTCTGTTTCCTTACGGATGGAGTCGGGAGGCTCAGCGGCCGTTGGTCTTCGGGGAGAACCACTTCGCGATGAGGCGCGCGAGCAGGTTCAGCACCATGACGATGAGGATCAGGGTGAGGGCGGCGGCCCAGGCCCGATCGAGGGATGCCTCGGGGTTGGTGCCCTGGTTCATGTACTGGTTGTACGCGAACACCGGCAGGGTCATCATCTGGCCGTTGAAGATGTTCGTGTTCAGGCTCTGCGTGAACCCGGCCGTCAGCAGCAGAGGTGCGGTTTCGCCGATGACGCGGGAGATGGCGAGCATGACCGAGGTCGTGATGCCGGCGATCGACGTGGGCAGCACGACCTTGAGGATCGTCAGCCATTTCGGCACGCCCAGCGCATACGACGCCTCGCGCAACTCGTTGGGGACGATCTTCAGAAGCTCCTCGCTTCCGCGGACCACGACCGGCGTCATCAGCACAGCGAGGGCGAGCGCGCCCATCATGCCCATCGAGATGCCGGGGCGGACGAGCAGGGCGAACACCGCGTAGATGAACAGTCCGGCCACGATCGACGGGATTCCGGTCATCACGTCCACGAGGAAGGTGATCGCCTTCGCGATCTTGCCCCGACCGTACTCGACCAGGTAGATCGACGTCATCAGGCCCACGGGCACCGAGATGACCGTCGCCGTGAGGGTGATCAGGAGGGTGCCCCAGATCGCGTGCACGATTCCGCCGCCGTCGCCGACGACGTTGCGCATCGAGAAGCTGAAGAACTCGGCGTCGAAGCGCTGGATCCCGTTCGCGACGACGGTCCACAGCAGTGATACCAGTGGCAGCAGCGCGATGAGGAAGGCGGTGGCGACGAGTGCCGTCATCAGCCTGTCGACGGCTTTGCGCCGGCTCTCGGCGATCGAGGAGATCACCGTGATCAGGACCATGTAGAGCAGGATGCCGACGACAGCGGCCCCGGTGATGTTGAAGTCGGCGAGATCCGCTCCGATCGCCGCCACGCCGAACACGGCGAAGGAGATCACGAAGGATGCGGCGAGGAGGGCCCACGGAGCCCACTTCGGCAGTTTGCCGGAAGTGAGAGTCGCCGCGGGGGCGGGTGCGGTGAGGACGGTCATGTCAGTTCGCTCCCGAGAACTCGGCGCGGCGTGCGACGATCCAGCGCGCCAACGCGTTGACCACGAAGGTCACGACGAAGAGGATGAGGCCGGTCGCGATCAGGGTGTTCACGCCGGTGCCGTGGGCTTCGGGGAAGGCCAGGGCGATGTTCGCCGGGATGGGAGTCGGGTTCGTGGCGGTCAGCACCAGGAAACTGACGACGGCCGAGGGCGAGAGCACCATGGTCACGGCCATCGTCTCGCCGAGTGCGCGGCCGAGGGCCAGCATCGCGGCGGAGACCATGCCGCCTCGGGCGAACGGGAGGACGGCCATCCGCACCATCTCCCAGCGTGTCGCCCCCAGCGCGAGGGCGGCCTCCTCGTGGAGCTTCGGAGTCTGCAGGAACACCTCGCGGCAGATCGCCGTCATGATCGGGATGCACATCACCGCGAGCACGAGGGCCGCGGTGAGGATCGTCTTGCCGGTCGAGGAGACCTGGCCGCCGAAGAACGGCACCCAGGAGGCGTGGGTGCTCAGCCATGCGTATACCGGCTGGAGCAGCGGGGCGAGCACGAGGCCGCCCCAGAGGCCGAAGACCACGGACGGGACGGCCGCGAGAAGGTCGATGATGTAGCCGAGGATCGAGGCGAGGCGGCGGTGGGCGTAGTGCGAGATGAACAGGGCGATGCCGATGGCGATCGGGGCAGCGATCAGCAGTGCGATGAACGAGGCCCAGAGGGTGCCGAAGACGAGCGGCCAGACGTAGACCCAGAACGACTCACCCTTGAGGATGTGGTTGTCGCTCGTGTCCAGCTGGAACGCCGGGAGGCTCTGGATGAGGAGGAAGGCGGCCACCGCGGCGAGGACGACGAGGATGATGGTCCCCGCTCCGAGCGCGGTGCCGGAGAAGACCCGGTCGCCGAGTCGCTGCTTGGCCTTGATCGGGGCGGGCGGCGCCTGTGTCGGCGCCGGAGTCGGTGCCTGCGCGATCGTGCTCATGGTCTCCCTGTTTCGGGCGGAATCGGGGTGGATCGGGGTGCTGACTCATCGAGGCCCCCGCGCCCTGTTCGGACGCGGGGGCGACGAGGTCAGCGCTCAGCCGTCAAGGCTGGATCAGCTGACCTTGATGAGATCGATCGCGGCGAGGACCTGCTCGCGGAGACCGTCGGAGATCGGCGCGCTGCCGGCGTTCTCCGAAGCGGCGTCCTGTCCCTCAGCGCTCGCGATGTACTGGAAGTACGCCTTCACGAGTGCTGCGACGTTGGTGTCCTCGTACTCCTCGCATCCGATCAGGTAGCTGACCAGGGCGATGGGGTAGGCGCCGTCGCTGGCCGAGGCCGGGTCGACGTCGAAGACGAGGTCGCCGTCGCCGCGGCCTTCGACCAGGGGCGAGTTCTCGACGAGCTTCGATGCCGCCTCGGCGGAGTACGCGACGAACTCTTCGCCGACGCCGACGTGGACCTGGCCGAGGTCGCCGACCTGCGAGGCGTCGGCGAAGCCGATCGCGCCGTTGCCGGCGGTGATGGCCTGGACGACACCCGAGGTGCCCTGAGCGGCTTCGCCGCCTTCGATCGGCCAGACGTCAGCGGGCTCGTGCGTCCACACGTCGGGCGCGGTGGCCTGGAGGTACTTGGTGAAGGTCTCCTGCGTGCCGGAGGGGTCGGAGCGGTGGACCGGCGAGATCGCCAGGTCGGGGAGCTTCGCGTCCGGGTTCAGCGTCGCGATGGCGCCGTCGTTCCACTTCGTGATGGTGCCGGCGAAAATGCCCGCGATCGTCTTGGCGTCGAGGTTCAGCGTGTCGATGCCTTCGAGGTTGAACGCGACGGCGACCGGCGAGATGTAGAGCGGGACCTCGACGATGGCGTCGCTGGTGCAGGCGCCGAAACCGCCGGCGGCGACCTCGTCGTCGTTGAACGCGCGGTCGGAGCCGATGAAGTTGCTGCCGCCCTCGAGGAAGTTCTCACGTCCCGTGCCCGATCCGGTGGGCTCGTAGTTGACCGTGACGTTCGGGTTCGCGGTCTGGAACTCGGCGACCCACGCTTCCTGTGCGGAGGCCTGCGAGGATGCGCCTGTGGCGTCGATGGTGCCGGAGAGGGTGGACTCGGTGGGCTCCTCGGCGGTGCCGCCGGTGCCGCCTTCGTTCGCGGCACAGCCGGCGAGCGCGAGAGCGGCGACGGCGCCGATGGCGCCGATACGTGCGATTCGGGAGATCTTCACTGTGGATCCGTTCGATCGTGGATGAGGTAGAGGCCCGGTGCAGGGCACACAGTGACGCTAGACGCGGCGGTTAACGAGACTCTCCCGCACAGGTGAACGGGAGGTGAACGACCGGCAACCCTCTGGGGTGGCCTCAGGCCGGGAGAAGGGAGATTCAGACCTTCGGGATGTGCGTCTCGATCGCGATGATCCCGGACCCCGGGTTCGTCGCGGATAGATGCACGACGGAGAATGCGGCCGGCTCGAGATCGGCGGCGCTGGAGAGGTAGGAGCCCTGGATCGTTCCGGTGGCGAGGGATATCTCGGCCAGCATGCCCGGCAGGACCGGGCCGTGACTGCATAGGACCGCGGGCTTTCCGGACCGCACGCGCTTACCGACGATCGAGCGGAGATCGGCCGTGCCGTCCTCCCAGGCATCCTGGCTGAGCAACTCCGTCTGCACGGTCTTGCGCTCGAGGGATCTCGCGAGCGGCTTCACCGTCTCGACGCAACGGGTGGCGTCGCTGGTCACGATCTTGCGCGCGCCGAAGGCGCGGAGCGGCCCGACGATCGACCTCGCCTGCTGGCGTCCGCGCTCGCTGAGGGGACGCGCAGCATCCGCCCCGTCCCATTCCGCCCGCGAGAGCGCCTTCGCGTGCCGCAGCGCGATGATGGGGAAGGTGTACAGCACGCCGTCGTCGACGAGGTGCTCGAAGAAGTCCAGGATCTCGAGGTCGACCGGATAGCTCAGGCGCGCACGCGCCTTCTTCATGCTGGCCCATTCGATCGCCGCGATCTCGCGGTTGGGGACGAAGGTCGAGGCGCGGATGGCGTCCTCGGTGGCCTCCGCGGCCCAGTAGTGCACGACCTTCTGCTTCGTCGAGGGCAGGTGGTAGCGGCTGACGCCGACGGGGACACCCAGCGAGACACGGATACCGGTCTCCTCGTGCACCTCGCGCACCGCGGTCTCGGCGAGCATCTCACCCGGGTCGACTTTTCCCTTCGGCAGGGTGACATCGCGGTACTTCGTGCGGTGGATGAGCAGGATGCGCAGCTTGCCGTCGACGATGCGCCAGACGACCGCGCCGGCTGCGTAGACGGCCTTCTCCACGGCCTTCCGGCGCGCCAGGCTCTGCGAGTGCTCGGTCTCCTGCGCCTGGCGAGCGGTCATCGCACCGACCGGGCGCGGCGTCGCTTCTGGATCAACCCCATCGTCTGATCCTGCAGGTCGATCAGCGGATCGCCGTTCGCATCCACGGCGTGGCGCTCCCACGCGCCGTCGGCTCCGAGGTGCCAGGAGATCGTGCCGGGGTCGAGCGCGAGGTCGAAGAACGTCAGCAGCTCCTTGAGATGCGAGGGGTCGGTGACCTTCACCAGGGCCTCGACGCGACGGTCGAGGTTGCGGTGCATCATGTCGGCGCTGCCGATGTACACCTGCGGGTCGCCGTTGTTCTCGAAGGCGAAGATGCGGGAGTGCTCCAGGTAGCGGCCCAGGATGCTGCGCACGGTGATGTTGTCGCTGATGCCGTCGAGATCGACCCGGAGGCTGCAGATGCCGCGCACCCACACATCGACCTTCACGCCGGCCGCACTCGCACGGTAGAGCGCGTCGATGATCTCCTCATCGACCATCGAGTTCACCTTGATGCGGATGTGCGCCGGCTTTCCCGCTTCGGCGTTCTTGCGCTCGTTGTCGATCTGCCGGACGAGCCCCTTGCGCAGGTGCAGCGGAGCGACGAGAAGCCGCTTGAACTTCTTCTCGATCGCGTAGCCGCTGAGCTCGTTGAACAGGCGGGTGAGATCCTTGCCGACCTGCGCGTCGGCGGTGAACAGGCCGAAGTCCTCGTAGATGCGGCTGGTCTTCGGGTTGTAGTTGCCGGTGCCGACGTGCGAATAGTGCTGCAGCGTCCCGTCCTCCTCGCGGATGACCAGAGCGAGCTTGCAGTGCGTCTTCAGTCCGACCAGACCGTACACGACGTGCACGCCGGCCTTCTCCAGCTTGCGAGCCCAGACGATGTTGTTCGCCTCGTCGAATCGGGCTTTGACCTCGACCAGGGCGAGAACCTGCTTGCCGGCCTCGGCCGCGTCGATGAGCGCCTGGACGATCGGGCTGTCGCCGGACGTGCGGTACAGCGTCTGCTTGATGGCGAGGACATGCGGGTCGCGGGCCGCCTGCTCCAGGAACGCGACGACGCTCGTGGTGAACGATTCGTACGGGTGGTGGACGAGCACGTCGGCCTTGCGGATCGCCTTGAAGATGTCGGAGCGACTGCTCGAACCCGCCGGCTGGAATGCCACGGCCGTTGTCGGCAGGTGCGGCGGGAACCGCAGGTCGGGGCGCTTGATGCGCCCGAGGTCGAACAGGCCGCGCAGGTCGAGCGGGCCGGGAAGGCGGTACACCTCGAGATCGGTGATGTCGAGCTCCCTGACCAGCAGGCCCATCGTGACGTCATCCATGTCGTCGGTGATCTCGAGGCGGATGGGCGGACCGAAACGGCGCCGCAGCAGCTCGGCCTCTAGGGCCTGGATCAGGTTCTCGCTCTCGTCCTCCTCGATCTCCATGTCCTCGTTGCGCGTGAGGCGGAACGCATGGTGATCGAGCACCTCCATGCCGGGGAAGAGGTCGCCGAGGTGGTTGGCGATGAGCTCCTCCAGGCGCAGGAAGCGCTGGATCTCTCCGGCACCGGGCACCTCGACGAAACGGGGCAGCATGGGCGGCACCTTGAGGCGCGCGAACTCCTGCCGTCCGGTGCGGGCGTTGCGGATGCGGATGGCGAGGTTCAGCGAGAGACCGGAGATGTACGGGAACGGGTGCGCCGGGTCGACGGCCAGCGGCATCAGGACGGGGAAGACCTGCAGCTGGAAGTACTCCGAGAGGCGTGCGCGCTCGTCATCGGTGAGTTCGGACCACTCGGTGATCTCGATTCCGGCATCCGCCAGAGCGGGGCGGACCTGAGAAGTCCAGGCGTCCGCATGGCGGAGCTGCAGCGCATGCGCCTCGCGGGAGATGTCCGCGAGGGCATCGGCGGGGGAGCGGCCGATGTTGGTCGGCACCGCCAGGCCGGTCATGATGCGGCGCTTGAGGCCCGCGACGCGCACCATGAAGAACTCGTCGAGATTGCTCGCGAAGATCGCGAGGAAATTCGCCCGCTCCAGCTCGGGAAGGGAGGGGTCCTCCGCCAGTTCCAGGACGCGCTTGTTGAACGCGAGCCAGCTGATCTCGCGATCCAGGTAGCGGTGGTCCGGGAGCAGTGCGTCCGGAGACTCGACGGCGTCGAAGTCGTCGTCTTCAGCGTCACCGAGGCCGGCGTCGGCGAGTGCGGGATCGATCATGGGGTACATCTAAGCACCGTGAGGTGACGCGCGCGTGAACGGAGACGCTTCGTCACCGCGCCGCGGCGAGCGACTCGTCGTCGTACACGTTGAAGCGGTAGCCGACGTTCCGCACGGTTCCGATGATCTGCTCCTGGTCGCCGAGTTTCGCCCGCAGACGCCGCACGTGCACATCGACCGTGCGGGTGCCGCCGAAGTAGTCGTATCCCCACACCTCGCTGAGCAGCTGCTCCCGCGTGAACACCCGTGACGGGTGCGTGGCCAGGAAGTGCAGCAGCTGGAACTCCTTGTAGGTGAGATCCAGCGGCTTGCCGTGCAGCTTCGCCGAATACGACTGCTCGTCGATGGTGATGCCGGACGCCTGCACGCGGGTGGGAGCGGCGGCATCGTCGCGTCGCGCGAGGGCGAGGCGGATGCGGGCGTCGGTCTCGGCTGGGCCGGCGGTCGAGAGCAGCACGTCGTCGATTCCCCACTCACCCGAGACGGCGCTCATGCCGCCCTCGGTGACGACGAGGAGCAGGGGGGAGTCCTGGCCGGTGGCCCGGAGCAGACGGCACAGCGACTTCGCCGCCGCGAGGTCCTGCCTGCCGTCGACGATGACGATGTCGTACTCGGGCGCGTTGATGAGCCGCGCGGGTTCGGCGGGGATCTGTCGCACCCGATGGCTGAGCAGTTCGAGCGCGGGGAGGACCTCCTCCGAATCCGGAGCATTGGTCAGAACCAGCAGCAGGGCCACGCACAATCCTTCCGAGACGACGGTCGACGCCGTGGGGCCATGATACCGGCACCGGATGCGCAACAATGGAGCCATGTCCGAACCGGCACTCGCCCCCCGCAACGCGTTCATCGGCGTGATCGGCGTGTGGGCGGCCGCCTTCATCGCGACCGTCGCGGTCGGCATCTTCGTGCCGGAGGAGTGGCGGGTGCCGTGGATGCTCGTCGCTTTCGGCGGTGTCGTGCTGCTCTCCTTCGCCGTGCAGCTCTGGTACGGCCGCACGCAGGGGTTCATCTTCCGGGTCGCCGGCAGCGTGACCGGGGCGCTGCTGCTGATGGGGCTGATCTCGGTCGGGTTCGGTCTCGCCGCGCTCATCCCCTCCTGACCGGGTGGGGGTAATGTGGGAGACATGGATCTCCTGGCGCTCGAACTCTTCTTCATCGGCCTGCTGGGGCTGGCGAGCCTCGCGATCGTCTTCGTGTCCGGTGTCGTGCTGCTGAATCTCTTCCGCGGCCAGCGCTGAGCGGATCGTCGTGCTCGACCTCCCCACCGATCTTCCGGCTGACATCGTCCCCCTTTCCTGGCTTCTCGGCGTCTGGGAGGGCTCGGGCGTCATCGACTACACGGTCGGGGAGCGCCGTCTTCAGGGCGAGTTCGCTCACCGTGTGAGCTTCAGCCATGACGGCGGCCCCTTCCTGAACTATTCCGGCACAGCGACGTTCACCGCCGACGACGACTCCGACCCGGTCCAGCTGATCGCCGAGGTCGGCTTCTGGCGGCTGTCCCGTGCGGCGACGGACGCCGATGCCGGCCCCGCCCTCCTGCCGCCCCTCGCGCCGGTCACCACGCGCACCGTCGATGATGTGGAAGAACTGCGCAGCGACGGCGGCGGCTTTCCCATCGAGGTGTCGCTGGCGCACGCCGACGGCACGCTCGAGCTGTACTTCGGCGAGATCAACGGACCGCGAATCGACATCGCCTCCGACGCGATCGTGCGCGGCGCGGGCGCCAAGGAGTACGCGGCTGCCTCGCGCATGTACGGGCTCGTGGACGGGCACCTGCTGTGGGCCTGGGATGTCGCGGCTCTCGGCACGAGTCTCGGTTCGCATGCGTCCGCGCGGCTGGCGAAGGTCTGACGTGGCGGGTTTCGCGGACATCGCGGGTGCCGTCGCCGGCGACGGAGGATTCGCGCACTTCGGCGATCCGATCCGCGAGCAGCGCCGGCTCGTCGGAGGCACAGCGGCCGCGCCGCTCGGAGATCGCGTCGTCCTCGAGGTCTCGGGGCCGGAGCGTCTCACCTGGCTGGACTCGATCACCTCCCAGTCCGTGGCGCGGCTGGCTCCCGGAGAGAGCACGGAACTGCTCGTCCTGGACCCGCTGGGCCGCGTCGAGCATGCCGCAGGGGTACTCGACGACGGCACATCGACCTGGCTCATCGCCGACGCCGCAGATGCGGAGCCGCTGGGGGCCTGGCTCTCACGCATGGTCTTCCGCTCGCAGGTCACGGTCGCCGTACGCTCGGACCTCGTGCTGCTCGGCTTCGTCGACGGCGGAACGGCCGCCGCCACGGCCACGGCGGCAGCCTTCGCTCCGTACGGCGCTCCGCTGGTATGGTCCGATCCCTGGCAGCATGTTCGCGCCGGCGGGCACCAGTACGCCGAGATCGCGGAGCACCCGGGAGCCGCACTGGGCTGGCGGGTCGCGATCCTCGAGGCGGAGGCCGCCGAGGCTCTCGCCGCCACCCTCGGGCGTGACGACGCGGCCGGCATGCTCGCGGCCGAGGCGCTGCGGGTCGCCGCCTGGCGACCGCGCTGGGCCGCCGAGGTCGACGAGCGCTCCCTTCCGCACGAGTCGGACTGGATCCGAAGCGCCGTGCACCTGAACAAGGGCTGCTACCGCGGGCAGGAGACGGTCGCCAAGGTGCACAATCTCGGGCACCCGCCGCGACGGCTGGCCGCGCTGCACCTGGACGGCAGCGACGACGTGCTCCCTGAGCCCGGTTCGCCGGTGTTCGCCGGTGACGACGAGGTCGGACACATCACTTCCTCCGCCCGCCATCACGAGGAGGGCCCGATCGCCCTCGCCATCCTCTCCCGGCGCGCTCCGGTCGGCGACCTCGTCGTCCGCGCAGAAGGGATCGACGTCGCCGCTGCACAGCAGGTCATCGTTCCGGCGGATGCCGGAGCCACGGCGGACATCCCGCGGCTCACCCGGCTCTCTCGTCGCCCGTCGGCACCGGATCCCCGCGACAACTGAGCCGTCTCAGAGCGGTGCCACCGCGTCCCAGGGCAGTGTGAGCTCCCCGAGGCGCCAGCGTGCGCGGCCGCCGCGCACCGGCCAGCCCTGATCGCGAAGCGCCGTCACGGTGGCAAGGAAGCGCTGAGTCGCGCCGAACGTCGACAGCGAAGCGGCTCGGATCCACTCTCGGTCGAGGTCGGCGAGCAGCGTATGGATGCGCTCACCGGGGACGTTGCGGTGGATCAGGGCTTTCGGCAGGCGCTCGGCGACGATGCTCGGACGCTCGAGCTCGGCCAGGCGCAGTGAGATCGTGAATCGCGCCGCCAGTCCGTCCGGCCCGACGTCGACCCAGCTGGCCACCCGGCCGATCTCGTCGCAGGTCCCCTCCACGAGCAGGCCGCCCGGCGCCAGCCGCGCCGCCATCGTGCGCCAGGCGCTGGGCACGTGCTCTTCGTCGTACTGGCGCAGCACGTTCATCGCGCGGATGACCGCGGCACGTCGTCCGTCGGGCAGTGGCGTCTCGAAGCCCCCTCGGGCGAAGGAGACCGGGATGCCGGACGGGAAGGGCGTACGGCCGGCGCGCACATCGGCGAGCTGTTCGCGAGCCGTGGCGACGCGCACCGGATCGATCTCCAGGCCGATCACCTCGACATCCGGGCGCACGCGCTGCAATCGCGCGGCGAGCTCGAATGCCGTCACCCCGCTCGCTCCGTAGCCGAGGTCGACGATGAGGGGATCGGACGCGCCGAGGAACGCGTCGCTGGCCGCGATCCAGCGATCGCTCCTGCGCAGGCGGTTGGTGCCGGTGGTGCCTCGTGTCGCGCGGCCGAGCGGAGATGACGCCATGAGTCGATCCTTTCAGCCCGTGAGCACTGATGCCGTCCGATTCGGGGTCGCTGAGCTCATCGAAGCGTCGATAAACTGACCGCATGACTGCGACGCGTACCCTGATCCTGCTCCGCCACGGCCGAAGCGAGTGGAACGAACTGAACCTCTTCACCGGCTGGGTGGACGTCCGTCTGAACGCGCAGGGCGAGGCCGAGGCCCGCCGCGGAGGCGAGCTGCTCGTCGAATCCGGCATCCTGCCCGATGTCCTGCACACCTCGCTGCTCAGCCGCGCCATCCAGACCGCGAACATCGCGCTCGACGCCGCCGACCGCCTGTGGATCCCGGTGACGCGATCGTGGCGTCTCAACGAGCGCCACTACGGTGCGCTGCAGGGCAAGGACAAGGCGCAGACCCTCGAGGAGTTCGGTCCGGAGCAGTTCCAGCTCTGGCGTCGTTCCTTCGACGTGCCGCCGCCCGTTCTCGACGACGACAGCGAGTTCAGCCAGGTGAACGACCCCCGCTACGTCGGGATCGACGGAGAGGTGCCGCGCACCGAGTCGCTCAAGCTGGTCATCGACCGCATGCTGCCCTACTGGGAGAGCGCGATCGTCCCCGACCTCGAAGCGGGCAAGACGGTTCTCGTCACCGCGCACGGCAACTCGCTGCGCGGCCTCGTCAAGCACCTCGAGGGCATCAGCGATGAAGACATCGCCGAGCTCAACATCCCCACCGGCATCCCGCTCGTGTACGAACTCGACGAGAACAACGTCCCCACCGGCCCCGGCCGCTACCTCGACCCCGAGGCCGCCGCTGCCGGCGCCGCTGCGGTCGCCTCGCAGGGCAAGAAGTAGCCTCTACGACGGAGGGGGCGGATGCTGTGCATCCGCCCCCTCCTTCGTACCTGCGTGACTACGCGTGTCCGAGTTCCTGCTGGTGCTCGACGGCCAGCGGGATGTCGTGCTCGTCGACCTGCCAATCGCCGGTGGCGAGGTACACGACCTTCTTGGCGACGGCGACTGCGTGGTCGGCGAAGCGCTCGTGATAGCGGCTGGCGAGCGTCGCATCGACGGTCGCCGTCGCTTCACCCTTCCAGTTGTCGCTGAGGACCTTCTCGAAGACGGTGGCGTGCAGCTCGTCGACGTCGTCGTCCGCATTGCGGATGATGTCGGCGTAGCGGAGGTCCTGGGTGCGCAACAGCTGCGACAGAGTCCGGGAGATCTCGACGTCCAGTTCGCCCATCTTGGTGAAGGTGCCCTTGAGGCCCTTCGGGATGGCCCGCTCGGGGAAGCGCAGACGGGCCAGCTGTGCGATGTGCTCGGACATGTCGCCCATGCGCTCCAGCGAGGCGCTCACCCGGAGCGCGGTCACCACGATGCGCAGGTCGCGCGCGACCGGCTGCTGACGGGCGAGGATCTCGATGGCCTGCTCGTCGAGCGTGATGGCGAGGGCGTCGATGTCGGCGTCGTCGGCGATGACCTCTTCGGCCAGCCCGACATCGCTCGTCGCGAACGCGCGGGTCGCCTTGTCGATCGAGATCGTGACGAGGTCCGCGATCTCCACGAGCTTGGACTGCAGATCTTCGAGGGACTGGTGGAAGACTTCGCGCATGGCGGCGCAACCTTTCGTTCTTGTCTCGACGGGGGTCATCCGGTCGAGAGGACGGGCTGAGCTGCCGCACAGGCCCGAGGCGATTCTGGGCCTCGAAGGTTAACGAACGGTGCCCAGAATATGAACAGTACTTCTCCGTGTGCGTTCATGGCCCCGGAACCCGTCGGCGGCCCGGTGAACACACTCTACGCTTGAGCCATGAGCACGCCGCAGATCGCCTTGATCGCACTGGCCATCGGCCTGGTCATCGGCGTCGGCCTGTCGATGATCGTGGTGTGGGCGTACCGCGCCAGGGCCCGCGCGGAGGATGAGACGTCGGCCGCCATCCCCGACGGCGTCGCCGACGTGCTGAACAGCATGGATGACGCGGCCTGCGTCGTCGACACGTCCGGGCTCGTGCTGGCGAGGTCGCATGCAGCGACGCGTTTCGGGATCGACGTCGGCTCGAACCTGGAGAATCAGGAGCTGCGCCAGCTGGTCCGCAGCGTCCGTTCGACGGGCGGAACCGATACCGAGACGATGCGGATCACCCGTGGAGGTCTCAGTCTCGATCCGCGCCTCGTCTCGGCCAGGGCGAGTGTGCTCGGCTCGCGATTGATGCTGCTGATCATCCGAGACGTCACCGAGCAGGAGCGCCTCGATCAGATGCGCACCGACTTCGTCGCGAACACGAGCCACGAGCTGAAGACTCCGGTCGGCGCCGTCAGCCTCCTCGCCGAAGCCATCGAATCCGCCGCGGACGACCCCGCCCAGGTGCGGATCTTCGCCGCTCGGATCCTCGCGGAGGCGACCAGGCTCGGCCAGCTCACCGGCCGCATCATGAGCCTGTCCCGGCTACAGGCGGCGGACGGTCTCGCCGAGGTGAATCCGGTCGCGATCGACGAGGTGATCACGGCGTCGATCGAGGCGCACGGCGTGCAGGCCGATTCCGCCGGGGTGGAGCTGGCGCGCGGCGGCGACCGCGGCGTGTGGGTGCGCGGCGATGCGCAGATCCTCATCGAGGCGATCGGCAACCTCATCGCGAACGCGATCGTCTACTCGCCTCGCGGTTCGCGCGTCGGGGTCGGCGTGAAGGCCGACGGCGACATCGTCGAGATCGCCGTCGCCGATCAGGGCATCGGCATCTCGGAGACCGATCGCGAACGCATCTTCGAGCGCTTCTATCGTGCGGACGAGGCTCGGTCCCGTCGCACCGGCGGCACCGGCCTCGGCCTGTCGATCGTCAAGCACGCGACGCAGCGCCATGGCGGCGAGGTTCTCCTCTGGTCGCGACCGGGGCGCGGCTCCACCTTCACCATCCGGCTGCCGCGCATCGACGCGCCGGAGTTCGTCGACCAGGACCTGAAGCGCAAGAAGCGCGAGAAGAAGCAGGCTCGCAAGGCGGTCAAGGTCGCCAAAGCGGCGGCATCCGCGCGCACCCGAAACGGAGAACTCACATGACCCGCATCCTTCTCGTCGAGGACGAGCCCGACCTCGCCGACCCGCTCGCATATCTGCTGCGCCGCGAGGGGTACGAGGTGGAGATCGCGGAGGACGGCCCCGGGGCGCTCACCGCCTTCCGCGAGCGCGGCGCCGACATCATCCTGCTCGACCTGATGCTCCCCGGGATGCCCGGCACCGAGGTGTGCCGGCAGATCCGCTCGACGTCGGCCGTGCCGATCATCATGCTCACGGCCAAGGACTCGGAGGTGGACATCGTCGTCGGGCTCGAGCTCGGCGCTGACGACTACATCACCAAGCCGTACTCCTCGCGCGAGCTGCTCGCACGGATGCGGGCGGTGCTCCGCCGCGTGGTGCAGGCAGAGAGCGAGCTCGACGAACGCGTGCTCGACGGAGGGCGCGTGTCTCTGGACATCGACCGCCACACCGTCACCGTCGCCGGCGACCTGATCAACATGCCGCTCAAGGAGTTCGAGCTGCTCGAGGTGCTGATGCGCAACTCCGGACGCGTGCTCACCCGCGGACAGCTGATCGACCGGGTATGGGGGAGCGACTACTTCGGCGATACGAAGACGCTCGACGTCCACATCAAGCGCATCCGCTCGCGCATCGAGGTCAACCCCGGCGAGCCGGTGATGCTCGTCACCGTGCGCGGGCTCGGGTACCGCTTCGAGGGCTGAGATCGCTCGACCGCGGCGGATGCCCGGTTCGACGAGAAGAGGCCGGCACCCCATGGGTGCCGGCCTCTTCTCTCGTCGAGATCAGCTCGAGGGTGCGGAAGTCGCCGTGTCGGTCGGCACCGGCATCGGGGTGCTCTCCGGCACCATGACCGGCTTGGGCTCGGTCGGCACCAGGTCGGCGTAGTAGGGGAGGGATCCGTCGAGGACCGGGATCTCGGCCTTCGTGCCGGTGGAGTCACCGGACTGGAAGTGGATCTCGATGGTGGAACCCGGCAGGCTGTCGAGGTCGACGATGCGCAGCGGCTCCTCATCCGCGCCGAAGCTCACCGTCTCGCCGGGCGATACGGTGACCACGAACGGGGCGATACCGGCGATCGTGATCGTCAGGGTGGCGCGTTCCTCGGTGGGGTTCACGACCGCGCCGACGAAGTTGCCGACCGATCCGTCCTCGGTGGCGACGATGAAGGCATTGCGGACGTCCAGGGGGCCATCGGCGTCGGAGACGTTCACGCCGTCGGACGAGGGGTATTCGATCGTCGTCGCCTGCGGCGTGATGAAGGTGCACCCCGTTGCGCCGAGAAGAACGAGGGCGCTGATGGCGGCAGAGGCGACAAGGCGCGATTTCACAGGTCCTCCTGAGGTCCGGCGGGGTATCCGCGATCCATTCTACGGGTATGCGCGCGGGCGGTCGGGGACGATGAGGCGCGAACCTTAGCGCATATCCCCTGTGGTATCCTTGAGGTTGCCGAAAGGACACTTTTTTATGCTTTTTGAGGTTGGCGAAACAGTCGTCTATCCGCACCATGGGGCCGCGACCATCATCGAGGTCAAGGATCGCATCATCAAGGGCGAGACGAAGAAGTATCTGAAGCTCAACGTCACGCAGGGCGACCTGATCATCGAAGTTCCTGCGGAGAACGTCGACCTCGTCGGCGTCCGCGACGTGATCGGCAAGGAGGGCCTCGACCACGTGTTCGAGGTGCTGCGTGCTCCGTTCACCGAGGAGCCGACGAACTGGTCGCGCCGGTACAAGGCGAATCTTGAGAAGCTCGCCTCCGGCGATGTGATCAAGGTCAGCGAGGTCGTGCGCGACCTCTGGCGTCGTGACCAGGACCGCGGCCTGTCCGCGGGTGAGAAGCGGATGCTGGCGAAGGCTCGCCAGATCCTCATCTCCGAGCTCGCTCTCGCCGAGAAGGTCGACGAGGACAAGGCCGGTGCCGTGCTCGACGAGGTTCTCGCCTCGTAACGGTCGGGACTCTTCTCGAAGAGGACGGATGCTTCGGCATCCGTCCTCTTCGTCGTTTCCGGTGGCCGCCGGTAACGTGAGCGTGTGACTCTGCTTCCCGTCCCTCACGTCGCGATCATCGTCGTCGCAGCCGGCTCCGGCACTCGCCTCGACGCGGGTGCGCCCAAGGCCTTCGTCGGCATCGACGCCCGGCCGATCCTGCGGCATGCGCTCGACGGCGTCTTCGCGGCAGCGCCTGCGCAGGTCATCGTCGTCGCCCCCGCCGGTTTCGAGGGGGACGCCGAGACCGAGCTGCGTGCCGCTGCGGGCTCGAGGAGCGACCTCGGCCGCGTCGTCACCGGTGGTGGCACGCGTCAGCAGTCGGTGGCGGCGGGACTCGCTGCGCTCTGGGGCGACATCACGACCGTGCTCGTGCACGATGCGGCGCGTGCGCTGACCCCGCCGGCGCTGATCGATGCGGTCGCCGCTGCTGTGACGGACGACACCGGGATCATCCCGACGCTTCCGGTGGTCGACACGCTCAAGAAGGTCGATGGCGGCTCGGTCATCGCCGCGGTCGACAGATCGGAACTCGCCGCGGCGCAGACACCACAGGGCTTTCCGAGGAGGTACCTCGAGCCCGCGTACGCCGCGGCACTGGCCTCCAATGTCGAGTACACCGACGACGCGGCGCTGTTCGCCGCAGCGGGGCACGCGGTCCGTCGCATCGACGGAGCCGCTCGCGCCTTCAAGATCACCACACCGGCTGATCTCGCGCGCGCGCGGCACCTGCTGGCGTCCCCGACGAGCGGCTTCCAGGGCCCGCGGGTCGGGATCGGAACCGACGTGCACGCCTTCGGCGGCGAGGGGAGCCTCTGGCTCGCCGGTCTCGAATGGCCCGGCGAAGAGCCGCTCTCCGGGCACTCGGACGGCGACGCGGTCGCGCACGCGATCGTCGATGCACTGCTGGGAGCCGCCGGACTCGGCGACATCGGCGAGCACTTCGGAACGGCGCATCCGGAGTTCGCGGGTGCGCATGCGGCGGTGTTCCTGGCCCGCACCCGTGAGCTGCTGACGGACGCGGGATTCGCCATCGGCAACGTCTCCGCACAGTTCCAGGGCAATCGCCCGCGGTTCAGCGCTCGCCGGGCCGAGGCCGAGCAGGTGCTCTCCGCCGCGCTCGGTGGAGCGCCGGTCTCGATCACCGCCACGACGACCGACGGGCTCGGGTTCGCCGGCCGCGGGGAGGGGATCTCCGTCACGGCCGTCGCGATGGTCGTGCCCGACGGTTCCCGCAACATGACGATCGGCTGACGATCCCGGCCGATCGGGCAGCGGATCGTCACAACCCTCGTCTGGCGGCTGCTGCTCAGCCGTCGCCGAGTAGTCTTGAGCGGTGACTCTCCGCCTCTACGACACCCGCGCTGCCCTGCTGCGCGACTTCGTGCCTCTCGATCCCGAGAACATCACGATGTACGTCTGCGGACCCACGGTGCAGTCCGGGCCTCACATCGGTCACGTCCGGGCGGCGCTCAGCTTCGATCTTCTGCGTCGATGGCTCACGCACCGGTACGGGCGGGTCACGTTCGTCCGCAACGTCACAGACATCGACGACAAGGTGCTCGCGAACGCGACGGAGGCGGAGCCCTGGTGGGCGCTGGCCTACCGGATGGAGCGCGAGTTCACCGAGGCGTATGCCGCCGCAGGCATCCTTCCGCCCACCTATGAGCCGAGAGCGACGGCATCGGTGCCGCAGATGCAGGAGATCATCGCGACGCTCATCGAGCGCGGTCACGCCTATCCGGCGATCGATGACTCGGGCGATGTGTACTTCGATGTGCGCTCATGGGCGGACTACGGCTCGCTCACCCACCAGTCGGTCGACGCGATGGAGGCCGCCGAGGATGCCGATCCGCGGGGCAAGCGCAACCCTCAGGACTTCGCACTCTGGAAAGGCGCGAAGCCGGAAGAGCCGGCGGATGCGGTCTGGGCCTCGCCCTGGGGCCGCGGTCGCCCTGGCTGGCACATCGAGTGCTCCGCCATGGCGAAGCGTTACCTGGGCGCGGAGTTCGACATCCACGGCGGCGGGCTCGATCTGCGCTTCCCGCACCATGAGAACGAGCTCGCGCAGTCCACGGCGTCCGGCGACGGCTTCGCCCGGTACTGGGTGCACAACGGTCTCGTGAACGTCGACGGGCAGAAGATGTCGAAGTCGCTCGGCAACTTCACCTTCGCCGCCGATGTACTCGCCGCGCATGACCCGCTGGTCGTGCGCTACGCGCTCGCCGCCGCGCACTACCGGTCGAGCATCGACCTGTCGGATTCGTCGTGGGCCGAGGCGGAGGCTGCGCTGGGACGGATCGACACGTTCCAGCAGCGCGCGGCGCGTGCCGCCGGCGGAGGGCTGGGAGGGTTCGCCTCGCAGAGCCTCCCGCGGGAGTTCTCCGCGGCGATGGACGATGA
This sequence comes from Microbacterium aurantiacum, assembly GCF_002872075.1. Classification (GTDB taxonomy): domain Bacteria; phylum Actinomycetota; class Actinomycetes; order Actinomycetales; family Microbacteriaceae; genus Microbacterium; species Microbacterium aurantiacum_A. The sequence goes on along the minus strand of NZ_PGGU01000022.1, from coordinate 43,302 downwards.
CCTCGGCGTGCCGCAGGCGCTCGCTGTTCTGCACGAGACGGTGCGGGCCGGCAACTCGGCGCTCGACGCCGGAGACACGGATGCCGCCCTGGATGCCGCGCGCGCTGTCATGGCGATGACGTCCATCCTCGGGCTGACCCCGGCTTCCTCCAGGAACGGCGGCGCCTCGGCCGAGGCGCCCGCTCTCGACGCCCTCGTGCAGACGATGATCACCCAGCGTGCACAGGCACGCGCAGACAAGGACTGGGCCGCGGCTGACCGCATCCGCGACGCGATCGCGGCGGCGGGCATCACGCTCGAAGACGGCCCGGACGGAACACATTGGAGTATCGATGGTTAAGCCACAGCGCCCCGGCGCGAGCAACGGCAAGAAGAAGGGCCCGCTGAAGGGCACCGGCGGCCTCGGCCGCAAGGCGCTCGAAGGGCGCGGCCCCACCCCGAAGGCGGAGGACCGTGCCTGGCATCCCGCCGGCAAGCGCAAGGCCGCGGCCGAGCGCTACGCGGCATCCGGAGGAAAAGGCAAGCCCGGCGGGCGCGCGTCGTCCGGCGGCAGCCCGAACCGGTCCGCCCGTGCGAAGGACAACACCTCCGACACCGAGACGGTCACCGGGCGCAACTCGGTGCTCGAGGCACTGCGCGCGAAGATCCCGGCGACCGCCTTCTACATCGCGCAGCGCGTGGAGATGGACGACCGCGTCAAGGAGATGCTGTCGATCGCGACGAACCGCAACGTCCCGGTGCTCGAGGTCACCCGGCAGGAACTCGACCGGATGGCAGGTTTCGACGGCGTGCACCAGGGCGTCGCCCTGAAGGTGCCGCCGTACGAGTACGCGCACCCGCAGGACCTGCTCGAGAAGGTCATCAGCCGAGGGCAGGTGCCGCTGTTCGTCGCGCTGGACGGTGTCACCGACCCGCGCAACCTGGGCGCGATCATCCGCTCGGCCGCCGCGTTCGGCAGCCAGGGGATCATCCTCCCGCAGCGTCGCTCGGCCGGTGTCAACTCCGCCGCGTGGAAGACGAGCGCCGGAGCGGCGGCGCGCATTCCCGTCGCGCTCGCGACGAACCTGACGACCCAGCTCAAGGAGTTCAAGAAGCAGGGCGTCTTCGTGCTCGGCCTCGACGGCGACGGCGACGTCGCGCTCCCCGACCTCCAGCTCGCCGATCGGCCCGTCGTGATCGTCGTCGGCTCCGAGGGCAAGGGGCTCTCCCGCCTGGTCACCGAGACCTGTGACCAGATCGTCTCGATCCCGATCAACGCGGCGACCGAGTCGCTGAACGCCGGCATCGCGACCTCCGTCGCGCTCTACCAGGTCGCAACGATCCGCGCCGCCCGCTAGCAGCGCAGCCGCCCAGGAAGGAAACCGCATGGCTCGTATCGTCGTCCTCGGAGGAACCGGCTATGCCGGCCGCCACATCGTCTTCGAGGCGGTGAGTCGCGGGCACGAGGTGATCTCGGTGTCACGGTCGGTGCCGACGAATCCGGTGGACGGGGCGCTGAGCGTGCAGGGCTCGGTGCTGCATCTGGCTTCGCTCGGCGACGTCTTCGACCACGCGGATGCCGTCGTCTCGACTCTCTCGCCGCGCGGCGACATGGAGCACGAGGTGCTCGGGGCGCTGGAGGGTCTGATCGCGAAGCTCGCCGGCACATCCACCAGACTCGGTGTGGTCGGCGGCGCCGGGGGCAGTCTGGTCGCACCGGGCGGGCCCCGGCTCTTCGACCAGGGTTTCCCCGAGGAGTACAAGCACGAGGCCCAGGTGGGCATCGATTCGCTGGCGCTTCTGGAACGGTCAGAGCCCGGGCTGGACTGGTTCTTCATCCACCCGGCCGAGGTCTTCGGGCCGTGGGCCGAGGGCGAGCGCACCGGCCGCTACCGCGACGGCGGCGACGTGATCGTCCGCGACGCGGAGGGTCAGTCGTTCATCTCGGGTGCGGACTTCGCGATCGCGGTCGTCGACGAGATCGAGCAGCCGAAGCACCACCGCGGGCGTTTCACGGTCGGGTACTGACCCGCCCGGTCAGACCAGATCGCGCCAGTCGACGTCTTCCTCGTCGGAGACGCGGTTCGGACCGGTGATGACCGGCAGGCTCATCGTCTCGGTCGGAGGACCCATGATCGTGGCCTCGTCGCGGCGGTGCCGCAGCACCTCGTTGATGTAACTCGTCAGCACCTCGGCGAGAGGCACCGCGCGGCCCTGCGCCTGGGAGAGGTACCATCGGTGCTCCAGCACCTGATGGAACACCTCGGCCGGCTCCAGCTTCGCGCGCAGCTCGTAGGGGATGGCGCGCACGACGGGCTCGAACACGCGCGTCAGCCACTCGTGCGCGTACATCTCCTCGTCAGCCCACTGCTTGGTCGATCGTGCCCGGAACTCGTCCAGGTCGTTCAGCAGCCGACGTGCCTGGTTCTCCTCGACGTCGAGACCGGTGAGCCGGATCAGGCGGCGCTGGTGGTGTCCGGCATCCACCACCTTGGGCTGGATCTCGACGACGGCGCCGTCGGCGGTCGTCGACATCGACATCTCGTCGATGTCGAACCCCAGCGCGTTGAGCCGTTCCACGCGCTCGGTGATGCGCCACGTCTCGGATGCAGCGAAGGATTCCCCTGCCGTGAGCGCTGCCCACAGCGAGCGATAGGACGACACCAGGCCGTCGGCGATCGCGACGGCGTCGACACCGTGCTCGAGGCGACCGCCGGCGGCGAGATCCATGATCTCGCCGGCGATGTTCGTCCTGGCGATGTCCAGGTCGTACGATCGCTGCCCGTCGGTGAGCCCCTCTTCGTGCAGCTCACCGGTCTCGGCATCCACCAGATAGGCGGCGAATGCGCCAGCGTCACGCCGGAAGAGGGTGTTCGACAGCGACACGTCGCCCCAGTAGAAACCGACGTTGTGCAGGCGGACGAGGAGCAGTGCGAGAGCGTCGACGAGCCGGGTCGCGGTGTCGGGACGGAGCACGCGGGTGAACAGTGCGCGGTACGGCATGGAGAAGCGCAGGTGCGAGGTGACCAGTGCCGCGGGGAGGGGCTCGCCTCCGGCATCCGTCCGGCCGGCGATCACCGCGACACGATCGACGCACGGCACGTCGAGGCGGGACAGGTTGCCGAGCATGTCGTACTCGCGCTGCGCCATCTCGGCCGTCGTCTCCTTGACGGCGATGACGCGACCCGACAGATCGGCGAACCGCACAAGGTGACGCGACAGCCCCTTCGGGAGCGAGACGATGTGCTCGGAGGGCCATTTCGCCAGTGTTGTCGACCATGGCAGCGCCAGCAGGCCCGGGTCGACGGTGCTCGCGGTGATCCTCAGCGCGTCCTGCATGTGCTCTCCCGGGGTGAAACGACGCGGCGCGGACGACCAGAGGGTCGCCCGCGCCGCGAGGGTGTGGAACTCAGGAAGCCGAAGCCGAAGAGATGATCGGCTTGTCGTTCAGGCGCTCGCCCGTCTCGATGTCGAACGCGTGCACGTGCCCTGCGGACGCGGCCAGCGTGACCGTGTCGCCTGCGTTCGGGTGGCTGCGGCCGTCGACGCGAGCGACGAGGTCGGCGCGCTTGCCGTTGATCTCGGTGTGGCCGTAGAGGTAGCCGTCCGCGCCGAGCTCCTCGACGAGGTCGACGACGACGGACAGGCCCTTGCCGTCTGCCGGTCCGACGACGATGTCCTCCGGACGCACGCCAACGGTGACCTGGCTGCCGTGCGCACGGCCGACGGTGTCACGCTCGAGCGGAACGACCTCGGTTCCGAAGCGCACGCCGCCCTCGGCGAGGTCGGCGCTGAACAGGTTCATCGCGGGCGAGCCGATGAAGCCGGCGACGAACACGTTGTTCGGCTTCTCGTACAGGTCGCGCGGGGTGCCGACCTGCTGGAGCAGACCGTCCTTGAGGACCGCGATGCGGTCGCCCATGGTGAGGGCCTCGGTCTGGTCGTGGGTGACGTAGACCGTGGTGACGCCGAGACGGCGCTGGAGCGATGCGATCTGCGTGCGCGTCTGCACGCGGAGCTTGGCGTCGAGGTTCGACAGCGGCTCGTCCATGAGGAACACCTGCGGCTGGCGGACGATCGCGCGGCCCATGGCGACGCGCTGACGCTGACCACCCGAGAGGGCCTTCGGCTTGCGCGTCAGGTAGTCCTCGAGGTCGAGGAGCTTGGCTGCCTCGAGAACGCGCGTCGCGCGCTCGTCCTTGTTGACGCCGGCGATCTTGAGCGCGAAGCCCATGTTCTCGGCGACGGTCATGTGCGGGTACAGAGCGTAGTTCTGGAAGACCATCGCGATGTCGCGGTCCTTCGGGGGCACATCGGTGACGTCGCGGTCGCCGATGAGGATGCGGCCGGCGTTGACCTCTTCGAGGCCGGCGAGCATGCGGAGGGACGTGGACTTACCGCAACCCGAGGGGCCGACGAGAACGAGGAACTCGCCGTCTCCGACCTCGAGGTTCAGCTTGTCGACTGCGGGACGGGTGCCGCCGGGGTACAGGCGGGTCGCGTCGTCGAACGTTACAGATGCCATTGTTTCTCCTCACCGGCAGGTACGTGCCGGACGATCCGTTGTGATGGAAGCGGTGGAATGACCCACCGTGACCCTTCTTCGGGTCGCGATCAGTATGACATGGATCGGCGCACCTGGGTATTTCCCAGCCAGCCTGGTTAACATCGAAACCGGCCGCCTGCGCGCGGCGATCGCCGCCCCGTACGGCGATCGGGGTCCCGCCCCCACGAGACTCAAGAGGAACGATGTCGAGCGACGAAACGCCGAACGTCCCCACGACCCGCAACTCGCGCGAGGCCGTTCGGGAGAAGGCACAGCAAGTGCACGCCCAGCAGAGCAGGGCGCGCGTGATGCGACGCATCATCATCGGTGCCGTCGCGCTCGTCGCCGTCGGTGCGATCGGCACCGCCGTCACGATGGCTGTGAACTCCACTGTGAGCAAGCCGCAACTGACCCCGAGCGGCATGGAGGGCGACGGCGTGGCCGTCACCTCGGTCAGCGCCTCCTCGGCATCGGATGCGGCGGCGACGCCGACGCCCGCGCCCGGCGAAGCGGGAGAGACCGCGACGCCCACTCCGGCCCCGTCCGCCTCCGGACAGGTCGACATCCACATCTACGTCGACTACCTGTCCCCGGGTGCCGGCGAGTTCGAGCGTGCGAACGCCCGGCAGTTGGCGAGCTGGATCTCCGAAGGCGCGGTGACCGTGACCTACCACCCCGTCTCGCTGCTCACCGCCAGTTCGAACGGCACCAAGTACTCGCTTCGGGCCGCCGCGGCCGCGGCGTGCGTGGCCACCCATTCGCCGGAGCAGTTCTACACGTTCAACCACGAACTGCTGGGCGACCAGCCGGCGGTCGACAGCGACGGGCTCTCCGACGTGCAGCTGGCCGACCTCGCGGGCGCTGTCGGGGTCGACAACGCCAAGGCCGTGCGCTCCTGCATCGAGGACCAGGACTTCGTGACCTGGGCGAAGGAAGCCACCGCGCGGGCACTCGAAGGACCCCTCGCGGGTTCCGACGATCTCGTCCTGACGTCTGCCCCGATGATCGTCGCGAACGGCGAGGCCTACGTCGGAGCGCTCAAGGACCCTGCCGAGTTCTCGCAGTTCGTCCTCACCGTCGCCAGCGACGCGTACTACGCGACGCCGACCCCTGCGCCGGATTCGACCGAGACACCGGCCCCGACGGAGACCCCCGCGCCGTAACGCCCCCGGCCGCTCGGGCCGCGTCGCTTGTCGTAGACTCGGTGACGCAACGGCCCAGCGCGCCGCTCGCCGACTTAGCTCAGCTGGTAGAGCACCTGTCTTGTAAACAGGATGTCGCGGGTTCGAACCCCGCAGTCGGCTCTGACATCCCTCGGCAGGAGCGGAGCAATGGAGACCGAACCCGACGCGACGCTCGCCCGGATCGCGACCGATCTCTACGCCGTTCCGCCCGCCGATTTCATCGCCGCTCGGAACTCACGTGCATCCGAGACCGATGACGGCGAGCTCGCCGCACAGGTGCGTGCGCTGCGCAAGCCGTCGATCGCCGCCTGGGCTGTGAACGTCTTCGCCGGCGAGCGCAAGGACGAACTCGGCGAAGCCCTCCAGCTCGCAGAGGAACTCCGGGAAGCGCAGGCCGATCTCGATGCATCGGCTCTCGCGATGCTCGGACGCCAGCGCCGCGCGCTCACCGGGCGACTCGCAGAACGCGCGGCGGAACTGGCCACGGCGCGCGCTGCCCAGATCTCCGCGAGCACCCTCGAGGCCATCCGGCAGACGATCACCGCCGCCTTCTTCGACCAGGATGCGGCGCGCGCCGTCGCCTCCGGCCGGCTCATCCGCGAGCTGGAACCGTCTATTCCCATCGATCCGGCCTCGTCGGTCGCCGGTGGACTGGCCGGTTCCCCTCCGGCTCCGCCGTTGCCCGTCGACGAGGTCAGGGCGCGACGCGAGCGCCGGCAGGCCGTGCAGGCGGTCCAGGCCGCAGAGCGGGAGGCTACAGGCGCCGAACGCGACCACGCGAAGGCCGACCGCGCGTTCCGTGACGTCTCGGAGCGCGCCGATCAGCTGACCGCTCAGGTCGCGGAGCTCGAGGCCGAACTCGCTCGTGTGCGTGATCAGGTCGAGAAGGCGCGAGAGGAGATCGTCCGCGCGAAGGAGAGACGGGACACCGCGCAGGAGCGCGTCGTGACCGCGGGGCGTGCGATCGACGATGCCCGCAAGACGCTCGATCGGCTCTAGAGCGCGGGTGGTGCCTGCTCGGGCGTGGCGGCGTCACCGACGTAGTGCAGACGATGCGCGAGGATGACGGCATGGATGCGGTCGCGGGCGCCGAGCTTGGCCAGCACGCGTCCGACGTGCGTCTTCACCGTGGACTCGCTCACGTACAGCGTCTCCGCGATCTCGGCGTTGGTCTGCCCTCGGCCGATCGCGAGGAAGACGTCGCGCTCACGGTCGGTGAGAGTCGCGATCAGGCCGGTGGCGGGATCGACGACCGCGTCGGAGGCGGGCGATCCCAGGCCGGGAGAGACGTGCTCCAGCAGCATCCGGGTGATCCGAGGCGAGAGAGCAGCATCGCCCCGGTGCACGGCCCGCACCGCAGAGGTCAGTTCGTGGCGCTGTGCATCCTTCAGCAGGAACCCGCTGGCACCCGCGCGGATCGCACCGAAGGCGTACTCGTCGAGGTCGAACGTCGTCAGCACTAGCACGCGGGTGGACGGATGCCGGCGCACGATCGCCTCGGTGGCGGCGATGCCGTCGAGCCCCGGCATCCGGATGTCCATCAGGACGATGTCCGGATGCAGCGCCCCGGCCTGCGCGATGGCCGAAGTACCGTCATTCGCCTCTCCCACGACGGCGATGTCGGTCTCGGCCTCCAGTACCATGCGGAATCCCACCCGGATGAGTTCCTGGTCATCGACGAGCAGAACCCTGATCGGTTCAGGCATCGGTATTCCCTCTCTGATCGGGCGTCTGCGCGGGCAGCGCGGCACGCAGCATCCATCCTCCGCCGGCCGTCGGCCCGAACTCGAGCCGGCCGCCCGCGTGTGCGACGCGCTCGGAGAGCCCATGCAGTCCGAAGCCGGCCTCGCCGTCGGTGGGGGAGACGCCGTCGTTGGTGATCTCGATCGAGACCTCGTCGGCGGCGTGGTCGATGCGCACGTGGATCCTGGTCGCCTGGCGCGCATGGCGCATCGCGTTCGTGACGCCCTCCTGCACGATCCGGGAGACCGCATGGGTGAGGGTGGAACCCTCGGAGGCCGCCCCGGACACGCTGAGCGTCACCGGGTATCCGGCGCGCTGCGCCGCCGACACCGTCTCCAGGGGCGAAGGCGCCTGCAGCGGAGCGAGAGGCAGAGGAGACGCTCCGGCGGAGTCGTCGCGGAGCACTCCCAGCATCGCTCGCATCTCGCTGAGCGCGGTGCGTGCGGTCGTCGCCGTCGCCTCGGCTGCTGTCCTGGCGCGTTCCGCGTCCGGCGTGGCGGCCGCGCCCTCCGACAGCGCCACGATCACCGTGAGCGAGTGCGACACGATGTCATGCATCTCGCGGGCGATGCGGGCCCGTTCGGCGGCTGCCGCGAGCAGCGACTGCTGGTCACGCTCCACCAGCAGCTGACGGGAGCGATCGATGAGGGCGGCGAGGTATCGTCTGCGCTCGCCGACGTTGGCGCCGATCAGGGTGCCGATCAGGCTGAGGACGGTGGTCCCCAGCAGGCTGTTGATGCCGTCCTGCAGGGTGAGGCCGTCGCTGAGCACGAGGGCCGTCGCATATACCGCGAGCACCCCGAGCCCGATGCCGAAGGACGTCCACGCCGCCCGATTCGACACGTAAACGGCGATCGAATAGGAGGCGACGACGACCAGGGGCGATCCGCCGCCCAGCTCGAGCGGGAGCAGGATCGCCTCGGCGGTGAAAGCCGCGATGAACGGAACCAGGGCACGCGAGCGCCGCAGCAGCAGTGTCGTGTTCGCTGCGACGAGCAGCGCCGCCACGACGAACGGCGCCGGAACCGGCGTCTCGCGGATCACGAACCCGATCGGTCCGAGCTGACCGAGCAGGCAGAACAGCGCGATCAGGATGTCGGCGAGGCGCGGATGGCGTGCCCAGAACCGGCGGAGAACGCCGGGCGTACGCGGCAGCCGCAGCTCCTCGTCCTCACGGATCGAGTCGCTGCGGCTGCGCGGGGAGGTCACGACGAGACTCTACGCGTCACGGGTGCGCAGCACCGCCCAGGCGCCGACCATGCTGGCGACGACCCAGGCGGCGAGGGTCACATACGCCACGGGGGTGTCGAGTGCCGCGCCCTCGCCGGGGAGGATCGCGCTCTGCGCTGCGACCATCGGCAGGTAGTTCGCGAGGTCGGTGATCCACTTCCAGCTCTCGCCGCCGAACGAGAACATGCTGGCGACGATGGGGAGCACGAAGAGCACGCCCACCGTGGCTGCGATCGCACCGGCACCGGAGCGCAGCATGTACCCGAACCCGACGCCGATGAGCGCGAACACGGCCATCGCCAGGGAAGCCGCGAGAATCGGCAGCGCCGATGCCTCCGGGTCGGACCAATCGATCACCATGTCGTTCGGGGCGCCGACAGCGCTCACGACGAAGGCGGCGATCGTGAAGATGACGAGTGACGCGACGAGCAGGAACGCGGCGATCACGACCGCCTTGGACGCGAGCGCGGCTCCGCGCACCGGATTGGCGGCGAGAGTGGAGCGGATCATGCCGGTGGAGTACTCGCCGGTGACGGCGATCGAACCGAGGATCCCGGCCAGCAGCATCGTGAACTGGATCGGGCTGACCACGGCTCTGATCGCGTCGAAGCCGGGCGCATCGGCGGAGACCGCGATGAGGGCGGCGATGCCGACCGTGAGCACGCCGGTGATCGCGATCGACCACCAGGTCGAGCGCAGGGTGGCGATCTTGATCCACTCCGAGCGGAGCAGGCGGAGGAACGTCACGCGACGGCGGTCGGCTGCCACGTGGCTGGAACGGGTGAGCTGGGCTGCGGCGGTCATGCCACGACCTCCTCGAGCAGGGCGCCGGCTTCGGGCGCGGTGCGGGTGCGGTATTCGACGGAGTCGCCGGTGAGCGCGAGATATGCGTCCTCCAGCGAGCCCCTGGTCGGGGTCAGCTCGTGCAGCGGGATGCCGCGATCCGCGGCGAGGTCGCCGATGCGCGCGGCGGCGAGCCCGACGACCTCGAGCAGGTCGGGCTCGACACTGACGATCTCGACGTCGGCACCGTTCACGGCGGCGGCGAGGTCGGCGGGGCGGGGAGTGCGCACGCGCACCGTGCTGCGGGTCCAGTCGTGCACCAGCTGGTCCAGAGGCGCGTCGGCGAGCACCCGGCCGCGGCCCATCACGATCACGTGATCGGCTGTCTGCGCCATCTCGCTCATCAGGTGACTGGAGAGCAGAACCGTGCGTCCCTCAGAAGCCGCCTGGCGGACGAACTGGCGCACCCACAGCACTCCTTCGGGGTCGAGGCCGTTGACCGGCTCGTCGAGGATCAGCGTGTGCGGATCGCCGAGGAGGGCGGCGGCGATGCCGAGACGCTGGCCCATGCCGAGCGAGAACTTTCCGGCGCGCTTGTTCCCCACGGAGCCGATGCCGGCGAGGTCGATGACCTCGTCGACGCGGGATGCGGGGATGCCGTGAGTCGCCGCCATCGCGCGGAGGTGGTTCCGGGCGGTGCGACCGGTGTGCACGGCTTTCGCGTCGAGGAGCACGCCGACTTCGGTGAGGGGCGCGCGCAGGCGGCGATACTCGCGGCCGCCGATCGTGGCGCGACCGGCGGTCGGCCGGTCGAGGCCGACGATCAGGCGCATGGTGGTGGACTTCCCGGCACCGTTCGGCCCGAGGAAGCCGGTGACGCTCCCCGGTCTGACGGTGAACGACACGTCCTGGACGGCGGTCTTGTCTCCGAACCTCTTCGTGAGGCCTTTTGCTGTGATCATGCTTCCACGCTAGGAGGGGGCATCGGTCCCTCGCGTCCTCCGCAGGTACCGTTTCTCGCCGCGGGGATTCCTCCTGCGGCGGGCGGTCAGGCCGGTGGACGCCCGAAGAGCGCGGGGTCGACCGGGCGCAGCCTGAGGGGGAGATTCTCCACCACGAGAAGGTACGACTCGGTCACGAGCTCTGCGATCAGATCGGCGTCGAGTGTCTTTCCCGGCATCAAGGTGATCCAGTGTTTCTTGTTCATGTGGTACCCGGGGACGATGTCGGGGAACGTCTCACGCAGCGCCACGGCATCGTCGGGGTGTGACTTGAGGGTCACTCGGCCGGTCCCGTCCAGAGGCGTCAGCAGGAAGACCCGGCCGCGCACCTTGAAGACGTCCCATTCAGGGCCGAACGGGTTCTCCCGCTCGGATCCGGGGAGCTCCTCGGCGCGTGCCGAGGCGAGCGAGGTCAGGTCTGCGGCATCCATGGTGCTCGATCCATGATGCTCAGAAGAGCCGATCCGTGCCCTTGTCGTCGGCGCGGGGTACGGCGATCACGCGCTCGTCGAGCGATGCCGCGGCCAGCAGCGCCGCGTCGATGAGCTCACGGTCGCCCTGCGCCCTCAGCCAGTCGCGCGCGAACGGCGTCGGGATCAGCACGGGCATGCGGTCGTGGACGCCGGCCAGGTGCGCGGGTGCCGGGCGCATGACGATCGAGTAGCAGGTGAACCATTCGCCGTCGGCGGTGCGTCCTCGCTGAGTGACGGCGGCCATGCCGAAGAGGCCGCCGCCGTCGAGGCCGAACTCATGCCATACCCGCTCGGGCTTCTTCATCTCGTACCAGCCGGTCGCCGGGACGATCGCACGCGAGCGCAGGCTGCCCGGTCGCTCCTGCAGCCGTTCCGAGCGCGTGTTGATCGAGGGGAACCGCGAGGGGGCGCCGTCGATCAGGAACCCCCACCACGCGGGCTCCACCGCGGTCTCGCCGTCGGCATCGATGATGACCGGATTGAGGTTGCGGAGGTTCTTGCCCGTCGGTCTCAGCGTCTCGCCGGCGTTCTCGCGAGCCCACGCGCGCAGGCCGTCGAGGATCTCCTCATCGACGGCGGAGATGAGCTCCGCATCGGTGAACCGGGGATCCAGACCGTAGCTCGCGCACATGCAGACAGGGTAGCGCCGACCCCGGACATCCGCTCGGGTAGGGTCGGACCCGTGACCGAGAAGCGCGCGCTCCCCGCCCCGGTGGCGCTCGGCGGAGCCGTCGCGATCGGCGCGATGACCGCGATCCAGGCCCGCATCAACGGCGTCCTCGGGGTGCGGGTCGACGACGGCATCGTCGCCGGATTCCTCTCCTTCGCCGTCGGTCTCCTCGTGCTCGTCGTCGTGATCCCGTGCATCCCTTCCGCCCGTGCAGGCACCGCGCGGCTGTGGAGCGGCATCCGCCGGCAGGAGATCCCGTTCTGGATGCTGCTCGGCGGCGCCTGCGGCGCCCTCACCGTCTCCACCCAGGGCGTCACCGCCGGAGTGCTCGGGGTGTCACTGTTCACGGTCGGGGTCGTCGCCGGGCAGACCCTGCACGGACTGGTCCTGGACAGGATGGGCTTCGGTCCGGCCGGCGTGGTCGCCGTCACACCCGGGCGTGTGCTCGGCGGCGCGCTCGCGCTCGCCGCGGTCGGTATATCGCTCGGCGGTGACGTGCTTGCGACCGCACCGCTGTGGATGCTGCTGCTGCCCTTCGCCGCCGGCGTCGGAATCGCCTGGCAGGCGGCGACCAACGGCCGGCTCGCCCAGCGGGTGCGCTCGCCCATGGCCGCCACACTGATGAGCTTCATCGCGGGGACGATCGCGCTCGCGGCGGCGGCATCGATCAGCGTCGCCTTCCGCGGCCTGCCGAATGCGCTCCCGGCGGAGCCGTGGCTGTACCTCGGCGGACTCCTCGGCTTCGCCTACATCCTGCTCGGTGCGTTCATCGTCGCGCACACGGGTGTGCTCCTGATGGGTCTCGGCTCGGTGCTCGGACAGCTGAGCGCATCGGTCGTGATCGATCTGCTCTGGCCGGCGACGGCAGGGCCTGCCCCGTGGCAGCTCATCGCGATGGTGGCCGTGGCAGCGGCATCCGTCGTCGTCGCGATCCCGTGGTGGCGTCGCCGCCGTTGATACGGGTCCTGGCGTCGGCTACTTCTTCTTCGCCTTCTTCGGCATCCGCGTGACGAGCCGTCGGGCGTCGACGGGCTTGCGCCGCCCCGCCTTCTTCCCCGCCGGTTTGCCGCCGACGTAGAGCCAGCCCAGCAGTTCCTCGTCCTTGGTCAGGCCGTGCGCCTTGGCGACCGCCTTCGATCGCGTGTAGTGCCCCGTGCGCCAGAACACACCCCACCCCGCGTCGTCCAGCAGCAGGCTCAGCGTGTGTGCGACGCCGGAGGCGACGGCCTCCTGCTCCCAGCGCGGCACTTTGCTCTTGCGGTAACTGGCGACCACGGCGATCAGCAGCGGGGCGCGCAGCGGCTTCGAAGACGGCGACTTGTCGCCCTCGGCCTTCGCGATCGCCGCTGCCAGCGCCTCGCGGTCGCCGCCGCGCAGTTCGATGAGTCGCCACGGGCGCAGCGACGAATGATCGGCGACGCGACCCGCCGCGGACACCAGGGTCAGCAGCTCCTCGTGCGAGGGCGCGTCGTCGGTGACCTTCGACCAGGACTGCCGTGAACGGACGGCGTCCAGCACGCTCACGATTCGTCCGGCGTGAAGTTCATCGCGATCGAGTTCATGCAGTACCGGTCCCCGGTCGGCGTGCCGAATCCGTCCGGGAACACGTGGCCGAGGTGGGATCCGCAGTTCGCGCAGCGCACCTCTGTGCGCACCATTCCGAGGGTCGCGTCCTCGATCAGCTGGACCGCGTCCGGACGGATCGACTCGTAGAAGCTCGGCCATCCGCATCCCGAGTCGAACTTGGTGCCGCTCTTGAACAGCTCGGCACCGCACGCGCCGCAGGTGTAGAGACCCGCGCGCTTCTCGTCAAGCAGCTCGCCCGTCCAGGCACGCTCCGTCGCGGCCTGACGCAGCACCGCGTACTGCTCGTCGCCGAGCTCTCGGCGCCACTCGTCTTCGGTCTTGTCCACGCTGTACGGCATGAGTCCTCCTGTGTCCCTCCCATTCTCTCGCGTCTGCGGTCGTGGCGGGCCACGCGGGTGAGAATGGGAGCATGACGGATGCCGTGCGCCAGCGCTTCCTGCGCTTCGCGCGGGAGGAGGCTCCCGGTCGCAGCGAGCTGTACGTCGAGTGGGCGTCGGGCGTCGCCGGCGACCCGGAGATGCAGAGCCTCCTCGCGCGCATCCCCGAGACCCGCCGTCAGCCGCCGCTGGTCTTCGCGGTCACCCGGATGCTCGGTGCCGCCCTCGCGGACTATCCTCTCTGGCGCGCCTTCGTACTCGCACACGCCGACGAGGTCGTCGCAGAGTGCTCGCGGAGGCAGCTCCAGACCAACGAGCCGCTCCGGCTCGCCCCGCTGCTGCCCGTGCTGTCGGAGATCGCCGGCCCCATCGCCCTGCTCGAGGTGGGGGCGGCCGCGGGGCTCTGCCTGTATCCGGACCGCTACTCCTACCGCTTCTCCGGCTCGAACGGCTCCTTGCGCGCGGCGCTCGACCCGGTTGACGGGCCGTCGCCCGTCGTGCTCGAGAGCATCACCGACGGCCCGATTCCCGGATTGCGGATGCCGGAGGTCGTCTGGCGTGCGGGAATCGACCTCGCACCGCTGGACGCCGGCGATGATCGCGATCGTCGCTGGCTCCGGGGACTGGTCTGGCCGGGGGAAGAGGGGCGGGAGGAGCGTATCGCGGCGGCTCTCGACATCGCCGCGTCCGAACCGGCGCTGCTCGTCGCCGGTGATGCGCGGGATCGACTGCACGTGCTCGCGGCCGAGGCCCCGACCGGCGCGACGCTGGTGATCACCACACCGGGCGTTCTCATCCACATCCCGCGTGCCGATCGGCTCGCGCTCGTCGGGCAGATCCGCCGGCTGCGAGCGAGGTGGGTGACCATCGATCCTCCCGGCCTGCTCGACGTGTGGGAACCGGCCGTCGATGCGGAGTCGTGGCCCGGCTTCGTGGTCGCCCTCGACGGTGCGGTGCGTGCGTCCGCCGATCCCTTGGGCCGATGGTGGGAGTGGCGCGCGGGCGATCCGGCCGATCCGTCCTAGCCTGGACCCATGCTCGGAGACCTGACGGAGCGCGATCGCGCGATCCTCGCGCTCGAGGCCGCCTGGCCGCGGCACGGCGGTGCGAAGGAAGAGGTCATCCGCACGCAGCTCGGGATGAGCGCGGCCCGGTACTACCAATTGCTGTCGCGACTGATCGACTCGGACATCGCCCTGGAGTACGACCCGATGCTGGTGCGGCGGCTCCGTCGCATCCGCGACTCCCGCGCCGCACGTCGCGCCGCACGCGTTCCCGGTTTCGTGAGCTGACGCCCGGGTCGCCCGGCCGGGGTCGGCACGATGCGGATTCGCAGACGGGTGCCGCTAGCATCGAGGGGTGTCCAAGCCCACTCGAGATCGCTTCGATGACGTCCCCCGTTCTTCCGGACGCGTAGGAGCGCACCGCGCCGAAGCCCCCGGCATGAACGGCTGGGTCGTGCTGCTGTGGTCGTTCGTCGCCGCACTGGTGCTCATCATCGGCGGCATCTTCGTCGCGCTCGTCATGATGGGACGCATCACCCTGTTCCCCGAACCAGAGCCGACCGTCGCTCCGACCCCGGTGGAGACCGGGATCGTCGACACGACGTACGCGGTGATGATCCTCAACGGCACCGCAGAGGAGAGCCTGGCCGCGCAGATGCGCGATGTGCTGCTGACCAGCGGCTGGCCCGCCGAGAACGTCTCGGCCGGCGACAGCAGCAGCCAGGATTTCGCGTCGACCACGGTGTATTACGTCGCCGAGGCGGATGAGCTCGCAGCCATCGGGCTGGCGAACCTGATCGGGGGCGCCGCCGTGCAGCAGAGCGACTTCTATGCCGGCGAGACGGTGACGGATCAGAAGCAGCTCACCGTGGTGATCGGGCTCGATCGGTCGACGACCGCTCCGGAGCCGACCGAGACTCCCGCGGAGTAGTACCCCTCCTCGCAGCTTGCACTCGAAGGGGTCGAGTGCCAGAATGGCGTTAGCACTCTCTCAGTCTGAGTGCTAAACCCAACGTCTACGTCCAGGAGGGACGACAAAACTCATGGCAAAGATCATCGCTTTCGATGAGGAGGCCCGCCGCGGCCTCGAGCGTGGCCTGAACATCCTCGCCGACGCTGTCAAGGTGACCCTCGGCCCGCGCGGCCGCAACGTCGTGCTCGAGAAGAAGTGGGGCGCCCCCACGATCACGAACGACGGCGTGTCCATCGCCAAGGAGATCGAGCTGGACGACCCGTTCGAGAAGATCGGTGCGGAGCTCGTCAAGGAGGTCGCCAAGAAGACCGACGACGTCGCCGGTGACGGAACCACCACCGCCACCGTCCTCGCTCAGGCCCTCGTCCGCGAGGGGCTGCGCAACGTCGCAGCCGGCGCAGACCCGATCTCGCTCAAGCGCGGCATCGAGAAGGCCGTCGCCGCGATCACCGCGGAGCTGCTCTCCAGCGCCAAGGAGATCGAGTCGAAGGAGCAGATCGCCGCCACGGCATCCATCTCCGCCGCCGACCCCGCGATCGGCGAGCTCATCGCCGAGGCGATCGACAAGGTCGGCAAGGAGGGCGTCGTCACCGTCGAGGAGTCGCAGACCTTCGGCACCGAGCTCGAGCTCACCGAGGGCATGCGCTTCGACAAGGGCTACCTGAACCCGTACTTCGTCACCGACCCGGAGCGCCAGGAGGCGGTCTTCGAGGACGCGTACATCCTCATCGCGAACCAGAAGATCTCGAACATCAAGGACCTTCTGCCCATCGTCGACAAGGTGATCCAGGACGGCAAGGAGCTCGTCATCATCGCCGAGGACGTCGAGGGTGAGGCTCTCGCGACTCTGGTGCTGAACAAGCTCAAGGGCATCTTCAAGTCGGTCGCCGTCAAGGCTCCCGGCTTCGGCGACCGCCGCAAGGCGCAGCTGCAGGACATCGCGATCCTCACCGGCGCTCAGGTCATCACCGAAGAGGTCGGCCTCAAGCTGGAGAACGCCACGCTCGACCTGCTCGGCCGTGCGCGCAAGGTCATCGTCACCAAGGACGAGACCACCATCATCGAGGGTGCGGGCGAGGCTGACCAGATCGAGGGTCGCGTCACCCAGATCCGTCGCGAGATCGAGAACACCGACAGCGACTACGACCGTGAGAAGCTCCAGGAGCGTCTCGCCAAGCTCGCCGGTGGCGTCGCCGTCATCAAGGCGGGGGCTGCGACCGAGGTCGAGCTCAAGGAGCGCAAGCACCGCATCGAGGACGCCGTTCGCAACGCGAAGGCTGCCGTCGAAGAGGGCATCGTCCCCGGCGGTGGCGTCGCGCTGATCCAGGCCGGCACCAAGGCACTCGCAACGCTCGAGCTCACGGGTGACGAGGCGACCGGCGCGAACATCGTCCGCGTCGCCATCGAGGCTCCGCTCAAGCAGATCGCGCTGAACGCCGGTCTCGAGCCCGGTGTCGTCGCGAACAAGGTCGCCGGCCTGCCTGCAGGTCACGGCCTCAACGCCGCGACCGGCGAGTACGGTGACCTGTTCGCACAGGGCATCATCGACCCGGCCAAGGTGACGCGCTCCGCGCTGCAGAACGCCGCCTCGATCGCGGCTCTGTTCCTCACCACCGAGGTCGTCGTCGCCGACAAGCCTGAGAAGGCCGGCGCTCCGATGGGCGACCCGTCTGGTGGCATGGACTTCTGAGTCCCGCTTCCTCGCACAGAAACGCCCCGGCCTCTCGGCCGGGGCGTTTCTGCGTTCCGCGGAGGGGGATCAGCGGAACAGGCTGGCCGAGTACTGGTCGGCGTCGGCGTACTGCATGGCGGCAGCGCCGAGGGCCGTGCCGATCGACTCCAGAACCTGCTCGACGTGCAGCTGCGCGCCGCGCCACTGCTCGCTGCAGGTCTGGAAAGCGGTGGACGCGCTGCCGGTCCAGGACGACTGCAACTGGTTGAGCTGAGCCATCAGGGTGGTGGACTCGCTCTGCAGGCGGGCCATGGTGGCGTGAGCCGCGCCGTTCGCGGCCTGCACGGCCTCGGTGTCGACGGTGAAGACGGACATGGGAACTCCTCTCGATGGAGTTCCGAACCTATTCGCCGACCGGTCCGCTGTCGGGTCGAAGACGCGGCCGTCCCCGCGTGTTGTGCACAAGCCGCGGAGTCGAGGAACGGTGCAGGACGACTTCGTTACAGCTCGAGCCGATCGAGGGGCTGCGTGTCCTCCATCAGGTGAGCGGGCGTCGCCCGGGAGGGGGCGAGGGGCAATGTGACGGTGAAGGTGGCGCCGCCGCCCGCGGTCTCGGTGACGGCGACGGAACCGTGCAGCGCCTTCACGATCGACGAGACGATCGCCAGGCCGAGGCCTGAGCCGCCGGTCTCCCTGGCGCGAGACGTGTCCGCTCGCCAGAACCGTTCGAAGATCTGCTCGCGGATCTGCGGGGGGATGCCCTCGCCGTGGTCGACGACCGCGATGCTCCCGGTGCCGCGCACACGATCGGCGTCGACGACGATCTCGATCGGACTGTCTTCCGGGGAGAACCGGCGAGCGTTGCCGAGCAGGTTCGTCACCACTTGGCGCACCTTGTTCTCCTCGCCGAGGACGATCGGCGGCGTGCGCACGGGGAGGTCTGCCGATTCGGTGAAGTCGATCGCCGGCACCTCCCCGGAGGGAGTGCGCGGTTTCCGGCGCAGCCGGGCGAGTGTGGCTCCGGCGAGTCCTCGGGGCGCCGCTGAGTGCGTGTCGGTGCGCACCGTGACGGTGTACGTGGGCGGTGCGGCGGCCGCCTCGCCGGTCAGGTCGACCACGGTGACGGTCCGCCCGGGAGCTGCGGCGCGGAGATCGAGCGCGGCGTCGCGTGCGATCGGGCGGAGGTCGAGAGGTTCGATCTCGGGTTCGCGCTCCTCGTCCAGGCGGGCGAGAGCGAGGAGGTCCTCGACGAGCACGCCCATCCGGATCGCCTCCTTCTCGATGCGCTCCATGGCGCGGGCGGTGTCCTCGTCGCCGCGGATGGCACCCATGCGATACAGCTCGGCGTAGCCGCGGACGCTGACGAGCGGCGTGCGCAGCTCGTGGCTGGCGTCTCCGATGAAGCGGCGCATATGCCGCACCGTTCGATCCCGCTGAGCGAGCGATCCGTCGACGCGGTCGAGCATCGTGTTGATGGCGGAATTGAGCCGGCCGACCTCCGTGGTCGGCTCGAGATCGGTGAGACGCTGGCTGAAGTCGCCGGCGGCGATCGACATCGCCGTGGACTCCACCTGCCCGAGCCTGCGGAAGGTGAGCGTCACGAGCCCCCGGGTGAGCAGGGCGGCGATGAAGATGGTGATCAGTGCGACGGTCGTGTAGATGCCGAAGTACTGCCCGATGATCCGATCCACCTCGTCGAGCGGCATTGCGGCGAGCTGCACGCGATAGGCGCCGTCATCGCCCTCCACCACGGCGACCGCGGCACGGAACGAACTGCCGCCCTCCCCGTCGAGGGTGAACCGGAGGTCGAGGTCCGCCGTGGCGCGCTGCAGCGAGTACTTCGTGGGGAAGTCCGGCGAGGGACCGCTGCCCGCCGTGGCCGCCAGTCGTCCGTGGTGATCGTAGACGGCGAAGGAGAAATCCCGCGGCATCTCGACCTGCGAATAGGTGGTCACGCCGTCCTGCGTGGTGATCTCGAAGAAGCGGCCGGTGAGATCGCTGGAGACCAGCGAAGGCAGCTGTGCGTCGATGTTCGCGATGAGGGAGTTGCGCAGCATCGGCACGGTCCCGATCCCCGCGATCAGGAGTCCCAGGGCGAGTACCGCGACGGTGACGCCGGTGACCTTCGCACGCAGGCTGATGCTTCGCCACCAGTGGGTGACCGCATCCGGCTTGTGCGCCATGCGGTCCTCCCGTGCGACGTCGTGCCGCCGGCCCGGCGGCGAATGGATCGCCGGCCGAGTAGCCGGCGGTGGGGATCGCCTCAGATCGACTTGCCGACCTTCAGCATGTAGCCGAAGCCCCGCTTGGTCTGGATGAGCGACTCCTCGGTGTGCGGGTCGATCTTGCGGCGGAGATAGGAGATGTAGCTCTCCACGATGCCCGCATCGCCGTTGAAGTCGTACTCCCAGACGTGATCGAGGATCTGCGCCTTGGAGAGCACGCGGTTCGGGTTGAGCATCAGGTAGCGCAGCAGCTTGAACTCCGTCGGGCTCAGCTCGATCGGCTCCTTGCCGACGTGCACGTCGTGCGTGTCCTGGTCCATCGAGAGTTCGCCGGCACGGATGATCGACTCCTCGTCGGCCTGCATCGTGCGCCGCAGGATCGCCTGGGCCCTCGCCACGATCTCATCGAGGCTGAAGGGCTTCGTGACGTAGTCGTCGCCGCCCGCGTTCAGGCCCTCGATCTTGTCGTCGGTGCCGTCCTTCGCGGTGAGGAACAGGATCGGTGCCGTGAAACCCGCACCGCGGAGGCGCTTGGTGACGCTGAAGCCGTTCATGTCCGGCAGCATCACGTCGAGGATGATGAGGTCGGGTTCCTCCTCCAGCACCGCCGAGATGGTGGCGGCGCCGTTGGCGACCGTCTTGACCGAGAATCCGGCGAAGCTCAGCCCCGTGGAGAGGAGGTCGCGGATGTTGGGTTCGTCATCGACGACCAGGATGCGCGCTGCAGTCATGTCCCCATTATGGTGACTTCCGCGATGAGCAGGCTGATTATCCGCCGGAGCGGCGGTTCACGCCCGTAGTGCGGCGTCGACCGCCTGGCTGATCGCGCCCTCGATCGGCGCCTCCGGATCCACCGTGATGCGGTGCAGCAGCAGCCCGTCGCCGGTTGCCATCAGGAACGCGGTATGCACCGCTGCGGTCTCGCCGCCGAGGTCGAAGAGGATGCTGCGGACCCACTGCTCCATGCCCGCGCGTTGCAACCGCAGTGGAACGACTGCCTCGTCATCGGCCTCGAGGAACAGGGCGTACCGGGCGCGGGTGCGAGCAGCGAGCGGACCGGACTGCGCTTCGATCATCCGGGTCAGCGCCGCGATGAGCTGGGCGCGGCTGTGGATCTCGGGGACGCCCGCGTCCGCGCGTTCCTGCATGGCGATCCATTCGATCACGCCGGCGACCAGAGCTGCTCGGGTCCGGAAGTGATTCGAGGTCGAACCGGGCGGGAGAGACGCTGCGGCATCCACTCGTCCATGCGTGAGCGCGCGCACACCCTCGGTCCCTACGAGGATCACTGCGGCATCCAGGGCGCGTTCTCGAGTGCTGCTCACGCTCCGAGACTAGAGGTACTACGAACTTAGTGACAAGAAACTATGAAAGTAGTAATCTGTGAGCAGGGCCGAGTCGACCCGGAGAATGCAGCGACTTGGAGGTCTCGTCATGGACATACCGGCATCCCCTCAGGAATCCTCCCGAAGGGAGTGGTCCCCTCCGCTTCCCGAGGCCGCCGGCTTCGAGCACGCGATGATCGAGACCCCCGGGCTTCGCACGCACGTCGCGTCCATCGGCGAGGGGGATCCCGTCGTGATGCTGCATTGCTTTCCGGGACACTGGTGGCAGTGGCATGTCATCGCGCCGGCGATCGCAGCCCACGGGTATCGGGTGATCTGCCCCGATCTGCGCGGCTCCGGGTGGACGGAGGCCGCGGACCCGCGATTCGGTCCGGACTCGCAGCGGGACGACGTCGTGGCCGTGCTCGACGCACTCGGCATCCAGCGGGCGCACTTCGTCTGCCACGACATGGGGGCGATCTCGGGGATGCAGCTCTCGTACCTGCATCCGGAGCGCGTGCGCACGATGGTCGAGCTCGCCGTGCCACCCGGGTTCATGGAGTTCACACCGAAGATCATGCCCGCTTTCGCGCACATGCCGGCGCTGCTCGGGCATCGCCCGGGCCGGTCACTGCGCTACCTCTTCAGTCCGCGCTACATGGCGCACCCGATGACGGACGCGACGATCGACGCGTACCTTCGCGTGCACCAGCGCCCCGAGGTCGAACAAGCGGTGCGGGCGCTGTACCGGGGCCTGGTGATCCCCGTCTCCTTCCGCATCATGAGGGGGATCTACAAGCGGATGCGGCTGCACCCGCCGACCCTGGTCGTCTTCGGACTCGAGGACGGTCCGTTCGCCGAGCCGACGGCCCGCCGCATCTGCCGGAAGCATGCGGAGCACGCCGACCGTTTCGAACTCGCATTCGTCGACGATGCGGCTCACTTCATCACGGACGATGCGCCGGATGCCGTCGTCCGGCTCGCGATCGATTGGTTCGAATGTGAGGGAGGGGCCGCCTAGTCAGGCGGCCAGGGCGTCCGCATCCATGATCGTGTAGCTGTAGCCCTGCTCGGCGAGGAACCGCTGGCGATTCTGCGCGTAGTCCTGATCGATCGTGTCGCGGGCGACGAGCGTGTAGAAGCTCGCGGTGTGCCCGGACTGCTTGGGGCGCAGAAGCCGGCCGAGGCGCTGAGCCTCCTCCTGGCGGGAGCCGAACGAACCGGAGACCTGGATGGCGACGGAGGCCTCCGGCAGATCGATCGAGAAGTTCGCGACCTTCGACACCACGAGCAGCGAGATCTCGCCCTCGCGGAACTTCGCGTACAGTTCCTCGCGCTCCTCGATCGGCGTCGCTCCCGTGATCGACGGCGCGTTCAGCGACTCGGCGAGCGTCTCGAGCTGATCCAGGTACTGTCCGATCACGAGGATGCGTTCGCCCGGGTGCTTGGCGATCAGGTCCTTCACGGCGTCGATCTTCGCGGGTGCGGACGCCGCGAGCCGGTAGCGCTCGTCGTCGGTCGCTGCGGCGTACTCCAGGCGATCGCTCGGCGGAAGGTCGACCCGCACCTCGTAGCACGCGGCAGGGGAGATGAAGCCCTGCGCCTCGATCTGCTTCCATGGCGCATCGAATCGCTTCGGACCGATCAGGCTGAACACGTCGCCCTCGCGCCCGTCCTCGCGCACCAGGGTCGCGGTGAGGCCGACTCTGCGTCGAGCCTGCAGATCGGCGGTCAGCTTGAAGACCGGGGCCGGCAGCAGGTGCACCTCGTCGTACACGATGAGGCCCCAGTCCAGGGCGTCCAGAAGCGCGAGATGGGCGTACTGGCCCTTCCGCTTCGCGGTGAGGATCTGGTACGTCGCGATCGTCACCGGCTTGACCTCCTTGGCCTGGCCGGAGTACTCGCCGATCTCCTCGGCGGTGAGGCTCGTGCGCTTGAGCAGCTCGTCGCGCCACTGCCGCGCCGAGACGGTGTTGGTGACCAGGATCAGGGTGGTGGTCTTCGTCGCGGCCATCGCCCCGGCGCCGACGATGGTCTTGCCGGCGCCGCAGGGGAGGACCACGACGCCGGAGCCGTCCTTGCTGAACGCGTCGACCGCGTCCTGCTGGTACGGGCGGATCTGCCACCCGTCCTCGGCGAGTTCGATCGGATGGGGCGTTCCCGGCGTGTAGCCGGCAAGGTCTTCGGCCGGCCATCCGATCTTCAGGAGCTCCTGCTTGATCTGACCGCGCGCCCACGCGTCGACCACGAACGTGTCGGGAGCGGGGTGGCCGATCAGAAGCGGCTGGATGCGCTTGTTGTTCGCGACCTGGGTGAGCACAGCAGGGTCGGAGGAGCGCAGGATGAGGGTGCCCTCGTCGTCGCGCTCGATGACCAGCCGTCCGTATCGGCCCACGGTCTCGCGCAGGTCGACGGCCACCGACGGCGGCACCGGGAAGCGCGACCAGCGGTCGAGCGTCTCCAGCATGTCCTCGGCCGTGTGGCCGGCGGCACGGGCGTTCCACAGGCCCAGACGGGTGATGCGGTATGTGTGGATGTGCTCTGGTGCGCGCTCGAGTTCGGCGAAGATCGCCAGTTCGTGGCGGGCGCTCTCGGCATCGGCGTGGGCGACCTCGAGGAGCACGGTGCGATCGCTCTGGACGATCAGGGGGCCATCAGACATAGCTGTCCAGTCTATCGTCGTGCGATCGCACCGGGGGTCGGTCGCATGACGGCCGATGCGCTCCGCCGCGCATCCGGCTCACTGCTCGACGACGACGGCGGCGCGGATGCTGGAGACCGGAAGGGTCCGCTCGACATCGGCGGCGCGATCCCGACCGCGCAGTCGTCCGCCGCCCAGCCCCGTCGCCTCCAGCAGCAGATCGCGGGTCGATCCGTCCGGCATGCCCACGGTCACCTGCAGCACCGCCTTCGCACGGACCGCCGCTTCCAGTTCTCGATCGAGCCACGCGGCGTCGGCATCCGGCCCCTGCTGCGCGCGCAGACGCACCAGCAGCGGCGTGTAATCCGGGACCACGAAGACGGGTCCCGTCGTCGCCGGGTTCCGGTCGGCGATGAGGACCGTGCCGTCGGCGTCGACGAGCGTCGCGGGGTAGCGGGCGTCGGTGAGCGCCCAGTAGACGGTGTCACGTCCCACGCGGGAGGTCAGCGATGCCTCCATCCGGCTGAGAGCGAGGGGACGCAGGGCCTGGTCGACGGCGATCGCGTCGATCAGGTGTCGGTCGATGCTGTCGATGCGGGTGCGCCCGCTCTCGGCATCCGTCGACACCCGCACCAGCCCGTGGCGCTGAGCGGTCTGGACGATGAGGTAGCTCAGAGGCTGCGGGATGCCGGTGAGCGAAAGCGATCCGAGGAACTCGAGGATCGATTCCTCGGTCTCGCCGGCGGCCAGCGCATGCGCGATCGACTCCACCGTGAAGCGATAGGACGAGGCCTGAGCCGCCGACTCCCGAGCGGCGATGGTCCGCAGACGCACGTCGAGTGCCGGAGCGAGCGGGCCGGGCGCGATCGCGCTGAGATCGTTCTGCAGGAAGATGCGATCGACCTCCGCGGGGAGCAGGGCCGTCAGCGGGCCGGCGTCGACCTGTCCGCCCTCGCGCAGTGGCACTGTCCATTCGGGCTCAGTGCCGTCGTCCGCGACCAGACCGAGCAGACGGGCGCGCTCCATCAATGCTGCGCAGCGCTCGGGCCAGGACGGATCCCATGGATGCGCCTGCGGCCAGGAGGACAGTTCGGGCCAGCCGCCGGCATCCTGTCGAAGACCGCGGGGCAGCGCCTGGAGGAAACCCTCCGCCAGGCGTTCCCAGCGATCGCCGACGCCGGCGTGCAGCCAGTGCTCGGTCTCGGCGGAGACGCGGAGCCGTCTCCCGTCCGCCCTGACCAGGTCCGCGTCCACGGCGATCGCCAGCAGGGAATCGATGGACTCCGCCGGCACACCGGACTCGGCGAGCAGGCGCTTCTCGCCGGCGCTGACCCCGCCACCGGCGAGCAGCGCCAGAGGCGTCTCCCGGGCGTGCAGCAGCAGATCGGCCAAGGAGGTCACCGTCGTGAAGGCGCTCTCTGCCGCTCGTGCGGCGCTCTCCTCAGATGCGGGCGAGCGCGGCTCTCCCGCGACGCCGTCGGGGACCGAGCGGCCGGCCACGAGGGCCAGCACGGGCGGGTACGGCGTGCCGTCCGGACGGAGCAGCCCCAACGCGGTCAGCCCGGCACGCTCCGCGCCTGCGTCGCCGCCGTCGACGGCGATCCGCAGCGCGGCCGCCTCGCGGAGGGTCAGCCGTGGCAGCATCCGGGCCAGCGATGCCGGCTCGAGCAGTGCTTCCGCGGCGTCGAAGTAGTCGTTCCACCCGGCATCCGTCCGCACGCCGCGTGCGGTGAACAGCGCTGCCAGCTCCGCATCGCTCGACGCGGCCAGCCAATCAGCAAGCGGACGCGCGTGAGTGCTCATGTCGAGTGCCTCAGGACCGCGAAGCCGCGCGTCCCTTGCGGACGAAGCTCATCACGAGCAGCGAGATGATCATCACGAAGGCGACAGGAAGGCCCAGGAGCGGAATGACTGCGACGATCGGCCAGAGTCCCTCACCGAACGCGGCCTGATCCATGCCCATGCCGCTGCCGATGATGATCGCGAAGAAGCACAGCACGGACGCTGCGGCGAGCCCGAGCGCGCTGAATGCCAGGATCCGGTCGACCGGACGGACGGAGACCTCCGGTCCGGAACTATGCGTGCTCATCTGCCCCAGCCTACTCGCACTGCGGTGCCGGGATCCGCGCGGTCCCGGTAGGCTGAGGGCGGATGCGTCTCGGCGCGCCTTCTGTTCGATTTCTATAGCGAGGTACTCCCATGCCCACCGGCAAGGTCAGGTTCTACGACGACGACAAGGGTTTCGGCTTCATCGCCAGCGATGACGGCCAGGACGTGTTCCTGCACGCCTCCGCCCTTCCCGCTGGTGCTGCCGTGAAGGCCGGTGCGCGGGTGGAGTTCGGCGTGGCCGACGGCAAGCGCGGCCTGCAGGCGCTCTCGGTGCGCGTCCTCGAGGCGCCGCCGAGCCTGGCGAAGGCGCAGCGCAAGCCGGCCGACGACATGGCGATCATCGTCGAGGATCTCGTGAAGCTCCTCGACGAGATGGGCGGCGACCTTCGTCGTGGCCGTTACCCGTCCTCCGGCCACGGCCGCAAGATCGCAGCAGTTCTGCGCAAGGTAGCCGATGACCTCGAAGCCTGACGCCGACGAGCGTCTCCTCGGAGCACACGATCTCGCGCTGGATGCCCTGCGCGAGATCACTCCGGCGTCGACCATCGGCCCCGCGGCGGGCTACCTCCTCGAGGACGACGGCTCGGTCTCGCTGCGCTTCGAGAACCGGCTTCCGGGGTACCCCGGCTGGCACTGGACGGTCACGGTCGCCCGCGTCGCTGACGCGGAGCCGACGGTCCTGGAGATCGAGCTCCTCCCCGGCGACGGCGCCCTGCTGGCACCGGAATGGGTGCCCTGGGTCGAGCGCCTCGCCGAATACCGTGCGCACCAGGTCGAGCTCGCCGAGCAGGCTGCCGCAGCTGCGCTCGACGCCGACGAGGTCGACGAGTTCGTGGCCGACGACGACGTCGAGGACGAGCTCGAAGACGACGACGAGCTCGACGACGACCAGGAAGCGGACATCCTGCACGCCGGAGACCTCGACGGCGTCGACATCGATGAGTTGGACGATTCTGCCGTCGGCTTCGACGAGGACGACGATGATGACGACGACGACGCGGATGACTCCGCGGACGCCGACGACGAGGAATAGCAGCTCGCGCCGGTGACGGCGCGCTGACTCGCGTCCGGCGATGCGCCGGTGACGGTGCTGTCCTCGACCGGTGACGCGCCGGACGCCGGTGAACCGGAGTTACGCCCCGGAGTTCGCCAGCACGTAGTCCAGCGCCCGCGTCAGCTGACGCACATCGTCCGGCTCGATCGAGACGAACGTCGCCACGCGCAGCTGGTTGCGGCCGAGCTTGCGGTACGGCTCGGTGTCGACGATTCCGTTCGCACGCAGCGTCTTCGCGACGGCCGCAGCGTCCACGCTGTCGTCGAAGTCGATGGTGACGACGACGGGGGAGCGGTGCGCGGGGTCGGTGACGAACGGGGTCGCGACAGCTGATGCCTCGGCCCAGTCGTACAGCACCGCAGACGACTCCGCAGTACGGGCGGATGCCCACTCCAGACCGCCGTTCGCGAGGATCCAGCCGAGCTGGCTGTCCAGCAGGTGCAGGGTCGTCAACGCCGGGGTGTTCAGCGTCTGGTTGAGTCGGGAGTTGTCGACGGCGTTCTTCAGGCTGAGGAACTCCGGGATGTAGCGGTCGGATGCGGCGATCCGCTCGATCCGCTCGATGGCCTCCGGCGACACGACCGCGAACCACAGGCCGCCGTCCGAGCCGAGGTTCTTCTGCGGAGCGAAGTAGTAGACGTCGGCCTGGGTCGGGTCGAAGTCGATGCCGCCCGCGGCGCTCGTCGCATCGATGACCGTCAGGGCGCCGTCCGCGGGCACCCGCTCGATGGGAGCCGCCACTCCGGTGGAGGTCTCGTTGTGCGGCCAGGCGTAGACGTCGATGCCCTGGGCGATCTCGGCCGACGCGCGCGAACCGGGTTCCGCCTTGCGCACATCCGGCGCTTCGAGCCACGGAGCACCTGCCGCAGCGGCGAACTTGCCGCCGAACTCCCCGAAGACGAGGTTCTGGCTGCGACGTTCGA
>NZ_PGGU01000022.1:0-15728 GCF_002872075.1 Microbacterium aurantiacum | reverse complement strand
CGAACGCGGCGGCATCCCAGAAGGCGGTCGAGCCGCCGTTGCCGACGAGGATCTCGTATCCCTCCGGCAGGCGGAAGAGGGCGGACAGCCGCTCACGGACGCTGCCGACGAGGTTCTTCACCGGCGCCTGGCGGTGCGAGGTCCCCAGGAGACCCGTCCCGTCCGCGAGGAGCGCCTCGAGCTGCGCGGGGCGCACCTTCGAGGGCCCGCAGCCGAATCGGCCGTCAGCGGGCAGGAGTTCTCGGGGAATCTCGATCGCCATGGCTCGATTCTATGGCGTCGACGTCTCGTCGTTTCACGCGCGCCCGATCCGATGTCCCTGCAGGAATGTAGGCTTACCTAAGAACTCTCGGAGGGCCAGACATGACCGACCTGATCGACACCACGGAGATGTACCTCCGCACCATCCTCGAACTCGAGGAGGAGAACATCGTCCCCCTGCGCGCGCGCATCTCGGAGCGGCTCGGGCACTCGGGCCCCACGGTCTCGCAGACCGTCGGACGGATGGAGCGCGACGGCCTCGTGGTGGTTTCCGAGGATCGCACCCTCGAACTGACCGATGCCGGACGGGGCAAGGCGGTCAACGTGATGCGCAAGCACCGTCTGGCCGAACGGCTGCTCTCCGATGTGATCGGGCTGGACTGGGCCTTCGTGCACGAGGAGGCCTGTCGCTGGGAGCACGTCATGAGCGAGCAGGTCGAGCGTCGCCTGGTCGAACTCCTCGGGCATCCGACCGAATCCCCCTACGGCAACCCGATCCCCGGCCTGGACCAGCTCGGCGACCTCCCCGCTCGCACGTTCGACGACGGCGTCATCGGCCTCGTGCAGAAACTGAACGCGGCCGGAGGCCCGATCGAGGGGACCGTGCGTCGCCTGGCCGAACCCGCTCAGGTCGATCCGGAGCTGCTGCAGCAGCTCCGCGACGCCGGTGTCGTCCCCGGTGCACACGGCGACTACCGCTACAACGAGGGCTACGTGCTGATTCAGATGAACGGCAACGAGGAGGGGCTCGAGCTTCCGGTCGAGCTCGCCTCCCACATCTTCCTGGTGGCCGAGGCGGTCTGACACTTCCGCGGGGCCTCGGAGCGCGGCTTCTGGACGGCATTCTGAGGATTGCCAGGTTCACAGGGTGACACGATCGTTATCTTCCGGTAACCTCGGACAGGTCGTCAGCGAGAAGCCCGCAGACGATGACCGTGAAGATTGCCTTCCAGGCTCGTCGTCCTCCCGGTTAAGCCGCACAAAGTACCCGAGCTACATCCGTGCACGAGACGCAGAGTGCCGACGAGCCAGCGCTACCCGAAGCGCGCAGGCGCAGGAGGACCCACTTTTGGCCGCAGACATCGAATCGCCCACGAACACATCTGAAGACCGAACACCCGCTCGCCGGACCCCCGCGCGAGCTCGTACCCGCAACGCGGCAGGTCCGCTGCGGTCGATCGCCATCTTCGGTGCCGTAGGCGCTCTCGTCGCCGCCGTCGCGCTGCCCGCCTACGCCGCGAGCAGCCTCCCCGAGACCAGCACGACGATCCAGCAGGTCGCTGCTGCCGACGCGCAGTCGCTCGTCGTCGCTTCGCAGGCGACCGCTGCCCCGCTCAGCCGCGGCACGTTCACGGCGACCACGCCCGATGAGATCGCGAAGAAGAAGGCGGAGGAGGCTGCCGCCGCTCGCGCCGCAGCTGCTGCCACGACGGCAGGCTCCAGTTTCAACCCCGCAGGCTATGCCCTCGTCTCCCCGGGTTCCGGGGAGGTCCGCTATCCGCTGCCCCAGGGCTCCTATCGCGAGGGCCGCACGACCGTCGGCCCCGACAGCTCCGGCCACGACGGCGCGGACATGCTCGCCCCGGCCGGCACCCCGATCTACGCCGCTGCGGCGGGAGTCGTGCGGGTCTCGTCCGAGAGCTACTACGGCTATGGCGTGGCCGTGGTGATCGATCACGTCATCGGCGGTCAGCGCGTCTCCACGACATACGCGCACATGACTTACGGCACCCGTCAGGTGCAGTCCGGGCAGACCGTCGAGGCGGGTCAGCTCATCGGCGCCGTCGGCAGCACGGGAAGCTCGACCGCGAACCACCTCCACTTCGAGGTGCGCATCGGCGGCAGCGTTCTGGAGCCGTACTCCTGGCTGGCCGCCAACGCCGGCTGATACCGGTCGAATCGGGTCGAACACCGTGGGCACCCACGTGGACACACCGTCGACCGTTCACCTGCCGTTTCGCCCGCTGCCCGTCTGAATGGGTTAGCCTGAACCCGTTGTCGTACAGACGGGAGAAGCTGATGGAGCGAATACCGAGCATCCGAACCATGGATGCCCTCGGCCGTTACGTTCTTCAGCATCGTCCGCAGGGATGCCACGGCATGGCCGTGCGCGAAAGGCGCTGTCTCTGAGACGGCGCCTTTCTTCGTCTCTGCAAACCCTCTGCCGCCTGTTCGACCTCGTGTGAGTCGAGAGTGCCGGGAAGCCGTCCCGGCGGATCGAGAGGATGGCGATGCGCACACTTGTCCTGAATGCCGGTTACGAGCCGCTCGCGGTCGTGTCCTTCAAACGAGCGCTGGTTCTCGTGATGAACGACAAGGCGACGGTGATCGAGCGCGTCGAGGATGACCCGGTCTGGGCCAGCCATGGAAGATACGATCGCCCGGCGGTGATCATCCTCTCCCGTTACGTGCGCATCCCGAAGAGCCGGCGCGTGCCGGTGACGCGCCGCGGTGTGCTGCGGCGCGACAACAACCGATGCGGGTACTGCGGCAAGGCGGCATCCACCATCGATCACGTGCTGCCGCGTTCCCGCGGCGGTGCGGACTCATGGGAGAACCTCGTCGCCTGCTGCCTGCGGTGCAACAACATCAAGAGCGACCGGACGCCGCAGGAGATGCGCTGGGAACTGCGGATCACGCCGCGTCCACCGCACGGCACCGGATGGACGGTGCGCGGTACTGAGCGAAGCGATCCGCGCTGGGAGCCCTACCTGGCACTCGCGGCGTGACGAGAGCCACTGACCCTTCGGCACGGATTCGCTGAAGGGCCGCCCGCGGGCGGCCCTTCAGCGTCGTGGTGCCCTCGACAGGATTCGAACCTGCGACCTGCCCTTTAGGAGAGGGCTGCTCTATCCCCTGAGCTACGAGGGCGTGCGACCAGTCTAGGAGATTCGGCGCCCGAGCTTGGACGGCCACCAGACCGCGCGGCCGATGTCGTGCACGAGCGCCGGAACCAGCAGCGACCGCACGATGAACGTGTCCAGCAGCACGCCGAAGGCCACGATGAAGGCGAGCTGAACGAGGAACAGGATCGGGATCACGGACAGCGCGGCGAACGTCGCCGCAAGAACCAAGCCCGCCGAGGTGATCACTCCTCCCGTGATGGTGAGCCCGCGCAGCACGCCGTCTCGAGTCCCGTGGCGACCCGACTCCTCTCGCACCCGGGTCATCAGGAAGATGTTGTAGTCGATTCCGAGTGCCACGAGGAACACGAATCCGAACAGCGGTACCGCGGGGTCCGCCCCAGGGAAGCCGAGGATGCCGTTGAACACCAGCGCCGAGATCCCCATGGCCGTGCCGAATGACAGCACGGTGGTGGCGATGAGCAGCACCGGCGCGAGGATCGAGCGCAGCAGCAGCATCAGGATCAGCAGGATCACCACCAGGATGACCGGGATGATGAGGTTCCGATCATGGATCGAGGCGTCGTCGGTGTCGATCGCGGTCGCGGTCACGCCGCCGACGAGCGCATCCGCCATCTCGGGCTCGGCGCGGATCTCCCGGACGGTCGCCGCCGCGGCAGCGGAGTCGGCCGCGTCGGTCAGCGTCGCCTGGATCAGCACCTGGCCGTCGACGACGGTCGGTTCCGGTGCCGACGCATCCGGCGGGCCGACGGCCGAGATGCCGTCTGCGGTCACCGGCGCCGAACCGCCGGGCGAATCCGCGGACGCGACGGAGAGGGCATCGACGCCGTCGATCGAGAGGAGCAGGTCGGCGGCATCCTGCAGCTGGGTCTCGTCGACCACGATGTACGCCGGGCTCCCTGATCCGCCGGGGAAGTGCTCGCCGAGGGCCTGCTGCCCGTCGCGCGCCTCCGAGGCGCCGAGGACGAGTTCGGACTGCGGCACGCCGGAGGCGTTCAGCTGTGTCACGCCGATCGCGCCGGCCAGCAGCACCACGGTCGTGACGACCCAGATCAGCCGCGGGCGACGGCTGATCAGGCGAGCCACGCCCGCCCACAGGCCGGTCGCCGGTACTCCGGCTTCGGCCGCGACAGCCGGCGGGTCGAAGACCGGGCGGCGCGGCCAGAACGCCGAGCGCCCGAACAGCACCAGGAGTGAGGGCAGCAGGGTCAAGGCTGAGAGCATCGCGAACACGATGCCGATCGCAGCGACAGGACCGAGTGTGCTGTTCGACTTGAGGTCGCTGAGCAGCAGGCAGAGCAGACCGGCGATCACCGTGCCCCCGGAGGCGACGATCGGCTCGAACGAGCCTTTCCAGGCGGCGACCAGGGCCGCTCCCTTGTCCTCGGTCACCCGGAGCTGCTCGCGGAAGCGGGCGACCAGCAGCAGCGAATAGTCCGTCGCGGCGCCGATCACCAGGATGAAGAGGATTCCCTGCGTCTGACCGCTGAGCAGCAGCACCTCGGCTTTCGCCAGCCACCAGACGACGAGGAGCGCCACGCACAGCGCGAACAGGCTCGTGGAGAGCACGACGAGCGGAAGCAGAACCGAACGGTAGACGAGCACGAGGATCAGGAGCACGGCGAGGAGCGCCACGCCGAGGAGCAACCCGTCGATCCCGGCGAAGCCCGCGACGAGGTCGGCTGTGAAACCGGCCGGCCCGGTGACGAAGACCTCGACGCCGGGTGGCGCGACGGCGCGCAGGTCAGCGGTGATCTCGGAGACGACATCGCCGATCTCGGCATCCGAGGAGATCGGGACGAATGCCTGCACGGCCCGGCCGTCGTCCGAGGGAAGCGCAGGGGAGAGCCCCTCGTCCACCCCGTCGATATCTGCGAGCGCGGTGACCGCCTCGTCGATGGCGTCCAGCCGGTCCGCGTCGAGTTCCTCCTCGGCGGTGAACACGACGATCGCGGGGATCGCATCCGACTCCCTGAATTCCCCCAGCAGCGCCTGCACCTGCGTCGCGTCCGCGGACTCCGGCAGGTAGGTCGTCCGGTCGTTGGAGGAGACCTCGTCGATCTTGCCGAAGAGCGGGCCTCCGAAGGACGCTCCGGCGAGCCACACGAGGATCAGGACGGCCGGAAGCAGAATCCGCAGCCAGGACCGTCTGCGGATTCGCTCGCGGCGAGGTGCCGGTGGTGTGGATTCGGGGTGCGTCATTTCGGTCCTATCGGGCATGAGTCAGGTCAGGAGGAGAACCAGGCGAGGATCAGCAGCATCGTCGCGAGGAAGCCGACGAGGTAGTTGAGCGCGATGAAGCGACGCCACGCGGCATTCGTGCCGGCCGAGGTGTCATCGCTGACGTTCCACCAGCCTCCGGTGTTCAGCAGGTACGGAACCACCAGCGCGGCGGCGAGAGGGCCGGGCCAGGACGTGGTCAGCATCAGGCCGCCGGCGAGCACCCACAGGACGAGGGACAACCGGACCGTCGCGCGGGCGCCGATCGCGGTGGCGACCGAGCGAATCCCGCCTTCACGATCCGGTCCGATGTCCTGCACCGCCCCGAACGCGTGAGCGGCCATCCCCCAGAGGATGAAGGCGAGGAGCGTGATGACCGCGTCCGCCGTCGGTACCGCTCCGGCGAGAGCGAGGCCGAAAGCGGCCGGACTGACGAAATGGACGCTCGAGGTGGCGGAGTCCAGGAACGGTCGTTCCTTGAACCGCAGCCCCGGTGCCGAATAGGCGATGACCGCGAAGACGCTGATCGCGAGCCAGGCGGTGGACGCCGGATTCCCCACGGCGATGAGGAAGACCAGGAACGGCAGGTTCGACAGCGCGGCGCTCCACAAGGTCGCGCGGTGCAGCCGTGGTGTGAGGAGAGCCCCTTCGATGCCGCCCTTGCGCGGGTTCGCCACGTCGGAGGCGTAGTCGAAGACATCGTTGATTCCGTACATGGCGAGGTTGTAGGGCACCAGGAAGTACAGGAAACCGATGACCAGGGACGCGTCCACCTCGCGGGCGGTCAGGAAGTACGCCGCACCGAACGGGAACGCGGTGTTGACCCAGCTCACCGGTCGCGAGGACAGCACGATCTGCCCGATGCACTGACGGAGCCCGGGCCTCATCGCCGGGCCTCCGCTCGCTGCCGGCGCCGCCGGATGAGGACGACCCAGACGCTCGGGAGCAGCAGGGCGGCGGCGAGCGGGTACGCGAAGTCCTCGACCGGGGCGAGTCCGATGTGCAGCCCGAGCAGCCGCGACGGCGCGTAGTGGAACAGCTCGGCGGCGATCATCGCGCTGTCGAAGACGGCGGTGAGGAGGACGAGGCCCGTCGCGGTGATCACGAGAGCGGATGCCGACGGTCCGCGCGTGCGCGCCAGGAGCGGGAGCGCGGCGCCGGCCGTCCCGGCGATGGCCAGGAAGCACACCGCGAGCATCGCGTAGCTCATGAGGCGCTCTCCCTGCCGGGCGCTTCTTCCGGCGTCCTGCTGCGCCGGCCGGCGAGCGCTCGCGAGGAACCGGTGTAGAGCACCATCGTGCACAGCACGAGGAAGAACAGGAACACCGGCTCCTCCAGGGGAAGGTGAGGCGCGAGCAGGATGCCGCTGGCGATGGTGCTCTCCCCGCGGAAGAAGATGCCGAGGCCGATGCCCGCGAGATCCCAGACGAGGAAGAAGGCGACGCCGACGATCGACACGACCGCCGCTGCCACCGGATCTCGCCAGAAGAACAGACGGAACCGCCGGTCGAGCAGCAGCAGGCAGATGGAGGCGCCCGTGAGGAAGCCGAGATAGATCAGGCCCATGACGGTGCCCCGCTCCGGTCCTCGACCGCTACCGGCTCGGGAAGGGGGCCACCGGTGTGATCGCCCCGCACGCGCTTGAGGACCAGCTCCGCGCTGATCAGGCACATCGGCACGCCGACGCCCGGCGCCGTCGTGGCGCCCGCGTAGTACAGGCCGTCCACGCGCTTCGACGCGTTCTGGGCACGGAACATGGCGCTCTGACGCAGGGTGTGCGCGGGGCCGAGCATCCCACCCCGCCAGGAGTGATGGTCACGCGCGAAATCGGCGGGCCCCTTGGTCTGACGGACGACGATGCGGTCCCGGAGGTCGGGAATGCCGGCCCAGCGGGCGACCTGGTCGATGGCCGCATCGGCGACCGCCTCGATCGCGTCGTCTCCGGTGCCGTCGGCCCCGCCTGCGCCGAGGGAGACATCGGCCGGAACGGGGACGAGGACGAAGAGGTTCTCGTGGTCGGCCGGTGCGACGGTCGCATCGGTCGCGCTCGGCCGGCAGACGTAGGCCGAGGCCGGCGAGGGCACGCGCGACGGCGTGCCGAAGATGGCGTCGAAGTTCGCGGTCCAGTCCCGGGTGAAGAACAGGGAATGATGCGGCAGTTGCGGCAGTCCACCGCGAACGCCCAGCATCACCAGCACGGCTCCCGGGCCGCTCGTGCGTCGGCGCCACCAGCGTTCCGGATAGCTGCGCAGCGGCGCGGGGAGCAGCCGTGTCTCGGTGTGATGAAGATCCGCACACGAGACGATGATGTCCGCCGGCTCCAGATGCTCGACGCCGTGCGCATCGCGCCAGCGCACGCCGCTCGCTCGCTGGCGCCGACGCCCGTGCCCCGTCGGCTGGGTGTCGATGCGGACGGCCTCGGCGCGCGTCCTCACGGTCGCTCCCGCCCCGATCGCCAGCGCTTCCAGGCGCTGGACGACCGTCCAGAACCCGCCGCGGGGGTACCGCACCCCGTCGTCCAGGTCGAGAGCGCTCATCAGGTGGTACATGGCCGGAGCCTGGGCCGGGTGGGTTCCGAGGAACACGGCGGGATAGCCCAGGATCTGCCGGAGCAGGGGATGCGTGAACCGCCGTGCCGCCCAGGTGTCCAGACGGGTCAGGAGGAGACGTGCGAGCTGGGGTGCGGCACGGATGATCTCTCCGGTGACCAGGGACCCCGGCCGGGTGAACGGGTTGTAGAGGAAGTGCTTCTCCGCCATCCGGCTCGCGTGACGGGCTGAGGAGAGGTAGGCCTGCAGCGATTCGCCGGCGCCCGGCTCGAGGTCTTCGAAGACGCGCGAGACGGCAGCCGCGCCGCGGGGGATCGTGACCGTGGCGGCGCTCGCCCCGCCGCTGGCGGGCTCGGCGAAGACCCGATAGCCGGGTTCGAGCGTGACCAGGTCGAGTTCCCGGTCGGTGCGGGTGCCCATCATGGCGAAGAAGTGATCGAAGACGCGGGGCATCAGGTACCAGGACGGGCCGGTGTCGAAGCGGAATCCGTCGCGTTCCATCGACCCGGCCCGTCCGCCCACCTGAGCATCCTTCTCGAGCACCACGACCTCGTGTCCGTCGCGGGCGAGGAGCCCGGCGGTGGCGAGACCGGCGACGCCGGCGCCGATCACGACGACGCGGCTCATCGGCGTGGCTCCGTCCAGGTGCGAAGTGCAGCAGAAGCGACGAGAACTGCCTTCCGGGCGCCGGGGACGCGCACCCGACGGTGGTAGAGCTCCGCGGCAGGGATGCGTTCGATGCGGTCGGCGAGCGCCTCGAACAGGGCGAGCGCACTGCGTACCGCTGTTCGTGCATCCCGGGGCAGCAGCGGGATGGCGCGGCGTGCATGGTCGAGCTGCTCCCGGATCGTGCGGATCCATGCATCCCGATCCGCGTCGGTGAGCCGGCGCTCGCCGCTGAGGTAGCCGCGGCGGAGCCGCGTGGTGTCATCGGCGAGGTCGCGAAGGAAGTTGACGTTCTGAAAGGCAGCACCGAGCTGGCGTGCGCCGGTGCGCAGCGTCTCGAGATCGGCGTCGTCGCGCGCCTCATCGCGCAGGAACACCTGCAGGCACATGAGGCCGATGACCTCGGCGGAGCCGTAGACGTATCGTTCATGGGCGGATTCGTCGTACGCCGTGAAGGTCGAGCCGGCATCCTGCGAGGGCAGATCGCTCCGCATCGAATCGAAGAAGGGGTCGGTGAGGCTCTCGCCGATTCCCGCGTCGCGTGCGGTCCGGCCGAATGCGTGCAGGACGAGGTCGCTGCTGTAGCCGGTGCGGATGGCCCTGTGGGTCTCCGTCCGGTAGTCACGGAGAGCCGCATCGAGCTCCCCGTGACCCAGCCCCGCCTCGGCGGCGACGCCGTCGACGATCTCGTCGGCGACCCGCACCATCGCGTAGATGTTGCGGATGTGACGTCGGTGCCGGCGCCCGAGGAGCCTGGTGGCGAGACCGAACGACGTCGAGTACGTGCGGATCACATCGCCTGCGGCGACCTCAGCGGCGTGGGTGAAGCGATCCAGCGCCTCATGCGGGGCAGCGGAGTCCGGAGAGCCGTCACGTGTCATCGGCGCCGGCCCCGGAGGCGTTCCGTCATATTCAGGATCGCCGTTCGCGCGGCGTGCGGAACCTCGGCGTGACCCGAGGTGCCAGCCAGCACCGAGTGAGCGGATTCGAGCTGATCCTCGATGAGACCGCGGGAGAACGACTCGGCGCCGCAGCCGGACAGGTGATCCCGGATGCAGGCGGCATCGTCCGGCGGCAGGTCCTGGTGCCCGAAACCCACCTCGATGCTCGCCCACGCTCTCGTCTGCCTGGCATAGGCGATGATCGCGGTCTCCTTGCCGGCGCGGAGATCGGCATACGGATCCTTGCCGTGATCGGCGTGGTCGCCGAACACCGAGAGATGGTCGTCCTGAAGCTGGTACGCGAGGCCGAGATGGCGACCGATCGTGGTCATGCTCGCCTCGACGGCAGACGAGGCCTCGGCGAGGATGGCCGCCGCGCGCAGCGGCAGAGCGAAGGAGTACGTCGCCGTCTTGTAGGCGGTCATCGCGAGGATGGTCGTCAGGTCCGGGGCGATCATGCCGTCGCTCAGCCCGACGTCGGTGTGCTCTCCGGCGACCGTCTCGACGATCGAGTGCTCCAGCAGGTCGAGAAGCCTTCGTCGTGTTTCGTCGGCGACTTTCGGGCGCGCAAAGCCCAGGATCGCCGACGACAGCAGCAGGTCGCCCATCAGGATCGCGCCGCTGCGGGCCCAGTGCAGCGAGACATCGTGGGCGGAGGTCGTCTCGGCGTGCAGACCCGCGAGGGTGCCGATCAGATTGGGCCGGTGCCGCCGCGTGAGGTCGCCGTCGATCACGTCGTCGTGCAGAAGGAAGGCGTAGTGCAGCAGCTCGACGTCCGCGGCGATCTCGACGGCGACGGCGTTGTCCCGGGACGAGTCTGCCGGCCTCAGCGCCGCGTGCACGTCGAGGAGAAGCCGTGGACGGATCAGCTTGCCGCCGAGGACATGGTCCGCGGCGAGGCGCCAGAGCGCCGAGAACTGGTCTCCGTACACCTCGGCTGCGCTGCTGCGCTCAGCGAAGCGTCGCCGGAGGGCATCCTCGATCGCGGCGTGCAGATCCTGCTCGGTTGTAGCAGTGGCGCTCATGGCTGAACTGGATCGGATAGCTGGGGCAGTTGCTCCCGGAGCCAGGGAGTGAAGGCGAAGGGCGCACGGACGACGGCCTCGGACAGATCCTCTGTCCGCACCCACGCCCACTCCGCGACCTCCTCCGGGTCAGGAGACAAATCGCCGTCGATGATCGCCACGTGCACCGGGCAGATCTCGTTCTCGACGATCCCGCTCGAGTCGACGGCCCGGTACCGGTAGTCAGGGAGGACGAGTCGTATGGATGTCAGGCGGATGCCGAGCTCTTCCTGTGCTCGCCGGCGGACGGCGTCGAGCATCTGCTCGCCGGGTCGCGGGTGTCCGCAGAAGCTGTTCGTCCAGACTCCTGGCCAGGTCCGCTTGCCCAGCGCTCGCCGCGTCACCAGCAGCCGCCCCTCGGCGTCCCGGACATGGCAGGAGAAGGCGAGATGCAGGGGAGTCTCGGCGGTGTGGACCTCGCTCCTGGGGAGAACCCCGATGGCGGACCCGTCGTCGGCAAGAAGGACCACATCGTCCATCGTCCCGCCTCCCGTTAGAATATGGCTAGCTTAGCGAGTAATCACCTTAGCATGTAACAATCATGTGTAACATGATGCCATGGAAGACCAGTCCGGCGACATCCCCGATTCAGGGTCGTCGGCGCCACGGGACTCGCCGGCCGGAGAACGGGACGCCTTCGACGGGCTGAGCCACGCGAACATCTACGACGTCGATGCGAGCGATCCGCGCAGCACCCTGATCGACAGGACAGGGGTGCCACCCGATGCGCTGCGGCAGATCGCCGCGCTCATGGGTGCCCTCGGGGAGCTACGAGAGGCCGAGCAACGACTGTCGCGCGCGTCGAGGCGCTATATGAACCTCAATGAAACGGATATGCGCGCGCTGCACTACCTGATCGTGTGCTCGAATCGCGGGCTCATCGCGACGCCGGGAGCGATCGCGAAGCATCTCGGCATATCGACGGCATCTACGACGAAGCTGCTCGATCGGCTCGCGAGCGGCGGGCACATCGTTCGCGGGCTGCATCCGACGGACCGCCGCGCGCTCGCCATCACGATCACTCCGGAGACCCGCCTCGCCGCCATGGAGACTGTCGGGCGTCAGCAGGCCAAGCGCTTCTACGCCGCCGCGCGGCTCACGCCCGAGGAGCGGGACGTCGTCATCCGCTTCCTGAGGGACATGACCGATGAGATCACTCTCCGCGACGAGGGCTGGGCGCAAGAAGGCGCCGAGCCGCCCGGCTGAAGCACGCGCTTCTCAGCTGGCCGGCCCGGCGGGGTGCGTCAGTTGGCAGCGTTGTACGCCTCGACGACAGGCGCGGGAATGCGGCCGCGCTCGGAGACAGAGTGGCCGTTGGCGTTCGCCCATGCACGGATCTCTCCGGCCTTGGGGTCGCGCCCCGCGCGCTTGCGGGAGGAAGTGGTGCGAGCCGTGCCGGAGGACCCGGCGCGGCGCCCGGCCGCGATGTACGGCTCGAATGCCCGGAGCAGTTCCTCGACGTGGTCGGAATTCAGGTCGATCTCATAAGAGGTCCCATTGAGGGAGAAATGCACGGTCTCGCCTTCACCGACCTCCAGGACGCTTCCGTCGATATCGTCGACCAACTGGTGCACAATTCTTCTTGCCATGAGCACGACCATACCGTCGGATGCGTATTCCGACAATGAATGGACGCGCTATTCGTGTCCAGGGTCGATGAGCTTGAGGCCCACGATGCAGCCCACGAGGCCCAGCAGAAGAAGAATCCGCAACCAGGAGATCTCGGTGTCTCCTGTGATCATCGCCCAGATCACGGTGAGCGTCGCGCCGATTCCGACCCAGACGGCATAAGCCGTTCCGGTCGCGATGTCGCGCATCGCGAATGCGAGCCCGAACATCGACAGGGCGAGACCGACGAAGAAGATGACGTTGGGCCAGAGTTTGGTCAGGCCCTCCGATTTGCCGAGAGCGGTCGCCCAGACCGCTTCGAGCACTCCGGACGCGATGAGAATGAGCCACGACATGATGTTCCTCACGGACCAGTCTTGTCGCTCTCCGGGTACTGGCCTGCCTCGTCCGGGATCGGGAGGACCGATCGTGGCGACCCTATCAAGACGGACTGGGCAGGGACTGTGCGGGCCGACCGAGGCTCAGGGCAGGAGTCCGGCCCGCCGCGCCTTGGCGACCGCGGCATGCCTCGTCGAAGCGTCGAGCTTCGACATCGCAGTGCCGAGATACGCCTTCACCGTTCCGTCGCGGAGCCCCAGCTGCGCGGCGATCTCCGCGTTCGTCGCGCCGAGGGCCGCGCACGCGAGCACGTCGGTCTCGCGCGGTGAGAGATGCACCGTGGGCACCGGCCCGGTGGTCGGGGTCGGAGAGTCGCCGGCGAGGTTCACCAGCCGTTTCTCCACCTCGGCGATCCTGGCCCGCAAGGCCGAGTCGTCGACGGTGGCGGCGATGCTCCGGAGCTCCGCGAAGCTCTCGCGAAGTTCTTCGCGTTGCGACGGCGCGACCCTCTCGGCCGGCGGCGCGGCCAGCCGGAGCCGCCGATCGACTTCGTCGCGGATGCGCAGCTCGTCGGCGACCGACTGGGCGACCTGCATCGCCGGCGCGGTCGTGACTCCGCCGAGCGGCGTCTGCTCCCAGCCGCCCGCGTACAGCACTCCGCGTGGCCGACCGCTCACGATGATCGGAACCGCGAGCAGTGTGCACAGCCCCTCGCCGAGGACGAAGACGTCGTAGTCGTGAGTGATCTGCTGGGACGAGCGGTAGTCGCTGGTCATCCGGGGCCGCAACTCCATCATCGCGCGTCCGCCGAGGCCCCTCTCGGGGCGGACCCGAAGCCCATCGAGGCTGTGGGTACGGTTGCCGACGATGCTGGTGACGCTGACGACGCCCTCGTCGATGAGCCCGCCGAAAGCGACCGGGAACCGCGTGCGTCGAGAGAGGTCGCGCACGGCACGCGAGACGAGGTCAGTCTCGGATTCGCCGGCGATGGGTGTGCTCACAGCTACCTACTTTCGGGGGTGACGGCACTGGTCCCCGTTTCGTAGCGTCGACCCTATCACTCGCGAGGTCTGAGCCGCGCGAGCTCCGACATGTGGCAAGGAGGCCCCATGAACGACCCGAACACCGTTGAATCCGCAGGCGAGATCGACTACATCGCCGTCGAGGAATCGCCGAGATTCATCTCCCTCAAGCGAACGCAGCGATCATTCATCTTCCCGCTCGCCGCGTTCTTCCTCATCTGGTATTTCGTCTACGTGCTTCTGGCAGCATTCGCCACAGAATTCATGAGCCAGCGCGTATGGGGCGATATCACCGTCGGACTGCTTCTCGGCCTCGGGCAGTTCGTGACCACATTCGCCATCACGATGGCTTATGTCGCATTCGCGAACAGGAAACTGGATCCATTGGCGCAGGAGATCCGTGAAGACCTCGAGAAAGCACAGGCCGGAGCATGAACATCATCCACACGGCCACTGAGGTCGCCGTCAAGAGCGATCCCGTCCTGAACATCTCGATCTTCCTGGCATTCGTCGCGGTGACCCTGTTCATCGTCATCCGTGCCAGCCGGAACAACAAGACGGCCGCCGACTACTACGCGGCAGGGCGCTCTTTCACCGGCCCTCAGAACGGTTTCGCCATCGCCGGTGACTATCTTTCCGCCGCATCGTTCCTCGGCATCTGCGGCGCCATCGCGATCAACGGATACGACGGCTTCCTCTACTCGATCGGGTTCCTCGTCGCGTGGCTGGTCGCGTTGCTCCTCGTGGCCGAACTGATGCGCAACACGGGCAAGTTCACGATGGCCGACGTGCTCTCGTTCCGCCTCAAGCAGCGTCCGGTACGCGTGGCGGCGGCCATCACCACGCTCGCGGTGTGCTTCTTCTACCTGCTCGCGCAGATGGCGGGAGCCGGCGGCCTGGTCTCGCTCCTCCTCGGCATCGACGGCCGGATCGGCCAGTCCATCGTGATCGCCGTGGTGGGCGTGCTCATGATCGTGTACGTGCTCATCGGCGGGATGAAGGGCACGACGTGGGTGCAGATCGTGAAGGCGTTCCTTCTCATCGGAGGTGCCATCGTTATGACCGTCTGGGTGCTCGCGATCAACGGCTTCAGCTTGAACACTCTGCTCGAGGCGGCCGTGGCCAACTCTCCGCAGGGCGACAAGATCCTCGGACCGGGGCTCCAGTACGGCAAGAACCCGTGGGACTTCCTGTCGCTCGGCATGGCGCTCGTACTCGGCACGGCCGGCCTGCCGCATGTGCTGATGCGCTTCTACACGGTGCCGACCGCCAAGGAGGCGCGACGTTCGGTGGTCTGGGCGATCTGGCTGATCGGGGGCTTCTATCTGCTCACGCTCGTGCTCGGCTACGGCGCCGGGGCGCTCGTCGGGGCGGACGTCATCGCCAACGCACCCGGCGGCGTGAACTCGGCCGCACCGCTGCTGGCGCTGCACCTCGGTGGGCCGCTGCTGCTCGGCTTCATCTCGGCGGTGGCGTTCGCGACCATCCTCGCTGTCGTCGCCGGTCTGACCATCACGGCGGCGGCGTCGTTCGCGCATGACATCTATGCGAACGTCATCCAGAAGAACAGGACGGACGGCGCCGGGAATCCGGTGCAGGCAGACCCGAACGGCGAGGTGAGGGTCGCCCGCCGCACGGTCATCGTGATCGGCATCCTGGCGATCCTCGGCGGCATCGGCGCGCAGGGCCAGAACATCGCGTTCCTCGTCGCACTGGCCTTCGCCGTGGCGGCATCGGCGAACCTGCCCACCATCCTGTACTCGTTGTTCTGGCGGCGTTTCACGACCCGCGGTGCCGTGTGGAGCATGTACGGCGGCCTCGGTTCCGCGATTCTGTTGATCATCCTCTCGCCGGTGTTCTCGGGCACGCCGACCTCGATGCTCCCCGGCGTCGACTTCGCGATCTGGCCGCTGAACAATCCGGGAATCGTGTCGATTCCGCTCGGGTTCTTCCTCGGCTGGCTGGGAACCGTCACGAGCACAGTGAAGGAGTCGCCGCAGCTCGCCGCAGAGATGGACGTGCGCTCGCTGACGGGATTCGGCGCGGAGAAGGCGGTGGATCACTGACCCAGAGGGCCGAGCACTGAGCTCGAGCACGCGGACCCCGGCGGCCTACTCGCCGGGGTCCGCGTCGTCTGATGCCGGGTCTCTGGTGCCGAGACTCTGGTGCCGAGACTCTGGTGCCGAGCGCGGGT
>NZ_PGGU01000021.1 GCF_002872075.1 Microbacterium aurantiacum | reverse complement strand
GGTCTTCGCAGAACGCGAAGGCCCGGCGCCGGGTGCCATCGTGGGCATGGCTGGGGCTCGTGCCCTTCGTGGCCTACGTCGTGCTGTTCCTCGCCGTTCCGACGATCCTCGCGCTCGGGTCCGGGTTCTTCACCGAGGACGGATCGTTCACGTGGACGAACGTGTCGGCCCTCGGTGATCCCGTGGTGCTGAACACCTTCGCGAACTCCGCCTGGCTGTCGCTGCTCACCGCCGTCGTCGGCGCGATCGTCGGCGCACTGGTCTGCTACGCCCTCCTCGGCATGAACCCTGAAGGGGCGATCCGCTCGACGGTGGATGCCGCCGCCGGCGTGCTCGCCCAGTTCGGCGGCGTGATGCTGGCATTCGCGTTCATCGCGACGATGGGCCTCAAGGGCGTCGTCACCGAGTTCCTGCGCAGCGCGTTCGGCATCGACCTGTACGCGAGCGGACCGTGGATCTATGAGATGCCCGGCCTGTACCTCCCCTACATCTACTTCCAGATCCCGCTCATGGTGATCACGTTCATGCCCGCACTCGCCGCGCTCAAGCCGCAGTGGTCCGAGGCGAACCTCACTCTCGGCGGCACGCGGGCGAGCTTCTGGCTGCGCATCGGCTTCCCCGTGCTCGCGCCCTCGTTCCTCGCGAGCACCCTGTTGCTGTTCGCGAACGCGTTCTCCTCCTACGCCACCGCGGCCGCGCTCGCCAGCCAGGGATCCCAGATCGTGCCGCTGCAGATCCGCACCTCGCTCACCAGCGAGACCGTACTCGGCCGTGAGAACCTCGCCGGCGCCCTGGCGCTCGGCATGATCATCGTGGTCGGAGTCGTGATGGCCCTCTATTCGCTCATCCAGCGTCGAGCCGCGAGGTGGCAGTCGTGAACCGACTCGGCCCCTCCCTGGCGACTCGCTGGATCATCGGCATCCTGGTCGGAGTGTTCTTCGCGATCCCGCTGATCTCGACCTTCCTGTACACCCTGCGCGACTCGGAAGGCGGCCTGTCGCTCGAACGCTGGGCGGCGCTGTTCGACCCGGCGGCATCCGCCGCCATCAAGCCGATCTGGACGGGTCTCGGCAACTCGCTGGTGCTGGCACTCGTCACCGTGGCGATCGTGCTCTTCCTGCTCGCGCCGACGATGATCCTGGTGAACCTGCGCTTTCCGAAGCTGAAGCCGATGTTCGAGTTCGCGGTGCTGCTGCCGATCTCGATCCCGGCGATCGTCCTGGTCGTCGGACTCGCGCCGATCTACCTGCAGATCGGCAGATCCCTCGGCACCGGCACCTGGACACTCGCCTTCGCCTACGGCGTCACCGTGCTGCCCTTCGCTTTCCGCTCG
The DNA here is from genome assembly GCF_002872075.1 of Microbacterium aurantiacum. Lineage (GTDB taxonomy): Bacteria > Actinomycetota > Actinomycetes > Actinomycetales > Microbacteriaceae > Microbacterium > Microbacterium aurantiacum_A. Next base: position 40,454 of record NZ_PGGU01000021.1, on the reverse strand, counting down.
ATTCAGGCGTCCATCGACGCAGCCGACCTGCGCACGCTCTCCGAAGCCGCGCGCTCACTCGGAGCGACCTGGCCGACCGTCGTGCTCAAGGTGCTCGCGCCCAATCTGCGCCAGGGCCTGCTCGCCGCATCCCTCATCTCGATCGCCGTCGTGCTCGGCGAATACACGATCGCCTCGCTCCTGAATCGCCAGGTGTTCCAGACGGCGCTCGTCGTCGTGCAGAAGCAGGATCCCTACGCACCGGCGATCTTCACGCTGCTCGCGCTGCTGTTCTGCTTCCTTCTGCTCCTCCTCATCGGCCGCGCTGCCCGCGGCTCCGGAAAGGCCCGCTCATGACGCTCCCCCGTACCGCCGACAATCTACTGCTCGCCGAGGCGGGAGAAGGCACCCGAGTGCAGCTGCAGGGCATCGTGAAGAGCTACGCCGGGAACCGGGTGCTGCACGGCGTCGACCTCGACATCGCCCCCGGCGAGTTCGTGTCGCTGCTCGGGCCTTCCGGCTGCGGCAAGACGACGCTGCTGCGGGTGCTGGCCGGCCTCGAAGGCGCCGACGAGGGTGCGGTGCTGCTCGGCGGCGGAGATGTCTCCCGCGTACCCACGAACAAGCGCGACATCGGCATGGTGTTCCAGTCGTACTCGCTGTTCCCGCACCTGCGGGTCGTCGACAACACCGCGTTCGGACTGCGCCGTCGCGGCGCGGGCAGGGCGGATGCCGCCAAGCGCGCCCTCGACGCCCTCGCCCTCGTCGGCCTCGACGCCTTCGCCGACCGGTTCCCGCACCAGCTCTCCGGTGGCCAGCAGCAGCGTGTGGCACTCGCCAGGGCTCTGGTCACGGAGCCCAAGGTGCTGCTGCTCGACGAGCCGCTCTCCGCGCTGGATGCGAAGGTGCGCGTGCAGCTGCGCGACGAGATCCGCCGCATCCAGCTGCGCCTCGGCATCACCACCGTGTTCGTGACGCACGACCAGGAGGAGGCCCTCGCCGTCTCCGATCGCATCGCCGTGATGAACTCCGGCCGCATCGAGCAGATCGGCTCGCCCGAGCAGCTGTACACGCAGCCGTCGACCGCCGGAGTCGCGGCTTTCGTCGGGCTCTCCAGCGTCGTCTCGGGTGTCGCCGAGGGCGATCACGTCATGGTCTGGGGTCAGAGCCTCCCGCTCCGCTCCCGCGCCGACGGCCCCGTCGACGTGTACCTGCGCCCGGAGAACGTGTTCTTCGCCTCCGAGGCGGATGCCGCCACAGACGCCCTCGTCGAGGAGAGCACGTTCCTCGGCAGCATGCGGCGCACGCTCGTGCGCACCGAGTCCGGCGAACTCGTGCGGGTGCAGCACTCGCCGCGCTTCCACCCCGCCTTCGGCGATCGAGTGCGCATCGCGGTGACCCCCGAGCCGGTGGCGGTGCACCCGCGAGGCTGAGCCGCGGGGTCGATAGCCGGGTCGAGCGTTCCGCCGTGATCGTTCACGGACCTCTTGCTCTCGCCACCGTTGAGGACTATCGTGACAGGTTCGTGAACGTTCACGTACTTGCTCGAAAGGACGATGGTGACCCCTCAGCTCGCAGTCGATAGGACACACACCCGCACCGGCGGATGGGCGGTGCTCGGCCCCGGCAACATCGCGCGCAGGTTCCTCGCCGGCCTCGCCTCGAGCGACGGAGAACTCGTCGCGGTCGGCAGCTCGGATGCTTCGCGCGCTCAGTCGTTCGCCGACGAGGCGACGAAGCAGGGCGCCGCCGACGTGACGGCCGGAGACTACGCGCACGCTCTGGCCGATCCTCGGGTCGATGCGGTGTATGTGTCCAGCGTGCACACGGCCCACCCCGCTCTCACGATCGCCGCCCTCGAGGCCGGCAAGGCCGTCCTCTGCGAGAAGCCGCTCGCAGTGAACCACGGCACGGCGATGGCTCTGGTCGACGCCGCACGACAGGCGGGCGTGCCGCTCGTCGAGGCGTACATGTACCGCTTCCACCCGCAGACTCGCGCTGTGCTCGACCTCGTGCGCGATGGCGCGATCGGCCGCGTTCTCCACGTCGACGCCTCCTTCGCGTTCCGGGTCGGCGAGCGCAACGGGCGCCTGTTCGACCCCGCGGTCGCCGGCGGCGGCATCCTCGATGTCGGCGGCTATACCGTCACGATGGCCTCGGCGGTCGTCGATGCAGCCGACGGCGTGCACGCATCGGAGCCCGTCGACCTGACGGCGAGCGGTGTCGTCGGACCGACCGGAGTCGACGAGTGGACGGTCGCCAGAGCGACGTACCGCAGCGGCATCACCGCGACGCTGACGACCGGCGTCATGACGCCGGCGGCGAATACGGTGACGATCCTCGGCGAGAAGGGCAGCATCCGCGTCGCGGAGCCCTGGGTTCCCACCGGCGACACCGAGATCGAGCTCGCCACCCCCGAAGGCGTACGGACCATCGTGATCGATGCCACCGACGCCTACGCGCTCGAGGCGGACGCCACGATCGCCGCGCTGCGAGAGGGCCGGCCGGATGCACCGGAGATGACCTCCGCGGAGACGCTCGCGACCGCGCGCAGCCTCGACCGCTGGCGAGCGGCCATCGGGCTTCGCTACCCGTTCGAGACCGAGGAATCCGACATCCCGCCGGTGCGCGGCAGGTTCGGCGGCGTCGGCACCGGCGGCGACATGCGGTACGGAGACATCCCCGGGGTCGGCAAGCGCGTCTCCCGCCTCGTCATGGGGGTGGACAACCAGCCTGACCTGGCCCACGCGTCTGCGATCTTCGACGTCTATGCCGAGCAGGGCGGCAACGTCTTCGACACCGCCTACATCTACGGCGACGGCGAACTGGAGAAGCGGCTGGGACGCTGGATCGCGAACCGCGGGGTCCGCGAGGACGTCGTGGTCATCACGAAGGGCGGGCACACCCCGCACTGCGACCCGGAGTCGCTGTCCCGCCAGCTGCTCGAGAGCCTCGAGCGCCAGGGAACCGACTACGCCGACATCTACATGCTCCACCGCGACAACCTCGATGTTCCCGTCGGTGAGTTCGTCGACGTTCTCGACGAGCATGCGCGTGCTGGGCGCATCCGCGTGTTCGGCGGATCGAACTGGAGCCCGGAGCGCATCGACGAGGCCAACGCCTACGCGCTGGCCAACGGGCGGCAGGGATTCGGCGTCGTGAGCGATCACTTCGGACTCGCCGAGGCCTACGACGTGCCGTGGGAGGGCTGCGTGCAGCTGACCGATGCCACGTCGAAGCGCTGGCTCGAGGAGCGGCAGATCCCGCTCCTGCCGTGGTCGTCCCAGGCACGAGGGTTCTTCGCCGGCCGCGCCCGGCCGGACGATCGCAGCGACTCCGAGCTCGTGCGCTGCTATTACAGCGATGAGAACTTCGAGCGTCTGCGTCGCGCCGAGACCATGGGGGCGGAGCGCGGTGTGCCGACGACCGCGATCGCACTCGCCTACGTGCTCGCGCAGCCCTTCCCGACATTCCCGCTCTTCGGACCGCGTACGATCGAGGAGACCCGCTCGTCGATGCGGGGCCTCACTGTCGATCTCACATCCGAAGAGGTGGCGTGGCTGGATCTTCGCAGCTGAACGGCGCGGGTGACCCCGGTTCGCCGGGGTCACCCGCCACCCGTCGGCGTGCGACCATCCTCGATGTCGCCTCGGCCGCCGGCGTCTCCCGCCAGACGGTCACCCGTGCGGTCAACGACATGGCGGGGATCAGCGTCGAGACCAAGCGTCGCGTCCTCGAGGCGGCGAACGCACTCTCCTATCGGCCGTCCCGTTTCGGTCGAGGGCTCGTCACCGGCGGCGACAGCCAGCTCGGCCTCGTCGTCAGCGACCTGCGCAACCCGTACTCCCCGGAGCTCGCTGCCGCGGTCGTTCGCTGTGCTGCCGCCGAAGGGTGGAGCGTCTCCCTCGTCGACATCGGCCTCGCCGGCGCCGCTGATCGGCTCCTGCACTCACTGCACGCGCAGGTCGACGTCATCGTCGGCTATCTCGGGGAATGGGCGCGGGGGTGGGAGAGCAGGTTCGGTGCGACGCCCCTCATCCTGCTCGACGCGGATGCCGATTCCCGCCACGCCGGAGTGAATCTGGACCCGTCCGCCGCGATCGAGGATCTCGCGGATCACCTCGTGGCCGTCGGCACGCGCCGGCCGGTCGTGCTCGATGCATCAGAACCTCACGCGACGAGCGGTCGCGGGATCGCCATGATGGCGGCCCTGGAGCGACGGGGTCTCTCACCCGAACTCGTGCACGCGTCCGCTTCGACACCGGAGCACGCTTCCGCGGTCACGGCGCAAATCATCCGCCGAGCCACGCCCCCCGACGCCATCTTCGCGTTCAACGATCTGATGGCGCTCGGAGTGCTCTCCGCATGCCGCCACGCGGGTCTCGACGTGCCCCGCGACATCCGGGTGGCGGGAGTCGACGGTCTCACGATCGGCGCTCTCGTCGCACCGACGCTCACGACCCTCGCCGTGGACTTCGACGAGGTCGCGCGCCACACTCTCGAGCTCGCCGTCTCACTCCGCGACGGGACTCCGGGTCTCGGGCTGCGGCGCACGGTGAGCCACCGTCTCGTGCTGCGCGAATCGGCGTAGTTCTCGCCTCGCCTTCACCCTGCGCCGAGGTGGCCTGACGCCGATACCCCCACTTATCGTCGAAACCCCCTCGCATGCGAGGGGGTTTCGACGATATCAGGGGGTCTCGGCGGGGCGCCGGCCGGTTGATCAGAGCACGCGCGAGAGGAAGTCCTTTGTGCGCTGGTGCTGCGGGTTGCCGAGCACCTCGCGCGGGTCGCCCTCTTCGACGATGTGGCCGCCGTCCATGAAGATCAGGCGCGAGCCGACCTCGCGGGCGAAGCCCATCTCATGCGTGACGACGAGCATCGTCATCCCCTCGTCCGCGAGCGAGCGCATCACCTGCAGCACCTCGCCGACGAGCTCGGGATCGAGAGCCGACGTCGGCTCGTCGAACAGCATCATGTCGGGATTCATGCACAGCGCCCTGGCGATCGCCACGCGCTGCTGCTGACCCCCGGAGAGGTGACCCGGGTAGGCGTCCGCCTTCTCCGCCAGTCCGACGCGTGCGAGCATCGCGAGTGCGACCTTCTCCGCCTCCGCCTTGGAACGCTTCTTGACGCGCTGCTGCGCGATCATGAGGTTGCCCATGACGTCGAGGTGCGGGAACAGGTTGAAGCTCTGGAACACCATGCCGATGCGCGTGCGCACGCGGTCGATGTCGACGTCGGGATCGGTGATGTCGATGCCCTCGATGAGCACCTTGCCGCCGGTCGGTTCCTCGAGCAGGTTCACCGAACGCAGCAGCGTCGATTTGCCCGACCCTGAGGGACCGATCACGCAGACGACCTCGCCGGCGGTGACGGTGAGGTCGATGCCCTTGAGCACCTCGTTGTCGCCGAAGCTCTTCACGAGCCCCTGCAGGTCGATCGCCGGGGCGTGGACATCAATCAGGTCGGTGATCATCGCTGCTTCGCCATCCGTCGTTCCAGCCACGCACTGAAGCGCGTGAGGGGGATCGTCACGATCAAGTACAGGATCGCCGCCATGATCAGCGGCGTCGCGTTCGTGTTCTGGGTCGCCGCATCACGGGCGAAGTTGGTGAGCTCCTTCGACCAGATGAACGTTCCCGCCACGAACAGGAGCGAGGTGTCCTTCAACAGCAGCACGAACTCGTTGGTCAGAGGCGGGATGATGATGCGGAACCCCTGCGGCACGATGATCCAGAACGTGGTCTTCATCGGAGACATGCCGAGGGAGCGCGCGGCCTCGGTCTGGCCCTTGGGCACGGCCTGGATGCCGGCACGAATGGTCTCCGCCATGTACGCCGACGCGACGAGGATGAGACCGATGAGCCCCAGCACCACCGGGCCACCGAGGTCGCGGCCCGAGACCCCCGATGCGACCGGCAGGATGAACGCCACACCGAAGATCGTCAGGATCGCGGGGAGCCCGCGGAAGAGCTCGATCCAGGCCGTGGCGATCCACCGGAACGGGCCGATGCTCGAGAGCTTCAGCAACGCCAGCAGGACGCCGAGCACAAGCCCGGCGGTGAACGCCACCGCGGTGAACCACAGCGTGTTGACGAGGGCGGTCGTGATGATCCCGGGGAACATCTTGACCGCGACCTCGGGGTTGAAGAAAAGAGGACCGATCCTCGCCCAGTTGGTCGTGACCGCCGCCCAGACGACGATCGCGATCAACAGCGCATAGACGATGTATCTATAAAGCTTGCTTCGCGTGCTGCGCCTCAACGCCATTGTCAAGGTCTCCCTGATCTACGCTGCTCGCCGATTACTTCGCGGTGAAGTAGTTGTCGTAGATGGTCTGGTAGTCGCCGCTGTCCTGCAGCTCCTTCAGCGCACCGTTGACAGCCTCGAGCAGTGCGTCCTTCTCACCCTTGGCGAAGGCGAAGCCGTAGGACTCGCCGGTCTCGTACTCCTCGACGATCTTGTAGGCCTTGTCGGCCTTCTCGTGCTCGAGGTTGACCGGCTGATCCTGGAGGATGGCGTCGATCAGTCCCGACTGCATCGCGGGCCACAGCTCGCCGTCGGAGGGGTACTGCACGATCTCGGCGCCGGTGGCGTTCTCGTTGGCGTAAGCCTCTCCGGTGGTGCCCTGCTGTACGCCGACGTTCTTGCCCTCGAGGTCATCGATCGACTTGATACCGGAGTCGGTGCGCACCAGGAGCGACTGCAGCGACTCGTAGTAGGGGTCGGAGAAGTCGATGTTCTTCTCGCGCTCTTCGGTGATCGTCATGGCGGAGGCACCGACGTCGCAGGTGCCCGATGCGAGGGTGGTGCCGGACTGCAGCGCCTCGAAGCCGACGTCCTGAACGGCGAGCTTCAGATCGAGCTTCTTCGCGATCGCGTCGAGCAGGTCGATGTCGAAGCCGGTGTAGCCGGTGCCGTTGTCGCCGCCTTCGAACTCGAAGGGGGCGTAGGGGATGTCGGAGCAGACCGTGAGCGTGCCGGCCTCGATGAGGTCGAACTCGTTGTCGGCAGCACCGTCTGAGCCGCCGCTTCCACCGGCACAGCCGGCGAGGGCGAGAGTGGCGGTCGCCGCGAAGGCGATCCCGGCGATGAGGTTACGACGCTGCATGACGGCTCCTATGTGACGAGGACCTGACGCCCACGAACGGGTAGGTGATCATCTTGACATGCAGCACGTCGCCGAGCCGAACCGGAGTGGCCCGTGATCGATCACATTTGTGTTGCAAGTGATCGTTAACCGGATTCGAGGGTCAGACCTCGAAGTCGACGGCGACCCGCGATGCCACGACCGAGCGGATGTAGCCGGCGACCTCTTCATGCGCCGGATGCACCTGGTACTCCTCGAGCGCGGCGACGGACGCGAAATCCGCGATGAGGGTGACGTCCCAGTTGGCATCGGGATACACGGCATTCGCGCCGGCCGAGATCGACAGCAGCTGGGGGACGACTCCGTGCAGCGCGTTCAGCCGGCGAGCGACCTCGCCGGCGTGAGCTGCGCGTTCGGCCGGGTCTTCGGCGGCGAGCTTCCAGGTCACGACGTGCCGGATGGTCATCGGAGGGCCTCCTCGAGGGACTGACGCAGGCGGTCGGCGGACAGCCGCCAATGCGCGTGCAGCTCGCCGTCGATGAGGACGACCGGGATCTTCTCCCACCACAGCTCATACAGTGCGGGGTCGTCCTGGATCGACGCCTCGACGATCTCGATCTGCTCCGCAGCCGCATCCGGCAGCCCGGCGACGACAGTGTCGATGATCTCCGACGCGACGTCGCAGAGGTGGCAGTCCGGCTTGCCGATGAGGGTGAGCGAGATCACGCCGAAGGCACCTCGACCGGGTGGCCCTGGGCCACCCACTCGCCGGTGCCGCCGTCGACGTTGGTGACGTCGTAGCCTCGCGCCTCCAGCGCCTCCACGACGCGCGCCGAGCGTCCGCCCACCTGGCAGATCACGTCGAACGCCTCGGCCGGAAGCTCCTCGAGGCGGTTCCCGATCTCCGACATCGGGATGTTGACAGCGCCCGGCACGTGCCCGGCGGCGAACTCGTTCGCCTCGCGCACATCGATGAGCGGTGTGCTCTCGCGCGCGGCGAGGTCGGCGATGGTGATCGACTTCATGGCATCCTCACGGTGTTACGGGCGCAGAGACACAAAGCGCCCGTCCGGAGACAGGCGCTCGGTGTCTTGGCCGCTTACTTCTTGTTGCGGCGCTGGTGGCGAGTCTTGCGAAGCAGCTTGCGGTGCTTCTTCTTCGCCATGCGCTTGCGGCGCTTCTTGATGACAGAACCCACGGAAACCTCACTAAGTCAGGGGCTGGGCGTCGGGAACACCGGACGCCCGGGTTTGGGCACGGAAAAATGCCTCGGATCAGTCTAGCAAACCGGAGAGGCCCCGCCGCACGGGCATCATTCGTCGGCATCCTGCGTGACCATGAAGCGCCACACGAGCGCGTGTCCGAGCGCGATCAGGGTGATCAGGAGCAGCGCCTCGACCTGGATCCCCTTGAGGCCGAGGGGCGTGGCGATCTGCGGGGCGACACCGATCACGGCGATCGCCGCGTAGACGAGCACCGTGGCGACCTGGGTCCATCGAACCGCTGCCGGAGTCCCGTCGCCGCGGGCCTGGGAGACCAGCCGCAGCATGGACACTCCGCCGACGACGGCGATCACGACGAACGACAAGCGCCACATCACGGGGTTCTCGGTCCCGCCGACCTGCGCGAACAGCCCCATCAGCGCCGGCAGCAGGAACGACAGGTAGATTCCGCCGATCGTGCGGCGCATCGCCGGGTTCGACGTCCAGTCGCGGCGTGCGCGGACGACGTTCCACCAGAGGCCGGTGAGCGTGAAGCAGGTCGCGGAGAAGAGTGCGTAGAACGTGCTGACGTCCATCGCCCGTCCTCGGCTAACCGACGTCGGAGATGGGACGCTGCAGGGCGTCGGCGACTGCCGACTCCGGCACGCGGTAGCTGCGGCCGAAACGGATCGCGGGCAGCTCGCCGGAGTGCACGAGACGGTACACGGTCATCTTCGACACGCGCATGATCTCGGCGACCTCGGCCACTGTCAGGAACCGGACATCAGGTACTTCGGGCATCCCCCGTACCCCTTTCTCAATGAGCACACTCTATGGGGAAGGAGCGACGCGTGTAAACCCATGTGGCTGATGGGATCAGCGGGATTCCGCGACCGTGGCGAACGCGCGCACCGGGAACGTGCCGAATCCGCGGATCGCCGGCGGGGCGGCGGTGAACCGCGCTCCGCGCGCCGGCACGGCGTCGAGGTTCGCCAGATGCTCCACCACGTGAACGCCTGCGGCGAGGAGGATCGAGTGCGCAGGGCGCGTGCCCCCGCTCTCGGTGTCGTCGATGTTCAGCGAGTCGATGCCCACCATGCGGACATCGGCGTCGACGAGGAAGTGTGCGCCGTCCTCGGTGAGGAACGGAGCCCCGTGCGCGTACTCCGGTGCGCCGAAGTGGCGACTCCAGCCGGTGTCGAGCAGCACCGCCGCACCCGCCAGATCACGATCCGCCAGGGTCTCGGCGCGGATGCCGCGGTTCTCCGCACTCCACGAGTCGCGGAGGTGGAACACCTCGGCGCGGAGCCCGACGAGTGTGCCGAGGTCGAGCGAGGCCAGATCGCCGCCGTCGGCGTAGCGGTGGTATGGCGAGTCGAGGTAGGTGCCGGTATTGCCGATCATCGTGATGATATCCATCGCGAACTCGGTGCCCGGCGCATACTTCGAGCGGGAATCCTCTCGTGTCAGATGCGAGTGGATCGTGGGCGCCGGGAGCCCCGGGTATGTCACCAGCCCGGCTTCGATCGGGTGGCTGCAGTCGATGACGCGCTCGGGTGCGCCGGTTGCGGCATCCGCCTCCACACCGCGACTCCCCCGGTGCTGTTCCTCGACGAAACGGAGATCGCGGAGGACGACCTCGCTGACCAGGGCCAACCCGAGATGGCGGATCAGGAGAGCGCCGACCTCGGCATCCGTCATGCGGGGGCGCGGCACGTCCAGCCGGAACCCGTCACCGCTGATCCCTCCCCCGTTCGCGAACGAGAGGGAGAAGTCGAAGTGGGCCCGGTACTCGGCTGCGGTGGTCATGTTCACATCATGGCAAAGCGGCCCGTGGATCGGTGGCGGATCAGACGGGCTTCTTCGCCTTCGCGAGGCGCTCCTTCGCCTCGCGCAGCGACTGCCGCTCGAGCTTGCGGGCGACCCGCAGCGCCTTCTCCGCCTCGCGCACCGCCTTCAGCGCCTCGCGGTGCCGCCTGTCGCCGGCGACCTCAGCGGGGTCGATTCCGATCCATTCCGGTTCGCTCGTGTGCGGCTCTCCGCGGTCGAGTCCGGCGATGTACGCGTCGACGCCGTCGAGGATGCGCTCCAGGGCGAATCGGAACGGATCGGCGGTGGAGACGAACACGCCGTCGTCGATCGCGCGCCGCAGTGCGGGGTAGCCGTCGGCCGTGATCACGCGGTCGAAGAGCGCCGCCTCCCTGGCCGAAACCTCATCCGCCGTGAGGCCGCTGCTCCTCGCCGTGTCGGTGTAGCCGGCGAGCACCGTTCCGTACCAGCGGGCGTGGCCGGTGACCGAGAGCGCCACCGCCACGCGCTCCTCCGCGGTGAGCGGAGTGTGCTCCAGGCTCGAGAGCCCCGCATCGAGCCAGGACGAGCTGTTGGGCGTGATCGGCGATCCCGAGATCGGCAGGGACAGCATCCACGGGTGCCGCAGGAACACGAGGACCTGCGCCTCGAAGAGGGTGCGCAGCTGCTCGCGCCAGCCGTCGAACTCACGGTAGTCCTCGGGCGGGAGGCCGGTGGCCTCCTCCTGCATCAGCAGGAGGAGGTCGTCCTTCGCGCTGACGTAGCGGTACAGCGACATGGGCGTGAACCCGAGTTTCGCCGCGACCGCGGCCATCGATACGGCGCCGATGCCCTCGGCATCCGCAAGCTCGACCGCCGCTTCGACGATGCGCTCGACGCTCATCTCCCGTTTGGGTCCGCGCTGCGGATTGGCGGCCACACCCCAGGCCAGAGCGATGCCGCGCGGCAGCTCAGGGGGTTCCTGCTCAGTCATACCCTCATCGTACTTCTGTTTATTATGTAAACAGTGTGTTATGGTCATACACGGTTGATATACGACATACACAGTTTGCCTCATACGCAGAAAGGAACGAACGATGACGACAGCAATTCACGCACGCGGCCTGCGCCAGAGTTTCGGCGATCGAACCGTGATCGACGACCTGGACATCACCGTCTCCCGAGGCGAGGTGTTCGCCCTCCTCGGGCCCAACGGCGCAGGCAAGACGACGATCATCAACATCCTCACCACCCTCACCAGGGCCGATGCCGGAACGGTGAGCGTCGCCGGCTTCGATGTGCGCACGCAGTCCGTGCAGGTGCAGCAGCGGATCAGCTTGACCGGCCAGTCCGCCGCCGTCGACGATGCACTCACCGCCACCGAGAACGTCGTGATGTTCTCGCGTCTGGCAGGGCTCGGCAGAGCCGCGTCCACGCGGCGAGCTGCCGATCTGATCGCGCAGTTCGGTCTGACGGATGCCGCGTCACGAATCGTCCGGACCTTCTCCGGTGGGATGCGCCGCCGTCTCGATCTGGCACTGAGCTTCGTCGTCACCCCCGAGGTGCTCTTCCTCGATGAACCGACCACCGGGCTGGACACCCGAAGCCGGCGCGATCTGTGGGACATCATCCGCTCGCTCGCCGCGGCGGGGACGACCGTGTTCCTCACGACCCAGTACCTCGAGGAGGCCGACCAGCTGGCTGACCGGATCGCGGTGCTGCACGAGGGCCGCATCGCCGCGCTCGGCACCGCGGCCGAACTGAAGGCTCGCATCGGCGGCGACACCGTCGAGCTGCACGACGGCCGCGGCGACCTACTCCGCGAGCTCCCGACCGACGGGACCGTCGCGGGCCTCCGGCGAGCGCTCGACCTGCTTGACGAGCAGGGCGCCGACGGCGTCGTCACGCTCCGCCGCCCCACACTCGACGACGTGTTCCTCGCCGTCACCGCGCGCTCGCAGAACACCACCACAGCCACCGTGAAGGAGTCCGCATGAACACCGTCCTCGCTCTCGCGACGCCCAGCGCCACCGCAGCCGTCCGTCCCCGCCTCGGCGGCGTCACGGCCGAGACGATCTTCGTCGGCCGCAGCCTCCGCCACTCACTGCGCGACGGCGAATCGCTCCTGATGGCCGTCATGCTCCCGGTGATGCTCATGCTCATGTTCACCTGGGTGTTCGGCGGCGCGATCGATCCGTCCGGTGCCTATGTCGACTACGTCGTTCCCGGCATCATCCTGACCTGCGCCGGATTCGGCGCTTCCTCCACCGCCGTCTATGTCGCCAACGACATGCGCACCGGCATCATCGATCGCTTCCGGACGATGCCGCTGCGCGCCGGAGCGGTGCTCACGGGGCACGTCGTGGCCAGCGTGCTTCGCAACCTCGTGGCCACCGCGATCGTCATCGGAGTCGGAGTGCTGGTCGGCTTCCGCCCCGACGCGACCTTCATCGAATGGGTCGGGATGACGGCGTTGATCGCCCTGTACATCCTCGCGATCACATATCTGTTCGCCGCCATCGGGCTCGCCGCCGGCAGCCCCGAGGGTGCGAATGGATACGGCTTCGTGCTGCTCTTCCTGCCGTACCTCTCCAGCGCCTTCGTACCCGTGGCGGGCATGCCGGACTGGTTGCAGCCGGTCGCCGCGAATCAGCCGATCACGCCGATCGTGGAGACGATCCGCGGTCTGCTGATGGATGCCCCGCTCGGGACGGAGCCCCTGTGGGCCATCGGCTGGTGCCTGGTGATCCTCATCGTGGCCGCCGTCTGGGGCGCCTGGCTGTTCCGTCGCAAGGCCGCTCGGCGCTGAGACGCCGATACCCCCGATGGCACTCGTGTCGTCGGGGGTATCCGTCGTGTCAGGGGGTGACGTCGGGGCCGGCGCCGGTCAGGCGCCGAACCTCTTCAGCGCCGTGGTGACCACGTGCCTGGCGGAGGCAGCAGCCCGGCCGACGACCTCGGCGGCATGAGCGGCGCCGTCGGGCAGCGGCAGAGCCGGGTAGTCGAAGTCGGGCGCGCTGTCACCGAACGCGTCGACGAGGAACGGGACCAGCCAGTCGTCCACGACTTCGAGCGGATCGACCTCGAGGCTGTAGAAACGGCGCTGGCCGTCTTCGCGCACCGTGACGAGGTCGGCGTCGCGCAGCACCTTCAGATGCTTGGAGACCGTCGGCTGGCTGATGCCGAGCTCGGCGACGATCTGGCTCACGCTGGTACCGGCGTTCCCTTCGGTGGTGCGTCGCAGCAGGAGCTGGAGGATGTCGCGCCTCGTACCGTCTGCGATCACGTCGAAGATGTCCGTCATGTGATCAGGGTAGTCGTCCCGAGCACGGAGTACCATGACGAAGGCTCGGCGAGAGGCGCTGCGCGGCCGTCACGACGACGGTGATGGTGACGAGAAGGGGGACGCGATGTCGAGCATCGTGTCGGCATCGTCTCCGGGAGAGCGCCTCAAGAGCGCTGGAGCCTGGTTCAAGCACCTCATCACCTCCTCGCCGTCGCGCTTCGCGATCGTCGTGTTCATGCTGCTGATCCTCGTGTTCACCACGCTGCTCTCGCTGCCGATCGCATCGGCCGACCGCACGGTGACCGCTCTCGGCGACGCCCTCTTCACGGCTGTCTCCACGATCTGTGTGACCGGTCTCTCAACGGTGGATATGGCGACGCACTGGTCGCCGTTCGGGAATGTCGTGATCTTCGTCGGCGTGAACATCGGCGGAATGGGTGTCCTCACGCTCGCCTCACTGATGGGTATGGCGATCTCCAAGCGGCTGGGTCTGCGCGCGAAGTTGATGGCGGCCGGTGACACCAACCCGCTCCGCGCCCACGGCGGCGTCGTCAACGAAAGCCAGACCGTCCGGCTCGGCGAGGTCGGCCAGCTGCTGACCACCGTCGCACTGTCCACCCTCCTGATCGAGGGCGTCGTGGCGGTGCTGCTCTACCCTGGGCTCGTCATGGCGGGTATCGATCCGCTCACGGCTCTCTGGGAAGCGCCGTACTACGCGGCGATGTCGTTCACCAACACCGGTTTCACACCCAACGTCGGCGGAGTCTCCGTCTTCGCGGACGACTACCTCGTGCTCACCGTCCTGATGATCAGCGTGTTCCTCGGCAGCATCGGATTCCCGGTGATCTACACCCTCGCCAAGCATGTATGGCACGTCAAGAAGTGGTCGCTGCACACGAAACTCACGCTTGTCACGACTGTGCTGCTGTTCGTGCTGGGGGCCGCGGCCTTCCTCGTCCTGGAGTACAACAACCCCAAGACCTTCGGCTCGATGGATGCGGTCGACACCACCTTCCAGGCGTTCTTCCTCTCCGCGATGACCCGCTCCGGCGGGTTCTCCGTCATCGACATCGACGATCTCAACGGCTCCTCGATGCTGGCCGCGTGCATGCTCATGTTCGTCGGCGGCGGTTCGGCCTCGACGGCCGGCGGCATCAAGGTCACCACCCTCGCGGTGCTCGCGATCGCCGTCTGGTCGGAGGCCAAGGGGCGTCAGTCCGTCGAGGTGTTCGGCCGCCGCATCCCGAGCGACGTTCAGCGCGTCGCGCTCAGCGTCGTCGCCTGGGGCGCGACCATCGTCGCCCTGTCGACGATCATCATCGCGCAGATCACGAAAGCCGACATCGCCCACGTGCTGTTCGACGTGATCTCCGCCTTTGCGACCGTGGGCCTCAGCTCGGGCCTCACCGCCGAGCTCCCCGAGTCCGCGAAGTATGTGCTCGCGGCCACCATCTTCATGGGGCGCATTGGTACAGTGACTCTCGCCGCGGCAGTCGCCGCGACGTCGCGATCGCAGCTCTACTCGCTGCCCGTGGAAAGGCCGATCGTTGGTTGAAGTCCTCCGGGGCGATGCGCCCGTTCTCGTGATCGGTCTCGGCCGGTTCGGCGCTGCATGCGCCGGCGAGCTCGATCGACTCGGCCGCGAGGTACTGGCGATCGACGGCAATCTCGAACTCGTCCAGAAGTGGTCGGATCGGGTCACGCACACCGTGCAGACCGACGCCCGCAACTTCGACGCCCTTCGCCAGATCGGCGCCGCAGACTTCCAGGTGGCGGTCGTGGCTGTCGGCTCGTCCATCGAGGCTTCGGTCCTGATCACCGCGAACCTCGTCGACCTGAAGGTGCCGCAGATCTGGGCGAAGGCGGTCTCGCAGTCACACGGCAAGATCCTCGCCCGAGTCGGCGCGAACCACGTCATCTACCCCGAGCGCGAGGCCGGCGAGCGCGTCGCGCACCTGGTGAGCGGGCGGATGCTGGACTTCATCCGCTTCGACGACGACTTCGTGCTCGCGAAGATGTATCCGCCGAAGTTCATCCGCGGCGTGGGCCTCAACGAGTCCGGTGTGCGGACGAAGTACAAGGTCACGGTCGTCGGGGTGAAGAGTCCGGGCAAGCCCTTCCGCTACGCAGAGGCGAACACGATCGTCACCAACCACGACCTCATCATCGTCTCGGGCACGAACAGCGACATCGAGCGCTTCGCCGCACTCGACCGCTGATCCGGCTCAGGCGTCGATGCTTCAGGCGTCGATGTCGAGCACGATGTCGACGACATCGTCGACTCCGATGCCCTCCCCGTCCTGCAGCGCCTTCTTGATCGGCACGATGTAGCCGCCGTCCTTCGGCCACAGGGCGGTGGTGATCGTGGTGTCGCCGATCGTGACGGATGCCGGGATCATCCCCCACCCGTACGTGACCACCGTCGAGACGTCGTGGATCATCTCGGCCTCGGCAGACGGGACCGTGACGAAGTGGAATGGCGCGGGGCCGCGCCAGAACCAGATCTCCCCCGAGAAACGCAGCCGCATGCTCAGGCTCCGGCCGCGAGCTCCTTGGCACGCGCGAGCGCGGCACTCGCGGCGTCCGTGAATGTGCGATCGAAGTGCGCCTCCTGCAGCACGGCGATCGCGCGCTCGGTCGTGCCCTTCGGGCTGGTGACGCGACGACGCAACTCGGCCGGTTCCTCGCCGGAGGCGTCGAGCAGAGCGGTCGCGCCGATGAAGGTCTGCTCGGCCATCAGGCGCGCATCCGCCTTCGTGAATCCCATGCCGATGGCGGCGTCGGTGAACTGCTCGATCAGCAGATAGACATAGGCCGGCCCGGATCCGGAGATCGTCGAGAGCGCGTCGATCTGCGCTTCCGGAACCTCGATCACCGCACCGACGGTCTCGAACAGACGCCGAACGGTCGCCATGTCATCCGCCGTCGCCGATGTCCCCGCGGCGAGCCCGGTCACGCCTTTCCGCACGGTCGCCGGAGTGTTGGGCATCGAGCGGATGACGCGCGCATCGCTCCCGAGCACGTCTGCAAAGGTCTGCAGGGTGACCCCCGCCGCCAGGCTCACCACGATCGCATCGGCTGCGAGCGACGGAGCGATCTCGCGCAGCAGATCCGGCACCATCGCCGGCTTCACGCCGACCAGGATGATGCGGGCGCCGGCGGCGGCATCCGCATTGCCGGCCGGATGCTCCTCGAGGGCGATGCTCCGAACCCCCGACAGCTCGGCGAGCTCGTTCGCCTTCTCGGTCGTGCGGTTGGTGGCGGTGATCCCGCCGTCGATCTCGATACCGGAGGCGACGACGCCGCGGAGGATCGCACCGCCCATGGAACCGGCTCCGAGGAAGGCGAGTGAAGGGAGCGAATCAGGCATGCCGACATCCTATGGCGAGCATCCGACGACGCCGCGGGGGACCCCGGAAACCGATGCCGACGCTGGCTAGACTCGTCGCATGAGCGCATCCGGAGGCACCAAGGCGATCATCGCGGCATTCCTCGCGAATCTGGGCATCGCCCTCGCGAAGTTCCTCGCCTGGGCGCTCTCCGGCTCGGCCTCGATGCTGGCGGAGGCCATCCACTCCGTCGCCGACTCCGGCAACCAGATCCTGCTGCTGAGGGGTGGGCGCAAGTCGAAGCGCGAGGCCGATCGCTCGCATCCGTTCGGATACGGACGCGAGCGGTACGTGTACGCGTTCGTCGTCTCGATCATCCTGTTCTCGGTCGGCGGCATGTTCGCCGTCTACGAGGGCGTCGCGAAGCTGCGCGATCCGCACGAACTCGACCTCACGTGGTGGTGGCTGCCCCTGCTGGTGCTCGTCGTCTCGATCGCGCTCGAATCCTTCTCGCTGCGCACCGCCGTCCGCGAGAGCAATCTGGTGCGCGAGAAGGGGCAGTCGTGGGTGTCGTTCATCCGGCGCGCCAAAGCCCCGGAGCTGCCGGTCGTGCTGCTCGAGGACACCGGGGCTCTCACCGGTCTGACGCTCGCCCTGTTCGGCTACGGACTCACGCTGCTCACCGGGAACCCGGTCTTCGACGCCATCGGCACCCTGTGCATCGGCGTGCTGCTGATCATCATCGCGCTGGTGCTCGGCATCGAGACGAAGAGCCTGCTGGTGGGCGAAGGCGCCACGACCGCCGACCACGACCGCATCGTCGACGCCATCGGCGACGGACCTGAGGTGGTCAAGCTCATCCACATGAAGACGCTCTACCTGGGGCCGGACGAGCTGATGGTCGCCGCGAAGGTGGCACTGGCATCCGACAAGACGGTGCGTGAGGCTGCCGACGACATCGACGAGATCGAGAAGCGCATTCGCGAGGCCGTGCCGGCCGCTCGCGTCATCTACCTCGAGCCTGATGTCTACCGTCCTGCGATCGATCCCGAGCCGTCGACGGACGTGTTCGTGCTGAAGTCGTCGGACTGAGCCTCAGCGCCGCCGCTCGAAGAAGTCGCGTAACAACGCGGTGGCGGCCTCCGCCTCGACTCCGCCGACGACCTCGGCGCGGTAGGGCAGGCGACGATCGCGCAGCACGTCGTACATCGAGCCGGCCGCGCCGGCCTTGTCGTCCCAGGCGCCGAAGACGACTCTCCCGATCCTCGCCTGCAGGATCGCCCCCGCGCACATGATGCAGGGTTCGAGCGTCACGACGATCGTGTGCCCCTCGAGATTCCAGGAACCGGCGGATGCGGCCGCGCCGCGCAGCGCTTCCACCTCGGCGTGACCGGTCGGGTCGTGGGTCGCCTCGCGGTTGTTGCGCCCCTCGGCGACGATGCGACCGCTCCCGTCGAGCACGACAGCGCCGACCGGGATCTCCTCGGCCTCCGCCGCTTCCGCGGCGAGCGCGAGCGCGCGCTGCATGGCGTGGACGTCGGCTGTGCTCATGATGAGAGAGCCTACGACAGCGGGGCCGCGGCATCCGATGTCGTACCGGGGCGCACCGCGCATTAGCCTGTATCCATGCGCGTTCATGTGGCCGACCACCCCCTCATCACCCACAAGCTGTCGGTACTGCGCGATGTGCGCACGCCGTCGCCGGTGTTCCGCCAGCTGACCGAAGAGCTCGTGACGCTGCTCGCCTACGAGGCGACGCGCAATGTGAAGGTGAGCCCCGTCGAGATCACGACCCCCGTCACGAAGACGATGGGCGTGAAGATCTCCGAGCCGCGGCCCATCGTCGTTCCCATCCTGCGCGCCGGTCTCGGGATGCTCGAGGGCATGGTCAAGCTGCTGCCGACGGCCGAAGTCGGGTTCCTCGGAATGGTCCGCGACGAGGAGACGTTCGAGCCGACGACGTACGCCGAGCGCCTTCCGGACGATCTGAGCGACCGCCAGTGCTTCGCGATCGACCCGATGCTGGCGACCGGAGGCTCGCTGGGGGCTGCGATCGAGTTCCTGTTCAAGCGCGGTGCGCAGGACGTCACGGCGATCTGCCTCCTCGGCACCCCCGAAGGCGTCGCCTTCATCGAGAACATGGTCGGCGACCGCGATGTCACTCTCGTGCTCGGCGCGCTGGATGAGCGTCTCAACGAGAAGGGCTACATCGTGCCCGGCCTCGGCGACGCCGGTGATCGCCTGTACGGCACTGTCTGAATCGGTTCGCGCTGCTTCTCCCGGCTCACGCCGGTGAGGCGTCGCTCGTCGGGGGTGTCAGACCGCCAGCCGGTACCCGCGCTCGTCGCCGTAGTGCGCGAAGCCGGCGCGTGCGAGGATCGGCGCGGAGGTGGCGATGCGCCCCTTGACGAGAGCCGTGGTCGCACCGAGTTCGGCGCCGATCCGCAGTCGCTCCGCGAGCACCGCCCGGTAGGCGCCTCTGCCCCGTGCACCCTCCAGGGTCGCGGCTCCCCACAGGCGTACGAAACCGTCGACGATCGTGCATCCGCCCGTGCTGACCGGCTTGCCGTCGAGGCGTCCGAGCACGCGGGCTCCCCTCCCGGACGTGAGTTCCGCCGTCAGTTCGGCGAGCTCCGTTCGCAGACCCTCCTCGTCGAGCGGATCCTGCTTCCACACCGGCACGTTGACGGAGTCGACCTCCCGCACCTGATCGAGATTCCGCACGACCTCTGCCGTCACCGCTGACGGAACCTCGATCGGGGAGACCTCGATCGGGGAGACGTCGATCGGGGAGACCTCGATCGGGGAGACCTCGATCGGGCGAGCGAGCACGGCGACCGTGTCGATGTGCTCGGCGCCGCGGCGCCGCAGCTCATCCTCGAGATCCGGGCGATCGGAGGCGTTCGTCCAGAAGGTCAGCTGCGTCTCACCCCAGGACCGGGTGCGCTCGATCGCGTGATCGAGGACAGCGGCAGCATCCGCCGTCGAGTCGACCTGCGAGCCGCGCACGCCCCCGCCGAATCGCGCCGGGTAACGCACCAGCTGCAGGTGCCGCTTCTCCTGTTCGGAATCGCGCGGGAACCATACCCACGCGGCCGAGGCGCGGTGGATGTCGTCGATCGAGTGCATGCCCTCCATCATTCCGCGGCGCCGACGAGCCGCGCGAATGCGCTGAGCCGCGCGACCCCCTCGGGCGTGTGCGGGAGGTCGTCGAGCAGCGCCGGGGAGTGGATCAGATAGGCCACGCACTGCGCGCGGGAGATCGCGACGTTCAAGCGGTTCTGCAGCAGCAGGAACTCCGGTCCGCGCGGGGCGTCGCGCCCGCTGGATGCTGCCAGCGACGTGATCGACACCACGGCCTCTTTGCCCTGGAAGTTGTCGACGGTGCCGACCGGCACCCGGGGGAACCCGGCCGCGGCCAGCGCTTCGAGCACGAGCTGCTTCTGCGCGTTGTACGGGGTGACGACGATGATGTCTCCCTCGACGAGCGGCCGGCTCGTCGAGGCGGGATCGTTGTCGGTGAAGGTGCGCCCGACCAGATCGCGCACCAGCCGCACGACCTCGGCCGCCTCTTCCGGCGACTGCGTGGCGTTGCCCCGATGGCGCAGCGGGATGATGTGCAATCCCGGATCGACGCCGCCGACAGCACGACGTTCCGTGCCGGGCGCCGATGCCAGCTTGCCGGCGTACGCGAGCTTCGACACCGGTGCGGCGATGAGCGGATGCATCCGCCACGACCTCGCCAGGAAGTAGCCGTATTCCGGCCGCACGACGGCGTCGCCGTCCATCACCCAGCCGAGGGCCGACGTGTCGACCGGTTCCGGGTGGGCGCCCTGGCTCACCTGCGGGAGCTGCTGCGGGTCGCCGAGGAGCAGGAGTCGTTGCGCTCCCGCAGCGACCGCGATGGTCGACGCGAGGGAGAACTGCCCGGCCTCATCGATGACGAGGAGGTCGAGCCCTCCTCGTCCGACGCGGCCGGTGTTGCTGAAGTCCCATGCCGTGCCGCCGACGACGACGCCCTCGCCCTCGTGCTCGGCGAGGAATGCGCCCATCCCGCTCTTCGGGATCACCGTGTACACCGGTTCGCCTCCGCCGTCCTTCGGCGACTTCGCGACCTGCGAGGGTGCGACGCCGTCGGCGACGATCCGCGTCAGCAGCGTCTCGATGATGGCGTGCGACTGCGCGACCACACCGACCTTGAAGCCGTGTTCGTTCACGAGTCGTGCGATCACCCGCGAGCCTGTGTAGGTCTTGCCCGTTCCGGGCGGCCCCTGCACAGCCAGGTAGCTGCGGTCGAGGTCGAGGACTGCACGCACGATCGCGTCGATCAGGTCTTCTCCGGCCGCGGGCAGCGGCTCCCCCGAGCGGGTGCGCGGCGGGATCCGGCGCAGGATGTCGGTCGCCGCGTCTGCGGGGAACCCCGGAGCGGCGAGGTGCACGGCGTCCGCCCATTCGTCGATCGCGCCCTGCAGGGACGCCACCCGCGGTGGCGGCGCCGGCGTCAGCGCGAGCGGCAGTTCGTCCCAGGTCTGTCCCTGGATCGCGGATTCGGTGATGACGTAGCCGTCGTCCAGCACCCCGGTCACGGTCACCGAGTGCGGCACGTGCACGGCGCGGGACGCGACATCGGTGTAGAACGGAGCGGGCACCGGGTACAGCGCGAAGGGCTGCGAGCCCTCGCCCAGCGTGGTCCCTGGCGAGATCTCTCCGCGGATCTCCACCTCACGAGACATCACGCGCCGCCCCTCGCCGACGCTCCATTCCCGGCGCACCACGCAGGAACCCGGATCGACCCGCACGACGTCGCGGGTGCCCTCCCACATCGTCACCGGCTCACGCAGTCGCTGGAAGTGCCCGACCCAGAAGCTCTTCGCCTCGCGGGGGAAGTAGTCGATCGCGGCAGCCGCCAGGCGATGCACCTGACCGTCGTCGCCGGCCTCGACAGCACGCCCGGCGTCGGCGAGCAGCGCGACGGAACGCGGCGACGGCTCGTAGATCACCTCGTCGGCCTCGTCGGGCGGTGCCGGATGCACGCCTTCTCGCTTGGCGATCTCGATCAGCCAGTTGCGCAGCCGCCTCGTCGAGACGCAGTCGTAACGGTTGTAGTCGGCGAGGTCGGCGAGCACGGCATCCGCCTCGACCCGCTCCCCGGCAGCGGCGAGTTCCTTCGCCGCGACGTACTGCACGATCGAGTCGTCGCCCTTCTGCACGTCGCTGGTGCGCACGTCTTCGCCCATGTACAGCGGCTCGAGCTTCTTGATCGAGTACGACCTCGATCCGACCCGGACAGTCCGCAGGACCAGCGGATACAGGTCGACGAACACGCCCTCGCGGAGCAGCCGGTCGACCTCTCCCTCGCGCACGCCGTGCCGCGCGGCCATCGCGACGAGGTGCGAGGTCTCGTACGGGGCGTAGTGGTAGATGTGCATGCCGGGATGCGCGGTCCGGCGCGCGTTCACGAAGTCGAGGAAGGTCTCCAGAGCCCGCCGCTCCTCGGCGAAGGTGTGCGCCCACAGCGGCGTGTACTGGTCGGCGTTGTCGACCCAGCCGAACAGGTAGTCGATGCCCCACTGCGCCTCGCCGTCGGGGGCAGGCTCCGTGTACAGCGGATCGCCCTCGAAGTCGAAGAAGATGTCGCCGTGGCTGGGCACGGGAAGAGTGTGGATGGCCGCCGCATAGTGCACGTCGTACGTCGGCACCCCTTCCGTATCGGCGCGGAGCTGAAGCCGCGCCTGGGCCCGGAGGTTGTCGAAGGTATCGGCGTTCATGCCGTCGGGGGCGGTGGATGCCGCGGCCAGCGCGTCGATCGTCTCGATGCCGGAGGCGCGGAGCCGGGCTCGCTGCACGGGGCGCATCCGCGCGACCATGAGCAGATCGCGGTGCGCGATCACCTGCTCCTCGCAGGTGGCGCAGCGGCCGCACGCGACGATCTCGAGGTCGCCTCGGTCGTCGCCCCATCCCAGGGGCGCACCCGCGGCACCGTCTTCGATGCGACGGTCGGCGATGAGCGCCCTCAGCCGGGAGCGGCGTACCTGGAACAGCGGCAGGAGGTCATCGACGGCGTGGGTGCTGATGGTGCCGTCGCCCAGGATCAGGTCGACCTCATCGGATCGGGGGATCCCCAGCCGATCGAGCTGATCGACATATGCCGCAAGCTGCATGAGAGCCGTGACGCGAGCCTTGCGGGCGAGCTTGGAATCCTGCACCCGCCAGCGTCCGTCGTCGTCGCGACGGAGGAAGTCGGCGAAACCCACGAACTCCGGCGTGGCGAAGGCCGCCTGGAACACGACCAGCGCCTCTGACCGCAGCGCCTCCCCCGTCTCGGCGACGGCGGCGGCCAGAGCAACCGCATCCCGCGACTCGACCTTGTCGATGCGGTGCACCCGCGTCTCGCCGAGATCATCGATATAGCGGGCGAGGACGTTCTGCTCGTGCACGTCGCCGAGCCGCGCTGCGCGGGCGAGCGTGACGTTCTCCGGCTCTTCGACCGCCGGGACCCTGCCCAGCTTCGCGTCGAGAGCGCGACACCACGCGAACTCGCATTCGGCGGCCGCCTTGAGGTCGCTCGCGCTCCAGATGACGCGCTGCGCCTGAGTGTCGATCCGCACGATGCTCCCGTTCCCTCGGATGCTTCGACACTAGCCGCGGCATCCGACACCACCTGCGCTCAGAGGCGCGTGCTCAGCGACGCCCGACTTCAGGTGGCGCCTGTTGCCGCTATCCGCCCGCGATACCGACCACAGGTGCCACCCCAAAGACGACTCGCCAACGTGAGGTGGCACCTACTGCCGCTTTCGCGCGGACATACCGACCACGGGTGCCACTCGAAGCGGCGGCTGGGGGCGATCGGAGGTGCGGATGCCGCGACTCAGCGCCACCAGGTGTCGTCCGGCGTCACGGGGAGATTGCGCTTGTGCTGCGTGGCGAGGTACTTCGACTCGATGAGGCCGGCGATCTCGGCATCCACAGGGAGCCCCTCGAGGAAATCGTCGATCTGCTCGTACGTGAGCCCGAGTTCGTCTTCGTCGGTACGACCGGGCTGACCGTCGAGAAGATCGGCCGTCGGCACCTTGAACGCGAGGCGGTCGGGTGCTCCGAGCGAGAGCAGCAGGGAGCGCCCCTGCCGTTTGGTGAGCCCGGAGAGCGGGAGGATGTCGGCTGCGCCGTCGCCGAACTTCGTGTAGAAGCCGGTGACAGCCTCGGCCGCATGATCGGTTCCGATCACCAGCATCCGCTCGTGTCCGGCGAGCGCGTACTGCGTCACCATCCGCACGCGCGCCTTGATGTTGCCGCGGTTGAAGTCGCTGATGTCGCTGGTGACGGCGAACTCGATGTCCTCCTCCACCCCGTCCACGCCGTTCTGGATGTTCACCTCGACGGAACTGTCGGGCGCGATGAAGGCGAGCGCGGCAGCGGCATCCTCAGCGTCCTGCTGCACCCGATACGGCAGGCGCACCGCGAGGAATCGCGCTTCACCGCCCTCCGCACGCACCCGTTCGACGGCGAGCTGCACGAGGCGGCCGGCGAGCGTCGAATCCTGGCCGCCGGAGATGCCGAGCACGTAGCCGCCGGCACCCGTCGTGCGGAGATAGTCCACCAGGAACTGCACTCGTCGTTCGACCTCGGCGGCGGGGTCGATCTCGGGCTTCACGCCGAGCGCTTCGGAGATCTGCTGCTGCAGGGTCACGGTGTCCTCCATCTGTCTTCGAACCAGTATCCCCCTTGCGTATTACGCACGGATGACGCCAGCGACCTGCGCACAGACGACATCCGGCTCCGACCTGACAGGATGGTGCGGTGAAACTTCTCGTCGCCGCTCTGAGCTCCGAACTCGCCGCCTTCCCCGACACCCTTCCGGGTTTCGATCGTCTGGTGACCGGGCCGGGCAAGCTCCCGGCGACGTACGCCCTCACGCGCGCGCTCGACGCGAAGACCTATGACGAGGTCGTCGTCGTCGGCACCGCAGGCGCGATCGACCCGGAGCTCCCGCCCACCGTGCACGAGATCGGCACCGCCTTCCAGCACGACGTCACCGACCTCGACGGCGTGCGCGGACAGCACGTGTCGCTGCCCGCGCGGGTCGCGACCGGCCGTGACGGCCTGCTCATCGCGACCGGCGATCACTTCGTGGACGACGCGGAGGTCACCGCGGTCATCCGCCCCACCGGCGCAGCCCTCGTCGACATGGAGACCTACGCCTTCATCTGGGTGGCCGAGCAGTTCGGCGTGCCGATCCGGGTGTTCCGCGCCGTATCGGACAACGCCGAGGATGGCGCGCTCACCGACTGGCGCGAGGCTGTCGCGCGCTGCAGCGAGCAGTTGCGCGAGTTCATCCGCGAGGAGTACGGCGTCTGATCCGCCTGGGGCGACGCGGTCGTCTCAGCGCGTCTCGATGACGCTCGGCCCGTTCGCCAGCGCCCGCACGGTCAGCTGCGCTGGGATCTGCTCCTGCATCGCCTCGACGTGACTGATCACGCCGACGGTGCGCCCGCCCTGACGCAGCTCGTCGAGTGTGCGCATGGCGATGTCGAGCGTGTCGCCGTCGAGGGAGCCGAAGCCTTCGTCGATGAACAGGGTGTCGAGACGGATGCCGCCGGCCCGCGCCGTCACCACCTCGGCGAGGCCGAGCGCGAGCGCCAGTGAGCTGAGGAAGGTCTCCCCGCCGGACAACGACTGAGCGGGACGGGTCTGGCCGGTGAACGCGTCGAACACCACGATGCCGAGGCCGGATGCCGCTCCCCGCGCCGCGAGCGCATCGGAGTGCTGCAACTGGTAACGCCCCGTGGACATGTCGTTCAGTCGTTGGTTCGCGGCGCGGACGATCTCTTCGAGCTCGGCAGCGAGGACGAACGTCTCGAGAGTCATCTTGCGGGTGTTCGCGCCGCGTCCGGCGAGGGTGTCGGCAAGGTTCTGCAGGATCTCGTGGTCCGCGGCCTGACCCGCGCTGGCGGCGTGCTCTGCCGCTGCCGACTCGATGAGGTCCTTCAGCCGCTCGACGGTGGCGCCGGCGCGTTCGGCGGCCTCCATCGCCGAAATCCATCGCGATCTCGCTGCTGCCGCTGCTTCCTCGGCGGGCGCGATGTCGATCCGGTCCTCCGGGAGGGCTCGCATCTCGAGCGGCAGCAGCACTCCCTTCTCCTTCTCGCGCTGCACTGTGTGCGTCGTGACGCTCTGTTCCAGTGCAGCCTGCTCCGCAGGGGAACGCAGTGCGACGGCGACTTCGGAGACATCGTCGAACGCCGACTTCTCGAGTGCCGCGCCCAGCGCCGCGTCGGCCTCGGCAAGGGCCGCGATCCGCTGCGCGTGCTCGTTGAGCGCGGATGCCAGGGCCGAAGCGGCGGCGATCCGTGTGCGCGCCTCTTCCAGACGGGCAGCGACGGACTCGGCGTCTCCGCGGGCCGCCTGGATCGACGCGGTGGCTTCGCGCTCGGTCTCCTCTCGCGCGGCGAGGGACTCCCGCGCGGTGGCGAGTGCGGATGCCGCTTCGGCGTGCTGACGTTCGAGCACGCCGCCCCGAGCCGTCGCCTCGTTCAGTTCGTCGTCGAGGGCGGCGACACGAGCGGCGACCGTCGCCGCTTCGGCGAGGGTGGCGGACGCGGTTTCCAGCTCCTCCTCGGCCTGAGCATCCGAGCGACCGTCCGCTCCGGCGATCGCAACGGCGAGTTCTGCCCCCAGCGCAGCGAGACGTTCGACGATCCGGCGTTCACGACCTGTCGCTGCATCGCGCTCCGCCTCGGCCCGCTCGACGTCTTCGGCGGAGATCGGATCGGTGTGCGCGGCAGGAGCCGGATGCTCAGCCGAGCCGCAGACGGGGCACGGTTCGTCGGCCGTCAACGTGGTGGCGAGCTCGCCCGCGTACCCGTCGAGGCGCCTCTGCAGCAGCTCCGCCAGCACGGACTGAGCCGTGGCCAGCGCGCGGTTCGCCGCCGCTCTCTCCCGTTCTGCGACCGCCTTCTCCGCCTTGAGCCGTTCGGCCTCTCGTACGGCCGCGCGGCGGGCGGTCGCCTGATCGCGCAGCCGCGTGAGGCCGTCCAGGCGATCCGCGCTGCGCCGTGCCGTATCGCGCTCTTCGGTCAGTCGGGTGATCAGCGCGGGAAGTTCTGCGCGCTCCTCGTCGACGCGCTCCACGTGGCGAGCCGCGGCATCCACGGCCTGTCGCGCCGAGTCCAGCTGTGCCCGGCGAGCGGAGGAACTCGACTCGAGATCGGCAGCGCGCTGCCAGTGCCCGCTCTCTCGGGTGAGGTCGGATGCCCAGCTCTGCAGCTCGACGACGGACTCGTCGTCGAGATCGACGCCGGTCGCCCGCCATGCGAGACGAGCACGATCGACGACAGCAGCGGATGCGGACTCCGCGGTCGTTGCGCGCACCACCGCGTCGACCACCCCACGGAGTATCTCGGCGGTCCGGGCTCGGTCGAGGGTGCGTCGGGCCTCGTCGATCCTCGGCTGCTCCGCCTCCAGCGCTGCCAGGGCCGATCGGGCTCGATCGCGTTCCGTCTGCGCGACGAACTGCTCTCGAAGATCGACCAGTGCGGCATCGGCCAGGGCCAGGGTGCGCTCGGCGTCGTCCCGCTCGGCAGAGCGGCGCTCAGCGCGATAGGCGGCGCGGGCCGCCGCGCGTCGCAGCGCCTCGATCCGCTCCGTCGTGGTCATCGACGCGCCGGACGGCATCCCCAGAGCCGGCGCGGTCGTCTCCTCGGCGACCGACGCGGCATCGCCCGCCTCCGCATCGGGAGCGCCCGAGCCCCAGAGGTCTTCGACCGTGACGAGTCGTTCGGCCTCCTCGACTCGAGCTGTCACGGCGGCCGTTCGCGCGCCGAGTGCCTGCTCCGAGGCTCGCCGTCGCTCGTCGAAACGTGCCTGGACGTCTTCGAATCGCTCGGTGCCGAAGAGCTTGCGCAGCAGCGCCTGCCTGTCTTTGCTGTTCGCGAGCAGGAACTCTGAGAACCGGTTCTGCGCGAGCAGGATGACCTGCAGGAACTGCTCGCGGCTCAACTGCAGGATCGTGTCGAGCTCGTTCCCGACGTCGACGGCCCGTGCGGCCCGGCCGATCCATCCGGCATCGGTCCGCTCCTCGAGTGCGACGGCTTGCGCCTGTTTCGTCAGGCCTCCGCCGCGCTTCGCCGTGCGGAGATACTCGGGTGACCGTGTGACGCGGAAGCGCCCGCCGGTCGTGCTGAACTCGACGACCACCTCGGAGATGTCGTCGGGCTCGCAGTGGTCGCTGCGCAGCCGCTTGTCACCGCTCTCGTACCGGGGCACTCCCCCGTAGAGGCCGAAGCACACCGCGTCGAGGATGCTCGACTTGCCCGCGCCGGTGCGCCCGGCGATGAGGAAGATGCCGTCGTCGGCGAATGCGTCGAAGTCGACGAACTGACGCGAACGGAACGGCCCGAACCCCTCGATCTCCAGTCGATGCAACCGCATCAGTCGCTGCTCCCGATCACGACGAGTCTCCGGATCACACGAGCGCCTCCGCACGCACCCGGTCATCGAGCACCTCGCGGATGAGTTCGCTCTCACGCTCGGTCGCACCCCGGCCCGCACGGACGTGCTCGAGGAACGCCTCGATGCGGTCGGTGTCGGTCGCGGCGGCCCTCAGCCGCTGCGAATACGAGCGTTCGTCGGCCGCTGTATCGACGTCGGGCTGATGCTGCACCATCGCGCAGTACGGGTACTGCTCCCGCAGCCTTCGCATCGGCTCACGCTGCGGGAGCCCGTCGGTGTAGATCGCGCAGACCCAGTCCTGTGCATGCGCCGAGATGTTGCCGGAGGAGAGGATCTCATCGAGCGTTCCCGTCAATGTGACGAGTCGTCGCGGCAACGGGAGCGGCATCCAATCGACGGCGGCGAGTCCTGCCGCGTCGAGCTCGATGATCCACGAGCCGCGTTCCTTGTGCTGCTCGCCGAAGCTGTAGTGCAGCGGGGCGCCCGCGTAGCGAACACGCTCACTGAGCTGCTGCCGCCCGTGGATGTGCCCGAGGGCGACGTAGTCGGGACCGTCGAACACGCTCAGCGGCACGACGTCGAGCCCACCCTGCCGCACCTCGCGCTCGAGACCGGCCGTGGCGTCGACGCCGGCGGCGAAGCAGTGCGCGATCACGACAGAACGCCCCGCATGCGCGGCCATCCCGTCTCTGACGAGCTCCATCGCGTGCGCCATCGTCTGCGCCTGGGTGCGCAGTTGCCGCCCCTCCGAATCGCCGTCCGGCCAGTATTGACGGACGATCGCCGGCTCGAGGTACGGAATGCCGAAGAACCGCACCGGGCCATCGGCGTCATCGATCGTGATCGGCGTGCCGATGGCGAGCGGATCGGTGAGCACATGGATGCCGTCGCGCAGCAGCCGGGCCTGGAAGCCGAGGCGCGCGGCGGAATCGTGGTTGCCGCTGGTGACGATCACCCTGGCGCCGGTCTCGTGCAGAGCGACGAGGGTGTCGCCGAGGAGCGTGTAGGCGGGGCCGGCGGGAGTGGCCGAATCGAAGACGTCGCCGGCGACGACGACCACGTCGACGGCGTTGTCGCGAACCTGCTCGGTGAGCGCCGTCAGCACCTCGGCCAGCGCATCCATGGTCGAGGTGCCATGGAAGGTGCGGCCGATATGCCAGTCGGACGTGTGCAGGATTCGCATACTCACACGCTACGAAGGGGCACGGACATTGCCTCTCAGGCGTGCCGCAGCAGGCCAGGAAGAAGTCGACCCGCGTCGTAACACGGCGTCACACGACGGATCTCAGCGGCGACGGAGGAGGTACGCGTGCTCCGGGTGCGCGGCGAACCAGTCCGCCACGTACCAGCAGACGGGATCGACCTTGCGGTCGCCGCGGCTCTCGATGTCGGCGACGGCGCCCTCGACGACGCGTGCCGCATGCCCGTGACCGCGGAAAGTCGGGACCGTGAACGCCCGGGTGAGTGCGAGCGTTCGTCCGTCGTCGCGATAGTCGAGCACGCTCACCAGCACTCCATCGCGCATGAGCGTGTAGCGCGAAGCATCCTTCTCATCGGTGAGGATGAAGCCGTCGACGATGGTGGAACCGGTCACCTGCACCAGATTACGCCGGGGTCTGCACGAATGATCCGTTTTGACACGGGCCGACACGATCCGACATACTTCCTCCCATGACCACCAACGCACGCCCTTTGTCCGCCCAGGAGGCGAACAGGACTGCCGGGATGATGATGCCCGGTCGCGTTGGCATGTGTTGCCGAATGTGTCGCTGAACGAACAGCCACCCCGTACGACTCGGTTCCTCGCGATCTGCGACGACTGAGTCCCCGAGCATCCACCCTTTTGCTCGCGTCCCGGCTCGCCCGGTCATTCATGCAACGCATCAGAGCCGCATCGGCTCACTGTCCCAAGGACTCATCATCATGTCGAACATCGCACTCCTCGAGCGTCCCGCCGTCACCGCCCCGATCCGCACCGTCCGCGCACAGCCGGAGCAGCCGGTCGCGGCCGATCTTCCCGCGGCCCGCTCCCCCCGCGGCTTCGCCCTCTACGTCGGCCTCGACGAGATCAAGGCCGCTGAGGCCGGGGTCAGCCTCCCCGTCCTCGTCGACGCGCTCCGCCGCACTCTGGCCGAGCTCGCCCCCGGCGCCGAGACGCACGCCACCGTCGCCCTCGCCCCGCATGGGTCCGGCGGCCGCGACCTCGACGTCGTGCGCCTCGCCCTGCAGGAGCCGGGTGCCATCGCCCGCACCAAGGCCGCCGCAGAAGAAGAGGCCGCGAGCACCGAGGGCGGCGTGACCGTCGACATCTCGCGCAAGCGCGTGCTCATCGACGGCGAGTCGGCCGCTTTCACCTACAAGGAGTTCGAGCTCCTCCAGTACCTGGTTCTCCGTGAAGGACGCACCATCGAGCGCACCGAGCTCGTCTCCGCCCTCTGGCAGGCGCAGGACGACGAGACCCCGGGTGAGCGCACGATCGACGTGCACGTGCGTCGCCTGCGCGCGAAGCTCGGTCGCTACGAGGACATCGTGCGCACCGTCCGCGGCATCGGCTACCGCTTCGACCGGCACGCCGACGTCGTGATCCGCTACGGCCACGGCACCCCCTCGCCCGACCGGTTCTGAGTCTGTCGTCGTTCACAACTCCTCAATAATCGCGTCTGCCACGGCCATGCAGCAGGTCGCGGGTGGCTTGCACCGCATTTCTGAGGAATTGTGAACTGCGTCACCCGAAGTCATCGGATCGTCGACGTTCATAACTCAGGAAGATCAGTCGCAGTGAACCCGGTGCCGGCCGATCTCCGGCCGAATCGGCGCACTTCTCCTGAGTCGTGAACAGAGCACGAGTGTCAGGCCCGCGACGTAGGGTGGGCGCATGACGTTGACAGCGGATGCCGGGCCGGCCGATGCCGCGCACCCCGGCGCCCCGCTGGAGACGACCTACCGACCCGCGCACCTCGTCGATCTGGGAGCCACGGTCGGCGTGCTGCGACGCGGTGGCACCGATCCGACCATGGTGGTCGACGGCGCCGTGATCTGGCGCGCGCTGCGCACACCCGACGGCGCCGCGACGCTCGCGCTGCGCTCTGTCTCCGGCGAGGTCAGAGCCACCGCCTGGGGTGCGGGTGCGGAATTCGCCCTTGCGACCGTTCCGCGACTGTGCGGCAGCGCCGATGATCCGGAGCCGCTCGACGCGGCGCGGCATCCGGTGATCGCGGAATCGGCGCGGCGCAATCCCGGTCTGCGTCTCACTCGCACCGATGAGGTGTTCGATGCGCTGGCCTGCTCGATCCTCGAGCAGAAGGTCACCGCCATGCAGGCGTTCGGCGCCTGGCGCTGGCTGGTCTCCCGCTTCGGCATCCGCGCCCCCGGCCCCACGCCGCGGCCGATGTTCGCGCCGCCGGACCCGGCAGGCTGGCGGCGCATCCCGTCGTGGTCGTGGCATCGCGCCGGCGTGCAGCCGCCGCAGTCGAAGACGATCGTCCGCGCTGCGGAACGTGGCGACAGCGTGGCCAGGGCGCTCCGCACCGTTGCCCCCGCGGACCGCGACCGCGTGCTCACGAGCCTTCCCGGTGTCGGGGTGTGGACGGCGGCGGAGACCCGCATCCGCGCGCTCGGCGATCCTGATGCGGTGAGTGTCGGCGACTTCCACCTCGCGCACGAGGTCGGCTTCGCGCTCGTCGGCAAGCGCGTCGACGACGACGGGATGCTCGAACTCCTCACCCCGTGGGCAGGCCAGCGGCAGCGCGTCATCCGCCTGATCCTCCGCAGCGGCATCCGGGAGCCCCGCCGCGGGCCGCGCCTCGCGCCCGAAGACCACCGCGACCGCTGAGCCGGACCGCGCGCTGGTTATGCTGAGCCCATGACCAACCCGCGCATCGGCATCCGCCTGATCGGCACGATCGGACTGCTCGTCGTCGGCGTCGTGGTGGGCCTGATCCTGCAGAACGTCTGGCTCGGCCTACTGCTCGCCGCGATCGTCTGGCTGGTGTGGTTCCTCGGCTTCGAATCCCGCCGCGGGCGCAACACCGGCGTCAACGACGAGGATCACGGCATCGAGCTCTGAGTCGCAGCCGCGTCCGACGCGGTTTGCCACACCTCCGGCCAGCCGCAAGACTGGCCGCATGGCTCTTCTCGATCATCTCGGTGTCACCGTCGATGACCTCGCGCGCGGGCGCGCCCAGTTCCATCCCGTCCTCGAGGCGCTCGGCTACACATACGGCGGCGAGGCGGAGCAGGGCATGTCCTGGCACTGCGGCGACGAGACCGAGATCATCATCTTCGCGCCGCACGAGAAGGGCACGGGTCCGCACGTGCACGGCACCGTAGGCTGGCAGCACCTCGCGTTCGCGGTCGATTCGCGTGACGAGGTCGATCGACTGCACGGCATCGCGCTGGATGCGGGCTGGACGGCCGTGCGGGAACCGAAGCTCTATCCACGGTTCAACGACCGCTACTACGCCGCTTTCGTCGAGGACGACAACGGCATCCGCCTGGAGTTCATGCACAACCCGCGGAGGCAGGGCTGACGGTCAGATCGCGGGCGCGATCGGCTCCCGGTATACACGCGCTCGGCCCTGCCGCCACCCGCATACGATCGGAACGTGCCCATCCCGTTCGCGCAGGTCTCCGACGCCGACCGGCATGACGCATTCCCGCCGACGCCGACCGGGGGCGCGGTCCTCCTGCTCGCCGGGTCGAGCGGCCGCATCGAACGGGAACGCGCGGACCTGCTCGCCGCGCACGGCATCCGCGTCCGCGCCGTCCGCTGGTTCGGAGGCGAGGGTCAGCGTGCCGTGCCGTACCGGGTTCCGCTCGAGATCTTCATGGGGCAGCTCGACGCTCTGCGCGCGGAGTGCGATCGGGTCAGTATCTTCGGCACGTCGTTCGGCGCCGAGGCGGCACTGCTCACAGCGACCGTGACGCCGGTCCATGCCGTCATCGCGGTCTCGCCGTCGAGCGTCGCGTGGGGAGGCGTGCAGGACGGATGCTGGTCATCGCACTGGACCTTCGAGGGTCAGACGCTGCCCTGGGTCCCCTTCGACGAGGAGTGGATGCCGGGCCAGGATCCGCCCGAATACCTGGGGCTGTACGAGACGAGTCTGCGCCGGAATGCGGCCGCCACCGAAGCGGCGACGATTCCGGTCGAGCGCATCGCGGGGACGGTGATCCTCACTGCGGGAGGGGATGATCGGGTATGGCCGAGCGCGGAGTTCGCTGCGGCGATCGTGAAACGTCGCGCGGCGCACGGGCTGCCGACCGAGCTGTTCTCCGCCCCTGATGCAGGACATCGACTCCTCCTCCCCGGCGAAACAGTCGCCACCGGCGGAACATCGATGCGGCGGGGCGGCGACGAGGAGTCCGACCGGATGCTCGGCAGCCGGGTGTGGCCGCGCGTGCTCGACGCGCTGCGGTAGGGATCTCGCCTTCCGCTCTTGCGGACGCCGGATGCTCGGCGCAGACTGATTCCGCACAGCGGGGCCGGCCCAGACATCCCTCTTCTCAAGGAGCAACCATGGCGAACCTCAACCCCTATCTCTCATTCCGAACAGAAGCGCGCGAGGCGATGGAGTTCTATCAGAGCGTCCTGGGCGGCGAGCTCGACGTCAACGTGTTCGGGGAGTTCCCCGACATGGTTCAGGACCCCAGCGAGAAGGACCTCATCATGCACGCGCAGCTCACGACGCCGGACGGGCTGGTGTTGATGGCGTCGGACTCCCCCAGCGGCATGCCGTACGAGAAGCCGCAGGGCTTCTCGGTCTCCTTGAGCGGCAACTCCGAAGAGCGGGCGCAGGCCGTGTGGGACAAGCTCGCCGACGGCGCCACCATCACGATGCCTCTCGATGTGCCGCCGTGGGGAGGCACCTTCGGGATGCTCGTCGACCGTTTCGGCGTCCCGTGGATGATCCACGGCGACCCCGAGGCCTGAACCGACAGCGCTCGTCGGGCTCTACGACGCCCGGGATGCTCTCAGTGCAGGGCGTTCTTCGTGATGTAGGCGCGCAGCGCCTGCTCGTCGTCGGGCATCTCGGCCACGCGCTGCGGAGCATCCAGCATCTGCCGCAGTTCGGGTGAGAACTCCAGCTCGACGCCGATGGCCTCGTGGATCGTCTCGGCGAACTTCTGCGGCTTGGCCGTCTCGAGGACGAGCATCGGGACGCCCTCCTCCCGGTGGGACCGGGCGACCTTCACGCCGTCGGCGGTGTGCGGATCGATGATCTCGCCGGAGGCCTCGTAGACCGACCGGATCGTCGCGAGACGGTCCGCGTGAGTGGACGTGCCACTGACGATGCCGAACTCCTCCTCGAAGCGCGGCTGCTCGTCCGACAGGTCGAAGTAGCCCTGGTCATCGAGTTCGCGCCACGCCGTCACCACGCGCCGCGGGTCACGGCCGACGAGGTCGAAGATGAAGCGCTCGAGGTTGGATGCCTTCGAGATGTCCATCGAGGGGCTCGAGGTCGCGAGGGTCTGCGCCGCGGCACGCGGCCGGTAGACACCCGTGCGGAAGAACTCATCGAGAACGTTGTTCTCGTTCGCGGCGAGCACGAGGCGGCGGACCGGCAACCCCATCTGCTTGGCGAAGAAGCCGGAGAGGATGTTGCCGAAGTTGCCGGACGGCACAGTGAAGGAGACCTCGATGGGCCCGTCGGCATCCGTCGCGCGCAGCCATGCCCAGAAGTAGTAGACGATCTGCGCGGTGATCCGGGCGAGGTTGATCGAGTTGACCGCGCCCAGGTGCTGGGTGCGCTTGAAATCCAGGTCGCCGGCGAGGCTCTTGACGAGGTTCTGGCAGTCGTCGAAGACGCCCTCGACGGCGATGTTGTGCACGTTCTCGTCGTCGATCGAGAACATCTGCGCGCGCTGGAATGTGCTCATCCGCCCCTGCGGCGAGAGCATGAACACCGAGATTCTGGCCTTGCCGCGCAGGGCATGTTCGGCTGCGGAGCCGGTGTCCCCGGACGTGGCTCCGACGATGTTCAGAACGCTGTCCCGCTGCTCCAGTGCATACTCCAGCACCTGGCCGAGGAACTGCATCGCCATGTCCTTGAAGGCCAGGGTCGGCCCCTCGGACAAGCCGACCAGCGTGATGCCCTCGCCGATCGACCGCAGCGGCACGACGTCTTCGGGGAAGTCCGCGTACGCGTCGGCGCACATCATGGCGAGGTCGTCACGCGGGATGTCGGTTGCGAACAGCCCGAGCACCTCTGTCGCCAGTTCCGGGTAGCTCAGGCCGCGCCAGCTCTCCAGTGTGGCCGCGTCGACCCGCGGCATCTCCTCCGGCACCGCCAGGCCGCCGTCAGTGGCGAGGCCCTCGAGCAGCGTCTCGCTGTACGGCAGCGGCTCCATGCCACCTCGGGTCGAAATGAACTGCACGGTGGCTCCTCGGGTCGGAATCGGCGAGTGTCGCGTTCCATTCTCGCAGGTGCGGCGACGGCATGACGGCGGCGGATGCCGGTCAGAGTTCCGTATAGCGGTTGTTCACCCGGTACCACTCGAGCCCGGCGTCTTCAGCGATCTGCGATGCGATCCGGTCGACGCGCTCGATCTTGTCCTGGTCGTCATAGACGTCCTGGTGCAACCAGACGCTGAGGCCCTCGTGACCGACTTCGACGATGTCGACCATGCCCGTGTCAGCGAAACTCTGCCACCACTCGGCCCATCTCGGATACGGGTTGCTGCTCGCATCGAGTGCGACACGATCCGAGGAGTCGACGCGGAAAGCCGGTTTCGTACCGGAGGCCTGCATCGTGAACGCCACGTCCAGCCCTTCGGGGTTGTTCGCCGAGATCTGCTCGGATGCGGCCACCAGTTCGCCGATTTCACCGACCTGCACGTGAACGACGCCGTTCGATCCCGTCGCCTCAAGACCGAGTTCACGGTCGATCCAGGAGACCAGTCGTACGCCGGCCGGTCCCGCACCATTGGCGGACCCCCCGCCCGGCGGCACGATCGCCACGTCGACATCGCGCCACAACCCCGACGGACTCGCACGCAGCAGCGTCCCGGCCGTCACGACGGCGACCTTCGGATCTCCTTGATCAGCAGCAAGAGTGGCGACCACTCCCGTCTCCTCGTACACGACACTCTCGAGCGGGAACAGCGCATCGACCGCCCGCAGATCAGCGATGCGTTGCGCGACGGTGGCGGGATCCTCCGTCGGCAGTCGCAGTCCCCGGGCGCTGAGGGCGAGACGCTCTTCGGCTTCGAGGCGTTGCGCGACCGTCTCGGCGACTGCCAGCGTCTCGTACACTCTCCCGTCGTCGGTTGTCATCGAGATCTCGACACGGGCGCCGCCGTCGCTGAGAGAGCGGACCTGGACGTTCGCGCCACCGCTCAGTCCGAGCGTCGAGATTGCCGTCGCGATCCCGATCACATCCCGTTCGATCAGTGGGCACGCGGATCCGGCCGAAGTCTGCACCTCGTCGTCGTCCACTCGGACGACGACGGTGAACTGCACGCTCGCGTTCGGCTTCTCCGCGCATGCCACCCTGACCAACTCGTCGAGGACCTCTTCCTCCGCGGGCACCACCGCGACGACCCCGACCTGCACGGTGAACGGCAACGGCGTCGATGTCGTCATCGATACCTCGATCACCCCTGGCACGGCCGCGATGGTAGCCCGATACTGCTCGGCGCTCTCCTTCGACTGCGGCGTGCAGCCGGTGAGTGCGAGTGCCGCGATCGTCGTCATCGCGAGTGCGGACATCCCTCGTCGTCTTCTCGTGCGCATGATCCCCCCGCGGATCAGCGTAACCGAGGTGGAACACCCCGCCCCGAGCGCGCCGGAGCCGCCTCACCGCTTCGAGCCGGCGATCACCTTCGCGTTGTCTTTCGACTGAGGTGCGGCCACACGATCGACCACTGCTCCCCCTGAAGATCTCGCGGGAGAGAACGGGTCGAGACACCGGCGTGCGCGAGTGCCTGCCGTGCGGCGTCGATGTCGACGCGCGCAGCGCCTGCGATGACCACCGCGAGGCTGGACCCCCGTCCCGTGAACGCGGCACGGACGAAGGCCTCGTACGCCCGACGCTCTGACCGTGGGATGAGCGCAGTCGAGCGTCGGCTGATCGTGAGCACGCCGCCGTCGACGCTGGGCTGCGGCGAGAATCCCCACGAAGGCACCCGGCCCTGCAACTCGAAGTCGAACCAGGGCGCCGACTGCGCGGTCATCATCGTGCTGCCGCCCACGCCTGCACGCTTTCGAGCGACCTCCCATTGCGTCAGCAGCACGGCGTGGCCCCAGCTGCCGGTGGCGAGGAGGCGCCGGAGGATCGGGGTGGTCAGGTGGAAGGGGATGTTGCCGACGACGACATCGGCGTCGAACGGATAGCGCGTGGCATCCGCCGGCTCGACGCGCACGCCGGGCAGCACCCGACGCAGGCGGGCGACCCGGTGCTCGTCGATGTCGATCGCGGTGAGCGGCCTTCCCAGCTCGGCCAGCGAGCGGGTCAGGGCGCCGTCACCGGCGCCGAGTTCGAGGATCGAGCCCGAGGTGCGCCGGACGAGAGCGGTGATGCGGCTGAGCGTCGGCCGGTGGGTGAGGAAGTTCTGGCCGAGTTCGTGTCGGCCGCCATGAAGAGAACGAGGCATGAGTGCGCTCCAGAAGAAGGATCGGAGCACCTCGAGGGAGGGAGCGCGAGAAAGCGCGGAGAAGCTGCCCGTCCCGAGGTGCGGATGGCATCTCGGAGGACGGCGCGCGTACGACGAACGAGCGCGCCGTCAGGCGCGGCGGTCGCGGAACGTGAAGGAAGGCGCCGTCACCAGCGCACTGTGCAGAGTTCCCATGAGAGCAGTCTATGGAATCGGAGGCGATCAGATCCAGCCGCGCTCCTCCGCGAGGAGCACCGCCTGCTGGCGGGTGCCCACCGCGAGCTTGGCGAGCACAGCGGAGATGTGGTTGCGCACCGTTCCCGGAGCGAGGGAGAGGCTCCGGGCGATCTGGCCCGTGGTCTCCCCTCGGCGCCCCGCCCGCAGTACATCGAGTTCACGGTCGGTGAGCGGCGAGCGTTCGTCGCTCAGCGCATCCGCCGCGATCTCCGGGTCGACATAGCGACCGCCGGCGGCGACGCGGCGGATGATCGACGCGACCTCATCGGCCCCACGGGATTTGGGGAGGAACCCGGCGACCCCCGAAGCCAGCGCCCGGCGCAGGACTCCGGGACGCGCGTGGCGGGTGACGACGATGCAGCGTGTCGCGATGGCGCGATTGAGCCGCTCGGCCACCTCGACGCCGTCGAGCCCCGGCATCTCGAGGTCGAGCAGACACACATCCGGCAGCAGTCGCAGCGCATCGGCGACGGCCTGCTCGCCGTTCTCGCACTCGGCGACGACCTCGATGTCGTCCTCGAGCCGCAGCAGTGCGGCGAGCGCGGAACGGATCATCCCCTCGTCGTCGGCGAGCAGCACCCGAATCATCGGGGCTCCTCCTGCCGTGCGGGCACGGTCACGACGACCGTGAACTCGTCCGCGCCGCGGAGGACCTCCAGGGTTCCGTCGGCCTCGGCGATCCGACGGCCGACCCCCTCGAGACCCGAGCCCTCCCGTCCGGGTTCGGCTCCAGGAGCGACATCGTTGGAGATCTCGTAGCGCCAGGCATCCGCTGTCCGTGCGAGCACGAGTCGCGCGCGCTTGCCGCCGCCATGCCGGAGCACGTTCGTTGTCGTCTCGCGGATGACCGGGCCGAGATCGGATGCCGGAGCCCGATCGGCATCCGCGCCGATGTCCGTCTCGACGTCGAGTCCCGCCGCCTGCAGGAGGTCGCGGGCGTTGGCGAGCTCGTCGCTCAACGGCACCGAACGGAACCGCATCGCGAGGTCGCGTGTGCCCTGCCGCGCGTCGTCGACGCTCGTGCGTGCTGCGCGGAGCTGCTGCATCCCGGCCTCCGGATCGCGCGGCATGAGGCGTTCGGCGAGCTCCAGCTGCAGGGCGATCACCTGCAGGTGGTGCCCCTGGAGATCGTGCACGTCGGTCGCCACCCGCAGGCGCTCCTGCGCCGCCGCGAGCCGGGACTCGGATGCTCTGGCTCGGTCGAGCGTGATCAGCACGTCCCACCACCACAGCGAGCTCACCGTCATCACCGGGAGGACGAGCGTGTAGACGACAGGGAGCGTCCAACCGGCGTCGGGCGTCGGCCCGCCGGAAGACGCATCGACGAAGGCCGCGCCGGCGAGCAGGACCGTGACCGCGATGACGAGGCGGAGGCGCACTCCCCTGGGCCAGTTCAGCAGGACGAGGAGCTGCGCGACGGGCATGATACCGAGCAGCCAGCTATGGGTGACGGTGCCTGCCGTGATGCCGAATGCCACGGAGACGAGCGACGGAACCGCCAGCGGAACCCATTGGACGCCCGGCTCGGCGTCGAGCCGGTGACGGTACGCCGCAATCACCGGCACCGTCGCCGCGCACCAGAGCAGACCGCCGATCCCGACGACGAGCCCCACGGTGCTCCCGGGCGTCACCGCGAATGCGATCGCGGTCCAGAACAGCACGAGCGTCAGCTCGAAGACCATCACGGCACTGGCGGTGTACCACCACGTCGCGATGATCCCGCGGGCCAGCTGCTGGGCGCCGGGTGCGGGCTCTGCTCCCGCGGCAGGGGACTTCGTACTCATTCGACCCACGATAGAGGCATGACACTTGTCAGGGATGCGGCAGGTGTTGCGCACGCGAAGAGGTGACAGCCCGGCACTGCCGTCCCCGGGCGGATGCCGGTGGAATGGGACCCATGAACCTCATCGAAACCTTCCAGAACCTCGTCGCACAGGTGCCCGAGCTCGTGCAGCCGCTGATCGTCGCGCTCGCCGGCGCCGTCCCCTTCATCGAGGGCGAGGGAGCCGCCGCGATCGGGATCATCGGCGGCATCCACCCGGTGATCGCCGCCATCGCTGCGATCGCCGGGAACTTCCTCTGCGTCGCCGCGCTCGTGCTCCTCGGCTCCGGCGCCCGGCAGGCCATCGTCGCCCGTCGAGACCGCTCGCGCCAGCTCGTCCCGGCCGGCGGCGGATCGCCGGTCGCTCTCGACGACACTGCGGAGCCCGGCCGGAAAGGCGCGCGCAAGGAGAAGTTCCAGCGCGCCCTGGTCCGCTACGGCGTTCCCGGTGTCAGCCTGCTCGGTCCGCTGCTGCTGCCCACGCAGTTCACCGCGACCATGCTCGCCGCCGCGGGCGTCGGCAAGGTCCGCATCCTGATCTGGCAGGCCATCGCGATCATCGGCTGGACGACTGCGGTCACCGTCATCGTCGGTGGCGCAGTGTACGCGATCCACTGAGCACGAGCCGCGGCCGGTCCGGCAGCCGCCGGACCGGCCGTTCCGGTGTTCCTGGCATCAACCC
>NZ_PGGU01000020.1 GCF_002872075.1 Microbacterium aurantiacum | reverse complement strand
GCGCAGATGGCTGTTGTGAGCGCTCACACTATTTGGACATTGATCCGATGATAGAGGCACAGAAGAGCGATTCAACAGTCTCCGTCCCGAAGAAATCCTGAAATCCCGGCAGTTCGCCAAAATCCAGATCGGATGTTTGGAGTGTTGCGCGCCCGATCCCGGCGTCGCCCGTCAGTCGTCGACCTGGGCGCGAAGATCCCACACCCTCTCGAGCGGCGCGAGCCCCTCGCCGCCGTCGGTATCGCGGAACAGCTCGACGAAGGGACCGATCCGGGCCTGCCAGGCGTGGTCGGCGGGGTCATCCGCCAGCGCTGCGAGTGCGGCATCCCAATCCGCACAGTCGACCACGTGGAAGAGGCGACGCCCGGATCGCCAGATTGTCCAGTCATGGATGCCGATCCGGGCGAACGATGCGGCCAGGTCATCGGGAATGCGGGCGTGATTCATACGGTAGCCATCGATGCCGCCTTCGCGGATTTCGGAGTGCAGTGCGATGCGCATCAACTCCTCCCTCTACCCTTGTGAGCCGATCCTCTATCGCATATCCTATAGGAAATCCGAACCTCGAAGGAGAGAGTTCCATGACCGACGCAACCCTCCAGCGGACGACCGAGCGTATACCCGGTGGTGAATGGTTCAGCGGTGCCGGACTCGGCATATTCGTGCATTGGGACCAAGCCTCGCAGCAGGGCATCGAGATCTCCTGGCCGCTCGTCGGACGCTCGATCATCCCGGGAGTGGATGCCGTCGAAGACGCTGTCACAGTCGCCGGGTACCAGGCCACCGCACCGACGTTCAACCCCACGGCGTGGGACGCCGCCGACCTTGCACGCCGGTTCAAGGAGGCCGGCGCGACCTACGTCGTGTTCACCGCACGCCACCACGCGGGCTACAACATGTTCTTCACGGACCAGTCCGACTTCGGCGTCGAACACGGGCCGTTCCGCCGGGACATCACCCGGGAATTCGTCGAGACCATGCGCGCCGAAGGCCTGAAGGTGGGCATCTACTACAGCCTCCCCGACTGGAACCACCCCGACTACCCGGCGTTCCGCGACGACGACCTGCCGTACAAGCTGGAGCACTGGCCGGCTGCCGGCCTCGCCGAGTTCGCAGACACGCCTGATGCCACCGACCGGCACCGCCGCTCCAGCCCTGAGGAATGGTCGCGCTACCTCGACTACGTGCGCGCGCAACTGCGGGAACTGCTCACGAACTACGGCACGATCGACCTGCTCTGGTTCGACGGGGACTGGGAGCGGTCGGCCGCGGAATGGAGCGCGCCCGGTCTCCGCCGCCTCATCAAGGAGCTCCAGCCGGACGTCGTCATCAACGACCGGCTCCCCGGGCAGGGCGACTACCGCACGCCGGAGCAGGGATTTCCTCTCACGGTGCCGACAGGACCCTGGGAGCTCTGCCTCACGATCGGCGATCACTGGGCCTGGCGCAGAGGACCGGACAACGAGAAGTCCGCGCGCTCACTGCTCGTCACCCTCATCGATGTGGTCGCCCGCGGCGGCAACCTGCTGCTCAACGTCGGCCCCGGCCCCGACGGGACCCTGCCGGAGCTCGAGAACGAGCGCCTGAGGGATTTCGGCGATTGGATGCGGGCGCACGCAGAGTCCGTCATCGGCGTCGAGCCGACCGAGGGACTCGACTTCCACGGTCCGAGCACCGCTCGCGAAGGGCGGCTCTACCTGCACCTCACCGCACTGCCGGTCGACGAGATCATCGTGCGCGGACTGCCGGTGCGCAGGATCACCCGAGTGCACCGACTGGCCGACGGCATCGACCTGCAGCACGATGCCAGCTTCGAAGTGCATGAGGCCTCCACGGCCGGCGACGACTCCGGCGAACTGCGCATCGTCGCCCCCGCGCCCAGCGGCGCGCTGATCGACGTCGTCGCGATCGACTTCTCCGACGACTGAACCGAGCACTACCCACCGACGCATCGAATGCAGCATCCAATGAAGGAGGCAGACAGTATGAATGCAGTCTCGAACCGGCGCATCAAGCACCTGATGGTCACGGGCGCCGCCGGCCTCACCGCCCTCGCGCTCGCCGGTTGCGCGGGCACCTCCGCAGGAGGCGGCGAGGCCGGAGGCCCGCTCGTGCTCTACACCTGGGCCGCGAGCGAAGGCGACCAGGCACAGTGGGCCGACTTCATCGACGGGGCCAAGGCCGAGGATCCCGAGCTGGACATCTCGGTCGAGGGGCCGAGCTTCTCCGACTACTGGACGAAGGTCAAGACCCGGCTCTCCGGCTCCAACCCGCCCTGCCTGCTCACGACGCAGGCGGCCCGCGCCCAGGAGCTCGGCGATCTGCTCATGCCGCTCGACGACCTGATCGAGAAGAGCGGCTTCGATGCCGACGACATCGACGAATCGATGCTCAGCGGCATGACCGTCGACGGCACCATCCGCGCCATCCCCTACGACGCCGAGCCCATCGTGCTGTTCT
Source organism: Microbacterium aurantiacum (assembly GCF_002872075.1). Lineage (GTDB taxonomy): Bacteria > Actinomycetota > Actinomycetes > Actinomycetales > Microbacteriaceae > Microbacterium > Microbacterium aurantiacum_A. Next base: position 863 of record NZ_PGGU01000020.1, on the reverse strand, counting down.
ACAACGTCGAGGCGTTCCAGGCCGCCGGCCTCGAACTTCCGACCACGACCTACACGCGCGATCAGTTCGTCGCGGATGCCAAAGCTCTCACCGACGGCGACAAGAAGGGCCTGGCGCTCGCACCCGGTATCTTCATCCCCAACGCATGGTCTCTCGCCGACGGCGTGCCCGCCGTCACCGAGGACGGCGAACTCGACCTCACCAACCCCGAGTTCGTCGAGCAGATGCAGAGCTTCTTCGACCTGGTCGCCGTCGAGGCCGTCGCCCAGGCGCCTGAGGCCGCCGACGGCTCCGAGGTCTCGCAGCAGGCGTTCACTTCCGGGGAGGTGGCGATGCTCATCGAAGGTCCGTGGATGTACGGCAGCTTCGCCGAGGCCGCCGACTTCACTCTCGGCGTCACCATCGTCCCGTCGACGAGCGGTGAGGCCTCGGCGATGACAGCAGGGTCGGGCTTCGGCATCGCCGCCAACTGCGAGCGTCCCGACGAGGCGTTCGCGGCGGTGGAGGCCCTCACATCGCTCTCGGTGCAGGAGAAGCAGGCCGAGGCCCGCGGAATCGTGCCCGCCCGCATCGAGGCGCTGCCGGCCTGGGCCGAGGGCAAGACGGAAGGAGCATCCGACGTGGTCGAGGCTCTGCTCTCGAACGCGACACCCCAGCGCACCACCCCGACCTGGAACCAGGTCGAGACCCTGATGACGCAGTACGGCGTGCAGGGTTACCGGGGCGAGCTCACGGCCGAGGAGATCATGGACACGATCCAGAACTCGGTACAGGGCTGAGCGGATGGCGATCATGAGCGACCGGAGCGAGGCCGCCGCCCCCTCCGCGACCCTCCGCGGGGCGGGGCCGCCGAGCGGCGCCCC
>NZ_PGGU01000001.1 GCF_002872075.1 Microbacterium aurantiacum | reverse complement strand
CGGTAAGGCAATCGGCTGCGCCGATGCACCTGTGCATCCGGTGGACCGGATGCCGTCGTGGTTGCTCTTGGTCGTGGCGGTCCCCGGCGCCGTCCGCTGCGCGTCCGCGCCTGGTCGCGGGCTCGCGGTTTTGGTGACGCTCGGATTGGTCATGCTCGGTCTGCGAGTCGATTCGAGTCATGCGGCTTCGATGAGGGAGCGGTCTGTGGGATCGGCGGTCCGAGCGTTGTTCACCTTGCGGTCCACGATGTGCGTGCGCATCGTGGTGGCGATCATGGAGGAAGATGCTTCGAGCTCGTCGAGCAGCTGCAGTCGGTTACTTCTTGAAGCTGTGACGTCCCCGTCGACGGTCAGCGGGTGAGGGTCGAGCCAGGCATCCCGGAGCTCGTCGGTGAGGAACGCCGGCATCCGGTCATGGATCTCTCCTGAGGCGTCGCGGGCTTCGCGGGTAACGACGACGAATACGCGCTGCCGTTCTCCGGCGATCTCGGTCGTCCAGGTGAGGCCGGCTGCGGCAAGGAGCTCGTCGCTGTGGATCCAGTGGGGGATCTTCGCTCCCTTCTCCCCTGTCCATTCGTAGTAGCCGAGCATCGGCACGATGCACCTGGAACGGCTGAATGGGCCCACCCAGAAGCGCTCTGGGAGCTTCTCCATCCGGGCGTTGATGATGGGAACTTTCGGGCGGCTAGCTGGGCGGTCCCAGTCCCACCGGGCGAGGTCAATCTCGCGGTGGATGACGTCGTCGACGAGCCGTTCACGGATGATAGGTGCTGTCGTGGTCGGTGCGATGGAGTAGCTGCCTGCCCAGTCCTCGGCGCGTCCTCCGTCAGCGACGAACTCTCGGATGAGCTCGTCCGTTTTCTTGTCCATGGCGAACCGACCACACATGTCCTGTTCCCTTCATTGTGTCCGTCTGCGGCGGTAGAACCCAGGGATCTCCACGCCTGCTCGCACATGCGGTTTGACCCACTCCATCGCGTCTGCAGCGCTGCCGGGTTCGTCGTGGCTCTCGGATGCTGCAGCATCCGTCCCGGATGCTACCCCCACCGTGCTCTCAGGTTCAGCCGTCGTCGATATCTGGCTCTTGGCCTTGCGCATGACCTTGCTCAGCTGGGCGATGCGCTCTGGGTTCAGCAGCGGTGCTTCCCGTGCCACGATCTCCCGGAGCAGGCGGTTCCCAGTCTCCTGATCGATGTCGTACGGTGGCTTGCCGGCGGCCACCCGTGCAGCACTGTCCAAGGTGACGTCCCCGCGGATCCGCTCTCCGTATCGTGCCCTGTGAGTTCTGATGAGTGCAGGGAGACGCAGGAGGAATGAGTCCTCGGCGCGACGCTCCTCGAGGTTCTGCTCGACCAGGTCGAAGGTGCGTGTGCGCTGGAGTGCGCCGGCTTTGGGATCTGTGGCACGGCGGACCTCGTCCTTCGTGCGTCGCTGGGCGAAGAACTCGTCGGCGGCGCGCGCATTCGCGCGCTTCTGTTCGGCATAGACGCGCTGGATCTTGCGGGGTGGGAGGCCGAGCTGTTTCAGCCGACTGCGCTGCTTGCTCGCTTCACGACCTCGAGCGCGCTGTGCCTCGAGGTTCTCCTCGTACCACTTCTTGAACGTGTCCGGATCGCGCTCTCTTCGGGCGGCCGCTGCGCGGCGGCCGCGGGCACGCACCTCTTCGCCGTGGCGGTCCTTGTAGGCCTGGTTTCCTCGGCGGTTCACCTCTCGGGCATGGTCGAGGTCCTTCTCGCGCCACCGGCGCTGGTACTCCCGGATCCTCTCGGGATTCTGCTCACGGAACCGGCGTGCCCGCGCCCGCTGTTCTTCGCGGTGCTCCGCATACCAGGCGCGGCCCTTTGCTCGTTTCTCTCTGAGCTTCTTCTTCCGTGCGGACTGGCGCCTCATCGACTCTCGGTTGAGTTCCCGGCTGCGGTCGAGGTTCGCCGCGCGCCAAGCGCGGCGTGATTCTGCGACCTTGTCCGGGTTGTTCTCCCGCCACTGCCGGTTGTACGCACGCGAAAGGTCGGGGTGCGCTGCTCTCCATGCGCGGTTGCGTCGACGTCGGTCCTCATCCGGCCTCTTGCCTGATTCGGAGCCTGTGCCGTCAGTCACAGGCTGGACCCCTACTGTGCGTCGGGTTCAGCAGTGCTTTCGTCGCTCAGCTCGAAGAGCAGGTCCGTGAGCGTCTCGCGGTGCTTTGTGGGATCCACGATTGCCCGGGCAATGAGAGTGCGCAGCATGCTGTGTTCTTCGGTCGAGAGCACTCCATCAGGGAGCTCTTCGAGGCAGTAGTTGACCTCAGACCACAGATCGAACTCGGGGCTGTCGATCATGATTTCCGGGTAGTAGCTGAACGCCACCGATGCGGTCTTCTGCAGGATGAGGTCCGTTTGGTCCGTGTTCATCGTGGCTTCTTTCGAGGGCGTCTTGTGGGTGGGGTGCGTGGTCAGCATCTCAGATGTGCGTCGATCGCTGCGCGATCGCCTCTGCTTCCACCCCGGTGGCTAGCAGGCGCAGAGCACGCGCCTGCTGCTCGGGTGTCAGTGGTTCCGTGGCGTCGATGACGTTGGCCATGCGCATCGTGAGCTCGCCGTTCTGGTCGCGGAGGAACGTTGCCACGGCGAGGAGCTCGCTTCCTTCCGGGATTTCGACGGGGATCTCACCGAGCATGGTCTGGCCTACTCATCTTGGGGTGTCGAAGTCGGCGATGGTTTGAACCATAGAGCCGGTGGGGGCCTGGCGAGCTAGGTCGTGAGGCTGGTCGAGGTACTCGGACCACAGCTCCTGTGTGGTGGCATCCGTGATGCGCACCCTCCAGGCGGCGGTCTCGTTACGTTCTTCGTCTGTCGCGTCACTGGCGGCGATGACATCCACTCGCTCGAGGAGCCACGCGCGGTAGGCCTCACCGCCCTGCAGGTCCGCTGGCGGCCGGACGCTTCGCTCACGGCGGATGAGGCGGTCGAGTTCCTTTGACGGGGCGGAGCTCAACGTCCATGACTCGTCCACCCGGATCTCTTTCGGCATGGTCTTGCCGGGGCCCGGCCTGCTCATGAGCATGCGGCGTGCCGCGGCGGGGTCGTAGCGGTTCGGGGTAGTCATGGTGGTCCTTCCGGTCGGTGAGCAGCTACCTCATATAGGGGCGCTGCCGGTGCTATCGCGGACATCCACGTCAGGGACCGCGTCCGTGGCTGCGGATGCGGCGTCGGCCGAGGTCGGCGACGGAGATTCGGCTGCGCGGCCGAATGCCTTGAGGATCTGAGTCCACAGCTCGTTCCCGCCGGGCTGGTCGCGCCAACCGCCGAGGACCGGATCTGCGGGTGCTGCCGGAGCCTGGTCGGTCATCGTGCCGATCCTGCCGTGCTTTCGTCCTGCGGGAGGTCCGCAAGGAGCAGCTCCTCGTGCACGGTGCGCTGCGGGAATCGATCCGAAGATGCGTGCAGGGAGCGGCGCAGCTCCGGGGATCCTGTCGCGTTCGTCTGCCCCCTCAGCAGGTCCGAGGGAAGAGGCACGGAGACGTACCGCCAGGGGCCGACCTCGAGGCGGATCTCATCGCTGTGCGGCTGCCCCTCCCCTCCGCCCACGCGCCAGACGTACTCGCGTGTCACGACCCACCACTGGTGGCGGTCGTTTTCGATGATGAAGGGGCCGGCGTCGGCGGGAAGATCGTCGGTGCGGTAGTTCGGCTTGCTGCTCATCTTTCTAGTCCTCTTCTCGGCTCTGGTGGGGTGTCGGGTGCGCGTTGATGTTGTGTGCACGCTTCGCGTTGCCGAGCGCGACTGCGTCAATAGCGACCATTGCGAAGCCACACGTGGGGCATGTCCACTCCCTCATCTGGTCGGTCATGATCGAGCTCCTACGGTCGTGGTGCCAACGGTGAGCTGGAGCAGCTTGCGTTCCTCGAGCTGCTCCAGGGCGCGGTCCGGGATGTGGATCGACTGGAGGTCCTCCATCAGGCTCTGCGCGCGCTTGTAGGCGAGGTTGCGCTCGTTCTGCGACGCAGCGGTGTTCTCGGCCATGTCGAGGAAGGTGCGGATCTGCTTGATGAGGCGGCGCTCTGCGAGCGGCACGTTCTTCTGTCCGACCTTGCGAGCGTGGCGCTCTGCAGTCTCCCAGGCGAGGGCGAAGTCCTCGACCGCTCGAGGGAACGGGAGCTTGGTGAGGTCGTCATCGTCGTCGAGGTTGGTTGGCATCTTGCCGGCGGTATCCCGCAGCGTGTTCGCGGTGCGCATCGCGCGCAGCATCGTGAGTGTCTGCGGGACGTTCGGGTCGCTGAGTGCCGGCATGAAGAACAGGGTGTCCCAGTCGGTCTCGGCGTGCAGGATCTTTCGCAGCAGCTCGCTGTGGCGGTCGTGGTACGACTGCCAGGTGGCTGCTCGGCTCTCCTGCAGTGCGCGCAGCGCCTCGGCCTGCTCTCGGGCGGCACGGATGCCGCGGCGAGCGCGGGTCGACAGGTGGATGATGAGCCAGACCAGCAGGACGGCGAGGATCGCGGCGACGATGACGGCGAGTGTGATCCACAGCCAGGTGAGGTCGGCGGGTTCCTGCACGGTGTCTGGTGCCCGGGTGGGCTCGCTGTTCCCCGTCGGTTGTGGAGATGGTTCTGACGTTGGCTTGGGGCTTTCGTTGGTCTCGCCGCTGAGAGCTCCGAAAGCCCAGGGGAGCACGAAGCTCAGTCCTGCTGACAGCAGGCCGAAGAGGATGAAGGACCAGCCGCCCTGGCCGTAGTCGCTGGAGAGGCGGAAGACGCCGATGATCACGGCGACGAGCCCGGTGATCAGCATGATCCCTTGGAGCAGGGGTACGAACGAGGAGAGCATCCCCGAGAGTTCGACGAGGTCGGGGTCCGGGACTGTCGCGTAGGTGATCATCGGGTGACCTCCTTGTCGGTGTTCCCGGGGAGAGGGCGGACGTGTTTGCGGGGCTTCTTGCGGTAGGAGGCCAGGGGTTTGTGGGGTGCGTCGGCGAGCCAGGCTTTGCCGGCGCCGCTGGCGAGGTGGGTGTTGCGCAGCTGCACGCGGAAGGCGTAGACGTCTTCGAGGATCTCGGCGCGAGCGCGGACGGCGGCGAAGTAGTTCGGGAAGGTGACGATCGAGACGATCTTTCCGCCGGCGGTGAGTCGGCGGTTGGAGTCCTTGGAACGGTCGGTCGCAGACAGACGGATCGTGTGGACGGGCATGTCCTCGATCGCGATGATGGCGAGGTCGTGGGGCTTGAGCCAGCCCTTGTATCCCCAGAGACCTTCGGCATTTGCGGGCTCCCCGGCGATCTTGGTGAGTGCCCACCTGGCGTTGAGGTGGTCCGTGCGCTCCTGGGTGAAGGCACCCTGAGGGGGGCGCACAAGGGAGATCACGTCGCCGCGGCGCGCGGCGGGGACCCCGTCCCGCACCCAGCGGCGGATCGTGCCCGTGCTGACGCCGAGGTTGTAGGCCGCGGTGCCGGCGTTGACTCGGCCGAGGCGGTTGTAGGAGTTGAGGGTGGCGGCGAGGACCTCGCTGAGCTTGCTCTCTCCCCACGCGCGCTCGAGCTCGCTCAGGTCGACGTCCTCGCGGACGTTCCACAGCGGTGCGGTGTCGTCGGTCATGCTCGGCCTCGTGTCGTGGTCAGTCGGGCTGCTTGCGTGCCTTGCCCTCAGCCTTGCGCTTGGCGATCCAGGCGTCGGCCTCAGCCTTGTCGAAGTACGGGGTGCGGGCAGCGGCGTCGTTGACGCGCTGGGGGAAGTCCTCGGCCCGCTGGCTCTTCTTCTTGGGGTCATCGCTCGGGCGTGCGGTGGCGTAGACGCGGATTGTCTGAACTTTGACGTTGAGCTCATCAGCGAAGTAGCTGTAATCGACCCAGGTGCTGGACATGGTGGGGGTGCGGCCTTTCGTGTGGTGGCAGGGTTTCGGTCCATGGGTCCCTCATCTCGAATAAGTGAATCTGACATTCACTAGAGTAGCGGGCGGGCTGGGATGACGCAACGCCTCCGAGCGGAGGGCTGCTCGGAGGCGTTGCGGGTATGGGATCACATCCAGGAGATTCCCTTGATGCCATGAAACTGCCAACCATCGACATAGCGGTCCGGAGAGTTGTAGAGGCCGGTGATGTAACGCTCGGCGCCGGCGTCGCCGCCCTGGACCCAGGACTCGTAGAAGCGCTGCTGTTCCTCGGGCGACATGTCGAGGTTGCTGTATCCGTCACGGAGGTAGGCCCAGTTGTTCGGGTCCGCAGTGGGACCCTGAACGCCCTGGATGCGGATCGTGCGCTGCTTGGTGGGCAGGCCTCCTTGTGCCTGCATGCGCTTGACCATCTGGGCGCGGCCGCGCTGGGTGGTCATGGACTGACGGACCCGGGTGGTGATCTTCTTGGCGATCTCCGCTCGAGGGTTCTGCACGCCGCGGACCCAGCGGCGCACGGTGCCGGGGCTGACGCCGAGCTTCTTGGCTGCTTCCTTCGTGGCGATCGGGTAGCGGTCGCTGCTGCCGGGGAAGAGGAACTTGAGCATGGATGCGGTGTTCCCGCTCACAGCATCGAACTTCTGCCCGGTGACACCTTCGAACAGGGCCTTCGCCTGCCGCATCTTCTGTGCCGCGTTCAGTGCCATCTCAGATCAGCTCCTGCATGTGGGACTTCCCTCGGTACGGGCCGGATCCGGTGAGGAACTCGAGGTGCTCGGTCACCTGTGCGGTGGCCTCGTACTTGAACTGGCCGAGGCCGCGGCCGAAGTGCTTCGGGTCGCCGGGCCAGGCGTCGACGCCCTCGATGGAGTCGCTGGTGTAGAGGATCGCGTCCTTCTCGATCGCGACGGGCCACCGGTTCTTCGCCTCACCGATCTGGAGGATCCGGCGGAGGATATTCGCGCGGCTCTTGGCCACGATGTGGTCGTGGCGGTGCGGTGCCCAGATCGCGAGCTGGTCGTGACGGCCGCGGTAGTCGAGCATGCCGATGCCTGCGACGTAGGTGCTCTTGACGAGGTCGCGGGCGGCGCTGTCGTCTTCGTCTCCGGTGTCGAGGAGGTCGCGGGCTTCCTTCATCCGCTTGTACCAGCTGTCGAGGACACGGCCCTTCTCGTGCCACAGCCAGGCCTCGTGGATCTCGAGCTCGATGCCGAGCTCGTGGGCGAGCTCCATGGTCGGGGTGGCGATCCAGATCTCGGTGCCGACGAGCGCGGGTCCGAAACGGCCGGTCGCGGTGAACAGGTACGGGGTGAGCCAGGAGCCCTGCTCCGGGGCGGTGATCTTCCAGTAGCCGGGGAGGCGGTTGAAGTCGGGCCGCTTGGAGTCGGTGATGAACTGCAGCGGGCCCTCATGGTGGGTCGGAGTGCCTATGCCCAGCTCGAGGCCGGCCACGGCGGCGAGATAGCTGCCTCCGCGGTCGAAGGCGTGCACCCACTGGTGCTCGCGCTCGGCCGGGGTGAGCTGACGCTGCCAGTTGAAGTCGTCCTCGGCGTAGCCAGCCTCGCGCAGCACCAGAGGCTTAGCCACCGGGGTGAACAGCCGGTCGTGGTCGTCCCGCACGTGCGTGGCCGTCATGAGCTTGATGCCGGTCGTGGCTGCGCTGTTGCGGTACGGGAACCGCATCGCCAGGGCGTACCGGCCCAGGCGGCGGGCGATGGTCGCCGGATCCGGCTGCAGGGACTCGCCGGACTCGTCATCGGTGACCGGGCGGAGGATGGTGCGGATGAAGGCGTCATTCTGCGCGGGGATGAGCCCGATGTGTACGCCGATGCTCTTGTCGTCTTCCCGCCACACGTCGATCGATCCGGCCATGGCACCGTCGCCGGTGAGCGAGTAGCCGGCGTCGACGGCGCCGGTGAGGAACGCGGCACCGGTCGTGGTCTGCTTGAGCAACGGGGCGTAGTCGGAGTCGCGCGGGTCCATGTCCGGGAGCGTGAGTCCGAGTGCGGCCGCGGCCTCGGCGGTGAGGAAGATCTGACCACGCTCGGTCTTGCGCAGCCGGTTCGCTCCAGAGTTGATCTGAGTGCCGAGGTTCAGTGAGATGGCGAGCTGTGCAAGGTCACCGGCGTGCTGCAACGGTCCCTGGACCCGGACGAGCTCGCCGTCGGGCAGCCACAGGCCGTCGGTGTGAAGGACGCCGAGCGGGGCGCGGAAGGAACCGTTCGACGATGCGGGGCGGGCTGCAGGTGCAGCTGCGGCGGGTGCCTTGTCGACGGCGGCCGCCGGCGCGACCGCGGGTGCCTCCGGCGCCGACTCGGGCTCGGTCGGAGCAGGTGGCTCCTCGACCGCGGCCGCGGCGGGTTCCTCTTCGTGCTCAATGGGCTCGATAAGAGCCTCGTAGTCCATGGGCCCGTCGAAGAGGGTGGGTGCTCCCCCGTTCGGGGTATCCCCGCCGGTGGTGCCGCCAGGAGCTTCGGGGCCTTCGCCGCCGTCGTTCGCACCGAGCAGCGCGCTGAGGGGGATGTCCCAGACGCGGGCCTGCATACCCTGGCCGATGCGGCGGTTCACGCTGCGCTTGCCGGCCGCGTCGACGACCAGCCAGCCGTGCGACTGCAGCGATGAGGCGATCGACACCTTCGTCTCGGAGAAGGCCTCATCGGCCCGCTGCGACATCGCGTTGGCGATGCCGAGCGAGGTGCCGGTGAACAGGTAGACGCGGGTGCCGTCCTGGCTGATGACGCCCAGGCGGGAACCGTTGGCCTTCCACATCGGCTCCATGCCGTTGCTCTGGTCGGTCCACCCCATCGAGCCGGGGCTGTCGGGCCGGACGCCGTCGAATCCGGACAGGTGGGCGGTGCCGTTGGCGATCGCCTCGCGGAGGTACTCGAGCAGCTGCTCGGCCGGGTCGGATGCCGCGGAGTCCTGCAGGTTCATGGCCTCGAAGATGCCCTGACGTGCCCAGACGTAGAACTCGTCGGCCTCGGGCTTGGTGATCACACCGAGCTCCTGCAGCATCATCAACATCACGACGATGCCGCGGTCAAGGACCGTGGCGCTCTGCACCAGGCGGTCGTGGAGACCGTTGTGGCCGGCGATCTTCGGGATGGTGTCGCGCCAGTACGTCGACGTCGAGAGACGGTGCTGCGGGTCGCTCTCCGCGTCGGTGAACTCGGCGATGAGAACGTCGCGGCGCTCGGCGATCCAGCGCACCAGGGCGGCACCGATCGTGGCACGGGCATGCCGGTTCTTCTTGGACTCGAGGCGGGCGAAGATCTCGCCGCCGTTGCGGACGGTGGCCGGGTCCAGGGGCAGGTTCACGATGCGGGAGTCGGCGGATCCCTGGGCGGAGAGCTCGCCCGAGGTGATAACGCTGGCGAGGATCGGACGGTCAGACTCGGTGCCCTTGCGCTGCCGGGCACGGAGACGGCCGATGCCGTTGAAGATGGTGCGGCCGAGTGCGCTGATGCGGCGGATCGCGCCCTTCGCGTCGCCGTCAGGGGCGAAGTCATCGACGATCACCGGGACGTGGTTGATCGTGCTCAGCAGTCGCGGCAGTGCGATCGCCGTGGCGCCGGAAGACGCACCGGAGATCAGGCCCTTCGTGGTGTACGTGAGGTCCGGGGCGAAGTACTGGACGGGCAGACGGGAGTGGGAGCTCTTGTAGGACGCGAACCCGCCCACCAGGTGCAGGATGATCGGGCCGGGCAGCACCGGAGCGGTCCAGGCGTGGCCGAGCAGCGGGGCGATCACACGGGCCGGGAGTTCGGACTCCTTGAGCGTGAGGGTCCCATCGAGCCAGGCCTGCCGCAGCACCTTCGGGTCGGTGGTGGGCTCGGGCATCGTGTAGATGCTCGAGGTCTTGTCGACGTCGACCTCGGCATGGACGGGTCCGCCCTTGGCGATCGCTCCGGCGGCGTGGACGAAGTAGGGTCCGGTGTCGGCGTTGCGCCAGCCGACCGTGGTGTGAACGATGCTGCGGGCGTCGACGGTCTGTCTGGCGCTGAAAATCGCATCCCAGGCTTGGTCGCGTCCACGGCGGGAGTTCGTCTCGAGGAATCCGGGCCACGGCAGCGCCTGCGCCCAGGACCCGTCCCGCAGCTGGTCCTCGTTGTACTTGAGCAGCACGGACTCGCTCTTCACCTCGCGGGTCTCCTGGTCGCGGATCGGCTTGCCGTGGGGGTCCCGGAGCCAGCGGAAGAACTTGATCGCGATCATGTGGGGGGCGCGGGCGAAGTCGTCCTCGGTGCCATCGTCCTCGACGGCGACGGTCTGCACCTCGGCCCAGCCGCGCATCACCCGATAGTACTTCTCGATCCACTCCCCCTCGCCGTCACCGGGGACGGACTTGACCAACACCGTCTCCCCTTCGACGACGCGGTACTCGGAGCCGATGATCCGGATCCGCTTCTCGGGGCGGTCCTCGCTCTCGGCGTTGCCGAAGAACACACCGTTACCACCACCGCCACCGCCGACGACATGCGGCTGTCCGGGGCCATCCTCGGCCGGGGGCTGCTCGTCGACGGGTGCTTCCTCGGTCGACGCGGGAGTCGCCGCGGCGAGAGCGAGTGAGATCGGCTTGGGGAGGTCGAGGCCTGCGGTCCGGTAGGTGTCGGCGGCGAGCTGGGCACCTTCGCGGAGGGTTGCAGCGTAGGCGTCGAGGGCCTCGCGGCCGCGGTCGGTGAGGGCGGTCTCGTTGGCGACGATCGGGGCGGCGTAGCGGATCTTCTCGAAGCGGGTGAGGGACTCCCGGGCCCAGGCTTCGGCGTGCTGTTCCGCGGTGCCGCGGTCCTGCAGCTTGCTCTCGAGCTGGGCGGTGGCCTCCTTGAGGCAGACGGCGACTCCGGTAGGCCCGGTGACCAGGCGCTCGGACTCGGCTGCAGCGACCATGGTGCGGGCGTCGTCGATCGAGATCTCGATGAGGGTGTCGACGGTTCCGCCGGCGTCGAGGTGGTCGGTGAAGTCGGCCTTCCGGTTGGCGAGGGTGGGCAGGTAGATGTGGTGGGCGATGCCGAGCTCGGTGAACTTCGTGCTCAGGTACACGACGCGCTTGGCGCCAGCGGCGTCGTTGTCGGCGACGATCCGGACGGTCGCTCCCTGCAGCTGGGCGAGCATCTCGGTGGGAAGCTGCTTCTCGGAGATCGCGCCACCGGCGTTCGTGGTGCCGGTGAGGCCTTCGGCGATCGCGGAGTCGGCGTCCTTCTCCCCCTCGAGGATCCAGACGTCGCCGCCGACGGCGACGGCCTGCAGCACGGCGGGCAGGTTGTAGAACAGCGGCTCGTAGCCCTTGGGCTTGTTCTTGACCCAGTTGCCGTTGGCGCCGCGGTAGGTCTGGTGGAACTCCTTGTGGCGGATGCCGTCGACTACGCATTCGCGGCGGTGGACCCGCTGGACCACGACGCCCTCGGCGTTCGGGTACGGGTAGACCTTCGTCTCGTGCCACTCGGCACCGGACAGGTCCGGGGCCTTGGGGGCGGTCTCGTCCCGAGTGATGCGCGGGGGGAGCTTCGGGCGCGGGGGCTTCCTGTTGCTGCCGTTGCGTCGCCGGTCGGGGTTGTCCGGCAGCGGCGCATCGAACAGGTCGCTCATCGTCAGGCCGAGCGCCGCGGCGATCTCGCCGGCGGGGGCCTCGCAGCCGAAGCAGTGGAACAGGATCTTGCCGGCGGAGGAGTCGTACTTCACCGAGAGGGACTGCTTCGCGTCGCCATGGATCGGGCAGAGCGCCTTGAACGAGTTCGAACGCTTCTCGGGCTTGTACCCGCCGCGGTCGAGCGCTTCGAAGACCCGGTCGAGCGACGTCGCCGCGGCCGAGAAGGAGGGAGCTTCCAGAGTCATCGCCGCTGCACCTCCTCCAGGAGGGTGCAACGGATGTCACCGGCTGCTACATCAGTGGTAGCAACGGTGGTAGACATCCGCGACAAAGCCGCTACAATCAACAGTGTCTCCTCTGAGATTCGTCTCTTAGGGATAGCTAGTGAAAACCCATCACTTACTTGATCAACCTCTTGCCGGAGGTTGTGACCCAAATCGCTTCTGAACCCCGTCGACTTGCCGGTCGACGGGGTTCAATGCGTTAAGCCGACCGTGGCATGTCGAACTCCTGCCTGGTCGCTTCGACGGCGCGCTCGCGCTCCGCCTTGTTGATCTCGTCCTGGACGTAGTCGGGGATGTCGAGGTTTTCGCGCTGAGCGAGGACAAGAGCCACCCAGCTGCTGAGGGGGATGCCGAGTTCGTCAGCTCGCTGCCGGTAAATCTCGGCCTGCTCTGCTGGAACGCGCATGGCAAGCGCAGATCGCGGGCCTCGTGAGACCCTTCCGCCTCCGTGATAGCGAGAACGTTCAGCTGACATACGGCATGTCTACCACGAAACGTAAACCGTTTGCGGGTTTGTTCTCGGCGAGTGTGTTCTGCGCGTGAAGTGCCCATACCCATATAAGCGCTCACTCCCGACGTTCGCGGACAAAGTTCTCCAAGATTCCTCACCTGCCGGCTTGCTACACCTTTGACCCTCGCGCGCACGCACACACACGGTATATGTCCGTTTGAAAAGGTGTATCAAGTGGTGGCCGTCGAACTAAAGCCAGATCACATGCTAAAAATCTTGCTACACCTTGGAATCGGCCAGGTGTAGCAGCCAAATAAAACCCCAGGTCAGAGGGGGTGGCTTGCTACACCCCCAAAAGGTGTATCAGAGCGCGCTACACCTTCGAAAGTCGTAACTCAGCGTCTCCACTCCGATGTGACTGTGGTGGTGTGCAGGCGTGCGGTGAGGGCTCGATGAGGTGAGTCGTGGACGCAGCTATTGTCCCCGCCGCCGATGTGTCGGCGTGTCGCGATCAGTCGAGGGCGGTTGCCGGCATCCGCCAGGCGCGCACGAGCCGGCCGTTTAGCTTCACGGGCACCGTGCCGCCCTGAGCGCTGTCGGTGGAGATGAGGCGGAGGCGGGACAGCGCTCGAGTGACGGCGTTCGTCGTAGTTGTGCGATCGCCGAGCTCCGCTCGGATGAACGTGAGGGCTTCGCTGGGGAAGAGCATCACCTGATCGCCTTCGGCGCGACCGATGATCCACTCTGCGCTTTCGTGTGCGGAGCCGGCAATCACCCCGCCGTTCGCACGCATGTACCGGATCGCAGCGCGCAGCGCCCACACGACGCGATCGTCGGGTTCCAGCCAGCGGGGGGCCTCACTACTCGAGGGAATGAGCGCGAGCTCGGAGAGGATCCGGTCACCGACGTAGAGCGCTGCACCGCGGCGCCGCTCGTGCGCGGCATCCGGATCCGCGGCGAGCACGGCTGCGTACCGCGCGTCGGGGTCCAGGTTGATGTGCGGGGTGTTCGCCTGCAGGTGGGAGTGGATCAGCATGCGTGCGGCGGTTGCGGGCTCGGCGCCGACGGCGCGCAGAGGTTTGATCTGCTGACGGGTGCCGAGATGCACGTGGATCACGCGTGGGAGGGTGTGCAGGTCGATGGGCTGGTCTCCGGATGCGCCGAGGATGCTGACGTCGTGCAGTGGGGTGCTGCGGACGGCGTAGACCTCTCCGGCGATCTGGCTGAGCATCGACGGACGGGCGAGTGATGCCGTCGGCGCTGCGTCATCGATGAGCAGAGGGCGTCCTGGTTGCGCGGCCGCGCGGATGCCGTTGAGGCTCAGCTGCTTGATCGGTGGCGCGTCGAGTTGTCCGGTGAGCTCGGCGAGCGCGTTGATCAGGGTGGTCTTGCCGACCCGCTCCTTGCCGGTGATGAGGATCGGTACGGGGAAGGGTCCGTAGTGGGCGTAGGCGATCGCGCGTAGCAGCCGATCGGCGTGCGAGGGGAATGCCTCCTGGAGCGGGCGTGTGCCGGCGCTCCATGCGGTTCGGACGTCGCGGGGCGCGAGAGAGATGGGATCGGGTGTGCTCACCGTGACCTCCCTTCACTCTGACGATAGCCGTTAGCGTTAATGCTAATGTCTCGGCTAGCATTAACGCTAGCTACTGATCGGAGGGTGCGAGATGGCACTGGGACTTGTGGGCATCGAAGGCATTGCGGAGATCCTGGAGGTCTCCGAGGGGCGTGTGCGACAGCTGATCGGGCAGGAGGGATTCCCGCGCCCAGCGGCGACGCTCGGCCCACGGAACAGGGTGTGGAGCTCGTCGTCGATCCGGGCGTACAAGCGCAGCCGTGAGGAAGCGACCACGCTCTCACTGTCGATGCTCCCGAAGGCGTCGGCACCGCTTCCTCGAGTCGTCGACGACATCTTCACGGTCACGCTGCAGTACAACTATCCGCCATCGGAGAGCGTCTATGTGCGCGCCTGGCAGGGCGAGGGATACGTCATCGCCCTGCTCTCGTCGATTGAGCCCTCCCCCGGTCTGTCGAGCAAGATCGAAGCCTACGTCGGGGCGATCGCACACCAGCTGCCTCTTGTGCTCGGTGAGAACGTGTGCTGGCTCCAGGACTTCCGGAGCACCTCTCCCGCCATGACGAGCAACGTTGTGCTCACCGAGCCGACCCCGGGAGAGTTCAGCAACCCGACCTGGTCCAATGTCCCGTACGACGACCTGGTCGCCGCGGTGGGTGGACCGGTGGAGATGTATCCAGCTGGGACGCTGACCGAGGAGAACGTGCGCCGGTTCAGGGCTGCCGGCGGAACGATCGAGATCCCTGCGAACGAGAAGTGGATCACCGCTCACGTCGAGGATCTGCGGGTGCTCGCCACTGCTCCCCTGCCGGAGGAGCAGCGGGTGTACGCGCAGGACCTGGCTGCGCAGATGCTGCGATGGATCGACGAAGATGCAGAGCGCACGGAGGGCCACACCAGCGACCCGGAATGGCGCGAGAGGGAGTCGGACGTTCTGTGGGCCGTGCGCCGACGTTCCCGGCGCCTCACTCCCGAGGAACACGCGCTGATGGAGACGTACTACACCGACGGCCCCAGCGACAGCGATGTCGCCGCCGCGACCATCGACAGCCTCATCGAATGGATCATGCAGGTTGACGACGCCTCCGCGACACCCGACGCACGCGCGAACCGAGTGGCGCGAAGGGTCGCCTGGGCTCTCACCCACGGCATCCAGGATGAGGCCCGCCGTGAGACCTACCAGCGGTTCCTCAGCGTCGACATCGATGGCCGCATCGTGCACATGAGCTCCCGTCGCAACCCCGGTGTCGCGCGGTACATCAGCGGCCGCCAGCTCGCGCCCATCGCGCCGGAAGACCGTCGACGCGAGCACCGCCTCCTCGCCGGAGCCCTGGCAGAGGACCTCGGATACGAGATCAGCTTCGGGCGAGACATGTTCGGCAATCACATCGCCGTCAACTCTGCAGGCTCGGTCGCGGTCCTCTGGCCGGGCGAAGCACCGCTGGCAACCACCGCCGACCAGATCCACCTCGACGGCAAGCTCGACACGATCGCGACGCTGCTGGTCGACGGGAAGCCCTCACACCTGGTGCCCCGGATCAACCCCACCGGAACGTGGGCGAGCGGGTACGCCGGCGGAAGCCCCGCGGAGCTGGTCACCAGCCTCATCCAGTACCTCGAGGCATCCGGTCTGCCGGTCAACCACAATGCCGTCCGCAACCTCGTCTACGACCCGGAAGGCCCAGAGACGACCACGGTCGATGTAGCCCAGCTGCTGGTTCAGCACTGATGTCGGCATCCACGCTGCAGCAGCACGTCGACGAGCTCCGCACGGCGATCGCGGCATCCAGTCCGGGGCACGAGACGCTCTGGGAACATCACTGCGTCCAGGTCACCGTCTACGGACAGGCCCGGTACGCGCTCGAGCAGCCCACACCGTGGGCGGTGATCAAGCTCAACGGTCGGCAGCGCGCGTTCTTCACCTGGGAACAGGTCGTCGAAGCGGCCGAACAGATCGCGAGACAGAAGAGCTGACGCATCTATTGCCCTCACTGTTCCAGTGTGGAACAGTGAGGGCAATAGAAGAAACGGAGGATGCCGATGAACGGTTCACCGCAGCTGGGGGCACGTGTCGTGGATGCGCTGACGTCTGGCCCTAGATCGACCGGGCGCCTGCTTGCCCTGTTGGACCTAGACGAAACCGTCGGCACTGTCGCGGAACTCCACCGCGTGGCTCGTTCGTACGGGTTCGGCCAATGCGCGGACGGTCTGTGGCGCACGGCATCCGACAGTGATGAGGTGCGCGCCGTCATCGTCGACGATCGACCCACCCCCTCCGCCGAGGCATTCTTCATGCTGCAGCACACCCCATTCGGTGCACTCGCAGTACACAACCCCTATGCCGCGCGCAGCGCGTTGGAAGAGATCAACACTCAGGCCGCTGCACAGATAGCCGCGGTCGATGCTCGGCTGAGCCGTGCCGTTGAGGTGCTCCGAGAACAAGGGATGAGCGTCCAAGAAATCGAGCAGATCGTGTTCTCCGATGAGGTCGCTGACTCCGCGGAGATCGACGTGCTGTCCTTGCGTCAGGCAGGGTTTGTCGCGAAACTCACCGAAAATCGTCGGCGGATGCTCAAGCGCCGCGCTGTGCACCAGGCTCACGAGGAAGGGCTGAGTGTTCGGAAGATCGCCGCTCGCACCGGGATTCCCCCGACCGAAGTCTTCCGCATCCTGCAAGATCTCGCGCGTCGCCCTCCGGCTAAAGACGATCAGGGCAGCTCGTAGTCCTCGAGCATGTCGAACAGACCACCGATCGGCTCTCGCGGCCAGATCGCGACCTGCGGCATCCCCGCGGCCTCACGCTCGTCGCGCAGCTCGTCGAAGGCAGCGACCCGCGCCGCATGCCAGCCAGCTGCTTCATGCTCGGACGGGCGCACGCAGCGCGCCTTCGTCGACCCGCATGTCGGACAGGGCACCTCGGAGACACACGGCTCCACCGTGAAGTGCGTCGTCCCGCACGACGAGCAGAGCTCAGAGGCCAGCGGACGACCGTGAGTGTCGATCATGCGCGACTTCACGGCCTCGAACTCGGCCCACGTCTCCGGGCACGTCACGGGCTGCGTGATCGTCATCGCTGCCTCCAGCGTCGAGCGCGCTGGTCGACGGGATCTCCCTGTGCCTCGAATGCCGTCCACCGTTCGGTGACATCATGGGGCCGGAGTGCGCGCATCAGCGGCCGGGCGATCACGAACCGCACCAGAACGAACAGCAGCGCGATCGGCAGCAGCCGCCATGGTGACGGTTCGAACAGGAGTACTCCGATCCAGCCGCCACCGACGATGACGGCCAACCCAACCGCGACCAGGATCACGTAGTACCGCACCATCTCCCCCACCGTCATCGGCCAGGGGAGCTTCCCGGGGACACTGTTCAGCGTGGAGCGAATGAACAGTCGGCGGCCGCGGTAGCTCCCGTTCATCGCTGTGCTCCTGTCGGGGCATCCTGCGTTGCGCAGCTCGAGCACAGATCGTCGGTCTCGCTGGTCCACCAGCACCCGCCGAAGCAGCCTTCCTCATCGGTGCACCCACATCCTCTGCAGGTGCGCACCAGGTACACCTCGGTGTCCTTGATGCCCTCGACGACGGTGAGACCTTCGGCGAGCGCGGTGATGCGGTCGACGAGTTCCTGTGGGGTGTACATCGGCAGGGTGATGGACACCGTGATGGGCGGTGCGGGCGGGGCCTCGTGCGCCTGGTCGACGGCGTCGCGCCACTCGGGTGTGCGCTCGACGTCGGCCGAGTACTCGATGCCGGCCTTCGTCTCGAGGAACTCCACCGCGAGCTGGTGCGTCTCAGGGCTCATCGCTGCTCGCCGCCCTCGTCCCACATGGTCTGCACCGAGTTCGGAGACAGCTGGGCGAGCGTGATGTGGGCCCCGAAGTTGTCGCGCATCTCGTCGGACAGGTGAGTGGTGTCGGGACGCTGGTCGAGCATGTCGACGATTCGCCGGCGGAGTTCCTGCTCCTGCTGCTGCAGCTGCGTGATCTCGGTCTGGCGGTGCTCGGTCAGGTGAAGGTGAGCACTGAGGTGCACGGCCTCATAGTCGACCGCGCGGCGTCGCTTCTCGAGGTCGATGGCCTCCCAGATCACTGCCGGGCTGTGGGTAGTGATGAGATACCCGTCCAGCAGGCTGCGGTCGCGGAAGTGCCCAGAAGATGTGAGCGCCTCCTTGGCGGCGCCGGCTTTTCCCGGGAGAGTGATCGAACCGGTCAGGAGCGCATACGCGATGAAGAGGCCTCCCCCGATGCCGATGATGGTGAACATGACGTCGCTGGTCAGCCAGCCGATCAGGACTCCGAGCCCACCGACTCCGAAGAGCGCGGCAGCGAAGGACAGCCAGTAGATGTGCCGGTCGCGGCGGACCGCCTCGTAATAGTCGAGGAGCAGTAGTGCGCCCTCGGCTTCGTGCGCCGGGTCGACCACGGTGCCGTTGCTGGGGTCGAACGTCTCTGTTCGTTCCCACGCGTTTCCCGCTGCTGGCTGCGGTGCGAGGTACTTCAAGCGCTCGGCGCGCACCCGACCGACCGGGCTGCTGGGCGAGTAGTACGGGTCGTGGTGGTTGCTGGTGCGGGTCATGGGGCCCTCCGCGCGGACGGTGCTGTCCACTGAGCAGGAGTGGCTTCCGGCCTCTCCTACGTCATATAGGGGGCGTACGGCCGCACTCGCGGACACATACCAAGGCGAAAAGCGTCGCTCGAGCGGTCAGGATCGAGCGCTACTCCCCAAAGATGGGAGGTGTCGGGGTCTGCATGAGGTCGGCGATGGGTTCGAAGAACATAAGGGCCACGAGGATGATGATCATGGTCAGCGCTCGAACGAGGAACGTCGTGTAGTGGTCAGGTCGCCAGATGGTGAGCTGCAGCACGAGCGCGACCAGGATCGCGGCCGCGCCGAGGATTGCACCCCAACTGAGCACGCTGATCTCTTCCTGAGCGATCCTCGGCAGCAGTACGACAGTGGCAAGACCCACGATGCCGAGACTGAGGATGAGGGTGGTCACGTTCTCGCGGCTCATAAGGCCGGGCGTGCTGGTCGAGGCTTCTGCGTTTTCTGACATGGGATCTCCTTGGATTGATCGTAAGTCGCCGCGGTGGTGGCGAGGGGAAACATCAGGCATGCGTCATCGTCCTTCCTCCTCGTCGAGCCGCCGCGTACGGGCTGCAGAGAGCGCGGCGGCCGCGTCGAAGATCTCGGCGTTGTCGGGTTTCTCGTCGAGGACCTCGATGCGGCCATCGTCGTGGCGGACCACCCACTGTCCGACCTCGACGGTGATCTCGCCGCTGGGGTGGCCGAAGATCATCGACCACCCGTCCCCGTACCCGTAACCGAATGTCTGGCCGTCTTCGGCGAGGAGCAGCGCGACCTCGCCGGGGATGACGTTGAGGGGGTTGCCGTCCGCTCCCCAGTGCACGGCCTTCATCGTCCGCTCATCTCTGCGAGCTCGCGGTCTTGGACGTGCTCGAAGCGGTGGCTGCCGGCAGCGTCGACGTGCATCATTCCGTACCTGCCGTAGAAGATCCGGACCACGCCGTTGGGCAGGCGCAGCGTGTGGTCGACGGTCTGGATCCGGCGAACCTGGTTGGGTCGCTCGGGGTCGCGCGGGGTGAGGATCACCCGGTCACCGCGTTCCAGCCGTGCTGCTGTCTTCGTCGTGAGCTCGCTCATTGACTGTTCCTTCCTTCGGAGATGTCGTGTGATCGGTGGTGGATTCGGCGCGGGCGCGCCAGAACGGGTCATTGGCCTTGTCGTCGCGTTCGGGGTCGTAGTTCGGGTTCGCGGCGCCGCAGCGCTGGCAGGTCGGAGCGGACGATCCGACCAGGCCGTAGTAGGCGAACCAGTGGCGTGCGCCGGCGCGGCAGTACGGGGTTGCGGGTGCGCTCTTCATGCCGCTCCCCTGGTTCGTAGCTCGGTCTGATCGAACGCGATGAGGCCGAGCTCGTCGCGGATGCGCTCGACGGTCCGAGGGTTGCACCCGATCGTTTCCGCGATCAGCCCATCTGACCAACGTCGGCGGTGCAGCCGGGAGACGCACTCGCGGCGTTCGGCTGGGGTGAGCCGCAGTCGCTCGCCCTGGAGTGTCAGCTCGACGACCATCTCATCGACTAGGTCGTCGTCTTCCACTGTGGGAGGTTCGCGGTCGGTGTCCGGGTCATCCCAGGCCAGCGGCGGCAGCCAGCGCCGCGCCGTCGCGTACCTGATCGCGCGTGTAGCCGAGGCCTTCTCGTGCCATGTCGACGTCGGCGCCTGTACGTTCCACAGCTCAGCGAACAGTGCTTCCACCGCCTGGTGGGTGGCCTTGCGGACCTGATCGCGGCGCAGCAGCGTCGTCATGTTGCTCGCACCAATGTCGAGGCGCGTGCTGATCGCGTTCAGTGACCAGCCGTTGCAGACAAGTGCCTGGATCCGACGGTGCGTGCCGAGCGAGGGAACGAGCGCACCTTCGCGCAGGAACTCGAGAGAGGGCTGCAGCGCGAGGATCTTCTCCGCCTTCTCTCGAGCGACCCGTTTGAGCATCTCGCCCTTGCGGGGGTCCGTGCTGGAGCCCTTGCGTCCGTAGATCAGCTGGCTGATGGCGGTGTAGCCGACGCCGGCGAGCTCGGCGATGCGCTTCCACCCGAGTCCGGATGCCTGCAGCATTTCGATGTGCGCGCGAACGGGCGCCGCGTCGACGAGACCGTTGTCGAACGTCCCGTAGAGGTGCTGCCGGCGGCGCGTCTCCTCACTGGCTCGGCTGCCTTCGGTGCATCCGTCGCAGCGGCACTTGTGGGCTACGTAGCAGGTGCGTGTCTCATCGTGCTTGTGGTCGGGCGGGCAGATGAATCGCGCGGCCCGCTGGACGGTGTGCTTGCGGCAGAAGTCGAGGTTGCCAGGTTCGTGCGACCAGCCCTTCGCCGGGTAGAAGGCCTCGGCCTTGCAGTAGCGGGCGTCGCAGCTGAGGCGGAGGCGTTCGCGGATCAATTCTCGCCCCTCTTGCAGTTGGCCTCGTAGCCGTGCGCGCGGCGCATCTCCTCGACGGCGGCTTTCACGACCTGTGGGCGCTCGCACACGTCCTGGCCACAGGTGCGGCACGTCGCCTGGTACTTCGGGGCGCCGTTGATTTCGACCCTGCGGATCGGCGGGTATGAGAGCGGCATCAGAGCGCTCCTTCGTCCGCGATCGCGTCCAGCGGGCTCGCGTGTTCGGCGGTCGAGTGGTCGTCTTCGCCGCACGTCGCGCACCTCGAGGTGGGGGATTCGGTGGTGAAGCGCAGCGGCTGGTGAGGGACGGGGCAGATCGCGGGGGCATCCGGGTAGATGCCGATGTCGTAGGTGTTGGTGCGGCAGTAGACGCAGCGTTCCCCTTCGAAGAGGTGACCACCGTCGTGGATCACGGGATCCCCGTCGTACTGGGCGGGAGCGCCGATGCTGTCCGTGACGCTGTCGGCACGCTCCGGCCGCGTCATGATGCATCTCCGACCGTGCGGGCGGCGTAGTAGTCGTTGAGCCGCTTCACGTCCTCGGGGCGGGCGTTCCACTCGAGGACCTCGAGCAGGTGGTTGATCGACCCGCTCTCCTCGAGCGCGGTGACAAGCAGTGCCATGCCGTCGCGCATGCCTTCCTGATAGGCGTGCGCCTGGGTCTTGATGTTGAAGTTGACCGTGCCCATAGCCCTACCTCCTAGTGAATCTGACATTCATTAGAATACGATGGTGCAGAGACATCCACAAGAGGCATCTACCGGCGCTCTTCGCGAGGGCTGACCAGACGGCGGCCGAGGGGGACGAGAAGCATCCACGCGCCGGCAGTTCCCGCGGCGATCACTCCGGCATGCGCAGTGGATGCACCGGCACTACCGGCGAGGACTCCCGCGCCCAGGGCAGGGAAGATGGCGCCGACTGCATCTGCAGCACGCTGACGCCAGAACCGACCTCGGGGATTCATGCGCGGGCCAGCTGCAGGGCGGCTGCTTCGTCGGCGCGTGCGGCCGCCTGGCATTCTCGACAGGTCACCTCGAAGGGCTTGTTGCTGAGCTTGGTGGCTTTCGTCCTGCCGCAGGCCGCCTTGGTGTCATTGATGATCCCGTGCACATCGTTTTCCGCAGACATCCCGTTCCCCTCTCGACGTGAGTGCTTCTACGTCATATAGGGACGAGGACCGGGTGTTCGCGGACATGCCGAGTCATCAGTTGGAGTGGTCGATGAGGTCCCCGTCCGCGAAGGTCTCGAGGTACTCGACGGGATCTCGTGTGGGGTCGTCCTCGAGCGCACCGCGGACTGCGTCAGCCAGGCGGAGGGTGAGCCTGCGGTCTCGGGATCGGATGATGCGATTGAACTCGTCGGCATACCGCTGAGAGCCTCCACCGATCGTGTAGGCGCCGTAGAGGACAAAGGCATTCAGCACGTGGCCCAGCTCGAGCTCGGCGTGGGTGGGGATGGGGCCGATCGCCTTCCTGAGAGACCTCTCCTGGACGCGCAACATCCACGCCTCGAACTCCTCTGCGCCCTGCCCCCATGTGGTCCCCCCCAGGCGCATGCGGATCTCCGCGTAGAGGTCTCGCATCTGCGTCTGATCGAGATCGAGACGTGCGGAGTCCGGCCAATTCGTGGGCCGATCGCCGTGGGGTCGGCAGATGAAGCATTCGTGGCGGCGAGCTCGCCGCTTGCGCCAGCGCCCCCAAAGACCGGAGGGCTGCTCAGTGCAGCGTGGATCACGGCGGTTGTGGCTGACCTCGAGTGCGGCCCTGTACTGGGCCAGTGTGTTTTCTACGTCCTGCAGATCGGACATCGGTTCCCTTTCGACGAGAGTGCTTCCACGTCATATAGGGGCGATCACCAGGTGCTCGCGGACAGGAGACTCCGTGGTGTCTGCGAGCACCTGTAGGGTGCCCGGATGATCGATGTGAGCGCGGTAGTGAGAAAGCATGAGGCGGAGATCCGGGCGTTCCGCAGGTACCTCTTCACAGATGAGGCGGATTCCACAGCGACCATCTCGTCGGACGACGAGCTCGCGAAGGTCATCTCGGGCGAGCGCCAGGGGCTGCGCCGCTTCGGACCGGTGAAGTCAGTAACGGATCGGCACGCGAACCTCACGGTCGTGGCGGACATGGTCGACCAGGCCGCGATGCTGGAAGACGTTCAGCTCGAGGGATCTCTCCTGACCCTGTCCGTCGCGGCCCACCATCGGCTACTCGACTCCCGACTCACTGTGAACCCTGATGAGGCGTCCGCGTGGGTAGTGGCACTTCTCGGGGACACTTGGTCTGTGCATGTGCGTGCGGCGGGCGCGTTGTCGACGACGGCATCCGCGCGCGGCTCACAGCGACTGACCACGCTGTTCTTCTACCTCTTCATTTCCCCCGCCGGACAACCACACGATCCGCCGGCGTCGTTCAACATCCGCACAACTCCGCTCGACGCCTCCTAGAGCCGACGCACGTTCCGCGGCGCCGGTTCTCACCGAGTATCGGCATCGACGTCGCGAGTGAGCTCGTCGGCGAAGGCGCGCGCGATGGTCTCCTCATCGGGGAGAGCCTTCTGCGCTTCTTCGCCGAGCTCGTACCGGCTGACGGCGATGGGCGGTGTTGTCGATGCGAGCGCGTAGCGGACGACGGTGTCGTCCTTTCCTGCGACGAGGAGGATGCCGACCGTGGGCTGATGCTTATCGGGGTTTCGGAGGAGATCGTCGACGACCGTGACGTAGAACCCGAGCTGGCCGGCGTCAGCAGGCGTGAACGTCGTGGTCTTGAGTTCGATGACGACGTATCGGAGCTGCTCGATGTGGAAGAACAGAAGATCGATATAGAAATCGGTCGTTCCCACCTCGAGATGGACTTGGCGGCCGACGAAAGCAAATCCCGGGCCGAGCTCACGCATGGTGTCGAGGATCCGGTCGACCATGCGCTGCTCGAGCTCACGCTCGGAAGCATCCCCATCGATCGCGAGGAACTCGAGGGTGTACGGATCCTTCGTGAGCTCTTGAGCGAGTTCGGAGTCGACGCGCTCGAGCGCACCAGCGAAGTTGGTTGGCGCAGCGGCTTCCCGCTCGTGAAGCCGAGTCGCCAGGTGATGGGTGAGAACAGCGCGAGTCCACCCGTGATGAGCGGCCTTCGCCGCGTACCAGTCCCGAAGAGTCTGATCAGTGAGCTTGTCGAGGATGAGCGTGACGTGTCCCCACGGCAATTGGGCAACAGCCTGTTGCCCAATTGAGTCGGCGTCCGGCCACGCCCTCGCGAACGTCTGCATGTAGGTGAGATTCCGTCGCGAGAACCCCTTCATGGAAGGGAACTCGGCTCGCAGATCCGATGCGAGCCGATCGAGGACCCGGGTCCCCCAGCCTTGCTCGGCTTGCTGGTCGAGGATCGTGCGCCCCAGCCGCCACCACAGCTGCAATAGCTCGTTATTCGCCTTCCGCTGCACACGCAGACGCGCAGCGTGGACGTGTTTCTTGAGGTCCTCGAGCGTCGCCGCGTAGTCGTCCGGTGCGAGGTCGCTCATGCTCTTGATCATCTCAGACCCGCAGCCGCGGGCCCATGGCCGGGCGACCGGCGGCGAGCATCAACGGTCCACGAGGCAGCCCCTGTCACCGCCTCGGCCAACCCAAATCAGTGTCATCACCCGTGTGCTCCTCGAGCGATGAGAAATACCTTTCGAGGGCTTCGTGCTCGTTCCATAGCTGCTCCGCCGCCGATCGGGCGAGGTGGCGGGCGAACGCATCCACTGCGGCGTCATCCGCAGGCAGCGGGTACCGGTGAGTCTTTCTCTGCTGGCGCGATGGCGTGGTGATGACCAGCTCGACCCACTGCAGCAGGTACTCGACCAGGGATTCCCGGGTCTCGCAGACGTCCTTCATCCGTTTGGCTTCGTCACGCAGCACATCCCACAGGCCTACGGTGGATGTCGCGTCGTAGACGCCGAGCTCGAGGAGGATCTCGGGCTTCACGTTCTTCTGTGCCAGACGGGCGCGGTGCATCGCGAGAGCGGCAACCTCCTCGGCCGAAACCTTCACCCAGGCAACCGCTCTGGACAGAGGAAGCCGATTATCCGGAGTAACCATCTCTCGGGGCATGTTGTAAGCGATCATGGTGTCCCCACGAGCCCTATGACGTGAACCGATAGGTGATGAGCACTGGCTCTTCGCCGGCGCGTGCGACGAACGCGGTCCCGCGCTTGGGAGCGAGCACGCCCTCCGACGGTGCTTCCTTGTTGAACACCGCGGCGTACTGCTGCCTTGTGGGGGCTCCAGTCATCACGTTGATGTCGCAGAACTTTGAGAACCAGAGGTCGTCCGAGACGACGAGGACGATCCGCTCTGCCTCCCGGTCCCATTCGAAAGGATCGATGACGTCGTCTCGCCAGTCGCGTCGGATGTCTCCGTCGTAGATGATCATGCCGACATTGCTGCGAAGGAGGGTTACATCGCGACTGGCCGCAGCTGCGGCTTCGATGTCGAAGCTGAAGTGAGGGAGCCGGGCATATTCGACATGCGCACCATTCTGGAGCTCCGAGCCCTTCCTGCCACCGATCGCAAGGCGGAAGCCACGCCCGTCGTATTCGGAGGCGATGCTCCGGGCAACAGCTGTCCGCCCACTGCCAACCCGTCCGAATATGCCGACAACGGTTCCTGGGGTGAGGTCCTCGAGAATAAGGCTTCTCTGATCGATCACAGACATGAGACTCTCCATCTGCGCCGTACTGAACTTCGGGCGCTCATCCGGTGCCCCTACTCGGTTTCGGAACACCTGGGCTCAGGTATAGCACAGAGCAAGACCGCAGCCCAGATCGCGCGGTCCATCCTTATACCTCCGCCAATGTATAAATCCGACCGCAAGAGCTTCGTGGCGTCAGGCGTGGACGGTGAGGAGCTCGTCCCAGTGGGTGGTTGCCCGTGGGGAGAGCATCCCCCGGTGCATCTGCCAGGAGGGCCCGGGGCGCATCCCGCCCCATCCGAGGCCGAGCAGGTCGCGGCCGGTCTTCTTCTGGACCTTGTCGATGATCGTGGCGATGCCGGCGTCTTCGTGCGGGTGGCGGAACAGCTCGAGGGGCTGGATCACCGCGGTGGGGCGCAGGTCGGTGAGCACGATGCCCGCGCGCGCCCACCGGACGCCCTCTTCGATCTGCGGAAGCAGTCGGTGCGCAGCGCGAGTGAGCTCGACGGGGTCAGCGGTCGGAAATGGGAGCCGGACCACTTGGCTTGGGTAGCGGACCTGCTCGGTGTAGTGGCTGGTGCCGGCGAACGCGGTGAGGATCTTCGCGACCTGCCCGTGCTTCACCAGGCGCGTCGATGCCTGCTGAGCGTAGACCGACAGAGCTTGCCGCATCCCGTCCTTCGTGGTCACCTTCTCGGAGAAGGATCTGCTAACGATCAGCTGGTCCTTCTTGCCGGTGCGGTCCTCTTCGGCGGGGATACACGCGACCCCGCGCAGCTCGAGCGCGGTCCTCATCACGACCACGTTGAACGCCTTCCGGATCATCACTGGGTCCGCGGCCGCGAGATCCGCGATCGTCGTGATCCCGAGCGCTGCCAGGCGCAGCTCGAGGCGGGAGGCGATACCCCACACCTCTGACACGGGCAGGCGTGACATCAGCTGCTGTCGCCACTCCGGACGGGTGGCTGGCCACACGCAGACGCCGTTGAAGACCGGGATCTTCCGTGTGGCCTTATTCGCCAGTTTCGCCTCGGTGCGTGTATGGGCGATACCGACGCCGACAGGCACTCCGATCAGCTGACGGATGGTGTCCTTCATCTCGTGACCGAGGGCGGTGAGAGCTTCCGGGTCCTTCGCGATCCGCGGGGAGATCTCAACGAATCCTTCATCCACTGAGTACTCCTGATGGCCTGGTCCGAAGCGCTCCAGGATGGTGTGGAAGCGCCTGCTCATATCGGCGTACAACTCGTAATTGGACGACAGCGCCCGGAGTCCCATGCGCTGTGCATGAGGCTTGAGCTCGAACCACGGACGCCCGAGATCTAGGCCCAACGCCTTCGCCTCTTTCGACGACGCGACGATCATTCCGTCGTTGTTCGACAGGACTACCGCCGGCACAGATTCGAGTGTCGGATCAAAGACACGCTCGAAGCTCACGTACGCGGACGCGATATCGATCAAGGCGATCATCGTCGTGGCCTGTGGAAGCGGCAGCTGACGGTGACGACCCCGAAAACACTCAGGGACGAGAGCTCGTCGACCACGACATCCGGCCACTCCGCGTTCTCTGCACGCAGCGCCCAGCTGTCCCCCTGCTGGATCAGGCGCTTGATCGTGAAGTCGCCGTCGACGTACGCCACGACCACATCCTGATCTCGCGGCCGCTTGGAACGGTCGACGAGGGCGACGTCGCCGTCATAGATCCCCGCTTCGATCATGGAGCTGCCTGCGACGCGGACGACGAACGTGGCGACCTCGTCGTCGATCAGCAGCGGATGCAGGTTCAGGGCGCCTTCGTCGAACGCCGGCGTCCGGGACCGGTGGAACCGGAAGCTCACGGTCACGACCCCGACGATGGTCAGCGTCGACAACTCGTCGACGAGGACGTCCGGCCAGCCCGGGCCCTCGGCGCGGAGTGCCCACGTGCCCTGCCGGCGCGTCAGGCGTCGCATCGAGAACTCACCGTCGAGGATCGCGAAGACGACGTCGCCGTCGTGCGGTTCCTTCGAGGTGTCGACGAGCGCGACGTCGCCGTCATAGATGCCCGCGCCGAGCATGGCGTCGCCGACCGCCCGGGTGGCCGTCGTGGCCGCCTCGTCGTCGATGAGCACCTGCAGCAGGTTGAGCGGACCATCGTCATAGTCCTGCGCCGGCGATGGGAAACCCGCCTGGACTGCCTCGAAGATCTGCCGCAGCTGCAGCGTGGCGAGAGGGGCGAGAGGGAACACAGCTACGACAGTCATTCCCGATCACCGCCTCTCAACTCGAACGAGAATCCGATCAGTCTAAGCGCGCCGCGACCCTCCCCCAAGTCTTGCTCCGGCCTTCGGTGGCGGCGGGCGTGTTCCGCTCTGCTTGGCGAAGGGTCTCGTTGCTCGGCATGCTCACGGCTTTCGGGTCCCCGCGCATAGGTGCCCCATGGCAGCAAGAAATCATGCGAGGCATAGAAATTATCCGGATGTTGGCCCGGGGTACGTGAGAACTATCGACCTGACGATGTCCGATTTCCCAGCGGAAGAGCACCCATGGCCGGCATGAACAACCGAACGCCAGGTCGCACGCGCCGACGCACCCAGCCGGCACCCCTCAATCGGCTCAACCATGCCGCCCGAACCCTGAAAGCGGCAGCCCGCGTGATGCGCGAGCTCGCCCGGCTCATCTGGTGGTCCGCCGTGTCCCTCGCAACCCTCGGACTGGCGGTGCATGCCTTGCTCACGGGGAGCGCGGCAGACCTCGTCGACCTGCTCGCCGCCCTGCAGTCGCGGTGACTAGGCATGCGAAAACGCGCCGGGCGTTTGGCTCGGCGCAACGTGTGGGTGCGGGTCAGGCGTGGGCGCGTGCGTAGTCGGCGACGGCGTCGCGGATGAGCGCAGAGAGGGTCTTCCCCTCCCGGCGGGCGATGTCGGCGACCAGATCGTCGAGCTGTGCTGGGGCGCGGACCTTCCAAGTCACGTTCTCCCTGCGCTCGGCATCCAGTGGCGGCCGCCCGAGGGCGACCTTCGTGGCCTCTTCGATGGTGTCGGTGCCGGTCACAGCCATCAGGGTCTCGCGCGCATCGCGCGCAGCGTCGGCGCCCTGCAGAGCCGTTCCCTCGAGGGATGCGAGCGCCCCGGCCTCGGCCTTCTCGGCCAGGGCGTCCCAGTCGTGTTCGGTGCTCATGATGTCCTTTCTAGCTGATCAGGTGACGGTAGAGGTCGGAGAGCGGCATCGCGTGGAAGATCACGAACTCGTCACCGCGACGTGCCCCCATGACCTCGATGTACCTGTCGGTCTGCGGGTGCGGGTGTCCGACCCAGACCTTGGTGAGCCAACCGGGGTTGCCCTCGATGGCCGTGGAGCCTTCGGCGTGGGCCATTGCCCACAGCGCATCTTCACGAGAAACCCCGTGCTTCGCTGACGACTTGGTCCAGATGACTCCCATAAGAAAATGGTACCACAAAAAGACGGCCACAAAACTATTTGATTACCGCAACTCTGGCGGAATACTGGGCGGGAAGTCGCCGACATGAGACAATCGACTTACCTAAGTGACTTAGCTAAGGTACTTGTCTTTGGAGGTTGGTTGATGAGCGATGCGATGGTGATGCTCTCCCGCGACCTGGGCCTGCCGATCGACCTCGTCACCGAGGCGATCGCGGTGCTCGGCCGCCGTGGAAAGGGCAAGACGAACACCGCCGGCGTGATTGTCGAAGGAGTCGTTGAGCATGGCGTTCCCGTGTGCGTCGTCGACACGGTCGGCGTCTGGTGGGGACTTCGCTCGAGCAAGACCGGCAAGGGCGCGGGTCTCCCCGTCGTGGTGTTCGGAGGCACGCACGGAGATCTCCCGCTCGAGGAGACGTCAGGGATGACCATCGCCCAGGTCCTCGTCGACCGCCGTATCTCGACCGTCATCGACACCTCGCACCTGTCGAAGGCAGCTGCTCGCCGCTTCCTCACGGACTTCCTCGTCGAGGTGTATCACCGCAACCGCGACCCTTTCCTGTTCGTGTTCGACGAGGCCGACGAGCTCGCTCCGCAGAATCCGCGTGCCGAAGGCGCTCGACTGTTGGGCGCGATGGAGGACTTCGTGCGCCGCGGCCGCGCGCGCGGTCTGGGCGCGATCCTGGTCACCCAGCGTCCAGCTGTGCTCAACAAGGACGTGCTGACACAGATCGAGGTCCTCATCGCGCACGGGCTGACCGGTCCACGTGACGTCGCGGCGATCGACGAGTGGGTGCGCCTGCATGCCGACGAGGCGGAGGCGCGGAAGGTGAAGGGGACGCTCGCGAGCCTGCCGATCGGCACCGCCTGGGTCTGGTCGCCCTCCTGGCTGGGCATCCTCGAGAAGGTCGCGGTGCGCCCGCGGAAGACCTTCGACTCCTCCGCGACACCGAAGGTCGGTGTCACCACGGTGCTGCCCCAGGCGCGAGCGAAGATCGACCTCACCGAGCTCGGCGCCGCGATCGCAGCCACGGTGGAGCGTGCAGCGGCCGAGGATCCCCGACAGCTGCACAAGCGCATCGCCCAGCTCGAGCGAGAGCTCGCCGCGGCGCAGGCGCACGTCGAGGTGAAGGTCAAGGAAGTCCCGGTCGAGGTCCTCGTACCAGGACTCACCACCGAGGACCGCGCGAAGCTCGCCGAAGCGGCCACGCAGATCTCCGACATGCACGACCAGCTCGCCGCCCTGCAGTACACCGTGGCGGGTATCGGCACCACGGCCGCGGGGCCGACGCCCGCCCCGAAGTCGACCGCCGCCCCGAAGGCGACCGCCGCTCCTGCAGCACCGGCCAGGCCCGCTCCCCCGACCGCTCCGCGACCGACGACGTCTGCCACTCCCCCGAGTCAGCCCCGTACCGCCTCCTCGAGCGGCGTAGTGGGGTTGGGGAGGGCCGAACGGGCGATCCTCGCTGTGCTGGCCACGTACGGTCCTCGCACGCACAGCCAGGTGGCTCTCCAGTCCGGCTACAGCGGCAAGGGTGGCGGGTTCAACAACGCCCTCGGGCGGCTGCGATCGACCGGGCGGATCGTCGGCGGCCGCGACCGGATCGAGATAACCGATCAAGGCGTAGAGGATCTCGGAGACTTCGACCCGCTGCCCACCGGCCATGCTCTCGTCGACCACTGGCTGCGGGCCCTGGGCAAGGCTGAGCGGTCGATTCTCACTGTCCTCGTCGACGCCTGGCCGGCGTCCCTGACGAACGAGGAGATCGCCGAGCGCACCGAGTACTCCGCGGGCGGTGGCGGATTCAACAACGCCCTCGGCAAGCTGCGCACCCTCGAGCTCATCCACGGCGCCCGATCCGCGAACATGGCCGCCGACGAGCTCGGCGCAGCGGCGAACGGCGCGAACCATGCCTGAGCGCGCCGGCAAGATCCCCGACGACCCCGCCGCGCTGCTGCGCGAGCTCGAGGCGACAGCTGCCGAGCAGCGACGTCTTACCGCGCGCCTGGAGCAGATCCGGATCCGCCGCACAGACCTCGTCGGCGCGGTCCGCGATCGCCGGTTGCTCACCTGGCGGGAGATCGCAGGGATGTTCGGGATGACCGAGGCCGCGCTGCAGCTGGCACACAAGATGAAGAGAACCGGGACGACTCAATGACCCACACTGCACCCGCGAGCTACGCCTACGGGAGGATCGAGAGATGAGCACCTTCCCGATCGAGTCGCTCTCCCCCGTCAGCCGCGGCAAGGGACACTTCTACGCGCAGATCCGCGATCAGATCGCCGCGGCGATCGCCACGCACAATCTCCCGGCCGGCACGCAACTGCCCACCGAGGTCGAGCTCGGCGAGCGGTTCAAGACATCCCGCATGACGATCCGGGTCGGCATCCAGGAACTCGAGGCGGCGGGCCTCGTCGAGCCGCGCCATGGCGTCGGGGTATTCGTGCGCGATCGCGCCACGGCACAGCCCAGCCCGGATGCCGCCACGGTGCAGCAGTGGGTGCGTGCCGTCGACGAGATCGTCGCGGCCGCGGCGCCCGAGATCCAGGAGCAGTACCGAGCGGTCCGGGAAGGGCTGCCCGACTGGGCACGTCCATCCTCCTGAGCAGCTCTACGCGATCGCGGCGACGACGGCCGCGAGCAGCCCTCCGGCGACCAGGTAGGGCCCGAAGGGGACGTCAGGGACCTGAGCGCCACGAGAGCGCCGGATCACTCCGATGATCGCGTACGGCAGCGGCAGCAGGAAACTGGCCACCAGGGCGTAGACCGGCGGGAGAAATCCGAACCATCCGGTGAGGAGCCCGACGCTGAGGGCGAGCTTGAGATCGCCGGCACCGACACCCCCGAGCATGGCCCCGATGAACAGCACGATCGCCAGGGCCAGTGCCGCTCCGGTCGCGATCAGCCCGGCCATGACGTCACCAGTTCCGAGGGAGAGCGTCCACACCGCGGTGAACAGGCCTGCGGCCAGTGGCAGCGTGAGCAGATCCGGGAGGAGGCGATCGCGCACGTCGTGGACCGACATGACGATCCCGACCACAGCGAACGCGCCGATCAGCACCCAGCCTCCGACCGTGCGTCCCGCCTCCGGGCCGAACGCGACCAGCGCGGCCGCCATCGACACCGCACCGGCGCCTGCCGCGACCAGAGCCCACAGCGTGACCCGCCGCGTCTTCGTCGGACCCGCGGTGACGTCCATGTCAGTCTCCTGGTCGAGGCTCATTCCTCGTCCTCTCTGCGTGCCTCGCGGATCACGTTGCGACCCTCGAAGCGGATGCCGTCAGCGAGTGGCGGCAGCTTGCTGCCGATCGGTTCCCAGGTCTGGACGTCGACGTTGGAGAGGAGCGCGCCTTGCTCGATCCGCCGCGCGAGCTCGAAGCGCAGTCGAGCCTCAGCGGTCGGGGCCGACTTGAGGAACAGCTGCGGGATCTCGACGAGGGTGCGCGCGTCCCTGTTCTGCGGCATCAGGCCGAAGATGTCCATCGTGAGCTCCGGGTCCTGATCCCAGAACTGGAGGGACTCGACACCGGCAGGGTCGAACATGTCGATGTACCAGGTGAGCATCGCGACGTCGTCGAGCTGCACGGCCGTCTCGCTCGTCGGCTCCCGGAAGAGCTTCTTGGTGTAGACGGTGAGGACCCCATGATCGTCTACCGTGATCGTCCCGCCGTGCGCCCAGATCGGATCGAGGCGACGGAGCGCCGCGACGATACCGACGATCAGCAGCACCACGGCGGCGAGTGCGAGCACGCAGGTGAGGACGGTCACGCCGAACTCGGGTGTGACCCATACGGGGCGGTCCCCGGTGATTGCCCACTGGACGAGGGTGGCCGCTCCGTAGACGATGCCGCCGACGAGCGGAATCGCAGCGACCACCATGAAGACTCGGTCTGTGCTCATCATCGTCGTACTCCTGCCGGCTGGGTGATGTCGATGCCGGTCTGCCGGCGGATCTCCGCGATGCAATTCGGATACGAGCGGTGGTCGCTGGGTGTGCGAGGGATGACGAGGGTCACGCCGGGGTGCTCCGGGTGCACGGCCTTGTCGTGGGGGCCTCGGCCGCTGCGCTCGAGGAGGTTGAAGCCATGGTCCTCGAGCAGGTCGACCAGCTCCGTGTACCGGCTCGGCATCCGGCGCCCGGGTCCGCCGCTGACCCTGCGGACGGGGCCGGTGGTTACAGGCACCGATCGGGAGTCTTCGCGGGAGATGCCGATGATCACCTTGGGGTTGTCGGATGCGATCAGGGCGCGGATGCCGTCACGGACGTGGTTGGTCCCGGTGCCGTATGCCGGCGCCGTGGTGTACTGCGGATCCTCGGCCGCGGCGAGGACCTGGTCTCGGGTGATGCCGAGCTGGACCATCTGCTCCTGAGCTCGGTGGGTGAACTCCCACGCGGCCTCCCACTCGACCGCGGTTGCCGGGTTGCTCGAGTCGTAGACCAGCGTCGACGGCTCCTCGGCCGGGGAAAGGATGGTGCGCGCACGAGCTGCGACGTCGATGGGTGTGACCGTGGGGGCTGGGGGCGCTGGAACGGCCACAGGAGCCTCCTGGGCCGCTTCTGCGGGCACAACGGCACCCTCGGCGTCGTACGGGCCCTGGAGGGGTGCGTGAGCGGCGGAGAGCAGCTGCCCGCCGACTGCTCCGCCCACGGAGGAGGTGAGTCGTGAGGCGGCGAGGACTTCCCCGGTACTCGGGGAGAGGATCTGGACGATGACGTTGTCGCCGTCGGGGACCAGGCGGATGCTCATGCGGGCTCCACCATGGTGATCTTCACGCTGTCCGTCGACGGGGCCTCGAGCAGAGCCTCGAGGATGATGGTGCGGCACTGGTCGACGCTCAGTCCCCCATGCCCGGCTCCGATCAGCGGGATGGCGAGAGTGCGGTGATCGCGGGACTCCGCGAGCTGCACGGCGTTCAGCGTCGACGAACGGACGCTGGCCGGGGTTGCCCGCCAGGCAAGGTTCAGCCCGGCGACGTGGATGATCGCCCCGGCAGTGAGCAGCTTCCCGGCCGTCGTCTCGACTGCTTCGCCCAGAGCCATCGGCCCGTGGTCGGCGAGCTCACGCCATGGTGCGGGTCCGGTGACCTGCTTCAACCGTCCGGAGATCCCGCCGGAGACCTGCAGCCACCGCGGCAAGATGTTCCGATTCCACGGGTTCACGATCGCGTCCGCGGTGACCTCGAGGAGATCTCCGCGGACGCGATCGATGATGATGGGCATAGGTGCCTCAGCTGGCCACCGCGTGACGGCGACGCAGCTGCGCGATGAGCGCCCTGGTCTCCGGCTCGGGCTCCTCTTCGCCGATGCCGGCGAGGACCTGCTCGAGCTGAGTGATCAGACGCTCGATACGTGCACCGTCACCTGCCATGTGCTCGGCACGCAGCGCGTCGCGCCAGTGCAGCTCGTTGGCGTCGTTGACCATCCGACCGATCGCGGATGCCATCCGTGCATACCGGAGCGATCCGGAAGCGAGGCTGCGGGTCGAGAGCTCGTGCGCGGCATCCTCGATCAGAGCGATCATCTCGTTGCGGATGTGATCGGCCCAGCCGTACCGGTTGTCCGGCACACCGCTGATCGGCTGCCCCTTGACCAGGCTGAGGGCCTCGACCAGCTTGTCGGTCGGGGTTGCCTCGACGTCGTCACCGATCAGGTACGTGAAGTCGTGCCAGTCGGAGCGCAGCGCCGGGTTCAGCAGGTAGTGCACGTCCGTGATCTTCGGGAGGTACAGCGCACCGTCGTCCGCGTTGCCGAGCCACTTGCGGGTCTTGGAGATCAGTCCTGCCCGGTCGCGGTTGCCCTTCTCCCCCGCAGCTGGCTGACCGGGGAAGAACGCGGCGTGCACGGACTCGGCGGTCGCGTTCGAGGTGAGCGACAGGAAGGCGACGAGCTCCGTGCCGCGGCGGATCACGGACGGCCACTGCTTTGCCGTCGACGGGTTCACCGGGGCCTCTCCTCGGGCACCGACGACCTCGACCGTGCCGAGCAGCTGCACGTAGGGGTCGCTGTGGATCCGCGTGACGGGAGCGAGCGGCCGCTCCTCCTCCACGACCAGGTCGACATCGGCGAGCTCGGGAGCTTCCTGAACCACCTCGACCTCTTCGACCTCTGTGGTCTCTTCCACGGAGGGAGCTTCGGCGAGGACGTCGACGTCGGCTTCCGCGGTCTCGACGACAGGCTCTTCCTGATCTGTCTCGGCCGAGTACCTGCCGCCACGTTCTGCGGTCACGCCGGTGACAGGAACGCTTGCGGGAGCGGCAGCCTGCTCCACGTCGAGGAAGAACGGCAGGGGGTCGACGGTCGGCTCACCGATGAAGCGGTCCGTGTCGAGGTCCTCTGCAGGGACGGAGATCTCATCGATCTCGATCTCGGTGCCGATGACCGGTCCGATCACGTCGGTACTGTTCGCCGCGGTGAACTCCGCGAGGATTGCCTGGCTCTCCTCGGCGCTGATCATCTCGACGCTGAGCGGGATTGCCACGCTCGTCCCGGGGATACCGAGGGTTGCGGTGCGCTGCTCAGACAGGGTCAGGTTCCACCGGCCCGCGAGGTAGCCATCGCTGAGGGCGGCGATGCCGACGCGCGGGATCCTGTTGGAGAGCTCGCTGAGCTGCTCCTTGACCTCGTCGGTCGGGTCGCCGGAGAGGATGATGATCTCCGGCTCCCAGGCATCCGCGTAGAGGTCGGCGCCGCGTGCGTGCGGGATGCTCTCGAAGCCAGCATTCTGCAGCGCGGTCTCGACGTCGTCTGCCTGGCGCTGCAGGTTACGCAGCAGCGTGTCGACGTCGTCAACCTGGCGGATGCGTCCGGTGCCGAGGGAGTCCAGCAGCGGGTCGTTGAAGCCGACGAGGGTGACCTGGACGTCTTCGGACCACGGGATGGTGGCCAGCTGCACCGCGTAGGAGAGCAGGACGCTGTGCCGGTCCTCGTCGTTGGCGCCGGTCACGTTGAGCGTGCCCATGCGCTCGAGGTCGACGTAGACCTGGGAGTCTTCCTCGTCGCGGCCGATCGCGATCAACGCGGGGTAGGGCGCCGCGGGGATCTCGTCGAGCGGGGTGATGTCGCTGCGCGCGATGATCCACGCGCTCATGCTGTCGTCCTGCGGGGTGAACGGTGTGGGCAGTTCGGTCGGCTCGTCCAGGATCACGACGATCGAGTCGAGGTCCAGGCGCAGCGCGTACAGCTGCGGGAGTGCGTTGCCGGTGGACTGTGCCCACACGGCGAGCATGCGTAGGGCGGTGTCGATGTCTTCCGAGGCCTTTGGATCCTCGATCATGCGCAGCTGCATCTCGACATCGGAGACCGTCTCGGATGCCTCGACCAGGCGCTGGCCCGGCTTCCGGTTCCGCCGGCGGTTACGGCGCCGCCATCCGAGAAGCGTGAGCAGTGCGGAAGCAAGGACGATGCCGATGCCACCGATGGTCGCCGCCGGCGCGACGTCGAGGAAGGCCTCGTCGGAGCCAGCCTCTTCGTCGTCGACGTCCGCCGACGACGCGGGAGGAGCCACGGCCTCGGTTGAGCCCTCGGCGGGCTTCTCGGCTGCAGGCGTCGGTGCGGTGGTGAAACCGAGTCCGGAGTTGGTCTCTTCCGCGGCGGCGGCTGCAGCCTCTTCCTCGGCCGTGGCCTCGGGAGTGGTCGCCTCGGGAGCGGCCTCGGCGCCGCCTGCCTCTTCGGCACCGGCGGCGCCGTCGACGGCGCCCAGGTCAACGCCGGCGCCGGGCTCGACCTCTGCTTCGGGTGCAGACTCGACCGGCGCCGGCGTAGCCTCTTCGACCGGCGCCGGCGGCGTCACCGGTGCGGCCGCGGCCGTGGCCGGGATGTTGATGGTCTGGCCCGGGAAGATCACGTCGGGGTCCTGGATGCCCGGGGTGATCGCGACGATCTCGTCGTACCGTTCACCGGCGCCGAGCTCCGCTTCGGAGATGTCCCAGAGAGTGTCGCCCTCGACGATGGTCCGCTGCTCCACGGACGGCGTCTGGGCATCAACTGTCGCGGCACCGGATGCCGGGGGGACGACTGCGTCGGCCGGGAGCGTGAGCACCCAACCCGGGTTGACCCATCCGGACTCGTCGAGCGCTCCCCCATCAGCCTGTTCGACGCCGAGGTTCAGCTTCTTGATCTCCTCGAAGCGATCGCCAGTGCCCAGGGTCCTCTCGGCGATCCGAAGGAGCGTGTCCCCATCCACCACGGTGTACTGCGGGCCCTGGACCTGGTCGACGGCCTCGTCGACGGTGGAGCCAGGCACTGCGGTCGTGGCGGCCTCGGAGACGGAGTAGCTGGCGGATGCAGACACCGGCGTCGAGGACGGGAGATCGGCGGCCATGGCTGCGTTCGGGGCGAAGAGCGCGATCACCGCGGCGAGCAGCACGCCCACGGTCTTCTGCTGCATGCCCAGACCGGGCAGCTTGACCTTCGGCACGCCCTTGATCTGCGACGGGATTTCGGCGAGGAACGCGACGGCGAACGTCGCCCAGGCGATCCACCCGACGATCGGGAAGATCGTGCCCATGAGGAACGATCCCGTCCAGTCGGGCATGGTGAGCGCCGCCGTGAGCTCGTCCAGGGTCGGGATTGGGTTACCGGCCCAGTAGAGCAAGCCGGCGGGGATGCCGACCAGCAGGACGAGAAGCAGGATCAGAGATCCCAGGCCCTTTCCGATGCGAGTCACGGTGTACCTCCCGAGGTGTCGGTGGTGCTGTCGTTGGGGACGATGACGGTCTGCAGCTCGTTGATCTCGAGCTCGTCCGCCGAGGTGGCAGTGAGGTTGATGGTTCCGGTCGGTCCCGCGAGGGCCGTCCAGGTGACGGTCCACTGGGAGGTGGCCGTGACGGTGTAGCGGTCGTTGGCGTTCCGGTCGGAGGTCGTCGCATACCGGTAGCCGCACGTCGGAGATGGCTGCAGACCGATGCCGGCGTTGTACGGGGTGCCCGTTCCTCCGCAGACTGTCGATGCTCCGTCGCCCATGTTCCAGATCACTGATGTGACCTGTGCTGTCGCGGTGATCGTCTGTCCGCCGAGGGTTGCCGTCTCGGTGTAGGGCCCCCAGGTCAGCGGCTGGGGGTTGTCGACCCAGAGCCAGATCGGGACGCCGACGTAGGAGCGGCGGTGGCCCCAGGCCGGGTTGACCTCGGGCGCCATGCCGATGTCGATCCCGCGGATCTGGAACGTCTCGATGAGCTTCCGAGCGGCCATACCGGGCGTGTAGACCGTCAGGCCCGGCGGGATGGTGTTGCTCCAGAAATACGAGGTGATGGTGGAGGGCATGTCCACGTGGGGGGAGCAACGGTAGTAGCCTGCTTCCTGGTCGATGCCGGCAGGGCGCGCGGGCCATACGCCGTCGACCATCGCGACGTAGCACTGGCGGTTGTTCGACCAATAGCGGAACCCGTCGCCGCAGTTGATCTTCACGTACCAGTTCTGTGCGCTTCCGAGGTAAGTCGCAACTTGATCCTCGGGGTAACTCTTCGCGTTCTCGGCTGTCGTGCGAGCCCAGCACTCCGCCGCGCCTGCGGTCCATCCGCTGGAGTCAGGATTCGGTGAGGGATCGCTCGGGGGCGAATCCAACATCAGGTAGCACTGGAGAGAGACAGGGTCGCACCACGTGCCACCCGCAGCAGCTGCGGGGGTTGCCGACGCGAGCAACGTCCCCAAGAGAAGGGCCGCGGCAGCCACTAGGCCGGTTAGTCGTCGTCTCAGCATGATGTTCCCCCCGGAACGTTCGTTAGCAGGTCTCGCCCAGACTGATCAGGTCGTAGACAAGCCAGGCCTCACGGCTAGCGTCGTAAATAACCTGGTAGTCGAACGTGGTGCGAAGCTCGGCGGGACGCATCCCTTCCGATCCATCACTTGCAAAGAGCTTGTAATCCGTGCCGTCCTGGCACGCATTGATGGTGACCAGGCCGTTCTCGACGCCTTCCCACTCCTGCCCATACGCAGACTTCGACTCGTATGTGATCGCGCCTTCCGTCTTGATGGGTCCATCGATGTTCACTTCGTCAACATTCAGGAGTGGGCCGTTCGCGATCTGCTCCGCATCAGCGAGGACACGCTCAAGTGCAGTTCCTGTTGAGAGGGCTTCAAGCTGTTCGGTGTCGGTCCCGCCGGCGGCGTTCACTTCGCCACGTACTTCGAACCACTTGGTGAGGACTTCCTCGGCCGCGGCGACGGCTTCTTCCTCGGACTCCGGAGGTGCAACAGGTGCCATCGTCTCTGGAGCTGCGGTGGTCTGTGTGGGCTTCGGAGTCTCGACGGCTGCGGGAGCGCAGGCGGTCATCAAGAGGGCTGCCACTGTGAAGGTGGCGGCTGCTGCGATTGTGCGCTTGAGGATCATGGCTGGGCTCCAATTCGCTGGGGTTATTGGGTGAGCAATTGTGAGGTGGCTTCGGCACGGACGGGAAGGTCCATGGGGAGGAACCGGGTGTCGTAGGTGGTGTCGATCGTGACGGTGACGCGGTCGCCGTTGACGGAGACGCTGCCGGGCAAGCCGGCTGCATTGAGGTATCCGTTGGCGGCGTTGGCGGCCTTGATCGAGTCGACGGCGGTGGTGCCGTTGGCGACGACTTGGCCGGAGATGGCGTTGGTGCCGGCGCGGGCTGCGGCGGTGGCCACGTTGTAGGCGTTCGTCTCGGTCTGGATCTTCTCAGCGACGTCGCTGCTCATCAGAAGGAAGATCAGCATCACCGGGGTCGTGATCACGAACCAGAGGGTGGCACCGCCCTTCTCGTCGGAGATGGCGGCGCGCAGCTTGCGGACGATGCGGATCATGGTCATCGCTCCCTGTAAGCGTCGACGGGTGAGATCGCCGTCGCGGTGACTTCGCGGGTGCCGGGAAGTCCGATGAGGACGCTGTTGCTGACGGTGATGGTGCAGGTGATGGTGGCGGACACGGTCCCGGTGGTTCCGAGCGGTGCGTTGATGCCTGCGGAGTCGATCGAGACGACGAGGTTGACGCAGTCGACGCCGGCCTGAGCGAGTGACATGTTCGCCATGGTCGCTGCGGCGTTCTGAGCCTGCCCGGTGTCGCGGGCAAGGGAAGCTTCACGGGCTGCAGCATCGGCAGCGGACTCGACGGCGTTGCCGGTCTGGGTGACGCGCACGAGCAGACCAGCGAGGACGAGGACGAGGATGAAGGCGCCGCCGATGATGGCCATCTCGAGTGTGCCGGTGCCGCGCTCCCCCTTGAGGCGTGCGATCGCGTTGCGGATGCTGCGCATCAGTTCACCCACCTCTCGGTCGGGCAGGTGACGACCTGCTCGACGCTGGTGACGAGTCCGGGGACGAAGCTGTTGGTCTGGCCGGTGACGCTGGCGGTGACGATGGTCGCAGAGCGGCTGACTGCGACGTTGCCGCCCTCGATGGGAGAGTTCGAGCCGTTGATGATCGCCTCCCCGATGGTGGTGCCGGCGGCCGCGGTGCTGTTGAAGGCGCGGGCGTTGTTGCAGGCGAGCTGCGCCGCCTGGTGGGCGATGTTGTTGGCGTGCAGCTGGATCCCGAAGTGGAGGCCCAGTCCGAAGACGAGGATGATCACGGAGAAGGTGATCACGTTCTCCAGCGTGACGGCACCCTTTTCACCGGTCAGGGCGTCTCGTGCCCTGACCGGTGAAAAGAGGTGCTTGAACTGCATTGGTGGAGATCCCGGTCAGCCCGTGGGGACCTGGCCCGCGTACGACATGATGGCCGCGACGAGGAGGCCGACAACGACGACAGCGGCGGCGCCGATGACGGCGTACCAGATGACCTGCTCGAGCGTGACGGATCCACGCTCCGGGGTCTCGAAGACGCGCGATACGCGTCCCTTCATGCGGGAGCGGAACTCCCGACTCATTGTGCTCATGGTGCTTCCTTCCGGTCGTTACTTCATATAAGGGTCTGGATCAGACCTTCGCGGACATTCGATCTTTGATTGTTAGAGCAAAGCGTCGAGAAGAGCGGGAGTCCCCAGGATCGCGAGGAAGAGCACTCCCGTGAGTGCCATCAGCACGATCATCCCGTTCGTTGTTGACTTCGATCCCCTCTTCTCTTCGTTGAGGAGGCGGTCCCGCAAGCTCTGACCGCGTGCTCTGAGTGTCTCATATATGGACGCTCCCTCCTCCCCTGAGAGCCTAATTACTCGGGCGATATCGCCAAGCTCAGGCACCTTGATTTCGTTGGAGAGGCGCTCGAGAGCGTCCCACGATGCCATGAGCGAGTACCGGGCCTCGGTGAGCGCCGTGCGGATGCGGACGAACGGCCACGCCTTGCCCACACTGGCTGCGGACTCGAGGGCTTCGGAGGGCGAGGCGCCGCGGGCGCGCTCGGAGCCGATGAGCTCGTAGTAGACGGCAACGGCGCGGGTGAACTCGAGCCGGGCTTCCGTCGCCTGGTCGCGGATGATGATGTCCGGCAGGAACCAGGCACCGAACGCGAGCGGCAGGCCGAGGAGTGCGGGGATGTAGATCGGCACCAGGCCCAGTACAGAGGCGACAACGCCGATGGCGAGGGGCAGGATCAGGCCGAGGGCTGCCAGGAGGATCTTCTGCCACACCCACCTGTTCACGGACATCCCGATGAGGTTCAGGTCGGCCGTGGGCGTCTTCAACAGCGAGGTGCCATGCAGCCGGCGGATGGTCGCGCCGGTGAAGCGCTCCTGCATCGTGGACTGGACACCGTCCGTGGTGGCGACGCTGGTCGACCCCATCCGTTCGATCGCGCCGGCGAGGCTGGGCTGCGTAGGCAACAGCGCCGCGACGATGAGCGTGAGGCCGAGGCCTCCGAGCATCGCCGGGATGACGAGCGTGATGATCATGTTCATTTGGCGCCTCCGGACTTGGATGAGACGAGGGGTCGTGCTTCGGGCTTGCCCCGGCTGACCTTGCGCATCATGAACAGCACGAAGCCGTACGCGATGAGGTAGCCGGCGAGCAGCATCTGCCCGATGGGCGTCCCGTACGGGGCGGAGTACTGCTGGAACAGCACCAGGACCACGAGCAGACCGATCACGAGGTAGGTCACGATGCGCGCCTCGTTGCGGTGGCCGGAGCGCTCCGCCTCGATATCGCGACGAGCCTTGATGCGCTCGAACATCGCTGCAGCGAGGTCCTTGAGGGACGCGGCCAGTCCGTTGCCTCGCAGATCTGCCTTGAGCTTGAGATGCATCACGACAGTGTCGGCGGTGGCGTCGTTCAGGTCGTCGGCGAAGGCCTGGAGGGCGACATCGGTCGGGATCCGGGAGTTGATCCGGGCGACAAGCTGAGTGACCTGCGGGCGGATCGGTTCTGGGCAGCTGGGCAGTGACGCCTCGATGGTGTGCTCGAGGCCTTGGCCGGACACGGTGAGGCCGCTGAGGCTGCGGGTCCAGGACTCGAGGGCGTCGAGTCGCTCGATCGCTGCATCCTCGGGGCCGGCGCGCAGCAGCCACGGGATCCCGATCAGTGCGGTCGGTACGGCGATGACCAGGAGCCACCATCCGGTGAGGACCGCAGCGATCAGGCCGATCACCGCACCGACGATGATCGTGTTCCGCTGCGACGTCGTCACCTGGATCTTGCGGCGGGACCTCCGCCGCGTCGGCGTCCCTGCAGCGCGTTCCCTCCCGAGGGTCGCGTACAGGAGGACCATGCCGCCGATCACGAAGACGACGACGGCGAGAGCGAGTAGTGGCTGACCCATCAGGCTGCCCCCCTCATATCGGTCTCGGTGAAGCCTGCGTGATGCAGGATCTCGGCCAGCTTGGGCGATGGCTGGGAGTTCGGGAGGAGCATCTGCGTGGCACGGTCCCAACGGAACAGCTGGTGAGCCACCGGGCGGAACCCGTTGGATTCCTCGCCCGGCTGGATCTCGCTGATCTCGGTGATCACGCGCTTCGGCTTCCCCTCAGCGTCGACGATCTTCGCGATCTGGACGACGAGACTGATGTTCTGCTCGATCATCCGGTAGGCGTACACCGGGGTGACGTTCTGCCCCTTGGACAGCATGAGCGAGGCCATGCGGTCGATGGCCTCGTGGCCGCTGGCCGCGTGCAGGGTCGACAGGGAGCCGACGCCGGACTGCATGGCCTGCATCATCGCGTAGATCTCGGGGCCGCGAACCTCACCGATGATGAAGCGC
This sequence comes from Microbacterium aurantiacum, assembly GCF_002872075.1. Lineage (GTDB taxonomy): Bacteria > Actinomycetota > Actinomycetes > Actinomycetales > Microbacteriaceae > Microbacterium > Microbacterium aurantiacum_A. Next base: position 48,223 of record NZ_PGGU01000001.1, on the reverse strand, counting down.
TGCGTGTCGAGGCGGAGAGTGTCCGCGACGAGATCCTCGAGCGTGATCTCACCGGGCAGCTTGCCGTCAGGTCCAGGCTCGCCCTCCCCCGGCCGGTACTCGAGCGAGACGACGCGCGGATGCCGATCGGGGAGCTTGTGCAGGTACAGCTCGCGCTCCATCTCAATCGTGACGAGTTTCTCGCTCGCAGGGATCACGTCGGCGAGCGCACGCAGCAGCGTGGTCTTGCCAGCACCGGGGAATCCGGAGGTGACGATCGAGACGCCGGCGCGCACCGCGGCGCGGAGGAACTTCGCGGCCAGTGGTGTGAGGGTGCCGCGCCTGACCAGGTCGTCGAGGGTGACGTCGACGAGCCGGTGGATTCGGATGACGATCGTGGGTCGGTCGGCGGTGGGGTGCGCGATCGCCGCGAGTCGTGCGCCTCCGGGGAGGTCCAGGTGCAGGCGGGGTCGCGCGGTCGTGAAGGATCGGTTGCCTTCACGGGAAGCGAGCAGGTTGATGGACTGGACGAGGTCCGCATCGCTGACGGCGATGGCGTGCTCGTAACGGACGACGCGGCCGTCGTCGTAGGAGAGCCAGACGTTATCGAATCCACCGATGTGGATGTTCTCCACGCCGGGCTCGTCGACGAGGGGCTGCAGGCGTCCGAGGTTGAACAGCGCGTCGAACACGGCGCGCTGAATGCGGTTCTGCAGGCGGGTGGTCCACGCGGTGCTGACGTTGTCCCGGGCCTGCTTGGCGACTTCGGCGGCGATGTTGTCCTTGATGTGACCCTGGGCGAGCTGCTTCTGCATCTCGAGGGGCATGTTCATCTGTTCGGCGAGAGTCTCGGACAGGACCCGTGCGACCTTGTCTCGGATCTTGTTGACGTCGTCCCACGGAAGAGCGCTGCGCTCCTCGAGCGTCTGCGGCTCGTCGGCAGCGGCGCCGAACGCGCTGGTTGGTATCGTGTCGGCGGCCTGCTGGGGTTCGGTCGGGTGCGTGCCGGCAGGGACGGATCCGCGTCGCATTGCCGACCTGGTCAGGTTCGCGGCGAGCTGCTCTTCTCGCGTGGTGGGCTGCGGGGTCTTCGGCTGCGCGAAGAACGGAAGCGAATCCAGGCTGGCCGGGTCTACGCCGGCGGGCTGGGCGTTCTCGTCGAAGGTGCTCACTGGGCGGCCTCCTGTTCGATCTCGAGGCTGAGCTTTCGCTCGCCGATGGTGTCGGTGTAGGCGGTAAGCAGCGCGTCGATGGAGCGCACATACGGTGCCTTCTTGGGGTTGCGGGGGCCGTTGGCTCCCCACAGGTACGGGGAGGCGTTCTTCGGGTCCCAGGGGAGCTTGCCGAGCAGTTTGAGGCCGAGGGCTTTGGGTGCGTCTTGGCTGGGGTAGGTCCACTGGCCCTCAGGACGCTCGGTGTAGATCAGGTCGACGTAGGAGTCGTGACCGACTTCTCCGAGTGCGGTGAGCAGCCATCCGCGGGGCACGGAGCGGCCGTACTCGTCGAGCTCGTGGGTGTGGCTGAACACGGCTGCCGTGGTGGGCAGCGTGCCGTCGACGAGCAGGGTGACGCTGTCGGACTCGCGCATGAGAGGGATCCGGATGTCGTTGAAGCGCAGGCGGCCCAGGTCGATGATCACGTCCCAGCCGGAGGTCTCCAGCGGTGTTGCCGCGTGGATGAGCTCACGCCAGAATCCGGGCGTGGTTCCGGCGGCGCCGCTGAGGGTTCGGAAGCCGGGTACGAGGACCGTGTCCGGGGCGAGCTCGACGGTCTGGTCCCACAGGACCTGCGCGGTGAGGTCGTTGCGCTGGTCGGCGACGGCAGCTTCGGTGAGGCCGGTGGTGTGCTGCACCTGGCCCTGCAGTGTGCCGGGCAGGATGCTGCTGGTCCTGGAGATGTCGGCTTCGATGAGCATCGTGGGCTTGGGGTTCTGCAGGGCGAGGGCAACCGCGGTCGTACTCACACCTGGTGCGCCCGTGACGGAGGCGAGGGTGATGATGGCCATGGTTACTGCCCCGCCGAGTCCAGGATCAGGGCCACGCGGCCGGTGGCCGAGCGTGCTGCGATGTCTGGTGCGAGGGTCTTCGGGACGATCAGGTCGACAGTCCACACCTTGGCTTCGCTGTTGTAGGTCGTGGTGAAGACGACCGCGTCGAAGCTCTTCGGGGTGTCGATGGGCGGGTCGCCCTGGTTGACGGGGGTTTCGACGATGCGGACCTTGTCGCCGGCGGCGAGCGGGTAGGCGGGCATCTGTGCGCTGGTGACCGTGACGCCAACGATCGAAGAGGATGAGGGGACTTCAAGCCCCTCCCCCGCGTTCTTCGTCGTCAGCAGCGTTCCTTCTGGCAGGTCGACGAGCGCCGTGGTCCCGACGAGGTCCTGTGCGTCCGCGGCCTTGATAGCGTCGAGGTTCTGGCCACCTGCGAGTTCGATCGGCTTGAGGTCCTCGACCGTGATGGTGTCACCGCGCGCGATGTCGGTGTTCGTGGCCATGACGCTGACAGTCCGGGTCGTGTTGGTGACTCCGAAGTAGATGCCGATGCCTGCGAGGACGATCAATGCTGTGCCGATGGCGTAGAGCATCGGCCGCCGGCGGGATCTTGTCGGCCGCTGCACGGCGGCTTTGCGTTCCACCGCCTGTTCGGCGTCCTCGAGGGTCTTGCGGTCAGTGTCTGGCGTACTCATGGGCTCAGCTTTCTGTCTTGATGGGCGGGAGGTATGCGTCGTAGGCGACGGTGATCATGAAGTTCCTGGACGGGGCGCCGGCGTACTCGGTGACGACGTCCAGCAGCTTCCGGTTCTTGGGAGTGAGACGGACATGGTGCTTTGCGCGCGGGGCGCCGGCGGTCTGCTGACGCTCACGGGCGGGACGCTCGAAGAGGAAGACCCGATCGTCGTCGTCCTCGTCGTCGTCCTCGAGCCCTTGCGCCTCGTTGACCAGCTGGGGAAGCCGCTTGTAGGTCTTCTCGATCGCTTCGATCAGCAGCTTTGCGTGGGAGATCTTGCGCTTCTTGAGGTAGTCCTGCAGGCGGTCGTTGAGGTCCTGGGGGATCATCACCTGGATGCCGGCAGTGGCAGCGGCGTCGCTGGTTCCTGGAGCCTCCTCCCCTACCGGTTCAGCGGCCGCCTTAGCGGTGGGGCGCGCAGGTTTCTTCGCCACGGGTGCCGGCGTCTCCTCGACGACCTGCGTCTGCGCTACGGGCGTCGTCTCCGGCGCCTCCGGTTGCGGGGTTTCTGCCTTCTCAGCTGTGGGTGACTCGGCCGGAGCGCCAATGCTCTGCACGAGTGCTCCCAGGTTCTTCCTTGCCATGGTCAGCTCCTCTTCTCAGTGGCCCACGCAGCGGCCAGCTCAGTGCCAAGCGCTGCGAAATCGGAGATTGCGTTGTGGTTCTTGCGGTTGTCGTAGAACTGGGTGACCACCGTGCCCTCGCCCGGTGCGTCCTCGACCGGTGAAGACAGGCGGATGAACTGGCGGAAGCGCGGCAAGCCGACTTCTCCCGGGATCCACTCGTTCTTGTCGAACAGGTCGAGCCAGGACTCGGTGTGGTCGGTGCCACGCTGCGGGCGCACCTTGTTCACCAGGAGGCGGTACTGCAAGCCCTTCGGAATGATGTGGTCGCGGAGGGTGTCGAGGATCGAGTCGAGCGACAGGGCCGTCGGCTCGGTGGGGACGATAACGAAGTCGGAGATGTCCAGGACGGCGTCGAGGATGTCGCGGTCGCTGTGGTGGCCCGGTGTGTCCACGAGGATGACGTCGTACTCATGCAGATCCTTGAGCTTTCCGAGAGCCTCAGGGTCCAGGCTGTCTGCGAAGTCGAAGGGAAGATCTTCCTCTCCCCTGTTGGCCCACTTCGTTGTCGACTTCTGCGGGTCGACGTCGACGACGAGCACCTTGAACCAGCGAGACAGGATGGCGGCGAGCATCATGACGATCGTCGTCTTCCCGACTCCGCCCTTCTGCGCGGCAACCGCCACCACACGGGTGAAGTGGATCGTGGCCTGAGCGATGCTCACAAGATCACCGCCTGTACTGCGGTGGTCCTAGCGGTGGATAGGGCAACAGTCATGCGGTGTGACACCGCTGACTCAGTGGCAGATATGCCAGCAACTTTTCGCATCATGTGCGGGAGTCTACCGCTAAGCAAGCGGAGTTGTATAGATGACACTCCGGGAGTGTTACCGGAGCGTAACCGCAATCTGTGTGCATTCGATGCGCCAGAACTGTTGTTAGCACTGCGCAAGGACGCTGGGAGCATGGCGGTTGGTGTCCGCAAGCGTGTTAGATATTCGACCGCAAGAGATGCACCAGGGTTACGCAACGGATGTGCTGTGCTTGCGCATATGTGTCGGATACTCAGCGGCATGTAACCCGGCAACCCTGCGTAAGCACTGCACAAGCAGAGCGCTACATCATCCGCTACATCACTTGCTACATCGTCCGCTACACATGCCGCCAGTTGTAGCGCTACACCGCCCGGGAGGTTTCCGCTCTGTTCCCGGTAGATCAGGCGTAAGTCCAGCGGGGGGCGTGTGCAACGTGTCCGGTGTGCGACGCGCAAGGTCTGCGCCAGGGATGTCGCTGAGCCTGCTGGCATGCGTGCCGGGAGCACTACCGACGTTACAGCGGTAGTGCGACGCCAGGTGCCGGATGGGCGTTGGGAGGGGGAGTGGTGGGTGTGCATTTCGGCCTCAGAGGTCCTGTGCTGCGATCTGAGCGCCTAACGGGGCGTTCTAGGTGCAGCGGAGCGGTGAAAGAGATGACAGGGCCTCCAGGGGCCATCCAGAGGCCCTGTCCGTTCGTGGGTCCCGCGAGCTGATCAGCTGCGGCGGGATGCGTAGGGAAGCTTCGCGCTCAGGTCACCGCTGACAGCGGTCATGAGCTTGGTGCGGATGCGGTGCAGCCGGCGGTTGAGCGTCTCGCGGCTGACAGCGAGTTCCTCAGCCAGCTCGTCGCGTGCGCTGCCGGGGTCGCCAACGGCCAGCTCAATGCGGACGAGGATCTCGATCTCGTCGCGGCGGAGCGTGCCGGAGTCGACGGCCCAGGTGAGAACGGTGATGAGGTCCTGGAAGACCGCCATGGGCTCATCCTCGAGGGAGGGGACATCCACGATCTCGTTGAAGGTCTGCTCGTCGACGGAGATCTTCTCGACGTCCTTCGGAGTGATGAAGCTGGTCTCCAAGACGTGCAGCATCTGACCCCGGATGTAGCCGGCGACCGAGTGTGTCCACTCGTCGACCTTGTACGTGTGGATGACTTCCCACAGCACGCTGATCGTCGTCGCGGTGGCATCCGTGGTGGAGACGCGGAAGATGTCCCGGGTTGCTGCCGAGGTGCGTGCGAGACGGAATGCCAGCGGCAGGAACGACTTCACGATCACCTGCCCAGCGACGCGGTCTCCGCCGTGCTCGAGGGAGAGCAGAGCAAGCAGTAGCCCGTCTTGGGCGCCCTGATCCTGCTTCATGCGGATGAGGTGGAGAACCTCTTCGCCGGTGTAGGTGCCGAGCCCCTCGTAGGTGTGGGGGATGTCCGCGATGTTGCGGTTCCAATCGGCAATGAGATCGCGCTCGAGAGTGCGTGCAGAGCTGGAGACGTACATAAGAAATGGCCCTTCGTGGATACGTCGTCGGTTGACGAAGGCCACGTTCCTCAGCGCCTGTAGTTCGAATCCTGGAAACAGAACTGGCCGCTCAGAACTCGTTCGATCCACCTCGATGCACGTCCACTAAGTGGCTGCGCGGGCGTACTAGAAACCCCAGATCATCGTGGGTTTCAACTGTCCTTGGACTGCCGTGGGGGAGTGAGGGGCAAAGTTCTCGAAGTTCTTGTGTCCGCGAAGGACTCGGATCGCCGCCTATATGACGTGAAGCCCCATGACGGGGTACCGACCAGGCGACCGAAGGGACCAACCGTGATCGACCAGATGAGCGGTGACGAGGACAGCAGGTGGACCGCATTCGTTCCGGATGCGGCCCGCGTTATCCGCGCGGAGGAGCAGTTTCAGGACGCCGTCGCGAAGGTGCTGGATCGTCCGTTCGACACAGCTAGGCACGGCGATGTGCTCACGGCTGTGGCGGAGCTCGGAGATGCTGCGCCGGCCGCGCGACGGGTGACGGAGCTCGAGCTGCAGGGGGGTGCATGATGCGGCGCAAGAAGGATCAGGCCGAGGTCGAGGTGAAGGAGCCGAAGGCCAAGAAGGCGAAGGTCGTCGAAGGCCGGGGCAGCAACTGGACTCGCGGACGCGAGCTGAGTGGCAAGGTCCTCAGCGGTCTTCTGTACGTCGCGATCGGCGCCGGCGTCGTGAGTCTCGGAATGCACTTCGTGAAGCCGGAGCAGGTACTGGCGGCGCCGACCGAGCAGGGGCCCGGAGGACTGTCCGTCGCGCAGCAGTCAGCGGGTGCCTACGCGGTCGGGTTCGTGGGGTCGTGGCTCAAGGCGACGAAGGACCAGCCCGGAGATCTGGGGGAGTACGTCGACCTGACCGCGATCAGGCAGCTCTCGCAGGTGCCCTTCATCTACCGCGATCTGACTCTGGTCTCCGTCACCCCTGTTGAAGGCGGCCCCTTCGTCAGTGTCGTCGTGGCAGCCAACGTGAGCGAGATCAGCCTGGAAGAGGAAGGCAACGTCGAGACGTCGCCCCGCAGGTACTACCAGGTTGCCGTCGCCGTCGACGGAGACGCACTCCGGGTGGTGGGGCTGCCCTCACCGATCGCCCCTCCGGCATCCGGTGACACGACCGCGCTCGTCTACGGCACCAGCGTCGCCGCCGGTGAACCTTTCGCTCAGACAGTCACCTCGTTCCTCGGCGCATATCTGGCCGGATCCGGCGAGCTGGACAGGTTCATCACACCGGGCTCGGACCTCACCGCGATCCTGCCGGCACCGTTCGCGCAGCTGGAGGTCGTGGATCTGCGTACCGAAGCAGACCCCGTCGAGGCTCCCGCAGACGGTGAGACGGCCCGAGCGTTGGCGACCGTCACCCTCACGACGCCGCTCGAGCAGCTCACAACGGCGACATACGCACTCACCCTGACCGGTCGCGGTCAGCGGTGGGAGGTCACGGACATCGACCTCGCCCCACAGGCCAACCCCACCCAGGGGAAGGGAAACCCCACACCCAAGCCGACGCCAACAGGCACCGGTGACTCGAAAGGAAACTGACAATGGGATTTTTTGATTGGTTCAACGGGCTCATGGCCAACGCCACCACGGCGTTCCAGGGAGCCGTCATCCTGATCGCCAGCGTGGTCGGATTCATCGTCATGGCCAAGGCGAAGTTCGCCTTCACCACGGTCATCATCGCTGGTATCGCAGTCGGCCTCGCGATCTTCCTCGCCGTCGTCGGCGGCAACTGGGTCAGCGGGCTGATCCGGGAAGAGACCGTGAACGCGACCGCATCCGTGATCGTCGTGTACGAGTCGGCCCCGACCGCAGCTCTCGCCCTGGCGGCCTAAGGACTCCGCCATGGCATACGAAGTCGAAGAGAAGGAGGTTGCGCGGTTCTACACGCGCAGCCGCCGTTTCCGGAAGCTTCTCGGTCGTCTCCCCGACGGCACGAAGCTCATCGGAGGTCCCTACACGATCACCCAGGGCCTTGTGCTCGCAGTGGTGCTGATCGTCGCGTGCGTCACGCAGAGCGCGTGGGGGACTGGCACTCCGCTCATCGACTTCCCTCTCGCCGGCGCAATCGCTTGGGTGGCCGCGTGGGGGGCTGGACGCCTGCCGATGACCCGACGGAATCTGTTCAGCGTGCTGACGGGCGGCCTGACGGCCATGACCCGCAGCAGCGCCGGCAGGTACCGCGGATCAGCGCTCAGGATCCGGCCCCCACACCGCGCCTCCGGCAAGAGCTTCATCGCTACCGGGACGAACCGCCCCGTAGCGCCGGCACCCACCGAGCCGGTCGTCGTCGAGACGGCACCGACTCCTGCCCCTGTTGCACCGCAGCCTGCGAAGGCGCTGCCTGCAGCAGTTTCAGCTCGGCCCGCCCTCAGCGGAGTCACCGCGATGCTCCTCCAGGCCCGCACCGAGACCTCCGCACCCTCCACCAACACGACGACGATTGACGACTGAAACGAGGCCGATGATGCGTATCCCCGCAACCGCGATGACGAACCACCTGATGTGGACACGCTCTGGCATCGTTTGGGCGACCTGGCGACTCAGCCCGCTCACGTACGCCTACGCGAGCAAGCAGAAGAAGGAACTCGTCAAGGCACACCACCAGGCGCTGTTCCAGAGCCTGCGGGGTGAGGCGCTGCTGATGGGCCTGTGCGCAGACCTCGATCCGGGAGAGATCGTCAACCGCATGCTCGAGGGGATCCCGATCGACGACGCCCCCGACTGGCGAGACGAGGTCCTCCTGACCTTGGACTCGCTGGAGCGCGTACGCCTCGGCACCCGAGAGTTCTGGCTGTCCGTACCGCTCACCGCTGGCTCCCTCCAAGGACGCGCGATGAGCGCATTCCGCACCGCCGACATGGCCATGCGCGATGCCCTGTCGCTGCCCGTACAGCTTCCCGGCCAGAAGGAGATCGACCTGGCCATGCGGATGGCGAACGACATCGAGGACCGGATCCCCGCCGCGTTCAAGCCGACCCGCTCCACCGCGGCCGAGCAGGTGTGGATCGCCCTGCACTCCCAGCAGAGGGGCCTCGCATCAGACACCGTTGCCCCGGTCCCCGCGCCGGCGCCGATCAACGAGGACCGGTTCGCGGAGGCGGACTACACGCCTTTCCAGATGCCCTCGAGCATGCCCAACCCGTGGATCGATGAGGGTGGGCAGAGCGACATCGACCCGAAGAGCGGACAGCAGTTCCTCCCCTTCAAGCGCCGCTACCTCAAGGTGCAGGGATCCTCCGCTGTCGAAGAGCCGAGCTACCAGGTCATCCAGGCGCTCGTGTCCGGCCCGAAGGGCGGATGGATGTCACCCGGTGTGGAGTGGCTCTCCCACGTCGACCAGCTCCCGAACGTCGACATCGACTGGGCGGTACGCATGGAAATCACCCCCGCGGAGGAGGTCAAGGTCCGCAACAAGCGCGCAGAGAACGCCCTGGATGAGCAGTACCTGCAGCAGGAGGGATCAGCCACCATCACCGGCGGAGGGAGTGACCTGGCCGAGGTGGCAGAGACGCTCGCGGCCTACCACGCCGCACTCAACCGCAGCGACAAAGAGGTCGAGGTCCAAGGCACCATCCTGTTCGCCGTCGGAGCGCCCACCCCGGAACTGGCGAAGGCGAAGGCGAAGTTCATCGCGGACGAGTACAAGCGAGCCGACTTCATCCTCGAGGCCCCGCTCGGCTACCAGGAGGCCCTCTGGTGGCAGATGCTCCCCGGAGTGACCACCAACAAGGCCACCCGTGAGCTCGCGCAGATCACCACCGGCCGCGACTTCGCCTCTGGGGTCCCGATGGTCAGCAACGAACTCGGGGACTCGAAGGGCTTCCGCTTCGGCACGAACACGTCCACCGCCCGGCACACGCCGATCCTCCGCGACCCGGCCGGCAACATCCAGGCCGACACCAACGCCTCCTTCGGCGTCGTCGCGGAGCTCGGAGCCGGAAAGAGCGTGCTCCTCAAGTGCGACCTCGGCGCCGTGCTCGACCGGTTGGGCCGCATCGTCGCGATCGACCGTACAGAGGCTCGCGAGTACGCGCAGTTCGCCTCGAGCTTCGGCAAGGGAACCGCCGTGGTCGACCTCATGGAACCGACCATGACTCTGGACCCGCTGCGCGTATTCGGACCCCGCGTCGGCGCCCGCATGGTGCAGAGCCTGTTCGCAACGATGCTCGGCATCCGCCCCCGCGACACCAAGGGTGTGGCGCTGTCGAAGCTGATGGAGCCCGACTTCGCCGCCTCCCACAACATCACCAGCCTCGCCCGCCTCATGCAGGAGCTCCAGGGAATGAGCAGCCCGGAGACCACCGAGCTGCTGGACCTGCTGACCATGATCTCCTCGAAGGACATCGGCGAGGTGCTCTTCAACGACGGCCTGCCGCCGCTGGATCTCGACTCCCGAGCGATCATCTTCTCCACCCGTGGGCTGGCGCTTCCTGACCGCTCCGAGCTCGAGCTCGCGCACCTGTTCGAGGAGATGCCGCTCGAGAAGATCTTCGGCCGTTCCATGTACGCGATGCTCATGGGCATCACCCGCCAGGTCTGCTTCATGAACCCTGGCGAGCTCGCCGGCGCCTACCTCGACGAGTGCCACCACATCACTCAGTCCCCGGAAGGGCTGCGCGACCTCAAGATCGGCATCCGCGACGGCCGCAAGCACAACGCGTTCTTCGCCCTCGGCAGCCACGACCCGGAGGACTTCGGAGACGAGCAGACCCGCGGACTGCTCCGTACCCGCTACGTCATGCGACAGACCGACGTCGCCCTCGCTCGTCGCGCCGTCACCTGGCTGACCGGCGAGGAAGCCGACCCGGATCTCGTTCGCGTCGTCACCGAGGACCTCTCCCCGCTCGGCGCGGACGGCAAGGTCGCACCGGAACGCCGCGGTGAGGGGATCATGCGGGACCAGTCCGGCACCCCGGGCCGGTTCACCAAGACCCTGCCCGAGCGGGAAGACCGGCGCCTTGCCGTGATGTCGACACCCTCGGCGGTGCCCGCATGATCGGTTTCTACCTCCGCACCTTCCAGGCCCTGAGCAACGGGTTCTGGCGCTTCCGGTTCTGGATCCACGTGCACCCCTGGTGGGCTCGCATCCTCACCGTCGTATTCATCGACGTGATGATCGTCCTCTTCGGCAACACCATCGCGCACGCCGACACCGCCTCCGTGCCGTTCATGCTCGGCGGCGAGATCACCGACAGCTCCGGCGTACCCCTGGCGAACTACGCCAAGCTGCCGCTCGATCGAGGCGACCTGTTCAACTGGGAGAAGGCACTGGTCGCCGCCTGGCTCGACCCGATCTGGACTGGCCACGTCGCCGTTCTGTCGTGGATGATCTGGTTCTGCAACTGGCTCCTCAGCTTCGCCTGGGTCGACGTCATCGCCTTCCCCTTCGGTGTCATCGCCGAGCTGCTCAAGGACTTCCTCGGCGAGATCGCCTGGATCCCCTTCGCGCTGGTCATCTCCGGCGGTGTCGCCGGCATCGCCATCCTCGTCGGCAAGCACGCCAGCGGTTGGTCCGAGGTCTTCATCTCCGCCACCTGCGCCGTCCTGGCCACGGGCATGCTCGCCAACCCGATCGCCACCCTGACCGCCACCAACGGCGCCCTCGACACCGCGCAGCAGTACGGAGGAGAGATCGCGGCCGCCGTCGTGGCGGAAGACTTCAACAACCACGAACTCGACACCGAGCACCTCCTCACCGCCGCAGTGAGCTCGCAGCTGATCGACCTCTTCGTCCGCGTGCCCGCCCAGACCATCGCATTCGGCAAGACGCTGGACGGGCAGTGCGCCGCCGGCTTCAACGACACCATGATCGCCGCCGCGCCGATCAACACCGGCGGCAACGAGGTGCGCGACTCAGTCAACGGCTGCGACCCGGCGGCGAAGAAAGCCAACGAGAACCCGAACTTCGGCCAGGTCGTCACCGCCGCGACCCTCAGCACGAGCCCGTTCACCATGCTGGGCTTCCCCCTCATCGCCGGGATCCTATTCCTTGTCACAGTCCTCGGGTTCCTCATCAGCGCCATGAAAACGATGTGGCACGTCTACCTCGGCATCCTGCCCATCAACCGCTACCCCCTGTGGCGCTCGCTCGCTGACACCTTCATGGGTCTGGTCGCGATCGCGATGATGGCCGTCGTCATGGCCGCTGTCCTCAAGATCGCCGTCTCGGCGATCAGCGGCATCGCCGACCTCGGCATCCCGCTCATCGCTCAGGCGCTGTTCACCGACCTTACCCTCGTGGTCGTCCTGGTTCTGATGTGGCGGACCAGGCGGGCCGCGAAGAAGGCCGGACGGACGATGGCGGAGCAGCTCTCCCGCTTCGGGATCGGCAAGAACGGTGCCCGGGAGAAGGACGCGGTCAAGGCCGTCGCCGCCATGGGCGCCGTGACCACGATCGCGTCGGCAGCGCTGCGTCGCCCCGATCAGATGACCGACAGCAGGTCCCTCAGCTTCAACAACTACGGCTCCACACCCTCCCGGGGGCTCGACGACATCGGGACCCTCCGGAACGTGCCCGGGGGCGGCCCTGGAGGGGCCCCAGGCTCCCCGCGAGCACTCGGCGGCCCTCAGGTAGGGCCTGGCGGCCCCGGAGGCACTGCAGGCGCCCTTCCCACCGGCGGAAGCAACGGTGGCAGCTCTGGATCCCGACTCGCGCTTCCTGCAGGCTCTGGCGGACCCACGACGCCGAAGGCGAAGACCGTTGACGCGGCATTCACCGCCGTCCGCATTGCCAAGGGCGCCAAGGCCGGCGTCCCGGGCCTCGTCGCCGCAGCCGGACTCGAGGTCGGATCTCGCGCGGTCAACGCGGCAGGAACCCACGTCGCGAAGAAAGCCGCCGAGAACAACGGTCCTGCGCCCCAGCCTGAGCAGCAGCGCCGCAACCCTGCTGTGATCGTGGCGAGGGAAACCGTGCACGCCGCGCAGCCGGCGCCTCAGACCGCAGCCCGCATCGTCGTCGACTCCAACGGCAACGGACACGTGCGTCCGACCGCACCGCGGCCGACAGTGTTCGACATCTCCTCGCTTCCTCCTGCAGCGCCGACGGCGCGCAGCCAGGCGGTGCGCGAGATGCTCGTGACCGCTAGGCGGTGACCTGTGGTTCTCACCGCCCCCGACCCCACGCTCGAGGAAGATGAGGCCCCCGGGAAGAAGCGATGGATCTTCCTGGTGATCTCGCTCATCCTCGTGCCCGTTCTGGCGTTCGCCGGCTACACCACCATGGTCATGATCATGGTGGCGACCTCCATGGGAGGATCCGGCAGCTGCACACCGAACACAGGGACCCTCGCTGGCGTCGACGTCGAGGTGAACGGCCGCACGGTCTCTCTTGAGGCCGCCCAGGTCCAGAACGCAGCGAAGATCATCGCCGTCGCGCAGCAGCTGAAAGTGCCCACGAACGGGCAGGTCATCGCACTGATGACCGCCCTGCAGGAATCCAACCTCTGGATCTACGCCAACACCTCCACCTACCCCGAGTCCGCGAACATCCCGCACGATCGTGATGGCAAGGACCACGACAGCCTCGGCGTCTTCCAGCAACGGCCCTCGGCAGGCTGGGGAACGGTCGCCGAGACGATGGACGTCGAGTACTCGGCAAAGGCGTTCTTCGGCGGCCCGGAAGGACCTAACGGCGGTTCTCCTCGAGGACTCCTCGACATCCGTGGCTGGGAGAGCATGGAGCTCGGTGTGGCCGCGCAGAAGGTCCAGGTCTCCGCGTTCCCCGACGCATACAACAAGTGGGAATCAGCCGCCAAGACTCTCGTCGCTACCGCATCCGGATCCGTCACCTGCGATGGAGGCGAGCTGGGTGGAGCTGCGCTGCCGCTCGACCCGGGATTCAACTTCACCTCCGGGTACGGCCCTCGCGACGTGACCGTTCCCGGTGCCTCCTCCTGGCATCCCGCCGTGGACATGCAGCACTGGCCCGGGCCCTGCGGCTCCCCTGTCTACGCGGTCCTTCCCGGAGAGGTCACGCTGAGCAGCTCGCTGTGGCTGTCGATCAAGCACCCAGACGGATTCGTGGTCAGCTACCTCCACATGTACAAGAGCGACCGGGTCGTCAACGTGGGAGACACCGTGACCGCCGGCCAGCGCATCGGAGCAGTGGGCAACGTCCCGCCCTCCGGAGGCTGCCACCTGGACCTGAGGATCAACGTCGAGAACAACACCAACCCGCAGGTCGCGTCCCTGCAGCGCTCCGAAGCGCTCGGCGGACCAGCCGGGTGGGTGGATCCGGAAGCGTTCATGCGGCTGTACGGCATCGAGCTGTGCCCCGCAGATGGCAGCTGCCGCCGCGGCTGACCTATCGACCTGGAAACCCACGGTATTCCGCGGATCTCCCGATATGGAAACCGGCAGTGGGGGAGCGGAAACCAGGCGGGTAGGCTACAGACACCCCCACCCGAAGGGGGCAGCCCCCTTCATTTCCAGACGGTGATTAGTGCCTGACTCTGACTCCCCACGTGCTGCGCGCCGACGCCCAGCCAAAACCACCGCGACCGGCTATCGAACGATCGCGTACTATCTGCCTGCCGCCCTGCAGGATCGACTCAAGGCGGCATGGTGGGGCACGAAGGAGCTCGAGGATGGTGCTCCCTCGCTGAATGCCCTCGTCGAGCTCGTGCTCATTCAGGAGGCCGAACGCCTCGAGCAGCTGCACAACGACGGCCAGCCCTTCCCGCCGGCACCCGAAGGTGCACGCGGGATCAATCGAGTCGCGTCCGAACGGCAAGGCGAATGGCAGCGCGCCGAATGGGCTCGCCGCCGTGAAGAGGCTCAGGCGAAAGCGAGCCAGCAGGACGACAACCCCAGCTGAATGTGCCGGCGGCCGCAGCCCGCGTCCGCACAAGAGGTGCCCGCGATCGTGGGCCGCAGCGGTGATGTCGGTGGTGTCCCGACGACGAGGGTGACCGTGCTCCCAGACCGTCCACCGGGCATGCGCCGCATGATTCCCGGTGGATCAGCGGTGATGTAGCAGGACGACTACCGGTGGCATGTCGGTATGGAAATAGCTACGCCGGTGGTGGGTTTGCCCGGGTCCGTCGACCCTTTGGGCCTAGTCCCGGGCAATCCTATCACTGGTGTCAAGCGGAGGGCTCCCGGAGATCCACCGGTTGATGTAGCGGAGACGTGCCACCATGCGTGCCGGACATCCACCGATCGGCCACCACTGACCCACCGGGTAGATCAGAAGCGCTGGCGTATCGCCAGGGGACATCACGAGTGCGTCAAAGCTGTGATGAGCCTCGGGAATGAGCGATGTCCGCGAGTGCGCGATCACGCCGCCTATATGACGTAGAGCTGGCGATGGTCGTCGGCTCGGAAAGGTCATCATGGCGACACGCACTGCGCGACCGCCGGCGCGACCACCGCACCTCGGACAGTCCGGGGTGAGGCTGCTTCCGCGCCGACAGTTGAATGGTCTGGTCCCGGGTCTGTTGGTCCTCGCGGCCGCAGCTCTGGTCACAGCCGTCAACGTCTACTTCCCCTTCACGGACCTGGTCCCGCTCATCTGGGTGGGGGCCGTGCTGGTCGCCGGGTTGGCGATCGCGGCTGGAGTGAGACAGTTCCAGCGTGAGGGAGTGATGGATCCTGCCGTCGAGGCGATCCTTCCTCTTCTCTCCGCGAACGAGATCAGCCGTGAGCTCGTGCAGCCGCTGCGATGGACGAAGGGATGGGTCGGCACACCCAGCCGTGTGCGAATCCGATATGCCGCTCAGGTCGTCGACGACGATCCACGGTTCGTCGAACAGATCCTCGGCGCGCTCGAGAGACGGCTGGGGGAGACCTACCAGGTCCGCAAGCATGACCCACGCAAGTGCGTCCTCGTCGTCGAGATCGCACCGACGGCCGAGCCTGTCAGCCGTGACCATCAGCGCGCCGTCGATGTGGTGAAGCAGATCATCGACCCTTCCGCCTCGCTCTCCATCGTTGAGGAGGAGGGTGTTGTGAAGGAGATCGAGGTCAAGCACAACGTTGGCCCCCGGATGTCCAGTCCACCCCTTCGGCTCAAGATCGAGAAGACGATCAACGCGATGCTCCCTGGCCGGTGGCGAGCCAAGTGGGATCTCGAGGCGGACCTGGTCAAGTTCCAGCTGCGTCCGCAGATGCCCGACATGATCAAGCACACGGTGCCCGGCGCTGCGTTCGGACTGAACCACGCCAGTTACAAGAAGTTCATGATCCCTATCGGCATCGATGAGGACGGCATCGTTCAGCACTGGCAGCCGTCCGTATCCCCGCACTGCCTGGTCATCGGTGGAACCGGATCCGGAAAGACCTCCTTCCAGCACACGGTCCTCACGCACCTCTCACACGCCGGCTGGCGGATCTGGGTCATCGACGGCAAGCGCATCGAGTTCACCGGCTTCCGCGACTGGCCCAACGTCGAGCTCGTCGGCGCCCGCGTCGAACACCAGGTGCGGATGCTGCACGCCGCACACGAGCTGATGGAAGAGCGGTACTCCCTCCTCGAGGAAGGCAAGGCCCGTCTCGAGGACTTCGAACCCCTCGCGCTCATCATCGACGAGTACGCCACCTTCAAAGCGCGTGTGCAGCGGTGGTACAAAACCGTCAAGCCGAAGGGCGCTCCTGCACAGGCACCCGTGCTCGAGCTGCTCTCCGACCTCGCCCGCCTCGCCCGCTCGGCGAAGATCCACATGCTCCTCGGCCTGCAGCGCCCCGACGTCGAGTTCCTCGGCGGCGAGATGCGCGACAACTTCGGCGCCCGAGTCAGTTTCGGTCGCCTCTCCCCACAGGGCGCGAACATGATGTGGGACAGCTTCGCCGTTGGCGTCGCGATCCCCCGCAACAAGCGCGGCCGCGGCGTCACGCTCAACGCCGAGTCGCTGCCCGTCGAGATCCAGGCCTACTACACCCCGGACCCGGCCAAGCTCGAGCGCGACGAGGTCGAGGAGTGGGCACACCTCGACACGCTGCGTCCAGGCGAAGCGCGCTATGGCCGGTCGATGATCGTGGATCCGGAACCGTCATACGCCGACGAGGACATGGAAGTGCCGATCGACCCGGACTACTACCAGTGGCTCGCCGCGAAGATCGGCCCGTTCGATCCCGACTTCGTCTCGGTCGTGACTCCGCCGGAACCGTCCAACGTGATCTCACTCACCAGCCGCGACCGGGTCCGCTTCGTCGAGGAAGACCCGGACGACGTGAGTGACGACACCGCATCCGATTCCGACGACGGATATCTCGGTGCAGAGGAAGGGCCGGCTGCCGACCTGCAGGTCGGAGATCTCGTCGCGATCGATCTCGCCCTGGATCTCTGGGGCGTCATCGAAGGGATCGAGCCCGATGTCGTCGACGACGAGCAGCTTGCCATCGAATACCGCGATCTCGAGTCGGGCGAGGACGGTCTGCTGACCGTCGCCGACAACGAGGTCCTCACCTACCGGCACCCGCAGGATGCCTGAACACGAAGGAGCAGCAACCATGACGAACAACGACTACACCCTCTTCACCGTTCCCATCCGCGCGGCCGCGACCCCGCCGACGACCTGGCGTCCCGCGCTCGATGCGCACTGCATCGCCGTCGGAGGAACGACCGAAGAGCGCGCCACCCTCATTAGCAACATCGCCGCAGACTTCTCCGCTGCGGGCTGGTCGGTGCAGCGGGGAGACACGATCGAGAAGCAGCAGGAGATCATCACCGACATCTGGGTGCTGATGGAGCAGCGCTACTCCCAGCTGATGTCCGACCCTTCCTCGAGGGAAACGCTGGATCCCATCCTGCTCGTCGTCGACGAGGGTGAGGCTCTCACTCGTGCCGCGCGGGCAGAACCGGAAGCCCGGGCAGTGACCGAACAGCTCCGCGACCTGCTGAGCCTGGCACGCTCGGCGAAGATCCACGTGCTGCTCGGCGCGAACACACCGGACATGGAACTGCTGTCCGCTGACATGCGAGACAACCTCGCCGTCCGGATCCCCGTCGACGGAACAACCCGCGATCACCAGCTCATGCGGGCTTGAGGAAGGACGACCGTCATGGAAGGACAGAAGGACAACACCGACGACTGGATCATCATCTGCCTCGTCGTCTCGTTCGCTCTCGTCACCGGGGTGATCTCGGCCGGCGCGATCCTCGCCCCGGTCCGGGACTGGATGCTCCAGTTCCATCTCCTCGAGCAGGGATCGGCCGTGATCATCCCGTTCGCCGACGGCATCGGCCTGGGCGGCGTGCAGATCCTCGTGCTGGCCGCATTCCTGCTGATCGCGATCGCCATCGGGGTGTGGGCGAAACGCCGGGAGACGGCCCGCGTCTGAGGTTCGCGGGATGCTCAAATCCGCAAGTCTAGAAAGGAGGTGAAGTCCATGGCAGTCACGGTCTATACGAAGCCCTCGTGCGTTCAGTGCAACGCGACATACAGGGCCCTCGACGCGAAGGGCGTCGAGTACGAGATCCACGACCTGTCGGAGGACCCCAAGGCCGTCGAGCAGGTCAAGGCGTTGGGGTATCTGCAAGCCCCCGTCGTCGTGACAGACGAAGGCCACTGGTCGGGGTTCCGTCCCGACAAGATCGACGAGCTCGCTGCTCGACTCGTCTGACTATGAGCGAGGCCCCCGCCGGACGAACCGGCGGGGGCCTCGCTGTGCGTGGTGCTCAGACGTGAGATGCAGCCCACAACCGGATCAGATGCTCACGCAGGTGCCGGTTGTGCTCGAGCGACCCTCGCAGCACCTGAGCGCTGGCCGATGCAACCTCTCCGTCCTGCAGCGTCGCGACGCCGGCATCCGCCGCCCACTGCGCGAGCACGTCGAGGTCGACCGTGACGGTCGCGGTGACTGTCGCCGTCTGGCTCCACTGAACGCTGTAGGTCGGCACGCTCAGCTCACTCGTCGTCGGTATCCCGGAAGAACCGCACCACGTGATAGATCGCGTACGGCACGACCACCAGGGCCACGGCCGTGATGATGATCCGGTCGATGTACTCGTGGAAGACGATCCCCACCCAGGCGCCACCGACGGCAAG
Organism: Microbacterium aurantiacum; assembly: GCF_002872075.1. GTDB lineage: Bacteria > Actinomycetota > Actinomycetes > Actinomycetales > Microbacteriaceae > Microbacterium > Microbacterium aurantiacum_A. The sequence continues at coordinate 29,638 of NZ_PGGU01000001.1, read as the reverse complement.
CGCGAGGGTGGCGAGCGTGATCAGGATCCGGGTCAGGCGCTGCAACAAGGCTGCTTGGATCTGTGCGTCGGCGAGCTTCGCCGCGGTGCGATGGTGGCGTGCGGCGATGCTCATGAGGTGGCTCCTGTCGAGGCGGGACGGTGCTGTCGGATGTGGGTATACGGGACGGTGCCAGTGGCACCGTGCGGGGTACGCACGGAGACGCTCTTCGGGTTGATGCGGGTGACCAGGCACCAAGCGCCGGAGTAGAGGATCCAGTCGCCGCGGTGGACGTTATCGCGGGTGAACTCGGTGACCTGGCCGGAGGTGATCTGCTCGGCGCGGATGGCCTCCCAGTACGCGAGCTCGTCGACGGCGGCGTCGCGGGTGCGGGTGAGCCGCTGCGCGTAGGCGCCGTGGGCGGGCGGGTAGGTCTCGATGTACCCGCCCGCGAAGGTGTGCGAGTAGCCGTCGAGCTTCTTCGTGCAGGCGGAGATCTCGGTGTTGAGACGCGCGATGCGGTTGGCCACGGCGATCGGTTCGTACCGGCGGTCGGTCGCGTGGGCGGCGAGCTCGGCGCGTGCTCGTGCGCGGGTCGCCTCCGCGTCGGCGTCGACGGAGCGACGCATCGCAGCATCCGCCTTCCGGATTGAAGTGCGATGCCCGGACTCGGAGTGGTGCCCGACCTTGATCGGTTCTCCCATGGGCGGAACGCGACGGAGCGCGGCAAGCGCCTGGGCCTCCTGCTCGTCGGCGGCCTGCAGCTTGCGGTCAGCGCGGTGGGCGAGATGCTCGGCGCGGGCAGCCTCGCGGTCGACCCGGTCGGTTTCGACCTCCGCGGCGGCGCGGCGGGTGGTGTCGATCGTGACGTCGACGGTGAAGCCGGCGGACTGCAGTGCCTGGACGGTGGTGTCGATGAGGTGCTGCTTGGGTTCGCGATCGCGCGAGTACGGGATGTACCAGGCGGTGATGGCGCGACTGAATCGCCAACCGCGGCCGCGGAGAATGCGCCCTGCGGCGTCGCCACGGCTGGTTCCCTCGAGGATGGTGCCGTCCGCTGCGGTGTGCGTGAGTGTGAGGTCCATGATCAGCTCCCGGTCACACGACCGCTGCGGCGGCGTCGGCGGTGAGGCGGTGGCGGAACCCGACCGGACGTTCCCACTCCTCGAGCGCGCGGGACAGGCCCTCGTACTCGAGGACGCCGGCATGCTCGGCAGAGTCGACGATCCGGTGGCCGGCGAGGTGGCGATCGATCGCGTGCCCGAGCCGGTCGGTGAATGCTCGGGCCTCGGAGCCGTCCCAGCCGTGATGCTGGCAGCTGACCTCCGCGAAGAACAGCCGGCAGCGTTCGATCTGCAGCGCCTGCTCGACGTCGATCTCGTAGGAGATCTCGAAGACCGGCTGCCAGGTGTAGGACGGCGCCGGGAGGTTGATGATGTGCGCGAAGCTGACGCTGCGGTGGTTCTCGTCCCACAGCAGCTGACCCATCCGGTCAGCTTCGGCGACGAGCTGCGCTGGTGTCTGGTGCTGGTCTTGGTAGGCGGTGGTGCTGATGAATGCCGCGGTGACGAGCAGGTCGATGACGTCACGGCTGACAGGTAGTGCTCGCATGATGAGCCCCCTCAAGAGGTAGTGAATCTGACATTCACTAATATACGTGACATTCATTAGGTGAGTCAATGGGTCCGTCGACGCGCCTACGCTCTGAGACGTGATCCTCTTCAAGAACGGCTGCTACGCCGTCGCCGGCGCCCTGCTCCTCGTCGTCGCCGGGCTCGCCGGGTTCGGGGGAGTGGATGCGATGTACGCGCAGGGGTGGATGATCGTGCTCCTGCTCGTGTTCGCGATCTCCGGCCTCATCGTCGAAATCGACCAGCACGTCTTCCCCGACAAGCCACCCGCGGCCGAAGAGGATCCGGTGACAGCTGCCAGCCCAACGGCGATTCCGCACACGGGGACATCAGCAACGCGTCAAACAGTGGCGGAGCCCGGTCGACCCACAGCGCGCGTCATCATTCCGGGCGTCACCCTCCATGGCCGGATGCGCGCCTCGTTGAACATTCAGACGGGTGCGCACAAGGTGACGTGGGCGACAAACCGCAAGTTCGCCGGCACGCTCCGAGCGGGTGCGAAGGATGGCTGGGACGTCTACGACGTCGACGACGAGTTGCTCGGCTGGAGACCTGATATCCGGGCCGGGATGGAGCTGCTTGAGGAGACGGCCGATTGAAGGCGGCATCCGACAGCTGGGCATAGAAAAGGCACCCGGCCGGAGGACTGGCAAATTGTCAGACTCACTAGTTCTCGAGGAGGGATCTCCTCAACGGCCGGGTGCCGGTCTCATCTTACCGCGAGAGGGTTCTCCCGCTGTAGGTCTGCGGGCCTGTGAGCTCGCAGAAGATCTTGTCGACGTCGGCCTGCAGGGGGTGCTCGCTGCGGGGTGCGACGGGTCGGGCAGTGAAGTGAAAGTGCCGGATGGTGGCGCCGGTGTCGTCGATGAAACCGGGCCCTTCGCCCTCGGCATCGGGGAGTGAGGTTGCGACGGTGGTGATCCGCTCGAGCGCGGTGGCGCGATCGCGGATGAGGACGCGGTCGCCGGCTGCGAGTGTGGGCCAGTCGGGGAGGTGGAGGGTCATCGGGTCTGCTCCAGGTCGAAGGAGATGAGCAGGTCGAGGGTATCGGCCAGGACGCGCAGCCGATAGCCGCGGCGCTGGTTGAGGATCTCGCCGAGGATGTTGATGAACTGCACACGGTCCTCGGTGGTGTGGTCGGTGAATGCGATGGTGTGCACGTCGTAGACGTCGAGGTACTGCCAGCCTGCTCGAGTGTCGGACTGCGCCTGCGACTGCAGCCAACGGTCCAGGAGTGCGCCGAGGGGGCCGACTTCGTTGGCGCGTGGTGCGAATGGGTCGGCGGGGATGTTGGCGTCGACGGAGCGGATGCCGGTGTGATCGCCGATGAGCTCGTAGTCATCGAGGGCGATGTCGGCGAACAGGTCGGTGTAGTCGACGCCGGATTCGTCGCTGATGGTGACGCTGCGCAGCTTCTGGATCATGGTCGGTTCCGTTCGGATGCTCAGCGGGGTTCGCTGAGGAAGTCGGTGAAGAGCTGGCAGACCGAGTCGGTCGCCTCGGCGGTGACCTCCTGGCGGAGGGAAGGATCACCGATCGCGAGGGCGCGAGAGGTGACGGCTGCGTCGAGAACCTCGATGACGGCCTGACGGGCGACGGTTTCCAGGCCGCTCGAGAGAGCGGATGCATCGTCCTGACGTCCGGGGATCCAGGGCTCGGGGGTGACGCGGAACGCCGTGGCGATCGCGCGCACCGTGGGACAGTCCGAGGCGGCACGCCAGTTGCAGGACCGGCAGCCGACGCCGAGGTAGCGATCGCCGATGTAGGTGGGCTTGAAGACCTGCTTCCAGATCTGCGTCGGGCGGTGCCAGTCGAGCACGGCCAGCAGCGCATCGAGCGCGTTCTCCTGCTCGCTGTCCCAGGCCGCGATGCGAGCTGCGGCGATCTTGGCGAGCAGCACAGTGCGGGTGGGGCTCTCGGGTGCCGGCGCGCGTCGGCCCTCGGCGCCTCCCTGGTAGATGCTGCCCACGATGAGATCCGTCATCTGGTCGACCATGATCGTCAGTTCCCTTCGGTCGTGCTGCAGCTGGTGAGCGTGGAGCGCAGCGCGGTGGCGTCTTCGGTAGGGACGGTGAGGTCGTAGCTGTCGAGGACCTGGACGAAGCCGATGGCGTAGCTGCAGTGGTAGCCGGACGCCGGCGGCATCCAGAGGGCGGGGCCTCGGTCGCTCTTGGACTGGTTGGCCGAGCCGTCGACGGCGGCAAGGTTGATGGCGTCGTTCGCGAACTGCTCGCGCCGCTCGTCGGTCCAATCGGCAGCGCCATTGCGCCAAGCCCAGGCCAGCGGGATGACGTGATCGATCTGAACGAGCTCGCTCGTACCCTGCCCTCGGGTGAAGGAGATCGTCGTCCCGGTGTATGGGTCATGCAGGGTGCCGGTCAGGATGACGCAGTCGCGGGTGCCGGGCTTGGTGGTCACTTCGACGAGGTCCCGGCGCAGGATGTCGTTGCGGGTGTCGCATCCGTTGCGGTCGACGTCAGCCCATCGCTGCCCGAAAGCGTCGCGGTTGTACGGGGTCTGCAGCGGTTCGGCGATCGTGAGCTGGTCGAGCTGCACGAGCGCCTGACCGGCCTCGGGGGTTAGCGCCGCCGGCGTACCGTCGTCTGGGCTGGGAGCAGCTGGGACAGCTGGTGCAGGAAAGACGGGAGAGCTGCCCGGCTGGAACGAGGGGAGTTCGCGTCCGGAGAGCATGAAGTATCCGATGACGAGCAAGACTAGGAGGACCGCGCCGGCTCCGAGGATGCGGCGGGCGCTACGGGTGAAGATGTTGCGCCCGGTGAGAATGCGGGTAGCGGTGCGGATGAGTGTGCGGTTCGTGGTCATGTCATCTCCTGGGGTGGTCTTCCTCGTCATATAGGCCCGATATCGGGTCCTTCGCGGACATCCGGAGGGGCGGGTGGATGGCGTCCCGCCCCTCCGGATGTTTCACCCGGCGAGAGCGGCCCCGATGGGCTTCTCGCCGAGGAGCGCGTCACCGAGATCGGCGACGGCCCGCTGGACGTTGGCGGCGGTAGCGCGGATGAGGTCGACGTCGCCGTCGGACCAGGAGGCGACGTACCCGATCGACCAGGCGGAGGTGTCGATGCCGAGCATGGAGCCCAGTGCGTAGGCGACCGACTCGGCTTCGGTTTCGATCTGACCGCGGTGCGCGATCGGGGTGGCGGTGTCCTCCGGCGTGTGGAGGGTGGCGTGCCCGGCCTCGTGGAGGAGAGTCTTGGCGCGCTGCGCGGGGGAGAGGGCGACGTTGACGCGCACCGCGCGGGTGTCGTAGCGGGTGTAGCCGTTCAGGCCCGGGGTGGCGATCTCCTCGAGCGCGACGTCCCAGCCGCGGCCGCGGAGGACCTCGGCGACCCGGTCGAAGATCCCGGCGTCGTCGTCGCCCTCGAGGAGCGTGACGGGCAGGTCATCGCCCTCGGTCTGCGAGATGTCGAAGACGCGCAGGATCGGGTAGCGGTTCCAGCTGCGGGTGTTCTCCTCGCCGGACTCTTCGTCGGTCTCCGTCACCGTCTTGCGGGAGAAGCCGAAGATCGACAGCGACTTCTGTCCCTTGATGACGTGGCGGCCGAGCTGCTCCCACTGGCGGTAGCCGAGGCAGATGGTGGCGGTGGGCAGCTGGGAGAGGATGAGCAGCTGGTTATTCAGGCTGCGGTTGCGGGCGACCCCGGAGAGCCGGAGGAACGACTTCCAGGCGTCGGAGTCGGCGAGGGCTGCGACCTGGGTGGTGAGTCGGTCGTGCAGGAGCTTGGCTTCCTCGGCGCGCTCCTCAGCGGTCCGGCGGGGGGCGCGGCGGGTCTTCGTGGTGGTCATGATGGGCCTTCCTCGGGCGAACAACTAGTGAATCTGACATTCATTAGAGTAAGCGGTGCCACCGACACTGTCAAGCGCCACGGCTGGAAGATCCGTTCTGGAGTCCGCGGCGCCGGTAGCGTTCTGTTCATGGCGCAGAAGATCATCCACCAGCTCGTCGACGACCTGGACGGTCAGGTCCTGGATCCGGACGATGGCGAGACCGTCCGTTTCGGCGTCGACGGGAAGTCGTACGAGATCGACCTGAGCGGCACCCACGCTGAGCAGCTGCACGGGGCGCTGCAGCCGTTCATCTCCGCGGCCCGTCGTGTCGGGGCATCGGCGAAGCCTGCGCGGCGTCGTGCGTCCGCAGATCTGGATGCGGTTCGCGCATGGGCGAGGGAGCAAGGGCATGCGGTGTCTGACCGCGGCCGGATCCCTCAGCAGGTGATGGACCTGTACACGCAGCGGGGTCAGTAGCCGCTACAGCAGCGAGGGGTGCACTCGGACGGTCTTCTGCTCGGCGTAGGGGCGTTGGGTCAGGGGGAGCCACCCGCCGTCGCTACGGTTCAGTAGACGGGGCGACCCGGCCCCGTCGACGGCGGTCATGTGGGGGCCAGCGTTCGTCCAGCAGTTCTGAGCTCGTGTCTCGTTCCACAGTGCCAGGCGTGCTTCACGGGGCAGGCAGGCTCGGTGAGTCCACCAGGCGCGTTTCTCTCCGAACGGTCCGAACTGGTGTCCTTCACTATGGGCGAGGGCGTCGTGCACGGCGCGGAAGACGTCGTTGGCGACCATGCGCCGGCGCTCTCCGGAAGGCATGGTGACCGTCACCATGGAGGCCATCGGGTGGTCCGGCGGCAGCGCGCCTTCGGTGTTCTGGGAGACGTCAGTTCGGAAGTAGCTGAGGTGCTTGTTGTCGCGGAGATCCGCGAGCATTGCCGCGGAGTCGCTGTAGGGCTGCTCCTGGTCGCCATGCCAGGGATCGAAGGTGTAGCCGGCGTCGACGAGCATGTCCCACTGCGCGGCGATGTGCTGGCGGAAGTATCGGTAGGACCGGGCTACGCGCGGATGCCGCGGCTCATGGGGTGCAGCGTCGTAGGCGCGAGCTGCAGCGATGTCGTCCTGCTCGGTCAGGTGAGGCATCCGCTGCCGGCGAGGGAATCCGTGCGTGTCGGCATAGTTCTGCCGGAGCATCTGGATCTCTTTGATCGGTGTGTGCCGGCGGTGATCCTCGGTCGCGTCGATGAACTCGACCCTCGCCGGTGCGGTCTCCGCTGTCGTGCCGAGTCGACGAGACAGGATGTCGACGGCTGCAGGCGGGAGCGGGTATGCCGACTGGACGGCGATCTCGAGGCGGCCGTCGTAGAGGCGTCCGCCCGGAACATCTGCAGCTCGCAGCGTCTCCAGAACGGACTCGACGCGCTCGTCGTCGACCGCGTCACCGGTGAAGGAGAGGACCTGGTCGGGACCGTCCGGGGTGAAGTATCCGGCCATGACGCCGTCCTGGTTGTACCTGCCGGCAACTTCGCCGGCCCAGGCGGTGATGTCCTCGAAGCGTTCGGCGCGGACAAGATAGGCGCCGGCTGGTTCCGACTCGCCCTCCCAGAGTCCCGCGGCGTTGCGAGCGTCGATGATCTCCACGCCGTGGCGCTCAGCCGACAGATGCATCGACTCGTCGTATTCGATCCACTCGTCGTTGTCGTAGTAGCTCGGTCGTGAGCTCATCCGCATGAGGTCGCCCGATTCGGGTCGGAAGGGGGTCGCGCCGATGAATGCCTGCAGGCGATCGTCGGCATCTTGCTCGCGCTTCTGCGCACGCCGTGCCCGCTGTCCGTCGGCGGTTGACGAGGGGCAGCGGCGTCCGCCGTGATCGATGTCGTCGCACATGGCGGTGCCCGTCAGATCTCGAAGAACAGACGGGCACGGGCGACGAGGCGTCTGGCGCTCATTGCCGCCCGCCCCATCGCGGAAGCTCAGAGGCCGCGGCCGCCGCCAGCGGAGCGGCAGCAGGCTCCGAGATGTGCACCGGCATCGTGCGTTTCGGCCTGCCCATCCGGACCAGCAGGTAGATCCACCCTGCGGGGACGAGGGCGACCAGGACGATGGCGCCGACGAGCATCAGGATGAACAGGTAGAGGATTCCGGCCCAGGTCCATCCCATCTGCTGGACGGCATCCGCGATCGCCGGCACGAACTCGCGGCCGATGATCATCCGTGCGACATCGCCGAAGAGGAGCAAGAGGAACCAGACGGTTCCGGTCAATGCGCACCGTGCGATCTGCAGCAGTGGTCGAGAGTTCTTGACGGGGAGTAAGGCCAGCATGGCGACGAGGGCAGTGATGGCGAAGACGATGCCGAAGATCCACTGCAGCAGGTAGGGGTACGCGAGCAACCCATCCGCTGCCATCCCGCAGGTCGTTCGCCGGAACGTCGCGAGGATGTTGAAGATGCTCGCGTCCTCGAAGTCACACGGCGGGATCACGACTGCTCCTCCGGGGCTTCCTCGGCCGGGAGCACTGTCGGCCGAGGCGTGATGATGAATCCCTCACCGGGCTCCCGATCAACGCGCACTGGGGGAATGGCGTGCTCGCCGTCGACGGGTGCCGTGTCCTTGACGAGCGTGAACAGCTCGGTGAACTCTTCGTTGCTGAGTGCCTGGACGGCGGTAGTGTCGTCGATGTCGATCGGCTTGCCGTTGACGGTGTAGATGCGGCCCATGGGGTTTCCTTCTCGGGTTTTCCGCGCTGGGTTCAGGCGGGGATGAGGTCGAACGCCTGGGCGTCGACATCGGGGGTGCGCTGGGTGGAGTTCCTGCGGTACACCTTCGCCGCGGTGACCGTGACGTGGTCGCGGCGGTGGATGGTGATCCGTGCGAGCTCGGCGAGTGATCCGTCGACGTGGACGTTCACGCCATGAGCGTCGCCGGTGTCGAGGTGGAAAGACACGTGAGCGCGGCGATCGGGCAGCAACCGGATGACGTTCGGCGGGGAGCTGACCGTTCCGACGAACACGGTGGTGTCGGTGGGTGCGGGTGCCTGGATGGTGGACATGATCTCTTCTCCTTTGTAGTGACCTGACGATCAGGGGGCTACAGCGGCGTTCGAGGATCGGACGTCGTTGGGGTCTCCTACGTCATATACGGAGTCCGGCGCCGGCGTCGCGGACATACGTTCGCGGGCGTCGAGTCGGACCATGGCACGGGCCACGCGGACCCGGGCGTCATCAAGCAGCGTGAGGGCTGCGTCGCGATCGTTGTTCTGGTCGACGTGATGTGCCATCGTGCGCAGCTGGTCGCCGAGGATGAACAGCTGCGAGCTCATGGTCACGTCGACGTCGACGTCGACGTCGACGGCGCGAGCGGCCTGACGATCGGCGGACTGCGCGAGATCGACGAGGGTCTCAGCCAGGTGTGAGCGACCGGACCCGATCGGAGTCCGCGACTCCTGGATGGTGGCGTGCCGCTGGAGAGTGATGCGCGGGGTCGTGGTCAGGGTGTGCATCAGTTCTCCAGGGATCCGGTCTCGAGGGTAGAAGGGGTGCTGGTGCGCTGCGGCAGTGTGGTGACGGTTGAGGGGCGCTTGACGACACTGGCGGTGAAGCCCGGCAGGGCACCCCAGGCCGCGGCGACCCGTTCGGCGACTGCCTCGTCATCACCGCTGTAGGGCGTCGTGGTGCTGTGGTCGGCGGTGTTAGTTATCACGACGCGGACGCTGCCCTGATCGCGGACGGTGAGGCTGGCCACCAGGAGAGGGTGGCGCCATACGTGCCCCTCGAGGATGAAGCTCGGCTGCAGCCCGATGGCTGCGGCGGGGTTGCGGATCGCCTGGTGTGCCCAGACGCTGACGGCGATGGCCATGCGCGGGCTGAATCCGACCAGGCGGGCGCCGTTGCGCTCGTCGAGCCCTGCGCGGACGTAGTAGTTCTCGTCGATAAGGATCGGAGTCGGGGGCAGCGCGTCCGGCGAGGGATCGGCGAGGTAGATGGTGAGCGCGGTTCGAGTCATGGCAGTAAGTCCTCAGCACCAGGCGGCGCGTATCGATCGTTCAGAGCTTCCGGTCGCGGATGCGACGGGCCCTCTGCGTCATATAGGCGCTGCAGCGGGGTCTTCGCGGACATCCCGGGTGCGGTAGCCAGTGATCTGGCGGAGGCTCCTTCCTCGAATAGTGAATCTGACATTCATTAGGATATCTCGATGAGGCGGGGCATGCAAGAGGGCCGGCGAGATCGCGCCGGCCCTCTTCGCGTGGGATCTGTCAATCGTCGGTGGGTGCGTCCTGCGCAGCTGCAGCTGTCGGAGCCTTGCTGACGAGCTTGGGGCGGGTGAGCACGGTCTGCTGGACGCCGTTGTACTCCTCGTGGTCCTTCACTGTTCCCGCGATGACGACCTGGTCGCCCTGGGTGACTTCCCACGCCCAGTTGGCGGCGGTGAACATCTTCGCGGCGATGCCGGCGCCCTCGACGATGACGAGCATGGTCGTCTTGGGGGTGTAGCCGTAGCTGCCGCTGAACGGCATGAGGCGGGTGATGGTGCCGGTGACAGTGATCTTCTCTCCCTTGTTGCCGGCGTAGCGGATCTGCGCCTGCTGGCGGGCCCGCTCCTCGGCCTCCGCCTTCCGCTGCGCGGTCGCACCGGTCATCCGCTCGTAGGCCGCGATCGCCGAGACTACGATGCCGAAGTGGCGGTGCTCGACGTGAGGTGCGCGCAGGCACACCAGGAGGTTGGTGACGTAGTCGCCGGCGCCATCCAGCCCCTCGAGCAGAGCCGCGATGATCGCGCGCGCCGTGGGGGCGGCATCGGGGATGTGCGGGGCGACGTCGCGCTGCAGCTCGCGATCGCCGCGAGAGGTCCCGAAGAGATAGCTGACGACCAGGTCGCGGGTGGAGGTGCGGCCGGTGGCGGATGCGGGCACCCAGCCGAAGAGGCGGCTGATCGCCCAGGCGGCGGCGATGATCGTCTCCGGCGAGTACTCCGGGCGCCCGGCGGAGAGTCCGCCGATGTGGTCCTCGAGCTGTTCGGAGATCTCGTCGACGCTGAGGAAGATCGGCTTGCCCTGCCAGCCGGTGAAGTCCTTGATGCAGGTGGAGCCGACCTGGACGGTCTGCCCGGTCTCGTCGTTGCGGACGAGGTAGGTGTAGCGACGGTTGGTGCGGATCGTGTTGCAGTGCTGGCAGCGGCCGGCGACCAGCTGGCTCCGGTCGACGCCGGACTCCTCGATACCGGGTGCGGTACGCAGGATGAAGTCGTGGCCGTCTGCCGTCTCGATGCTGTCTACGGCGGCGAGGAAGCTCCAGCCGTTGTAGCTGGGTGCTTCGCCGGTGATGCGGGCGTCGACGACGGTGCGGGTGCGGGGCAGGCCTGCTTCGTCGGTCTCGGTGACTTCGCGGGGTACGCCGGTGACCTCGAGGCGGCCGGTGAAGCCGCGCTTCGCTGCGCGGGTGTTGATCTTCGCGGCGCGCTCCTGTGTTGCGGCGAACTCTGCCGGGGTGAGGACCCAGGTGATGGTCTCAGTGCTCATGGTCTGTCTCCGCGGTCGAGGAGGTCGGAAGGGTGGGGATGAGGTCGGGGCGGTTCTCGTCGACCCAGCGGCTGATCGTGGCCCAGTCCGCCGCGCCGGCGGGATAGTTGGTGATCGTCTTGCCCATGGGATGTCCCTCGTGATGGTGGCCCTGCCGGCCCGCGACTGGTGCCGCGGGCCGGGGGTCTGTTAGCCGTAGACCAGCTCGCCGAGGGCGGCCAGCTGGATGATGGTGTCGGCGTCGTCGGAGCCGAGCTCCCCGCCGATGAACTCTTCGCGGGCGCGGTACTCGCGCAGCGTCGCCTTGGCGGCCGGGTGCTCCTTGGCGGCTTCGCGCAGCGCCTTGTGGATCATCGTGTCGGTGAGGACATGCGTGGCGCCGTTGGCCTCCTCGGTGACCGTGTACGTGCGGGCGTCGGTGTCGATGACGGCGCTGGATGTCCAGTAGCCGATGCCGTAGCCGGCCATCTCGATGATGATGTCGACGGTGTCGGTGTGAGCCTTCGTTGCCATGTCCTGCTCCCTGCTAATGAATCTGACATTCATTAGAATAGGGGAGATGCCAGACAACGTCAAGCCTTCGCCCCGAGTCGATTGCACCAGGTGCATCCGACGTCGGGGTGAGGCGAGCTGGATGCCCGCCTCACCCCCGCTGTGGTCAGGCGACCACGGAGTAGTCGAGCTGTCGCCACCGCGGGATGCGCACCCGCTGGCCGGTCTGCGCGATGCGGAGCGTGTCGCGCTCGTCGACCTCGAACACGGTCTCGGTCGTGGTCTGCAACTCGCCGCCGAATGTGAATGCGCTCGGGAAGCGGACCCGCGAGCCGCGACGCACTCGGGGCTTGGCCTCCGTGCGCTCGAGGTTCGCCCAGCTCTGCGCGCGCCAGGTGTTCGCGTTCTCCCAGTCGGTCGGGGTGAGCGCCTCGAGCACGGCACGCGACGGGTTCGCCGCGAACGGGAGGACGGTCTCGTCCATGTCTTTGTAGGTGAAGTTGTAGTAGCTGCTCGGCGAGACCGTGTACAGCACGACGAACGCGAACACCTCGCCGGCGTTCGGGTGCGGTTCGATGTAGCGGACGGCAGCGTAGTACTCGTACTGCCAGTCGCCGCACCCGGGTGTGAAGCCGGGAGCGCGCCGTGATGAGCTCGCGACGATCTCCGCCTGGGAGAAGTAGTTGGCGAAGTACTCGTCGAGCTTCTGACCAGCCGGCTTGTGAGTGGAAGTGGCGCCCATGGGGTCCTCCTCGGTAGTAGTGAATCTGACATTCATTACCTTACGAGGGGCCTCAGACATTCATCCCGGCGACGTTCTCGCACATGAGAGACGCCCCGCACAGGGCGGGGCGTCGACGACAACGTCGAAGGGCTGCGGGTTACTCCGCGGTGGGCACGTTGGTGCTGAACTGCAGGGTGCGAAGATCCCCGTAGCGGACGGGGACGTCGTCCGCCTCAGGGATCGTGCCGGTGACGGGGCCGACGATCACCAGGTGCTCGTAGATGGGCTGGTCCCACACCATGCAATCCCGGTACACGTGGGAGACGTAGTACCCCTCGCGGCCGTCAGCGGTGGGGCGGTTGAGCCGGTCGGCGTCGCGGTGCAGGAGCAGCGAATTGGCGGGTGAGAGGGTGATGCTGAACTCGATCCCGGGATGTGTGGCCTGGGCATCATCCAGCATTGCGTCGACGAGCTCTTGGAGTGGCGTCTTCATCATGGGGTCAGTCTGTCGTCACTGGCTGACACATCTGAGCTCGAGCGGGCTGCGTCGTCGTTGCTCAGTGCCGCTGCAGCGTGGTCGCATCCACAGCTGGTGAAGTCGTCGGTGTCATCGTCCCAGGCGACGCCGTCGCAGTTGTGGTGCTTGCCCGCCTTGCACTCCGGGCAGATCCACGTGCGGGAAGAGGTGGGCACGGCGTTCCTTTCGATCGGTTGCAGGGGGCGCCGGTAGTCGACGCCCCCTGCGTGTCAGTCCTCGCCAGGAAGAGCGATGATCAGGCAGGGGGCACCGAGTGCGTTGAAGCCCTCGGCGGAGATCTGCAGCTGCACCTTGGCGGGAGTGATGGCGGAGCTCGGCTTTCCCGAAGGGGCCCTGTTCGCGATCCGGTAGACATGGGTCTGCCGGATCTTGCCGTCGCGCAACGTGGCCTTGGCCGCTGTCCGGATCACGGTCAGGACATCCCAGAATCGGGCGTCCTCCGACTGCAGGGTGGTGTCGCGGGTCCACTCGACCGCTTCTTCATAGGCAGCGCGGGTGAGGAGCACAGGGAGTGCGTAGCCGGCCTCCAGTGCTGTTGCGGGGCTGAACTGTACGAGCAGCCCGTCGGCAACGGCTTCCTCGGCTGTGTAGATCGAGATGATCTCGGCGCCGGCGAAAAAGTCGGTGTCGGGAGTGTTGTTGTCCATGGTGTTCTCCATCGCTAGTGAATCTGACATTGAACAGACTAGGTGAGGGGTCCGACATTGCATTCCGGGATGATGATGCGTGTGTCGGTGGCGGGTGCGAAGCTATCCGGGACCCCCGGTCGATAGAAGGAAAGGTTTGGCGACGTGGACGAAAGCTTCACCTACTACCTCATCCCCGCGATGGCGCTGATGCTTGTGGGTTTCTCGCTCATTCGCAAGGAGAGCGCTGCTGCGAAGCGGTGGGGGGCGCTCGCGTTCTTCGCGACCATCGTTGTGATGGCGATCGGTGTTCTCGTACCTCTCGTCGTGTCCGCAGCGGAGAATCCGTTGCCTTCCCTGATCCCCATCGCATTCATCGTCACCATGGTCTGCCTCTTCGGGTACAGCACCCTGCTGCGGCTTCGCCCGTCGAAGGACGAGGAGCGCGCCAAGCTCGAGGCGAAGCTCGACTACCGACTGACGATGACGTTCGTCTACGGCATCCTCATCTTCGGCGCCGGCTGGTTCGTTTACATGCTCGGCGAGTGGTTCGCCCCCGCGGACCCGACCATGCGCTGGACGATCAGCGCGATCGGCGCACTGGTCCTCATTGGCCTGGTGACTCCGATGGGCATTCTGTCCTCGAGGAGACGTCGAGAGGAGCGCGTGGCTCAAGCGCGCTCAGTCCCGCTGCCGGACGAGGAAGCCGATCGACTCTTCGTCCGAGCTTTGGATGCTGAGCTCGCGGGAGAGGGCATCCGCCGATCCACGATCATGGTTTCTGTCGCGGCCGCCATCCTCATCATCGTCAGCGCTGTGACCGCGTTCTGGCTGCCGGCGCAGCTCGAGCGGATCCCGGACACTTCCCTGGCTCCATGGGCCACTGGCGTGATCCTCGGCATCGGGATTGGCCTGGCTGCCATCTTCCTCATCGCCGTCCTGTACGGGCCGTTCCTCTATGGTTCGATCGCCGCGTACCGGCGCGCGTTCCTCAGCGACAGTGAGTGGAAGGCTGCCGAGGACCGGATGCTGAACAGGCACTGAGCTTCAACGTTGAGAGGGCCCGTCATCATCTGGTGACGGGCCCTCTCACCGTTAAGCAGCTGGTTCGAGTGGTCGACCTCATCGACGTTGGCGATGCTGCCTTCGGGAAACGGTGATGTCCGCGAAGGGCTGCTGACGGCACCTATATGACGTGAGGCACCGCACCGTGCGGCGCCGGAAACGGGTATCGAAATGGGTGCAGTCCTTGTCCTCCTCGTGGTCGTCGTGGTCTGCGTGTACGCGATGCTCAACCCGGCAGATCTGGTCGACGTCTCCCGAGAGGTATGGGCAGTCGCGCGTGATTACCCCGAGCAGACGGTGGCATTTATCGCCCCGCTGGTCTTGGTCTTCATCGTGTTTTGGGGTGTTCTCAAGGTGATGTTCGGGATGTTGCGATCCCGGCGCACCGTCTCTACGCCGGGATCACAGGTCTTATCAGCCACTCTGCAGCGGCGAGTCGATCATGAGGACGAGGCCAGCCTGGAGCGCTGTGCGCGGCACGAGGCAGCTCACACGCTGGCGGCTTATCTGCTGCGCGCCACGGATCTCACGGCGAACGTCTACGTAGTTGGTGATCGAGGAGGCCGCGCCTCGTACCGGCACACCGAGGAAGCCACCCCGTGGGATGACGCCTATGACGATCTGGTGATCGGCTTCGCCGCGCAGGTCATCGACCACCAGCACGGGCACTTCGACGCTGGATCGATGGCTGACATGGCCTCCCAGCAGCGCCGCATGATGACGATCATCTCCGCCGGCAAGCAGCCCAGCCGACACGAAGGGCCGCTCACCGTGGAAGCGCTCATCGAGTCCACGAGGGCGGAAGCGGAGCAGCTGCTCGAGCAGCACCCGGACGAGCTCGAGCGCATCACTGCAGCGCTCGTCGAGGAGCGTGAGCTCGATGATGACGAGATCCGCGCGCTCATCGCGAACCAGACGCCGGCGATCGCCGCCTGATCGTGTCCGCGAGCATCGCCCCCGTGGCCCTATATGACGTAGCAGCTCCCGAGACGGAAGGAACCACGATGAACACTCCGAACGATGACGGCACCCTCCCCGGCCGCGTCATGGTGCTGGGCAAGGTCGGAAAAGGCAAGGCCTTCCTCTTGAAGACCATGATCGTCAAAGGCAGGTCGCCGTTCGCTCCCTCCACGTCGCTGGATGATCTTCTCGCCTCGCACCCCCGGAGTTCGTGGCAGAAGCCTCAGGTGATGGCGCGCGGGCTCGATCTGCTGCAGGTGACTCCCGCGCAGCTGATCCGCGGGAATCCGACCCGCGATCGCGCACTCTGGCGGCGGATGGTCTACCTCGATGCGGCGATGAAAGGCCAGCGCGTGATCGAGTTGAATCCTCGGGACTCTCGACGTGGTGGTCAGCCCAGCGACGTTGAGCTGACGGCTGGGGAGTACTTCACCGTCGACTCCTCTCAGCTGAGCTGCAGTGCGGCGTCTGAGTGGGGTCACGTTGGAGGGGGGATCTGATCATGGGGTACGCCGTGTACATGGACAGTGACGCTCGCGATGCCGGCGTTACCCGCTGGGCCGGCTACGGCGTCCCCGGGGTCTGCGACCATCCCGAGTGCACGCGAGAGATCAACCGCGGCCTCGGATTCAAATGTGAGCGCCGGTACATCGAGGGTGACGATGGCGACGAGCTCGAGGTCGAAGGCTGCGGCCTCTACTTCTGCATGGACCACCTGCCGGTCGGATGCCCCGATGTGCACGACTCCTTCACGCCGAAACCCGACACCGCCGAGTGGGAGCAGTGGCTGCTCACCGAAGAGTCCTGGGAGACCTGGCGGCAGGAGAACCCAGAGATCGTCGCGGAGATGAGACAGCGCCACAGCATGGAGAACGCATGAACACCACCGCCGCACCCGTGCAGCACCGTTCCTTCGGCGATCGCACCGGGCTGATCCTCGCCCGGGCAATCCAGGCCACGCTCTTCGGATCCGCCCCGATCGTCCTCCTCGGCTGGGCACTTCTCGTCATCATCGCGATCCCGATCGTCCTGTTCCTCTTCGCCGCCGTGTCAGCCATGGTCGCAATGGGCATCACCGGGCGATGGGAGTTCGATCTCCTCGGCGTCATGCTCCTCGCGATCCTCGTTCGCACGCTGCCGGCACTCGCCATCTTCGCGGCGCTGCTCTGGATCAACGACAGGATCCTCTACAGCTTCAACCCGCGCTTGCCGCGAGACCCCCGAGTACGTCATGGCCAGTGAGCAGACCATGACGACCGAGCCCACCCGGATAATCCCGTTCGGCTACATCGAGCGCACGGCCGCCGGCGCCGTCCTCGTGATCAACAAGCGTGCCGGGTTCAAGCCTCACCAGTTCACGCTCGACGAACGGACCGAACGGTTCCTCTCCTCCCTCGAGGTGTGGCGCATCCACCATGACCTCCCTGAGGAAGCCAGGACGTTCCTCGACGCACTGCAGCAGCGCGGCGTGCTCGCCGCCACGCCGGTCTGGCTCGGCCTCAATGTCATCCCCGTCCTTCGCGACAGCGTCGTCATGGTCTCCACCCCATCCAGCGGATTCCACACGCTGCGCACCAGTGCCGGCGATGTCGGGGTGACGGAGCTGGGTGCTCTTCTCCTGCACATGATCGACGGCGAACGGACGGTGGACACTCTCGTCGACGAGATCTCAGACAGCATGCCTGACGCTCCGCGTACGCTGCTGGAATCTGAGGCGCTCTGGTTCATCCAGAGCATGCGCCAGGCCGGAGCGATGACGCTCGAACCGGCGGCGTGAACACCTGCGGCGAGCGCACATCTGGGGATGCTGTGCTCGCCGTGTGATGGGGGAGGGATGAGGGCTCTGCAGCTGGGGTTGCAGGGCCCTCAATGCTGTCTGGGGCGGTTCGTGTCGTCGGGCAGAGTTGCTTCTGCGGCGAGCGCAAGGGGTCTGTGCAGGGCCGTGCGGGGCGGTAGGCAGGTGTTCTGAGAGATGGGAGAGAGCATGCCTGCAGGAGATGTCGAGACCTTCCACCGCGACGGCGGGTGGTTCAACAGGCTCGAGGGTGAGAGCGAGCAGGTGGGTGCTCGCCATGCCACGAAGGATGAAGCGGTGGCGGCTGGTCGGGATCTTGCTCGAGCTCGAGGTGTGGAGCACATCGTGCGCAACCTGGATGGGCAGATCGGGGAGCGCAGCTCGTATGGGCACGATCCCCGCGACATTCCGGGGTGAGTGGTGGATTTCGCGGCCGGGCTGCGCCCGCCGCTGCGCCTGGCGTTGGCGAAGGCTGTGGAGGGGTTGCCGCGGGCGGATGCCGTGCAGGGCGGTGTGGCGTATGAGCCGAAGTGGGACGGGTTCCGGATGTGCTGTGTCCGGGGGTCGTCGACGTCGTTGTGGTCGCGGCAGGGTAAGGATCTGTCTCGGGCGTTCCCGGAGATTCTAGATGCGGCGAGCGCGCAGATCCCGGAGGGGATGATCGTCGACGGTGAGGTCGTGCTGTGGCGTGAGGGGCGGTTGGAGTTCGACGATCTGCTGCGTCGGGTGAATGTGCGGGCGGAGACGGCGCGGAGGATGGCGCGTGCGGCGCCGGCGTCGTTTGTGGCTTTCGATGTGCTCGCGCACGGCTACGAGGACACTCGGGCGTGGTCGTTGCGTGAGCGGAGGGCGCTGCTCGAGGAGGCGGCCGCAGGATGGGCGCCGCCGCTGAATGTGTCGCCGTCGACGACGGATGAGGCAGAGGCGGCGGGCTGGTTCGAGTCGATGGTCGACGCCGGGATCGAGGGCCTCGTGGTCAAGGCATTGGAGGGCCGGTACGAAGGCGGCGAGCGCGCCTGGTGGAAGGTGAAGCATCGGGAGTCGCTGGACGTGGTGTGTGCGGCGGTGACGGGTTCGCGGGCGCGGCCGCGGGAGGTTGTGGTCGGGGTGTGGGTGGATGGGCGGTTGCGGATTGCGGGGCGGTCGACGCCGCTGAGTGCGAAGGCGTCGCGGTTGTTGGGCGCGGTGCTGCAGGAGCCGATCGGAGAGCATCCGTGGCCGGAAGAGGTGAAGCCGGGGGCCCTGTCGAGGTTCAACCGGTCGGGGTCGGAGCGGGTGCCGCTGGTGCTGGTGGAGCCGATGGTGGTGGAGATCTCCGCCGACGTCGCGATGATGGGGCAGAGCTTCCGGCATCCAGTGCGGTTCCTGAGGCCGCGGCCCGAGCTGGACGTGGATGCGGTGACCTGGCCGCTGCGGTGAACGCGCCGCGGCCAGGTTGTCCGAGGTCAGGCTGGTGCTGCGGCGAGGCGCATGGACCAGCCACCGAGGACGTGCATCGGGGTGGCCCAGGTGTCGAAGTGCTCCAGGCTCAGCGCGTTGCGGTGATGCACAAGCGCGGGGATGCCGAGGAGGGAGAACTGGATGTAGGCCATGTGCACCGCGGTGGGGTTGATGTCGTCGGCGGTGACGTGGAGCTGCTGCTGGTAGTTGAGCCCCTGTGCGACGAAGGTCTGCGTCGCGGCGATGACCATGGCGCCGGCGCCGCATGCGGGCTCGTAGAGGGTGAGGAACGGGGCATGCTCCAGTCGTGCGGCGGCGTCGGGGAAGTTCAGTGCCGCCATCAGCTCGCACACGTGCCAGGGGGTGAAGAACTGGCCCTGCTCGCGTGAGGAGATCTCCAAGCCCATGTAGATCTCGCCGAGCACGTCCCGGGGTGAGTGCTCCAGCTCGAGGGTGAGCAGAGCCAGGGAGTGGGCGAAGCGGTCGAGTTGCTCGGGGGTGTAGTGGGCGATGCGGCGGAGGTAGTCGTCCTCTCGGGCCTGGTGGCCGTCGTGGTCGACGCTGTTGCGGATCGCGGTGGCGGATATGGCGCAGAAGTCGGAGAACACGGTGTGCATGTCGTTGCTGCCGGTGTTGGCGCGAAGATCCTTCACGATCGCGCGGATGTCGGATGTGCTGCCTTTGGTGGTGATCATGGCTATCCCTCTGTATAGTGAATCTGACATTCATTACGATACGAGGGGGGTCGGACATTGACTGAGACACTGATCGACTGCACCAAGCCCGGATGCGGTTTCGCGACCGAGGGGCGCACCCCGCGCGAAGCGCAGGCCCGCATGACTCGACACATGAGCCGTAGCGACCACACGGTGTTCGCACGCCGTCAGCGCGCCCAGGCAGCAGCCGCCGCCTCCAAGGGCAGCCGATGAGCGCGGGGGACAGGAAGCCGGGGCAGACCCTCATGTGCCACCTCTGTCACCGGATCGGAACGCGCGGATTCGTGCCCTGGGGCTCAGAGGGGTGGGAGTGCTCCAATGACCGCGCCTGCGCAGCTCGCTCGAGCGCACGCGAACGGGTCGACCCGCGCGAGCTGTCGCAAGCGGAGCTGAATGAGTACCTCGACCTCCTCGTCTCCCAGGGCAAGGACGACAGCCCGGAGTTTCATCGCGCCCACGCCGTCTGGGAGCGCCAGCAGTAACCGCGGCGTCCTGCTCAGGAGGGGGTGCCCGTCGATGCGGACACCCCCTCCTGCGTCAGGCGGTGTGCAGGTGGTACTTGATCCGCGCCGTCTCACTGACCACGTAGGCATCCAGGTCGTCAGCATCGGGACGCTGGCCGAGCGGGATGAAGATCGTCGGCTCTTCCTCGGGGAAATCGGCCTCGATCTTGCTCAGCAGGCGCGGCATCCCGGAGTGGATCGTGAACGGGTCATCCAGGGTGAGGTCGTCCCACGCCTGGCGCAGCTCGTCGCCTTCGAGCGTCATCACGCCGCTGTCGAACTCGACGACCAGCGGGGCGTGGTAACGGATCGCCCGCTCCA
The DNA here is from genome assembly GCF_002872075.1 of Microbacterium aurantiacum. Classification (GTDB taxonomy): domain Bacteria; phylum Actinomycetota; class Actinomycetes; order Actinomycetales; family Microbacteriaceae; genus Microbacterium; species Microbacterium aurantiacum_A. Next base: position 9,546 of record NZ_PGGU01000001.1, on the reverse strand, counting down.
CCGCCGCGTGAATCTCGTGCACGTCCGCGACCGGCGCAGGGACGCTGTGCCCGTGGACGCAGCAGTCGCGGCAGAAGCCGGTCTCGGTTGCGCAGGCGACCCATACCCCTCCGTTGGCGATGTCTCGTCCGCAGCTGATGCAGTTGATGATGGTGGCCATGATGCCCTCCGAACTAGTAGTGAATCTGACATTCATTACGATACGGGGGGCCACCGACATTGAGCGGAGAGCGGGCGAAAGCCATACCGAATAGGCCGCGCGGCGAGCGCGATCCCGGTACGGTCCCGGGGTGACTAGTGCGTTCGGGGCAGCAGCAGATCGGAGCATGTTCGTCCGCGACGTGCGCGAGCATCTCGTCGGAGAGATCGGAGAGCTGGAGGACGGTGTCACCGTCGCAGAGGTTCAAGCACGGCTGCAGGATGCCGCGGAGCGCTTCAATCTCGACCTGATGGAGCCGGGAACCCACGACCGGCCAATGGCGATCGCCACGCTGCGCGAGCTGGCCCGGATTGGCCTCACTGGTGCGTCCGATGACCTGTGGGAGCGGGCGGCGAAGATCCATGCCGACACCCGGCCCAATCTGGCGCAGCTCATCGGCGTCGGCGCCGGAGTCCTCGACCGCTGGTACGGCGGCACCGACGATATCGGCATCCTGATCGGCGTCGATGACGACATCCTCGGAGTGCACCCGGACTGGGAAAACCCGACCTTCATGCTCGACACCGACGACTGGACCGCCGAGATTGCAGCCGAGATGATCCAGGACGCCGAAGAGCACGCGCTATTCGACAACCTCCCCCTTCTCCTGGAAGACGGCGGCGGACACGCGATCTTCGAGGCAATCCTCATCGCCCTGGTTGCCACGCTGCACCGGTGGATAGATCTCGAGCCCCTCGAGCTCAACGCCGCGCTCGAGCGGATCAGCTAGCCGGCCAACGGCGGGGAGCGCACCGCCTCCGATGCGCTCCCCGCCGTCAGGTCAGGCGGTGTTGGTGCGCAGTGTGTCGAGGAAGCGCTGCACGACGCCCGCGGCCGCATCGCGAGCGGCGATCACATCCTCGAACGAATCGGCCTCGGTGGATGCCTCCACGTCCGCGAGTGCTGTGCGGGCCTCTGCGGCGAGCGCGTCGAGCTGGTCGGTGTGCGCGTCGAGGGTGAGGGGCTGGCCGTGCTGTTGGACGTGGAGCGTCCAGCCGTCGCCGTGCGGGGTGGCCCAGACGGTGGCGATGGTGTGGCTTTCGTCGTCGTCGAAGTCGACCTTGCCGAAGTCGTCGGCGCAGTTGGCGACGATGCGGGCCTGGTCGTCGGCGGGCATGCATGCCAGGTGGGAGGCGCTGGGCGTCCAGGTGGAGGGCTCGGCGCGCGCGCCGGTGTCGTAGGGGGTCAGCGGGCGTTCGGTGGGGTTCTGCGGGGCTGCGGCGAGCGCGGCATGGCAGTCGGTGCAGACCTCGGTGCGGGTCTTGTCCGCGGCGGTGTCGTCTAGGACGGTGACGACGTAGGCGCTCGCCGTGGTGGTGCCGCATTCGGCGCAAGTGAGGTCGGTGTCCTCGGTGCGGGTGACGGTGGTGGTGGTCATGGGGTATCCCTCTCTCGAACTGTGAATCTGACATTCATCAGGATACGAGGGGCCACCGACATTGCTCGACGACGACGACGCTCGCGCCCGGGGACAGTCGGTACGCTGAGCGTCGGTCGAAGTGAACGCGGGAGGCGTCGATGCTGGTGAAGATTCTGCGCCGCCTGTTGGGCGGTGACTCGGCTCCCAAGACGACGACGTTCTGGCACTGGCGGTGCGAGTGCGGGGGGCATTCTCGAGGCGGGGACTTCTTCAAGGCCGATGCGGAGCAGAACGCCTACCTGCACCAGAACCGCAAGGGTGTCGGGCATCCGACTCCCGAGGTCTACTCGACGCAGGAGCCGGTCGCACGCGGCTAGGCGGTGAGGCGGTCAAGTAGCTCGGCTTGGACGGTCAGCGCGTGCGCGTCGGGGCGCTCGCGGCGGGCGTCGGTCAGGAGTGCGGGGGTGGTCTGGTCGGTGATGACGGTGACGTGCGCCTGGTGGCGGGACAGGGCCACGCACAGCCGCCCGAGGTCGAGGGCGAAGCGCTCGGAGGGGTCGTGGCCGAGCAGCGGGTGGATCGCGACGACGGCCTCCCGCTGTAGCCCTTGGGCCTGGTTGATCGTGCCGACGAACACGTCCGGGAGGTCGGCCAGGTGCGCTGCGGCGAGCGCGGCCTGCTCGACGTGGGGGACGATCACCGCCACGTCTGCCGGGGTGAGCGGCGTGGCGTTGTCGTCGGTGACGACGGATGCCGTGTCGAGCAGGGAGCGGGCGGCATCGGTGGCCGTCTGGATCACGGACGGGTCGGCGGTGCCGCCCGTCGCCGCGACCGGCAGGGCGCGGTACTCGGGGAGCCGGTCGCCGCTCGCGGCCAGGTGGCGGGGCGGACGTGCGGACGTGAACGGCAGGGTCGGGTACAGCGGGGCGAGCAGCTCGGTCGTGTCCTGACCGAACCGCCACGTCTGCGGCAGACGCAGACGAGCGGTGTCGTCGCCGTGCGCGGCGAGCAAGGCGTGCGGGGCGGGCACCTGCGGGCCGGATGCCTGAGTCTCCCAACGGCGAGCCGTGCCGGTCACGACGGGAGCGATCTGGCCGGGGTCACCCACGAGCACGAACTGGTCGGCCACCGCGCCCAGCGCGCCGAGGTCAGCGAACGTCAACTGGTACGCCTCATCGATCAGCAGCACGTCGAAGTGTGCGAGCCGGTTGGTCGGCATCCACAGCCACCGGGCCGTGGTCGCGACGATGACGCCGGAGCCGGTGCGCAGCCGCTTGTGGTTGGTGAGCGTCACGGCCTTGTGCAAGCCGCGCGGGCGGGCCTTCTCGGTGTCGGTGAGCAGGGTGGTCGGCGCACCTGTCGCCGCGGTGCGGTTGGCGACGTCGACGCCCTGAGCGCGCGTCTGCGAGGCGATAGCGACCGTCATCCCCGCGCGGGTGTGCAGAGCGTGCGCCAGGTGCGTGATGAGCCGCGTCTTGCCCGCACCGGGAGGGGAATCGACCACCACGGCGGCGTCCCCGCTCCACACCGCGAATAGCGCCCGCGCGAGCGTCGGATTGCGCAGGTGCTCGCTCGCTGCCGGGTTTGAGCTCGACGCCTTCGGGGCGGTCGGGGTGGCCGTAGCCGGCGCCGCGGTGACAGGTGCTTTCCTCATGGCGGGTGCCTCCAAGAACATCGTGAATCTGACATTCATTAGACTACGTGGGGCCACCGACATTGCTTGTCCGCGAGCAGGTCGATTCCGCGCCTATATGACGTAGCAGCCCACGAGCGGGCGCGCTGAGGGAGGATCGAATCGTGATCGTGCACGAGATGACCGTGACAGCGGTAGACGGTGATGCCTTGGGCTACGTCGGCCCCAAGTACGTCGGCCGCGCGGATAGCTCCGCACTCTGCAGCGTTCCCGGCTGTCTCTTCGAGAGTCCGACGATTCCCGCGTGGGGCAGTGGTTACCAGGCGTTCCGTCGTGCGTTGAAGGTTCTCGAACGGCACCTCGAACGAAAGCACGGCGCGATCCAGTTCGATCGGTCATATCCCACTCGTGCCGAGCAGCAGCAGCGTCGTCGCCTTCGTCGCCTATCGCGGCGGGGAGCAGCTCGATCCTTGTGGCGCGCCCTGCTCCACCGCTGAGCGCTCGCCGCGGTCAGTCGTCGGCGGCGGCGACGATCACGTCCAGGGGAACATCGCCACGGCGGGTAATGGGGGTTCCGCGCCCGGCGATCCAGTTGGTGCCGCGCCGGTAGCCGGATGAGGCGAGGCGGCGGGCGGTGGTCTGCATATTCGGATCGACGCGGGACGGGCGCAGGGTGATCCGATCCCCAATGGTCAGTGCCTTGCGGGCCTTCACTGGGACGCCGGTCAGCGCGATGGTGAGCCGGGAGGCGGTGTCGATCGTCGCCTCATCGACGGTGCCGGTGAGGCAGTCCGCGCCTCCCGCGTTGATCGGCTCGCCGCGCCAGGCGGTGACCTTCGCATCGACGCGGAGGCGGCTCAGCGGGCGGTCGGCGGCGACGGTGACCCGGAAGGCGTCACAGCCGACGATGACGCCGGGGACGATGGTTCCGTCATGGGAGGCGGCAACTGCCACGCGCGGGTCGTCCAGGCGCAGGGACTCGTACCACTCGGCGGCGTGGGAGCGGCTGATGAGGCCGAGCGCGGCATCGGTGCGGGTGTCTTTCGCCCACCAGCGGCGTCCCGCTTTCAGGCGCGCGCTGTAGCGATCCCAGGAGGTCGTGTCGAGCACGCTCGCGTGCAGGATGCCGGGGAGCAGCGGCCCGGTGGTCGTGAGCCGTGCGAGGTCGTAGAGCATCGTCGCTCCGGTGCTGTGCACGCCGAGCCAGCGCGCCCAGGTGGCCGGGTCGTTGTCGAGGTCGGGGTGTACGCCGAGCACCCAGCGGCGGGCGGCGTTCTCTGTGACGACGTGCACGGCATCCGTGCCGGGGAAGTCGATCCGCTCATCCCACCAGCCGACGACGGGGGAGGCATCCGTGTTCGGGTAGGTGCGGGCGAGCGCGGTCAGCACGCGCATGTCCTGCCCGGTGCCGACGATGAGCGTCCGCCGCGGGTCGTTCATCGTCGCGCCGAGCTGCGCCAGCACGCCGAGCGCGTCCCGGTCGGTGCCGGAGAGCGTGCGCTCGCCGTCCGTCGCGGTGAGGTAAGTGCGCTCCCCGTCTGTGTCCACCGTGACGGCGATAGCGGCCAGCGGCGGGATCGCGGGGGAGTACGCGGCGGCGGGGGTCGGCATGCCGGTGTGCGCGGCGCGCAGACGTGCGCCGAGGGTGTACAGCGCGAGGCTCATGGCTCTTCCTGTCGGGGAGTGATCGGGAGGGTGAGGTCGGGGGCGTCCCACCCGGCGCGGATCGCGGCGGGGGTGCGGGTATCCGGGGTGCTGCCGGTGAGGTCTGCGAGCACGGCGTCCAGGTCGGTGCCCGCCGCGGTGCAGGCCCGCTGAGCGAGCGCCACGAGGGGATCGTGACGCTCGCCCAGCCCGGTCATACGGCCACCCGCTCGCGCCGAACCTCGGCCTCGAACGATGCGACGGACGGCATCGGCAGGGGAAGCCCGTCGCGGCGCATGTCGAACCACCGATGCAGAGCCTCAGCCGTCACCGCCGCACGCTCGGCCATGTCTGCCCGGATGCTCTGCGCTTCGGCGCTGGACGGGTCGAGTTCCCCAACCCGGTAGCGCTCGATGATGCGGATGAGCCCGTTGCTCGGCATCCGCCCGTGCTCCGCCTGGAACTCGGCGATGATCTGCTCTCGGATGGTGGTCACGGTGGCCTCCCGGTATCTAGTGAATCTGACATTCATTAAGATACGGGAGGCCACCGACATTCATCCGGCGACGGCCCTCTGCGCGGCATCGACCACGAGCACGCGCGCCCATGACGGCACCCGATCCGCGAAGTGCGGGCGGGTGAGCACGACGATCAGATGCGCCCGCGTCGGCCTATCCGGCCACGGGGTGCCACCGTCGCTGATGCAGACGATCACGTCCGGGGCGGGGCGCAGCGCCTCTGCCGCCGCGATACCGACGCGCATGTCCGTCCCGCCGCCGCCGATCAGCTTCACGTCGCGGGCATTGCGGACGACGCGGGCGGTGTCGGCGTCGGCGTCACAGGCGATGATGCGCACCGATCCGCCCACGGCCTTGATGACGCCGTTCGTCTCCGACAGGCACACGGCCAGGTCGTCGTCGGCCATGCTCGCGGACGTGTCGATGACCTCGGCGGCGGTCACGCGCGGGGCGCGCATGGCCGGGGTGATGATGCCGGGAATCTGGCGGCGTCCGGGCTTCATGTAGGAGTAGGTGACCCGCCCAATCGTGAGCGACGTGCACCGCTTCACCATGCCCGCAAGCACCTTCCGCCACGGCACGGCGGGTGCGGTCAGTTCGCTCTCGGCCCACCGCTGCATTCCAGCCGGGACGGTGCCGCGGCCCTTCGCGACAGCATCCCGAATCTGCTCCGCAACCTGGCGGCGGGTGATGGCTACCTGGCCGTCGTCCAGACCGGGCATCGTCGGGTCGTCCAGCCCCGGCTCCCAAGGCTGGACGGGATCGCCGGCCCCTGACCCACAGCCGCCCTCTCCCGCGTCCTCCTGGCCGTCCTCGGGCGCGTCAGGCTTGCCCTCGGGTGTCAGCGCCGCGTAGTACGCCTCTTCCACACCGGCATCCGGCAGGCCGAGCGCGGCAGGGGTTACCACCCACTCGGGAAGGGGCAGGCCCGCCCGGATCAGGTCATCGTTGATCGCGGCATCGGTGGCGAAGTTCCACCGCTTGTGATCGACCTGACCGCCCAGCGACGCCGCCCGCCCCGCATGGTCGCGGATCAGGTGGTTGACCTCGTGCACCAGCACCGCACCGGCCACCTGCGGCCCCCACTCGGTGAGGGTCGCAGGATCGACGTACAGCCGCCAGTGCCGATCCACCGCGAACGTCGCCAGCCCCACGGCAGCGACAGGGCGGGTCGAGAACAGCGCGTGCGCCAGGTACGGCGCGTTCTCCACGGCCACCAGCCGCGCCGCGGCCAGCCCGCGGCGCTCATCGGCGGTCAGAGGACGGATCTGCGGGTTCATGCCGCAACCTCCTGCGGGATCAGTCCGGCATCGCTCAGGATCGACAGGAACGCCTTCGCGCTCGCCGGAGGGTTGGTGTTGGTCGGGCGCGACCTGAGCAGTGCCCGCGCGTTCGCTGCGGCCACGTCCTGCAAGCCCGCCCCTGCCGCGGCCGCGAGCGGCGCCCATGCGGACAGCCAGCCCGCCTTGGTGCCGTCTGCGGTGGCGTGCGCGGTGACGGCGGTGAGGGTCGCCCACGCACGGGAGGGCTCGAGCTCTGCCCACGGCACGGATGCCGGGTCGGCCAGAACATCGGCGGGGTCGGGGAGGTCATTCATCGCTCGCCAGGCGATGAACTCGGTGCCCGCGCCCTCGCCCACCAGGCCGGTCGCGGCCAGTAGGTTCGCCGGGGTGTCGCCGGGGTCGAGGAAGGCGATGGTGTCCGCGAGCATCGTCCAGGTGCGGTTGGACGGCCACGCGCGGCCCGCGTTCGTAGCGTCGGTCGGCATCGCGTGGAGCAGCTCGGGGCGGGTTCGGATGAACGACGCGACCTCGGCGCGTGCGGCGGCGCGCAGGACGGGGTTGTAGTCGAGGACACGGCCTGACGTGGGGGCGCGGAAGCCGGTCGTCATGCCGTCGATCCAGTCGTCCGTAGCGACCGAGAAGTCGATGTGCAGGAAGCGGTTCGCCTGTGGTGCGGGCAAGTCCCAGCCGTCCGCTGCGCTCTCGGGCGGGTTTGCCGCGGCGACGACACGGACGCCACGCGGCAGAACCGCCTCCCCCACGATCCGCTCAAGCGCCACGCGCATGACCGCGGCCTGCACGGCGGGCGGGGCGGTGGTCAGTTCGTCGAGCAGCAGGTAGCCGTCCTCCGCGGCGATCAGCCGATGCGCCCAAGCCGGGGCCGCGAGAGCGACCCCAGCCTCAGTGACGACGGGAAGGCCCGCGAAGTCGGCAGGCTCACGCAGGGACGCGAGCACCGTCTCCATGTGGACGCCCTCAGCCGCGGCCAGAGCCGCGAACAGCGAGGACTTGCCGATGCCGGGGTCGCCCCACAGTAGAACCGCGACGCCCGCACGCCCCGCGGCGCGCAGGACGGTCAGGACGGGGTCGCCGGAGCGCTGGATGGTGGGAAGGGTGGTGGTAGTCATGGTCGTTCTCCTCAGAGGTCGAAGTCGTCGTGAGCGGGGCGGATCAGGGCGGCGTACTCGGAGCCGTACTGCACCGTGTAGAGGTCTTGGAGGCGGCGCACTGCGGCCTCCACGCGCTCGGTCGTGCTCTGCCCGTTCTGCTCGGGGGTGGTGTTCTCAGCCATTGATCGGCCCTCCTGGGTTACTAGTGAATCTGACATTCATTAGATTACGAGGGGCCACCGACATTGAGCCGGGGAGGGGCGAGCGCTCCGCGAATTGGTAATCGCGGAGCGCTCGCCGCGGGCGGTTAGGCGATGCCTCCGGCGGTGGTGCCGTCGCTCCACGTCACATCGACGGTCATGCCGAGAGTCATGACGATGGACTCGAACGGGATGCGTCCGTCGCCGTCGCCGTCGTCCTGGATGGTGAGGAAGCCGGTGCTCTCGCCGTCCCAGTAGGGCATGACGTAGGCGTCCCCGGCCTCGAACCACTCGACGCCGTAGGCGGTGGTGGTGTTCTGCTCGGCGTGCTCGATCCAGGCTTCGATGAGGCCGCTGATGTCCTCGCGGGACGTGAGTCGGCGATCACCCCAGCCCGGTGTGGTGAACAGCTCGATGCCGTTCTGCTCGGTCACGTCGGCGTAGTCGAACAGCGCCGCGAAGCGCTCGCTGTAGTCGTTCCCCCAGCGGTCGCGAACGGTCACTGCCGTCACGGTCGGGGGAACCTGCTGCGGCTCTTCGTCGCGTCGGGTGCCTTCCAGACCATCTACCAGCCAGCGCGCGGCCTCCTGCAGATCGCCCATGCCCGACAGCGCCACGCGCACCCGAGCGATGGAGGCTTCGAGGTCGGACGGCACCAGGCCGGTCACCCGGTTGTGGCACCGCGTGCCCGCGATGTAGGCGTACTCGGTGACACCGGCAGCGTCAGCGTCCTTCGAGTCCCATTCGTCGGTGACCTCGACGCGCGCCGCGGTGAACATGACGGACATGGCCTCAGCGAACGACTCGACGCCCTCCGGCTCATACTTCGAGGTCGCGGCAACCCACCACACCCCATCGTCCCGGCGATCGAACTGCAGATCGTTGACGCGCCCGCTGAGGTGTTCGTTGATCGCGGTGAGCACCTTCTGCTCGGTAATTGCCGGTGACCCGGCGATGGTGATCCTGATGTCGTGTCCCATGATGGACATCCCTCCTTGCTAGTGAATCTGACATTCAATAGACTAGGGATAGCCTCAGACATTGAGCGCGCAGCGCGAAAGAGACGGAACGGTGAGAACGATGGTTGATTCAGGGAAGCTGATCGGCGATACAGGAGCCCAAGACAAAGCACGTATCGTGCGGGCCTCTGAGGCTCTGGGGGACGGCAGCATCGCTCAGGCGGCTCAGGCCACTGACCTCGACATCAAGGCCGCTCATGCGGCTGACGCGGCTCGGCACTATGGGGTAGCCCTCCAGCTCGTTGAGCTCGGCTTCCACGAGTGGGTGGACGCCACTTCGGAAGCGCTGATGAAGCTGGGTGCCACCCAGGTCGTTATCGATCAGGAGGTCTGGCAGGAAGCTCACGACCAGGGGATGGACTCGGAAGCAGCAGCTAGGTACATCCGAGACCAGTCAGAACGGCTCAAGCCCGGTGTGGGTAAGACGAGCTTGCTCAAATCGCTCCAGGACCAGGGGGACTAAGTGAGGCAGCCGATAGTCCGGCAGACCCGAAGGGACGCGCAGCGGCCCGGACGTGAGCAGCCTCGGCCGCCGGCTTGCCGGTGGCTCATCCCTGAGCGCGCAGCGCTCAGGGTATCGG
>NZ_PGGU01000019.1 GCF_002872075.1 Microbacterium aurantiacum | reverse complement strand
AAGAAGTCCGGCGGTGTCCTACTCTCCCACAGGGTCCCCCCTGCAGTACCATCGGCGCTGTGAGGCTTAGCTTCCGGGTTCGGAATGTAACCGGGCGTTTCCCTCACGCTATGGCCGCCGAAACACTATAGATGTTTCAATCAAATACACATAACAAAGTCAATGTTGTCATGCGGTTCTCGACCGTACATCGAGAACCACTCAGTGGACGCGTAGCACCAACAAACGGTGTGTTATCAAGTCATCGGCTTATTAGTACCAGTCAGCTGCACACGTTACCGTGCTTCCACATCTGGCCTATCAACCCAGTAGTCTGGCTGGGAGCCTCTCACCCGAAGGTATGGAAGTCTCATCTTGAGGCCGGCTTCCCGCTTAGATGCTTTCAGCGGTTATCCATCCCGAACGTAGCTAATCAGCGGTGCTCCTGGCGGAACAACTGACACACCAGAGGTTCGTCCAACCCGGTCCTCTCGTACTAGGGTCAGATCCTCTCAAACTTCCTACGCGCGCAGCGGATAGGGACCGAACTGTCTCACGACGTTCTAAACCCAGCTCGCGTACCGCTTTAATGGGCGAACAGCCCAACCCTTGGGACCTACTCCAGCCCCAGGATGCGACGAGCCGACATCGAGGTGCCAAACCATGCCGTCGATATGGACTCTTGGGCAAGATCAGCCTGTTATCCCCGAGGTACCTTTTATCCGTTGAGCGACAGCGCTTCCACAAGCCACTGCCGGATCACTAGTCCCGACTTTCGTCCCTGCTCGACCTGTCAGTCTCACAGTCAAGCTCCCTTGTGCACTTACACTCGACACCTGATTACCAACCAGGTTGAGGGAACCTTTGGGCGCCTCCGTTACTTTTTGGGAGGCAACCGCCCCAGTTAAACTACCCACCATGCACTGTCCCTGAACCGGATTACGGTTCGAAGTTAGATATCCAGAGTGACCAGAGTGGTATTTCAACAATGACTCCACATGAACTAGCGTCCACGCTTCAAAGTCTCCCACCTATCCTACACAAGCCACACCGAACACCAATACAAAGCTATAGTAAAGGTCACGGGGTCTTTCCGTCCTGCTGCGCGTAACGAGCATCTTTACTCGTAATGCAATTTCGCCGAGTTCGCGGTTGAGACAGTTGGGAAGTCGTTACGCCATTCGTGCAGGTCGGAACTTACCCGACAAGGAATTTCGCTACCTTAGGATGGTTATAGTTACCACCGCCGTTTACTGGGGCTTAAATTCTCAGCTTCGCCTTGCGGCTAACCGGTCCTCTTAACCTTCCAGCACCGGGCAGGCGTCAGTCCGTATACATCGTCTTGCGACTTGGCACGGACCTGTGTTTTTAGTAAACAGTCGCTACCCACTAGTCTCTGCGGCCTCCAAACGCTTTTGGGAGTAAATCCCTATACGCCGAAGGCCCCCCTTCTCCCGAAGTTACGGGGGCATTTTGCCGAGTTCCTTAACCACGATTCTCTCGATCTCCTTGGTATTCTCTACCTGACCACCTGAGTCGGTTTGGGGTACGGGCGGCTTGAACCTCGCGTCGATGCTTTTCTTGGCAGCATAGGATCATCCACTTTTTATCCGCATCGTGTCTCAGCCTATGTGAGTCGCGGATTTGCCTACGACTCGGCCTACGCACTTGCACCAGGACTACCATCGCCCGGCTGGACTACCTTCCTGCGTCACACCTGTTAATACGCTAACCGCACCAGCATGGGGTCGTGCGCTAGGCCCAGAGCGTCACCCCGAAGGGATCAGTCACTGGGATTCAGACACTTAGCACTACTGGATTAGCTTGGGCGGTTCTTCGCCGGTACGGGAATATCAACCCGTTGTCCATCGACTACGCCTGTCGGCCTCGCCTTAGGTCCCGACTTACCCAGGGAAGATTAGCTTGACCCTGGAACCCTTGGTCTTTCGGAGGACGTGTTTCTCACACGTCATTCGCTACTCATGCCTGCATTCTCACTCGTGTAGCCTCCACGGCTGGTTCACACCGCCGCTTCGCTGGCCACACGACGCTCTCCTACCCATCAACACGGCTGGACCACGAAGGCCTACCAATAATGTCAATGCCACAACTTCGGTGGCGTGCTTGAGCCCCGTTACATTGTCGGCGCGGAATCACTTGACCAGTGAGCTATTACGCACTCTTTCAAGGGTGGCTGCTTCTAAGCCAACCTCCTGGTTGTCACAGCAACTCCACATCCTTTCCCACTTAGCACGCGCTTTGGGACCTTAGTTGGTGGTCTGGGTTGTTTCCCTCTCGACTATGAAGCTTATCCCCCACAGTCTCACTGCTGCGCTCTCACTTACCGGCATTCGGAGTTTGGCTGACGTCAGTAACCTTGTAGGGCCCATCGGCCATCCAGTAGCTCTACCTCCGGCAAGAAACACGCAACGCTGCACCTAAATGCATTTCGGAGAGAACCAGCTATCACGAAGTTTGATTGGCCTTTCACCCCTATCCACAGCTCATCCCCTCAGTTTTCAACCTAAGTGGGTTCGGTCCTCCACGACGTCTTACCGTCGCTTCAACCTGGCCATGGATAGATCACTTCGCTTCGGGTCTAGGACATGCGACTGAATCGCCCTATTCAGACTCGCTTTCGCTACGGCTACCCCTCACGGGTTAACCTCGCCACATATCGCTAACTCGCAGGCTCATTCTTCAAAAGGCACGCTGTCACCCCTACTAAGGAGGCTCCAACGGTTTGTAAGCAAACGGTTTCAGGTACTATTTCACTCCCCTCCCGGGGTACTTTTCACCTTTCCCTCACGGTACTTGTCCGCTATCGGTCATCTGGGAGTATTTAGGCTTATCAGGTGGTCCTGACAGATTCACACGGGATTTCTCGGGCCCCGTGCTACTTGGGATACTCTTCGCGCCAAGAGAAGCATTTCGACTACGGGGTTGGCACCCTCTATGACCGGCCTTTCAAGACCGTTCGTCTATACCTTCTTGTAACGCCGCCATCTCGGCAGAAATGACTGAAAAGTCCCACAACCCCCAACGTGCAACACCTGCCGGCTATCACACACGCTAGGTTTAGCCTGTTCCGGTTTCGCTCGCCACTACTAACGGAATCGCGGTTGCTTTCTCTTCCTGTGGGTACTGAGATGTTTCACTTCCCCACGTTCCCTCTACCCGCCCTATATATTCAGGCGGGAGTCACTAGGTCGGCACGCCGCCCAGCGGGGTTTCCCCATTCGGACACCCTCGGATCAAAACTTGCTTATCAGTTCCCCGAGGCTTATCGCAGATTGCTACGTCCTTCTTCGGCTCCAGATGCCAAGGCATCCACCGTTTGCTCTTAAAGACTTGAAATCACATGAGTTTGAATCAAAAACTCGACCCAGTCACTAAAACTGGATCTGAAATTGACTAATGATCTTTAAGATCATCTTGTGCAACCGATCCGAAGATCAGCTGCAAGATGCTCGCGTCCACTGTGTAGTTCTCAAAGTACGGGCGGTACCCCCATCCACAACCCCCACACAGGGGGAAACAGAAAGAGGCCCAGAGTAACCGACTGTGCACTCGACCCAAAGGCCAGTGCGCATCCGGTCCCTCAGGACCCAACAGCGTGCAGATGCGACATCCGCCACCCTCCCCGTTCCAACCAGATCCGAAAACCCGACGTACTAAAGAAGAACAACATCCTTCACACCATGTCAAATGTTCCACCCATGAGCTCCCAGCGAAGAACATACGCCTTCGATCTGGGTTCTGGACACCGCGCAGTTCAATGAACAACGGGTGTCAGATGCTCCTTAGAAAGGAGGTGATCCAGCCGCACCTTCCGGTACGGCTACCTTGTTACGACTTAGTCCTAATTACCGATCCCACCTTCGACGGCTCCCTCCACAAGGGTTAGGCCACCGGCTTCAGGTGTTACCGACTTTCATGACTTGACGGGCGGTGTGTACAAGACCCGGGAACGTATTCACCGCAGCGTTGCTGATCTGCGATTACTAGCGACTCCGACTTCATGAGGTCGAGTTGCAGACCTCAATCCGAACTGGGACCGGCTTTTTGGGATTCGCTCCACCTCGCGGTATTGCAGCCCTTTGTACCGGCCATTGTAGCATGCGTGAAGCCCAAGACATAAGGGGCATGATGATTTGACGTCATCCCCACCTTCCTCCGAGTTGACCCCGGCAGTATCCCATGAGTTCCCACCATTACGTGCTGGCAACATAGAACGAGGGTTGCGCTCGTTGCGGGACTTAACCCAACATCTCACGACACGAGCTGACGACAACCATGCACCACCTGTTTACGAGTGTCCAAAGAGTTGACCATTTCTGGCCCGTTCTCGTATATGTCAAGCCTTGGTAAGGTTCTTCGCGTTGCATCGAATTAATCCGCATGCTCCGCCGCTTGTGCGGGTCCCCGTCAATTCCTTTGAGTTTTAGCCTTGCGGCCGTACTCCCCAGGCGGGGAACTTAATGCGTTAGCTGCGTCACGGAATCCGTGGAATGGACCCCACAACTAGTTCCCAACGTTTACGGGGTGGACTACCAGGGTATCTAAGCCTGTTTGCTCCCCACCCTTTCGCTCCTCAGCGTCAGTTACGGCCCAGAGATCTGCCTTCGCCATCGGTGTTCCTCCTGATATCTGCGCATTCCACCGCTACACCAGGAATTCCAATCTCCCCTACCGCACTCTAGTCTGCCCGTACCCACTGCAGGCTGGGGGTTGAGCCCCCAGATTTCACAGCAGACGCGACAAACCGCCTACGAGCTCTTTACGCCCAATAATTCCGGATAACGCTTGCGCCCTACGTATTACCGCGGCTGCTGGCACGTAGTTAGCCGGCGCTTTTTCTGCAGGTACCGTCACTTTCGCTTCTTCCCTGCTAAAAGAGGTTTACAACCCGAAGGCCGTCATCCCTCACGCGGCGTTGCTGCATCAGGCTTCCGCCCATTGTGCAATATTCCCCACTGCTGCCTCCCGTAGGAGTCTGGGCCGTGTCTCAGTCCCAGTGTGGCCGGTCACCCTCTCAGGCCGGCTACCCGTCGACGCCTTGGTGAGCCATTACCTCACCAACAAGCTGATAGGCCGCGAGCCCATCCCCAACCGAAAAATCTTTCCAACCAGTAACCATGCGGTTCCGGCTCGTATCCAGTATTAGACGCCGTTTCCAGCGCTTATCCCAGAGTCAGGGGCAGGTTGCTCACGTGTTACTCACCCGTTCGCCACTGATCCACCCAGCAAGCTGGGCTTCACCGTTCGACTTGCATGTGTTAAGCACGCCGCCAGCGTTCATCCTGAGCCAGGATCAAACTCTCCATAAAAAGAAATTGCATACCCCACCGGGAAAACGGTGACGCAGCGAGTTTGATACCGACCAAAGAGACAAATTCATTGCTGACTTCATCCGAATGCCAACCCCCAACAAAGGGGATTGGTCTTTGATCCAAAGGAATTCTCACCCCCAC
>NZ_PGGU01000018.1:20236-89765 GCF_002872075.1 Microbacterium aurantiacum | reverse complement strand
ACCCAGGTCAGTGCCGTCGCCCCGCGCCCGGCCTCGGCCCAGCGCGCGCCCGACGCGGATTCCTCCGCGTCGGGCGCGGCGACGACGGCAGGGGCGGACACGGCAGGTGCGGCCGCCTCGGAGTCGAACAGCCCGGCGCCGGACGCGGCAGGCTGCACGGGACCGAACAGCGGGGGAGTGGATGCCGCGGTCTCCACTGGGTCGAACCGCCCGCGATGGGATGCCTCAGGCTCCGCCGAGCCGAACAGCCCAGGACCGGACTCGGCAGGCGCCACGGGGTCGAACAGCCCGGGGCGGGACACCGCGGGGTCGGTCACGGCCGGACCGGCTTCCGTCGCGACGTCATCGGACGACGTCGGCGCGGCCGCCGCATCCGATCCCGATTCCGGGTGCACGTCACGAAGGGTCACCTGCATACGCTACCGAATTCTTCAAGGAATCAGCGCTGTGCGCCGCTTCGCCCGTGCGCAAGTCGTCGTGCCGCCGACGGGGAGCGCGCGGTGGCCGGACTCGGTATGATCGACAGCACAACCACGGGAGTCCGGCGAGCCGGGCTGAGAGGGAGCGAATCGCGCTTCGACCGTCGAACCTGATCTGGGTCATGCCAGCGCAGGGAGGAGTTCTGATGAGCACATCCACGTCTGCATCCGCATCGGCCACTGCGTCCGCCGCCAAAGGGCTTCGTCGCCCCGAGATCTGGCGCTGGCGCATCGTCGACATCGTGGTCGCCAGCGTCATCGGCGTCGCCGCCGGCCTGATCTTCCTCGCCTGGAACCTCGGCTATCTCGGCCCTGCTGCGCTGCTCGAGCCGCTGCTCCCCGGCGTTCAGGGGCTGCTCGACGGACCGTGGCTGTTCGCCGGCGTGCTCGGCGGCCTGATCATCCGCAAGGCGGGCGCCGCGATCTACACCGAGGTGCTCGCAGCAGTCGTCTCCGCGCTCGTCGGCAACCAGTGGGGCGGGTTCCTCACCATCGAAGCGGGCCTCGTGCAGGGGCTCGGCGCCGAGCTCATCTTCCTGCTGTTCTTCTACAAGCGCTGGTCGCTGCCGGTCGCGGCTCTCGCCGGCGCGGGCGCAGCTCTCGCCGGAGGAATCAACAACCTGATCCTCTGGTACGCGGGCTCCGGTCCGGCCTTCACCGTCATCTACCTGATCAGTGCCGTGATCTCGGGTGTCGTCATCGCCGGCATCCTGTCCTGGGTGCTCGTACGCGGCATCGCCGCCACCGGAGCCCTCGACAGGTTCGGTTCCGGGCGCGAGGCACGCGTCCGCGTCTGATGAGCGCGAGTACCGCCGGCCCGGCCGCCGTCGAGGCGCGCGGCTGGGGCTGGCGGCACGCGAGCCGACTCGCCTGGGCGCTGCACGAGGTCTCCTTCCGCATCGACCCGGGGGAGCGGGTGCTCGTGCTCGGCGCATCCGGGTCGGGCAAATCGACGCTGCTGCACGGACTCGCCGGCGTCCTCGGCGGCGACGAAGAGGGCGAGAGCACGGGCGAACTCCTCGTCGACGGCGCACCGGCCTCGGCGACGAGAGGTCGCAGCGGCCTCGTGCTGCAGGATCCCGATTCGCAGGTCATCCTCGCCAGGGTCGGCGATGACGTCGCGTTCGGATGCGAGAACCTCGGCGTGCCCCGCTCGGAGATCTGGTTGCGGGTCGACGCCGCCCTCGATGCCGTCGGGCTCGACGTGCCGCTCGATCGCCAGACGAAGGCGCTCTCCGGCGGTCAGAAGCAGCGCCTCGCGCTCGCAGGCATCCTCGCGATGCGCCCGGGGCTGGTGCTGCTCGACGAGCCGACGGCGAACCTCGATCCGGAGGGCGTCATCGAGGTGCGCGACGCCGTCGCACGCATGCTGGAGGCGCAACCCGCCACCCTCATCGTCGTCGAGCACCGGCTCGACGTGTGGCTGCCGCTGATCACGCGGGTCATCGTGATCGGCGAGGGGAGAGTGGTGGCCGACGGGACCCCGGATGCGGTGCTCGGCGTCGAGGGCGCCCGGCTGGCTGCCGCCGGTGTCTGGGTGCCCGGCTTCGCTCCGGCGTCTCCGCCGCCGCCGCTCGCCGGCCCCGGCGAGCCGCTGCTGTCTGCGCGCGACCTGGCCGTCGCACGCGTGAAGGGCCAGCCCGTCGCTTCGGGGATCGACCTCGACGTGCGCGCCGGCGAGGTGCTGGCCATCACCGGGCCGAATGGCGCGGGCAAGTCCACGCTCGGGCTCACGCTCGCCGGACTCCTGCCGCCGGCCGGGGGCCGGTTGACGGCATCCGTCGCCCTCGCCTCCGACATCGGCGCGGAGCCCATCCGCTGGGCGTCGCGCGAGCTGCTCACCCGCATCGGGATGGTGTTCCAGGAGCCGGAGCATCAGCTGCTCGCGAAGACCGTGCGCGACGAACTCGCGGTCGGCCCGCGGGCGCTCGGAATCCCGGAGGACGAGATCGCGGCGCGCAGTGAGGAACTTCTCGCGCGGCTTCGGCTCGATCGGCTGGCGCAGGCCAATCCGTACACGCTCTCCGGCGGCGAGAAGCGGCGCCTCACGGTCGCGGCTGCGCTGGCGACCAGACCGCGAGTGCTCGTCCTCGACGAGCCGACCTTCGGACAGGATGCCCGCACCTGGAAGGAACTCGTCACGATGCTCGCGACCCTTCGCGATGAGGGGACGGCGATCGTGACGATCACCCACGACCTCGACGTCGCGCGGGCGCTGCACGCGGTGACGTACGGGCTGGGGGCCGCCGGATGACCGTGCTCGACGCGCACGCGCGCACCGGCGGGCTCGCGCGGATCAACCCCGTCGCCAAGCTCGGCGTGAGTGCGCTGATCGCGATCCCGCTGATCCTCACGCTCGACCCGGTGTCGGCATCCACCGCCCTCGTGCTCGAGTGCGTGCTGTTCCTGTTCGCCGGCATCGGCTGGCGGGAGTTCTGGCTGCGCACCTGGCCGGTGTGGCTCGCAGCTCCCCTCACCGGGCTCACGATCGCCCTCTACGGCGAGACCAGCGGCACGGTCTACGTCGACTGGTTCGTGCTGCGCGTCAGCGAGGGTTCGCTCGCCCTGGCTCTGGCGACGATGCTGCGGGTGCTCGCGATCGCCCTGCCGTCGGTCGTGCTGTTCATCACGGTGGATCCGACGGATCTCGCCGACGGCCTGGCGCAGATCGTGCGGCTGCCGGCCCGCTTCGTGCTCGGAGCGTTGGCAGGGCTCCGCATGGTCGGACTCTTCATCGACGACTGGCGTGCGCTCGAGCTCGCCCGCAGAGCGCGCGGCGTGGCCGATCGCGGCAGGATCCGCCGGTTCTTCGGGATGGCGTTCGCGCTGCTGGTGCTGTCGATCCGCCGCGGGGCGAAGCTGGCCACGGCGATGGAGGCGCGCGGTTTCGGCGCACCGGTCGCCCGCACCTGGGCGCGGGAATCGCGCTTCGGATGGCGGGAATGGATGCTGCTCGCGGTGGGGGCCGCGATCTCGGCGCTCGCGATCATCGCTGCGGTCGCCACCGGGGCCTGGAATTTCATCCTCGGGCCGGCCTGACGGCTGATCGCGCTCACCGGCGAACCCTGAGGCGTCGCTGCTAGCGCGAACCGACATCTTCCGCGTCAGACACCACGTTCCACGCGTCGCTTCGCGCGGAAGATGTCGCCTCATGCAGAAGATGCCTGCGAAGCCTGCCTCAGATCCAGGGGGCCAGAACGAGGACGCCGATGATGACGCACGTCAGAACGAGACCCGCCCAGCCGAGCACGACTCCGGCGTCGGCCAGCCGGCGTCCGTCCTGGCGACGAACGGTGATCTGGCGGCGCGCGACGTAACCGGTCGTGAGTGCGACCAGCGGTCCGAGAACAGGAACGAGGAGAAGGACCCCGGCGATACCACTCACCAGTGCCACCAGGGCCAGCGCGTTCGTCTGGGCCGGTGCGAAGGTCTGCGAGGCGATGTGGGTCGAGCGGGCCATCTGCGGTTGCGTCGACGTCTCGGCGCCCTCGCCGTTCGCCGCATCGGTCGTCACGCGGGGATCGTTCATGGCGCGAGCGCGGGGCGCGGCAGCGAGCCGGTCATGGTCGGAGTCACGGGCGCCGGAGCCGATGACCGAGCCCGCAGCGCCAGGAGGGGCGTCGGCCGAGAGAGCGCAGACCGCCCGCGCGCCCACAGCGCCCTTCGCGTCGAGGGCCGCCAGGCCGCGCCGAGTCCTGCGGCGACCGGCAGTGCGATGCCGGCGGCGAGCGGCGCCATCCAGTCGCCGGAATACCACAGGGCGAGGCTGAGGATGCCGCCGGCCAGCCAGACGGCGCCGGCGCCGCCCGCGGCGCCCGCAGCGTTGAACGCGATCGCCACTCCCAGCGCGGCCGCGCCGGCCAGAGCGATCCAGAGGCCGACCTGGCCGATCGGGGTCAGGAGCGCGGATACGACGGGGGCGATGGGAAGCGGTGCCATGGTTCTCGGGTTCTCGGGTTTCGGTGCGTGGTCGTCGGAGGCTGGATGAAGAGCCCTCGGGGGGCCTTCCATAGAAGAGAGTCCTCGTCGCCCGTTTCGTTACGCGGAAGTCGTGCACGCGAACCCGGGGCCGGTGTCGCGTAATGAACTCGGCCGCACAGCGTCTACGTAGTGAGGTTGCGGTCGTCCCAGCGTCCGCCGCCGCTGGTGAGCGCCCTGCGTGTCTCACTGTCCTCGTCGGCACCCAGGCCGGGAGGATTCCGGGTTCGACCCGGCGGGGGAGGATGGCTGGCTACCTCCTCCCCTGTTCCCGAGTGCCGAGCCGTGCGAGGACCGACCTGAACGAGGTCAGTGGAACGGGCCCCGCGACGACACCCCGCCATCGATGACGATCTGCTGTCCGGTCATGTACCTCGACTCGGGCGAGCAGAGGTAGGCCACGGCCGCTGCCACCTCATCCGGAGTTCCTGTGCGACCCATCGGTATCTCCTCGACCCAATCGACGGTTTCGGCGTTCGCCACAGGAGTGCTGATCGCGCCACCGGCGACGACGTTCATCCGGATGCCGTCTGCCGCGTACTCGGCCCCCACGGTTCGGGCCAGGCTGACGAGTCCGGCCTTCATCACGCCGTACGCGCCTTGCCCCGGCGCGCCCATGAAGCCGGTCACCGACCCGACGCTGACGATCACCCCGTGCTTCTGGGCGAGGAAATGCGGCAGGACGAATCGCACAAGGCGGGCGACGTAGCGCAGATTGATCTCGTACATCGTGTCCCAGTCCTCGTCGCGCATCTCGTGCAGGCGTGCGGATGGCACGAATGCCACCTGTCCCCCGACGACGGTGACCACGGCATCGAGCCCGCCGAGGGTCGCGACGGTGTCCGAGACGAGCCGGGTCAGCTGCGCGGCGTCACGGACATCGACGGAAAAGCCAGAGGCCGTGCTCCCGGACGCCGCCACCTCTGCAGCAGCGTCCGACGCCCGCGTGGGATCGATATCGGCGATCGCCAGGCGTGCGCCGAGACTGGCGAGCCGCCGTGTGACCGCAGACCCGATACCGCCGCCACCGCCGCCGACGATGAGAATGCGCATGCCCGCGAGCGAACCTGTCGGTGGAGTCATCGCGTCATTCTAGGCGCCTCGCCCCTCGGTCCCGCGGACTTCGGCGAGGGTCAGGTGGCGTTCCAGAGGTCGCGGTAGTACGCGAGTCGCTCACGGTCGGGCTCGACGCCGTACGCCTCGATGAGCGCGTCCTCCCAGCCCGGCCCGTAGTTCCACTCGGTGCTCATGGATGCGACGGCGATGTCCGCCCAGCGATCGGCGGTGCCGAGGGCGGCGAGGTCGACGTGTGCGCTCCAACGGCCGTCGGCGGCGAGCAGGGTGTTGGGCATGCAGGCGTCCCCGTGGCAGACGACGAGCCGGTCGATCGGCGGAGACTCCAGGAGACGCCCCGGCACGACCGTCCCCCGGGTCGCCGCACCCGCGATCCGCACCGGCGTGCTCCACTCCCAGGGGCAGTCCTCGACGGGCAACGTGTCGTGCATCGCGCGCAGCGCTTCCCCGACCGCGCGTACAGCGGTTCCGGGCTGGTCGGCCCACATCGGGTCGACGGCGCTGCGACCGTCGAGCGCGATCGTGACCAGCCACTCGTGCTCGGCATCCTGTCCTTGATCGAGCACCTCCGGCACGGCGATCCAACGACGAGCCCACCGCATCCGCTCGGCCTCATCGCGCATGTTCGCTTCGGGATCCAGCGGTCCCCATTTGATGTACCGGCCGTCGTCGGTCCGGAAGGTCAGTCCGCCGATGCCGTTCAGCCAGACCGGAGTGAGGCTCGCCCCCTGGGAGAGCTCGCGCACGTGGCCGGGGATCTCGGGAGTCTCGGTGGGGATCGACATCTGTCCATCCTGCCCCGTGCCCGCGCTCAGAGACGCTTTCGCAGCGCCTCCTCCGAAGGGGTGTCGTAGGCTCGCTTCCGACGCAGTTCCATGCGGCCAGCCCACACCTTTCGCCCCGTGGCGACAAGGCGTCGTGGTGAAACCAAGAACCACGTATGCTGAAACCCAGTCGCACGATGACGTTCGAGGGAGAACAGAATGCAGATCACCGGACAGGGCGCGCTCATCACGGGCGGAGCCTCCGGGCTCGGCCTCGCGACAGCCCGACGGCTCGCCGCCGCGGGCGCCCACGTCACGATCGTGGACCTCGCCTCCTCTGCCGGGGCTGAACTCGCTGCAGAGATCGGCGGTGCCTTCGCGCCGGCCGACGTCACCAGCGTCGACGAGGTGCAGGCCGCCGTCGCTGCAGCACAGGCAGTCGCGCCGCTGCGCATCGTCGTGAACTGCGCCGGCATCGCCCCGCCCGCGAAGGTGCTCGACCGCGAGGGAAACCCGGCCGTGCTCGCCGACTTCGAGCGGATCATCCGCATCAACCTCATCGGCACGTTCAACGTGACCTCTCAGGCATCCGCCGTGATCGCGAAGAACGAGCTGACCGAGAGCGGCGACCGCGGCGTCATCGTCAGCACCGCATCCGTCGCAGCGTTCGACGGCCAGATCGGCCAGCCCGCGTACGCGGCATCGAAGGGCGGCGTGCACGCGATGACGCTCCCGATCGCCCGCGAGCTCGCCCGCTACGGCATCCGCGTCTGCACCATCGCCCCCGGAATCATGGAGACCCCGATGCTGATGGGCCTGCCGCAGGCGGCTCAGGACTCGCTCGGCCAGCAGGTGCCGCACCCCTCGCGCCTGGGCCGCCCCGATGAGTATGCGGCGCTCGTGCAGCACATCGTCGAGAACGGCTACCTCAACGGCGAGACCATCCGGCTCGACGGCGCGATCCGGATGGCGCCGAAATGACCCGCTCCGGTCGCGAAAAAGCCCGGAACAACGCGTCGATACCGGGCCTTTCTGCGACGGGAACGACCGGTCAGGACCAAGGAGAGACATGAGCACACTGGCAGGCAAGACGATTCTGATGTCCGGCGGCAGTCGGGGGATCGGGCTGGCGATCGCACTGCGGGCGGCGCGCGACGGCGCGAACATCGCGATGCTCGCGAAGACCGACACCCCGCATCCGAAGCTCGAGGGCACGGTCCACTCCGCTGCCGAGCAGATCCGCGCCGCGGGCGGCAACGCGCTGCCGATCGTCGGCGACGTGCGCGACGACGACGACATCACCGAGGCCGTGCTGAAGACGCAGGGCGAGTTCGGCGGCATCGACATCGTGATCAACAACGCCAGCGTGATCGATCTCTCCCGTTCGCTCGAGCTCGGCGCGAAGAAGTACGACCTCATGCAGGACGTCAACGTCCGCGGGACCTTCATGCTGTCGCGGGCAGCCGTGCCGATCCTCAAGGATGCCGAGAACCCGCACATCCTCTCGCTGTCGCCGCCGCTGAACCCGTCTCCGAAGTGGCTCGGCGCGCACACCGGCTACACCCTGGCGAAGTTCGGGATGACGATGGTGACGCTGGGTCTCGCCGCGGAGTTCGCCCGCGACGGCATCGCGGCGAACGCACTCTGGCCGCGCACGACGATCGCGACCGCGGCGGTGCAGAACCTGCTCGGCGGCGAGAGGGTGATGGCGGCCAGTCGCACGGCCGACATCTACGCGGATGCCGCGTACGCGGTGCTCGTCAAGCCGGCACGCGAGTACACCGGTCAGACCCTCATCGTCGAGGACGTGCTCGAGGCCGATGGCGTCAGCGACTTCTCGAAGTACGCGGCCATCCCGGGAACTCCCGACAGCGCGCTGTTCCCGGACATCTTCCTCGACTGAGCCGGGGTCGCCGGCTCAGAACAGCAGGTACAGCGAACCTGCCACGGTCAGTACGATCACGATCCGCTCGAACAACTGCTGCGGGATGCGTCGAGCCACCCGCAGGCCGACGAGCGCTCCGACGACGACGAGCGGGGCGAGCAGGGCATCCATCAGCAGCACCGGCCCTTCGAACAACCCGAGCCCGGCGAGGAACGGCAGCTTGACGAGGTTGATGATCGCGAAGAACCAGGCCGACGTGCCGAGGAACACCTGCACCGGAGTGCGGGTCGCGAGGAAGTACATCGACATCACCGGACCGCCGGCGTTCGCGACCATCGTGGTGAAACCGCCCAGGGTGCCGTAGACGCCGGAGAGCAGGATGCCGCCGGCCGGCGCGGCCTCGGCATCCGCTCTGCCCTTCCGCCACCGGCGCCACAGGGTCACCGCGATCATCACGAGCAGGATCACTCCGATCGCCCGCCGGACGATCCCGTCGCCGGCGAACGCGAGGAACGCGAATCCGGCGATGAGGCCGGCGATCACCGCGGGCGCGAGACGCAGCAGCGTCGGCCAGTGCGCATGCCGACGATAGGCGATCAGCGCGAACACGTCGCCGACGATGAGCAGGAGCAGCATGGCGGCGGTCGACGTGCGAGCCGGGAGCACCGTCGCGAACAGGGCGATGGCGAGTGTGCTGCCGCCCGGCAGAGCGGTCTTCGAGATGCCGATCGTGACGGCGGCGATCGCAAGGGCGACCCATGCCCAGGCGCTGAGTTCGATCACGGGGCGTGCTCAGGCCCGGACGACCGCGAGCGCGGCGGCGAAGCGGGTCGAACGCTGCTCGATGTCGCCCCAGTCGGATGCCGCGATCGATGCGCTGTTCGCCAGGTCGCCACCGGCGCCGGCCGCGACGGCCCCGACCGCGAACCACGCGGCGAGGTTGTCCGGGGTGACACCTCCGGTCGGCATGAGGGGAGCATCCGGGAAGGGGCCGCGGAGCGACCCGAGGTAGGAAGGGCCGCCGAGGGATGCGGGGAAGATCTTGACCACGTCGACGCCCAGTTCGAGCGCGCGCATCACCTCGGTCGGAGTCAGCGCACCGGTCATCACCGTGCGTCCGGTGTCGATCATCGCGCGCGTGAGATCGGGGAGGGTGCCGGGGCTGACCAGGAACTCGGCGCCTGCCGCTGCGGCTGCAGTCGCTTGTACCGCCGTGGTCACCGTACCGGCGCCGATGTACGCCGCGTCTCCGTGCCGCGCGATGAGCTCGCGGATCACGGCCGGCGCATCCGGAGTGGAGAACGTCACCTCGATGCCGGTCACGCCACCGCGGATGATCGCCTCGGCGGTCTCGAGCGCGAGGGCGGCCGAAGGTGCTCGGAGTACGGCGAGGATGCCGGTGGCGCGGGCACGTGCGAGGCGGTCGGTCATGGGACTCCTTCAGCGGCGGACGAATCCATTCTGTCCGACCTGCCCTCGCCGGAAGGCACGGTGTCGTCCTGGTGCGCCGTCACCGACGTCAGCTGAGCGTCAGTTCGATCGTCGCGAACGAGTGCGGCGGCAACGTCACGGTCAGCGTGCCGCCGTCCAGTCCGACCTCGAGCGGCCGTGGTGCGACGCGGTCCGGCGCGCCGGCATCGTTGAACTCGGTGCTGCTCTCGCCCGTCAGCACCCGAGCCCGGACGAGCTCCGCGCGGCGCCCCCGGAGGTCGATGCTCAACACGCAGTCCTCCTCGGCATCCAGGTGCGTGAGGGAGAGGAGGGCGTTGCCGCCCTTGGTCGACGCCGACATGGACACGAGGGGGAGGCTCCGGCCGCGGACCTCTTTCGCCGGACTCTCGATCAGGTGGGCGGTGAGCTGCGTCGCATCCTGATGGCCCTTGTTCATCTCGAAGACGTGGTACGTCGGGGTGAGCACCATGTGCTCGCCGTCGGTGAGGACCATCGCCTGCAGCACGTTCACGGTCTGCGCGATGTTGGCCATCGTCAGTCGCCGCGCGTGACGGTGGAAGGTGTCGAAGTGGAGACCCGCGACGAGGGCATCCCGTACGGTGTTCTGCTGGAACAGGAAGCCCGGGTTCGTTCCCTCCTCGGCGTTCCACCACGTGCCCCACTCGTCGCACACCAGACTCACCCGGTTGTGCGGATCGTAGGAGTCCATGACGGCGATGTGCCCGCGGATGACGCGGTCGATGTCGGCGGCGTGGGCCATCGTCTCGTAGTACTGCGCCTCGCTGAACGGTGCCGCGTCCTCGGTGTTGATGCCCGCTCCGGAGTGGGTGTAGTAGTGGAACGAGATCGCCTGATAGGGCAGGCTGCCCCAGAGAGTGCAACCGTGGCACTCCATCAGCGTCTTCATCAGGACGCGCGTCCACTCGAGGTCGTCCTCGTTGGCGCCCGCCGCGATCTTGACGAGCTTGTTCTCGCCGTGGTTGTGGCAGAAGGTGGCGTATCGCCGTGCCTCCTCCGCGTAGTGCGCGGCCGACATGTTCCCGCCGCAGCCCCAGGCCTCGTTGCCGAGCCCCCAGAACGGCACGAGCCACGGTTCGTCGCGGCCGTTCTCCCGGCGGAGACGTGCCATGGGGCTGTCGTCACCGCGGGTGAGGTACTCCACCCACTCGGACATCTCCTGCACCGTCCCGCTGCCGACGTTGCCGTTGACGTAGGCGTCCGTGCCGAGCAGGTCGCAGAGGTCCATGAACTCGTGGGTTCCGAAGTGGTTGTTCTCGACCACATCGCCCCAGTTCGTGTTGGCGATCTTCGGGCGATCCTCTCGTGGGCCGATGCCGTCGCGCCAGTGGTACGTGTCGGCGAAGCATCCGCCCGGCCACCGGAGGTTGGGGATGTCCAGGGCGCGCAGTGCCTCGACGATGTCGAGGCGGATGCCGCGCTCGTTGGGGATCGTCGAATCCTCGCCCACCCAGAACCCGTCGTAGATGCAGCGGCCGAGGTGCTCGGCGAAGTGCCCGTACAGGTGGCGGCTGATGGGATGCCCTGTCACATCGAGGTCGATGATGGCGCGCGCTGATGCGGTCATCGCATCCTCCACTGGGTCTCGGTGGTGAGGGGGACGAGAGCCGGGCGCTCCGCCGTGGTCGTGAGATCGATCCGCCTGCCGCTCTGCGCAGATTCCGCGAGTGCCGTCATGATCTCGAGCACATGGAGGGCGATCGTGCCGTCGGTGCGACGCCCTCCCGACACGAAGTCGAGCAGGCCGATCCCGCGGCCGGCGTTCGCGTAGCCGGCGCGCGGGGCAATCGGTGACCAGCGGTCGTCGCCGGGCCGGCGCAGGCGCACCTCGCCGTCGAACATGTTCGGATCCGGCAGGGAGAGCGTGCCGGTCTCGCCGTGCACCTCGATCGGCGCGGCTTCGCTGGCCGCGCCGTCGAAGCTGAAGGTGACCGTCGAGACGGCGCCGCCGACGTGTTCGAGGATTCCGGTCACGTGCGTGTCGATCTCCACCGGGATCTCCTCGCCGGCTCGTGGACCGGATGCGATGAGCCGCACGTCTCGCGGCCGCGAGGAGGCGCCGGAGACCCGGGCGACGGGTCCGAGCAGGTGGAACAGCGACGTGAGGTAGTACGGGCCCATGTCGAACAGGGGTCCGCCGCCCGGGCGGTAGTAGAAGTCCGGATTCGGATGCCAGGCCTCATGCCCCGCGGAGACCCATGTCGCCACTGCAGCGACGGGACGCCCGATCTCGCCGTCGTCCACGACGGCGCGGGCGGTCTGGATGCCGGTTCCGAGAACGGTGTCGGGCGCGCAGCCGACCCACGCCGATCCTGCCGCGTCGATGACGCCGCGTGCCGCGGAGAGAGCGGGGGCGAGCGGCTTCTCGCCGAAGACGTTCTTGCCCTGGCGCAGGGCCGCGAGGGCGACCTCCGCATGGGCGGCGGGCACCGTCAGGTTCAGCACCGTCTGCACGTTCGGATCGGCGACGAGTTCGTCGACCGTCGACGCGCGGCAGCCGGGGATCTCCGCCGCGACCGCGGCAGCGCGTGCGGTATCCAGGTCGGCGGTCGCCGCGATCCGCACCCCCGGATGCGTTCCCAGGGTGGCAAGGTACTGGCCGGAGATGACTCCGAGACCGACTATTCCGATACCGTGCGGCTCGCCCACAGCATTCCTCTCTCGATGATGGTTCGTACGTTGACGTCGCGCAGCACGACGGGGCTGTGGCCCGGCGTCGCGACGAAGACCCGCCCTTCGCCCCACTGCCGCGTCCAGACGGCGGGCGAGACGACGGGGCGGTGCCACGGGTGGTACGGCTGCGCGGGGTGCGTCGTCGTGGCCAGCACGTCGTTGAGGTCGTCGGTGAGCACCCAGTACTGCTCTGTGCGCAGGGTGAAGTCCTCGAGGCCCGCCATGATCTCGTGCTGGCGGCCGAGGTCGGTGACGTCGACGGTGTAGCAGAGGTAGTTGTCGGTCTCGTCGCCCGCGCGCTCGTCCGGATGCTTCGACGGATGCGTCGCGAACTGCCCGCCGATGAGCTGCAGGTAGTCGGAGTTGTTTCGATAGGAGTCGGCGATCCCGCCGTGCCAGCCGGCGAGTCCCGCGCCGCGCTCCACGGCGCGCCGGAGTCCCGCGAAGGCGTCGCCGCTGATCTCGGACATCGTGACGGATTGGACGATGAGATCGACCTGATCCATCACGTCGGCGTCGGCGTAGACGTCGTTGGACTCCTCGATCTGCACGTCGAAGCCGTGGCGTTCGAGGAACGGCAGGAACATCTCGGTGGCCTCCACCGGTCTGTGCCCTTCCCAGCCCCCTCGTACGATCAGTGCTTTCCGAGCGGTCATGAGGGTGCTCCTTCCACGGCGGTGCGGATCGCGTGAAACTCTGCCAGTTGTGCTGGCGGAAGTCTCAGAATTTGCGCAAAATAGACAGATGCCCTCATCTCCTCGAATCACGCTCGCCCGCGTGGCCGAGGATGCCGGCGTCAGCATCTCGACGGCGTCGCGTGCCCTGCGAGGCCGCGGCGACATGGCGCAGGATACGCGGACGCGGGTGCTGCGTGTGGCGCAGACCCTGGGCTACACCGGCGCCGGTGAGTCGCGGGGGCGCCCACGCCGCGGCACCTCTCTCGTCTTCGATCTCGTGCTGGCGCACTTCCACGACCCGTACACCGACGAGGTCACCGCCGGCGCGCGGACTGCGGCGGCGCGGCTGCGCTACGACCTCGTGCTCACCACCGAGCGCGATGACCCCGAAGACGACTGGCCGCAGCGGATTCGCTCGCGCGGCACGGCGGGAGTGATCCTCGGGCTCATCGTTCCCACTGCGGCGCAGATGGCGGCGATGCGCCGGGCGGGGATCCCGATCGTCCTGCTGGAGCCCCCGTCCGAACCGCCGATGAAGCTGCCGAGTGTGCGCACCACCGACCGCGCCGGCGGGAAGGCTGCTGCCGAGCATTTGATCGACCGCGGGGTGAGGCGCTTCATCGTCATCGGAGGCGCGCCGTCCTACCGGTACGGTCGTGGTCGCGTGGAGGGCTTTCTCGAGACGCTGAGCCGTCTCGTCCCCGGCGCGCCGTGCGTGCGCATGGATGCCGACTGGAGCGCGATGGAAGCCTGGCGCTCGTGCGCGAAGGCGCTGGCCGGACTCCCCGGCGACGGGCCGATCGGCCTGTTCGCCTGCTCGGACGAGATGGCGGCCGGCGCATACCGCGCCATCGCCGAAGCGGGACTGAGCATCCCCAGGGATGTTCTCGTCATCGGGTTCGACGATGTGCGCGGCGCGCGGTGGCTGCATCCCTCCCTGACGACCATCCGGCAGCCGATCAGGGAGATGGCGGCGGCGGCGGTGCACACCCTGGTCAGAGCGGTGAGGGGAGAGGATCTGGGCGACGAGGTCATCGAACTGCCCACAGAGCTCATCGCCCGGGGCTCGACGAGAGCGACCTTCCCGGTGTCCGCCGGAGGAGCCGCGGACTAGCCCTTGAATGCGCCGTCCATGATCCCCGCGACCATGCGGCGGCCGACGAAGAAGAAGACGATGAGCAGCGGCAGCGTCGCCATGAACGATCCGCCCATGGTCAGGGCCAGGTCGATCGTGCGGTTCGCCTGCAGCTGCTTCAAGGCGATCTGCACGGTGAACAGCTCGGGTGACTTCAGCACGATGAACGGCCACATGAAGTCGTTCCACACGCCGGTGAAGGTGATCAGGCCGAGGACGAACGCGGCCGGTCGTACGACAGGGAACCCGATGCGCCAGAAGATCTGCCAGCTGTTGGCTCCGTCGATTCGGGCGGCCGCCATCAGTTCGTCGTTCAGCGTGGTCGACAGGTGCTGACGCATCCAGAAGATGCCGAAGGCGCTGGCGAGGCCCGGCAGGATGATGGCCTGAAGGGTGTCGACCCAATCGAGCCAGGAGATGATCAGGTACTGCGGGATCACGCTCAGCTGCGCCGGAACGGTCATCGTCAGCAGCACGATGAGGAACAGCGTGTTCCGCCCGGGGAACTGCAGCTTCGCGAATGCGAAGCCGGCCAGGGCGCACAGCAACGACGTGATGACCGCCACGGCCAGCGACACGATCACGCTGTTGAGCAGCGACTGCAGGAAGGGCACCGTCTCGAAGACCTTCGCGGTGATGTCGAAGAAGTCAAACCCGGGATACAGCCGAGGCGGGATCGAGGTCACGGCCGAGGCGCCCACCGATGCGATCACGAACATGTAGTACAGCGGGAACACGCTGATCAGCACTGCGATGATCAGCAGCGCGTACACCGGCCACGAGACCTTGCCGACGCGGGAGCCGCGGCGCCGCCGGTCGTGCTGCGGACGGTCGAGGTGATCCTCACGCGACGCCGGGGCCGCCTCATCGATCATGCGGGACATCAGCGTGCCTTCCGGGTGCGGGTGGTGAGGAAGAAGTTGATCAGCGAGACGACCACGACGATGACGAACAGTGCGACGCCGATCGCTGACCCGTAGCCGAACTCGAACTGGCCGAAGCCCTGCTCGTACAGGAAGAGAGCCAGCGTCTGGCACTGTCTGCCGCCGCCGCAGGTGAGACCCGATTCGGGTGCCACCAGAAGCGGTTCGGTGAAGATCTGCAGTCCGCCGATCGTCGACATGATGACGGTGAAGATGATGATCGGACGCAGCGAGGGAATCGTCAGGTGGATGAACTGCTGCCATCCGGATGCACCGTCGACCGCCGCGGCCTCGTACATCTCGCGAGGCAGCGCCTGGAGTCCTGCGAGGTACAGGAGCGTGTTGTAGCCGAACCAGCGCCACATCACCATCGACGAGATGACGATCCATGACCCCACCTGCGACGACATGAAGTTCACGGCCGGCGCTCCGACCAGATCGAGCACCCAGTTGATGAGTCCGAAGTTCTTGTCGAAGATCTGCGCGAACACCAGGGCGGTCGCCGCCACCGACGTGATGTACGGGATGAGCAGAGCCATGCGGAAGAAGTTCGCGAACTTCAGAGTGGCGTGATTGAGCAGGTGCGCCAGGCCGAGTGCCAGCAGCAGTTGCGGGATCGTGGAGATCAGGAAGATGCCGAAGGTGTTCACGAAGGCGTTCCAGAAGCGCGGGTCCTGGAAGAGCCGTTCGAAGTTCGCCAGGCCGACGAAGGTCTGTTCGCCGATCGGGTTCCAGTCGAACAGCGCCACGTAGAACGTGAACAGCAGCGGGAACAGCCCGAAGATGGCGAAGATCACGAAGAACGGCGCGACGTACAGGTACGGCGCGAGGCGTTCGGCGAAGGGCTGGCGGATCGCCTGTGTCGGGGGCCGGTCGCCTCGGCGGATCCTGTGGATGGGGATGGCGGTCGCAGTCGCAGTCATGGTCCTACCTCGGTTCAGATGGTGGCCCGCCTCGCGGCGGGCCACCATGGAGCGGAACGGTCAGCCGCCCAGCGCGGCCTTGGCGCTGTCGAGCCCGGTCTTCCAGGCGTCGGCGGGTTTCACGTTCCCGGCCTCCATGTCGACCAGCGCATTGAGCAGCGCGGCGCCGATCGCACTGGTGTCGGGTCCGTTGTGGAAGGAGTTGAACTGCAGCACCGACTCGCTCAGGGTCGCGCCGACGGGGGAGTCGCCGAAGAACGGGTCGGTGTAGCCCTTGACCTCTTCGCTCTCCAGGGCGTCCTTCGCAGCGGGGAAGGTGCCGGTGGTGGCGAAGTGCTCGGTCTGCCCTTCGGGCGAGAGCATCGTCTCGATGTACTGCCAGGCGGCCTCGGGGTTGTCGGCGCGCGCCGGGATCGCGATGACGCTGCCACCCCAGTTGCCGCCGACGCCGGGGATGGAGGCGATGCGCCACTTGCCCTCGGTCTCGGGAGCGTCGGTCTTGAACCCCGCCAGCATCCATGACGGTGCCGTGGTGACGGCGAACGCGGCGTTGGCCTTGCCCGGCGCCCAGCCGGACGACCACGCTGGGATGCTGGCGCTGATGCCCGCCTCGTAGGTGCGCACCGCCACGTCGAAGGCTTCCTCGACCTCGGGGTTGGAGTCGTAGATGAGCTCGCCGTCCGGTGAGTAGTACTTCTCGCTGACCTGGTTGACGGTGGAGAAGAACACGCTCGTCTCGACGTTGTCGACGAACGGCTCTCCGGTCGCCGCCGTGTACTTCTTCCCCATCTCGATGAAGCCGTCCCACGTCGACCACATCTCGGCGACTTCGGCCGGGTCGGTGGGAAGGCCGGCGGCCTCGAACAGGTCGGCGCGATACGCGAAGCTCAGGCCGCCGACATCCGTGGGGATGCCGATGATCGATCCGTCCTCGGCCGTGGCCCCTCCGATCGCCCAGTCGAGGTAATCGTCGCCGAGGTCGTCGCCACCGAGAGTGCGAAGGTCGACGAAGTTGCCGGGGTTCTCGAGGAACTTCGGGAGGTCGTCGTTCTGGATCATCACGAGGTCGGGGACACGACCGCCGGCGAGTGCAGCGGTCAGGGCGGTGGCGGTCTCGGTCGTGCTGCCGACCTCGGAGAGCTTCACCTTCGCGTCCGGGTTCTTCTCCCGGTAGCGGTCGACGGAGTCCTTCTGGCCGATTCCGGTGAAGGACCAGAACTCGAACTCCGCGTTCGGGTCGTCCGAACCCTCCCCGGCGCCGCCTGACGAACATCCGGAGACGAGCGCGAGAGCACCGACGAGTGCGACGGACAGGGCGATTTTGCGACGGTTCACAACTGCTCCTCTTCGTTGGGGACATGTGATTGCTGGCCTGATGGCCGAACCGAGAGATCGATCTCTCATCGGCACACCATAACCCCGGTTCGCGCAGCAGGGCAACCCTTCCCGTGTTCGACACCGCGAATCGGTGCACCGCGCCGTGACAGCCCCTGACGACTAGAGTGGATGGAGCTGAATGTGCAAGTATGCAAGGGTCATTCCATCAGAGAACGATCTATCGAGCGCCGCATCCGACGCAGGGAGAAGGAACAATGGTCCGGCCCACGATCGTCGACGTGGCGAAGGCCGCCGGCGTCTCCCGCGCCACGGCGGCCCGTGTTCTGGCGGGTGCCACCAACGTCGACCCGGTGATGACGTCCGCCGTCGAGCGCGAGGCGGCGCTCCTGGGCTACGAGGCGAATTTCGCGGCCCGGATGCTCCGTGGTGGCCGCGCCGGCGCCATCGGACTCGTCGTCGCCTTCAATGAGATCGGCAGCCTGAACGGCACGTTCTTCGCCTCGGCTCTGAAGGGAGCCGCGAAGGGGCTCGCCGCAGGCGACGTCCAGCCCGTGCTGCTGCCGGCCGATGACGAGGATCGGGGCAAGATCCCCAAGTTCCTCCGCTCAGGTGCTGTCGACGGCGTGATCGTCATCCTTCAGCACGAGATCACGCATCTGGTGGAGGCGCTCGCCGATTCGCCCGTGCCGATCGCGTGGGTCGGCAAGCCCCAGTACGAGATCGACCCCGGCTCGATCGTCGTCGACTCGGACAACCTGGGAGGTGGAGCGCTCGCGGCGCGCGCGCTCGTGGAGGCGGGGCGCCGCACCATCGGCATCATCACCGGGCCACCGGACATGGAGCAGGCGAACGAACGCATGCGCGGATGGACCGAGGAGCTCACGCGCTCCGGCATCGTGCCCGGTCCCATCGTCCACGGCGATTTCACCGTCGACAGCGGGATGGCCGCGATGGCCCGGCTGCTGCAGCGTGCACCGGATCTCGACGGGGTGTTCGCCTCATCGGACCTCATGGCGGCCGGAGCGATCCGGGTGCTCCAGGCCGCCGGACGCAGGGTTCCGCTGGACGTGTCGATCGTCGGTTTCGACGACGTGCTCATCGCCACGACGTCCGAGCCGCCGCTGACCACCGTGCGTCAGCCGCTCGAGGAGATGGGACGTGCGGCGGCGGAGGCGCTGATCGCGATGATCCACGGGCGCCCGGCCGAGAAGCTGCAGATCCTCCCCACGACGCTGGTGCGCCGCGAGTCGCTCTAGATCGCGATGAAGAGACCGGTGACGTCGCTCACCGGGGCGGGCTCAGCGCGAGCGCCCTGATCCGCGAGCCTCGACGAGGTCCTTGGCCTCCTTGAGGCCCAGGCCGGTGCGCTCGCGCACCAGCTTGATCGCCGTGATCTTCTGGTTCGCGGCGATGAGCCGGTCGACCTCGGCGACGACGGCTGCCGGAAGGGCGGAGCCCGAGTGCGCGTTCGAGATCGACGACCGCGTCGGCGAGGTGTTCGAGACGGCGGCGATGTGCGCGGCCGTGGTGCTGATCGACCAGTGATCGATCCGGTCCTTCGCCTCTTTGAGCCCGAGCTTCGCGTGATCGCGGAGCACCTTGATCGCCTGGACCTTCTTGCCTGCTGCCATGAGCCGGTCGATCTGCGCGATCACCTCCGGCGATGTTCCCGCGGGGGTCGCCGTCGCGGCGCTCGCCGTCGATGACCTCATCACCGGCACGGGCGTGAACGTCTGAGCTTCGGGGATCTTCGGCCGCATCCCGCGGAGGGCGACGCCGAGGATGGCGACGACGGCGATGATTGCGACGACGATGCCGATGATCCAGACGATCTCCATGGGGTCAGTCTAGGGACGACGTGCACTCCAGGTGCTTCCCATCCGCCACCGCGTACCCTGGAGGCATGACCGAGAATCCCCGAGCGCGCGAGACGCGACCCGCATCCGCGCCCCCGAAGGGGAAGCTCCGTGCCACCGGAACGCCGCAGGTGCGTCCGACGACCGAGGGCTGGACGCAGAAGAAGGATGCCGAAGGGCGCCCGCTCCTGCAGTTCGCGAGCCCGAAGCGCGGCAAGCCTCCGCTGCACCTCGCCGACCTCACGCCGACCGAGCGCATCGAGAAGGTCAAGGAGCTCGGCCTGCCCGGATTCCGCGCGAAGCAGCTGGCCACGCACTACTTCCGCCACTACACCTCGGACGCGGCGCAGATGACCGATCTGCCTGCCGACATCCGCGAGCAGCTCGTCGGGGGGCTCCTCCCGCCACTGCTCACGGAGGTGCGGCGCCTCGAGACCGACCGCGGCGACACGATCAAGTTCCTCTGGCGGCTGCACGACGGCGCGCTCGTCGAGTCCGTGCTCATGCGGTACCCGGGGCGCATCACGCTGTGCGTGTCGAGCCAGGCCGGCTGCGGTATGAACTGCCCGTTCTGCGCCACCGGCCAGGCGGGCCTCACGCGCAACATGTCGACGGCCGAGATCGTCGAGCAGATCGTGCGGGCGAACCGCCTCATCGCCGAGGGGGGCCTCGGCGGAAAGAAGGCCGACGACCACTCGATGGAGCGCGTGAGCAACATCGTCTTCATGGGCATGGGCGAGCCGCTCGCCAACTACAACCGCGTGATGGATGCCGTGCGCTCGATGGTCGCGCCGCAGCCCGATGGACTCGGCATGAGCGCGCGCGGCATCACCGTCTCGACGGTCGGACTCGTGCCGGCGATCAAGAAGCTCGCGGACGAGGGCATCCCCGTCACGTTCGCCCTGTCGCTGCACGCGCCGGATGACCACCTGCGCGACGAGCTCATCCCGGTGAACTCGAAGTGGAAGGTCGACGAGGCGCTCGATGCCGCTCGGTACTACTACGAGAAGACCGGCCGCCGCGTCTCGATCGAATACGCGCTCATCAAGGACATGAACGACCACGCCTGGCGCGCCGATCTGCTCGCGGAGAAGCTCAACGAACGCGGCCGCGGCTGGGTGCACGTGAACCCGATCCCGCTGAACCCGACGCCCGGATCGATCTGGACCTCATCGACGCGCGAGGCGCAGAACGAGTTCGTGCGCCGGCTCAACGACGCCGGCATCCCGACGACCCTCCGCGACACCCGCGGCAAGGAGATCGACGGGGCCTGCGGCCAGCTGGTCGCCACGACTGAGGACGAGGCCGCTTCGGCCGCCATGGCCTGATCCGCCGCTCCCGTCGCAGAAAGTCCCGGTATTCGAGTCGAATACCGGGACTTCTCGCGACGGGAGGAGGTGAGGGGGCTGGTCAGGCGGATGCCGGGAGGCCGGCCAGATCTTGGGGGGCCGACGTCGTGGTGACGGTGGCGTCGCGGAGTCCGTCGCGGTGGCCGAGGGACTCGGCTCGGGTGAGCCATGAGCCGATGCGCTCCGGAGTCGCGTCCTTGACGCCCAGCATCCGATGGGTGCGCACCGAGCGGATGCCGCAGAGCCGCATCGTGTTGCGGGCGACCTGCGTCTGGGCGGGCAGACCGGTGAAGGGCGCTGCGTACCAGGGGGTGTCGGCGAGCAGGAGAAGCCGTCCGTGCCGCGCCGGGAGAAGCCCTTCGGGCAGGCCGAGCTTCGTGTAGCGGTACTCCTGCTGCGGAAGCAGGGCGCGGTCGAAGAACCCCTTGAGCACCGCCGGTACCGATCCCCACCACAGCGGAGTCGCGATCACGATCGTCTGCGCCGAGTGCAGGGCACCCTTGGCGTCGACGAGGTCGTCTTCGAGCGTCATCCGCTCGCGGTAGCCGAACCGCAGGTGCGGGTCGAAGTCGAGGTCGCGCAGCGCGAGCAGGCGGGCGTCGCCGTGTGCGGCCGCGTAGCGGCGGGCGAGTTCTGCGGTGAGGGATCGTGCGTCGGGGTGGCCGTCGATGACGAGTGCGGATGCCATCACTTCTCCTATCTGGACAGTGTCAATTTGCTGGACAGTGTCAAGATAGGAGAGAATGTTGCTCGTGTCAAGTTCTCGATCCGGCTACCATCACGGCGATCTCGCGCATGCGCTGGAGGCGGCGGCGATGCAGCTGCTCGCCGAGAAGCCCGCTCAGGAGATCAGCCTTCGCGAGGTCGCCAGGGCCGCCGACGTGAGTCACAACGCCCCCTACCATCACTTCGCCGATCGCCGCGGGCTGATGAAGGTGCTGGCCGAGCGCAGCATGGCCGACCTCACCGCTGCCGTCCGGACGGCGATCGCGAGTGCCGCCGACCCCGTCGCCGCGCTGGTCAGCGGCGGTACCGCCTACCTGCGCTTCGCGGTGGAGTACCCGCACGGCTTCGACGTCATGTACGACCCGACCGTGTGCATACCGGGGGAGCCCAGCGACACCATGGCTCCGCTGATCGCCGAGCTCGAGCAGCTCCTGGGCTCGGCATCCGCCGCGGCCGGCCTCGACAGCGACGAAGACGTTCTCGGCGTGTGGGGACTCGTGCACGGCCTCGGCACGCTGTGCGCGGCGGGGCACTTCTCCCTGGATGCGGCGCTCCGGGCCGGGGAGGCGGCACTGCGGCGGATGCTGCCGCGCTGACGCCGAGCCGCCCACGCGGCCGTGTCGCTCAGGGCGTGTGGATCCGCAGCAGCCGGCCGGTGCCTTCGATGAGCTCGTCCCAGGAGCCGATGTCGACCGCGCACTCCGCGACGGCGCAGGTCGGCAGTTGGGCGTTCTCGCCGGTGAGCTCGGCCACGGCGTCGCTGATGCCCGGGTTGTGCCCGACGAGCATGGCGACGTCACTCTGCTCGGGCAACGCGGCCGCGATCGCCAGGATCGAACGGGCGGATGCCGCGTACAGCAGCGCCTCATCGAGCACCCCGATCCCGAACACGGCCGCGTACTCGTCGGCAGTGCTCCGGGCGCGAGTGGCGGTGCTCGAGACGATGTGGTCGAGATGGACGTCGTCGTCGGCCAGGCGCCGTGCCATCGCCGGGGCATCGCGGCGCCCGCGCGCGTTGAGCGGCCGGTCGTGATCGGCGAGGCCGGAGAAGCCCCAGTCCGACTTCGCGTGGCGGGCGAGCAGCAGGGTCTTCATGCCACCAGCTTGGCATCGGCGCCCCGCACGCGCACCCCCAACCTGTGAGCGGCTCGCAGGGATCGTCCGGGCTTCGCACAGGCGATGTTTCCTACCCTCGGGGGATGGCTTACTCCGCGCATCGCCCTGGTCAGATGGATTCCCAGGGCAGGATCTCCTTCGAGACAGGCGCTCCCGACGGCACGGTCACCGACGAGGATCTCGACTTCCTGCGCGCTTTCGAGCCCACCGGAAACGACGCCCAGAGAGCCCCGCAGGCGGAGGCCGCAGACACCGCCACCCGCCCGACAGTCGTCGTCGACCCGGCCGATGCAGGCGCGCCCGCAGCGCCGGCATCCGCTCCCCGGCCGCCCCGTGCACCGCGCCCGAAGCGCGTGAAGAAGACGCGTACGCCGGGATCGCGCTGGCGCACGCTCGCGATTCTGGGCGGTGCCGAGGGCGAGATCCTCGACAAAGTGCCGGGGGAGACCCCGCGCTTCGTTCAGATGTTCTTCGTGCTCGCCGGGACCGCGCTGGTCTCGGCGATCTCGATGCTGTTCGCACTGACCACAGGGGTGCAGGCGGTCATCTGGCTGGCTGTGCCGCTCGCGATGGTGTGGGCACTGATCATCTTCAACCTCGACCGGTTCCTCACGTCGACGATGACCTCGACCCGGAACGTCTGGAAGCTCATCGGACTCGCGATCCCCCGTGTCATCATGGCAGCGATCATCGGTTTCGTCGTCGCCGAGCCGCTCGTGCTGCAGGTGTTCCACAACGACATCGCGCGCGAGGTCGCGTCCACCAACATCACCCAGTCGCAGTCCGACCAGGATGCGCTGGAGAACGGCCCGGAGAAGAAGGCGCTGGACGAGGCATCCGCCCGCCTCGCCGAACTCGAGAACCAGGCGGCGACGGGCATCGTCGCCGGCACCGGTTCGTCGTCGGCGAGTGAGTCCGCGGCGCAGACGACCGTGGACGACCTGACCGCGAAGCTGACCGCGCAGCAGGGTGTCATCGACCAGGCGCGGGTGCTGTATCAGTGCGAGCTGACCGGCGAAGGCGCGGGAACCGTGCCCGGCTGCACCGGCGTGAACGGCGAAGGGGCCAGCTCCGACGCCGCGCAGGCCCAGCTCGCCCAGGCCCAGCAGACCTACGATGCGCTCGCCGCACAGCTGCGGGTCGCGAATGAGGAGCTCGCCACCGCCGGCAGCGCCGCGAAGGAGAACACCTCCGCATCGGAGTCGCAGAACCGTCAGCAGGCGAACGACCAGCTTCCGGCCGCTCAGCAGTCTTACGAGCAGGCGCTCGCCGCGTACAACGGCAGGGCGGATGCCGTGGCGCAGGGCAACGCTGGAGCGATCGGCCTGCTCAGCCAAATCAGCGGCCTCAACCGGCTCTCCGAGAAGGAGCCGACGATCCTCTGGGCGCACCTGCTGATCGCGGCCCTCTTCTTCATGATCGAGCTGCTGCCCGTCCTGGTGAAGGTGCTCACCTCGTATGGAGAGCCGACGCTGTACGAGAAGGCGGCGGCGATCCGCAAGCAGGTCGCCCTCGACAAGGTGACCGCGGAGGGCTTCCGTGATCGGGCCGAGATCGTGGCAGCAGGCGCGGGCGCGACGGATGCTGCGATCGGGGCCACGGCCACCGAGCCTGTTGCAGCCGAGCCCGATACCGCAGAGGCGGTCGCGGTCGAGCCGGCCGCAGCGCGGCCGGTCGGCGCTCAGGCCACCTGAGCGCTGCGGTCAGGACGCGCCGGCGTCTCCACCTTCGCTTCGAATGGCGCAAATGGCTGGATCTCGGCCTGATTTCGAGCCGTTTGCGCTCTTCGAACGATGTCGCCCAGCCGCATCGCGCCGTGCGTGCGGGCCGAGGCGGCGAGTGAGCGGATCAGCGCGACGGTCGACGGCGTGCCGTGCCAGGTCTCGCCGGTGACGGCCGCCTCGATCCGGGCGAGCGGATGCCGGAGCGCGGCATCGTGCTGACGGGATTCGTCTCCGAGCCACTCGAGCAACTCGGCAATGGTCCAATCGGGCGCGATTGGATCGAGAAGTGTCCGTTCGCTGGTGATCAGAGTGTCCATTGGTCCAGAATCGGGTGTCATGAGCATCGACGACAGGGCCAATACCCGGCCAGTGGACCATCAATCGGTCGGAGATGCACCGCCTCTGGTACGCGCGGGGGAGGTCTCGTCGGATCGCCTCGCCGCCCGCCTCGGTCGCTGGACGCACGGCGAAGGCACCCTCGCCGCACGGCTCCGCCGAGGCATCGCCGCCCTGATCGCGAGCGGAGAACTGCGACCGGGTGACCGGCTGCCCGCGGAGCGGGCGCTCGCGGCGGTGAGTTCGGTTTCGCGCGGCACGGTGGTCGCAGCGTACGCCGACCTCGCCGAGCGCGGACTCGTCGAGAGGCGACAGGGCAGCGGAACGCGGATCGCGGGCGTCGCCGCACCGGTTGCACCAGGGCAGCGCCCGGGTCGAGGCGAAGCCCTGTTCTCGGCACTCCCCAACACGATCGATCTGCTGCGCACCGTGCCGCAGATCCCCGAGCTCGCGGTCGAGTTGATCCGTGCGCATCAGCCGCGGCTCGACCTTGCCCTCCTCCCGGAGGCCGACCCCGCGGGGCTCCCCATGCTGCGCGAGCTGATCGCCGACATGTACCGGGCCGAGGGCACTCCGACGACGCCGGAGCAGATCCTGGTGACGCACGGAGCGCAGCAGGCGATCAGCCTCGTCGTGAACCTCCTCGTCGGTCCGGGCGACGTCGTGCTCGCCGAGGAGGTCACGTGGCCGGGAGTGACCGACTCCGTCGGATTGCGCGGCGGCACGGTGCACGGGGTGCCGATGGGCGACGACGGCCTCGATGTCGATGCGCTCGAGGTGGCGATGGCGCGACTCCGCCCGGTGCTGATCGCGATCAACTCGCATCACCAGAACCCGACCGGCACGCGTCTGCCCGCGTCCGCCCGTCACCGGGTCGCCCAGCTCGCGGCGCAGTACGGCGTTCCGGTGATCGAGGATCGGGTGCTCGCCGGGATCTCGTTCGACGGGGTCGTGCCGCCGTCGCTCGCCGCAGAGCGACCGGATGCGCCGATCATCGTGGTCGAGTCGGTGTCGAAGTGGGCGTGGGCCGGTCTGCGGATCGGCTGGCTGCGTGCCGACCCCGTGCTCGTCCGGCGGCTCCGCGGCGCGCGTCAGCTCGCCGACCAGTCCACGAGCGTTCCCGGTCAGCTGCTCGCGCTCGACCTCGTCGCCCGTGCCGATGATCTGCGCCGCCAGAACAGCCGCGTCCACCACGAACGACTCCGGATGCTGCTGAGCCTGATGGCCGAAGAGCTGCCGGACTGGACCCACCTGGCCCCGCGCGGCGGTCTGTCGCTGTGGGCGGCGCTTCCGATCGGCTCGGCAGAGGCGCTCGCCAGGGTCGCCGCGATGCACGGCGTCTCGGTCGCCGGCAGCGCCGCGTTCGCGGCATCCGCCTCTCCGGACGACCGCATCCGCATCCCGTTCACGGCCCCGGACGAGGTGCTGACTGAGGGAGTCCGGCGACTCGGTGCGGCGTGGCGGGAGTACCGGGCAACTCTCTGACCCGAGGCTGGGACCGGTCACGGATTTTCGCCCTCCGCGTGGTCATCGGCCGGTAGCGTTGGACCATGGTCAACTATCGCTATCTCGGCAACAGCGGTCTCAAGGTCTCTGAGATCACCTTCGGCAACTGGGTCACGCACGCCTCACAGGTCGGGGACGATGCCGCCCTCAAGACCGTCCACGCGGCTCTCGATGCCGGCATCACCACCTTCGACACCGCCGACACGTACGCCAACACGGCTGCGGAGGTCGTGCTCGGCAAGGCGCTGTCCGGTCAGCGGCGCGAGGGACTGGAGATCTTCACGAAGGTCTACTTCCCGACCGGTCCGAAGGGGCCGAACGACACCGGACTGAGCCGCAAGCACATCCTCGAGTCGATCAACGGCTCGCTGAAGCGTCTCGGAACCGACTACGTCGACCTGTACCAGGCGCACCGCTTCGACTACGAGACCCCGCTGGAGGAGACGTTCCAGGCGTTCGCCGACATCGTGCGTCAGGGCAAGGCGCTGTACATCGGCGTCTCGGAGTGGACGGCGGAGCAGCTGCGGGAGGGTCATGCACTGGCGAAGCAGCTCGGCGTGCAGCTCATCTCGAACCAGCCGCAGTACTCCATGCTGCACCGGGTGATCGAGGGCAAGGTCGTCCCGGCATCCGAGGAACTGGGCATCTCGCAGATCGTCTGGTCGCCGATGGCGCAGGGCGTGCTGAGCGGCAAGTACCTGCCGGGGCAGCCGGTCCCGGAGGGATCCCGAGCGACCGACCCGCACTCGGGCGCCGACTTCATCAAGGGCTTCCTGCGTGACGAGATCCTCACCGCTGTGCAGCG
The DNA here is from genome assembly GCF_002872075.1 of Microbacterium aurantiacum. Taxonomy (GTDB): domain Bacteria; phylum Actinomycetota; class Actinomycetes; order Actinomycetales; family Microbacteriaceae; genus Microbacterium; species Microbacterium aurantiacum_A. The sequence continues at coordinate 63,028 of NZ_PGGU01000018.1, read as the reverse complement.
GCTGAAGCCGATCGCGGAAGAGGCCGGACTCACCATGCCGCAGCTCGCGATCGCGTGGGTGCTGCAGAACCCGAACATCGCCGCGGCCCTGGTCGGAGCATCGCGCCCCGAGCAGCTCGCCGACACGGTGAAGGCCTCCGGTGTGACGCTCGATTCGGGCACGATGACGGCGATCGACGCCGCCCTCGGCGATGCGGTGAACCGCGACGCGGAAGACACCTACACGGTGTCGCCCAAGGCGCGCCTGGTCTGAGACGACCCCGAGGGGGAGAGGGCGAGGATGCCGATCGACGCGAAGACGTGCTGGCAGCTGACTGCCGCCGCGTCCCGCGGAGACGTCGCGCTCGTCGCGGCGCTGGGCGCCGGGGACGGCACGGCGAGCGTCGATCCGGCTCTCGCTCTCGCCCTCCTCGGCGCCGCCGAGTTCGTCGCCGGTGAATTCGAGCGGGCTGTCATCACCACCGAGCGGGCGCGGCTCACCGCGCTCGACGCCGGTGACGCCGAGGTGCTGCATTTCGCTCTGTCCTTCCGCGTCCTCGCTTCGGCGGGCGTGGTCTGGGAGGATCCGACCGCCGATGACGGCTTCCCGGAGCTGTGGGCACGGCGGGGCGTGCTGGCCTCGTTCGCACCGAGCATCCTTCCGCTCGCCCGATTCGCTCTCGTCGAGGCGGCCTTCGCGACCGGGCGCTTCGACGAAGCGGCCGAGGTGCTCGGCCCGGTCGACGCCGTGATCGGCGTCGACGACGGCGTCTCCGCCTTCCCGGCTCTCCTGCTGCAGCCCGCTCGGCTGCTGATGTTCCGAGGCGACGCCTTGAGAGCCGCGCCTCACCTCGAAGCGGCCGCGACACTCGCCCGTGACCAGGGCGACGAGGTCTGGGTGCGGGCCATCGCCTCTGCGGCCGCCTTCGCCGCGGCGCTCGGAGGAGCAGAAGCCGGACAGCTCGACAGGGTCGAACACGATCTCATCGATCGCACGCGCCCACCCCGGGACTACATCGAGGCGGCGGTGTTCGCCTTCATCGCGTACGCCCGCGCCGGTATCGGGCAGCTGGGCAAGGCCGAGGCGATCCTGATCGCGGCCGGTGGCCCTGCCTTCCCGTTCCTGCAGGTCGCGGATCGCGCGATGTCCGCCGACATCCTCATCGCGGCGGCGATCGAGCGCGGCGATATCGAATCCGCCGAGCGCGTCGCCGCCGGGCTGCTTCCGCTCACCGTGCACCCCGGGGCGCACGTGCTCGTCGAGCAGGCGTTCGCGCGCATCGACGTCGCGCGCGGCCGGATGACCGAGGCGGCGGAGCGCGCGGCCATCGCCGCGGCACGCGCCGATCTCGCCGGGCGCTATCGCGATGCCGCCCACGTGCGGATGCTGCGCGCCCGGGCGCTCGCCGCACTCGGCCAGGCGGAGGAGGCGGTTCACGAGAACCTGTCGTCGCTGCGGGGACCGGGTGCCGCCGGCGACCGGGGCGTCGAGCGCCAGGCGCTGCGTCAGCTCCGGCAACTGGGCCATCGCCCGCGCCCCGCACCGGGATCGGGGTGGAGTGCCCTCAGCGCGCGCGAGCGCGAGGTCGCCACCCTCGTCGCCGGTGGCGCGAGCAACAGGGTGATCGCGTCGACGCTGTTCCTCTCGGAGCGGACGATCGAAGGGCACGTCTCACGCATCCTCGCGGCGCTCGCCATCACCTCGCGCAGCGGTATCCCGGCGTCGACCCTGGGTCACCTCGGCGACCCGGTCTTCCCTGTTCCGGCGCTCACCCCCCGCCAGCAGACGACTGCAGAGCTCGTCGCCACCGGACTCGGCAACGCCGAGATCGCGCGTCGTCTCGGCGTCAGCGTGAAGACGGTCGAGAAGAACGTGAGCGAGATCCTGCGTCGATGCGGGTTGACCTCCCGCACGGGCATCGCGCGGATGATCATCGATGCTCCGGTGGCCGAGGTCGAGGCCTGAGCAGCGGCTGGCGCGAGGTTTCCCTACTCACGTCGACCGCCGCCGCGGTGCGATCATCGGTGACATGAGGCATTCGAAGAGCATCGGCGCGCTGGCACTGGTGCTGCTGCTGACCGGATGCACTCAGTCGGCGCCACCCGCGGAGGACGGCGGGAGTGCGTCGAGCGCGACTGAGGGCGACGGGGGCGGCGGCGCGGCGACTGGGGCCTGCGCCGGCGACCTCGACGAAGACCTCAAGCCGTTCAGCAGCGGTCTGGTCACCGAGCCGATCCCGGACCACGCGGTGTACGGCGACGGCAGCGAGATCGCCTTCACCACGTCGATCGGGTCGGGGCTGAACCCCACGTTCGAGCTGCTGAAGTTCGTCGACGGCGTCCCCACCGACCAGACGGCCGGCAACTGGGAGGATGCCGGAGACGGACGCTACACGACCGCTCTCAGCGTTTTCGACAGCGACCTCGACGGGCAGGAGGGCCTCGTCAAGATCACGGCGTTCCCGGAGGGCGTCACGTTCGACGGGGAGAGGTACGAGGGGGATCAGGTGGTGCTGGGCATCTACTGCATCACCTATGCCGTCGAATAGGTCTCGCCCCGCGCGATCGTGACGGCGGCGCCGGAAGCAGCGGAGCGGGCAACGGCATCGGCGATCCGCATCGCCTCGAGCGCATCGCGCGCCGTCACCCGCGGGGAGAGCCCGGTGTCGAGGGAGCGGACGAAGTCTGCGAGTTCGGCGCGATACGGGCTCGTCATCGCATCGAACTCCGGGAGGGAGATGGTCTCGGCATCGCGACTCTCGGCCGAGACGGCGGGGTGCCGGGTCGCGGAGTCGACGGAGATCATGGCCCGAGAGCCGACGACGTCAAAAGCGGTGCGGAACCCGATCGGCGCCGTCGTCCAGGTGGCGCTGATCTGCGAGACCGTGCCCGACGCATGCGTGAGGAGTGCGTGCGTGGTCTGACTGCCGCCGGCGGATCGCGTGCTGCCGTAGACGGTGGTCACCTCGCCGCCGATCCAGCGGGCGATGTCGAGGTCATGGATCATGAGGTCGAGAAGAACGCCGCCGGAGCGTGACGCGTCGCCGTACCAGCCGCTCTGCGGACTCCGCCCCTGCCGGGCGTACCGCTGGGCTTCGATGTCGCCGAGGTCGCCGTTCGCGACCGAGCGGTGCAGCTCGGCGTACTCGGAGAAATAGCGGACCACATGCGCGGGGAACAGCGGCACGCCGGCGGCCTCGAAGCGGTCGACGAGGTCTTCGGCCTCGCCCAGCGTGCGGGCCAGTGGCTTCTCGCAGATCGTGGGGAGGCGGTGATCGAGGGCTCGTAACGCGAGCGGATGGTGCGTGTGTGTCGGCGTGCAGATGTCGACGATGTCGGCAGTCGCGAACAGCTCCTCGAGCGATGAAGCGATGCGGCCGCCGCCGTGGCGTTCGATCAGAGGCGCCGCGTCGGAGGAGCGCGAGTACAGCGACACCTCGAAGCCGAGGTCGAGCCAGGCGGGCAGGTGCACGTCGGCCATTCCGCCGACGCCGATGAGTCCGACAGTGCGAGTCATCAGAGGTGGCGATTCAGGCGAGGGTGACGTCGACCTGGATCTCGGCGGCCAGGCGCTCGAGGTCGGAGCGCACCGCTTCGAGGTCGACGGATGCGGGCACCTTCGCGATCACGGTCGCCTCGAACAGGCGTCCTCCGGCCATCGCCGCGTCGCGTGTCGTGGTGGTCAGGTCCTCGATGCTGAGATCGTGGGCGCTGAGCGCCGCCGACACCTCGCGGACGATGCCCGGCCGGTCGTTGCCGAGCACCTGGATCGTCAGCCGTTGCTGCGGATCGCCGGAGGCGGCATCCGCTCCGGCGCGCACCGCGACGGTCAGCAGCCCCTCGAGCTCGTGCAGTGCGGTCTCCAGTTCGACGGCCCGATCGGCCGCGACCGAGACCTCGATCACGCCCGCGAACGTTCCGGCGAGCTCGGCGAGCTGGCTGTTCTCCCAGTTGCCGCCGTGTGCGTCGACGACATCGGCGACAGCCGCCACGAGGCCGGGGCGGTCGGCGCCCGCGACGGTGAGGATCAGAGTGGTCATGCTCGACAGCGTAGCCGTGCGCGTCACTCGACCCAGTCGCCGGTCTCGAGGAAGTGCTCGAGCCGTGCGCGGTGCGGGGCGAGGTCCCAGCCCTGCTCGGCGACCCACTCGTCGGAGTAGTAGGTGCCGGCGTAGCGTGTGCCGCTGTCGCAGATGAGGGTGACGACGCTGCCGGTCTCGCCGGCGGCGCGCATCCGCGCGATCAGCTGGAACGCCCCGTGCAGGTTGGTGCCGGTCGAGCCGCCGGCCCAGTGCAAAGTGCGCTCCTTGAGCAGCCGGATGGCGGCGATGGAACCTGCGTCGGGCACGCGGATCATCTCGTCGATCACGCTCGGCACGAATGAGAGCTCGACCCGCGGGCGCCCGATCCCCTCGATGCGGCTCGGCCGGCCGGCCGGAGCATCCGCCGTACCTGCCCAGCTGTCGTAGAACGCCGAGCCCTCCGGGTCGACCACCGCGACCTGCGTCTCGTGACGCCGGTACTTCACGTAGCGGCCGAACGTCGCGCTCGTACCGCCGGTGCCGGCGCCGACGACGATCCAGCGGGGGATCGGATGCCGCTCCTGTGCGAGCTGGCTGAACACGCTCTCGGCGATGTTGTTGTTGCCGCGCCAATCGGTGGCGCGCTCGGCGTAGGTGAACTGGTCGAGATAGTGGCCGCGGCAGTCCGAGGCGAGCTGCTGCGCCGTGGGGGACATGTCCTCCGCCCGGTCCACGAAGTGACAGCGTCCGCCGTAGAACTCGATGAGGTCGATCTTCTCCTGGCTGGTCGATCGCGGCACGACGGTGACGAACGGCAGTCCCAGCATCCGCGCGAAGTACGCCTCGGAGACGGCCGTCGACCCGCTCGACGACTCCACCAGCGTGCTGTCCTCGTGGATGCGGCCGTTGACGAGGCCGTACAGGATGAGCGAGCGCGCCAGGCGGTGCTTGAGGGAGCCGGTCGGATGCACCGACTCGTCCTTCAGGTACAGGTCGATGCCCCAGTCCGCGGGCAGCGGGAACAGGTGCAGATGCGTGTCGGCGCTGCGGTTGGCGTCCGCCTCCAGCAGGGCGATGGCGGTGCTGGTCCAGGTGGTCACAGAGTCGACCCTATCGGGGCGCCTCGACCGGGGTGCGGGCGGAGAGGAACGCGTCCACCTCGGCGCGGTGCGGGATGCTCGGAGAGGCGCCCTGCCTCGTCACGGTGATCGCTCCGGCCGCGGTCGCCAGGCGCACCGCATCCGTCAGCGGGCGGCCCGCCGCGAGGGCAGCTCCGAGGTAACCGGCGTAGGTGTCGCCGGCGGCGGTCGTGTCGACCGGCTCGACCGGGAACGGGGGGACGACGGATGCTCCGTCGGCGGTCACGATGCACGAGCCCTGTCCCGCGAGGGTGACGACGGCTGCCCCGACGCCCTGCGCGAGGAACCAGCGTCCGGCCTGTTCGGCGGTCGCGGCATCCGTCACCTCGATGCCGCTGAGGACCGAGGCCTCCGTCTCGTTCGGGGTGACGATGTCGATGCTCCGCCACACCTCGGCGGGGAGGACGGCGGCGGGCGCGGGATCGAGGATCACGATCATCCCGAGTTCCCGGCCGCGCGCGGTGATGTGCGCCGTGAGCGACGACGGCGTCTCGAGCTGGGTGAGCAGCACCGAGGTGGTCGGTGCGAGGGCCTCGAGCGCGGTGTCGATCTGCTCCGCGCTGAGCGCGGCGTTGGCGAGCGGTACCACGACGATGTCGTTCTGCGCCGAGGCGTCGACGCGGATGTGCGCGATCCCGGTGGGGCCGGGGACCGTGCGCAGATGCGTGAGGTCGACGCCGGCCTCGCTGAGTCCGGTGACGACGAGGTCGTGGAAGAGGTCGTCGCCGACGCATCCGACGAAGCTGGTCCTGGCGCCGGAACGGCCGGATGCGACCGCCTGGTTGGCCCCTTTGCCGCCGAGCATCAGCGTGAACTCATCGCCCAGAATGGTCTCGCCGGGGGCGGGGAGCCGCCGGGAGAACGTCGTGACATCGGCGCTGACGCTCCCGACGATGACGACACCGGTGCGGTCGGCGGGGGATGCGGTGGTCATGGCGAGAACACTAGCCGAATGCGATGACAGGGGCCGGGTCAGGCGGACGTCGCCTGACGCAGCCAGCGCTCGACGCCGGCGATGTGCGCGGTCGCCAGGGAGGTCGCGAGAGCCGGATCGTGCTGCGCGATCGCATCGGCGATGGCCCGGTGCTCGGAGAGCGTGCGCTCGACCGCGCCCCCCTCGGTGAGGCCGCGCCAGACGCGGGCGCGCACGGTCTGGCTGCTCAGGTGATCGATGAGGCTGGTGAGGTAGGCGTTGCCGGCCATCCGCACGATGTCCCGATGGAACCGGATGTCGTGCTCCACGAGTTCCTCGACCGTGACCGAGGCGTCGATCTCGTCGATCTCCCGCTCGAGCTCGGCGATGTCCTCGTTGCTGCCGAGGGTGGCTGCGAGACCGGTGGCCTGCGACTCCAGCATCCGCCGCACGGCGAAGATCTCCAGCATCGAGTCGTCGTCGTGCATGTCGACGACGAACGAGATGGCTTCGAGGAGCAGGTGCGGCTCGAGGCTCGTCACATAGGTGCCGTCGCCCCGGCGCACATCGAGCACGCGGATAACCTCGAGCGCCTTCACGGCTTCGCGCATGGAGTTCCGGGACAGGCCCAGGCGCTCCGACAGTTCCTTCTCCGGGGGGAGCCGGTCGCCGGGGCCGATCTCTCCGGACACGATCATCGCTTTGATCTTCTCGATCGCCTCGTCAGTCACAGCCATGGCGTCATCCTCGCACATTCATCGGATGTCTGGGGCAGGATGGACCCATGCGCTCCCTCGATTCACACCTGCACCTCTGGAGACCCGACCTTCTGGACTACCCCTGGCTGGAAGGGCCGCTCGCCTTCGAGTTCGAGGCTCTCGAACTTCAGCTCGCCCGGATCCCCGGTGTCACCGAGTCGGGCGCCGTCTTCGTTCAGGCCGGATGCATCGAAGAGCAGTTCCTCGACGAGGTGCGCTGGGTCACCGGACTGGCGGACGAGATCGGCCTGAAGGGCATCGTCGCCGGTGCGCAGCTCGACCGGGGAGAGGCGACGCGTGCGCATCTCGCGGCTCTCGCCGCGTTCGGGCTGGTCGTCGGCGTGCGGCACCTCCTGCAGGGGGAGCGCGACGGTCTCGCCGCGACACCCGCGTTCATCGAAGGAGCCCGCGCCCTCGCAGCCCGCGATTGGACGTTCGACGCCTGCGTCCGCTTCTCACAGGTGCCCGATGTCACCGCGCTCGCCGCTGCCGTGCCCGGACTGCGGATCGTGCTCGATCACCTCGGCAAACCCGCGGTGGGGACCGCGTCCGCACCCCTGCGGCCGTCGGCGCGGTGGGTGTCGGACCTGACGGCCCTGGCGCAGCATCCGAATGTCCACTGCAAGCTCTCGGGGCTTCCGGCCGAGGCCGGCGGTGACTGGGATGCGGCGCAGATCGAGCCCTTCCTCGACGCCGCGCTCGCCGCCTTCGGCCCTGACCGGCTGATGTGGGGCAGCGACTGGCCGGTCTCGGTCATCGGCCCCGCCGAGGCCGGAGACGAGTACGCACCCGCTGACGGCTCGGACGCCTACCAGCCGAACGGGCGTGCGCGCTGGGCGCACGCGGTGGCCGATTGGGCCACCGCCCGCGGCCTCCCTGTCGACGCCGTCATGCGGGCGAACGCGGCCGAGTTCTACCGCCTCGACCGCAGCTAGACCTCTCCAGCACTGCTCCCGTCGCGAAATGTCCCGGTATTCCTCGCGGATACCGGGACATTTCGCGACCGGAAGGGTGCCCGCGTCCGTCGCGCGCCTCAGCCGATCGGGCGGGCGTCGAACGCGTCGTAATCGATCGTGTGCGTCTCGGGTTGCCCTGAGCCGAGCGCGTGCGTGCGGATGGTCGCCGTCCCCGCCGGAATCGTCAGGGCCTCGGCGACGAAGGTACGCGTCTGGATCTCCCCGGGGGCGAGGCGTTCGATTCGCTCCGATCCGAACGTCGTCGCGATCCGCACGTCCATATCGCGGTCGGCCGCACCCTGCACCGTCACGACGAGGGCCGCTCTGCCGTCGGCCCGCTTCGCTTGGACGGACACCGCGCCCGACGTCGCCACCGGCCCGGCATCGATGCCGTCGAGCAGCAGGCCGCGATAGATCCGCGGAGCGCCGTCGAGCGTGAGCTGTACCTGGCCGTTCGACGCGGCGAGCTGCCGTGACCGGCCGAAGGAGTCGACCTCGGTGACGCCGCCGTCTGCCGGAAGGAGAACGTCCGTCTTCGTGGCCCAGCCGTCCTCCCACATCTCGGGCGCAGGGAAGCGCCAGTCCGTTCGGGTGCCCGCGGTGTTCAGCAGATACCCGTCCGCACGGTTCCACAGCACCGTGAGCGGGCCGTCGGGCGTGCTGAAGTGCAGGCCGTGCGTCGAGCCGTCGTCGAGGTGCACCCAGCGGATGAACTCCGCCTGATCGAGTGCCCGCGCGGCGGTCGCATAGGCCAGCAGGGACGGCTTCGGGCCGAGGTCGCGGTTGACCAGTCCGAAGTGGTACTCGGTGTCCTCGGGATCGGCACCCATCGGGCTGATCGTGTACGAGTCGAAGAACTGGTACCAGCAGACGGCGCGCACGCCCTCTGCCTTGGCGAGGGCGAGGGACAACAGCACGTTCTCGGCCGCGTGCCGATACGTGTCGTTCCACCAAGCGTTGGGTCTGGTGCAGGCATAGGCCTCGGTGAGCCAGATCTCCTTCTCGCCGTACTCCGCCATCAGGGTCTTCATCTGGCGCAGTCCGCCGAGGAAGTTCCAGTAGGTGCCGGTGGCGCCGGTGCTCCATCCGCCACCGTCCCCGTCGGGGATGAAGTCCGGCGTGAAATTGCCGCGTCCGGGGTGGAATGCGATGCCGTCGACGAGATCCCAGCCGCCCGCGGCATGGAAGGCCTCGGTCCACGGCCGGTCCATGCCTGCGAGGCCGTTGTTCATGATCTTGAACGTCGCGCCCTGCGCGGCCCTGGCGGCATGCACGGGCTTGAGCACCCGCTCGACGTATGCGGGTGCCGCGTCTCCGGTGTTGAACGGGCGGTTGAGCTCGTTGCCCACCTCGAACCAGGTTGCGCCGGCTGCAACGGCGGTGGCCGTGCTGGATCCGGCCCAGGTGACCAGTGCGGCATCCGTCGCCGTCATGTCCGGCTGCAGCTCGAGGTTGTGATCCATCCCCCGGGCGTCATACGAGGCCGGCGGCAGCCCCGGCCCGCTGTCGTAGGCGATCCGCACCCACTGGATGCCGACCTTCTGCCACAGGTCCAGAGTGGCCTGCTCGCCGGCGTGCAGCAGCCAGGGGTAGTTCGCGATCCCGAACATGCTGTCGGATCCTGCGGCGTAGGAGTGGGGCGCGAGCGCGGCGAGCGTCGTCCGGGCGAAGGCGCTGTCGGAGGCTGTGGTCGCGTTCGCCTCGAGGAGCACCATCCCCTCGGCCTGGAGCGGAATCGTCAGGGTCGCGTCGGAGGAGGAGAGTGATGGCACGGTGAGTGATCCGGTGCCGGATGCCACGATCGCACCGAGGTCGTCGCGCGCCCACCACTCGAGTGAGAAGATCTCGTCCGCGGCGTGCGCATTCGTGACCGTCACGGTGGCCGTGACATCGCCGGCGGAGTCCCACACGTTGTACGGCCGGTCGGTGGACAACTCGATGCCGATGCCGTCTCCGCGGCCGATCGCCGCGCCGGAGACCGGCCGGGCATCCGTGAGGATCAGGCTGGCGCGCGTCACCGCCGTCGTCGCGTCCACCTGTCGGCCGGGCGCATGCACCCAGGACGCCGTCGTCCATGCCTTGCGCGAGGAATCCAGGAGCAGCAGTCCGTGCCCCGACGCCCACGACGAACGGTAGACCACCCCGGTCGGAACTTCGTAGGGGATTCCGCCGGCGCCGTCGCGGACCCACTCCGACGTCGGGACGTACTCGTCGGCTGCCACAGGGGCGCTGATCGACCTGCTGAACATGAACCCCGCGGGATTCAGCGTGGTCGTGCCGGAGACCGTCCATTCGATGTGCATCTGGGCGGTCTGCACGCGGATGGTCGCCGAGACGGCGGCTCCGCCGGACGTGGCGGGCATGACGTAGTCCATTTGGATGACCTGTTCGCCGCCGACGGTCACCAGCGAGGGCGTGCCGCCCGTGGAGGTCAGGATGCCGTGGACGGTGTCCTTGGTCTGGAATCGGGACCCGGCCATCAGCAGGGTGCCGGCGCCGTCGTGGACGGCGATGCGCCCGCCGACCGAGGCGACGACGCGGATGCCGGTCGCGGTCAGGATGACGTCGGTCCCGGCCGCGCTGGCCGAGACGGTACTGGGCGGCAGCGCGACGAGCGCTCCCGCGAGGAGGCCCGCGCCCAGGAAATGGCGGCGCGACAGAGTGAGGTGCAGAGGATCAGTGGACATCTTCGTCCTTCCAATGATGATAGGGATTATCAGAGCACTATGCACCGAATGGCGAGTTCTGCACAAGAGTTTGACAAGGATTCCCTCGAGTCTGTTATCGTCATCCTCGGGTTCTGATAATCCGAACTATCAGGAGAGGTCGATGACGACGAACAAGAGCGGGCGAGTCACTCAGCGGGAGATCGCGAAGATCGCCGGGGTGAGCCAGGCGACGGTGTCGATGGTGCTGAACGACAGGGACTATTCGAACGTCCGCATCCCTGAGGCGACGAGGGCGCGCGTGCTGCGCGCGATCGAGCAGACCACCTATGTCGCCGATCCTGCGGCCCGTCGGCTCGCCGGCCTCGACAACAAGATCCTCGGGATCTTCACCTATGAGCCTGCCCTCTCCGCGGAGAGCATGGACTTCTACGGACCCCTCCTCAACGGCATCGAGCGCGCGGCCGAGCGGCTGAGCTGCGATCTGCTCTTCTTCACGGCCTCGCCCCTGGTCGACGGCTCACGCAGCCTCTTCCACAAGAACACCCGGTTCCGCCTGGCCGACGGCTGCCTCCTCCTCGGTCAGCAGATGAACGGCGCCGAACTCGCACGCCTCGTCGCGGAGGGCTTCCCGTTCGTCGCCGTCGGCCGCCGTGATGAGCCGGACGTCCCCTACGTGGGGCTCGACTACCTCTCCCTCACCGGCAGGATCATCCGGCGCCTGGACGAGCTGGGCCACGAGCGAGCGGTCTACCTGCACCATGGAACCATCGCGCCGGCGGCAGCCGACCGCCGGTCCGGGATCGCCCAGGCGGCGTCGGGCCTGCGCCTGGCCGTGACGTCGATCGACGTCAGCGGACTCGACCGCACCGCGATCGCCCGCCGCGTCCTCGACGCCGATGTCACCGCCGTGATCACGGAGGACTCGTTCCTCGCCGAGGCGGCAGCCGCAGCGGTCCGGGATGCCGCGCCGGCGGCCCACTTCAGCTACGTCGCCCTCGCCGACGTCGCCGGACACTTCATCGGAACGGCGCCGCTCAGCGGCTTCGACCTGCGCCGCGAGGCCGTGGCCTCGCGCGCGCTGTCGCTGCTGCAGGACATCATCCTCACCGACCCGTCCGACCGGGACGACCTCCAGAAGCAGGTGCTGCTGATCGGGGAGCTCGTCGACGGCGCCACTCTCGTCGAGGTGCGCCGGTGACGCGCATGCACACCGACGTCCTCATCGTCGGTGGCGGGCTGGGCGGCATCGCCGCCGCGCTCGCGGTGCTGCGGCGCGGACGGCGCGTGGTGCTCACCGAGCAGTACGTGTGGCTCGGCGGACAGCTCACATCGCAGATCGTCCCCCCGGACGAGTCGTACTGGGTGGAGCAGTTCGGCATCACGGCCTCGTATCGGGCGCTGCGAGACGGCATCCGCGAGTACTACCGGCAGAACTATCCGCTCACCGAGAGCGCCCGATCGGCGCGTGAACTCAACCCGGGGCTCGGTCGCGTCAGCCGGCTGTGCCACGAGCCGCGTGTCGCGGTGGCGGTGCTCGAGTCGATGCTCGCGCCCTTCCGCGCGAGCGGGCGGCTCACCGTGCTGCAGCCGGCAGTCCCCGTCTCGGCATCCGTCGACGCGGACCTCGTCACCACCGTCACCGTCGAGCACGCCGGGAGCACGCACGAGATCTCGGCATCCTTCGTGCTCGACGCCACCGAGACGGGGGACCTCCTTCCGCTGACCGGCACCGAGTACGTCGTCGGCGCCGAATCGCGGGCGGAGACCGGCGAGCCGAACGCCGCCGAGGCGGCCGACCCCCAGAACGTGCAGTCGATCACCTGGTGCTTCGCCTTCGATCACGAGGAGGGCGCCGATCACACCATCGACCGCCCCGCCCAGTACGACCGATTTCGCGCGGCGCAGCCCGAGTTCTGGGGTGCCCCGCTGCTGTCCTTCACCGCCCCGAACCCGCGCACGCTCGAGCCGATGACGCGGACCATGCACGTCAATCCGCCCCTTCGCGATCGGGGAGCGCCCGACCAGCGCACCGACGCGGGGGATCTCGATCTGTGGGAGTTCCGGCGCATCCTCGCCAGGGAGAACTTCCTCCCCGGGTTCCTGGACAGCGACGTCGTGATCGCGAACTGGCCGATGCTCGACTACCTCGACGGATCGGTGATCGACACCGCGGATGCGGCGACGCACCTGGACGCGGCCAAGGAGCTCGCGCGCTCGTACGTCTACTGGCTGCAGACGGAGGCCCCGCGGCCCGAGGGCGGTTTCGGGTTCCCCGGCCTGAGACTGCGGCCCGATGTCGCGGGCACGGACGACGGCTTCGCGCAGGCGCCTTACATCCGCGAATCCCGCCGGATCAGGGCCAGGCGAACCGTACTTGAGCAGGACATCTCGGTGGCGGTGCGCGGACATGGCGGCCCTGCGACATTCGAGGACTCGGTCGGGGTCGGGATGTACCGCATCGACTTGCATCCCTCCACAGGAGGCGACAACTACATCGACGTCGAGTGCGCTCCGTTCGAGATCCCGCTCGGTGCGCTCGTGCCGGTCCGCATGCGGAATCTGCTCCCCGCGGCGAAGAACATCGGCACCACGCACATCACGAACGGCGCCTACCGCCTGCACCCCGTGGAGTGGAACGTCGGCGAGTCGGCCGGCGAGCTGGCGGCCTTCTGCCTCGACGAGGCGCTGGAGCCCGGCGACGTCGTCGCCGACCCGGCACTCGTCGTCGCTTTCCAGACTCGCCTCGTCGAGGCGGGCATCGAGATCCACTGGCCCGAGATCATCGGCTACTAGAGAAGAGAAGGAAGATGTCATCAGCAAAGAAGCTGGGTGCGGCGGCCGCGGTCGCCGGTCTGGGCCTGGCATTGGCGGGATGCGGAGCATCCGCACCGACACCCGTGGAGACGACCGCCGCACCGGGAAGCGTGGACCTGCGCATGTCGGTGTGGACCTCGAACGAGGACCAGCTCGCACTGTTCGACGAGATCGCCGCCGCATACAAGGCCGATCACCCGGAGATCGGTGAGATCACCTACGAATCGCTGCCCTTCGCGGACTACAACACCACGCTCACGACGCAGATCGCCGGCGGGAACGCGCCCGACCTGGCCTGGATGGGCGACCTGTCGCGCGACCTCATCGCCTCGGATGCGCTCGTCCCCCTCACCGATGCGCTGAAGGACACCAAGGGATGGGACTACGACGATCTGCTCGGCAGCGTCACAGCCGAGTTCGCCGTCGACGACGAGCTGTACGCCTACCCGTTCTCGAACTCGCCCTTCGCGCTCTACGTCAACAGCGATCTTCTCGGTCAGGCCGGAGTCGCCCTCGACGGCGACGTCACGTGGGAGAAGATCAGCGAGCTCGGCGCCGCGGTGCATCAATCCACCGGCAAGGCCGGCTTCGTCATCCGCGACTTCGACTACGCGAACTGGGGTCAGCTCGCAACGGTGTGGACCGGCTGGGGTGCCAGCGCCTGGAGCGCGGACGGCAAGACCTGCACACTGGACAGCCCGGAGATGGTCGACGCCTTCACCTTCCTGCACGAGGCCGCCTTCGTCGATCAGTCGATGCCGGGACCGGGGACCACGGCGGACTTCTTCGCCGGCGACGCGGCCTTCACGGTCGCCCAGGTCTCGCGCGCGGCGCTGCTCGACGGCTCCTTCGCCTACGACGTCATCCCGCTGCCGGACGGGCCCGAGGGAGAGTACTCCGTGATCGGCCAGGCCGGAGTCGGCGTGCTCGCCACGAGCTCGCACGTGCAGGAGGCGACCGACTTCCTCGCATTCCTCACGAACCCGGAGAACGCCGCGAAGCTCGCCCAGTACTTCCCGCCGCCCCGCGAGTCGCTGCTCACAGGTGAGAAGCTCGCCGAGAACAACCCGAAGCTCACGGCCGATCAGCTTCAGAGCGTGGTCATCGACCAGCTCCCGGATGCGGTGACGCTGCCGAACCACACGAGCCCCGCGGAGATCAAGGCGGCGGGCAAGACCGCGCTGGATGCGATGTGGGTGGCGGATGCCGATATCGAGGCCGTGCTGGGTGCGACCTGCGAGGCCATCGAACCGCTGTTGTCGAAGTGACCGTGGTCGACACGGTCGTGGTCGGGTCCCGGAGCGCTGAGGCGCCCCGGGACCGGCACCGCCCGTTCTGGACGACGCGGCGGCGCGATCACCTCACCGGATATCTCTTCATCGCCCCGCAGCTGGCCGGCGTCGTGCTGTTCGTGCTCGTGCCGGTGGGACTGGGCGTCTGGTACAGCCTCAACGAGTGGAACATCTTCCGCGGAGAGCTGACGTTCGTAGGCGGCGACAACTATGCCGCTCTGCTGACGGACCCTCAGCTGCCGGCGGTGCTCGGTGCGACGGCGATCTTCTCTCTCGGCGTCGTCGTGCTGAACATCGCGGCGGGCCTCGGGCTGGCCGTGCTCCTCAACCGGCGGTTCCGCGGCGTGACCTTCTTCCGGACGATCTTCTTCTCGCCGGTGATCGTCTCGGTCGTCGCGTGGACGCTGGTCTGGGGCTTCCTGCTTCAGGACAACGGCGGCATCAACGCGCTCCTCGCGCTGGTCGGCATCGACGGACCGAACTGGCTGCTCTCCGGCGACACCGCGATGATGGCGGTCGTCGTGACCCAGGTCATCCGCAGCGTCGGAGTGAACATGGTGCTCTTCCTCGCCGCTCTGCAGGGTGTGCCGTCCGAGCTCTACGAGGCCGCGCGCATCGACGGCGCGGGGGCCGGGAGGATCTTCTTCCGGATCACGCTGCCGCTGATCTCGCCGACGCTGATGCTCACGGCTGTCATCACCATCGTCGGCGCGCTGCAGGCGTTCGCCAACGTGGCCGTGCTCACGGGAGGCGGTCCGGGCCTGTCGACCACCGTGCTCGTCTACTACCTGTACCAGCAGGCGTTCGAGTTCAACGACATCGGCTACGGGTCGACCCTCGCGCTCATGCTGCTGACGTTCGTGATGCTGCTCACCATGCTGCAATGGCAGCTGCGACGCAAGTGGGTGTTCTATGAGGAGTGAGAGCCACCGCATCCGCCGGGTGATCCTGATCGCCGCGCTGATCGTCCTGGCCGTGCCATTCGCCGTGCCGACGATCTGGATGATCACCTCTTCGTTCAAGCCGCTCGCCGAGATCTTCCGGTCGCCGCCCGCGCTGTTCGCGGAGAACCCGACGATCGACGCCTACGTCGAGGCGTTCACGTTCCAGCCGTTCGCGCAGCAGTACTTCAACAGCGTGTACATCGCCGTGCTCGTGACGGCGATCGTGATGGCGGTCGCGAGTCTGGCAGGCTACGCCTTCGCCCGCATCCGCTTCCCCGGTGCGAACGCGCTGTTCCTCGTGGTGCTGGTCGGGCTGCTCGTCCCCGGCGAGGTGACGATCGTTCCGCTGTTCCAGATGTTCAAGCAATGGGGGATGATCAACACCCACTGGCCGCTGATCCTCGTCACGGCGTTCGCGGCACCGTGCGTCCTGGCGACGTTCATCATGCGGCAGTTCTTCCTGTCACTGCCTGTGGAGCTGGAAGAGGCCGCCCGCATCGACGGTCTGGGCAGACCGGCGATCTGGTGGCGGATCAGCCTGCCGCTGTCGAAGCCGGCGCTGTCGGCCGTCGCCATCCTCACCTTCCTCTCCTCCTGGAACCTGTATCTCGAACCGACCGTGTACCTCACCTCTCCGGAGCTGTTCACCCTTCCGCAGGCGCTCACCCGCTTCACGGATGCGTATGGCGGACAGATGTGGAACACGCAGCTCGCCGCGGCGACCATGACCGTGGTGCCGATGCTGGTCGTGTTCATCGTGGCTCAGCGTCAGTTCGTCGAGGGCCTGGCCCACTCCGGCCTCAAGGGCTGAGTGGCGCCCCTGCTCCCGAGCCCCTGCTCTCGAGCCCTGTTCCCGTCGCAAAATGTCCCGGTATTCCTCACGGATACCGGGCATTTTCGCGACCGGAACTGTCACGACGACTGGCGGAGTGCCGCGCGGACGCGGGCGACGAGCTCGTCCGGCGCGGTGAACAGCGCCGACGTCACCTCGATGACGGTCCAACCGGCGGCGCGGAGGGCGGCGATGCGTTCGACATCGGCCGCGTAGCGCTGTTGGTGCAGCATCCCGTGATACTCGATGGCGACCTTCCGCGATGGATACGCGAGGTCGACGCAGCCGAGGAACCTGCCACGATCGTCGAACACGTCGTGGTTCAGTTCGGGCTCGGGCAGCCCCGAGAGCACGAGGTGGCAGCGGACGGCCGACTCGCGGGGAGACCACGAGTCCTCGCGGATCAGCTCGACGGCTTCTCGCAGCCGACGGATGCCGACTCGACGACCGGACGCGATCGTCGTGCGCAGGTCGCCGAGTGTTGCGATCGGCGGCATCCCGACGTTCGGTCGTCCTGGCCCGGCGCGCCACACGCGACAGAAGTAGTCGCCGAGCGCGACGAGATCCACGAGCGGAAGGGATCCGAGGCTCGCCCATGCTCCTGCGGCGGTCGTGACCGGGAACCCGTCGATCTCGGTGAGAGACGATGTCTTCCGTCGGGCGCGATGCGCCACCACTCCGGGCGTGCGGACCAGCGGTGCGTCATCGAAGACACTGACATGGACGGGAAGCTCGCGACCGTGCGCGATCCTCGATCCCGTCCATGCGAGGGGGAGCGGTGCGTGCCAGAGCGCAGCGGCCGTCTCATGCGAGAAGAACTGCCCGGGACGCAGTCGAGGGGCGTATGCGAGTGCCCGGCGGCGGCGCCACTCGGCCTGGCGTCCGAACGGATCGTCGACATCGACGGCATCCGCCTGCCGGAGCGCGCGCACCCCGTGGAACGGGCGCTCCAGGTCATTGCGGCTCAGGCGTCCGCGGTTCACTCCGGCATCGCGGGCCTCGGCGACGTGGAAGACGTCGCCGAGCTGACGCGGGAGTTCTCGACCGAAACGCACCGCAGAACTGTCCCACGCCGAGCGCATCGCGGCTCCGGGTTATCCACAACCCTCGTTCCGGTCGCGAAAAGGCCCGGTATCCGGGCGGATTACCGGGCCTTTTCGCGACGGGAGCGAGAGGGGAGGGGGGAGCGAGAGGGGAGGGCTACTCGGGGCGCAGCCGGAGCTGGGCCATGCCGCCGTCGACCTCGATGAACGTGCCGGTCGTCGAACCGGCGGCCGGGCCGACCAGGTAGGCGACGGCCGCGGCGACCTCGGCCGCGGAGACCAGGCGCCCGTGCGGCTGGCGCGCCTCGAGAGCCGCGCGCTCGGCGGAGGGGTCGGCGGCCGAGTCGAGCAGGCGCTGCACCCACGGGGTGTCGGCGGTGCCCGGGTTGACGGCATTGACGCGGATGCCCTCGCGCAGGTGATCGGCGGCCATCGCGCGGGTCAGGGCCGACACGGCACCCTTCGACGCGGAGTACAGCGCACGCTGTGGCAGGCCGGTGGTGGAGGCGATGGATGCCGTGTTGCAGACCGCCGCAGCAGGGGACTTGCGCAACCAGGGCAGGGCCGCCGCGGTCACGCGCGCGATCCCGGTGACGTTGATCGACAGCACGCGCGCCCACTCGTCGTCGTCGTTCGCGGCGATGTCGCCCTGCGCGCCGATGCCGGCGTTGTTCACGACGATGTCGATCCGGCCGAACTTCTCGGCGACCGCGGCGACCGCGGCGTCGACGCTGGCGCGATCGGAGACGTCGGCGGTGAAGGCGGCGAACGCCGCACCCGCACCGGCCGTGTCGCGGTCGAGCACGGCGATCTGCGCGCCGTCGGCGTGCAGACGTTCGGCGATGGCGGCGCCGATTCCGGATGCTCCGCCGGTGACGATCGCGACGAGTCCGTCGAGCGAGCCGGTCATCGCTGCGCCTCCCAGGCCACGAACTCCTGGCGCTGGTGGCCCAGCCCGTCGATCTCGACCTCGACGATGTCGCCGGGCGCGATGTACGGGTACTTGCCGGAGAGCGCGACGCCCTGCGGCGTTCCGGTGAGCACCAGGTCGCCCGGCTCGAGCGTCACGTACTGCGAGAGGTGGTGCACGATGTGCTCGACCGAGAAGATCATGTCTGCGGTGTTGGAGTCCTGCCGCGGCTCGCCGTTGACGAAGCTGCGCAGTCCGAGCGAGTGGTGATCGACCTCGTCGGGGGTGACCAGCCAGGGGCCGGTCGGGTTGAAGCCTGCGGCGATCTTGCCCTTCGACCACTGGCCTCCGGAGACGGCCAGCTGGAAGTCGCGCTCCGACACGTCGTTCGCCAGCACGAACCCGGCGACGTGATCGAGCGATTCGTCGGGGGAGTCGAGGTAGGCGGCACGGCGTCCGATGACGATGCCGAGCTCGACCTCCCAGTCGGTCTTCTCGCTGCCACGCGGGATCGTCACGGTGTCGTGCGGCCCGACGACGGTGTTCGGCGTCTTGAGGAACAGGATCGGGATCGTCGGCGGCTCGGAGCCGGACTCCGCGGCGTGCGCCGCGTAGTTCATGCCGATGCAGATGACGGCACTCGGGCGGGCGATCGGCGCGCCGACGCGCATGGCCGCGGCATCCTCGAGCACCGGGAGCAGGTCGGCCTCCCTGGCCGCTGCGACACGGGTGCGGAAGTCGCCGGCGAGGAAATCGCCGTTCACATCCGATGTCACGGCCCGAAGGTCGAGGTAGTGGTCGCCCTCTATGAGGACGGGGATCTCAGTCCCCGGGTCGCCAAGCCGTGCGAACTTCATGGTTCTCCTGCTTCGTCTGGATGCGTCGATCGATGAGCTTCTGCGAGGTCGCTCTCGTTGACAGTATAGACATCCGATGTTTACACTCCAAGAGGTGCGAGTCATTTCGCTCGCATCAGGGAGGAACCCGTGACCAGGATCGTCGCACTCGACACCACAGACATCCGCTTTCCCACATCGCTCAGCCTGGACGGCTCGGACGCGATGAACCCCGACCCCGACTACTCGGCGGCCTACGTGATCGTCCGCACCGATGCGGGCGACGACATCGACGGCCACGCCTTCGTCTTCACGATCGGGCGCGGCAACGACGTGCAGGTCGCGGCGATCGACGCCCTCGCGGGCCACCTCGTCGGTCGCGAGCTCGAGCCGCTGCTGCACGACATGGGCGGCACCTTCCGCGAGCTCATCGGCGACTCGCAACTGCGCTGGCTCGGCCCGGAGAAGGGCGTCATGCACATGGCGATCGGCGCCGTGATCAACGCCCTGTGGGACATCAAGGCCAAGCGTGCAGGTCTCCCGCTCTGGCAGCTCCTCGCCCGGATGTCGCCGGAGGAACTCGTCGACCTCGTCGACTTCCGCTACCTGACCAACGCCCTCACCCGCGAGGATGCGCTGCGCATCCTGCGCGACGCCGAACCCGGACGGCGTGCCCGCGAGCAGGAGCTGATCGCCACCGGATACCCCGGGTACACGACGAGCCCTGGCTGGCTCGGCTACTCGGACGAGAAGCTGGAGCGCCTGGCTCGCGAGGCGATGGCCGACGGCTTCACCCAGATCAAGCTCAAGGTCGGTGCAGACCTCGACGACGACATCCGCCGCTTCCGCAAGGCGCGCGAGGTGTGCGGTCCTGATTTCCCCATCGCGATCGACGCGAACCAGCGCTGGGAGGTCTCCGAGGCGATCGAGTGGGTGAACGCCCTCGCGGAGTTCCACCCGGCCTGGATCGAGGAGCCCACCAGCCCCGACGACATCCTCGGCCACGCCGAGATCGCCCGCGGCGTCGCACCCATCCGCGTCGCCACGGGCGAGCACGCGCAGAACCGGATGATCTTCAAGCAGCTGCTGCAGGCCGATGCCATCGCCGTCATGCAGATCGACGCCGTCCGCGTGGGCGGCGTCAACGAGAACATCGCGAACCTGCTGCTCGCCGCGAAGTTCGGCGTGCCGGTCTGCCCGCATGCCGGCGGCGTCGGTCTCTGCGAGGCCGTGCAGCACCTGTCCATGTTCGACTTCATCGCCGTCAGCGGCAGCCGCGAAGGCCGCATGATCGAATACGTGGACCACCTGCATGAGCACTTCGTCGTGCCGACGGACATCCGCGGTGGTTCCTACATGGTGCCGACCGCGCCGGGCACGAGCATGGAGATGAAGGCCGCGAGCATCGCCGAGTTCACCTGGAAGGGCGAGCATGTCGTCGTCTGATCTCCGCATCCCCCGGCTGGGCTACGGCGCCGCCAACGTCGGGAACCTGTTCCGCGAGCTCAGCGACGACGAAGCCTGGTCGGTGCTGGATGCCGCATGGGAGAGCGGCATCCGCTACTTCGACACCGCGCCGCACTACGGACTCGGGCTCTCCGAACGCCGACTCGGCGCGTTCCTGCAGGCGAAACCGCGCGACGAATACGTGCTCTCGACGAAGGTGGGGCGCCTGCTGCGCCCGAATCCCGACCACGACGGCGGCCTCGACACGGCCAACGACTTCCATGTTCCGGCCGACCTGCGCCGAGTCTGGGACTTCTCGGAGGCGGGCATCCGTGCCAGCCTCGACGAGTCGCGCGAGCGTCTGGGAATCGAGCGCATCGATCTCGTCTATCTGCACGACCCCGAACGGCACGATCTCGACCTCGCGCTCGCCGAGGCGTTGCCGGCACTGGAGCAGTTGCGCAGCGACGGGGAGGTCGCGTCCATCGGCATCGGCTCGATGGTGTCGGATGCTCTCGCGGCAGCCGTGCGCGGAGCCGATCTCGACCTCGTCATGG
This sequence comes from Microbacterium aurantiacum, assembly GCF_002872075.1. GTDB lineage: Bacteria > Actinomycetota > Actinomycetes > Actinomycetales > Microbacteriaceae > Microbacterium > Microbacterium aurantiacum_A. Next base: position 41,918 of record NZ_PGGU01000018.1, on the reverse strand, counting down.
TCGCCGGGCGGTTCACGCTGCTCGAGCAGCCCGCCGCCGTCGACGTGCTCCCGGCGTGCCGGGAGACGGGGACCGGCGTCGTGGCGGCATCCGTGTTCAACTCCGGCCTGCTCGCGTCCCGCGTGCCGCGCCGCGACGGCCGGTACGAGTACGGCCAGTTGCCGGACGACCTGTGGGACCGGCTCGTGCGGATCGCCGCCGTCTGCGACGACCACGGCGTGCCGCTGCCCGCGGCCGCGATCCAGTTCCCGCTGCAGGTCGCCGAGGTGCGCTCCGTGGTCGTCGGCGGCAGCCGTCCTGCGCAGCTGCAGCAGAACGCCGAATACGCCGCCCTCGATGTGCCCGTCGCGCTCTGGGAGAACCTGGCCGCCGAAGGACTGATCCCCGCATCCGTCCGGATCGACTGAAGGAGAACGCCATGCTCGAAGGCATCCACCCCCTGCTCACCGGCGAGCTGCTGCTGCACCTCGACCGGATGGGGCACTCCGACGCGGTCGTCATCGCCGACGCGCATTTCCCGGCCTGGGCGCTCGGGCGCCATGTGATCGACCTCCCTGGCACCTCGACGCCGGAGGTGCTCGCCGCGATCCGCACGGTGATCCCGCTGGATGACGCGCCGGGCATCGACCTGATGGAGTCCGCGGATGCCGAGGTGCTCGACGTGCAGCGCGAGCTGATGGATGCCGCAGGCACGACGCTGGACACGACCAGGTTCGTCGAGCGCTTCGCCTACTACGAGGTGGCGAAGGCGGCGTACCTGATGGTGCGCACCGGCGAGACGCGCAAGTACGGGAACGCGCTGCTGCGCAAGGGCGTGGTCGGCCACTCCTCGGCGTGAGCCTCGGCCGCGTCCGACGGACGACTCGCGCGTCATCTGCTCGGCGGCGAAAGCGGAGACGGATTCAGATACGACTTGCATCGAAGGAGATGTTGCGTGAGAATTGACCCGATGTTTGCGGACGGGTTCACCGCCGGCACGAATGCGAGACCTTCACGGAAGCAGGTGCGCAGATGAGCGATCCGATCCTGAAAGTGGAAGGCATCAGCAAGGGCTTCCCCGGAGTGCAGGCGCTCAAGGACGTGCACCTCGAGGTGCGCTCCGGTGAGGTGCTCGTGCTGGTCGGGGAGAACGGCGCCGGCAAGTCGACGCTCATGAAGATCCTCTCCGGGATCTACACCAAGGACGAGGGAACGATCACCTTCGAGGGTCGTGAGGTCGAGCTCACCAGCCCGCTCCAGGCGCAGCAGCTCGGCGTGACGATCATCCATCAGGAACTCAACCTGATGCCCGATCTCACCGTCGCGCAGAACATCTACGTGGGCCGGGAACCCACGATCGGACCGTTCCTGTCGGAGCGCCGGCTCAACAGGCAGACGGCGGAGCTGCTGCAGCGGCTCGGTATCCGGCTGAACCCGCGGCAGCTCGTCGGGGAGCTCACCGTCGCCGAGCAGCAGATGGTCGAGATCGCCAAGGCGCTGTCGTTCAACGCCAAGGTCCTGATCATGGACGAGCCGACGTCGGCGCTCACCGACGCCGAGGTCGAGACCCTGTTCGTGCTGATCGAGCAGCTGAGGGCATCCGGCACCGGCATCGTCTACATCTCTCACCGGATGGACGAACTGCGTCGTCTCGCCGACCGGGTGACCGTCCTCCGCGACGGCACATACATCGGATCATTGGCCAGGAGTGAGATCAGCATCCCGAAGATCATCGAGATGATGGTCGGGCGCGTGATCGATGAGGGAACGCGCCCCTCGGCCCGAGACCACCTGAACGACCCGATCGTGCTCGACGTGCAGGGGCTTTCCACGAAAGCACTCCTGAAAGACGTCTCGTTCCAGCTGCACCGCGGCGAGATCCTCGGCTTCGCCGGCCTCATGGGCGCAGGGCGAACCGAGACCGCGCGGGCGATCATCGGCGCCGACCACCACGACGACGGCACGATCTCGATCGCCGGTCGGCCGGTGCGCATCCACCAGCCTGCCGATGCCGTCAAGCACGGCGTCGGCTACCTCTCCGAGGATCGCAAGCTGCTCGGCCTGATGCTGGACCAGGACGTCACCTTCAACACCGTGCTCGCCTCCCTCGGAACCTACGCGAACGGCGTCGGCTGGATGAGCGACGGCAGGGCGAAGGGGCGCACCAAGGAGTACGTGCAGCAGCTGCGCGTGAAGACGCCCTCCGTCAACCAGGTCGTCAAGCTCCTCTCCGGAGGCAACCAGCAGAAGGTCGTCATCGCCCGGTGGCTGATGCGCGACTGCGACGTCCTCATCTTCGACGAGCCGACACGGGGCATCGACGTCGGCGCGAAGGAAGAGATCTACCGCCTGATGCAGCAACTCGCTGACCAGGGCAAATCCATCATCGTCATCTCATCGGAACTGCCGGAGATCCTCCGCGTCGCGAACCGCATCGCGGTCTTCGCGAACGGCCGGATCACGGGCATGCTCCGCAACGAGGAAGCCAGCCAGGAGAAGATCATGCAACTCGCAGCCCACGGGGAGGAAGACTGATGAGCGCTCCTCAGCAGCCCGGATCGTCGACGACGACGGTCATCCAGACAGCCGTGAACGAGAACACCGACAAGCCGGACGTCGGCGCGTTCCTGAAGCGCCAGCTGCAGCAGTCGCTGGCCTTCGGCACGCTGATCGTGCTGGTGGTCTTCTTCTCGATCGCCAGCCCGAACTTCTTCACCTTCAGCAACATCGCCACCGTGCTGCTGTCGACGGCGGTCATCGGCATCCTCGCCCTCGGTACGACCTTCGTCATCATCACCGGCGGCATCGACCTGTCGATCGGCACTGGGATGGCGCTGTGCGCGGTGATGACCGGCGTGATCGTCACGAACATGGGCCTGCCGGTCTGGCTCGGCGTCATCGGCGGCATCCTCACCGGTGTGCTGATGGGGCTCGTGAACGGCGTCAACATCACGTTCCTCCGTCTGCCTCCGTTCATCGCGACCCTCGCGATGATGATGATCGCCGGAGGTCTCGCCCTCGTGATCTCCAACGTCGCCCCGATCTACTTCTCCGCCTCTGCGCCGGACTTCAAGAAGATCGCGCTCGGCGTGATCATCCCCGGCATCCCGAACGCCGTGCTGATCACCGCCGTGCTCGCCGTCATCGCGTTCCTGGTGCTCTCGAAGACCCTGCTCGGCCGGTACACCTTCGCCATCGGCTCGAACGAGGAGGCGACGCGGCTGTCGGGTGTCAACACGCGGCGGTGGACGATCCTCATCTACATGTTCGCCGGGGCGTTCACCGGGGTCGCCGGTATCGTCATCGCGTCTCGTCTGGACTCGGCACAGCCGCAGATCGGCATGGGATACGAACTGCAGGCCATCGCCGCGGTCATCATCGGCGGCACCTCGCTGCTGGGCGGACGAGGCTCGATCCTCGGCACGGTCATCGGCGCGCTCATCATGAGCGTGCTCGTCAACGGCCTGCGCATCATGTCGATCCAGTCGGAATGGCAGAACATCGTCGTCGGCGCCGTCGTGCTGCTCGCCGTCTTCCTCGACTCGCTGCGCAACCGCCAGCGAGCCTGACCACGGGCGGCGGCGCAACCGTGCCGACCGCCGCTCGTTCGGCCTTTCGGTCGAAATCCCGCGGAGCGATCCGCACAGGCACACACCAGGAATGTCCACATCGCCGGCCCGGCCGGCAACCCACAGAACAATGGAGTTTCCATGAAATTCGGCAAGAAGACCGCATTCGCGGCGCTCGTCGCAGCATCCGCGCTCGTGTTCGCCGGCTGTGCCGGCGGCGGTGACGTGATCGAAGAAGGCGGCGACGCCGGTGGCGACACCGGAAGCGGCGAGATGTACATCGCCCTCGTCTCGAAGGGCTTCCAGCACCAGTTCTGGCAGGCCGTCAAGAAGGGCGCGGAGGAACGAGCCGAAGAGCTCGGCGTCCGGATCACCTTCGAGGGGCCCGCAGCCGAGACCGAGATCGCCCAACAGCTCGAGATGCTCACCAGCGCCATCGACAAGAACCCGGATGCCATCGCCTACGCCGCCCTCGATCCCGAGGCGTGCATCGCCCCGCTCGAGCAGGCGAAGGCGAAGGACATCCCCGTGGTGTACTTCGACGCACCCTGCAACGGCGACGTCGGACTCAGCCTCTCGGCGACCGACAGCAAGGTCGCCGGTGCGCTGGCGGCAGAGCACATGGCCGAACTGATCGACGGCAAGGGCGAGGTCGCGATCGTCGGCCACTCGCAGATCAACTCCACCGGAGTGGAACGTCGCGACGGCTTCGTCGAGAAGATGGAGGCGGACTTCCCCGACATCAAGATCGTCGACATCCAGTACGGTGACGGCGACCACCTCAAGTCGGCCGACATCGCCAAGACACTGATCGCCGCGCATCCCGACCTCAAGGGCATCTACGGCACCAACGAGGGCTCCGCCATCGGCGTGGTCAACGCGGTGAACGAGCTCGGTCTGGAGAAGGGCAAGCTCACGATCGTCGGCTTCGACTCCGGCGCCGCACAGATCAACGCGATCAAGGACGGCACGATGGCCGGCGCCATCACGCAGGACCCGATCGGCATCGGCGCGCAGGTCGTGCAGGCCGCCTACGACGCCGCGAACGGCGACAAGGTCGAGAAGTTCTACGACACCGGTTCGTACTGGTACGACGACAGCAACATCGAGGACCCGAAGATCGCCGCGGTTCTCTACGAGTGATCCGACTCTCCGAGTCGAGCCCCTCGCCTTCGGGCGAGGGGCTTTCCCGCGGGGCCACGTCGGCCTGTTCGAGGGCGTCGTGGGCGCCGTCTGAGACTCCCGATAAGGTGATCGAGGTTGGACGAAGGAGCACTCATGGATCACCCCACTCGCATCGTGTTCATCGGTGACTCGATCACGGATGCCGGACGCGATCGCACCGACCCGGCCTCGCTGGGCGACGGCTACGTGTCGCTGCTGGCCGCCGAGCTGGCCGCGAATGGAGCGACAGTGCGCAACCTCGGCATCAGCGGTGACCGGGCGAAGGATCTCGCCGCGCGATGGGATGCAGAGCTCATGCCGACGGCGCCCGACCTGCTGACCGTGTACGTCGGCGTGAACGACATGTGGCGGCGCTTCGACAGCGACGACGCGACCTCGGCGGAGGACTTCGCGTCGACCCTGCGCGCGCTGCTCACCCAGGCGGTCGGGGCGCACCACCCTCGGCTCATCCTCATGGAGCCGTTCTTCCTGCCGGTTCACGTCGAGCAGGAGGATTGGCTGCCCGACCTCGACGAGAAGCGGGACGCCGTCCGCGCGCTCGCCGCGGAGTTCGGCGCGGAACTGGTGCCCCTGCACGACATCTTCAGGGCTGCGGTATCCGAGCATCCGATCGCCGACCTCGCTCCGGACGGCGTGCACCCGACCAGGCTCGGGTCCGAGCTCATCGCCGGTGCCTGGCGGGAGGCGGCGCTCGCCGGGCAGACGCGCTGACGCGGGGCGGGCCTCAGGCGTCGGCCGCACGCCTCGCGCGGTAGGCGGCGACGGCGTTGCGGTTGGCGCAGGTGGTGGAGCAGTAGCGCTTCGAGCGGTTGCGGGACAGGTCGAGGGCGAGAGACTCGCAGTCGCCGTCGGCGCAGACCGAGATGCGGGAGCCCTCGTCGGCTCGGATGACGTCGATCAGTGCCATCGTCGTCTCGATGAGCACGCGCTCCGCGAGCGGTCGCTCGTCGTCGACGGCGTGCAGGTGCCAGTCGGTGCCGGCATGCCGGACCAGCTGCGGGGCGAGCGCCGACTCCGCGAGCGCCGCATTGATGTGCGCCGCCATGTCGTCTCGGGGGGCGAGCAGCATGGCACGCAGTCGCGGGCGGAGGGCGCGCAACGCGGCGAGTTCTGCCGCGTCGCGGTCCAGCCGTCCGTTGTAGGGGAACGCCTTGAGGAACATCTCCTCGTCGTCGCGGCTCTCGAGCGTGTCCGGGGCCTCGGCCGAGTTGACGAGCCAGACCGCCGCGCGCAGGGTCTCTTCGGTGTCATGGGTGAAGAGCATGTTGACATCTTACATCGACGCCGAGTAGCGTCATCGATCATGGGCACGTTAACCAATGACAGCGCGAATGTCCGGCTCGGTCTGCCGCTCGCGATCGGTGCCGCCTTCGCCTTCGGGATGTCGGGCGGATGGGCGCGCGGCCTCATCGATGCCGGATGGACGCCGGGCGCAGCGGTCACGGCACGGGTGTGGGTGGCGGCCCTGGTGCTTCTCGTGCCGACGCTCATCGCCATGCGCGGCCGCTGGGGTGCTGTCCGGCGCAACGCCGGAATGATCGCCGCCTACGGGCTCCTCGCCGTCGCCGCGACGCAGGTCTGCTACTTCCAGGCGGTGGCCGTGATGGACGTCGGCCTGGCGCTCCTCATCGAGTACACCGCCCCGATCGCCGTGGTGCTCTGGTTGTGGCTGCGCCGCGGTGAGCGCCCCAGCCGTCGCAGCATCCTCGGCGCCGCCGTCGCGTTCGTCGGACTGGTGCTCATGCTCGACATCCTCACGGGTGCGCAGGTCGACGGCGCCGGCATCCTCTGGGCGCTGGGCGCCATGGTCGGCGCCGCGATGTACTTCGTGCTCGGCGGACGGGTCGACACCGGAATTCCGCCCGTCGCGATGGCCGGACTCGGGCTGCTGCTGGGCGCCATCGGTCTCAGTGTCGCGGGAGCGGTCGGCGTGCTGCCCCTCGCCTGGACGACGCAGGACATCGGATACCGCTTCGGCAGTGTGCCGTGGTTCGTTCCGGTGCTGGCGATGGGCATCCTGGCGACGGCGGTCGCGTATCTGCTCGGAATCGCATCGACGCGGATGCTGGGATCGCGTCTCGCCTCGTTCGTCGCGCTGGCCGAGGTCGCCGCCGCTCTGCTGTTCGGCTGGCTGCTGCTCGGCCAGCTGCCCAACCTGCTGCAGGCCGTCGGCGGTGCGCTGGTGCTCGTCGGGGTCGTGGTGGTGAAGCTGGGGGAGCCCGTGATCACCGAGTCCGTCGAGCCGGCTTCCGAAGTCGCGGCGGGGAGCATCGCCGGGCGCTGACTCCGCCGCAGGAGCATCACCTCTAGGCTTGCCGTCAGGTGTCAGGGGGGTGCCGTGGCAGAGGGTGCGGATGCGGGGATGTCGGCTGACGGGTCGGCTGGACGTCCGACGCAGCGTTCGCTCCTCGACGCAGCGACGGTCGAGCTGCGAGCCTTCGGGCAGATCGGACGCCAAGAGCTCGCCGAATCGGCCTGGCATGAGTCGCGCGAGGCGGCCGAGCAGGCATGGCGGGAGTGCCGAGCGGGGATGCGCAAGCAGTACGGTGCCCGGAATCCGACGTGGGGCTGGTCGTCGTTCGCGCTGCTCACCGCCGCCCTCTGTGCTGCTGTCGCAGCGGCGATGAACAGCGGCGTCCGGAGCGATCCGGCCCAGACAGCGGTCGCGGTGACGGTGCTGGTGGCGATCGCGGGGCTGCTCGATCTCGCCGTGGTGGTGGCGATCCGCGCTCGTCCGGTGAACGCAGGCTTCATCCGGCCGCAGCTCGTCGTCGCGATCGGCCTCGGCGCGGCGGCCGCTTTTCACCTGTCTCGAGGCATCACATCGACGACCATGTTGTTCGTCATCGCGGCCGTCATCGGAGTCGGAGGCCTCGTCCTCTTCCTGCTGGTCCGCGCACTGCGTCCCGCGGAGCGGGACGATATGGACACGGTGATCAACGTCGCCGTCGCCAGGAAGCAGCCGGAGGTCGACGCCATCGCCGTGCGACTACAGGCGCAGGTGCTGGCTGAGCTGAGCGCGGAGGAGCAGGATCGTATCGTCGCGCTGCGCACGGAGTGGCTCCCCTCCTCCCCTCGTAGCCTCCCCGCGGGAGGCATGATCATCTCGGCCTTGCTGTCCGACTGGGTCCCATTCCGGAAGTACCTATGACACGGGCGAGAATGTATACCGGAAGTGCGCAAGCGGATGATCCGATGCCGTGATGTGCAGCTTATGTATACACTGAACCCATGACTCTCGCCCCCGACCGCACCACGGCGAGTGATCGCGCCTATGCGGATCTGCTGGACGGCATCCAGTCGGGATCCCTGCCATCTGGGCTCGTGCTCGGCGAGGTCGAACAGGCAGCCCGCCTCGGTATCAGTCGCACGCCGATGCGCGAGGCGCTGCGCCGCCTCGCCGCCGACGGCCTCGTCGTGCAGCAGTCGCCGAGGGTCACGGTCGTCGCCGATCTGGATGCCGACGACATCCGCGCCCTCTTCGAGATCCGCCGGGCGCTGGAGGAGAGCTCTGCCCGCCTCGCCGCCGCCCGTGGCGACTCCGCATCGTTCGCGGAACTCGCCCGCGAGTTCGCGCACGTCGACCTCGGCGCCGCAGCGGGTCGCGACGACTACTACGCGCTCATCGCCCGCTTCGACGCCGCGCTCGACGCGGCCGTCGCCAACGACTACATCTCCTCGGCGCTGCGCACGGTGCGCACTCACCTCGTGCGGGTCCGGCGAATGGCCCGCGACAAGCCGGCACGGCTCGCAGCATCCGCGGCCGAACACCGGGTCATCGCCGAGGCGCTCGCCGCACGCGACGGCGACCTCGCCGCCCACGCCACGCACGTGCACCTGCACAACGCGCTCACCAGCATCCTCGATTCGCTCGCCTCCAGCACCAACGAAGGAACGAAATGACCCTCAACCACCACGTCCGCGTCTACCCCAGCTCCGAGACCCTCGAGCGCGAAGACCAGCTCGCCTGGAAGATCGCCGAGGTCGCCGCAGACCCGGTCGAGGTCGAGCCCGCCGTCGTCGACATGATCATCAACCGGATCATCGACAACGCCTCGGTAGCCGCGGCATCCCTCACCCGTGCCCCGATCAACGCGGCCCGCGCGCAGGCGTTCAGCCACCCGGTGTCCACGGGCGGGGCCGGCGCGACCGTGTTCGGCGCCGCCCTCGATCACCGCACCAGCCCGGAGTGGGCGGCCTGGGCGAACGGTGTCGCCGTGCGCGAACTCGACTACCACGACACCTTCCTCGCGGCCGAGTACTCGCATCCGGGCGACAACATCCCGCCGATCCTCGCCGTCGCGCAGCACGTCGGATCCGACGGGCGCGCGCTCGTGCGCGGCATCGCGACCGGCTATGAGATCCAGATGGACCTCGTGCGCGCGATCTGCCTGCACGCGCACAAGATCGACCACGTCGCGCACCTCGGCCCGTCGGCCGCCGCCGGTATCGGGACCCTGCTCGGACTCGACGTCGCCACGATCTACCAGGCCGTCGGCCAGGCGCTGCACACCACCACCGCCACCCGGCAGAGCCGCAAGGGCGAGATCTCCACCTGGAAGGCGCATGCCCCGGCGTTCGCCGGCAAGATGGCGGTCGAGGCCGTCGACCGGGCGATGCGCGGCCAGACCTCGCCGTCTCCCATCTACGAAGGGGAGGACGGCGTCATCGCCTGGATGCTGGACGGCAAGGACGCCTCCTATCAGGTGCCGCTGCCCGCCCCCGGCGAGCCGAAGCGCGCGATCCTCGACTCGTACACGAAGGAGCACTCGGCGGAGTACCAGGCGCAGGCGCTGATCGATCTCGCCCGCCGGCTCGGCACCGAGAACCCGGCCCTGCGGGACCCGGCGAACATCGATTCCATCGTCATCCACACCAGCCACCACACCCACAACGTGATCGGCTCCGGGGCGAACGACCCGCAGAAGTACGACCCGACGGCATCGCGCGAGACCCTGGACCACTCGGTGCCCTACATTTTCGCCGTCGCCCTGCAGGACGGCGGCTGGCACCACGTCGATTCCTACACGCCCGAGCGTGCGGGCCGGCCAGACACCGTCGCGCTCTGGCACAAGATCACCACGGCGGAGGATGCCGAGTGGACGCGCCGCTACCACTCCGAGGACCCCGCGGAGAAGGCGTTCGGGGGCCGCGTCGAGATCCGCCTCGCCGACGGCAGCACCGTCGTCGACGAGATCGCGGTCGCCGACGCGCACCCACTGGGGGCGGGGCCGTTCGCCCGCGAGAACTACATCGCGAAGTTCCGCATCCTCGCCGATCCCGTGCTCGAGCCGGCCGAGATCGAGCGCTTCCTCGCGCTGGTGCAGCGTCTGCCCGAACTCACCGCCGCCGAGGTGGCGGAGCTGTCGATCATCGCGAAACCCGGGCTGCTGGACGCGGCGGATGCTCCGAAGGGGCTGTTCTGATGCTGTACTCCAGCGTCACGCCCGCCGAGAAGCGGCGGCTGTTCCGCGAGCGTCTCGCGGGCGGTGACCTGCTGCAGTTCCCCGGCGCGTTCAATCCGCTCTCCGCGCGACTCATCGAGCAGAAGGGCTTCGACGGCGTCTACATCTCGGGCGCCGTGCTCGCCGCCGATCTGGGCCTGCCCGACATCGGGCTCACCACCCTCACCGAGGTCGCCGGCCGGGCGAAGCAGATCGCGCGGATGACCGACCTTCCGTCGATCGTCGACGCCGACACCGGCTTCGGCGAGCCGATGAACGTGGCCCGCACGATCCAGGAGCTCGAGGACGCAGGGCTCGCCGGCGCTCACATCGAGGACCAGGTCAACCCGAAGCGCTGCGGTCACCTCGACGGCAAGAGCGTCGTCGACGAGAACACGGCGGCCAAGCGCATCCGCGCCGCCGCCGATGCCCGCCGGGACCCGAACTTCCTGATCATGGCGCGCACCGACATCCGTGCGGTCGAGGGGCTGGATGCTGCGATCGACCGCGCGAAGGCGCTGGTGGATGCCGGCGCCGACGCGATCTTCCCGGAGGCGATGCGCGATCTCGCCGAGTTCGAGGCGATGGCCGATGCGCTCGACGTGCCGATCCTCGCGAACATGACCGAGTTCGGCAAGAGCGAGCTGTTCTCCACCGCGCAGCTGCAGGACGCCGGGGTCAGCATCGTCATCTGGCCGGTGTCGCTGTTGAGGATCGCCATGGGGGCGGCCGGCCGTGCACTCGATACGCTGAACGACGAAGGACACCTGACCAGCAGGCTCGGCGAGATGCAGCACCGCGCCGATCTCTACGACCTCATCGACTACGAGTCGTACAACCACTTCGACTCCGGCGTCTTCAACTTCACCATCTCGAAGGAGTGACCATGACCGACCCGGATATCAAGAAGGGCCTCGCCGGCGTCGTCGTCGACACGACGGCGATCTCGAAGGTCAACCCCGACACGAACAGCCTGCTCTACCGCGGCTACCCGGTGCAGGAACTCGCGGCGACCCAGCCGTTCGAGGCCGTCGCATACCTGCTGTGGCACGGTGAACTGCCGTCCGCGGAGCAGCTGGCGGCGTTCCGCACGGAGGAGCGTGAACACCGCGCCCTCGTCGACGAGGTGAAGGCCGTGGTCGACCTCGTGCCGCTCGAAGCGCACCCGATGGATGAGGTCCGCACCGCGGTCAGCCTGCTCGGCGCGACCGATCCGGCGGCGGGCGGATCCGTGCTCGACGCCGGCGGGAGTCCCGAGGACAATCTGGCGCGGAGCATCCGTCTGTTCGCCGCCCTGCCCGCGATCGTCGCGTACGGCCAGCGCCGTCGCCGCGGAGAGGAGCCGATCGCTCCGCGCGACGATCTCGACTACTCCGCGAACTTCCTGTGGATGGCCTTCGGGGAGATGCCGGACCCGGTCGTCGTCGACGCGTTCAACCGTTCGATGATCCTGTACGCGGAGCACTCCTTCAACGCGTCGACATTCACCGCCCGGGTGATCACCTCGACGCTCAGCGACCTGTACTCGGCGGTCGTCGGTGCGATCGGCGCGCTCAAGGGCCCCCTGCACGGCGGCGCCAACGAGGCCGTGCTGCACATCTTCGACGAGATCGGCTCTGCGGAGAACGTCAAGCCCTGGCTCGACACGGCACTCGCGGAGAAGCGCAAGATCATGGGCTTCGGGCACCGGGTCTACAAGAGCGGCGACTCGCGGGTGCCCACGATGAAGTCGGCACTCGACACCCTCGTCGAGCACTACGACCGCGCCGACGTCGCGGACCTCTACGACACCCTCGAGCGGGAGTTCGTCGCCCGCAAGGGGATCTACCCGAACCTCGACTACCCGTCGGGTCCGGCGTACAACCTGATCGGCTTCGACACCCTCACCTTCACGCCACTGTTCGTCGCGGCGCGGGTGACCGGGTGGACCGCGCACATCATCGAGCAGGCCGGGGCGAACGCGCTCATCCGCCCGCTCTCCGCTTACAACGGCGTCGCCGAACGGCACATCGCCGTTTGAGGCGCATCGCCGTCTGACGCGCCGCCCGGCTCGAAGCCGGACGGCGCGTCGGTCGGTCAGTCGGCGCGCTCCCACGCGCCGTGCTTCGCGCCGGGGAGGTCTCCGCGAGACCACCACTTGGCGCGCCAGAGCCGGCCGTCGTGCTCGGCGATATCGCCGGCGACGAAGGTCCGTGTCAGCGTCCACTGCGCGACGCCGCTCGGCAGCGTGACGATCTCCTGCCACGGACCCCGCTTCGCGCCCGGCACGTCCTTGCGGCTCCACCACGAGGCGATCCACGTCGATCCGTCGAAGGAGACCAGGTCTCCCGCGGTGTACGTCGCCGAGGAGCTCCAGGCGGCGGTCTCAACGGGGGCGCTGTCATTCCCGACCACGATGCCGCGGCCGTTCGTCGCGACGTAGACCCGGCCGAACACGTCGGGATCCCCTTCGATGTCGGCGCCGAGATAGCCCCACTGGTGGTCGTCGTCGTTGATGCGGATCCAGGTCTCGCCGCCGTCGGTCGACCGGAAGACGCCGCGCACTCCGTCGCGACGAGCGGCGGAGTAGATCGCGGGACGGGTCTCGCCCGGTGCGGCCTTTCCGAAGCCCACCGTGTCCGCCTGGTCGAAACCATCGACTCGTTGCCAGGTGCCGCCGCGGTCGGTCGAGCGCCACATGCCGTAGGCGCCCTCCGGGTCTCCGCCGGCGAGCCAGATGTCTCCGACATGTCCCGGCATCGCGCCGAGGCGCACGTTCCCCTTGGCGGGGAGCGTCGCCGCGTTCACGGCCGTGAAGCTCGATCCGCCGTCCTCGGAACGGTAGAAGGTGCCGGCTGCGAAACCGTAGACGATGTCACGATCGACGCGATCGGCCTCGACCCTCGCCCCGGCGGGCAGCCCCGAGACCGAGGCCCAGGTCGCGCCCGCATCCCGGGTGACCTGCGGTGCGGCACTCGCCGGCGCCCAGACCGCTCCGCCGCCGTCGGCCGTCACGGCGACGTTGCCGCCGCCGGTCGAGCCGGGGACCGCGGGAGAGGAGGCCCAGGTGTCGCCGCCGTCGCTCGAGAACGCGGCGATGTGGGCGCCGGTGCCGTCGGTGCCGACACGGGCGATGACGCCCTCGGCCAGGCCCGCCGCGTCCACAGACGTTCCGCCCCCGAAGTACGGGGCTTGGAACGTGTTCGTGATGGTGCCGATGTCGTCGTGCACGAAGCCGCCGAGGTCGCCCATCGCCGAGACGAGGTCGACGTCGCCGAGCGGGGCGGCCAGACCCTGGATGGACGTCTCCTCAATGCCGTCGGCGGACGGAGCGAGGTGAATCGTCCCGCCGGGCTCATCCCAGGCGGTGAGGTCGTCGGCGCGGTAGATCGTCGCGCCGGTGCCGTACATGAGCTCGTCGGAGTTGTGCGGGTCGATCTCGAGGGACGACACCATCCAGCCGAGCTTCGGCGTCGGCTCGCTCCCCGGGACCGGCTCGCTGACCTCCTTGCCGAACGCGAGCCACGGCACGCCGTCGATGGACTGCTCGTAGCGGCGGTCGAACGAGACGGCGCCGTCGCCGCCGGTGACGTAGTCCCAGATCGGCGACCAGGTCTCGCCCCGGTCCGTGCTGCGGAAGATCAGGATGTCGGGCCACCACTGGATCTGCGAGGCGACCATGATCGTGTCCGGGTCACTCCGGTCGACGGTGAGGCCGCCGAAGCCGAAGTCGCCGCCGGCGGGGCGCTGCGTGGGGGTGATGTCGGTCCACGTGCCGGTGTCGATCCCGTATCGCCACACCTCGCCGTCGGAGCCGTCGTAGGGACCGCTGGTGTCGGTGGTCGTGATGTACAGGAATCGACCGCTCTCGTCGATCACGCCGCGCTGGGGCAGGAATCCGGTCGGGGCTCCCTCGACCTCGGCCCAGGTCGCACCGGCGTCGTCGGAGCGGTAGAGGATGTGCTCCTTGTCGGCGACGGCGGTGAAGATCGTGGACGTCGCGGTGCCCGCAGGCGAGGATGCCGCGTCGAACGCGGTCCACAGCACGCCGAGCTCGGATGTGAGGTACGAGTTCTCGGAGGCGGGATCGGGAGCGAAATCGCCCACGTTCGGGAAGCTCTCCACGCGCTGGAAGCTCACCCCGGCATCCGTCGAGCGCCAGAGCCCCTGTCGCTGTTCGGCACCGAAGTACAGCACGTCGTTGTCGTTCGGGTCGATCTGCAGGCGCTCGCTGATTCCGCGTCCCGGCATGTTGCCGCCGACCTTGAACGGCAGCGGCGTCGCCTGCCAGGTCTCGCCGGCGTCACCGGAGCGAAGCACGGCACCGTTGTTCGGGTCCCAGTCGTTCGTGTACATGCCGACCGCGGCATACACTCGGGCGGTGTCGACCGGGTCGGTGGCGAGGCTCAGGACGCCGAGCCGGTTCCAGTCGTCCCATCCGACGTGGTCGAGAAGGGGCACCCAGCGGTCGGCGTCCCGATCGAGGCGGTACGCGCCGCCGATGTCGGTGCGCGCGTACACCAGCCCCTCTTCCGTCGGGTTGTAGATGATGCCGGGCACATAGCCGCCGCCGGATATCTCGACGTTCGACCAGTCGTACTCGGGACCGGTCTGTTCCGGCGTGCTCGCTGAAGCGGGCCCGCTCACCACCGCCCCCGAGGCGATCATCGCCCCCGCGGCGAGGACCGCCGTCGTGGTTCTCATCCTGACCTGCAACATTCGCACTCCTTCGTGTCGATGGCGGACCGCACGGCCCGCCGCGACTTTATCGAAGCGCTTCGAATATCACAAGAGCCGGATTGCGGCGTGTGACGACTGACCCGTACGGCGAGCTCAGAGGCGAGCGGTGAGCCATTCCGCCTGGCGCAGCCACTGCACGCTCTGGCCGCCCTCGTGGCCGTTGAACTCGTAGACCTCGATCTCGGCATCCGCAGAGCCGCAGTGATTGAACGCCGCGAAGACGCTCGATGGAAGCACGACGGCATCCATCAGTGCCACGGAGAACAGCACCGGCGCCGAGATGCGACGCGCGAAGTTCACCCCGTCGAAGTACGACAGGGTCGCGAACACCTCGTCCACCGTGCCGCGGCGCACGGCCAGGTAGCGCTCGATCTCCTTGAACGGATGCTCAGGGGTCAGTTCCACCGAGCGGCGGAAGTGGCAGAGGAACGGAACGTCGGGCATCGCCGTGCTCACGCCGGGGTGGAGCGCGGCCGCGGCCAGGCTGATGCCGCCGCCCTGGCTGCCGCCGGTCACGCTGATGCGACGCGCGTCGACGAACGGCAGCTGGGCCGCCGCGTCGATCAGCAGAGCGGCGTCGGTGAACACGCGGCGGTAGAAGTAGGTCTCGGGGCTGCGGATGCCGCGGGTCATGAACCCGGGGACCGAGCCGTCCGAGCCGTGCGGGTCGGGGGTGTCGCCGCCCGTTCCCCAACCGCTGCCCTGGCCCCGGGTGTCCATCAGCACGTGCACGTAACCGGCCGCCGCCCACTGCAGACGCTCGCCAGGAACGCCCCGCCCTCCGTTGTAGCCGATGTACTCGACGACGGTGGGCAGAGGGGAATCCGAGTGCGGCCGGGTGATCCAGGCGCGGATGGGCTCGCCGCCGTAACCGCTGAAGGTGAGGTCCTCGACGATCAGCTGCGTGATCGGAGTGGCCACGGGCTGCAGCTGCGGAGCAGTCGCGAGCGCCCGCGATTCGGCGAGAGTGCGCGCCCAGAAGTCGTCGAAATCCGCAGGCTCGGCGACATCGGGCCGGAACGAACGGAGCTGGTCCAGGGGAAGGTCGGTGAAGGTCACCGGGGTCACATTAGCGCACGGCCCCGTTGGCGGACATCGTCAGCGAAGCGTTTCGATATTCGGTCTTGCGCTCCTGTCGCTTCGCGTTTACGCTCAAAGTCGAAGCGTTTCGACAGCGTCTCTCCGACGTCCGCTGCAACGTGACAGTGTCTCCTACCCAAAGGTGAGTAGCCCCGATGACCGATGCCGTGACCTCTGCGAAGCATCCCGAGACCGCGCTGGCCGTCTCATGACTCTGACGATCGGGAACACCACAGCCGTTCAGTCGGTGGTGATCAAGGACTCCCCCTCCTCGCGTCGCCGCCGCGGACGCCGGCAGCGACAGCAGGCGGGGGGCCGCCGCTCGATGGGCATGTTCCTGTGCATCGTGCCGTTTCTGGTGCTGGTCTTCCTGTTCTCGTACTTCCCGCTGTACGGCTGGATCTACTCGCTGTTCGACTACCGGCCGGCCCTCGGGCTCTCCGGCAGCGAGTTCGTGGGACTGCAGTGGTTCGAGCTCCTGGTGAGCTCGCCGACGCAGGTGGCCCAGATCGGCCAGGTGCTGCTGAACACCCTCGCCATCAGCTTCCTCGGCATCGCCACCTCGATCCTCCCGCTGTTCTTCGCGATCTTCCTCAACGAGGTGCGCGCGCCGTGGTTCCGCAACGCCGTGCAGACTCTGACCACCCTCCCGAACTTCATCTCGTGGGTGCTCGTCTACATGATCGCGTTCTCGCTGTTCTCCAGCTCGGGCCTGGTCAACAACGTGCTCAACGACGCGGGGCTCATCACCCAACCGCTCAAGTTCCTCGACAGCGATCAGAACGTCTGGCTCACGATGACGCTGTGGAGCGTCTGGAAGGGCCTCGGTTGGGGCGCGATCATCTACCTCGCCGCGATCGCCGGCATCGACCAGTCGCTCTACGAGTCGGCGAAGATCGACGGCGCCGGACGGTTCCAGCTGATGAGGTACATCACCATCCCGCAGCTCATGCCCACGTACCTCGTGCTGCTGCTGCTGTCCGTCGCGAACATGCTCAACAACGGCATGGAGCAGTACTTCGTCTTCCAGAACGCCTTCAACAAGGAGAGCATCCAGGTCCTCGATCTGTACGTCTACAACATCGGCATCACGGGCAACAGCCTGTCGATGGCGACCGCGATCGGGATGCTGAAGAGCATCATCTCCGTCGCTCTCCTGCTCACCGTCAACTGGATCGCCAAGCGCGTCCGCGGCCAGTCCATCGTCTGAGAAGGAGACACCCATGAGCAGCACCACTTTCGGGGTCCGCCGTCGCAGCGGTGGCGACATCATCTTCGCGATGACGAACTACACGGTCTTCATCGCGCTGGCATTCCTGTGCGCGTACCCGTTCTACTTCCTGATCATCAACTCGATCAGCGCCAACGACGTCTCGGCCCTCGGGCAGGTGCGCTGGTTCCCGGTCGACGTCCACCTCGAGAACTATGCACAGGTGCTGCAGCTGAACGGCCTTCCGATGGCGGCCGTCGTCAGCATCGGCCGCACGGCGATCGGCACCTTCGCCGCGGTGCTCGCCTCCGCATTCCTCGGGTTCATGTTCTCGCAGAGCAAGATGTGGGGCCGCCAGTTCTGGTACCGCTCCGTCATCATCACCATGTACTTCAGCGCCGGTCTCATCCCGGTGTTCATCGTGATGAAGACGCTCGGCCTCACCAACAACTTCTGGGTGTACGTGCTGCCGTTCATCGTGCAGCCGTTCTTCATCATCCTGGTGAAGACGTACGTCGAGGCGATGCCGGAATCGCTCCAGGAGGCGGCCGAGATGGACGGCGCGAACATCGTGCAGATCTTCTTCCGCATCTTCCTGCCGAACATGACCCCGATCCTCGCGACGGTCGCGATCTTCTCGGCGGTCGCCCAGTGGAACTCGTTCCAGGACACGTTGATCTACATCACCGATCAGAGTCTGTACACCTTGCAGTACCTGCTCTACATGTTCATCAACCAGGCCAACAGCCTGGCCCAGGCCGCTCAGAACTCCGGCGGCAACCTCACGAACATCATCACCGCGGCGACCACTCAGACACCGACGTCGATCAGGACGACCGTCTCGGTGCTCGTCGTCCTGCCGATCATCTTCATCTACCCCCTGTTCCAGCGCTTCTTCGTGAAGGGCATCATGCTGGGCGCCGTCAAGGGCTGACGGCACCACCGCATCCGAGAGAGGAAATGCAATGAGACTCAAGCGCAACGTGGCGCTCGGAGCCGTGGCGCTCGTGGCCGCCGGTCTGCTCACGTCCTGCACCGGCGGTGACGCACAGCAGCATGAGGCCATCACCGAGTTCCCGGACAAATGGGACGAGAAGATCACGATCGACGTCTTCGACGAGGTCGCGAACTACATGGGCATTCAGGAGGGGTGGTTCGGCGATCTCGTGGAGAAGAAATTCAACATGAAGCTGAACTTCATCGCCCCGAACGTCTCCGGCGGCGGCGACACCCTCTACAACACACGTGTCTCGGCCGGCAACCTCGGCGACCTCATCGTCGTCGGCAAGGGACAGAAGCTCGACGAGCTCGTCCAAGGCGGCCTGGTGATGGACAGTGCGCCGTTCTACCCGGCGATGACCAACGTCGAGAAGTTCGACGTCGCAGTCGAGCACCTCAACGACGGCAAGGACGGCGTCTTCGCCTTCCCGACACTGATGTCCTCGATCAAGCCCACCGAACCCGATGGGGGAGTCGACCCGTCATTCGGGCCGTACATCCGCTGGGATCTGTACAAGCAGCTCGGATATCCGGAGCTGAACACCCTCGAGGATCTCCTTCCGGTGCTGAAGGCCATGCAGGACCTAGAACCAACGGCCCCCAACGGCGCCAAGGTCTACGCTCTTTCCCTGTTCAAGGACTGGGACAGCAACGGGATCGTCACAGCGAAGCAACCCCAGGCGTTCTACGGCTATGAGGACATGGGCTTCGCGGTGGCCAAGGCTGATGGTTCGGACTACCAGGCGCTCCTCGACGACGACAGCGAGTACCTGCGCGCGCTGAAGTTCTATCACGAGGCCAACAAGCTCGGCCTCATCGACCCCGAGTCGACGACGCAGAACTACGACACGATGTTCTCGAAGGTGCAGAACGGGCAGGTGCTGTTCTCCTGGTGGCCGTGGCTCGGCCAGTCGGCCTACAACGCCGACGCCAACACCCAGGCCGGCAAGGGCTTCGCACTCGCCCCGCTCAAGGACATGGACGTGCTGACTTTCGGTGCCGAGGTGTACGGCGGAGCGCAGACCTTCGCGATCGGCTCGAAGGCGAAGGACCCCGAGCGCATCGCGGCATTCATCGACTGGCTGTACTCGCCCGAGGGGCGCCACGCCAACGACGGCAAGGTCATGTCTGCCGCAGGTCCGAAGGGTCTCACCTGGGAGCTGGATGACTCCGGCCAGCCCGCGCTGACCGAGCTCGGCCAGGAGGTCTTCATCGAAGGCGATGCCGAGGTTCCTGCGGAGTGGGGCGGTGGCAGCTTCGTCGACGGCGGATCTCAGCTGAACGTGTCGGCGGTGCTCCCGGCCGACATCGATGAGGAGACCGGCCTGCCCTTCAGCTACAGGTCCTGGCCGTCGTACCAGGCGCTCGTGGAGACACCGCTCTCGGAGGACTGGAAAGCCCAGATGGGCGGGGCGCCGACCACCATGGACTACCTGAGGGACAACGACCAGCTGCTCGTTGCGACCGGCGCCAGCTACACCACTCCGACGGACTCCTCGGAGATCCAGACCCTGCGCAAGCAGGTCGAGCCGATCGTCGTCCAGTACTCCTGGAAGATGGTCTTCGCCAGCACGGACGCCGAGTTCGACCAGCTGAAGGCCGACATGCAGGAAGACGCGAAGGGCCTGGGCTACGACAAGGTGCTCGAAGTCGACATGGAGCGCGCTGAACAGCGCAACGCGGATCGCGAGAAGGTCGCCGAGCAGTTCGGCTGATGCCCCCGAGCTGAGGGCACTCTGCATTTCAGCACGACATCCATTACCCGAAAGGAAAAGCAATGAAACTCAAGCGCAAGGTAGCGCTCACGGCTGTGGCGCTCGTCGCCGCCGGTCTGCTGACGTCGTGCACCGGAGGTGGCGCGCAGCAGCAGGAGAACATCACCTCGTTCCCCGAGAAGTGGGACGAGGAGATCACGATCGACGTCTTCGACGGGCTCGCGAACTACATGGGGATCCAGGAGGGCTGGTTCGCCGACATCGTGAAGAAGAAGTTCAACATGAAGCTGAACATCATCGCCCCGAACGTCGCGGGCGGCGGTGACACCCTCTACAACACACGCGTCTCAGCGGGTGATCTCGGCGACATGATCATCACGGAGAAGGGCGAGAAACTCGACGAGCTGGTCCAGGGCGGGCTCGTGCTGGACAGCGCGCCGTTCTACCCGGCGATGAGCAACGTCGAGAAGTTCGACACCGCCGTCGAGCACCTCAACGACGGGAAGGACGGCGTCTACGCCTTCCCGACCTCGGTCTCGTCACTGAAGCCGACCCAGCCGTCCGAGGGTCTCGACCCGACCTTCGGCCCGTACGTGCGGTGGGATCTCTACAAGGCCCTCGGCTACCCGGAGCTGAACACCCTCGAGGATCTCCTTCCGGTGCTGAAGGACATGCAGGACCTCGAGCCGACCGCCCCCAACGGCGGCAAGGTGTACGCGCTGTCGCTGTTCAAGGACTGGGACGGCAACATGATGGTCACCGCCAAGCAGCCGACCACGTTCTACGGCTACGACGAGCTCGGCTTCGTGCTGGCGAAGGCCGACGGCTCGGACTACCAGGGCATCCTCGACGATGACGGCCAGTACCTGCGCACGCTGAAGTTCTACCATGAGGCCAACAAGCTCGGCCTCGTCGACCCCGAGTCGACCACTCAGAACTACGACACCATGTGGTCGAAGGTGCAGAACGGCCAGGTGCTGTTCTCGTGGTGGCCCTGGCTCGGTCAGGCCGCCTACAACACCGATGCGAACACCGCGGCAGGCAAGGGCTTCGAGATCGCGCCGATCAAGGACATCAACATCTTCTCCTACGGGGCCGAGGCCTTCGGCGGCAAGCCGGTGATCGCGATCGGCTCCAAGGCCGAGGACCCGGAGCGCATCGCGGCGTTCATCGACTGGCTGTACTCGGCCGAGGGCACCTACGCCAACAACAGCCAGACCATGGGCGCCGCCGGTCCCCAGGGAATGACCTGGGATCTCGACGACTCCGGTCAGCCGGTGCTCACCGAGCTGGGCAAGCAGGCCTTCATCAGCGGCGAGGCGCAGGTTCCGGCCGAGCTGGGAGGCGGCACCTATGCCGACGGCGCCTCCGCGCTCAACGTCACCGCCGTCCTCCCGGTCGACATCGACGAGGAGACCGGGCTGCCGTTCAGCTACAAGGCGTGGCCCTCGTATCAGGAGCTCGTGAAGACGCCGCTCTCGGCTGACTGGTCGGCCAAGATGGGCGGAGCCGCCACCACGATGGAGTACCTGGAGACGAACGACCAGCTGCTGGTCGCCCCCGGTGCGAGCTACGCCGCCCCGGCCGACCCCTCGGAGATCGAGACGCTCCGCAACCAGGTCAAGGCCGTGGTCATCCAGTACTCGTGGCAGATGGCGTTCGCCGCCGATGACGCCGAGTTCGAGTCGCTGAAGGCCGAGCTGCAGGAACAGGCAGCCGGTCTCGGGTACGACAAGGTGCTCGAGTTCGACATGGAGAACGCCGAGTCGCAGAACAAGGCAC
>NZ_PGGU01000018.1:0-20172 GCF_002872075.1 Microbacterium aurantiacum | reverse complement strand
GATCGCACGCGCAGGAACGCGAACACCCCCGGGCGAGAGCCCGGGGGTGTTCGCGTTGCGGGAGGTTCTAGGGCCGGTGCCGGGCGAAGACGCTGCGGAACAGGAAGGCGGCGGCGTAGGCGCCGACCGAGAAACCGACGGTGCCCATGATCACCAGGAACGGCGGGAAGAGGATGCTGATGCAGACCAGCGTCACCGGGATCATCAGCAGGCCGAACGTGCGCGCGGGTTCGGCGGCCGCGAGCAGCATCGCGTTCTTGAGCGTGCGGCGGATGCCGTCGTCGAACGTCGCCACGAGCGCCATCGCGTAGAGGAAGGCCGTGAAGAGGAACACGGCGGCGAGTGCCGAGATCACGCCGCCGGCGGTTCCCAGAACACTCGGCGTGGACAACCAGAACACGGCGCTGAACACCAGCAGGGCGATCGGCACCAGGAGGGCGAGGCCGGTCAGTGCTCCCCGGCGGAAGTTCCGCAGGAAGGCGGGGATGAAGTCGGCCACGGGCCGGCCGGTCTCGTCATCGGAGTAGCGGATGGCGACCTCGAACAGCGCGCTCGTGGCGGCGCCGATGGTGACGACCGGAATGCAGGAGACGAGATACATCACGTTCAGCGCGATGAACTCGATGAACGTCGACAACCCCTGAACGGAGCGGCTGTTCGGGTCGATTCTCATCGGCCGGCGACTTCCGCCGCCTCGAGCGCCGCCTCTCTCGACGAGGCGAGCACAGCCGGAAGCAGCCGCACCTTCGGCGTGCTCTCGCCGGCGAGCAGCGCCATGATCGCCTGCGTCGCGGCGCTGCCGAGGCCTTCGGCCGGGAGGTCGATGCTGTCGACCAGTGTCGGCACGGTACGCGCGATGTCGGAGGGGCAGAGCGCGATCGTCTGGAGCCCCTCCACCGTGGCGGCGCGTGCCGCGAGGTGCGTCAGCGCGCCCTCGTTGTGGACGAAGAGGCCCGTCACATCGGGGTGCTCGGCGAGCATCGCGTTCAGCACCTCGACGGACTCGTGCGTGGTCGGGCATGGATGCACCGTCGCCGGCACCCCCTGCTCCGCGCAGGCGGCGAGGAACCCGCGGGAGAGGCGCTCCGCGTACGAGGTGTGCCGTTCGAGCACCTCGCGCGGTGAGCCGAGCAGGGCGACCCGGCGGTGGCCGAGGGCGATCAGCCGCTCGGCGGCGACGCGGCCGGCCGTCTCGAAGTCGAAGTCGACGCAGGTCAGTTCCTCGGCCCCGCTGGGCAGGCCGATCAGCACACTGGGAGTCGGCAGCTCTCGGAGGGTGGCGATGCGCGGATCGTCCGACTCCACGTCCATCAGCAGCAGCGCGTCGACCATCGATGCGCCAGTCGCCCGGCGCAGCCCTTCGCCGTCATCGCCGGTTAGCAGCAGGATGTCGTACTGGTGCGCCCGTGCCTCGCGCATGATGCCGGCGACGATCTCCATGACGACATGCACGTCGACGCCGGAGCGCAGCGGCGCCTGCAGGCCGATCACGTTCGTGGACCGGGAGGCGAGCGAGCGGGCGCTCGCGTGCGGGCGGTACTCGAGCGAGTCGATCGCCCGCTCGACGCGCTCCTTCGTGTCCTGCGAGATCGTCCTCTTGCCGCTCATCACGTAGGACACTGTCGAGATGGAGACGCCCGCGACTCGCGCGACGTCGGCGATGGTCACCATCGGTTCTCCCTCGGCTCGATGAGAACGGGCTGCCCTGCGGTGAGGACGACGGATCGGATGTCGATCCCGGGCCCGCTCATCTCTATTGTGGTGTGCCGGTCGCTGCGCAGCCGCACTTTCGCGACCTCGCCATGCTCCCAGTCGATGTCGACGGTCACGCCGCCGCGTGCACGCAAGCCCTGCACGCTCCCGGCCGGCCACGCGGGAGGCAGCGCCGGCAGCAGCAGCATCCGCTCCTCGTGCGAGTGCAGCAGCGCTTCGGCGACGCCGGCGGTGAGGCCGATGTTGCCGTCGATCTGGAACGGCGGGTGCGCGCTGAATCCGTTCGCGTACAGGCCGCCGCGGTGGCCGCCGCCGTCGGCGTCCGCGGGGCGCAGAGCCATCAGGAGCTGATCGTGCACGCGCGCGCCATCCCCGAGCCGCGCCCACATCGCCGTGCGCCAGGCCAGCGCCCAGCCCGTCGACTCGTGCCCCCGGGAGAGGATCGACGCCGCCGCAGCAGCCGCGAGCGACGGGGTCCGGGCGGGAGTGATCTGAGCGAGCGGGTACAGGCCGACCAGGTGCGACAGGTGGCGGTGCTGCGGCTCGGTGTCCTCTCGGGGCCGGTCCCATTCCCGCAGGGTGCCGTCGGGGTCGACCTCGGCGTCTGGGAGCGCGGTGACCAGGCTGAGCAGTTCGGCGATCCACGGCTCGTCGATGCCGAGCACGGTCGACGCACGAACGCAGGCGGTCGCGAGAGCGCGCAGCAGCGCGACATCCATCGTCGAGGATTCGCCGACGCCGGTCACGGTGCCGTCATCGGCGAGGAAGTGGTTCTCCGGCGAGGTCGAGGGGCTGGTGGAGGCACGGTCCCCGTCGCGGCGGATCCAGGACAGCGCGAACTGCGCGGCCGAGGCGAGAACGGGCCATGACTGCGCGCGCAGCTCGTCGATGTCGCCGGAGAATGCGTAGCGCTCCCAGAGGTGCAAGCTCAGCCAGACGCCGCCCATCGGCCAGAAAGCCCAGGCCGGATCGCTGTGGCCCGCCCCGACGGGTGCGGCATGCGCCCACGCGTCGGAGTTGTGGTGCGCCACCCAGCCGTCGGCCCCGTGCAGCTCGCGCGCGACCGTCGCGCCCGGGCCCGCGGCGAGCCGCCTGATGAACCGCAGCAGCGGGGTGTGGCACTCGGTGAGGGAGGTGGTCTCGGCGGCCCAGTACGCCATCTGCAGATTGATGTTGGTCGTGTATGCGCTCGACCACGGTCCAGGGAGTTCCGCGTTCCACAGGCCCTGCAGCGTGAGCGGCAGCCCGGAATGCCGTGACGAGGACAGCAGCAGATAGCGGCCGTAGTGGAAGAGCAGCGCCGCCAGGCCCGGATCCGGCCGCTCCTGTGCTGCGGCGATCCGCTCCTCGGTGCTGAGCTCGAGCGCTCCGTCGGCGGAGGGCAGCGTCAGCGTGCTGCGGAGGTACAACTCCTGGTGCGCGGCGACGTGCGCCTCGTACCGCCGGTCCGCCTCGGCGGCCGCATCCGACCCGATCCGGCCCAGCACGGCGACCGCCCGCGTCGGCGCGTCGGTCTCGGATTCCGGCTCGCCGGGGATCGAGGGCGCCGTCGCGGTGCCGACGACGAAGGTGTGGGTACGCGCGAGATCGGTGACCAGGGCGCCGGACTCGACGGTCGCCGCGCCAGCCGCCCGGACGGCGATCGCACCGGTGCGTCCGTCGCCGTAGCGGATCGGCTCCGGGGGGCTCTCGTGCCCCGGAGCGACGTCGATGGGCAGCAGAAGCTCGCGGACGACGCCGTCGGGGATCTCGGCATCCGGTCCCGCGGTCCGGAGCAGGCTTCCGACGCGAACCCGCACGCGCACCGGAGCATCCGATTCGATCCGGTGCACGATCGCACCGCCGGCGGAGTCCGCCCAGGTCGTGTGGCGCACGTTCCCGTAGCCGAGATGGGCGGTCGCCGTCGTGAGGTCGAGGCTTCGTCGGCAGCTGTCGTCGAAGGATCCCTCGACCTCGACGTCGATCCACCCGAGGGGCAGGAACGCCTGCACCCACGGGGTCTGCTGCCGATGAAGCAGTCGTTCGGCCTCGGCGGCATCGCCGCGGGCGATGGCCTCGCGCACCGCGTCGAGCGCCTCCGCTCCACGATCCACCACGCCCGCGATCGGGTCGGTCTCGGGCAGGCCGGACCACGCGGTGATGTCGTTCAGCCAGAGGCGCTCCGTGCCGGGCGCGCCTTGACAGGTGGCTCCGCGCACGCCGTTTCCGACCGGGAGCGAATCGGTCCACCGCACGGCCGCGCGATCGGATCGCAGCACGTGGAGCGCTTCGCGAAGCATCGTGGACATCGGCACTCGGCTAGTATATGGTCTCGTTGTTGAAGCGCTTCGACAATTGCAGAGATGAGAGAGAAATGTCGACGGAGACATCTGCCACCGGTGCGTTCGGCGCGTTGACGGCCGAACGGGGCATCTGTTTCGGCGGCGACTACAACCCCGAGCAGTGGGATCCATCGGTGTGGCGCGAAGACGTCGAGCTGATGCGCCAGGCCGGCGTGAATCTGGTGACGGTCGGGGTGTTCAGCTGGGCGCGCATCGAGCCCGCTCCCGGCGTGCGCGACTTCGCCTGGCTCGACGAGGTGCTGGGGCTTCTGCACGAGGCGGGGATCGCCGTCGATCTGGCCACGCCCACGGCGTCGCCGCCGCCGTGGCTCGGCATCCGCCATCCCGAGACTCTGCCCGTCGACCGCGACGGGGTGCGACTGGTGCCCGGGTCCCGCAACCAGTTCACCCCGGCATCCCGTATCTACCGCGAGCACGCGCTGGCGATCACCCGCGACATCGCGGAGCGCTACGCCGCGCACCCCGCCGTGCGCATGTGGCACATCGGCAACGAGTTCGGCCAGCTCGACTTCGGCGACGAGGCGGCACGCGAGTTCCGTCGCTGGCTGATGGAGCAGTACGGCAGCATCGATGCACTCAACACGGCCTGGGGCACGGCCTTCTGGTCGCAGCACTACGCCGACTTCGACGAGATCCTGCCGCCCCGGCGTGCGCCGTACCTGATCAATCCGACGCAGGCGCTGGACTTCCGCCGATTCATCTCCGACCTGCTGCGCGACTGCTACCGCGAACTCCGCGACGCGGTGCGAGAGGCGGGGGCGACGCAGCCCGTCACGACCAACTTCATGGGCTTCTTCGCGCACGTCGACTACTGGTCGTGGGCCGACGACCTCGACCTGATCGCCGACGACCAGTACCCCGACCCCGCCGACCCCCGAGCGGCGGTCGGCATCGCGCTCGTGCAGGATCTGATGCGCTCGCTCGGCGGCGGCCGCCCGTGGATGCTGATGGAGCAGGCGACCAGTGCTCTCATGTGGCGCGAGCACAACCTGCCGAAGACCCCGCAGCGCGCGCGCCGCGACTCGCTGCAGGCCGTCGCCCGCGGTGCCGACGGCGTCGCCTACTTCCAGTGGCGGGCATCGAGCGCGGGGGCCGAGCGCTTCCACGCGGCGATGCTCCCGCATGCCGGGGCCGACACCGACCTGTTCCGCGGCGTGTGCAGGCAGGGGCAAGACCTCCGCCTGCTGCGACCCGTCGTCGGCGCGACGGTCGACGCCGAGGCGGCGATCGTCTTCGACTGGTCGTCGTGGTGGGCCTCGGAGGAGCCCGGGCGGCCGACCGAGCGCCTCGACATGATCGAGCAGATCACCCGCTGGTACGACCAGCTGTGGCGGCGCGGCATCGCCGTCGACCTGGTGGAGCCCGGCGCGGACCTGGATGGGTACCGGCTGGTGCTCGCTCCGCAGCTGTACATCACCGAACCGGATGCTGCGGCAGCGCTCGAGCGAGCGGTGGAACGCGGTGCGCACCTCGTCGTCGGTCCCTTCAGCGGCGTCGCCGATCGGAATGCTCACGTGCTGGTCGGCCGGTCGCCGGTGCTCCTGCGCGATGTGATGGGCGTCAGCGGTGAGGAGTGGTGTGCGCTCCCCGATGAGAACGTGGAGCTGGTGGGTGATTGGTGGGCGCCGGCGGACGGCGCCGCCGAGGCGTCGATCCTCGGTGAGCGGCTGCGGACGGACGGCGCCGACGTGCTGCTGACCTACGCCGACGGCGACCTCGCGGGCCTGCCTGCGGTCGCCCGCAACACCCGTGGCGACGGTGTCGCCTGGCATGTCGGCGCCGTCGTCTCGGATGCCGTCCTCTCGAAGATCCTCGGCGAGGCCGCAGCCGCGTCCGGAGTGCGCGGCGCGGTGCCCGAGCTCGAGACTCTGCCTGATCTCCTCGAGGCGGTGCAGCGCGGCCCGGTGCTCTTCCTGCTCAACCACGGCGTTGAGGAGCAGCGCATCCCGGTGCGGCCGGGGCTCGTGGATCTGCTGACTTCAGAGACGGCCGATCGGGTCGTCACTGTTCCGCCCGGTGATGTCCGGGCTCTGATCGAAAGGGCGGACTCGTGAAGTTCACCGACGGATACTGGCTGACGAGGCCCGGCTTCACCCCTCTCTTCGCGGTCGAGGTCGACGACATCCGCATCGACGAGCAGGCGGGCACTCTCACCGTGTACGCGGCGACGGCCGGCATCCGCCACCGCGGCGACACCCTCAACCGTCCGATGCTGACCATCACGTTCTCCGCCCCGGCGCCCGGTGTGATCCGCGCTCGCGCGCAGCGCCACGCCGGCGGGGTGCACCCCGGGCCGGACTTCACGATCACCGGGGAGCAGGGATTCCTGCCGTCGGTCACCATCGACGACGAGCACGCCGTGCTCGACGCCGGGGACCTGCGGGTGCGGGTGCGTCGCAGCGGCTCATGGCAGATCGACTTCGAGCAGGGCGACACCGTCATCACGCGCGCATTGCCTCGCTCGACCGGCCACATCACCGGTGCGGACGGCTCGTGGGTGCATCAGCAGCTCACCCTGGAGCCGGGGGAACGCATCTTCGGGCTCGGCGAGCGCTTCGGCGCGCTGGTCAAGAACGGCCAGACCGTCGACACGTGGAACGCCGACGGCGGCACATCGAGCGAGCAGTCGTACAAATCGATCCCGTTCTACCTCTCCAGCCGCGGCTACGGGGTTCTCGTCGACAGTCCCGACAACGTCTCGTTCGAGGTCGGGTCCGAGGTGAACACCCGTGTGCAGTTCTCCGTGCCGGGAGAGACCATCGACTATTTCGTGATCGCCGGACCCACCCCGAAGGACGTGCTGCGCCGCTACACGGGCCTCACCGGTCGCCCCGCTCGCGTGCCGGCCTGGTCGTTCGGGCTCTGGCTGACCACCTCGTTCACGGCCGACTACGACGAGGCGAGCGTCAACGCGTTCATCGACGGCATGGCCGAACGCGATCTCCCGTTGAGCGTCTTCCACTTCGACTGCTTCTGGATGCGCGAGTACCAGTGGACCGACTTCGAATGGGACCCCCGCACCTTCCCCGACCCGGAGGGGCAGCTCGCGCGACTGCATGACCGCGGACTCAAGGTCTCGGCGTGGATCAACCCCTACATCGCCCAGCGCTCCCGCCTGTTCGAGGAGGCGCGCGAGCGCGGCTTCCTGCTCAGGCGCACCGACGGCAGCGTCTGGCAGTGGGATCTGTGGCAGGCGGGCATGGGGATCATCGACTTCACCAACCCCGAGGCGACGGACTGGTACGTCGGCCATCTCGAGCGGCTGATGGCGCAGGGCGTCGACACGTTCAAGACCGACTTCGGCGAGCGGATCCCGTCGGAAGACGTCGTCTGGCATGACGGCTCGGACCCCGCTCGGATGCACAACTACTACCCGTACCTCTACAACGAGGCCGTGTTCCGGGCGCTCGAGCGGCGATACGGCGAGGGGCAGGCCATCGTGTTCGCCCGTTCGGCGACGGTCGGCACCCAGCAGTTCCCCGTGCACTGGGGAGGCGACAGCGACTCGACCTTCCTGTCGATGGCCGAGTCTCTGCGCGGCGGGCTGTCGCTGGCCATGAGCGGCTTCGGCTACTGGAGTCACGACATCGGCGGTTTCGAGGGCACGCCGGATGCCGGAGTGTTCAAACGCTGGCTGGCGTTCGGCCTGCTCTCCTCCCATTCCCGGCTGCACGGTTCGTCGTCGCTGCGGGTGCCGTGGGCGTTCGACGACGAGGCGGTGGAGATCACCCGGCAGTTCACCCGCCTGAAGATGCGGTTGATGCCGTACCTGATCTCCGCAGCCGAGGAGGCGCACCTCAGCGGCACCCCGATGATGCGGCCGATGGTGCTCGAATTCCCCGAGGACCGCAGCGGCTTCGACGCCGACGCGCAGTACATGCTCGGGGACGCGGTGCTCGTCGCGCCGGTCTTCAGCGAGCAGGGCGATGTCGAGTACTACCTTCCCGAGGGGGACTGGGCCTCGCTGCTCGACGGCGGCGTGCAGGACGGGCGTCGCTGGGTGCGCGAGCGGCACGGGTTCGACTCGCTGCCCGTGCGCGTGCGCCCCGGCACCGTGCTGCCGTGGGGCGCGCGCGACGACCGGCCCGACTACGACTGGGCCGACGGCGTGACGCTGCGGTGCTTCGCCCTCCCGGACGGCTTCGACCGCACGATCTCCGTGCACGGCGCCGACGGCGCTTCCACCGCCTTCCGCGTGCGCCGCGAGGGCGACCGCATCACCGCCGGCTCCACCGACGCCCGCGCGCCGTGGTCGCTGCAGGCGGGCGACGTCTCGGCGGATGCCGCCGGGGCCGCAGAGATCACCATCACGATCGAGGAGACCCAATGACCGCCGAGCCGTTCCGCGACACGTCGCTGCCGATCCCCGACCGTGCTCAGGACCTGCTGAGCCGGCTCACCGCCGATGAGCGCATCGCGATGCTGCACCAGGCGGCTCCGGCGGTCGACCGACTCGGGGTGCCGGCCTTCCACACCGGCTGCGAGGCGCTGCACGGCGCCGCGTGGCTGGGCACGGCGACGGTCTTCCCGCAGCCCGTCGGCATGGCGGCGACCTGGGACGCCGAGCTCATCGAGCGCATCGGCGAGGTCGCCTCGACCGAGGTGCGCGCCAAGCGCTCCGAGAACCCGCTGGTCAGCCTGAATGTGTGGGCGCCGGTCGTGAACTCGCTGCGGCAACCGGCCTGGGGGCGCAACGAGGAGGGGTACTCCGAGGACCCCCACGTCACGGGTCACTTCGGAACCGCTTACTCGCAAGGGCTGCGCGGGCGGCACGAGCGGGTCTGGCGGACCGTCCCCGCGCTCAAGCACTTCCTCGGCTACAGCAACGAGACCGACCGGGCCTCGACCTCGTCGGAACTGTCGCCGCGCACTCTGCATGAGGAGGAGCTGCCGGCGTTCCGCGACGCGATCGAGCGCGGCGTCGCCGGGGGCATGATGCTCTCCTACAACCGCGTCAACGGCACTCCGGCGCACACCCAGCCCGAGCTCGTAGACGAGGCGCGCTCCTGGGCACCCGGATCGCTGGCAGTGGTGTCGGATGCCGGAGCGCCCACGTTCCTCGTGACGCTGCAGCGCGCCCAGCCGGATCACACCCACGCGGCGTCCGCGCTGATCCGCAGCGGCATGGACTCGTTCACCGACGACGGCCCCGATGCCGAGCCGACGATCGCGCACGTGCGTGCCGCGCTCGAGGCCGGGCTGCTGACCATGGCCGACGTCGACCGCGCGGTGACCCGCGTGCTCGAGATGCGACTGCGCAGCGGCGAGTTCGACGGCGACGACGACCCCTACGCCGACATCACCGCCGCCGACATCGACGCACCGCCATCCCGCGTCCTGGCTCGCGAGGCCGTCGCCCGCTCGGTCGTGGTGCTGCGCGACGATGACGCACTGCTGCCGTTGGCAGAGCCTGCGTCCATCGCTGTCGTCGGGCCGCTCGCCGATCTGGTGCTGACCGACTGGTACGCCGGAACGCCGCCGTACTCGGTGGGCATCGCGCACGGGCTCGGCGCGCGCTATCCCGCAGCCCGCGTGCGCGTCGAGACCGGCGCCGACACGATCGCGCTGCGCGACCTCGCGTCGGGGCGTTACGTCGCAGCGAGCGAGGACGGCGCGGTCGTGGACGCCTCGGCGGTCGCTCTCGGCGAAGACGCGCTCTGGGACCTGACGGACTGGGGCGACGGCATCCTGACCCTGCGCTCGCAGCGGAGCCGGCGGCTGCTCACCGGCACCTGGCCGATGCGCGCCGACGCCGAACGGGTGGGCGGGTGGGTCGTGCAGGAGACCTTCCGCCGGCATGTGCACGCCGACGGCTCATGGTCGCTGCTGCACCTCGGAACCGGCCGGTGGGTCACGGTGACCCGTGAGGTCGGGCTGCTGGTCGTCGAGGGCGTCACCCTCGGTGACGCTGCCCGCTTCGCGGCGAGGGTGGTCCGCTCGGGGCAGGCGGCGGTCGCGGAGGCCGCAGCCGAAGCGGACGTCGTGATGGTCGCGGTCGGCAACGACCCGCATCTCTCCGGGCGCGAGACCCAGGATCGCCCGCATCTGCTGCTGCCGGACTCGGCCGTCGCCGTCTGGCGTGCCGCCCGCGAGCAGAACGACAGCGCGGTTCTCGCGATCGTGTCGAGCTATCCCTACGTCCTCGGCGAGGGCATGGCGGATGCCGGCACCGTCGTCTGGTCGAGCCACGGCGGGCAGGAGCTCGGCAACGGCATCGCCGACGTGCTCAGTGGAGACGTGCCGCCGAGCGGACGGCTCGCCCAGTCGTGGCCGGCGGATGCGGCGCAGGCCGGCGACCTCTTCGACTACGACACCCTCCGGCAGCAGGCGACGTACCGGCACCAGCCGGCCCCGTACGCCTTCGCCTTCGGGCACGGACTGACGCTGAGCGAGGTCACCTACCTCGGAGTGACGCTCGACGTCTCCGAGCTCGACGCGCCGGAGCCTTCGCATCGGCACGCACCGTTGGTCGCCATCGACCCGTCGGACGCTTCGGTGCGAGCCACCGTGCGTGTCGCGAACCGGGGCTCGCGCGTCGCGGAGGAGCTCGTGCAGCTCTACGCGCTCGCTCCCGCCGACCTGCCCATTCCGGCTCCGCGCCGCCTGCTGGTGGGCTACCGCCGGGTGCGTCTCGAGCCGGGGGAGGAGCGCGAGGTCACAATCGCGTTCGACCCGGCGCGGCTCGCGGTCTGGGACGACGGCATCCGCCTCGAGGGCGCGGTCGACGACTGGCTGCACCAGGGCGCGCTGCGCGTGCAGCCGGGCGACTATCGGCTGGCCGCCGGCCCGTCGGCCGACGCCCTCCCGGTCTCCGGCATCCTCACCGTGCGCTGAGTCGCCGGCGGGGCGGATACGAGGCGATAAGGTGATTCCGCAGAGCCGGAACCGTTCTGCAACGTTGTAGACTGGCGCGGAATCAGGGGGTGACCGCATGGCGGCGACTTTGCATGACGTGGCGGGGCTCGCGGGTGTGTCGATCAAGACGGTGTCGAACGTCATCAACGACTACCCGCACATCCGCCCGGCGACGCGCGCGAAGGTGGAAGCGGCGATCGCGGAGCTCGGCTACACGCCGAACCTCACCGCGCGCAACCTACGCTCCGGCCGCACCGGGGCGATCGCCCTCGCGCTGCCCGATCTCAGCCTCGCGTACTTCGCGGAGCTCGCGGCCCAGGTGATCCATGAGGCCGAGGCCGCCGGTGTCGTCGTGCTCGTGGAGCAGACCGGCGCCGACCGCACCCGCGAACTCGATCTGCTGCGCAGCCCACGGCTCAAGCTCACCGACGGGCTGATCTTCAGTCCGCTCGGGATGGGGCAGGAGGATGCCGCTGCCCTCGATGTGTCGTTCCCCCTTGTGCTGCTCGGCGAGCGGATCTTCGACGGTCCGACCGATCACGTCACCATGCGCAACGTCGAGGCCGCCCGCGCGGCGACCGAGTACCTGCTCGCGCAGGGGCGGCGGCGGATCGCCGTCGTGGGTGCGCACGAGGGCGAGGTCATCGGCTCGGCGGCCCTTCGGCTGCAGGGCTACCGCGAGGCGCTCGAGGCCGCCGGTGTTCCCTACGACGACGAGATCGTCGGCTACACGACGCTGTGGCATCGCGCGAACGGGGCCAGCTCCATGCGCGAGTTGCTCGCCCGCGGCGGCGAGTTCGATGCCGTCTTCGGACTGAACGACACGCTCGCGCTCGGCGCGATGCGCGTGCTGCAGGAGGCGGGGCGTCGAGTGCCGGACGACGTCGCCGTCGTCGGTTTCGACGGCCTCGACGAAGCCGAGTACTCGATCCCATCGCTCACCACCGTCGACCCCGGACGGGAGTGGATCGCGAAGACGGCCGTCTCGACGCTGCTGGCGCGCATCGCCGGGGATGCGGATGCTCCGCCCCGCACGCTCCTCGCCGACTACCGCATCCTCGAACGCGAGTCCGCACCCTCGATCTGACCCCGTCCAGACCCGAGCCGGGCGTCTTCAGAGATGTTTTTCGCTGGTCCCGCGGCCTCGGCACCAGCCGATTCCATCTCTACGAGCGGTGAGAGTGGCGCTCGCTGAAGAATCGCGATTGACAGGTCGGGAGATTCGGGTCACAATGTCTCTACAACGTTTACTA
The DNA here is from genome assembly GCF_002872075.1 of Microbacterium aurantiacum. Lineage (GTDB taxonomy): Bacteria > Actinomycetota > Actinomycetes > Actinomycetales > Microbacteriaceae > Microbacterium > Microbacterium aurantiacum_A. The sequence continues at coordinate 8,009 of NZ_PGGU01000018.1, read as the reverse complement.
CAACGTTGTAGAACGAGAGAGATCGCTCCTGCGGCACAGCCCGAGCGACGACATCGAAGTCAGCTCCCGAGAGGAAACACAGCACAATGAAGTCACGGATCCTGGCGGCTGCGGCCGTCACAGCGGTCGCCCTGGCGACGATCACCGGTTGCTCGAGCGGCGCCTCAGGCAGCGACGGCGACACCATCACCTTCATGTTCCGCGGCAACGACGCGGAGAAGGCGGCGTACACCGCAGCCATCAAGCAGTTCGAGAAGGACAACGACGTCAAGGTCAAGATCATCATGACCACGCCTGACGACTACTCCACCAAGCTCAAGGCGGCGATCACCGGCAGGCAGGTGCCCGACGTGTTCTACGTCGACCCGGGCAGTGTCCAGGCCTACGTGAAGTCCGGAATCATCAAGGACATCACCAAAGAGGTCGAAGCCTCCGTCGACCTCGACAACGTGTGGGAGTACGGCGTCGACAGCTACCGCTTCGACGGCAAGCTGATGGGCCAGGGTGCGATCTACGCGATGCCCAAGGACATCGGCCCGTTCTCGTTCGGCTACAACAAGACGATGCTCGAGGCAGCCGGAGTGCCGCTGCCCGACAAGGACAAGCCGTACACCTGGGACGAGTTCATCGACGTCGCCAAGAAGGTCACGCTCGACACCAACGGCGACGGCACGCTCGACCAGTGGGGCACCGGCCTCAATGTGCAGTGGAACCTGCAGCCGTTCGTCTGGTCGAACGGAGCCGACTGGCTGAACGAGGACCGCACGAAGGTCACCGTCGACACGCCCGAATTCGCCGAGGCGCTGCAGTGGTTCGCCGACATGTCCAACGTCGAGGGCGTCACGCCCTCCACCTCCGACGCCCAGACGCTGGACACCTACCAGCGCTGGATGGAGGGGCAGATCGGCTTCTTCCCGGTCGGCCCGTGGGACGTGCCCACCTACGAGAAGCTCGACTTCGAGTGGGACCTGATCCCCTACCCGGTCGGCTCGACCGGTGAGACGGCCTCTTGGATCGGCACGCTCGGCATCGCCGTCTCCGAGTCGACGAAGAACGCCGAGCTCGCCACAGAGCTCGCGATCTACCTGTCGACCGACGTGACCGCGCAGCAGGCGCTGGTCGACGCCGGCGTTCAGGTGCCGAACCTCAAGGACATGGCCGACGAGTGGGTCGCCTCCGCCACGCTGCCGCCGGCGAACAAGCAGGAGTTCCTCGACGTCGCGAACGACTACGGCCGCGCCCTGCCCGCCGGCAACACCTACAGCGCCGAGTGGTACGACGAGCTGTTCAAGAACATCCAGCCCGTCCTCGACGGCGAGCAGACCGCCGCGGACTACCTCGCCGAGGTGCAGCCGCGCATGCAGAAGCTGCTCGACAAGGCGAACGCCGACGCCGGAATCGGCTAGCGGAGACCCCGGGGCCGGCTGCCCGGCCGGCCCCGGCACCATCCGTACGTCTCACAGAAGAGGTGACCATGTCCACGACGACCCTTCGTCGCTCCCGGCTGCACCGGCGCGAGCACCTCGCAGCCGCCGCCTTCATCGCGGTGCCCGCGCTCGGGTTCCTGATCTTCATCGCCTACCCGCTGCTGTTCGCGGTGTACGCATCGTTCACCAAGTGGAACGGTCTGGGCGAGCCGGTGCCCAACGGCCTCGACAACTACGTCGAGATGTGGAACGACCCGTACTTCTGGCAGGCGATGGGCAACACGGTGTTCATGATGATCGGCATCCCGATCGGTCTGGTCATCTCGCTGCTGCTCGCTCTCGCGCTCAACCGCAAGATGCGCGGCACCACCTTCTTCCGCACCGTGTACTACGTGCCGGTGATCTCCTCGCTCGCCGCCGTCGCCATCCTCTGGCAGTGGGCGTACAACGGCGACTTCGGCCTGGTCAACCAGGTGCTGGCGTTCTTCGGGATCGACGGCCCGAACTGGCTGCAGAACGCCGACACCGCGAAGCCGGCGATCGTGATCATGGCGGTGTGGAAGGGCCTCGGATTCTCGATGCTCCTCTACCTGGCGGCCCTCCAATCGGTGCCGCGGCACCTGTACGAGGCGGCGGCCATCGACGGCGCCGGTGCGCTCTCGCAGTTCCGGCACATCACGATTCCGATGCTGCGTCCCGTGACCTTCTTCCTCGTCGTCACGAGCATCATCGGCGGCGCCCAGATCTTCATCGAGATCAACATCATGACCCCGACCGGAGGCCCCGAGTTCTCCACGGCATCCATCGTCTGGTACATCTGGCAGAAGGCGTTCAACTACCTCCAGATGGGCTACGCGACAGCGATGTCGGTCGTGCTGGGACTGCTGGTCTTCGTCATCACGGCGATCCAGTTCCAGGTCAACCGCCGCTCCCAGTTCTCCATCGAGTGAGGCAGCCATGACTCTTTCAGTCCCCGGAACGAAGTCCGCCCCTGAGACGCAGACCGCCCCAGGAACGATGACGACCGTGCTGCCGGTGGCGGCCCGGCGCCGGCTTCCGCGTCGCGTGCTCGGCCAGCCCTCGGGCGACTCATCCCCGGTCGGAACGCGCTCGCGCTCCTACCGGATGATGAACGTCATCGTCACGATCATCCTGTCCATCGGCGGCATCGTGATGATCGCTCCGCTGCTGTGGACCTTCAGCACTTCGCTGAAGACGAAGGAGGCGGTGTTCGCCCTTCCCCCGCAGTGGATCCCCGATCCGGTGCAGTGGGAGACCTACATCCGCGTCTGGACCGCCGGTCCGCTCGCCAGCGGCATCATGAACAGCGTCATCGTCTCGGTGAGCGTCACGGTCGTCGGCACGGTGACCTCGTCGGTCGCGGCGTTCGCGTTCGCGAAGATGCGCCTGCCGTTCAAGAACATCGTGTTCCTGACGATGCTCTCGGCGATCATGATCCCCTTCCCGACCATCATGATCCCGCAGTTCAAGATGTTCGCCGACGCCGGCATGGTCGACACCCTGTGGCCGCTGATCCTGCCCGGTCTCTTCGGCAACATCGTCATGATCTTCTTCCTGCGGCAGTTCCTCGATTCGGTTCCCGACTCGATCATCGAGGCGGCGAAGCTCGACGGCGCCGGCTACCTGCGGATCTTCTTCACGCTGATCTTCCCCGCGATCCGCCCGGCGATCGCCGCGCAGTTCATCCTCTGGTTCATGGCGATGTGGAACGACTACCTCGCGCCGATCATCTACCTGAACACCCCGGAGCGGCAGACGCTGCAGCTGGTGATCGCGAGCTTCAACGCCACCTACGCCAGCCAGACCGACTACCCGCTGATCATGGCGGCATCGTTCATCGCCCTGGTCCCCGTGCTGGTCGTGTTCGTGGTGTTCCAGCGGCAGATCATCGAGTCGGTCGCGCTGAGCGGATCCAAGGCCTGAGATGTCGATCCTGACCAACGACCCGAGCACCTGGGGTGCGCGCAACGCGCACGACCCCACCGTGGTGCGCGGCGACGACGGCCTCTGGTACATGTTCTCGACGGATGCCGCGGCGGGCGCATCCGGCGGCATCCCGGTCGGTGCGCACATCCGCACCTCTCCGGACCTCGTCACCTGGACGTTCCACGGCACCGCGCTCGGTGAGGTCCCGGAGCCGGCACGCGACTGGAGCGGCGCCCAGGGCCTGTGGGCTCCCGAGGTGGTGCGCTGGCCGACGACGGACGGCAGCACGCGCTGGCACATGTATTACTCCGCGTCGACGTTCGGCTCGCGCACCTCGGCGATCGGCCTGGCGACCGCGGGCACGCCGGCCGGCCCGTGGGCCGATCGGGGGATCGTGGTGGCGACGCGGCACGACCGCGACGCACACAACGCGATCGATGCAGCGGTGACCTTCGACCGCGACGGCCGGCCGTGGATGATCTACGGGTCGTTCTTCGGCGGCATCCACATCGTCGAGCTCTCGGCGGAGACGGGGGTGCGGCTGCGCGACGAACCCGGTGCGCTCATCGCCCGCCGCCCGGCCAGCGTCGACGGCGCGATCGAAGGAGCGTACGTGCAGTACCGCGCCGAGGAAGACCGGTTCGTGCTGTTCGTCTCCTACGACTCGCTCGTCGACACCTACAGCGTGCGCGTCGGCGTGGCCGACGAGATCACGGGACCGTACCGGGATGCGGCGGGCAACGACCTGACCTCTCCGGCACCCGAGCATGCCGTGGCGGTCGGCACGAAGGTGCTCGGCGGGCACCGCTTCCCCGGCGGCACCGGGCTCATCGCCCCGGGACACAACTCGATCTTCACCGACGGCGATGCGACGTTCATGGTGCACCACGTGCGCCTGGCCGATGCGCCGACGCAGCACGAGGCGCAGATCCGCCGGGTGCACTGGACGCGCAGCGGCTGGCCGCTGGTGTCGCCGCATCCGTTCGCCGGCATCGGAACCGAGCGCCTGACGGCGCCCGAGCAGGTCTCGGGGGAGTGGGATGCCGTGCGCTTCGCGCCCGAGGTGCCGGCACTCGTGGATGCCCAGCGCGTGACGCTCGTGTCGGACGCGGTGTCGGACGGCGACCCCATCACGATGCGGCTGGTCGTCGAGACCGGCGGGATCGAGACCGGTGGGATCGAGCTCGATGCCGTCGTGTTCGGTGCGTGGGATCCGGTCGCGCAGCGATCGGTGCTGGCGTTCAGCGGCATCGACCCGCACGGGGTCGTCTGGAGCGGCTCTAAGGCGGTGACCACATGACCGCCGAGGCGCTGGGCGGGCTCGGCTGGACCGGCCGCGTCATGCAGATCCTGCACGTCGTCACGGCGCTCATCGCCGTGAACGTGATGTTCCTGCTCGGGACGCTGCTCGGGCTCGGCGTCTTCGGGCTCATGCCGGCGTCGGTCGCGGCATCCGCAGTGCTCCGCCGGAGCGACCTGCTCGCAGGCGATGCAGAGCGCGGCGTCGTCCGCACCTTCTGGACCCGCTACCGGACGGAGTTCGCGCGGGCCAACCTCGCCGGCATTCCGTTCGGCATCGCGAGCCTGCTGCTCGCCGTCGACGCCGTGCTGCTGCCGCGGCTCGAGGGTCCGCTCTCCGCCGCCCTGCTCGTGCTCACGGGGGCCCTCGTCGCAGGCGCGCTGATCGTCGCGATCACCGCTGTCGTGCTGCTCTCACGCTACGACGACCGCCCGGCTCCGGTCCTGCGCTTCGCGCTGCTGCTGCCGCTCACCTCCGCTCCGATGTCACTCGGGGTGCTCGTCGTCATCGCGGCCTGGGCTGCGATCACCGCCGTCGTCCCCGTGCTCCTGCCGCTCGTCGGCGTCTCGATCCCGCTCGCTATCGCCGTCCGGCTGATCGACCGGCGGCTCGACCGCATCGACCACGCCGGCTGACCGGCATCCCCACACACGTCCCATAGCCCGAGTACCTCGCCGTGCTGCGCGTGCAGCCGGCCTGTCCCAGAGAAGGAAAATCCGTGACCAAGGCACGCATCTCCATCGACCGCGAGGCGGTCGTCGCTCCCATCGACCGGCGCATCTTCGGCTCGTTCGTCGAGCACCTCGGCCGCTGCGTCTACGACGGCATCTACGAGCCCGGCCACCCCACGGCGAACGAAGACGGCTTCCGCCTCGACGTCGTCGACCTGGTGCGCGAGCTCGGCTCCAGCACCATCCGCTACCCCGGCGGCAACTTCGTCTCCGGTTTCCGCTGGGAGGACTCGGTCGGCCCGCGCGAGCAGCGCCCGGTGCGGCGCGACCTCGCCTGGCATTCGATCGAGACCAACCAGGTCGGCGTCGACGAGTTCTCCCGCTGGCTCAAGCTCACCGGATCCGAGCTGATGATGGCGGTGAACCTCGGCACGCGCGGCATCGAGGCGGCCCTCGACCTGCTCGAGTACTGCAACCACCCCTCCGGCACCGCGCTCAGCGATCAGCGCATCGCGAACGGCACCGTCGAGCCGCACGACATCAAGATGTGGTGCCTGGGCAACGAGATGGACGGCCCGTGGCAGACCGGCTACATGACGGCCGAGGACTACGGCAAGATCGCGGCGCGCACGGCGCAGGCGATGAAGACCGCCGACAAGACGCTCGAGCTCGTCGTGTGCGGGTCGTCGAGCTCGTCGATGCCGACCTTCGGCGACTGGGAGCGCACCGTGCTCGAGCACGCCTACGAGCACGTGGACTACATCTCCTGCCACGCGTACTACCAGGAGCGCGGCGGCGACCTGGCCTCGTACCTCGCCTCGTCGGTCGACATGCAGTACTTCATCGAGACGGTCGTCGCGACGGCCGATCACGTCGGCAACAAGCTGAAGTCGTCGAAGAAGATCAAGCTCTCCTTCGACGAGTGGAACATCTGGTACCTCGACGAGCACCAGGCATCCGACGAGGTGAACGACGAATGGCGCGTCGCGCCCCGTCAGCTCGAGGACGTCTACTCGGTGGCGGATGCCGTGGTGCTGGGCAACCTGCTGATCACCCTGCTGAAGAACCACGATCGGGTGGCATCCGCCTCGCTCGCGCAGCTGGTCAACGTGATCGCGCCGATCATGACCGAGCCCGGCGGGGCCGCCTGGCGCCAGACGACGTTCTTCCCGTTCTCGGTGACCTCGCGCCTCGCGAAGGGTGAGATCGTGAAGCCCCGCATCGACGTCGGCAGCTATGAGACGAAGGTCTACGGCTCGGCTCCGCTGGTCGATTCGGTGGTCACCACCGACGGCGCTCAGTCGGCCGTCTTCCTGGTGAACCGCAGCCAGACCGAGGCCATCGAGGTCTCGATCGCGGCGACCGAGCTCGGTGCGACGTCGATCGATGAGGCCGTGACGATCTGGGATGACGACGTGTACGCCAAGAACACGCTCGAGAACCAGACCCGCGTCGGCCTGAAGACGCTCGAGGGCGCCGTGCTCGCCGACGGCGTGCTCACCGTCACGCTCCCGCCCGTCTCCTGGTCGGCACTGGCGCTCTCCTGATGCGCACGGTCTCGCGTCTGGCCGGCGCCCTCGCTGCGGCTCTCTTCGCGGCGACGGCGCTGGCCGGGTGCGGGGCCGCCGCCGCATCCGCCCCTCCGGTGCTGTCCGGCGACGTCTTCGTGCACGACCCGGCCTACGTGCAGACGCCCGAGGGTGACTACGTGTACTCGACCGGCAACGGACAGATCGGCGACGGCAACATCCAGATCCGGCGTTCCGACGACGGGGCGAGCTGGGAATACCTCGGCGAGGTCTGGGCGTCGAAGCCCGCCTGGCTCGTCGAGGCGGTTCCCGGCGTCGACAACCTGTGGGCTCCGGAGCTCTACGAGCACGACGGCACCTGGTACCTCTACTACTCGGCATCGACCTTCGGCAGCAGCGATTCGGTGATCGCGCTCGCCACGAACAGCACTCTCGACCCGGCTGATCCCTCGTACGAGTGGGTGGACCGCGGCGAGGTGATCTCCTCGGCCGACGCGGACTTCAACGCGATCGATCCGGGCATCGTCGAGGATGCCGACGGTGTGCCATGGATGGCATTCGGGTCGTTCTTCTCCGGCATCCACATGGTGGAGCTGGAGTGGCCGAGCGGACTGCGCGCGTCCGGCGCCGCCGAGCCGGTCCGCATCGCCGATCGCGGACTCGTCGAGAACGCGATCGAGGCGCCGTCCATCGTGCCGCGCGACGGCTGGTACTACCTGTTCCTCTCCCGGAACTTCTGCTGCAAGGGCGTCGACAGCACCTACGAGATCATCGTCGGGCGATCGAAGTCGGTCACGGGTCCGTATCTGGATGCCGACGGCGGTGAACTGCTCGACGACGGCGGAACGGTCGTGCTGACGACCGGCGGCTCGCTCATCGGACCCGGCGGACAGTCGGTGTCCGGCGACACGCTCGCCTTCCACTTCTACGACGCCGCCGCCGACGGCATCCCGACCCTCGGCCTGCGCCCACTGACCTGGCGCGACGGCTGGCCCGAGGTCGCCGACTGAAGGTCGCCGACTGACGCTCCGGTCGCGAAAAAGCCCGGTATCCAGAGCGGATACCGGGCTTTTTCGCGACGGGAGCGGGGGTTCGCTACGCGCGCGACGCCTCCAGCTCGATCACCGACCAGGAC
>NZ_PGGU01000017.1 GCF_002872075.1 Microbacterium aurantiacum | reverse complement strand
GACGACGCCCGCGAGGGCTGAGCAGGCATCACAGCCGGGCGGGTCGCGCGACGCGCGCCCCGCCCGGCTCGCACAGAAGTTCTGAGAGAAAGAGGGGGGAGCATGGCCGGCAGCATCCTCGCACCGGAATCCGCGCTGATGCGGTTCCTCACGCGGATCGCGGATCTGATGATCCTGAACGTCCTGTTCATCCTCACCTCGATCCCGGTCATCACGATCGGGGCCTCGCTCACCGCCCTGAACTACGTGGGCATGCGGATCGCCACCGACACCGACCGGACGATCGTCGGCGACTACTTCCGTTCGTTCCGGCGGAACCTGAAACAGTCGACGCTGATCGCGCTGATCCTCGCGGCCGTCGGCGGGGCGCTCGCCGCCTGGTACATCGTCGTCACGACAGCCCCGCTCCCGTCGATCGCCGTGATCGTGCTCCTGGCCGTCTGGTACCTGCTGGTCTTCATGTTCGCGATGTCGACGCTCTACGTCTTCCCCTATCTCGCGCGGTTCGAGGGCGGCAATCGCGAAGTGCTGCGCAACGCCCGGCTGATGTCGATCCGGCATCCGCTGGCACCGCTGACCGTCATCGTGCTCATCGCGCTCAGCATCGTCGTGACCATCTACTATCCGCAGGCCACGGTGTGGGGCCTGCTCTGGCTGATGATCGGCTTCGCCGGAATCGCCTATCTCGGCGGCGCGCTCTTCGCCCGCGTGTTCGAGAAGTACGCACCTGCATCCACGCCCGCCCTCGACGAAGAGGAATAGCACCCCGTGCACACGCAGTCCATCGAACAGTGGCTCTTCTCGCGAGCGGACGACCCAGACGCCTGGGCGAAGCGATACGACGACGCCGCGTGGCGAGCGGTCGTCGTCCCGCACGACTGGAGCGTCGAGGAGGAGTTCTCCGCCACCCTCTCCAGCGGAACGGGATACCTGCCCGGAGGTGTCGGCTGGTACCGCTCGCATGTGCCGACAGGTGCACTCGGGCTCCACGACGACAGCGTGGTGCGCCTCGTCTTCCACGGCGTCTACAAGAACGCCGAGGTCTGGGTCAACGGCTACCACTTGGGCAGCCGGCCATCGGGGCACGCGCGTTTCTCATTCGACGTCAGCGAGATCCTCTCCTACGCCACAGACGGCGATCTCGTCATCAGCGTGCGCGTCGAGCACACCGACATCTCGGACTCCCGCTGGTACAACGGCTCCGGCATCACCCGGCGCGTCGAGCTCGAGGTGCACGAGCCGGTGCACCTGCGCGAGCACGGCACGGTGGTGACGACACTCGAAGCGGATGCCGCTGCGGCGACGATCCGTGTCGAGCAGACGCTCGTCAACAGCACAGCCGAGCCGGTCACCGTGCAGGCGCTGCACGAACTGGCCTCCCTGACGACCGGCCGCGTGCACTCCGCCGAAGTGTCCGTGCGGATCGAGCCGGGAGCTGCGGCGTCGACGTCGACGGACATGCGGATCGCCGATCCCGAGCTCTGGTCCGACGATGATCCGCGTCTGCAACGGCTCACCACGACCCTCTCGTGGTCGGACGGTGTCACGTCAGGGGAGGCGCAGTACAGCGAGGTCATCGGCATCCGCACCTTCCGATTCGACGCCGACCACGGCTTCTCGATCAACGGCCGGCCGCGCACGCTCACCGGTGTCTGCCTGCACGAGGATGCCGGTTGCCTCGGCACGGCGGTCCCGGCCGAAGTGTGGTTGCGGCGCCTCCTGATCCTCAAGGAGATGGGGTGCAACGCCATCCGCATGGCGCACAATCCGCACTCGCCGGAGCTGTACACCCTGTGCGACGCGCTCGGGTTCTACGTCATCGATGAGGCCTTCGACGAGTGGGAGAACGCGAAGAACAAGTGGTGGCAGGGGCACAACGTCTACCCGCCGCGCCACCAGGGCTACGCCGCGGACTTCCCGGAATGGCACGAACGCGACCTGAGGACGATGGTCGAGGCGGGTCGCAACCGTCCGTCGATCATCGCGTGGAGCATCGGCAACGAGATCGACTACCCGAACGATCCGTACGCCAGCCCGCTGTTCACGGAGATGACGGGCAACAACGACGCGAACAAGCCGGATGCCGAGCGGGTGTACGACCCGACCCGTCCCGACATCCGGCGCCTCACCACGATCGCCCGGAATCTCGCACGCATCGTGCGGGAGAGCGATCCGACCCGACCGGTGACCCTGGCCGCCGCGTTCCCGGAACTCTCCAGTCGCACGGGCCTGCTCGATCCGCTCGACGTCGTCGGATACAACTACAAGGAGCACCTCTACGAGGAGGACCACCGCCGATTCCCGGACAAGCCGCTGCTGGGCAGTGAGAACTCGCACCGGTACGCGGATTGGCAGGCCGTCGCACGCAACGACTACATCGCGGGTCAGTTCCTCTGGACCGGGATCGACTATCTCGGCGAGGCGTACGGATGGCCCATCCACGGATCGGGCGCCGGCCTGCTCACGCTCGCCGGCTTCCCCAAGCCCATATCGCAGCTGCGTCGCAGCTGGTGGTCGGAGGAGCCGTTCGCGCATCTCGCCGTCAGGCCGTTCGCCGAGGGCGAGGCGCCGCTGTGGAGCCACCCGGTCTCTCGGGCGGTCGACTTCGCGGCGGCGGGTCCGACCGAGGTGCTGTGCTTCGCGCAGGCCGATTCGATAATCCTGGCAGTCGGCGGCGAGCAGGTCGTGGCCGAATGGGACGATGAGCAGGGCTACTGGCGTGCGGTCGTGCCGGCGCTGAACGGACCGGTCGAGGTGCAGGCGCTGCGCGGTGGCGTCGTGGTCGCCACCGATCGGCTCGCGACTGTCGGCGGGCCGGCGAGCCTCGAGGCGGTCGTCTGGCAGGCGCCGGCGGATGCCTCAGACCGGTGTGCTGCTGTCGGCCTGTCCACCGGCGGCATCGTCCAGATCGAATGCACGCTTCGTGACGCCCAGGGCGCGCTCGCCCGCGGCGACGTGCTCGTCGAGGCGAGCGTCGAGGGCGGCGTGCTGCTCGGGCTGGAGAACGGCGACCTCGCTGACGTCACGGCTTATGCGCTTCCGCGGCGGCGCACTCTGGACGGACGCCTGATCGTCTTCGTGCGCGCCGACGGGGCGGCATCCGTCGTGCTGCGCGCCGAGGGCCTGGAAGATGTCCGCGTGGTGATCGAGTGATGCGATACTGGCGAAGGTCGGCGCGAGGCGCCCGACGTGCATCGTCGGGATCGCGGTGGGGGAGCTGAGGGAGTGAGTATGGTCGTGTCGAGGCGGACATCGCGGGACATCCGCAGCGACTCCCGCGTCGAAGTCCTGCATGCCGTGCTGTCAGCGGGGCAGACCACGAGGAACGGCGTCGCCCGGTCCACCGGCCTGAGCCCGGCCACTGTCGCGACGATCGTCGGCGAGCTCATCGACGAGGGCATCGTGGCCGAGACCCGCGGCATCGCCGGAGGCATCGGCCGTCCGACCGCGCTGATCGGCATGAACGGCGAACGCGGCCGGGTCATCGGCGTCGACGTGGCCGAGACCTACGTGCGCATCGTGCTCTTCGACATCGCCCTGACCCAGCTCGCCACCACGGTGACCGAACGCGACGAGAATGTGCTCGATCCGGCATCCGTCGTGGAGGAGATCGGCGGCGCAGTCGACCGGATGCTCGTTCAGGAAGACGTCTCACGCGACGACGTGCTGGGCGTCGGCCTCTCGCTGCCTGCGCTCGTGCAGGAGCCGTCCGGTGTCTCGGTGCTGGTGCCGAACTGGACGTGGCATTCCGTCGAGCTCGAGCAGCTGCGCACCCGGATCGGCCTGCCGCTCGTCATCGAGAACCCGCTCAAGGCGATGGTCGCCGCCGAACTCTGGCTCGGGCGCGGCCGGTCCGCCGCGAGTCTGGTCACGGTGAACCTCGGCACCGGCGTCGGGGCCGGCATCGTCCTCGAGGGGCGGATCCTTCGCGGCGCGACCAACTCCGCCGGAGAGTGGGGGCACTCGCTGCTCGTGCTCGACGGGCGCCGCTGCCGCTGCGGGCGGAACGGCTGCGTGGAGGCGTACATCGGAGCCCCCGGCATCCAGCAGACCCTTCGCGAGATCGCGCCGGACCATCCGCTGGCCGACGTCGCGCTGCAGGCCGATTTCATCGCCGCCCTCGCCGCTGCCGCGAACGCGCCGGACCCGGACCCGGCCGTCGCAGAGACGCTCGACCGGACCGCCTACTATCTCGGGTCGGCGCTCGCCGATCTCGTCGCCATCGTGAACCCCGACGTCGTCACGCTCACGGGCTGGACCACGTGGGGCCTCGGCTCCCACCTGCTCGAGCCCGCGCGCCGCCACCTGCGCGAGCAGTCTCCCGGACACGCCGGGGGCGACGTCGAACTGGTCGTGTCGACGGTCTCGGGCAACCCGGTCGCGACCGGTGTCGCCCTGATCGCGCTCGAGCGCTTCCTCGTCGATGCGGGCCTGCTGACGACGCACATCCCCGTCGCCCTCTGAACACCCGGGAGACCACGAGGCCCCGCCACCCGATCGGGTGGCGGGGCCTCGTGTCGGCGGTGGTTATCCGCGCGTCCACTGCTGGGTCGGCGAGGAGGGGTCGCACGCGGCCAGGGCGAGTCCCCACTCGTTCGCCGGCGTCGCGAGGCACAGGCCGGGGTCCGCGCCGCTGCTGATCGTCAGGTCGGCGTTCACCCGCCACTGCTGCGTCGCGTCTCCCGAGCAGTCGGCGATGGCGAGAGCGCTCCCGGCGATCGGGCCGTCGACGGCCTCGACGCAGAGGTCGCCGTACACCGACAGCTCTCCGGTATCCGTCGCGTGGAACGACTGGTTTCCGCCGCCGTTGCAGTGCCACAGCCCGAGCTGCGTGCCTGGCGCGGTCGAGCCGCCCGGCACGTCGATGCACACCCCATGCGCGACGCTCTTCAGAGGATCGCCCGGAGGAGCGGGCGGCAGGTCGTTCAGCTGCTCCTTCTTGAGCAGGCCCCAGCCCCACTGCAGCTGTGCGAGTCCGGACTCGTTCGTCACCTCGAGCCCGCCGTCGGCGGTCTGCTCCGTCAGCGTGTACGAGTCGCCGGTGCGAAGCCCCGGCCAGTAGACGACGCCCATTCCCTGGTCGCGGGTCACCTCGGTGAGCGCGCCGAGGTATGCGGTGGACACGTCTCCCTCGTGGTTGCCGTAGTTCAGGCCCGTGGTCATGGGGGAGCCGGCCTCGGACACCAGCGTGCGCCAGCCGTACTCGCCGATGCGCGGCAGGAGATTCGCCTTCCATTCCGCTTCGGTGGTGTGGCTCGCCCAGAAGCCGTAGAAGTGCAGCGACAGCAGCGTGCCATCCAGCTCTTCCGCCGCCCCCACGCCCGTCACGTCGTCGTTGTACCCGGTGCCCGAGACGATGACGCGCTTGCGCGGCACGGCGGAGTGGTCGTCGAGCCATCCGGACGTCAGGGACACCCACTCGTCGAGCGAGTACCCGAACGGCTCGTTCATCGGCTCGAAGTACACCTTCGGGTTCTTGGCGTACGCGGCCACGACGGTGTCCCACATGGCATCGAAGGCCGCCGGGTCATCGGCGCGCCCGTCCTTCGCGTCATCGGCCTCCCAGTAGCTGAGGATGACTTTGAAGCCGCTGTCGGTCGAGGCGTCGATGGCAGCCCGATACGACTCCCACCAGTCGGTGCCGACGCTCGACGGGTTGATGGGCAGCCGGACCGTGTTGGCCCTGACCTCCTCGCGGAACTCGCTGACGATCGCGGCGGACTTGTCGTACGTGGTGTCGTAGTCGTCGGCGACGCTGAGGCCCGACGGCACGACCTCGTCGTCGGCGTAGTTGTCCCGGGGGTCGGCCCAGTTCACGCCGCGGAACTCGTTGGTGCTGTGGGGGCCTCCCTGAGCCGCCGTGGCCGGCAGGGGGGAGAGGCCCATCAGGAGGGCGGCGGCCGCGACGGCCGCTCCGATCTGTCTCTTCATCGGGATCCGTTCGATTCGGGTGCGCGACTCTGCGCGGATGTCGACGGGTATCGACACCCGGCCAGCGTTGCACGGGAGGCGCTAATACTCAAGGGTTAAAACAACGGTGAGAAAAAGTGCTTGCGGTTGTGCGTCCCGGGTCTATAGCGTTGCTGGAATGATCACCGCCGTCGTTGGATCTGCCTCGCCCGTCATCGATCGCCGCATCTACGGGCAGTTCGCCGAACACCTGGGGCGCGGCATCTACGAGGGCCTCTGGGTCGGAGAATCCTCTGAGATCCCGCATCGCAACGGGCTGCGCACCGACGCGATCCAGGCGCTGCGAGACATCAAGGTGCCGGTCGTACGTTGGCCGGGGGGATGCTTCGCCGACGAATACCACTGGCTGCAGGGGATCGGTCCCGAACGCGGTGCGATGGTGAACACGCACTGGGGCGGTGTGGTCGACCCGAACGAGTTCGGCACCCACGAATACTTCGAGCTGCTGAACCAGCTCGACGCGGAGGCCTACATCAACGGCAACGTGGGCAGCGGCAGCGTCGCCGAGATGCAGGACTGGATCGAGTACATGACGCTCGACAGCCACACGCCGATGGCGGAGCTCCGCAAGAGCCACGGACGCGCCCAGCCGTGGAAGGTGCAGTTCTTCGGCGTCGGGAACGAGAGCTGGGGATGCGGCGGCAACATGATGCCCCTGCACTACGCGAACCTGTACCGGCAGTACCAGACCTACGTGCGCGACTACGGCGACAACCGCATCACCAAGGTCGCGTGCGGGGCGAACGCCGACGACTACGAATGGACCGACGTCCTGATGGCTCGCGCCGCCGGTCACATGGATGCGCTGAGCCTGCACTATTACACGCTCCCCACCGGGAACTGGGACGTGAAGGGCGCGGCCAGGGACTTCGACGATGCGTCCTGGTACGAGACCATCCGCCGCACCCTGTTCATGGACACCCTGCTCAGTCGGCACGGCGAGATCATGGATCGTTACGACCCGGCGAAGCGCGTCGGCATCTACGTCGACGAGTGGGGCACCTGGTACGACGTCGAGCAGGGCACCAACCCGGGCTTCCTCTACCAGCAGAACACGATGCGCGACGCCGTGGTGGCGGCGCTGAACTTCCACGTGTTCCACCGGCACGCGGCCCGCGTGCGGATGACGAACATCGCGCAGATGGTGAACGTGCTGCAGGCGATGCTGCTCACCGACGGTCCACGGCTGATCAAGACGCCGACGTACTTCGCCTTCGCGCTGTACACCGATCACCATGACGCGACGCTGCTGCCGATCGAGGGCTCGCTGCCGCCGCACACTGACGTCACGGCATCCCTCAAGGACGGGGCCGTCACCGTCAGCGCCGTGAACTACGCGCTGGATCGCCCTGCGCGGATCGAGATCGATCTGCCGGGCGCCGTCGGCACCATCCGGCGCAGTGAGATCCTCGCCGGAGCGTCGACGGACCACAACACGTTCGAGGTGCCCTCGGCCGTGGGGCTGACGGCGTTCGAGGGCGTGGCGGTGACCGGCTCGCGGCTGGTGCTCGACCTGCCGCCGTGCAGCATCGTCACCGTGCGCGCCGACGTCGCCGGCAGCTGAGGCTCGCGCCTCTCGAGGGGACACGATGCAGCGACTCGACGACTTCTGGGCGCACGACCCGTACATCCTCCCGTACGCCGCCGAGTCGACCTACTATCTGTACACCGCGGCACGTGACCAGCCCGCGGTCGTCGCGTACCGGAGCGCCGACCTCGGTTCCTGGGATGACGTGCCGGTGGTCGTGTTCCGGGTGCCGGAGGATTCCTGGGCGTCGGCGTCCGAAGCGCCGTGGGCTCCGGAGGTGCACGAGTATCGTGGCCGCTTCTACCTGTTCACGACCTTGCACGACTCGTCGAGGCAACTGGAGGTACCCGGCGGGGCGCGCTTCCGCGCGTTCGCCGAGGGCGGCGGCACCGAGTACATTCCGACGGCGCGCGGCACGGTGATCGCCGTGGCTGATCATCCGGCCGGGCCGTTCGAGCTGCTGCGCACGGACGCGCCGGTCGCTCCGGCCGAGTTCATGACCCTGGATGGCACGCTCTTCGTCGATGACGACGGCACGCCTTGGATGGTCTACGCGCACGAATGGGTGCAGATCTTCGACGGGACCATCGAGGCCGTGCCGCTCACACCCGATCTCACGGCCACCGCCGGTGATCCGGTCCTCCTGTTCCGCGGCTCGGAGGCGGCGCTGCTCCGCAGGCTGCCCCCGAGCGCCCGCACCCGGATGCCGTATGTCACCGATGGGCCGCAGCTGAGGCGACTGCGCAGCGGAGCGCTGCTGATGCTGTGGGCGACGTACCAGCCGCGCGATGACGGTTCCGACTATGTCGAGACCATGGCCGTATCGCACAGCGGCCGGCTGACGGGGCCGTGGGAGCAGCTCGACACGCTGGTCGACGGCAACGCCGGCCACGGCATGCTGTTCGACGCCTTCGACGGGCGCACGATGCTCGTGCTGCATCGCGGAATGGGCACTCCGCGCGTACGCGCCGAACTGCACGAGGTCGTCGAGGACGAGGATCGTGTTCGGCTCGTGGACTGAGGCTTCCCGCAGTTCAAAGAGCGCAAACGGCTGCATCCGAGGGTGAAATGCAGCCGTTTGCGCTCTTCGAATGGAAGTGGCTCAGGCCAGCGCGGTCACCAGAGCTGCGGCGGCGGATGCCGAGGACTGAGGGTTCTGCCCGGTGATGAGGAGTCCGTCGACCAGAGTGTGGTCGCTCCACGGCGCCGAGACCTCGACGCGGGCGCCGAGGGTGCGCAGCGACTGCTCGAGCAGGAACGGCGCCCGATCGGCGAGCCCGCCGATGCGCTCCTCCTCGTCGGAGAACCCGGTGAGGCGGCGTCCGGCGATGACCGGCTCCCCCGCCGCCGTGCGCGCGGGAAGGAGCGCAGCGAGTCCGTGGCAGACGGCGGCCAGCGGCCGTCCGGCGGCGACGGTCGCTGCGATCAGCGCCGCGGAGTCTGTGTCCACGGCCAGGTCCTGCATCGGGCCGTGCCCGCCGGGGTAGTAGACGGCGTCGTAGGCGTCGGCATCCACGTCCGCGAGGGTCAGCGGGGCGGCGAGTCCGGCGATCTCGGCGATGGCGGCGGCATCCCCCTCGCCGAGGCTCGCGGCATCCGCGATCGGCGTCACGCCGCCGGGGTCGCGAAGACGACGTCATGGCCGGCCTCGTTGAGCAGGCGGTACGGGGCGAGCAGCTCCTCGGCCCAGTAGCCGGTGGGGTGCGCGGTCCCGTCGGAGAGGATCCAGATGCGGGCGCCGGTGACGACGAAGAGAACAGTGGACATGGGAGCTCCAGAGAGTCTGACGGCGGATGCCGTGCGGATGACGATATCGGTGACAACGGCCGCCCCGGGCCTCTCATTCCGATATCTTCCTGATATGAACGATCGGAATTCCGATGGCCTGAAGGATCTCGGGCTGTGGCGCACCTTTCTCGCGGCGCATCGCTCCGGCTCGGTGTCAGCGGCCGCGCGGATGCTGGGACTCGCGCAGTCGACGGTGACCGCACAGCTGCAGGCGCTGGAGAAGAGCATGGGCGAGCCGCTGTTCGTGCGGCTCGCGCGCGGCATCCGCCCGACCGCTCGCGCCGATGAGCTCGCGTCACGGCTGGCGGGTCCGCTCGATGCGCTGGTCGAGGCCGTGGGTGCGCGGCCGGTCACCGAGCCGCCGCGCCTTCGGTTGGGCGGGGCCGCCGAGTTCCTCGCCCGTGTCGCGCTGCCGGCTCTCGCGCCCGCAGTCGCCGATGGGCTCCGCCTCGTCGTGACCGCCGGGCTGGCCGAGGATCTCCTCGGAGAACTCCGAGTCGGCAGCCTCGACCTGGTCATCTCCGCTGTGCGCCCTCGCGGCCGCGCCCTGCCGGTGGCACCGTTTCTCGACGAGGAGCTCGTCCTCGTCGCCGCACCGTCGCTCGGAATCATTCCCTCATCCGAGCTGCGAGCGGATGCTCTCGAGGGGACGCCGCTGCTCGCCTACGCACGAGATGTCCCGATTCTTCGCCGGTACTGGCGGCATGTTTTCGGCATCCGCCTGGAGCGCGAACCGGCACTGATCGCGCCCGACCTGCGTGCGCTCGCCGCAGCCGCCGTCGCCGGAGCCGGCGTCACCGTGCTCCCGACGTATCTCATCGCCGACGAGCTGGCGGATGGTCGCCTCGTCGTCGTGCGCGAGACCGAGGACCCGCCGATCAACACGCTCTACCTGGTGCGGCGACCGGGTCCGCTCACCGGGGGTGTCGCGGTGGTCGAGCAGACGTTGCGGGCCGCGGTGGCAGAGCTCTGAGAGTGCTCTCGCTGACCTCGCTCCGTCAGCGCGCGAGCCAGTTCCGCAGGGATCGGGTGACCCACGGGAGCACCCAGTACGTCATGATCGGCGTGAGCACGAGGGTGGTGATCAGCACGCGCAGCCAGATCGGCAGCACGTCACCCCAGCCCGGGATCGGGCTCATCAGGTAGGCGAACGCGATGTTCAGCGGGAAGAACCCGAGCCAGATCGCCACGGCCTGCTTCCAGCGCGGCGGTGCGGCCGCGACCTCGGTCGCGCCGGTGGCGGCATCCACGACGGTGATCGATCCGGTCGCCGGCTCGTCGAACCAGCCCTCGATGCCGGTGCGGCGCTTCGAGCGCTCGCTGCGGACGAAGCCCTCGCCCATCGACAGCCACCACTCGCGTTCGGCGGAGCGCTCCCACGCCTCGAGGGTCTCGTCGCCGGCGAAGCGGTAGAGCATGTGCCACACCTGGGAGTGCTCGCCGGCGCGGACCCACCCCGATCCGAGGAACCCCGGATACGTGCTCGCGAGATTCAGCCCGGTCTGCACCCAGGCGGTGGCTTCCGCGATGCGGGCGGGGTCGACCTCACGGCGGATGGAGACGGTGATCGGCAGGGTGCTGGATTCGCGGGACATCGTGGCCTCAGGAGAGCAGGCAGCCCGGATCACGGGCACGCCCGAGTGCGGATGCGCCAGGGTCTCGGCGCGGTGTCGATTCTACGCTCGGCTGCCCGCTGGAGTTTCAGAGAGCGCAAACGGCTCGAAATCCGGCGTTCTTCGAGCCGTTTGCGCTCTCCGAATCAGATTCTCAACGGCCGAGAGCCGAGGCGACACGGCGGAGGAGTTCGGCGCGGTTCTTCAGCAGTGAAGAGGTGACTTCGATCACGATCCAGCCGGCGGAGCGGAGAGCGGCGATCCGCTCGACGTCTCGCGCCCAGCTCTCGCCGTGCAGCATCCCGAGGTACTCGATCGCGACGCGCTTCTCGCGATACGCCATGTCGACGCAACCGAGGAAGCGACCGCGCTCGTCGAACAGATCGACGTTGAGTTCGGGTTCCGGCAGGCCGGCGCTCACCAGGACGTGCCGGACCAGGGACTCGCGCGGCGACCAGGAGTCTTCGCGGATCCATTCGAGGGCTTCGCGGAGACGGGATGCTCCGCGTCGGCGTCCGGCGTCGGCGGCTGCCTTCAGTTCGGCCACGGTCGCGAGCGGCTCTCGTCCGGCATGCGGCCGGCCATGCCCTTCGCGCCATCGTCGGCAGAAGTAGTCACCGAGTGCGATCAGATCGGGAACCGACAAGGAACCGAGGGATGCCCATGTCGAGGCAGGGGAGGACACCCGAAGCCCTTCGTGCTCCCGCACCGTCATGAGGCTGGACAGCGTGCGATGCCCGGCGACTCCCGCCGCGCGCGGGAGCGGTGCCGGGCCCAGAGCGCAGACGTGCAGGTCGAGGTGCGCGAAGTCCAGGGGTCTGCCCCGCGGGTCGAATTCGAGCGGCAGCGGACCGCCCCACACGGACGCGGCGGTCTGCCGGCTGAAGCAATGCCCGGGATGCAGCCGCGGTTCATATTCACGGGCGCGCATCACGCGGAAGAGTCGCTGCCGATCGTAGGGGTCCTCGGTCTCCACCGTGTCGGAATCATCGATGGCATCCGTCTGGATGCGCACGCCGTGGAAGGGGCGGCTGAGGTCGGAGCCGCGCAACCTGCCTCGACCGATTCCGTTCGCTTTCGCAACGGTGACGGTGAAGGCCGAGCCGAGGTGTGTCGGCAGATTCTGCTTTCGTCCCATGGCGACACCGTGCCAGCAACGTCGCCCGCTTCGCAGAAGTTGTCCACAGGTGACCCTCCTGAACCTTCAAAGAGCGCAAACGGCTCGAAAACCGCCGAAAATCGAGCCGTTTGCGCTCTTTGAAAGGAGGAGAGAGAAGAGAAAGACCCCCGCCGACCCGATTCGGCGGGGGTCTTGCGGTGATGAACCGCGATGGGAGCGACCAGAGCGCTCACCGGTGCGCGGAATCTTGCGACTACCCGATCCGGTCTGAGTCCATCCGCGCACCTGCAGGTATACGCATCGGAAGTGTCCGCATGGTGAACCGGAGGTGAAGGATCCGGGATCGGGCCGGACGTCGCCTGGAAGCGCTTGCGCGCAGATGCCTTCTCGCGCCCGGATGCCTGATCATTCCGGCAAGAATGATATGGAAGCGCTTGCAGTAGCGGCGTGATCCCTGCTACGTTCGGCTCCAAGCATCCGGGCACTGCGTCGTGCCCTCCCCACCCCCAGGGAGATCTCCGTGTCGAAGAAGACCGCCCCGCGCCTGTCAGCGCTCCTGTCCGCGACGGTGCTCGTCGCCTCCAGCCTCATCGCCTCCGTCCCTGCCGCGGCCGTCGCCGCCGAGCGCACCGTGGCCCTCGTGGGCGACCTGCAGTCCGAGCTCGGCTGCGCCGCCGACTGGTCACCCGACTGCGCGCAGACCGAACTCGCCCCGACCGGCGCCGACGGCGTCTACTCCGCGGAGTTCGAGGTGCCGGCCGGCACCTACGCGTACAAGGTCGCTCTCAACGACTCCTGGGACGAGGCCTACGGTCTGGATGGCGGCGGAGACGACATCCCGCTGGTGCTCGCAGGTCCGGCCGTCCTCCGTTTCACCTTCGACGACACCCTCAAGCGGGTGGGTCTCGAAGTGACCGACATCCGCGGCGGCTACACGGCCGACGACGACGCTCTCGTCAAGGCGCCGGTCCGGCAGGCCGGCGACGGGGAGCAGTTCTACTTCGTGATGACCGACCGCTTCGCCAACGGCGACACCGCGAACGACGAGGGCGGCCTCGACGGCGACAGCCTCAGCACCGGCTTCGATCCGACGAACAAGGGGTTCTTCAACGGCGGCGACATCGCGGGCCTGCACGAGAAGCTGGACTACATCGAGGGTCTCGGCACCACGGCGCTCTGGCTCACCCCGAGCTTCGCGAACAAGCCGGTCCAGGGTGAGGGTGCGAACGCATCAGCCGGCTATCACGGGTACTGGGTGACCGACTTCACGCGCATCGACCCACACCTGGGCACCAACGCCGAGCTCGAGGCGCTCATCGCCGATGCGCACGCGCGCGGCATCAAGGTGTACTTCGACATCATCACCAACCACACCGCAGACGTGATCGACTACGCCGAGCAGTCCTACGACTACATCGACCAGGCGACATCGCCCTATACCGACAAGGACGGCAACGCCTTCAACCCGGATGACCTCGCCGGCACCGGCGACTTCCCCGAGCTCGACCCCGCGACGAGCTTCCCGTACACGCCCGTCGTCTCCGAGGACGTGAAGGTCCCGGCCTGGCTGAACGACCCGACGCTCTACCACAACCGCGGCAACTCGACCTGGTCCGGCGAGTCGGTCACCTACGGCGACTTCGACGGCCTGGACGACCTGATGACCGAGCATCCGACCGTCGTCAACGGCTTCACGGCGGTGTACCAGGACTGGATCGATCTCGGCATCGACGGGTTCCGCATCGACACCGCCAAGCACGTGAACTTCGAGTTCTGGGAGCAGTGGACGACCGACGTCCTCGACTACGCCCATGCCCAGGGCAACGACGAGTTCTTCATGTTCGGCGAGGTCTACGACGCCGACCCGGTGAAGCTCTCGCCCTACATCCGCGACACCGACATGAACTCGGTGCTCGACTTCACCTTCCAGTCGTCGGCGGTGAGCTTCGCCTCGGGCAACTCCGCGAAGGGGCTGCAGGCGCTCTTCGCCGGTGACGACTACTACACGACCGCCGATTCCTCCTCGACGGCGCTGCCGACCTTCCTCGGCAACCACGACATGGGCCGGGTCGGCTCTTTCCTGCGCTCGACGGATGCTCCGCTGCAGCGCGACGAGCTCGCGCACGAGCTGCTCTTCCTCAGCCGCGGCCAGCCGGTCGTCTACTACGGCGATGAGCAGGGTTTCGCCGGCACCGGCGGCGACAAGGATGCGCGTCAGTCGCTGTTCGCGACCCAGGTCGCCGAGTACGCGGACCAGAACCTCATCACCGGCGAGCAGGCCGGCTCCGTCGACCGCTTCGGGACGGATGCTCCGCTCTACCAGCACATCCAGGCGCTCGCGGCGCTTCGCTCGGAGCATCCCGCGCTCGTCAGCGGCGCGCAGGTCGAGCGCTACGCCGCATCCGGAGCCGGCGTCTACGCCTTCTCACGGGTGGATGCGGAGGACAGGACCGAGTACCTCGTCGCCGTGAACAACGCGACCAGTGCGCAGACCGTCGACCTCGCGACGCTGACGGCGGATGCCGCGTTCCAGCCGCTGTACGGCGATGCGGAAGCCGTCACCACCGGCGCCGACGCCACGACGAGCATCACGGTTCCGGCGCTGTCGGCCGTGGTGTGGAAGGCGGATGCCCAGGTCACCGCGCCTGCCGAGGTAGCGCCTCTCACGCTCGCGGCTCCGGCCGCGGGGGCCGGCATCGGCGGACAGGTCGCCGTGCAGGCCGACACCGCCGACCAGTGGCTGCAGACCAGCTTCGCCTGGCGGGTCGCCGGTGCCGACGAATGGCACCCGCTGGGCACCGCCGAAGACACCGACCCTCGGGTGTTCCACGACCTCCGCGGGCTCGAGCAGGGGACGCTCGTGGAGTATCGCGCGGTCACGACGGATGCCGCCGGCCACCACGCGGCAGCCTCGACCTACGCCTCGGTCGGCAACGCCGTCACACTGGAGGAGGGCGAAGAGCCCGAGTCGCCGATCGAGATGGTCACCGTGCCCGGCAGCCTGAACTCCGAGATGGGCTGCGCAGGCGACTGGGATCCGGCGTGCGAGAAGGCGAAGCTCGCCCTCGGCGCCGACGGCGTCTGGTCGGGCACGTTCGATCTGCCGGCCGGCGACTACGAGTACAAGGCGGCGATCAACGGCAGCTGGGCGGTCAACTACGGCGCGAACGGCGTGCTCGACGGAGGCAACATCACGATCAGCCACGCCGGCGGACCGATCAGCTTCTACTTCGACCCCCGCACGAACATCACGCAGTCCTCCGCGGAGGGCCCCATCGTGACCCTCCCCGGTTCGCTGCAGAGCGAACTCGGCTGTGCCGGCGACTGGGCGCCGGACTGCCTCGGCACGCTCATGGCCGACGGCGACCGCGACGGGGTCTACGAGTTCGCCACAGCCGCGCTGCCGACCGGGGCGTACGAACTCAAGGTCGCGCACGGCCTGAGCTGGGCCGAGAACTACGGCGCCGACGGCGTGCGCGACGGCGGCAACATCTCGTTCAGTGCCACCGAGGGCAAGGTCACCTCGTTCCGCTACACGGTCGCGACGCATGTGCTCGAGATCACGAGCGCCGATCCGCAGCTGCCGGGAACGGGCGAGCTGCGTGCGCACTGGATCGACGAGCGGACGCTGGCCTGGCCGGCGAACCTCGGCGCGGTCGATGGCGCGAGCTACCGCCTGCACTCGGCATCCGACGCCTCCCTCGCCGTCGCCGACGGCGCGGTGACCGGCGGCGAGGCGATCGACCTCGAGGTCGACGGCACCATTTCGGATGCGCAGGCGGAGCGCTTCCCCGCACTCGCCGGGTACGTCGCCCTGCGGGTGCCGGATGACGCGGATGCCGCGGCCCTGCTGCGCACCCAGCTGGCCGTCGCGCAGAGCGACGACGCAGACGGCCTCACCGCGTTCACCGGGGTGCAGATCCCCGGAGTTCTCGACGACCTGTACGCGGATGCCGTCGCCGACACCACCCTGGGAGTGAGCTTCTCGAAGAAGGCGCCCGCCTTCCGGCTGTGGGCGCCGACCGCTCAGCAGGTCACGCTGCTCACCTGGGATGCCGGCACCGATGCAGATCCGGTGCGGCATGAAGCGACGCGGGATTCCGCATCCGGCGTCTGGCAGGTCGATGGCGAGAAGGGCCATATGGGAGACGAGTTCCTCTGGGAGATCGTCGTCTACGCTCCGAGCACCGGCCTGATCGAGACCAACCTCGTCACCGACCCGTACTCGGTCGCGCTCACGGTGAACTCGGAGCGCTCGGTCGTGATCGACCTCGACGACAAGCAGTGGCAGCCGAAGCAGTGGCAGAAAGCCGAGGCGCCCGAGGTGGAGCGCTCGGTGGACCGGGCGATCTACGAACTGCACATCCGCGACTTCTCCATCAGCGACGAGACGGTGCCCGAGGCGGAGCGGGGCACCTACCTCGCGTTCACCCGCGACAGCGCGGGCACTGCTCAGCTGCGCGAGCTGGCGGACGCCGGGATCAACACCGTGCACCTGCTGCCGTCGTTCGACATCGCGTCGATAGAGGAGGACCGCGCGGCGCAGGCCGTGCCGGACTGCGATCTCGCCTCGTTCGCACCGGACAGCGATCAGCAGCAGGCGTGCGTGCAGGCGGTGGCAGACGCCGACGGCTTCAACTGGGGGTACGACCCGTACCACTACTCCGCGCCGGAAGGCTCCTACGCCGTGAATCCGGAGGGCGGAGCGCGGGTGTCCGAGTTCCGCTCGATGGTGGGCGCCTTGCACGACATGGGCCTGCAGGTGGTGCTCGACGAGGTGTACAACCACACCGCGGCATCCGGCCAGGCGGAGAAGTCCGTGCTCGACCGCGTCGTGCCCGGCTACTACCACCGGCTGAATGCGGCCGGCGGGGTCGAGACCTCCACCTGCTGCCAGAACGTCGCCACCGAGCACGAGATCGCCCAGAAGCTGATGGTCGATTCGATCGTCACGTGGGCGCGCGACTACAAGGTCGACGGGTTCCGGTTCGATCTGATGGGGCATCACTCCACGGCGAACATGCAGGCGATCCGGGATGCCCTGGACGCGCTCACCGTCAAGAAGGACGGCGTCGACGGGTCGAAGATCTACCTGTACGGCGAGGGCTGGAACTTCGGCGAGGTGTCGGACAACGCCCTGTTCGAGCAGGCGACGCAGGGCCAGCTCGGCGGCACAGGCATCGGCACGTTCAACGACCGCCTGCGCGACGCCGTGCACGGCGGCAGCCCGGTGGACTCGTCGTCGACGTTCCGCCAGGGCTTCGGCACGGGCCTCGGCACCGACCCGAACGGCGATCCGATCAATGGTTCGAAGGAGCAGGCGCTGGCCGACCTCGGGCACGAGACCGATCTCGTCAAGCTCGGTCTCGCCGGGAACCTCCGCGACTTCTCGTTCACGACGAGCGACGGCGGGCTCACGGCGGGCGTCGACATCGATTACCGGGGCTCTGCGGCCGGCTACGCCGAGCAGCCGGACGAGGTGATCAATTACGTCGACGCGCACGACAACGAGACGCTCTTCGACCTGTCAGTGCTGAAGCTGCCGGTGGAGACCTCGATGGCCGATCGGGTGCGGATGAACACGCTCTCGCTGGCGACGGTCACCCTCTCGCAGGCGCCCTCGTTCTGGCACGCGGGCACCGAACTCCTGCGCTCCAAGTCCCTCGACCGCAATAGCTACAACTCGGGCGACTGGTTCAACCGCATCGACTGGACGGGTCAGGAGTCGACGTTCGGCTCCGGCCTGCCGACCGCGGCTGACAACCAGGAGAAGTGGCCGGTCATGGCACCGCTGCTGGCGAACCCCGCGCTGAAGCCGGGCGCCGCAGACATGGCGGCAGCCGAGGCATCCGCTCTCGATCTGCTGCGGGTACGCGACGAGGTCGACCTGCTGCGCCTGGGTTCTGCGGAGCTGATCGCGCAGAAGGTGTCGTTCCCGAACGGCGGGACGGATGCCGCTCCCGGCGTGATCGTGATGCTCATCGACGATCTGCTGGGCGACGATGTCGACCCGGAGCTGGAGGGTGCGCTGGTCGTCTTCAACGCGACACCGGAGGCCGTCACCCAGACGGTCGGATCTCTCGCCGGGCGTGAGTTCGTGCTTGCGGATGCGCAGGTCGGAGGTGCGGATGCCGTGGTGAAGGCGACGACCTGGGACGCGGCATCCGGAACCGTGACGGTGCCGGCCCGGTCGGTGGCCGTGCTGGTCGACGAACAGGCGGGATCCGGTGGCGGCGGCAGCGGTGGCGGCGGCCTGGCCGCGACCGGCGTGGAGACGCCGTCGGGCTTCGCGCTCGCGGCGATTCTGCTGCTCGCTGCCGGCGTGCTGCTGACGCTTCGCCGTCGGACGTCCTCCCGAGGACGCTGAGCGAGGGAAGATAGCGCCGCGGCCGCTGAGGTCGCACAGCAGAAGCGCCGGCTCTGACAGTGTCAGAGCC
>NZ_PGGU01000016.1:548507-771283 GCF_002872075.1 Microbacterium aurantiacum | reverse complement strand
GGGCAGCACGACGCCCCGCGGTCCGTGGACCGCGGGGCGTCGTGGTGGATGCTGCTACTCGGCGGCGACCGTCACCACGGTGCGCACCTCGGAGTCGCCGTACTGCACGACGCCGAGGTAGTCGGTGCCGGCGGTGAGGCCGGTCCAGCTGAGCTCGTAACTCGTCTTCTCGCCGCGAACGGCGTCGATCGGATTCGGCGTCGCAGTGAACGCGCCCTCTCCGCCCTGCACGACGTTGGCGTAGGTCATGTCCCACGTCATCGGCCCCGTCGTCGAGTACATGTTCGCGACGACCAGGTACGTCCCCGCGGTCGGCGCGGTCACGGAGACCTGCTCGTCCGCGGAACCGGTCGCCGACGCCCAGCGCTCGTAGTAGCGCAGGTCGTCCGGCGACACGACACGGAAGACCGTGAGGTCGAGGTCGCTGCCCTCATCATCCGAGGAGTCGAGGTCGAACCGCGAAAGCGTGGTGCCCTCGGGCACCGTCACGATCCAGGAGACGTCCTTGTTCTCGTCGCCCGAGTTCTCGTTCCCCGAATGCCCCTCGACGGGGTTGGCCTCGTCGACGAGCAGCTCGAACGGTGTCAGACCCGACAGGTTGAGCGGCAGTTCGCCGTCCACGCCCGGCGTGATCTCCACCGCGGTCGATCCGTCGGCGCCGGTTCCGGTGACCTCCGCCGGAGCATCCGCCGTGACGGGGAACACCGCGATCGGAGAACGCACCGTGTTCGCGTCGCTCGACCACGTGAGCGAGCCGGTCGCCCACTGCTCGACCGGTGCGCTCTGATTGTCGAAGGTGACGGTGAACGTCGCCGTCTCGCCCGCGGCTCCGAACTCCAGCGTGGCGGGTTCGACGGTCACGTCGACACCGGGAACGTCGACGGATGCGGTGAACGCACCTGCCTCGGTCGAGGTGACCGTGCGGGTCACCGTCTGCGCACTCGCCAGTGAGCCGATCGAGATCGACGCGATGTTGAGGTCGCTGCCGTCGACCGGCTCGACGCCGTCGAACTCGGCGAGACCCTTGCCCTCGATGAAGGCCGCCCAGTCGGCGACGTCGTTGAGGTACAGCAGGCCCGGCTCGAAGTAGCGCGTCGGGTCGACGTGACCTGCGCCCTGCTCGAAGGGGTTCGTGTTCGCCGAGCCATCGGCCAGCACGGTGTCGTAGGCGGTGGTCATCATCGCCGACTTCACCTCAGCCGGCGTCGCGTTCGGACGCTCACCGAGATACAGGGCGCCGAGGCCGGCGACATGCGGCGACGACATCGAGGTTCCGGAGAGGATCTCGAACGTCGGCTCCGCACCGGCGGCGTTGTGGCCGGCCGCGAGGATCGCGACACCCGGGGCGGTGACATCGGGCTTCATGATGTCGCTGCCGTCGGCCAGCATCGGACCGCGGCTGGAGAAGCCGGCGATCTGCGGCACCGGCGTGACCTCGCCCGTGGTGTTCTCGCCGACGAGCGTGATCGGGCGGTCGACCCCGCCCTGCACGTAGGCGAGCACCGCCTCGTGGTGCACCGAGGACAGGTGCACGGTCGGCACGGCGTGGAAGTCGTTGTCGAGCGAGTCCGCACCACCCGGCACGTTCACCAGCACGACGCCGATGCCACCGGCTTCCTTCACGACCTGCGACTTCTCAGCGCGCGCGTTGCCACCGCGGTCGCAGACGACGATGTGGCCGGCGACCTTCGCGGGGTCGAGCGTGCCGGGCATGCACAGCTGAGGATCGACGGCATCCACCACCGCCGCATCCCCCGCGTAGATGGAGGGGCCCTGCACCGTGGTGCCGAACGGCACGCTCACCGAGGCGCCCGCCTCCTCGAAGCCGTCGAACTGGACGGTGCCCTCCCACGTCGGGATCGTGGATGCCGCCACGGTGGTGTACCACGGCGACGCGTGATCGGCGGTGGCCGGATCCGGGCCGTCGTTGCCCGCGCTGACGGCGACGAACACGCCGGCGGCCGCCGCGTTCAGGAAAGCGATGTCCTCGGGCGCGAGCACGGTGGACGCTGCTCCGCCGCCGATCGAGTAGTTGATCACGTCGACGCCGTCCGCGACGGCCTTGTCGATCGCGCCGACGAGGTCGCTCAACGCGCAGATGTCGTCGGTGGTGACGGTGGTGTCCGGGCCGACGTAGCAGGCCTTGTACGCCGCGACCTTCGCGCCGGGGGCGACACCGGAGACCTTGCCGAAGTCGACACCGGCGACGGCTGCCTCCACGCCGAAGTTGCCGGCAGCGGTGCTCGCGGTGTGCGAACCGTGGCCGTCGCCGTCGCGCGGCGACAGGTAGTCGTACTGGAAGTCGAAGCCCGCCGCCGCGGCTCCTGCCGAGAAGTACTGGGCGCCGATGAGCTTGGTGGAGTAGTCGCCCTTGTCCCAGTCCTGGGCCTCGAGCATCTCGGCCTGGAACTGGCCGCCGTCGGACTTGTCGAAGTAGACGTAGGTGCCGTCGGTGTAGGGCTGGTTTCCCTTGTGGCGGTTCTGCTGCTTCTTCTGCTTCTTCAGCTTCTTGCCGTCGAAGGAGGGATGCTCCGGCGCGATACCGGTGTCGATGACGCCGACCACGACGCCCTCGCCGGCCTTGCCGACCCCGCCGGTCTCCTGCCAGACGCCGCCACGGCCCTTCTTGTCATCGCCGAGTCCGAGGAAGTCGGTGGAGCTCTGCGCGTCGGGGTGGCGGATCTCGTCGGGGAAGACGCCGAACACGTCCTTCGAGGTGCGCAGCTTGTCGACCTGCTCGCCGGTCAGTTGAGCGCTGAAGCCGTTGAGCACGACCTGATAGGTCGTGTCTGGCGTCACTCCGACCTGCTCTGCGAGGCTCTGCTGCTCGCTCTCCAGGTGCTTCACGTATCGCTGCGCGTCATCGGACTGCGCCTCGAGCTGGCCACCGGCATCGGGCTTCGTCGCCTTGAGACCGTTGATGTCTCCGGTGTAGCTGGCCAGCGGGTCGGACTTCATCACGACGATGTAGTGCCCCGGCGTTCCTGCGACGGGGACGGGATGTGTCACCTCCCCCACTCCTGCGTAGCCTGCGGTTGCCGTCGAAGCGATGAACAGCGCAGCCAGGGTCGTGGCTGCTGCCATCCGGAGTGGGGTCGAACCCATGTACTGCTCCCGATGATCACGATGGGGCCGGGTTGCCACATCGTCGTCAACTTAGCCGCGGGTCCAGGAGACGCACCAGACGCTGCGCGGAAACCTAGACGAACGGCCAGTGCCGACCCGCACCACCGGCCAGGACGCCGGCCGGCGGCGAGCCGTGCCCCGAGGAGCCGCCAGTAGGCTGAGGAAGTGACCCGCACCTCCACCCTGTCCACGCGAGTGCTGCTGGTCTGCGCGGCGATCGGTGTCGCCACGGGCATCCTCGGCGGAATCGCCGGGTGGCTGACCATCCCCGTCCTCGCCGGTCCCTTCTTCCTCTACGGGCTCGTTCTCGGCTCGCACGTGCTGCCCGGCATCATCGCGCAGGAGGTGCTCCGCCAGCCGCTCGTCGCTCTGGTCGCGCACGTGATCGCGGCCCTGATCGCCAGCGCCTTCAACCCGGCGTGGACGCTGCGCTTCCTCGGCACCGCGCTCCTGTTCGGTGCGATCCAGGAGGGCGTCGCGGCGCTCACCCGGTATCGCTCCTGGGGGCCGTGGCGCTTCTTCATCTCCGCAGCACTGATCGGCATCTTCGTCGCGGTCGTGGTGTACTTCGCCGCCCATCTGTCCGTCATGGCGCCGTGGGCGCAGATCCTGTACCTGACGATCTCCGTGCTCGGGCCGGTCCTGTGGACCGCGGTGGGACTGGCGATCGGTGCGGCCCTGCGCCGCGCCGGAGTCGCTCGGCGCTGACGCGGCTTGCTCGCTGCTCCGCGCGTCGACGCGTCGGGGGACTGCCGCGTCGTCCTCGCTGGATGGCAAATCAGGTAAGGCTACGCTAAGTTGGAACGGTATTCGATCCGCCGACCCGAGGCTCCGCCGTGCGCCCATCCGTGCCCCTGCTTCGCGTGCGTGACCTCACTCTCACCCACGCGGACGCGGCGCACCCCTCCCCGCGCGACGTCAGCTTCGACATCACTGCAGGCGAAGTCGTGCTGCTGCTCGGCCCGTCGGGCTCAGGCAAGTCCACTCTCACCCTCGCGCTGAACGGGCTCATTCCGCACGCGCTGCCGGCGAGCATGACCGGCACTGTCGAAGCCGGCGGCCTCGACACGGCGTCGACTCCGACGGCGGTGCTGAGCACACACGTCGCGATGGTCTTCCAGGATCCGGATGCCCAGATCGTGACCGGAACGGTCTACGACGAGGTGGCGTTCGGGCCGGAGAACCTCCTGTTGCCGCTCGAAGAGGTGCGCCGCCGCGTCGAGGACTCGCTCCGTCGCGTCGGCCTGTGGGACCGACGCGATGAGAACCCCGACCGCCTGTCCGGCGGCGGGCGCCAGCGCCTGACGATCGCGTGCGCGCTGGCACTCGGCTCGCCGTTGATCGTGCTCGATGAACCGACGGCCAATCTCGACCCGCAGGGGATCGACGACGTGTACGCCGCCCTGGCGGATGTCGTCGCCGAGGGCGACAGGGCGATCCTGCTCGTCGAGCACAACCTCGACGCCGCGATGGAGTTCGTCACGCGCGCGATCGTGCTCGACCGAGCCGGCCGCGTCGCGTTCGACGGCCCCGCGGCCGAGATCATCCGTGCGCACACGGACGAGTTGATCGAGATGGGCGTGTGGCTGCCGGCTGCAACCCTCGCCGCGCGGCGACTGGAAGCAGACGGCATCCGCCTCGACCCGCTCCCCATCACGCCGGAACAGCTGGCCGACGCGCTGGGCATGGTACGGATGCATGCCCAAAGTACGGATGCAGGTCGAAAAGCGCCCGAATCGACCGACATCTGTACTTTCGACCGACAGGTGTACCGCGCGGAGGGGCACACGGCACCGATCATCCGCGCCCGCGGCCTCACCGTCCGGCGCGGTCGCACCGAGATCCTGCACGGCGTCGACCTCGACATCCACGCAGGCAGCCTCACCGCGATCATCGGCGCGAACGGCGCGGGCAAGACCACGTTCATCCAAGCGCTGGCCGGAGTCGTCCCGCCGCCGAGGAATCAGGTCGATGTCGACGGGCTGGACGCCGGAACAGCCTCGCCGCGCGATCTCGCCGCCCGCATCGGCTTCGTCTTCCAGAACCCCGAGCATCAGTTCATCGCCCACACCGTCTTCGACGAGCTCGCCCACGGCCTGAGACTGCGGGGCGCATCGGATGCAGAGATCGCCGAACGCGTCCAGGGGATGCTCACGCGGTTCGGCCTCGAGGCCAAGTCCGGCATCCACCCGTTCCTGCTCTCCGGGGGCGAGAAGCGCCGCCTGTCGGTGGGCACCGCCCTGATCTCGCAGCCGCGCGTTCTGGCCCTCGACGAGCCCACGTTCGGGCAGGACAGAGCGAGGGCGTCCGAACTGCTCGACCTGCTCGAGTCGCTGCGTGAAGCAGGCACCACGATCGTCCTCGTCACGCACGATCTGCAGCTCGTCGCCGACCACACGACGCATACCGTGGTGATGGCTGAGGGGCGTGTGCGCGCGGCCGGTCGCACCGGCGATCTGTTCCGCGACGACGAGCTGTTCGCGGGCGCGGGCCTTCGCCTGCCCGCCCTGCACCGGATGCTGCCACCCGCGCTGCGCGGAAGGATCCGCGAGCATTGAGCGCCACCGCCATCGATCCGTACGCCACGCAGGCCGCTGCCGCGCCGCGGCAGTTCCTGCACGCTCTGAATCCTCTGTCCAAGGTTGTCGGCGTCGCGCCGGCGATGCTGCTGCTGCTCTTCGTGCGCGACCTCACGACACCCACGGCTTTCCTGGTGCTCTCCTACGCGGTGATCTTCATCGGCGCCAGACTCAGCCGCCGCACGGCCGCGCTGTTGCTTCTCGCGCTGCCCGTCGGCATGGTCGCGATCGGCATCGGGTTCTCGCTGTGGGTGGATGCGGCGCGCGTCGACGACAGTGCGGCGGTCCTGCAGCTCGGCGGCTGGACCCTGTACGCCGGGGCACTCGAGATCGGATTCGCGACCGGACTGCGCCTCGGCTCGATCGTCGCGCTCGCCCTGATCGGCGGGCTGACGACGACCGGACCCGATCTGGTGCGGGCGAGCGTGCAGCAGCTGCGCGTGCCGTACCGGATCGGTTACACCGCACTCGCGGCATTCCGGTTCGTACCGAGGTTCGGGCATGAACTCGCCGTCATCCGCGCGGCGCACCGGGTGCGGGGTCACCACGGCGGACGCGGACCGTTCGCGCGCATCGCCAGGGGCTGGGGATACATCGTTCCGCTGCTCGCCGGAGCCATCCGGCACGCGGAGCGCGTCGCCCTGGCGATGGACTCCCGCGCGTTCGGCGCCCATCCGACGCGCACCGAGCGTCACCTCGTTCCGTTCCGGGCACGCGACTGGGTCTTCATCGCGCTGTGCCTCGCGGTATCCGCTGCGATCTTCATCATCTTCACCTTCTGAGAGAGAGGCGCCCATGGCGTTCAGCAAGCTCGTCAAGCCCGAGTCATCCGAGCTCATCCACCTCACCGTGCTGCGTTCCGAACGGCTCTCCCCGCACTGGGTGCGGATCACGTTCGGCGACGGAGAGGTCGAGAAGTTCCGCCCGATGGGGTTCGACCAGTGGTTCCGCCTGTTCCTGCCGATCGCCGGTGAGGCGGGGCTCGACCGGGTTCCCGCGAAGGCGAACAAGATATTCGGCTACCTGAAGTTCCTGCGCATCCCCGACGATGAGCGTCCGGTGATGCGCAACTACAGCGTGCGCGCCTACCGGCCCGCCGACGGCGACCGCGGCGCCGAGATCGACGTCGACTTCGTGCTGCACGGGTCTGCCGCCGATGGCACCGCCGGTCCCGCATCCCGGTGGGCGGAGACCTGCCAGCCCGGCGAGCACGTGCTGATCATCGACGAGGGTCTCACCTTCAACCCGCAGCGCGGCACCGACCGCGTCGTGCTCGTCGGCGATGAGACGGCGCTGCCCGCGATCGCGTCGATCTGCACCTCGCTGCCCGCCACGGCCACGGGTACCGCGGTGATCGAAGTGCCGTCGACGGACGATGCGCTCGAGTTCCCGCATCCGGCCGGCGTCGAGGTGGTCTGGATCGTGCGGTCCGACGGGGCCGCGCCGGGCGCCCTCGCGCTGGGCCGCCTCCGCGAGCTCGCGCTGCCGGACGCGCCGTTCCACGCCTATGGTGCCGGCGAGCAGTCCCTCGCCAGCGGAGTCCGCAAGCACCTCGTCGGGGAGCGCGGCGTCGACAAGAACCAGGTCAGCTTCTGCGGCTACTGGAAGGTCGGGGCGTCCTCTCCCGCATCGAAGACGGCACGCGAGGCCGCCGCGGAGCCGCTGGTATGAGCGGGCTGGACGCCGCCGAGCAGGCCGCGGCGTCGCCGGGAACGAATCCCTATGTCCATGCGGGGTCGGAAACGCACCCCGCAGCGCCCTCCGCGCTGGATATTCAACCTCGCACGGGAGCGGCGGGCCGGTTCCGCATCCCGACCGCGATCCTGCTGACCTGCGCAGCGCTCGGGGTGGCCGGCGGCCTGCTGCTCGCGCCGGCGAACTGGATCTCGACCATCCTGTTCGCGGGGTTGCCGTTCGTGAGCGTCGCCTTGGCAGGGCTCTGGATGCTGCCCTCCGTGATCGCGCTCCGGCTGCTGAAGCGCCCGCTGGTCGGGATCCTCGTCGGTCTGCTCGCCGGGCTCGTCATCGTGCCGTTCTCCGGCTACGGCTTCAGCAGCGTGCTCACGAACCTGTGGTGGGCGGCGTTCACCGAGCTGCCGTTCCTGTTCGTGATCTGGCGCTACTGGGGCACATGGCTGCACTACCTCGGTGCCGCCATCGTCGGCATCGTCTATCCGGTGCTCGCGTGGGCGTCGTTCGATCTCGGCTCGATGAGCGTCGGCGTGCAAGTGGCGTTCTTCGCGATCACGCTGGCGAGCTGCGTGGGGTCGACCGCCCTCGGCATCCTCATCGCGGATCGCCTCCGCAAGGCGGGAGTCGGCGGGCGCGCACGGCGGGCCTGACCGCTCGCCCGATCGGCAGACGCCAGAGGACCCCGGATGCAGGCATCCGGGGTCCTCTGGGCGTTCGGCTCAGCGCTTGCCGACGATCTGACGTCCGACGAGGTCGCGCATGATCTCGTTCGTGCCACCGTAGATGCGATGCACGCGAGCGTCGGTGAAGGCCCGTGCGATCGGGTACTCCATGATGTAGCCGTAGCCGCCGTGCAGCTGCACGCCGGTGTCGAGCACCTCCCACTCGCGCTCCGTCGTCCAGAACTTGAGCTTCGCGGCATCTTCCGCGGTGAGCTTCTGGTCCTTGTAGGCGAGCAGAGCCCGGTCGACGTAGGCCCACATCGCGTCGATGGTCGCCGACATGTCCGCGAGCCGGAAGCGGGTGTTCTGGAAGTCGGCGATGCGCTCGCCGAACGCCTCACGGTCCTTCGTGTACGCGACGGTCCAGTCCAGAGCCGCCTGCGCGGCCGCGGCCGCCGCGACGCCGATCGACAGGCGCTCGAGCGGCAGGTTCAGCATCAGCTGGATGAACCCCTGCCCCTCCTTGCCGCTGATCAGGTTCTCGTCGGGCACGAACACGTCGGTGAAGCTGAGCTCAGCGGTGTCCCAGCCGTGGAAGCCCATCTTGCTGAGCTTCTTGCCCTGATCGAAGCCCTCCATGCCCTTCTCCACGAGCAGCAGGCTGAAGGCGTCAGGGCGGTTTCCCTCGCCGGTCTTCACGAACGTCACGACGACGTCGGCCGTCGAACCGGAGGAGATGAACGTCTTCGCACCGTTGAGGATGTAGCCGCCGTCGACCTTCTTCGCGTTGGTCTTGATGCCGCGGAGGTCGGAGCCCGCCCCCGGGTCGGTCATGGCGAGCGCGCCGAGCACCTCGCCGGTCGCCATCCGGGGCAGCCATTTCTCCTTCTGCTCCTGCGTCCCCATGTGCACGAAGTAGGGAACGGCCAGGTCGTCCTGGATGCCGAAGGCGCCGGCGAGCGAACCTGCGCCGGCCGCGATGACCTCCTCCATGACGATGGTGCGGAAGCGGTAGTCCTGCAGCATCCCCGCGCCGCCGAACTCCTCGGGGACCGACAATCCGATGAGCCCAGCCTCACCCGCGGCACGCATGGTGTCGCGGTCGATCTCACCAGCCGCATCCCACTTCTCGATCGCCTCGTTGCTCACGTGGCGCTTGACGAACTCCTTGACGAGGTCGCGGAACGCCTCGTGATCCTCTTCATAGATGTCGCGTTGCATGCCGTCCTCCCGAACGTGTCCGTGCGTCTTCGCTCCGGTGATTCTATGTCGGCAGGTGGTCGAGGCGGCAGCGATTGTGAGAATGCATTCCACAAAAGGTGAGACTGGGTACCGTGATTGTGGGATGCCGCAGGACAGGCCCGACGGTGTCGGGAATGGCGCTCAGTGCGGGTAGTCGGGAGCGGCCGGGAGGCCGAAGAACTCCTCGAGCGTGTGGAACCCGCCGTGGTGATATGCCGCCGCCAGCTCGACGCCGATGTAGCGGATATGCCAGGGCTCTGGCTCGTACCCGGTCGCCCCGACACCGACCGTCTCGTACCGCACGATGAACCCGTGCTCCCAGCTGTGCGCGGCCACCCACTCGCTCTGAGCGGTACCGCCGAAAGCGTCGATCCCTCCGCAGCCGTCCCCGCACGCGACGACGTCCAGCGCGAGCCCGGTCTGATGCTCGCTGTGACCCGGACGGGCCGACCCGGCATCAGCCTCCGCCTGTCCGAGCTCCCGCACCTGCGAATCGTAGTTGGCCACCTGCAGCCCGTACGAGCGATAGCCGTTGTTCGCGCCGAGCTGCCCGGCGCCGGCGGCATTCGCAGCCTGCGCCATCTCGCCCGCCGCGGCGGCCACTTCGGGCCGGGCCAGTCCGGCGCTCGTCGTGACCTGCAGGGGCATCTGCACGAGAGCGGCCGGAGTGAAATCCATCGGCACCAGCGGCCGGGCCTTGTTCACGACGACCCAGCTGCGGGCAGGGTCATCCAGGGCGATGCACGGAGCGTTGCCCGCGACCACCGCTGCGCGGAACTCCTCACCCCCGCCGAATCCGGCCACCGTCGCCGCATCGTCTCCCACCGTCAGCGCCTGCTGCACCGCCGGGTCTGCGCACGGATCGGCCGCGGGCGTCGCTGCGGTGTCGACCGCCGGAACCTCCACCACGACGATCGGCTCCGGCTGCTCGGCCGCAGATGTCGACGCGTCGGAGGCGCCGGCCAAGGAGAGCAGCGCACCGAGCGCGGTGATCGCCAGGCCGATGGGGAGTGCGGGTCCTTGGATCGGGGATCGCGACGCCGCATGCTGTGGCTGCGGGGCGGCGTACATGGCTCCATTCTCCCCCATCGAACATGATCGAACATAGATACTCATCCTGGTTGACAGACCTTCGTTCCTATGTTCGTATGGAGTATGCGCTGGCAAGGACAGAAGGTCGGAGATGTGGATGACGCCGCGCTGCCCGGGCTGGAGGATCGCACCAGCATCCTCCGCTCGGTTACGACGCCCGAGTTCGCGGGAATGACGTTCCACGAGGTGCTCAGCAAGTCGGCGCTGAACAGCGTGCCCGGCGGCTCGCGGATGCCGTTCAGCTGGACGATCAACCCCTATCGCGGATGCAGCCACGCCTGCACCTACTGCTTCGCCCGCGGCACGCACGAGTATCTCGACCTCGACGGAGGCGGGGACTTCGATTCGCAGATCGTCGTCAAGGTCAACGTCGTCGAGGTCCTGCAGAAGGAGCTCCGTCGCGGCAGCTGGAATCATGAGCTCGTCGCGCTGGGCACGAACACCGATCCGTATCAGCGGGCGGAGGGGCGCTACGCGCTGATGCCGGGGATCATCGAGACGCTCGCCGCATCGGGCACTCCGTTCTCGGTGCTGACCAAAGGCACGCTGATCCGGCGCGACATCCCGCTGCTCGTGAAGGCCGCGCAACGTGTGGCCGTCGACGTGCAGATGTCGATCGCGATGTACGACGACGATCTGCAGAAGGCGATCGAGCCCGGCACGCCCAGCACTCAGGCACGTCTGGACACCGTCAGGGCACTCGCGGATGCCGGGTTCCGCGTCGGGGTCTTCCTGATGCCGGTCCTGCCGCACCTCACCGATTCGGTCGCGGCGATCGACGAGGCACTGCGGCGCATCAAGGCGTCCGGTGCCGCGTACGTCATCTACGGAGCCCTCCACCTGCGTCCGGGAGTGAAGCCGTGGTTCCTGCAGTGGCTCGGCGAGTTCCGCCCGGACCTTCTCTCCTCTTACAACGGCCTGTACCCGGGGACGGCATCCGTCGCACCGAAGGCGTACCGGCAGTGGCTCGCGAAACGCGTCCGCCCGCTCATCCGCGCGCACGGCCTGGACGGCCGAGACGAGGACGACGTGACTCCGCCCCGGCGGATGCAGGCGCGGGCGGCACCCGTGGCGGCATCCGCCCCCGTCCAGCCGATGCTGTTCTGACTTTCCTGGCGGCTCAGCGGGCGGCGGCGAGCGCGTAGGCTCGACGGTTATGGCTATCGGCGCAATGATCCACACGTTCACCGTGCAACTCGCCGATATGGACCGCGGCGTCTACGACGACTTCACGCTCCGTGTGGCACGGCATCCGTCCGAGACCGATGCGTACATGCTCACCCGCGTGCTCGCGTACTGCCTCGAGTACGCCGAGGGGATCACCTTCGGCGACGGCATCTCATCCACCGACGAACCCGCCGTGCTGGTGCGCGATCTCACCGGGCGGATCCTCACCTGGATCGAGATCGGAGCTCCCGATGCCGAACGGCTGCACCACGGCAGCAAGCTCGCCGACCGCATCACCGTATACACCCACCGCGATCCCGCCAAAGTGATGGCGCCATGGGCCGGAAAGCGTATCCATCAGTCGGAAGCGCTCACCCTGCACAGCTTCGATCCCGGCTTCATCGACTCCGCCGTGCGCGAGATCGAGCGGCGCAACACCCTCACGCTCTCGGTCACGGAACGCGAGCTGTACCTCGATCTGAACGGCACGACGCTCACCTCTGCGGTCCACGAGCACCGACTCGAGTAGTCGCGACTCCGTTCGTTCCTCAGGGACGAACGACCTCTGCATCCGCGACCAGGTACTGCCGCTGCAACCAGGCACCGAACTTGTGCACCCCGAGGCAGCCCTGGGCTCCGGAGCACTTCGACGCCAGCACCGAGTCGTGGGAGGCGTACGCGGCGAACGCGTCGAGCTTGCGCTGCAGTTCCTCGCCTCCGAGGTTCACGCCCTTCCACTCGCTCGGGTACCCGACGGCGTACTGCACCGTCGGGCTGCTGATCAGGCCCTGGTCGACGAGGTTCGAGACGAGCCTTCCGGTCGCCGAGTGGTCGGGGTGATCGCCCTCGGAGAGCGGCGAGAGCGATGTCATGTGCGCGAGCACCGCCTGCGGCGCGTACGCCGTCACCATCTCCGAGATGCCACCCTCGAGGGCGGCCAGCGTGACCTCACGGCCGGCGTCGATCGTCGTCATCGAGGCGACTGCGCCGGAGAGGAGCTGGGGCAGCGCCTGGTTTCCCGTGGCCGGGAAACCGTACGCGTCCAGACCCCCGTCGGGCAGCCGTACGAACAGGAGGGCGACCCGGTTGTCACCCACCGGTGCGGTCGAGGTGACGGTGAGGCCGCTGCGCAGCGTCACCGTCGTGTCGAGCCATTCGCCGGTGGCGCCGCGGATGACGTCGTAGGCGGCGCGGATGCCGGTTTCGCGGTTCGTCGCGTACTCTGCTCCCTTTCCGGCGTCGGAGCCCGTGATGAAGAGCGTGCGGACGCACTGGCCCGCGGCGATCGCGTTCGCGATCGTCGGGTTGCCGAAGATCAGGTCGTCGTCGTAGTGCGCCCAGACCGTGACCATGGCCGCGGTCGTGCACGGCGCGGTGTACTGCAGGGGCGAGACGAAGGTCGGCGCGTGCGCCGGAGCCTGCGTGACCAGACCGATCAGGCCGCACTGCGCTGAGCCGGCCAGGAAGTCGATGGCGTTCGCCGCCGTCTCCGGGAGCTCACTGAGCACGTCAGCGGTGACCGTGGCCGGGCACTGCTGCTCGGTGATCTCTGTGATCCGCAGCGCGGTGAGCGAGTTCGCCGGCGGCGTGGGCGTCGGGGTCGAGGTGGCCGCCGACGTCGGCTCCGGCGCGGGCGGAGTGACGCACGCCGCGAGCAGCGAGGCGAGGACGACGGTGATGATGACGGCTCCGGCAGTGCGCGTCCGCGCAAGTGCGCTCGGTCGTACCACGCTCATTCTGAATCCCCCCGGTCAACGGTCACAGCTCACATGATCGACGACGCACGGGAAGGCGATCAGCATTCTGGGGGCGGCCATCGGCCGCCCCCAGAACTCCTAGCGACATTCTTAGCAGATCAGCGCGTCCTGATCGGTCAGGCCGTGAGATCGGCCGCGCTCGGCGCCCGGCCGGTGATCTCCTCGAGGATGTCGTCGTCGAGACGCGCGTTCTCGAACGGCGCGTCGATCTCGGCGCGCTCGAGCAGCTCGGTCATGCGTCGCTGCCGCTGACGGGTGATCAGCGTGACCACGCGGCCGGAGCGACCCGCGCGGCCGGTACGGCCGGAGCGGTGCAGGTAGGTCTTGTACTCATCCGGAGCATCGGCCTGAACGACCAGGTCGATGTCGTCGACGTGGATGCCGCGGGCCGCGACGTCCGTCGCAACGAGCACGTTCACGCGACCCGAGGTGAGACGCTCGAGGTTGCGCGTGCGCTTGGCCTGGTTGAGATCGCCGTGCAGCGAGACCGCGGGAATCCCCGCGTCGTCGAACTGCTCGGCGAGCATGTCGGCGTACGCACGTGTGCGGGCGAAGACGAGGGTCTTGCCTGCACGGTCGACGAGCGAGGTGAGGATCTCCGCCTTGTCGCGGTGCTCGATCACGAGCACACGGTGCTCGATCGTGCTGGAATCCTGGTCCTCGCCGGCGACCTCGAAGACGGCAGGGTCCACCAGGAACTCGTCGACGAGCGCCGCCACCTCACGGTCGAGCGTCGCCGAGAAGAGCAGCTTCTGGCTCCCCTCGGCGGTGTGGCGGAGGATGCGCTGCACGGGCTCGACGAAGCCGAGCTCGCACATGTGGTCGGCCTCGTCGAGCACCGCGATGCGGCAGTCGGAGAGGTCGAGCTTGCCCTGGTTGATGAGGTCCTCGACGCGGCCGGGGGTGCCGATGATGATGTCGACGCCCTTCTTCAGCGCACCCACCTGGCGTCCCTGCGGCACGCCGCCGTAGATCTGCGTGGTGAACAGGCCGACGCTGCGCGCGATCGGCTGGATGGTGCGGTCGATCTGCAGAGCGAGCTCGCGCGTCGGCGCGAGGATGATCGCCCGCGGGGAGCGGCCGAACTCGCGACGCTTGCCGGCCTGCGACTTCAGGACGTTCTCGACGAGCGGCGCGCCGAAGGCGATGGTCTTGCCGGAGCCGGTGCGGCCACGGGCGAGCACATCGCGACCCTCGAGGACGGCCGGGATGCTGGCGGCCTGGATCGCGAACGGCGAAGCCGCGCCCATGTCCTTCAGCGTCTCGACGATGTTCGAGCCGAGGCCGAGATCGGCGAAGGAGACCCCGTCCACGGCGACGGCGGCGACGGACTGCGCCTCGAGCCGCTCGTGCACGACATCCTCGGTGTGCTCGGTCTTCGGCTTGGACGTCTTGTTCCAGTCATCACGTGCCGGGCGGTCCTCACGACGCGGACGGTCGCCCGCGTCACGACGCGGGCGCTCGTCGCGGTCGAAGCGCGGGCGGTCCGTGCCGCGATCATCGCGGTTCGGACGGGCGTCGCGATCGAAGCGCGGACGCTCGGTGCGGTACGCGCCACCCGTCGACGGACGGCTGCGCTCGCCGCCGCGGTCATCACGGTTCGGACGGGCATCGCGATCGAAGCGCGGACGATCGGTCGAGGTCCGGTCGCCGGCGCGGGGGCGCTCGTCGCGTGCATCGTACGAACGGTTCAGCCGGTCGCGATCGAAGGCACGACGGGCGCGGTCGCCGTCGAACGAACGGTTCGGCTGGTCGTCGCGACCGGTGGAACGGTTCGGACGCTCGTCGCGGTCGAAACGCGGACGCTCGGTCGAACTCCGGTCGTAGCGCGGGCGGGCGTCGCCGCCGGTGCGGTAGCTCCCGGCACCACCCGACGAGCGCTGTCCGCGGTCGTCCTGACGCGAGCGATCGCCGAAGCCGCGGTCGTCCTGACGCGGGCGATCGTCGCGGTAGGTGCCTGCGCCGGTCGGACGCGCACGGTCGTTGGAGTTCCGATCGAACCGCTGGCGGGCATCACCGCTGCTGCGATAAGTCCCGGCGCCGTTCGACGAACGCTGTCCGCGGCCGTCCTGGCGCGGGCGATCGCCGAAGCCGCGGTCATCGCGACGCGGACGGTCGTCGAAGCGACGGGCCGTGCCTGCGGCGGGACGGTCGGTGAAACGGGGACGGTCGGAGCCGCCCGCGGTGCGCGGACGCTCGTCGCGGTGGTGCGGTGCCTCGCGGCGACCGGACTCGGCGCGGTTGCGGATGCTGCGGGCTTCGTCGCGGCCGGCGCGCTCCTGCGCGCTCCAGCGCTGCTTCGGCGCACCCGACTCGGCCTCTGCGGGGCGGTAACCACGGTGTCCGGAGCTGCGGCTGCCTGGACGGCTGTCGTAGCCGCCGGCAGAGGGAGAGGACGAACGCGAACCGGCATCCGCCCGTCCGCCGCGCTCGCCGTCGCGCGATGCGCCGCCGTTGTGGCGGTCATGGAACGAGGTCTTCTTGGCGCCGAAGCGCGGCTCGAAGTTGCGAGCGGGCCGCCCGCCCTGGGGCTTCTTGTTCTTGGGCATGGGTATGTCCTTCTGGGTTCTCGCACGAGAACAGCGCTGCGCACGCGCGCGAGCACCCTGCGCCTCATCGAGAGATCACGACAAAGCTCGGGGTCCGGACTGTCAGCGGCCGGGGCCATTCATGTGATGGTTGATTTGCGTCGATCGACGCTCACCATCGGCCCCTGGACTCACACTTCTTACACAAAAACGTCCGCGCTCTGCGCGGGTGTCCGAAGCCGACCGAACAAGTTTAGCCGATCCACCTGAGAATCCTCCCCGTACGATGACGTGGTGACCACGTACTCCCCCACCGGCACCCAGGTGCACCTTCGTCGCGGCGACGTCTCCGCGCAGATCTCGCAGGTCGGAGCATCCCTCCGCTCCCTCACCGTCGGCGCCGTCGACCTCGTGCCGCCGTACCCGGAAGA
The DNA here is from genome assembly GCF_002872075.1 of Microbacterium aurantiacum. Classification (GTDB taxonomy): domain Bacteria; phylum Actinomycetota; class Actinomycetes; order Actinomycetales; family Microbacteriaceae; genus Microbacterium; species Microbacterium aurantiacum_A. The sequence continues at coordinate 755,007 of NZ_PGGU01000016.1, read as the reverse complement.
CGCGCCGACGCCGTCCTGCTCCGGCGTGGTACTGACGCCGTGGCCGAATCGCGTGCGGGACGGCCGCTGGAACGACGACGGCACCGAACGCCAGCTCGCCATCAGCGAGCCGGCGAAGAACAATGCCAGCCACGGACTGCTCCGCTTCAGCGCCTACGAGATCGATCGGACGGATGCCGCGGCCACGCTGCGCGCGACGATCGTGCCGCAGACCGGCTACCCGTACCTGGTCGAGACCTCGGTCACCTATCTGCTGACCGACGCGGGCATCGAGGTCATCCATGTCCTCACCAACCAGTCGGCCGCGCCCGCACCGGTGGCACTCGGAACGCATCCCTTCGTCACGATCGGCGATGTCGATCCGCATGAGCTGACCCTGCGGGTCGCCGCAGGCACCGCCTTCGTCACCGACGAGCGGATGCTCCCCACCGGGACCCGTCCGGCGGACCGAGCGCTGCGCGACGGGGTGCGCCTCGGCGATGTGACCCTCGACACCGGCTTCGCCGACCTGGACCGCGACGCGGATGGCCGCGTGCGCCACTCGCTCACCGCGCCGGACGGCCGTCGCGTCACGCTGTGGCAGGGCGAGGGCTTCGACTATGTGCAGGTCTACACGAGCACCGGCTACCCGGGACAGGAGCTCGCCGTCGCGATCGAGCCGATGACCGCGCCCGCCGACGCGTTCAACAGCGGACTCGGCGTTCGCCGGCTCGCCCCCGGCGAGAGCTGGAGTCTGCACTGGGGTATCGAGCTGGGCTGACGGTCGCCCCGACCCGCGCCAGCGCGCCCCAGAACAGGAGAACGGCTCCAGATCCGGAAGAAATCGCTGGATTCTTCCGGATCTGGAGCCGTCGTCCTGATTTCGGACGACGAAGGACTACTCCACCGGGTGCTCCCGGAGTTCGCGCCGGGTCAGCGGGTGGTGCTGTTCCGTTGCGGATGCGGATGCCGCGGCATCCGCTCCGTCCCGAGCGTCGTCCGTCGCGCTGTCACCGTCGCCCACCCTCTTCGCCCTGCGCCGCTCGCGCGCACCCTCGACGAGGTTGTACAGCGTGGGCAGCACGATGAGGGTGAGCACGGTCGAGGAGATGAGACCGCCGATCACGACGATCGCCAGCGGCTGCGAGATGAATCCACCGTGTCCGGTGATGCCGAGCGCCATCGGCGTGAGGGCGAAGATCGTCGCGAGTGCCGTCATCAGGATCGGGCGCAGACGCTTCTCTCCACCGGCCATCACCGCCTCGGCGGTCGACAGCCCCTTCTCCCGATACTGGTTCACCAGGTCGATGAGGACGATGGCGTTCGTCACCACGATACCGATGAGCATCAGGACGCCGATGAGCGATGCCACGCCGAGGGGTACACCGGTCACGATCTGCAGCAGGATCGCACCCGTCGCCGCGAACGGCACCGAGACGAGCAGCAGCAGCGGCTGGCGCAACGACTTGAACGTCGCGACCATGACGACGTAGACGATCAGGATCGCGGCGAGCATCGCCAGTCCCAGCTGCGAGAACGAGTCGGCCTGCTGGGTGGCGACGCCGCCGACGGCGGCGGATGCCCCGTCGGGCAGTTCGACCGCGGCGAGCGCCTCGTTCACCGTCGCCGTGGCGACCGCCAGGTTGTCGGACGTCGGGGGCACCGTGATCGTGGCGGTGCGGCGGCCCTGCTCCGTGGAGATGGAGGTGGGCCCGTTGCGCTCCTCGACGGTGGCGATGTCCTGCAGCTGCACGACCCCGAGCGGCGTCGGGATGCTGAGCGCACGCAGCGCATCGGCCGTCGCGGGGGGCTCGGATGCGGCGAGGTAGACCGTCAGCGCCGTGTCGCCGATCTCGATCGAGCCGAGCTGTGACGGACGCATCGTGTTCGACACGATGGAGCCGACGGCGACCTCGGAGAGTCCGCGTTCCGCCGCGGCGGCACGATCCACCACGACGGCGATGTACGGCAGCGACGCCGCGAGGTTGTCGGTGACGGTACCGATTCCGTCTCCGCCCTTCAGCTCCTCCATCACAGCGGACGTGGCATCCGCGAGATCCTCGGAGTTCGACGCCGTGACGGAGATCGCGATGTCACTCGATCCGAAGCCCGCTGACGCGGCGACCGACACGTCGCCGACGTCGTCGAGATCGCCGATCGCCTTCTGCACCTCGGCGCGCAACGCCTCCTGGTCGGCATCGCCGTCGGTGAGGACCGAGTACGTGACCCCGGCGCTTCCGGAGAACGCGTCGCGCAGCGCGGAGCCGCTCGAGCCGATCGAGGCCTGCACGTGCTCGACGCCGTCGACGCCGAGCAGCGCCTCTTCGACGGCGATCGCCGCGTCGGATTTCGCCTCCAGGCTCGCGGTCGGACCGAGGTCCTGCGTGACGCGCATCGTGTTCTGCCCGGAGTCGCTGAGGAAGTTGACCTTCATCAGGGGGGCTGCCGCGAGGGTCGCACCCAGCACGATGACGGCGAGGATCACGGTCACCACCGAATGCTTGAGCGTCCAGCCCAGGATCGGGCGGTACATGCGCTGCAGCGGTGTCGGCGGAGCATCCGGGTGCTCCGGATCGATGACCCTGCCCTGCTCGTCGAGCAGCTCCTTGCCCGGCCGGAGGAACCAGTAGGCGAGCACAGGCACGATCGTGAGCGAGACGAGCAGCGACGCGATCATCGCGATCGAAACCGTCACCGCGAACGGGCGGAAGAGCTCGCCGACCATGTCGCCGACGAACACGATCGGCAGGAACACGGCGACGGTCGTGATCGTCGAGGAGGTCACGGCCATGGCGACCTCGCGCACCGCGAGCCGGATCGCATCGCCCTTGTCGGCATCGCCGACGTAGTGCCTCTTGATGTTCTCGATGACGACGATCGAGTCGTCCACGACGCGTCCGATCGCGATCGTGAGCGCGCCGAGCGTGAGGATGTTCAGCGAGTAGCCGAAGGCCTGCAGGCCGATGAAGGTGATCAGCACCGATGTCGGGATCGAGATCGCCGTCACCAGCGTGGACCGGATCGAGAGCAGGAAGACGAGGATGATGATGACCGCGAACGCGAGTCCGAGCAGGCCCTCGGTCGCGAGCGTCTCGATCGACTGCACGATGAACGGCGCCTGGTCGAAGATCACCGTGAACTCGGCGTCAGGGAACGCCTCGCCGATCTCGTCGAGCGCCGCGAGCACGCCCTGCGAGACCTCGACGGTGTTCGCCGCCGGGAGCTTGGTGATCGAGATCGACAGCGCATCCTTGCCGTCGACGCGGGAGATGGAGGAGACCGGGTCGGATTCCTGCACGACCGTCGCGACGTCGCCGATCGTCGCGGCCGAGCCGACGAGAGGGAGGGCAGCGAGTTCCTCGACCGAGGTGATCTTCGCGCCCGTCTGCACGGTGAGCGTCTGGCCGTTCTCGGTGATGGCGCCGCCGGGGAACAGCGTGCCGTTCTGCTGCAGCGCCTGGCTGATGGCCTGGGTGCTGAGCCGCTGCGCGGCGAGCGCGGCGACGTCGGGGGTGATCGTGATCCGCTGGCCGAGACCGCCGACGATCTGCGCGGCGTTGACGCCGTCGACGTCTTCGAGCTCGGGAATCGCGACGCTCTCGAGTTCGGCCTGGGCGTTCTCGGCGTCGTCGAAGCCGGTCACCGCGACCTGGATGACGGGGAAGTCGTCGATAGCCACGGCGAGCACCTGCGGGCTCACATCTTCGGGGAGCTGCTGCGAGATCCTGTTGATCGCCTGCTGGATCTTCTGCTCGGCTGTCGCGAGGTTCGTCCCGTACGCGAACGTGGCCTGAACGATCGATGCGTTCGTCGTGCTCGTCGCCGTCGTCGATTCGAGCCCGGGCACACCCTGGATCGCCGATTCGATGGGCGTGGAGACGTCGTTCTCGACGACCTCGGGCGAGGCCCCGGGATAGGTGGTCATCACCACCAGGTTGGGCAGCTCCAGCGACGGGATGAGCTCCTGCTTGAGGCTCGTCAGTGCGAGTCCGCCGAAGACGGCCGCGACGATCGTGATGAGAGCGATGAGAGCGCGGTTCTTGAGGCTCAGGACGGCGAGGTTCGACACGGCTGTTGTCTCTCTGTCGGATCAGGCGGATGCGGTGGCGGTGGATTCAGGCGTGAGGATGCCGGCGAGCGCGTCGCGGATGAGACCCTCGTCGAGCGGCTCGTCGTGGATCTGCGCGTGCCAGAGTACTCCGTCGATGAAGACGGCGGCGGCCCTGGCGCGGTCGGTTCCGTGAACGGGGGCGATGAAGGCGACGACCTCGTCGGACCAGTGCCGGGCGAGCTCGCGGACGCGCGGGTCGTGCACCGCAGCGGTGACGACGGCACGGTCCGCCTGGACGGCGCCCGCGTCTTCGAGGCTCCGGTGGATGAGACGCGCGAGCCCCGCCGGCGTGACGCCATCGGCGATCACCGCCTGCCGGGTGATCTCGATGCGCGTCTCGACCTCGTCGGCGAGGGCGCGCAGGGCGGCATCGCGGAGGTCGTCGAGCGTGGCGAAGTACTGGGTGGTGGCGCCGAGCGGAACTCCGGCACGGGCCGCGACCTTGCGGTGGGTGATCGCGTCGACGCCGATCTCGACGATCAGCTCGGAGGCGGCGGTGACGATCTCGCGACGGCGCGCTGCGGGATCACGTCGCCTGCGCACTGTGGCATCCGGCATGCTCCACCCCCCTTCTGTACATTTGTACATTCCACGCGCTTGGAAAAGGCTGGGAGGCGAGACGCGGCCCTCCGCGACGCGCCACCCGCGGCCCGCGTCCCGAGACGCGCGGCCCGCGCCGGATGTCACGCCTTTTGGCCGCCCATCTCAGGACGTTCGCCCATAGCCGCGCGACATCGGCCTTCGGAGAATGGACAGGCATGGTCTCGATTCGCCACGAGGCCGCTTCCCGGAGGTTCCCCATGGTCGCAGATCGTCGTCTCCCGCTTGCCCTTCTCGCGGCGATCATCGCCCTGACGGCGACGCTTGCGGCGACGCCATCGGCCGCGAGCGGCACGACCGGATCCGCCGCGGGCGCGGTCAGCATTCTCGACGGCGATCCCTCGATGATCCTCGGCTGGGCGTCGCACGATCTGTCGACGATGGCCGCAGAGGAAGTCGCCTTCGACCGGCAGAACGGGATGCTGTCCACCTACGTCGACTTCGTTCAGTCGCCCGGGTTCCCGCACGCCGACGCCGACGCCGCGGCGGCGCGCGGCTCGGCGCTGCTGATCGCCTGGGAACCATGGGACTGGAACCGCCCCGCCGATCAGCAGCCGGAGTTCGCCCCGCGCCGGATCGCGGCCGGCGACTATGACGCATACCTGACGGCCTGGCTCACCGAGGCCGCGCAGCGCACCGACGACGCGGAGATCATCGTGCGCTTCGCTCCGGAGATGGATGACTCGAGCCGCCCCTGGTCGAGCGGGACGGCCGCGGGAAGCACCACGCCGTCGGAGTACATCGCCATGTGGCGGCATGTGTACGCCATGAAGCAGGCGGTCGCGCCCGGGGTGGTCCTCCTGTGGAACCCGCTGAACTACGGAGCCGGACCGCACCCCTTCGAGTCGTACTTCCCCGGCTCGGCCCACGTCGACGCCCTCGCTCTCGACGGTTTCAACTGGGGCTACGTCTGGACGGGCTCGGCCGGGTGGCAGAGCCCGGAGGACGTCTTCGGATTCTCGACGCCGGGCGGTCCGGTGCAGCGCCTGAAGGCGCTCGCCGGCGCGAAGCCGTGGGGCATCGCCGAAGTGGCATCCGCCCCCGACGATCCCGCCGACTTCGCTCCGGGAGGACCGGGATACGGCGCCTGGGGCACCTGGGTGCACCAATGGCCCGAGAACCCGCCGTACGAACAGACGCCTCAGGACTGGATCACCCAGGAGGGCTGGTCGCGGATGCTGATCGAACGTGCACGCGACAGCGGCGCGTCGTTCGTCAGCTTCTTCCACACCGTGAAGGAGACCGACTGGCGCCTCACCGACACGCCCATCGGGCGCAGCGTGCTCGACGACGCCTCGTAGTCGCTGGAATGGGCTACTCGACCTGCCCTCGATCGAAGTACGCGACAAGATCCGGATCGAGCACCGGAACCTCGATCGCCGAGCCGTCGCCCCGCAGCGATTCGGTGGCGAGGACGCCGGTGGCCACAGCCTCCCGCGCCGCGATCGGCGAGGTCTCGGTCGGGCCGCCGTCGCGCACGAACCGCAGGAACTCCGCGACGAGCAGGGCGTCGGCGCCCTCGTGTCCTGCATCCGGCACCTCCGGCACGATGAAGGTCTCGTCCGCCGTCGCCGCGCCGCGGTGGCGGCGGTTCCACAGCCCGACTTCGCTTCCGGCGGTGTCGCCGAAGTTCTCGATACGCCCCTCGGTTCCGATGATCGTGTAGTTGCGCCAGTAGTCCGGCGTGAAGTGGCACTGCTGGTAGGACGCCATGATGCCGCCGGTGAGTCGCATGTTCACCATCGATACGTCCTCGACGTCGATCACCGGGTTCAGACCCGTGAGCGAGGTGGGCGGCCAGTTGTCGACGCTGAACCAGTCCGGCATGCGTTCGCCCGTGCGTTCGCGCCGATCGGCGATGTCGCCGTAGACGCTCAGTTCGCCCATCGCGGCGACGCTCTCGGTGTAGGCCCCGGCCAGCCAGTGGATGATGTCGATGTCGTGCGCGCCCTTCTGCAGGAGCAGTCCGGTGGTGCGACGGCGGTCGGCGTGCCAGTCCTTGAAGTAGTAGTCGCCGCCATGGCCGACGAAGTGCCGCACCCAGACCGCCTTGACATCGCCGATCCGGCCGTCGCGGATCAGGCCGCGCATCAGCGTGATCACTGGCATGTGGCGCATGTTGTGGCCGATGTAGAGACGGCTTCCTGTGCGGCGGGCGGTCTCCAGCATCGCGTCGGCATCGGCGAGGTCGATCGCGAGCGGCTTCTCGCAGAACACCGCTGCACCGGCCTCGAGGGCGCGGATGCTGAGCGCGGCATGCGTGTCGTCCGGAGTCAGGACCATCACGGCGTCCACCCCCGAGGCGAGCAGATCGTCGAGCGAGTCGGTGACGAGAGCGTCCGGCACGAGCCGGCGTGCGTCTTCGCGAGCACGCTCCGACGGGTCGCAGATCGCGGTGATGCGCGATCCCTGCCCCGGCCGCTGCACCTCCTCACGGAGAGTGGCGCGCGCGCCGAAGCCGATGATGCCGATCTTGAGATCCACGGTGGTCCTTCTGGGAGTCGATTCAGGTGAACGGGCGGGGCCCTCAGCGGGGTGCGGGAGCATCGAGGTCCGTCGATGCCCCGGGAAAGAGCGACCAGGTGAACTCGTGCAGGCGACCGGCGGGGTCGTCCGTCGAGAGAGCCCGGTCGATGATGATGCGAGCCTGCCGCTCGTAGAAGTCGGTCGGGCCGACCGTCGTCAGCGTGGGCGCGATCAGTTGCGCGTCCGGAGTGTTCCCGACGCCGATCACCGCGACGTCGTGCGGCACGCGGAGCCCGAGCATATGCGCGGCGTTGATCGCCGCGATGGCCGCGAAGTCGGTCGTCGCGTAGATCGCGTCCGGCCGGCCATCTCCGGAGAGCAGCCGCACCGCAGCGGCGAAGGCGCTGGCCTGGCTCTCACCGTAGGTCGCGGTCCAGGAGGGAACCACGTCGATGCCCGCGGCGGCCATCTTCTGGACGTACGGCGTGTACCGGGTGACCTGCGTCTCGGCCAGCCGCACCGCCGCATCCGCCGCGAGGCAGCCGATCGCGGTGTGCCTCTCGAGCAGGTGATCCATCGCGATCCCGCACCCCGGGATCGCATCGGAGCGGATGACGTCGAAGCCGTCCGGCTCGAGGCGCTCCGAGAAGACGACGAGCCGCTGACCGCGCTTGACGAGGTCGTGCAGCCGGGCCTCCGCCCCGGCATCGAGCCCGACCGCGTCGAGGTAGGCGACGTCGCTCTCCACCCGATCCAGCGCCGCGTGCCAATCGCCGTCGGCGAGGATCAGCGTGGTGAGTCCGTGCTTGTTCGCCTCGGTGTTCACCGCATCCGCCACCGCGAGCGACCAGGGGTCGCTGAGCATGTGCAGCGAGAGCTGCACCATCCCGCTCCGACCGGTGCGGATCGCCCGCGCCGCACTGTTCGGCCGGTAGTTGAGGTCATCGGCCGCAGCGAGCACTCTCGCGGCCGTCGCCTCGGCAACGCCGGATCCTGCGGCGCCGGCCCTCCCGGAGAACACGTACGAGACGGTCGCCGTCGACACGCCTGCGCGCTCCGCCACCATCCGGAGGGTGGGGCGGCGGGAATCGGCCTTTCTTCGCTCGACCATCCGTCAGCCCTTCGATCCGCTGAACGCGATGCCCTGGATGAACTGGCGCTGCAGGATCATGAAGGTCACCAGCATCGGCAGGGTCGCCAGCAGCGCACCCGCCATCAGCACCGGGTAGTCGGTGCCGTGGATGCCGACGAGCTGCGAGAGCCCGACGGAGAGCGGCATCTTGGCGGGGTCGGTCGTCACGATCAACGGCCAGAGGAGGTCGTTCCACGACCAGAGCACAGTGAACACCACGAGAGCGATGATGCCAGGCTTCGCCAGCGGAACCATGATCTGCCAGAACGTCTGCCAGGGATTCGCGCCGTCGATGCGCGCTGCCTCCTCGAGCTCGGCCGGCATCGACATGAAGAACTGCCGCATCAGGAACGTCCCGAAGGCACTGAAGATGCCGGGCACGATCAGCGCCTGCAACGTGTTCAGCCAGCCGAGCGCCTGGATGATCTCGTACTGCGGCAGCAGATACAGCTGCGATGGGACCATCAGCACCGAGAGGAAGACGACGAACAGCGCGTTGCGTCCGGGGAACGGGATTCGGGCGAAGGCGTAGCCGGCCATCGTGCACAGAACGACCTGGCCGACGGTCCGGCCGATCGTGAGCAGCACCGAGTTCGCGAACATCTGCGCGAAGGGCATCGACTCGAAGACCTCGGCGAAGTTCGTGAAGACCCACTCGCGGGGCAGGAAGCTCGGCGGGACCTGCACCGAGTCGGACAGCGTCTTGAACGAGGTCAGCAGCTGCCAGATGAAAGGGAAGACCATCAGCACCGCCCCGACGGCGAGGATCACGTGCACGATCCAGATGCCGCGGTTCTTCGGCCTTCGGGTTCGGCGATCGACGTCGGTCGCGCCGACCACGGCACGCGTGTCGAGCGAGACGTCACTCATAGTGGACCCACTTCTTCTGCAGGCGGAATTGCACGACCGTGAGCAGCAGGATGATCACGAGCAGCAGGAAGGCGACGGCGGCGGCGTACCCACGGTCGTTGTCGAGGAAGCCCGCTTCGTAGAACAGGTAGACCACCGTGCGGGTGTTCGGCATCGCAGGGTTGCTGCGGCCTAGCATCATGTAGATCAGGTCGAACACCTGCAGAGCGCCGATCACGCTGATGACGCTGACGAAGAAGATCGACGGCGACAGCATAGGGATCGTGATGGAGAAGAACTTGCGCACAGGGCCGGCGCCATCCAGGTCCGCTGCCTCCATGATCGTCTCGGGGATGCCCTGGAGCCCGGCGAGGAAGATGACGATGTTGGTGCCCAGTCCCGCCCAGATGCCGACGACGGCGATGGCGACGAGCGCGGTGTTCGGGTCGGTGAGCCAGCTGCGACCGTCGATCCCGATGGCGCCGAGTCCAGCGTTGAGCACGCCGTAGTCGCCGTTGTAGATCATCCGCCACACCAGCGCGATCGCGGCCGGCATGGTGACGACCGGGATGAAGTACAGGGTCCGGTAGGCGCTGCGGCCCCGGAGCCCTGTCGTGTTCAGGAGCGCGGCGATCGCGACCGCGAGCGGGATGCCGATGAGCGCGATCACCGTGTAGAGCGCCGTGTTGCGGAGGGCTCCGATGAGCTCGGGGTCCTGCAAGAGGCGCGCGTAGTTCTCGATCCCCACCCATTCGGCGCCGCCGAACGGACCCGACTTGGTGAAGGAGATGATCAGGGTCCGCACGGTGGGCCAGAGGTAGAAGACCGCGATGCCGGCGGCCGTGGGGCCGACGAAGACCAGCGCCCACCAGGGGGAGGCTCCGGGGCTGCGCCGACGGCGGCGGATGCCGGGGCTGGGGGCCTCCGGCATCCGCCCTGCCGAGGTGCCGGCGCGAGGCGTGACGACGCTCATGCGTCGTTACTCCTTCTCCGCGTCCAGCGCGGCCTGCATCTTCTCGGCGAGGTCCTCGACTCCGGCCTCTGGCGTGACCGCGCCCGACCAGACCTGCGAGAGGATCTCGCTTTCGATGCTCGTCCACGCCGAGGTGTTCTTCGAGACCGGGTACGGGACGGCCGTCTCGAGCGCGTCGATGTAGACCTGCAGATCGTACTGCGGGAGCGCGTCGACCCAGCCCTGCTGAGTGCCGTTGAAGGCGGGGATCACGGTGCCGGTCTCGGCCTGGATCTTCGCCGCCTCCTCACCGCTCGCGAAGGCGGCGAACGCCTTGGCCTCAGTCAGGTGCGGGCTCTTCGCGTTGGCGACGTTGCCCACCCCGTGGATCACGCTCTGGTTTCCCTCGGCACCGGCGGGGAGGGGAGCCACATCGACCTTGTCTGCGATGTCGGCGTTGTCACCGTAGGCGATCGCCGCCCACGAGCCGTTCTGGAACATGGCCACCTTGCCCGAGAGGAAGAAGTCCTCAGGGTTCGTGTCGGTCATCTGCTGCGCCGTCGGCGACGATCCGGCCGCGATGAGGTCGGTCCACAGCTCGATGCCGGCGAGGGCCTCCGGCGTGCCGTAACCGGTCTCGGTGCCGTCCGCCGAGACGACCTCGCCGCCGGCCTGGGCGATCGAGTTGTAGAAGTTCTCCTGCCCGTACTGGCTGGCGGCGATGCCGAACTGGCCCTTCGCGGGGTCGGTGAGCTTGCCCGCCGCAGCGGTGAAGTCATCCCAGGTCCAGCCCGCCGTCGGGTACGCGACACCGGCCGCGTCGAAGAGCTCTTTGTTGTACCAGAGGGCGACGGTGTCGAAGTCCTTCGGGGCGCCGAAGAGCTTGCCGTCGTATGTGTAGAGGTCCACCAGGCCCTCGGGGTAGTCAGCGGCATCGATCCCCGCATCGTCGAGCGGTGCGAGCTGACCGTTCGATGCGTACAGCTGGAAGTTCGGGCCGTTCATCCAGAAGACGTCGGCTGCCGATCCACCGGTGGCCGCGGTCTGCAACTTGGTGAAGTACTCCTTGTACGGGGTGACCTGGATGTCGATCGTGACGTTCGGGTTCGCCGCGGTGAAAGCGGCGGCGATCTCCTCCATCGCCGGCTTCTGGTTCTCGTCCCAGATCGCGTAGCTGAGGGTGACGTCGCCGCCCTCGGAGGATCCTCCGCCCCCGGTCGAGGGCGAGCACGCACTGAGCGCGAGAACGGCTGCGGCTGAGGCTGCGAAGGCGCCGAGGGTGCGGTGGGGCAGGCGTGCCATGGGTGTCTCCTTTGACGGTTGCTTCGGGTGCGAGGTCGATCGCTCGAGTCTGCGGCTCGAGCGTGTTAAACGATTAGCAAGGAGATTAGCCGGTGCCGCCGACCCGCGCAAGAGCGAGTTCAGATCATGGAGCCGAGCGTGAGACCCAGGCCGGCGGCAAGGAGCGCGAGCGCGAGCATCCCCACCGCATCGAACACCGATGCCCACCGCGCGCCGTCGCGCCAGAGGGCGACCGTGTCGAGCATCGCGGTGCTGAACGTCGTGTAGCCGCCGAGCAGGCCGGCACCGAGGAGGAATGCCTGGTCGGGCAGAGCCGCTGTGACGAGGCCGAGCGCGAACGAGCCGGTGAGATTCACCAGGAGGATCCCCCAGGGGAAGCGGCGTCCGGCGAGCTTCGCGACACCGAGATCGACGAGATATCGGAGCACCGCACCCACGCCACCGGCGACCGCGGCGCCGAAGAACAGCAGCGGGCTCATGAGGCCGCTCCCGCACGGGGCCGGCCGATGCGCAGTCCGAGCGTCGCCGCGGCGAGACCGAGCACGAGGCTGCCGACCGCGTAGGCGACCGCGAGAAGCGGAGCATCCGCCCACAGACCCACGGTGCCCGTCATGAACGCGCTGTACGTCGTGAACCCGCCGAGCAGGCCGGTTCCGAGGAACAGGCGCATCTCCGTCGCCTTCGGCAGGCGCGCCGTGAGGATGCCGATGAGCAGGGCGCCGAGCAGGTTCGCGACGAGCACGGCGACGGGGAAGCCCCCGGCGTCCGGTATGACCAGTCCGAGTCCCAGCCGGGCTGCAGTCCCGGCCGTTCCGCCCGCGGCGACGAGCAGGACGCGGCGAAGGTTCACGTTGGTCACTTTAGTCGCCCTGTTGCGGCACATCATCTCGATGTCAAGAGGGTGGGCGCCCGACGGCGGTGCGCATTGACTGGGCGACATGAAGCCACTCTGGAAGATCGACACGACCATGCCCGCCGGCTCGACCTTCGAACCGGGAGCGCAGCACGATGTCGTCGTCGTCGGCGCCGGGCTCACCGGTCTGACGACCGCGGTCATGCTCACGCGCGCGGGGCTCGACGTCGCCGTGATCGAGGCCGGAGAAGTGGCGGAACTCGCCAGCGGCGGAAACACCGGCAAGCTCTCGCTTCTGCAGGGCAAGCGCCTCGCCGAGATCCGTCGCCATCACCCTGCCGCGCTCGTGCGCGCCTATGTCGACGCTAATCGAGAGGGCAGGGACTGGCTGACCGATTTCGCCGACAACGCCGGAGTCCCGTACACGCGCCGCACCGACCATTCCTACGCGCAGACGCCGGACGGCGTGGAGACCGTGCGCGAGCAGCATGCCGCCGCTCGCGAGGCGGGTCTCGGTACGAGGATGCTGGCACCCGGCCAGCTGACGGCCCCGTTCCCGATCTCGGGCGCCGTCGCGCTCGAGGACCAGGTGACGATCGATCCGGTGACGGTCGCGCTGGCGCTCGTGCGCGAGTTGCTCGACGGAGGCGGGACGCTGCTCACCGGCATCCGCGTCGCGGGCGCTCATGCTCTCGGCTCACCGCGCGTCGAGACGACGCAGGGACCTGTGTTCGCCGACCACATCGTGCTCGCGACCGGGACCCCCGTCCTCGATCGAGGCCTGTATTTCACGAAGGTCAGAGGCATGCGGTCGTACTGCGTCTCGTTCCGGGTGCCCGGCGGAGTGACGGAAGGGACCTACCTCTCGGTGGACAGCCCGACGCGTTCGATCCGACCGGTTTCCGGCGCCGACGGCCCGGACGGCGTGGCTCAGCTCATCGTCGGCGGGAACGGCCATCCGGTCGGGCGCTCCGACGGCGAGACGGCAGCCGTCGACGACCTGGTGGCGTGGACCGCGCAGCACTTTCCCGGCGCGGTGGAGACGCATCGCTGGTCGGCCCAGGACTACGAATCGCACAACCAGATTCCTTTCGTCGGCGCGATGCCGCGCGGCGTCGGCGCCATCCGCTTCGCCACCGGCTACGCCAAGTGGGGTCTGTCGAACGCACCCGCGGCCGCATTGCGCCTCACCGCCGAGATCCTCGGCACGAGCCGGCGCGAGAGATCCTCCTGGATGAACACGCTCGGCACGCGCCTGACCGTGCCCGCCGACCTCGGGCGCGGCGCGATCGAGGGCGCGAGGGTCGCGGCGGCCGCTGCCGCCGGATGGGCCGACGCCGAATCGCGATCGGTCCCGGTTCCTCGGCCGGACGAAGGCGCCGGCGTCGTGGCCAACCGGGCGGGGCATCCGGTCGGCGTCTCGACCGTCGACGGCGTCACGCGCGCCGTCTCCGCGGTGTGCACGCACATGGGCGGCGTGCTCGATTGGAACGACGCCGAATGCACCTGGGATTGCCCGTTGCACGCCTCGCGTTTCGCGCCCGACGGCACACGCGTCGAAGGCCCGGCGGTGAAGGATCTGACGCAACTCCCCCGATCCGGTCGAGGCTGACGCCTCCCTCAGGGCGCGGTGGTGTCCCAGCCCTGCTGCGGGGTGTCGCAGTTCTCGCGGAAGACGTACTGCGAGGCGAGCCGGCGCTGGCTGCTGGACCAGTCGATGGCCGGACGGCGCTGTTCGGGCGGCAGGTAGCCGAGCCGGTAGACGGCCATGAGCTCGAGATCGTCGGGCACGTGCAGGAGCTGCACGATCTCATCCCACCGTCCGGGGACCTCCATCGGGAACGAGATGAACTGGATGCCCATCCCGAGTTCGACGGTGGTGAGCCAGATGTTCTCCATGGCCGCCCCCATGCTGAACACCGAGTAGAACGACGAGAGCTGCCCCGGGCGATATTCGCTCCGGTCGAGCATGACGCCGATCAGCAGTGGGGAGCCTGCGACGAGCTTCCGGTTCTCGGCACCGAGCGTCTTCGGCACACCGAGCGCGTTCATGAGCGTCTGCCCGCGTTTCGTGAACACCTGCCCGGTGAAGGGCCGGAGCGGGGCGGGGAGCTTGTCGAACAGCATCCCGTTGCGCTTCTCCTCCATCTCGGCCTGGCTGAACCGGAAGTACGGCTTGTACCGCTCGAAGAAGGTGCCGTTCGACATCGCCTCCGTCATGCTCTCGCCGGAGATGCGCGCGATCCGGTCGATCGTCTCGCGGCTCTCGATCACGACGAATCGCCACGGCTGGCTGTTCAGTTGCGACGGCGCCCGCCCGGCAGCTTCCAGAAGCAGCCGCTGATGCTCCTCGGAGACCGGGTCGGGCTGGAAAGCCCCATTGGTCGTCTTGCGGCGGCGGATGGCGTCGAGGAGTTCCATGGGGTCACTTCCGGTCGGCGGGGCGGAGGGCGAAGGCGAGGCCCGCGATGAGGAACGGGGCCGCGGCGAGCGCGACGAGCGGATGCCGCCGGCTGTGCGTCCCGACGTACGGGATCGCCGCGAGCGGCACGACCGCCGGCAGCAGGGCGAGTCCCGCGCGACGGCTCGCGCTGCGCGGTCCCGCCCGCCGCGCGACGCCGATCGCTGTCGCCGTGGTCACGCAGGTCGCGATGTAGAGCACGTGGTGCAGCCAGCGGAATCCGGAGGTGTCGATGACCTTCGCGGCGACCGCTGCTCCGAGTGCGCAGTTCGCGGCATACGCCGTGACGGCGGCCGCGAACATCGGCATCACCTCGGTGCGTCTGCGCTGCCGGCCCATGCGACGACCCTACGCCTCGGTACGGCTGCGTTCGAATAGCGCAAACGGCTCCATCCGGAGCCCGGATGGAGCCGTTTGCGCTCTGTGAAACGAACCGAGGGTCCTTACAGGTTGGCCTCCGCGTAGATGCGGAGGGCGTCGCGGACGAACTCCGCGCCATGGGTGCCGCCCGCGCTCGTCGCGTAGTTGGCGCCGAATCGCGGGTCGGCGACGTACATCTCGCCGAGACCGATCACGTACGCCTTCGCGTCGCCGCCGGGGGCGGCGGCCGGCGTGCCGGGCACGTCCGTCAGCCACTCGACGTGGCGTCGGGCGACGTCCTGGGCGTCGGCGGATGCCGGATCGATGCCGCTCTCCGCGGCCGTGATCCAGTCGCGTCCGAGATCGGACACGCGCTGCTGCCAGGCGGTGCGCTCGGCATCCGTCATCCCCCGCCACCAGCGGTCGCTGTCGGCGTAGGCCTTCCTGCCCCAGCGCTCTTCGACCTCGTCTTTGTACTGCGTGTGGTCGAAACCGTCGAACATGTTCTCTGCCATGAGGGTTTCACCTCCTTTCAATGCGTTGATGGTGGATTCGACCGACGCGATCTGCCGCGCCAGCCGGCTCTGCTCCTCGCGCAGCAGCGCGAGGTGGGTCTCGAGCGCGGATGCCTCACCGCGCTCCTTCTCGAGCACTTCGCGCACCTGCGGGAGGCCGAGGCCGAGTTCCCGCAGCAGCAGGATGCGCTGCAGACGCACGAGCGCCTGCTCGTCGTAGTGGCGGTAGCCGTTGTGCGCGATGCGCGAGGGGGCGAGCAGGCCGATGTCGTCGTAGTGACGCAGCGTGCGGCTCGTGGTGCCCGCGAGGCGGGCGATCTCCTGGATCGACCAGTCACGCCTGTCCATGGCATCCTCCTTCCTTATCGATATCTCCACCGTAGAAGTTGCCGTAGCGTCAATGTCAAGCGGGAACTCTTCACGGCCCGTTGATGCGGCCGATACACCCGGTCGCTACGGTCGATACGTGCCCGAGAACCGCCATGCCAGCCACCCGCTCGCCCTCGCCCCCGTGACCGCCCCGCCGAGTTCAGTGGACGGCTTCGTGCAGGAGTTCCTGCACAACCTCAACTTCGACTGCGGCGTCGCGCTCTCGGCATCCAGCCCCAACGACCGCTACCTCGCACTCGCCTACACGGTGCGCGATTACCTGATGGCGCGATGGCTCGAAGACCTCCGTCTGCAGAAGGAGACCCAGGCGAAGGGCGTCTGCTACCTCTCCGCCGAGTATCTCCTCGGCCGCCAACTCGACAACAACCTGCTGGCGAGCGGCCTGACCGAGATCGCTGCAGAAGCGCTCGCCGCGTGCGGGATCGACCTCGACGAGCTGCGCGCGCAGGAGGTCGAGCCCGGTCTCGGCAACGGCGGCCTCGGCCGGCTCGCCGCCTGTTTCATCGACTCGCTCGCCACCATGGGCGTGCCGAACATCGGGTACGGCATCCGGTACGAGTACGGGATCTTCCGGCAGACCTTCGTCGAGGGTCAGCAGGTCGAGCAGCCCGACGCCTGGCTGGCGATGGGCTCGCCCTGGGAGTTCCCGCACCCGGAGGCGGCGCAGACCATCTCCTTCGGCGGGCACACCGAACAATTCGACGACGGCGGCGTGACGCGCACCCGATGGGTCCCGGCATGGAACGTGCAGGCCGTGCCGTACAACTACATGGTGCCGGGGTTCCAGAACGGCCGCGTGAACACGCTGCGGTTGTGGAACGCCGTGGCGACTGATGCCTTCGACCTGCGCATCTTCAACTCCGGCGACTACGAGGAGGCCGTCCGTGCACAGACATACGCCGCGACCATCTCGAAGGTGCTCTACCCCGAGGACTCGACCCCGCAGGGCAAGGAGCTGCGGCTGCAGCAGCAGTACTTCTTCGTCGCGGCATCCATCCACGACTTCCTCGACAACATGCTCGCCGAGGACTTCGACCTGACCGCCCTGCCCGAACGCGTCATCTTCCAGCTCAACGACACCCACCCGGTGATCGCGGTGCCGGAGTTCATGCGGGTGCTCGTCGACGAGAGGGGGATGGAGTGGGATGCCGCGTGGGGGATCACCCGGCAGTGCTTCGCCTACACCTGCCACACGCTGCTGCCCGAAGCCCTCGAGGTGTGGTCGGTCGACCTGCTGGGCCGGCTCCTCCCCCGTCATCTGGAGATCATCTACCGCATCAACGAGGAGTTCCTCGCGGAGGTGCGCGAACGCTTCGGCGACGACGAGATGCGCATCCGGAACATGTCGATCATCGCCGAGCGCCCCGAGCGCTCGGTGCGGATGGCCTACCTCGCGACCGTCGCCGGTGCGCAGGTCAACGGCGTCGCCGAACTGCATTCCCAGCTGCTGCGCGAAAAGGTGCTGTCCGATTTCGACGAGTTCTATCCCGGCAAGTTCACCAACGTCACCAACGGCGTCACACCTCGGCGCTTCCTGCGCCTGGCGAATCCCGAACTCTCCGGGCTCATCACCGCGGCGATCGGCGACGGCTGGGTCACCGATCTCGAACGCCTGCGCGAACTCGAGCCGTTCGCGGCAGATGCCGGGTTCCGCACGGCGTTCGCCGGCGTGAAGGCCGCGAACAAGCGGCGCCTGAGCGAGGTGCTGCGAGAACGCGACGGCTTCGAGGTCAGCGACGGGCACATGCTCGACGTGATGGTGAAGCGGCTGCACGAGTACAAGCGGCAGATGCTCAAGGTGCTGCACATCGTCAGCGCCTACGAGGGCATCACGTCGGGGCGCGTGGCGGCGGCCGACGTGCAGCCACGCACCTTCGTCTTCGGCGCGAAGGCCGCTCCCGGCTACGCGATGGCGAAGCGGATCATCCACCTCATCAACGCCGTCGGCGGTGTCGTCAACGCCGATCCGCGCGTCGAGGGCCGACTGAAGGTGATCTTTCCGCCGAACTACAACGTGACCCTCGCCGAGCGCGTGATCCCTGCTGCAGATCTCTCCGAGCAGATCTCGCTCGCCGGAAAGGAGGCCTCGGGCACCGGCAACATGAAGTTCGCCCTGAACGGAGCGCTCACGATCGGCACCGACGACGGTGCGAACGTCGAGATCCGCGAGCTCGTCGGAGACGAGAACTTCTTCCTGTTCGGCATGAGCGAACCGAAGGTGGAGGAGCTCGCCCTCCGCGGGTATCGGCCCAGCGAGTTCTACCAGGCCGATGAGGGACTGCGCCGGGCCGTCGACCTGATCGCCTCCGGTGCGTTCTCGGGCGGTGACCGCTCGGTCTTCGAGCCGGTCGTGTCCAACCTCCTCTACGAGGACCGCTTCATGGTGCTCGCCGACTACGCCGCCTACATCGCGGCTCAGAATCGAGTGGATGCCGCCTACGCCGACCAGGATGCGTGGACGCGATCGGCCATCCTCAACGTCGCCCGCTGCGGGTTCTTCTCCTCCGATCGGTCGATCCGCGACTACATCGATCGGATCTGGCATACGCCGCCGGCCTTCTGAACCGGCACATTCGATCGATTGATTGACTAGCCTGGTCGGTGGGGCAGGGGAACTGTTCCCGAAGCCACCGGAGGAGAAGCTTCATCATGCCTGCACTCGAGAACGCACAGACGGGCGGCCTCAGCCGCCGCACGATCCTGAAAGCGTCCGCCTGGTCGGCTCCCGTGGTCGCCCTCGCGGTCGCGACACCGCTCGCCGCCGCAAGCGTGGCGGTCGATCTGCGCCTTCGCGGATACTCGTTCGGCGACACGATCTTCGGCCGGAGTCCGGACGGCCTGCGCGGCTACCGGATCGCCATTCTCGGTGGATACGGCGCCACCACCGTCGGCGATACTCCGACGCCGGGAGCGAACCTCGTGATGACGTTCGACGCCCGTATCTTCGGTGCGCCCAGCGCCACCATCGACGCTCAGGCCGCAACGCTGCTCACCACGACGACGACGGGCAACACGACGACCGCGATCTTCAGCCTCCCGATCGCGATCCCCGCGGACGGCGCCGAGGCGGAGATCCTCATCTCCTACGGCTCGATCACCGAGGACTGGTACGAGGACATCGCTCCCTCCTCGGTCTCGATCCTGCCTTCCGGTGGCACCGACCCGACGCCATCGGACAACACCGTGACGTTGACCCCGACCTACTTCGACACGTTCGACGCCGGCGTGACGGCGACGTGGACGACGGACACCATCCCCAGCGCAGCAGGCGGCGCGGCGTTCACCGTGTACAAGCCCGCCAGCGTCTCGATCTCCTCTCTCGCACCCGGCGAGTTGGACAGCAGCGGATCGATCTCCGTACACGGGCCGACGAGCCTTCTCAGCACGAACCCGAACGTGTTCACCGGCGTCTACACCGGCATCACGGTCACCAGCGCCGTCCTGAACGGAAACGACGTCCTCGCGTCGATCGGCGCTCCCACGGGGAATCTGCAGAACGGGTACCAGATTCCGCTGAACCTCGCCATCCCGAGCGGGCAGACACTCACCCTCGGCCTCGACGTCGAGGTCGATTCGGCCCCCCGCGAGTACGTGTACCCCGAGCACACCAGTACGGTGACCTTCCCGCCGCTTTTCGAGGATCGCGACACCAGCAACAACTCCGTGACGGCACCGGCGATCTGAGCCGCGCCTTCACCGTTCGAAGAGCGCAAATGGCTGCATCCGCACCCCGGATGCAGCCATTTGCGCTCTCTGAACGCCTCCCGTCTTGACATACTCGCGATATATCGTGTTACTCTGGTTGCACGCGATATATCGCGAACCAAGACACAGGAGAAGCAGACATGACCGAGAAGTGGCTCATCGCCCCCGGCGAGGAACGCGTCATCGACATCGAATCCGCGACGCGCCTCAAGGTGGGCCTCGTCGGCGGACAGATCGACGTCATCGCGCACGACGAGCCGGGCATCCGCATCGAGGTGCACGGCGTCACCATCAAGGACCTCCGCATCGAGTCCAGTGGCGGCGAGGTCGAGATCGACCACCCCCAGCTGGGCTGGGACAACTTCCTCGAGGTGTTCCGGAACTTCGGCTCCGGCGGACCCCGCGCCGAAGTGAGCGTCGCCGTGCCTCGCGCGATCGCGCTCAACCTCGGAGTCGTCAGCGCCGGAGCCCTCGTCTCCGGGATCAGCAACGACACCCGTCTGAGCACGGTCTCCGGCGACATCATCGTCGACACGCTCATCGGCGATCTGACGGTGAACTCGGTCTCCGGCGACGTGCAGGTGCGCGGCCTCACCGGCACGCTCAGCGCCAACAGCGTCTCCGGCGATGTCGCGGTCATGGGCGCCGTGCGCAAGGCGACGATCGACACGGTCTCCGGCTCGGCCCTGGTGGATGCCGCCGGAGACGTCAACACGATCAACCTGAACACGGTCGCCGGTTCCAGCACCATCCGCCTCGACGAGTCGCTCCCCGCGAACTACGTGGCGCGCTCGCTGAGCGGCCGGATCCTGATCGACGGGGTCGAGCGCAGTTCCTCCGGCCCGAGCAACTACACCGGCTCGACCGGCGAGCTCGCCGGACGTTTCGTCGACGTGCGCGCCAACACGGTCTCCGGATCGATCACGGTGCTGCGCCGGGCGACGGCATCCGTCGCCGACGACGCGGAGTGGGAATCATGAGCCCCGCCGTCTTCTCGCACGGCGACCTGCGCCTGTACCTGCTGTCGCTTCTCGCCGAGGCGCCGCAGCACGGCTACGGCATCATCCAGGCCCTGACCGATCGCACCGGCGGCACCTACACGCCCAGCGCCGGCACCATCTATCCTCGGCTCGCGAAGCTCGAGGAGGAGGGCCTGGTGACGAAGACCGTCGACGGCCGCACCACGATCTACGCGATCACCGAGGCCGGTCGTGCGGAACTCGCCTCCCGTGAAGGGGATCTCGCCGGGATCGAATCGGGTCTCGCCGACTCCGTGCGGCTGATCGCCAACGAGGTGCGTCAGAGCGTGCAGGATGCCATGAAGAGCCTGCGCGCCGACCTCGCAGCGGCCGAGAAGGACGAGCGGAGCTCGGCGAAGGCACGACCTCGATCTGCTGCAGACAATGCACGCGTCTCCAGCCGCGAAGAGCTGCATCGCGCGGATGCCCTGATCAACGCGTTCCGTGCGCAGGTGCGCACCGACCTGCGCACGCATGTCGCGCGGGGCGGCGAGCTGCCGGCATCCGTCGTCACCGAGCTCGAGGGCGCACTGGATGCTGCCGCGCGCGGCGTCACGGTCGGATTGAACGCGCTCGGGCGCTGACCCCGCTCGGCGATCGTCTCGGCATCCCCGCCTCAGATCCGGCGTGCCGCCCGGGATCCGGATGAGTTCGCAGGAACTCTCCGCATCTCGGGCGGTTCCTCAGCCCTCTCCCGGGGCGGAGAGAAGACGACAGCGGATGCCGACGGCCTACGACTCGGGCCAGATCTCCTTCTGGTCGTCCGGCACCGGTTCGCCGAGCGGGACCACGAGGATCGAGCGATGCTGCCGGTGGGCGAGCCGCGCGGCGACAGAACCGGTGAAGAACTCCCTGATCGATTCGCCGATGCCGCGCTTGCGCGTGCCGACGACGATCAGCTGCGCATCGATCTTGTTCGCGAGCTGCTTGATCGCCAGAGCCGGGTCGCCCACGAGCTGCCGTGCCGTCCAGGTGACGCCGGTGCCGTCGAGCAGCTTCGCCGCCTCTTCCTGCACGGCGTCGAACTCCGCCGCGCCGACGTCGAGGTTGAGATCGATGGGAGCCGAGTGCACATACCCGTCCGGGTCCTCGTAGGTGACGAAGCGCGTGACGTCGACATGCACGACGACGAGCGGTGAACTCAGAAGGCGGGCGTAGCGAGCCGCTTCATCGACGACATGCCTGGCCTGGCCGGGCTGCATCCCGACGATCACCGCTTTCTGCAGCGCCGCGTTCTGCGCGGCTTCATCGGATGGAGTGGAGGTGTTGTCTGACATGAGGATCGATCCCTTCACCAGCCTGGCAGCGGCCAGAGGCCCTTACGCGCGTGCTATTCTGAATGCTACTCTTACCGGCCGCACGCCGGTGTCGTGAATGCGTCGGGCCTGAGTTTGCCCGCACCTCAACTCGTGAAGGGGGTCGCGCATGGGCCGTGGCCGTCAGAAGGCGAAGCACACCAAGATCGCCCGCGAACTCAAGTCGTACAGTCCGTCGGTGAACTACTCGGCGCTCGAGCGCGAGCTCGCGCACCCGAGCGACGAGAACGAGTACGTCGACAAGTGGGCAGATCAATACGAAGACGAAGACGAGGACGAGCTGGAGAAGGCGTAGCCACCTGTTCCTCGAGATCCCCCGTGCGCTGCACGGGGGATTCTT
This sequence comes from Microbacterium aurantiacum, assembly GCF_002872075.1. Classification (GTDB taxonomy): domain Bacteria; phylum Actinomycetota; class Actinomycetes; order Actinomycetales; family Microbacteriaceae; genus Microbacterium; species Microbacterium aurantiacum_A. The sequence continues at coordinate 732,657 of NZ_PGGU01000016.1, read as the reverse complement.
CGTTTCAGCGGGTCACCAGCGACCGTACCGGCGCTCCCACTCGTCCTCGATCGTCCGGCGACGCCCGGCGACGTAGCCCGCGGGCATCGCGATGACGATCACGGCGGCCACCACGATCAGCGGCACCTGCCAGCCGCCGGTGACCTCGTGCAGCAGGCCGATCAGCAGCGGGAAGACGGCGGCGATCGAGTAGCCGATGCTCTGCACGAATCCGCTCAGCGCGACGGCGCTCTCCGGCGTCCGGGCGCGGATGCTGAGCAGCACCAGGCTCAACGGGAACATGATCGCCGAGAGCCCGAAGATCATCACCCAGACGGCGAGCGCGACGGTGGGGATGAAGAACAGGCCGGCGAGCCCGACGAGCCCGGCACCGGCCGCGACGAAGAAGAGCGGTCTCGTCGCCTCGAACCGCACGACGAGGATCGGCACGACCATCGAGCACGGCAGCGCGACCAGAGCGAACAACGAGAGCAGGAAGCCGGCTGTCGCCGGCGTCACGCCGCCCACATCGACCAGCAGCGCCGGCAGCCAGGCGAACGACACGTACGCGATGGTCGACGAGGTGCCGAACACGAGGGCGAGCGCCCACGCCAGCGGGAGTCGCCACATGCGTCCGAAGACCCGGGGGTTCGCCGGAGCGACGGAGATCGGACCGGTGGCGACCTCGACGGCATCCGGCTCGAGGTGCGTCCGCGTGGTGATCACCTGAGGATCGGGCTCCGCGGCCGGCGAAAGGTCGGCGACAGCATCCGTCCGACCCTGGATCAGCAGCGTCAGCCACGGGATCAGGGCGAGCGCCGCACAGACGCCCCACATGCCCAGCGAGACCCGCCAGCCCAGCGTGTCGGCCACCGGAACGGCCAGCATCGGCGGCAGGAAGGTCGAGACGGCCATCATCGTGGAGTACAGCGTCATCATGACGCCGAGCCGATCGGGGAAGTACTTCTTCACCAACGGGGGCAGCAGCACGTTGCCGGAGCCGACACCGGCGAACACGAGCGCGGTGGCACCGAGCAATGTGGTCGCGTCGAACGCGAAGCCGCGCAGCAGCAGACCGGCCGCCATCACCGCGATCGCGACGACGGCGACCCGTTCCAGACCGAAGCGACGCTCGAACAGCGGCGTGAGAAGGCCGAAGACCGCGAAGCACACCGGCGGCGCTGCACCGATCAGCCCGATGACGACCGGCGACAACGTGAAGTCGCGATCGATGTGATCGACCACCGGCGACAGCGAGGCGACGGCCGATCGCAGCGAGAAGGCGACCAGCAGGATCCCCACCAGCGCGAGCGCCCGGCCTTTCCACAGCGGCCGCACACTCGCGTTCGTCATGAGGTCTGCGATCCTTCCACCCACGCCAGATACTCGTCGGAGACGGTGCCGGTGACATAGCGGCCGTCGAAGCAGCTCATGTCGAGCTCAGTCACGGCCGACCCTTCGGTGATCGCCGCCTTCAGGTCGTCAACCTCCTGGTAGACGAGGTGGTCGCAGCCCAGTTCCTCGGCGATCTCCGGGATGGTGCGGCCATGCGCGATGAGCTCGTGACGCGACGGCATGTTGATGCCGTACACGTGCGGATGCCGCACCGGAGGCGCAGCCGACGCGAAGGTGACCGATTTCGCACCGGCGTCGCGGGCCATCTGGATGATCTGCTTGCTCGTCGTGCCGCGCACGATCGAGTCGTCGATGAGAAGCACGTTCTTGCCCTGGAACTCCGTGGACATCGCGTTGAGCTTCTGCCGCACGCTCTTCTTGCGCACCGCCTGGCCGGGCATGATGAAGGTGCGTCCCACGTAGCGGTTCTTGTAGAAGCCCTCACGGTACTCGATCCCGAGCTTGCGGGCGACCTCCATGGCGGCGGGCCGCGACGAGTCGGGGATCGGCATGACGACGTCGATCTTGTCCATCGGCACGTGCTTGGCGATCGTGTCGGCGAGCCGGTCGCCCATCCGCAGACGCGACTCGTAGACCGAGATGCCGTTCATCACCGAGTCGGGACGGGCGAGGTAGACGTACTCGAACGCGCAGGGGGTGAGCTTGGGGTCCGCCGCGCACTGCTTGCTGTGCAGCTCGCCCTCGCTCGTGATGAACACCGCTTCGCCGGGCTCGATCTCGCGGACGACCTCGTAATCGGCGTTCTCCAGCACGAGCGACTCGCTGGCGACGACCCACTCGTCCCCCTGGGGGTTGCCATCCTGGTCGCGGCCGACGCGGTGTCCGAGGATGAGCGGGCGGATGCCGAAGGGATCGCGGAACGCGAGCAGACCATAGCCGGCGATCACGGCGATCACCGCATAGGCGCCTTCGATGCGCTCCTGGGTGCGGGCCACGGCCTCGAAGACGCGCTCCGGCTCGAGGTCCACGGCAGAGGTCGTGGACTGCAGTTCGCCGGCCAGCACGTTCAGCAGCAGCTCGGTGTCGCTGGACGAGTTCAAGTGCCGGCGGTCGCGCTGCGCCATGTCGGCGGTGAGCTCACGGGTGTTGGTGAGGTTGCCGTTGTGGATGAGGATGATGCCGTACGGTGCGTTCACGTAGAACGGCTGCATCTCCTCCTCGCTGGAGGCGGTCCCCTTGGTGGCGTAGCGCACGTGGCCGAGGCCGACATTGCCGAGCAGCGCGCGCATGTCACGGGTGCGGAACGCCTCGCGCACCATTCCCTGCGCTTTCGCGTTGTGCATGATGCCGTTGGGCTCCGCCGTGGCGATGCCCGTCGCATCCTGGCCGCGATGCTGCAGCAGCAGGAGTGCGTCGTAGATGTCCTGATTGACCGGGGCTGTCCCCACCATTCCGACGATGCCGCACATGGGGTGTTATTTCGCTCCGTCCGCGTACGCGCCGACCAGGCGCACCGCTCCGCCGTCGACGCCCTTGGCGCCCTGTTCGAATTCTCCGGCCGGCCGCGCGCCGAAGGCGGAGCCTTCGAGATGCACGGTTCCGACCTGCCACGCGGGCATGCCCTCGGCAGACAGCGCCGCGATCGCGGCATCCTTCTTGTCTGCGGCGATGACCGCGAGGAAGCCGATGCCGAGGTTCCACGTGCCCTCAGCGGACTCGAGAGTGGAACCGGCGATGTCGCTGAGCACGCGGAACACCGGGCTCGGCGACCATGTGCTGCGGTCCACCTCGGCCCAGCTGCCCTGTGGGAGCACGCGTGCGAGGTTCGCCGCGATGCCGCCGCCGGTGACGTGGCTGAGGGCGTGCACGCCGCCGCCGTGTCCGCCGCCGAGCGTCTCGATCAGGCGCAGCAGCGGTAGCGTGTAGAGGCGCGTCGGCTCGAGCAGAGCCTCACCCCAGGTCGTCCCGAAGTCGGCGGCGTTGTCGCCGTAGCCGATGCCGGCGCGGGTGACGATGTGGCGCACGAGAGAGAATCCGTTGGAGTGCAGACCGCTGGAGGCCACGGCGATGACGGCATCGCCGTCCTGCACACGATCGGCACCGAGGATGCCGTCGGCCTCGACGACGCCGGTCGCCGCACCCGCCACGTCGTAGTCGCGCGGCCCGAGCAGGCCGGGGTGCTCGGCGGTCTCGCCGCCGACGAGGGCGGTGCCGGTGGCCGAGCAGGCCTGGGCGATGCCGCGGACGATGTCGGCGATGCGCTCGGGGACGACCTTGCCGCAGGCGATGTAATCGGTCATGAAGAGCGGCTTCGCGCCTACCACGACGATGTCGTCGACGACCATGCCGACCAGATCCTGGCCGATCGTGTCATGCTTGTCGATGGCCTGCGCGATGGCGACCTTCGTGCCGACGCCGTCGGTGCTGCTGGCGAGCAGCGGACGCCGGTAGCCGAGAAGCGCGCTGGCGTCGAAGAGGCCGGCGAATCCGCCGACGCCCCCGAGCACTTCGGGGCCGTGCGTCGCGCGCACGGAGGACTTCATGAGTTCGACGGCCAGATCGCCTGCAGCGGTGTCGACACCTGCTGCGGCGTACGTGTTGGTGGGGGAGTCTGCCACCCCTCCAGCCTACCGCCCACGCGGAGGGCGGCACTCCGCCGAAAGAGACCCCCGACGCCCGGCACGGACGCGCCTACGATGGGGCCATGGCCGACAAGCCGCAGTGGCTGATCCGCGAGGACGCGAGCGTCCCCGTGCTCCTCGCGCTCGCTCTCCGGCAGACCCTCGGCGTGCGTCTGCCGGAGGACCTGCCGAGCCTTCGCGAGCTGCCCGTGCGAGCACCGGATGCGCCGGACGCCTCACCCGCGGTCGAGGCCCAGTGGCGCGACTACTGGGACATGACGGTCGAACCGCGCGCGCATCCATCCGGGGTGCCGCTCGAACTCGTCGACGGCTTCGAGACGCTGGTCGCCCTGCCGGCGACGGGAGCCGAAGAGCTGCGCGCGGCGATCGCCCCGCATGCGGAGTCGGCCCTCCGCTATGCACGATCGGCGCACGACCGCTACCTGCGCTCGATCCGCGGCTCGACGACCAGCAGATCCGGCGCCGCCCACCCCGGCGGCGATGCGTACCGCGCCTATGCGAGCGCGATCGCCGAGTTCGAACGCGAGATCGGGCGACGCGCGCACTCCTTCGAGCTGAACGTCCAGGTGCTGCCGTTCTCGCAGCGCGGGATCTGGTGGATCGGCGCGCTCACCGTCGCCGTCACCGACGGCATGCGGCGGGACGTCGTCGCATTCGATGCGGCGATCCGCCCGATCATCGCCGAACTGGCGTAGCCGCGGTCAGTCGGACTCGGTGATCGTCTCGCGGTCGACGCGGACGACACGATCGTGGCGCCGTCCGGCCCGCTCGAGGATCAGAGCGACGACCCCGCCGAGGGCGAGACCGATCGGCACCGTCCACAGCAGGGCGAAGCCGAACACCTGACTCGGCGGGTAGACGACATCGAGGGCGACGGACTCCTCGTAGCTCCCCGTCATGGTGATGATGCCGGCGGCGATGATGCCGAGCACGACGCCGATGCCCATGAACACGCCGTACCGCGGCACGCGGCGCATGGTCGCCTCGACGGTCTGGTGGGAATCGGTGGGAGCCATGGCTCCATTGTCCCACCGATCGGCGGCACCGGCGGTGGTGGGCGCCGCGACGCCTACGGGCGCAACGGCAGCACGTCGCTGAGGTCGGCGCGGGTGCCCGAGGCGCTGATGCGGCCGGATGCCGCGGCATCCGCCCAGCGCTCGGAACCCGTGGCGACCGCGATCCAGGTCGCGGCGTCCATCTCCACAACGTTCGGCGGTGTGCCTCGCGTGTGCCGGGGCCCCTGGATCACCTGGACCGCGCCGAACGGCGGCACGCGCACCTCGACGCTGTTCCCAGGAGCCTTCTCGTCGAGCAGCTGCAGCAGGTACCGGACGGCCGTCGCGAGTTCGGTGCGCGGCGGCTTCTCCCCTGCGGCATCCGCGGCGCGCACTCCGTCGAGCGCCGCTCGTCCGTCGCCCGTGTCGATCCTCTTGGCCATCGGTCGGTCATCCCTCCCCGCACACTGCGTCGTCCCGCCGACGCCGAGCCTAGCTGCGGGTACGGCCGCGCGGGAGCAGGTAGCGTGAGTGACCCGCCCCTCTCTCGAAAGCGGAGCCGACCAAGATGATCACCGCGTCCGCCGAAGCCGTCGCCTCGTTCTGGGCGCAGGCCCGCTCCCAGGTCCCAGAACTCCCCATCGACGCACCGGAGGCGTGGGCCTTCGGCTCGACGGTCGCACACGCCGACGGGCTGCTCGAACTCGTGCTCTCCGGCATCAAGACGGGCACAGCGTCGGCCGTGTGGGACTACGAGGCGGCGGGCGATCCTATGCCGACCGCCGGCGACCTCAGCATCATCCTTGACGGTGCGGCCGTGCCACGGGCGGTGATCCGCACCACGCTGGCGCGTGTGGTCCCGTTCGACGAAGTCGACGAAGCGCACGCGCATGCCGAGGGCGAAGGGGACCGCACTCTCCAGGCATGGCGCGAGATCCACGAACGCTACTGGCGGCAGCACTCCGAGAACCCGCACGGGTTCGCCCCGGACATGCCGGTTCTGTGCGAGCGGTTCGAACTCGTGCTTTCGGCGTCCTGATCCGCCCAGCCGCTGCAAGCTCGCGCGGATTAGGCTCTGACCATGAGCACGCCGCATCCGGAGGGGGCCCGCGCCCAGCTGCTCGCCGCGACCTCGGCCTATGACTGGAGCGGACGGTTCCCGCAGCTCGCGGACTCGGACGCCGCCCACGATGCGGCGGTACTCGTCCTCTTCGGCGTGCTGGACAGCATCCCGGCTCCGCCGTCCGACGCAGCCGTGGCCCGCGATCTCGACGTGCTGCTGCAGCGCCGCGCGTCGACGCTCTCCTCCCACCCCGGGCAGGTGTCGTTCCCCGGCGGACGCCGGGACCCGGGCGACGACGACGCCATCGCGACGGCGCTGCGCGAAGCACAGGAGGAGACCGGACTCGACCCGACCGGCGTCGAGGTGCTGGCGCGGCTGCCCGCGATCCCGCTGGCGGTCAGCAACAATCGGGTGACGCCCGTGCTTGCGTGGTGGCGTATGCCCTCCCGGGTCGCGGCCGTCGATCATGCCGAGACGGTCGAGGTGTTCCGGGTGCCGGTCGCCCGGCTGCTGGATCCGGCGACGCGGTACACGTCGGTTCGACAGCACGGCGACCTCACCTTCCGCGCACCGGCCTTCGACGTCGACGGCACGATCGTCTGGGGTTTCACGGCGATGGTGCTCGACGGCATCTTCGACGCGGCCGGCTGGACGGTGCCGTGGGACGTCGCCGACGAGCGGCCGGTCTGAGAGGCTCGCGGTTCACAACTCCGCAGTCACGGACCGAAACCCTGGCCGGCACCCTCGGTAGTCTGGACGGGTGAAGATCCTTGTCCTCGGTTCCGGTGCCCGTGAGCACGCGATCATCCTCGCCCTGCGCGCAGAGCAGACGCCGCACGACATCCTCGTCTCGCCCGGCAATGCCGGGATCGCGCAGGATGCCACCCCCGTCAGCGTCGACCCGCTCGACGGCGGCGCGGTCACCGCGTTCGCGAACGAGCACGCCATCGACCTCGTCGTGATCGGCCCCGAGGCGCCGCTCGTCGCCGGCGTCGCCGACGCGCTGCGCGCACATGGCATCCCCGTCTTCGGCCCGGGCAAGGCCGCCGCTGCGCTGGAGGGATCGAAGTCCTTCGCGAAGCGGGTGATGGATGCCGCGGGCGTGCCCACTGGGCGCGCCGTGCGCGCCACCACCGCCGCCGACATCGAAGCAGCTTTCGACGACCTCGGCGCTCCCTATGTCGTGAAGGCCGATGGACTCGCCGCAGGCAAGGGCGTCATCGTCACCTCGGACCGCGCCGAGGCGCTCGCCCACGCCGCGCACTATCTGCCGGCCGGCCCCGTGCTGATCGAGGAGTTCCTCTCCGGTCCCGAGGTCTCGCTCTTCTTCCTCAGCGACGGCGACACCGTGCGGGCGCTCAGCCCGGCGCAGGACTTCAAGCGCGCTCTCGACGGCGACGCCGGGCCCAACACCGGCGGCATGGGCGCATACTCGCCACTGCCCTGGCTGGACGATCAGTTCGGCAGCGAGCAGGCGTTCGTCGACGAGGTCACCCGCGATGTCGCCCTCCCCGTGATCCGTCAGCTCGATGCCGAGGGCACGCCGTTCATCGGCCTGCTGTACGCCGGGCTGATCCTCACCGACAAGGGCGTCCGCGTCATCGAGTTCAACGCCCGCTTCGGCGACCCCGAGACGCAGGTCGTGCTCCCCCGCCTGATCACGCCGCTCTCCGAGCTGCTGTTCGCCGCGGCATCCGGCACCCTCGAGGACCAGCCGCAGCCGTCGTTTTCCGACGACGTGGCGATCACCGTCGTGCTCGCCAGCGAGGGATATCCCGAGGCGCCGCAGACCGGCCGCCCGATCGAAGGACTGGCGGATGCCGGCGCCGTCGAGGGCGTCCGCGTCGTGCACGCCGCCACCGCCGGGCCGGATGCTCCCGGGGGCTCCTTGGTCGCGACCGGCGGCCGCGTGCTCAACGTCGTCGCCGTGGCATCCGACTTCCGCACGGCGCGCGAGCGCGCCTACGACGCGATCGGCCGCATCGGCCTCGACGGTTCGCACTTCCGCACCGACATCGCAGCGCGCGTCGCCGAGTAGCTCGCGCGGCGCCCCGTCGCCGAGTGCACGGCCTGTCGCCGAGTACACGGCTTCTTGACGTGGGTAGGCCGTGCACTCGGCGAGTTCCCGTGAACTCGGCGATGGAGGAGCACGGAAAGCCGCGCCAGCGCGCGCGGGCTCAGAGCACCTTGGAGAGGAAGTCCTTCAGACGCTCGTTCTTCGGAGCGCCGAACAGCTCGGCGGGCGGGGCCTCCTCGACCACCACACCGCCGTCCATGAACACGGTGCGACCGGAGACCTCGCGGGCGAAGCCCATCTCGTGCGTCACGAGGACCATGGTCATACCGCCGGACGCGAGGTCCCGGATCACCTGCAGCACCTCACCGACCATCTCGGGGTCGAGCGCGCTCGTCGCTTCATCGAAGAGCATGATCTCGGGATCCATCGCCAGGGCGCGGGCGATCGCGACCCGCTGCTTCTGACCGCCGGAGAGGGACGCCGGCTTCGCATCCGCCTTCTCCTCGAGTCCGACGCGGGCGAGCAGCGAGAGCGCCCGCTCGCGGGCCCCGGCTTTGGAGAGCCGCCCGAGCTCGATGGGCGCGAGGGTGATGTTCTCGAGCACCGTCATGTGCGGGAACAGGTTGAAGTGCTGGAAGACCATGCCGATGCGCTGACGCACCTCATCGAGCTTCACGCTCTTGTCGGTGAGGTCGACCCCGTCGATGACGACGTGACCGGAGGTGGGCTCCTCGAGCTTGTTGAGGCAGCGCAGCAGCGTGGACTTGCCCGATCCTGACGGGCCGATGACCGCGATGACCTCGCCGTCCTCGACCGTCAGGTCGATGCCCTTGAGCACGTGGTTGTCGCCGAACGACTTGTGCAGGTCTCTGACGTCGATCTTGCTCATGCGTTGAACTTCCTCTCCAGGCGGTTCGCGAGCAGCGTGAGGAGCGTGATCACGACGAAGTAGATGACGGCGACGATCGTCAGCACCTGGGCTGACAGGTACGTCGAGGCGATGATCTGGCGGGACACGAACGTCAGCTCGGCGAGTCCGATCACGCTGATCAGCGACGTGTCCTTGAGGGTGATGATGCCCTGATTGACGAACGACGGGATCATGATGCGGAAGGCCTGGGGCAGGACGACCTTCTGCATCGTCTTCCAGTGCCCGAGGCCGAGGGAGCGCGATGCCTCGGACTGACCCGGGTCGACCGCCTGGATGCCGCCGCGGATGATCTCGGTCATGTACGCACCGGTGTTCAGCGAGAGCGTGATCGCGCCGGCGACGAAGGGGTTGAACGTGAGTCCGGGGAACAGTTGCGGGATGGCGAAGAACACGAAGAACGCCTGCACGAGGATCGGCGTGCCTCGGAAGACGTACACGTACGCGGTGGCCAGCCAGCGGAACGGCGCGAAGGCCGATACTCGCCCGAAGCCGAAGATGAGACCGAGGATGAACGCCGCCACGATCGCGACGATGGTCGCGAGGATCGTGAGCCAGAGGCCTTCCATCAGCGCCGGCCAGTACTTCACGGCCACCGAGAAGATGTCGGTCGCCTGCGCCGACACCTCACCGCCGGCCAGGTAGGTGTCGACGATCTTGTCGTAGTCACCCGAGGCCTGGAGATTCTCCAGTCCGGCGTTGAACATCTCGATCAGCTCGGGGTTCTGCCCCTTGTTGACCGCGAAACCGTACTCACCGCCGAGCTCCGGCTCGCCGATGAGGCGGAAGCCCGATCCCTGCTGGATGCCGTACGCCAGCACGGGGAAGTCCTCGAAGTAGCCGACAGCCTGGCCGGCCTTGACGGCGTCCACCATGTCGGTGGTGTCCTGATAGGGCGTGACGCGGAAGCCGTACTTCTCCTGGTTCTCCTCCGCGAAGGTCTGTCCCTGCGTCCCCGTCTTGACCGCCACGGCCTCGCCGTCGAGGTCGTCGAGCGACTGGATGTCGCTCGTCTCGAGGACTCCGAGCTGGATGCCGCTGGTGAAGTACGGCTCGCTGAAGTCGAAGGTCTTCTCGCGCTCCTCGGTGATCGACATGCCCGCCATGACGGCATCGACCTGATTGGCCTGCAGCGCCTGGACGGCCGCGTCGAATCCGAGCTGGCGGATCTCGACCTCGAAGCCCTGATCCTTCGCGATGGCGCGGAGCAGATCCATGTCGATGCCGACGAGGTCGCCGTTCTCGTCGGTGAACTCGAACGGTGCGAAGGTCGTGTCGGTTCCGATGACGTAGGTCTCGGTGTCAGCCGCTGTGGCGGCGGATGCTCCGCCGAGCAGCGCGCCGGCCGCGATGAACGCCGTGAGCGCCATCACCCCGACGGTGCGTCCGAGCGTGCGCAGGCGCGCGGGCGCAGGAGAGGGATTGGGGATCACGACGGATGCTCCTCGGATCGGATCGGCGACAGATGTGCTGCCGGGATGGTCGTCGACCAACCACCCTATCCGGCGACGGCGTGTCGCCCGTGCCGCCGGTCCGCTCCGGCTGCGCCTGCTACAACGTGATCCAGTAGCGGCGCATCAGTCCGTGTCCGCGGGCCGACTGGTCCGTGACGTCCTGCAGCACGCCGCCGGCACGCTCGATCGTGCGAGCCGATCCGATGTTGTCGTCATCGCACGTCAGCAGCACTCGTTCGAGCCCGACCTCCCGAGCGCGCTCCAGGCTCAGCGCGAGCCCAGCCGATGCATATCCCCGGCGCCGGCGGGATTCCCTGACCGCGTAGCCGATGTGGCCGCCGACCTCGCGGAGATAGTCGTTCAGCTCGTGACGGAACGACAGCGTGCCCACGACCTCTGCGCCATCGACGATCCAGTACATGTCGTCGCGCACGAACCCCGCCGGCAGCTCCGCGTGCGGGTCGGCGAACAGCGTGGCCTTCGTGATGAGCGCATCGAGCGTGGCCCGGTCGGGGGTCACCGGAGCGGTCAGCCCCGAGCCGTCGATGTGGCCATCGCCGAATTCAGCCATGGCCGATGACCAGCTGTCGAACAGTTCGGTGGTGGGGCGGATGAGAGCGATCGTCATCGCCTCAGCCCAGCAGACGAATGCGGCGAGCGCAAACCGACGCGGCCGTCTAGCGGAGGTCGACCGCGGAAGACGGCTTGCCGCGCAGGAACAGCACCGCGATCACCCCGACCAGGATGAGCACTGCCGGCATCAGCATCGTCTGCGCCATCGCATCCGCGAACGGCGCGGCCACCGCCGGCGGCAGGGAACCGCCGCCCATGCCACCGGGTGCATCGCCCGCGCCGGGAAGGTTCGCCTCGATGCGGCTCTGCATGAACGCCGCGATCGCGGCCGACCCGAGCACCGAGCCGACGGTCCGGGTGGTGTTGTAGATGCCGGCGCCGGCACCGGCCTGGAACCGAGGCAGGTTTCGCGTGGCCGTGGTGGCCAGCGGCCCCCACATGCCGGCGTTCCCGACCCCGAGGATCGCCGACGGCACGAGCAGCCACGCAGTGTCGACCTCGGTGTTCATCAGGAAGGCGAACAGGAACAACGACGCGGAGACGAGCAGCAGCCCCGGCACGAGCATGATCCGCGGATCGATGCGGTCGAGCACCTTCCCGGCGAACGGCGAAAGCACGCCGGCGGCGACCGCCATCGGGATCATGAGCAGTGCCGCCTCGGTCGGCGTGAGTCCGCGGGCCAACTGGAGAAAGAACATCAGCGGCAGCGACATGCTCGTCACGGTGAAGCCGACGGTCGCGATCGCGACGTTCGACCACGAGAAGTTGCGGTCGCGGAACAGCGCCATCGGCACCAGGGGCTCCGTCTTGGTGCGCGCCTGGTACCAGAGGAAGAGCGCGAGCACGACGACTCCGGCGGCGATGAGCCCCCACACCGAGATGGGGCCCCAGATCATCCCCCAGTCGTGCGCCTCCCCCTCCTGCAGTCCGAAGACGATGAGGAAGAGCGCCGCCGCGCTGAGGAACACCCCGGGAATGTCGAAGCGGTGCGGATGCGTCTCGAGCTTCGGCACCAGCAGCAGGGCGAGCACGAAGCCCAGGATGCCGATGGGGAGGTTCACGAAGAAGATCGCCTCCCACCCGAAGGCGTCGACCAGCAGTCCGCCCGCCAGCGGCCCGACGAGCATCGCGACGCCGGACGTGCCTCCCCACAGCCCCATCGCCGCGCCTCGGCGGTCGGGCGGGAAGGTGCGGGTGATCACGGCCATCGTCTGCGGGGTCATGCACGCCGCCCCCAGGCCCTGTGCCGCGCGCGCCACGATCAGGCCTTCCAGGGTGGTCGACAGCCCGCACCACAGCGAGGCGAGCGTGAAGACCGCGAGACCGATCAGGTAGATGTTCTTCGGTCCGAAACGGTCGCCAAGCCTGCCGGTGATCAGGAGCGGCACCGCGTAGGCCAGCAGATAGGCGCTGGTCACCCAGACGACGTTGTCGAAGTTGTTCGTGTCCGGATCGAGCGCGGCCTTGATCGCGGGGTTCGCCACCGACACGATCGTCGTGTCGACGAGGATCATGAAGAACCCGATCACCATCGCCCACAGCGCCGGCCACGGGCTGCTCGGCTGCAGGATCGAACCGGTCGTCGTGCGTTCGGGGGAGGTCACGGCGCAACGCTACACCCGCCATCCGACCCGCATCGGACCGCTACCGCAGCGTCGCGGCGAGCTGCTCCGGGGTCATCTCCCGATCGGCGTAGACCAGGCGCGTCACCGACGGGTCGGGGTTGCCGGCATCCGGCCCGCGGTGCACCAGGCGCAGCCCGAGCTTCTCGGCCACCCGGCCGGAGGCGCGATTGTGCTCGACCAGGAAGGCGATGATCGGGCGGTCCGGATCGATCTCCCGTGCGTGCTCGACGGCGGCACCGGCGATCTCGGTCGCATAGCCATGGCCGTGATGATCGGCGGCGATCCGGTATCCCACGTTCCACACCGCATCGTGCAGCAGTGAGCAGCCGCCGTTGCCGATCACCTCCCCCGTGCTGCGCAGCCGCACCACCGACGATCCCAGTCCCGCTTCCTTCCAGCTGCGCTCCCAGCGTTCCATCATCGCCACGGTCGTGGCGATGTCGGTGTGCCGCAGGCTCGGGAAGTGCGTCCACACTCTGGGGTCCGCATTGATCGCGTGAACGGCGTCGATATCTGCGGGGGTCGGGCGGGACAATCGCAGGCGCGCGGTGAGGAAGTCGTCGGGCACGGTTCCAGGGTAGACACCGCAGGCGGGAGTCTCGCGCGGAGTCTGAGTCCCGGAGAACGGCGGAACGGACCGAACCGGGATAATGGCAGGGTGAGCACTCCTTCTGAAGGCACGGCGCAGAGCATCCCCGGCTGGCGGCACATCTATTCCGGCAAGGTGCGCGACCTGTTCGCGTCGGAGGATCCTGCGGACACCCGCATCCTCGTCGTCGCCAGTGATCGGGTCAGCGCGTTCGACTTCGTGCTCTCGCCCGGCATCCCAGAGAAGGGCGCACTGCTGACGCGGCTCAGTCGGTGGTGGTTCGCACAGCTCTCCGATGTGCCGAATCATCTCGCCGAGGGCGACATCCCGGCATCCGTCGCCGAGCGGGCGATGCTCGCGCAGTCGCTCGAGATGCTGCCCATCGAATGCGTGGTGCGCGGGTACATCACCGGCTCCGGATGGCTCGAGTACCAGAAGAGCGGCACCGTCTGCGGCATCCCGCTGCCCGAGGGCCTGCAGAACGGCGACCGCCTGCCGGAGCCGCTGTTCACCCCCGCGTACAAGGCTCCGATGGGTGAGCACGACGAGAACATCACGTTCGAGCAGACCGTCGAGCTGGTCGGAGGGGAGCGCGCCACCGAGCTGCGCGAACTGTCGCTGGCGATCTATGCGCGCGCCGCGGCGATCGCCGAGGAGAAGGGCCTGATCCTCGCCGACACGAAGTTCGAGTTCGGGACGGATGCCGATGGCACCCTGCGCCTCGCCGACGAGGTGCTCACCAGCGACTCGTCGCGGTACTGGGATGCCGAGTCCTGGCGCACCGGTTCGACGCCGAGCGAGCGGATGGCGAGCTTCGACAAGCAGATCGTCCGCGACTGGCTGGCCGCGAACTGGGACCAGGAAGGCGAACCGCCTGTGCTCCCCGAGGACATCGTCGAGCGCACGGCCGGCCGGTATCGCGAACTGATCGAGCGCCTGGGGGCCTGACCCGTCCGGCCCGATCCGCGCTGCCTCTTGCGGACACAGCGGATTGGGCGTTGCATGGGACCTCCACACGCCGTCAAGGAGGATTGCCATGTCCGTAGCACGTGTCACCACCATCACCGCCCGCTCGACGACGAGCTTCGAGGATGCCGTCCGACTCGGAATCGAGAGGTCGAGCGAAACGCTGCGGAATGTGAGCGGCGCCTGGGTGAAGGAGCACAAGGTCAGCGTCAGCGACGGTGCGATCACCGACTGGCAGGTGACGCTCGAGGTCACCTTCGTCCTCGACTGACGCCGCGAGCGACGCGCGCCGGGCTGGGCCGCTCGGCGTGATCGTCGCGCCATTCGGCTGTGCCCCGCGAGCCGATAGTGTTTCCCCAGTCTTCACCCCCGACTCTGAGGAGCACGCATGCCGCTGTGGAACCTGCACGGAAACGGCCGGACCGTCGAGCCCGGCGCCGTCGTCCGGCCCGACGAGCGCCTGAACTGGCCGGCCACGATCGCGATCGGCGTGCAGCACGTCATCGCGATGTTCGGCGCGACGTTCCTGGTTCCGATCCTGACCGGCTTCCCGGTCTCGACGACGCTGCTGTTCTCGGGCCTCGGCACCCTGCTGTTCCTGCTGCTCACCCGCAACCGCCTGCCCAGCTACCTCGGCTCCTCGTTCGCGTTCATCGCCCCGATCACGGCGCTCAACGCCGGTCAGGCGCTCGAGTCGGCGGAGCAGATCACGCAAGCGCTCCTCGGGGTCGTGGCGGCGGGCGTACTGCTCGCCCTCGTCGGCTTCCTGGTGCAGGCCGTCGGCACCGGATGGATCGACCGTCTCATGCCCCCGGTGGTGGCCGGCTCCATCGTCGCGCTGATCGGGTTCAACCTCGCGCCGGCCGCGTGGAACAACTTCCAACAGCAGCCGGAGCTCGCCACCGTGACGCTGGCCGCCGTGGTGATCTTCAGCGTGCTGTTCCGCGGCTTCCTGGGGCGGATCTCGATCTTCCTCGGCGTCATCGTCGGTTACGTCGTCGCCCTCTTCACCGGCCAGGTGAAGTTCGACGGGGTCGCCGAGGCGGCCTGGGTCGGCCTGCCCGATTTCCACCTCGCCGCAGTCGGCGACCCGGTGGCCTGGGGCCTCGTGCCGATGTTCCTGCCCGTCGTGCTGGTGCTCATCGCCGAGAACGTCGGACACGTCCGTGGCGTCGCGACCATGACGAACGATCCGTCGATTAACACGCACACCGGCCGGGCCCTCGTCGCCGACGGCGTCGCGACTGCCCTCGCCGGCGGCTTCGGCGGCTCGGGGACGACGACCTACGGGGAGAACATCGGCGTGATGGCGGCGACCCGCGTCTACTCGACCGCGGCGTACTGGGTGGCCGGCATCGTCGCGATCCTGCTCGCCTTCTCGCCGAAGGTCGGCGTCATCTTCAACACGATCCCCGCCGGCGTGCTCGGCGGGGTGACCACCGCCCTGTACGGCCTGATCGGCGTCATCGGCATCAAGATCTGGGTGGACAACCGCGTCGACTTCTCGCGCCCGGTCAACCAGTACACGGTCGCCGTGTCGTTCGTCATCGCGATCGCCGGCTTCGCGATGAGCTGGGGCAGCTTCCAGCTCGGCGCGATCGTGCTCGGCACGGTCGCAGCCCTGCTGATCTACCACCTGGGCAACGCGATCGCTCGCTGGCGCAAGACCGGCGCCGATGACGGCGGCCCGATCCCGGCTGTGGGTCCTCTCGGCGGAGACCCGGCTTAAGGTTCGCAACGGCGACAGGGCCCCGGATGCCTTCGGCCGAGGCATCGGGAACTTCCCGTTCTCAGAACCCGGCTGAATCCGCGGCGCGGGGTCTCGGCTCGGCCCCTGGAACAGGTTTCTGCCCGGGGGCGAGCGGGAGCGGCTCGTGCGGTTGGGGCAGACCGTAGATCCGGTAGACCCATCGGCGGGATGCTTCCAGCGGGTAGGTGTGCCCGTAGACCGCGTACTTCACGATGATGCCCTCGAGCGTGGTGCGCAGCATGATCTCCTCGACGGCAGGGTCGTCGTCGCCGCGCTCCCGGAAGATCCCGCGCACGGTGTCCTCCGCCGTGTGCACCGCTGCAGCGTGCCGTTCCTCGGATTCGGCGAAGAGTCGATGCGTAGACGGCTGCTGCTGCATCGCGAGAACGGCGCGCTGCAGCGGCAACACGAAGGCCGTGGCCATCAGTGCGCCGTCGATCACGCCGGCCAACCGCGCATTCGCATCGCCTTCGACCTGGGAGAGCCCGAGGACCATCTCGAACCAGCGGTCGATCACGGCGGCGACCAGCTGCTCCTTGCCGCCGAAGTAGTAGTTGACCAGGCCCTGGGCGACGCCGGCTCTACGCGTGATCTCGGCGATGCTCGCCCCGTCGACGCCGCGTTCGCTGAACAGATCGATGGCCGCCGACAGAATGCTCTCGCGAGAACGTTCGCGCGCCAGACGATTCTGCTCTTCGGAGCGGACCATGCGGCATCCTCCTCTGCGAGTCGCCGGGGCTTCTGGAACGGGTTCCCTCCGTATAGATTACTCATTGAATAGCCATTCAATCTAAGCGCGAGTTCCGTCCTTCCCTCCCCAGGAGCACCATGCACCCCTTCGCACGCGTCGATTTCAACGACATCGGATCGATCATCGGCTGGCTCATCGGGCAGTGGTGGGTATGGGCCATCGTCGGTGTCGTCGTGCTGTTCTTCCTCGTGGTGTGGATCCTTCCTGATGCGAAGGTGAAGGGGTCCGAGGACTACTCGACCACTGACACAGAGGCGAACGAGATCGCCCTCGGCTTCCTGCAGATCACGAACCTGCCGTCCGGCCCCTGGAACGATCCGACCGCATCGGGGCTCAGCGACCGCGAGAAGAAAACCCTCGTCGATCAGTGGGGCGTCCAGACGCGTGCCGAGTGGCTGGAGGGCATCGAGCGCCTGACGACCGTGCGCCGTCGTCGCGAGGTGTGGTCGTTGTACCTCGCTGTGCGCGCCGAACTCGCCGAACGCCTCGGCCGGATTCCGAAGGCGAAGGAATGGCTCGCCGCGATCACCGCGGAAGGCGGAGACAAGCGCGACGCACGCTCTTTCGTGACCGCGATCGAGTACATCGAGCAGGAGACACGCAAGCACGTGGGGAAAGACGTCATCACGCCTTCGGTCTTCGTGAAGTCCCTCGACGGCTACGCGCTGGGCCAGGCCGTCGCGCTCACGACCTGGGGAGTGGCACTCGGCCATGCGGACACGGCAGAGGCCCGGTCGATCATCCGAGGCATCAACGCGGATGGCCGGCCCGGATTCTCGTCCTGGGCCGAGTTCGGTCTCAGCTACATCGCCGGTCGCGTCATGCACTGGAGCGACGGCAAGGTCGATGAGAAGTCCTACGAGAAGTACGGAGACGGCTGGTCGGACTTCAAGGCGGCGACCTCGGCGAAGCGCCTCGGCCCGTGGGCGACGCTGTCGTGGAGCCTGTAGCGTTCGATCTGGATCCCCTCCGCCGATCGGCCGGTTATCGGGACATCCTCGCGTACGAGCGCGCGTGCGGCATCCCTGTGCACCGGCGCTTCCTCACGGTCCTGATCGGGGTCCTGCTCTTCGCCGCAGCGATGCTGGTCGCGCTGTGGTGGCTGGGGCGTAGCGACATCCTCGCGGTCGCCCCGATTCTCGGCGTCTTCGTCCTGGGGTACCCGCTTCTCGCGGCGATCGGCTTCGTCTGGTTCGCCGTCGACCTGAGCCGGCGTGCGAAGGTCGCGGCCTTCGCCTGGCGCAACGGCTGGGCGTACGCCGACACTCTGGAGCACACGCGCCGCCCCGGGGCCGCGTTCACCCGCGTTCTGCATGGCCGTGAGCGAGCCGTCGTCGCCGGTGACGACCCGCGTATGCCGTTCGAACTCGGCAAGCACCACTCGATCGCGCGCGGACAGGACCGTGCGACCGTGCAACGGCCGTTCGCTTTCATCGAGCTGCCGCTGCCCACCTCCGTACCGCACATCGTGCTGGCGAACCGGAAGCGTAGCATCATCCCCACCCTCGGACTCGGCCGGGGCGCCGCCCGGATGGAGCTGGAAGGCGAATTCGCCCGGGTGTTCCGGCTGATCGTTCCTGAGGGCTATCAGCAGGACGCGCTCTACATCTTCACGCCCGATCTGATGGCCCGCGTCATCGACCTCGGATCCGGCGCCGAGATCGAACTCGTCTCCGATCGCCTCTACGTGTACCTGCCGTACAGCACCAGGTTCGACCGACCCGACACCATGGCGGCGGCACTCGTCCTCGCCGAGGAGTTCCACCGTCGCTTCGCCGCGCGCACCGAGCTCTATCGCGACGACAAGCCGGGAGCGGCCGCCATCCGAGCGGGTGTGTCGGTCGGACTGCGTGGACAGCGCCTGGCCGGAAGCGGCATCTCGGTGATGGCGGTCGCCGGCACCGCCGGTGTCGTCCTGCTGTCAGCCGGGGTCACGGCGTTCAGCCTGTTCGGCGGCGACATGCTCCGGCTGCTCGGCGGCTGACTCTCAGACCCACGATCGCGGACCCGCGAAGGGGAGCAGCGGGCCCGCGATCGTGTTCCTCTCAGCCGGCGCTCGAGCAGAATGAGATCATCGGACGATGACCCACTCTCCTGAACCGGATGAGCTGGCGATCCTGCGAGCGCGTGCATACGGGCGCAACGCCGATATCCACACCGACCCGCAGTCGCTGCGGCGGCTGCAAGAGCTGGAGGGAGACACGAAACGGACGCCGCCGGCGGATCCTGCGGTGGTCACCGCGCCGCCGCAGTCGCTGTCCGAGGCGATGGAACTGTTCGAGTCGATCGATCTGTTCGAACCTGCCGAACCCGCCGAACCCGCCGTTCAGACGACCCGGCCGCCACGCTCCGCTCGCGCGATCGCGCTCGCCTGGATCTCCACCGTGGTGGCAGCGGGCCTCCTGGGCGCATGGATCGGCTGGACCGCCGCGCGGCACGATCCGACGGTGATCGCCACGCTGACCGAATCGCGAGAACTCGATGTGCCCGCGGAATTCTCAGGCCCGCAGTTCCCTGATCCGGTCCGATACCAGGACTACCTCGGGGTGCAGGTCATCACCTACACGATGCCCGAAAGCGCCGACTTCCCGAGCCAGAATTGCATCGCGGTTCGCCTCGTGGCCGGCGAGGGGCGCGGCGGATGCAGCGAAGGAGGCTTCGATGCGGCGGCGACGTTCATCGTCGAGGTGGACAGCCCGGAACCACTCCGCGCTCGTCACCCTGTGGGTACCGTCATTCGGCTTCAGCAGGACGGGAACCGGATCGAGGTCCGATCGAGCGACGGCTGACCCGGCTTCGACGAGACGCAAGGAGGAAGATGTCGATCTCCGCACTCCGAGGCCGACATCTTCCTCCTCCCATCCCGCCGCGTCCACGAACGACGGCCCGCAGGCTCGTTGTCACGCCGAGGCGCGCACCACGAGCTCGGTCGGCAGGATCGTCGTGTGGGCCGGCTCGAGCCCGGCGAGGACGTCGAGCAGCACGGATGCCATGGTCTCGCCCTGCGCATACATGGGCTGCCGGATCGTGGTCAGCGGCGGATCGACCGCGACCGCGACCTGCGAGTCGTCGAAGCCGATGACGGCGATGTCGTCCGGGATGCGGATTCCTGCGCCGCGGAGCACCTGCAGCACGCCCCGCGCCATCAGGTCGCTGGCCACGAACAGCGCCTCGGGGAGGGCCGCGCCCGATGCCAGCATCCGGCGCGCGGCATCCGCGGCGGCCTCCTCGCTGAACCCGCCCTCGACCTCGACCACCGACTCGAGGCCGGCGGCGGCGAGTCCGTCCCGGAAGCCGTGAAGACGATCCACGGCCGCGGGCATCGTCAGGGGGCCGGTCACCGTGCCGATACGGCGGTATCCGCGGTCGATGAGGTATTGAGCCGCGTCGCGTCCGCCGAGCACGTTGTCGACGTCGACCACGTAGTCGCTCGCGCGTGCCGTGAACGGACGGCCGCCGAACACGACCGGAACCGATTCGGCGATGCGGTCCACGAAGGAGTCGCTGGTGTGGTGCGAGACGATGATCGCGCCGTCGACTCCGCCGTTGCGGACGAAGCTCGTCGTCTTCTCGCCCGGGTCATCGCTGGCGATGAGAAGGTTCAGCACGTAGTCCGACCGCGTCATCCGCGCACTGATCCCCGCGACGACGGCGGCGAAGAACGGATCGCCGAAGAAACGCGTCGTGTCCTCCGGGACGATCAGCGCGATCGCATGCGTCTGCCTGCTGGCGAGGGTCCGCGCCGCGCGGTTCGGTACGTAGTTCAGGCGCCGGATCGCCTCCTGCACGGCGCTGAGGGCCTCCGGACTCACAGCCGTCGAACCGTTCACGACCCGCGACACCGTGGAGCGCGACACTCCTGCGGTCGCGGCGACCTCTTCGATCGTCGCCCTCGTCATCAGCGTCCTCCTGTCGCGCAACTTCCCGGTCCACCTGCCGGAACGATCACGGCGGCTGATCGCCCGGGCTCACACGGCGCGCGCTGCGATGATCCGAGCGTACTCCCGGCCGCTGTCCTTCACGGTCCGCTCCTGGGTGTCGTACTCGACGCGCACGATGCCGAAGCGCTTCTCGTAGCCCCATGCCCACTCGTAGTTGTCCAGCAACGACCAGTAGAAGTAGCCGCGGACGTCGACGCCGGCGTCGATCGCGTCGGCGACCGCCTTCACATGCTCGACGAGGAATGTACGGCGTTCCGAATCCGGAACGGTGTCACCTTCCCGAACGTCGTCGTACGCGGCGCCGTTCTCGGTGACGTAGAGCGGGATGCCTTCGGCGTAGTCGTCCGAGACGCGCTGCAGGAGGCGGGAGAGGCCCTCCGGCTGCACCTCCCAGTCCATGGCGGTGCGAGGCAGTCCCCGTTCGACCCAGTGGATGCCGTCGGTCGACGGGAACGGCGACGCCGTCGCCCGTTCGGTGGGTGCGTCGCCGCCCGGCGCCTCCTCCTCAGGAGCGGTGCCGCTGAGCATCTCGCCGTGGTAGTAGTTGACGCCCAGGGCGTCGAGCGGGGTGGAGATCGCGTCGAGATCTCCCGGCTGCACGGCCTGCTCCCAGCGGGCGACGGCATCGCTGTCCACCTTGCGGAAGTCGCGGATGACGTCATCGGGGTAGACCCCGCGGAAGATCGGGTCGAGGAACCAGCGGTTGAACTGCCCGTCGATCCGCCGGGCGGCGTCGATGTCGGCCGGAGCGTCGGCATCGGCCGGATCGGCGACGGTGAGGTTCAGGGTGATTCCGAGCTCGAGCGACTCGTCGCGACGGCGCAGCTCCTGCACGGTCCTGCCGTGGGAGAGGAGCAGGTGATGCGCCGCCAGCATGCCGTCGCCGACGTCCATGCGCCCGGGGGCATGAACACCCGCGGTGTATGAGAGGAACGACGAGCACCATGGCTCGTTGAGGGTCGTCCAGTAGTGCACTCGGTCGCCCAGGGCGTCGTGCATGGTGCCCGCGTACTCGACGAACCGGTCGACGGTGTCGCGGTTCGTCCAGCCGCCCTGCTCCTCCAGCGCCTGCGGCATGTCCCAGTGATACAGGGTCAGCCACGGCACGATGTCGTTGTCGAGCAGCTCGTCGACGAGGCGCTTGTAGAAGTCGACGCCCGTCGCATTGACGGCCCCGCCGTCGGGACGCACTCGCGACCACGAGGTCGAGAAGCGGTACGTCTGCAGCCCCAGTTCCTTCATCAGAGCGACGTCCTGCGGATACCGGTGGTAGTGGTCGCAGGCCACGTCGCCGTTGTCGGCGTTGATCACCGCCCCGGGCACGCGGGCGAAGGCATCCCAGATCGACGCCGTGCGGCCGTCTTCGAACGCCGCGCCTTCGATCTGGTACGCGGCGGTCGCGGCACCGAAGAGGAATCTCTCTGGGAAGGTTCGGGTCATGGAGGTCATCCTTTCACTGCGCCCTGCATGATGCCACTGACCAGCTGCCGGCCGGCCACGACGAACAGCAGCAGCAGCGGAATGGTCGAGAGCAGCACGCCGGCGAGCACGATCGAGTAGTCGACGAAGTGGTTCGACTGGAGCAGCGAAAGGGCGACGGGGAGCGTCGGGTCCTGCCGGTCGAGCACGATGAAGGGCCAGAAGAAGTTGTTCCAGGCCGAGACGAACGTGAAGAGCCCGAGCATGGCGGCCGCGGGCCGCGCCGCGGGCACTCCGATCGTCCAGAAGGTGCGGAACGAGGATGCGCCGTCCATCCGCGCCGCCTCGATGAGCTCGTCGGGCACCGCCTGGCCGAGGTACTGGGTCATCCAGAACACGCCGAACGCGCTCGTCAGCGCCGGGATGATGATCGCCCCGGTGCTGCCTGTCCAGCCCAGTTCGCTGAACAGGACGTAGAGCGGCACGACGCCCAGCTGAGTCGGCACGGCCATCGTTCCGACGACGAAGGCCAGCAGCCAGCCGCGGCCCCGGAACTTCAGCTTCGCGAACGCCCAGCCGGCGAGGGTGGAGAAGAAGACGACGGATGCGGCGATCAGCGCCGACGTGTAGATCGAGTTCCACAGCGCTCGCCAGAAGTTCACCGCCGGGTCGTTCATGACGGCGAGGGCGTTCTGCCAGAAGTTGCCGCCGGGGATCCACGACATGTTCGGATCGCGGAGCGTGTACGCGTCGCCGGATCCGATGAGGAAAGACCAGTAGAAGGGGAACACGCTGCCCAGCAGCACGATGCCCAGCAGGGCGTAGACGACCCAGCCAGGACGCGAACCCCGCACGTGGCGGGTCTTCCGGCTGACGCGGCCCGCCGAAGCGGCCGGGGTCCTCCGGCCCGGGCGCGGATCCGTCCCGTCGACGGCGTCCGTCTTCTCGATCACGCTCATGACGGCATCCGTCCCTTGTTCTTGACCGGTCTGCGGACCGAGTTCGGAGCATCGCCGCGGACCAGCGCCCGCGTGACGACGAGATTGAGCATGCCGATCACCAGCACGATGAGGAAGAGGATCCAGGCGAGAGCCGCGGCACGGCCGAAGTTCCACTCGCCCCAGCCGATGTTGTACAGGTACAGCGTGATCGTCAGCCACTGGCTGTTCGCGCCGCCCGTGCCGTACTGGTCGTACATGCGCGGCTCGTCGAAGATCTGCAGCCCGCCGATGGTCGACGTGATGATCACGAAGATGAGCGTCGGCCGCAGGCTCGGCAGGGTGATCGCGAAGAACTGGCGCACTTTGCCGGCGCCGTCGACGGTGGCCGCCTCGTAGTAGTCCCGCGGGATGGCCTGCATCGCAGCGAGGAGGATGAGGGTGTTGTACCCGGTCCAGCGGAAGTTCACCATCGTGGCGATCGCGATATGACTGGCGAAGGCGTTGGAGTGCCACGGGATCGCGCCGATGCCGATGTCGGCCAGCAGCGAATTCACGATGCCGTACTTGTCGCCGAACATGTTGCTGAAGATGAGGGCCACCGCGACGGGTGCCATCACATAGGGCACCAGGACGCCCATCCGCCAGAAGGTCTTCCCGCGGATGTTCTGGTCGAGCACCGCGGCGATCGCGACCGCCGCGATCAGCTGCGGGATGCTGGAGAGCAGGAAGATGCTGAAGGTGTTGCGCAGCGCCACCCAGAACTTCGGCTGGCCGAGCACGTAGGCGTACTGGTCGAACCCGATGAACTCCCCGGAGCCCCTGACCTGGTCCCAGTCCATGAAGGAGATGATGGCCGTGTAGGCGATCGGGAACATCCCGATCACGATGAAGAGCAGGAAGAACGGCGAGATGTAGAGGTACGGCGAGAGCTTCAGGTCCCAGCGCGCACGGCGCCGGCTGAAGCCGGCTCGCCGGGGCGGGGCGGCTGTTGCGGTGGTCATGACTGCCTTCTCAGGTCAAGGTTCCTCCCCCGCATCCGGACGCATGTGCGCCCGGACGCGGGGAGAGGAGACGACGGATTACTTGATGGCCTCGACCTCGGAGACCCACTGGTCCCAGCTGGTCGTGGCATCCTGCGTGCCGTCCTCGACGCGAGTGAGCGCCTTCTGCATGGCGTCGTTGATCTGGAAGTAGAACTCGCCCTTGAACGGCGCGACCGTGACTGCCTTCGCACGCTCGGAGAGGATCTGTCCGACCGGTGCTCCGCCGAAGTACTCGTTGGTGCTGTCGAGCAGGGTCGAGTCGCTGAGGGCGTCGTTCTGGCTCGGGAACGTTCCCGCATTCGCGAACGCCTTGACCTGCTGCTCGGGTGCCGTCAGCCAGTCGGCGAGCTCCTGAGCAGCCGCCACGTTCTTGCCGTTGGACGGGACGGTCAGGTACGAGCCGCCCCAGTTGCCGCCGCCGTTCGGGAAGACATCCGCGATGTCCCAGGTGGTGACGTCCTTCGCGTTGCCCTCGATCACGCCGAGCATCCAGCCGGGGCAGAGCATCGTGGCGAACGCGCCGTTGGAGACGCCGGCGAACCAGTCGTCCGACCACTGACCGAGGTGCGCCGACTGGGTCTTGCTGGCGGCGAGCAGCTGGTCGTAGATGTCCTTGACCTCGCCGTTCTTCGTGGCGACGATGTCACCCGACTTCGGGTCTTCGTAGGCGGCCTCGATCTGGTTGACCATGCCCTGATAGGTGCCGCCCGCTGAGTCGAAGAAGGCCTTGCCGGTGGCGTCGGTGTACTTCTGGCCGACCTCGAAGTAGTTCGCCCAGTCGCCCTCGAGGAGAGCGGCGACTTCCTCGCGGTCAGTCGGCAGCCCGGCGGCGGCGAAGAGATCGGTGCGGTAGCAGACGCCCTCGGGGCCGATGTCGGTGCCATACCCGATGAGGTTGCCCTCGGCGTCGGTCGCCGCCTCGGTCTTCCAGTCCAGCCAGCGGTCCTTGAGGTCATCGCCGACCGGTGCGAGCAGATCGGAGTACTTCATGACCTCGGGGAGCCAGTCGACCTCGATCGCCTCGATGTCGGCGAGGCCGGTCTTGCCGAGCTTCTGGAAGTAGTTCTCGCGTGCGTCGTTGCTCGTCGCAGCGCGGTTGTGCACGATCTTCACGTTCGGGTGCTCGTCCATGTACTCCTGGAGGAGCTCATCGGTGTAGCCGAAGTCGTTGAACGTCGCGACGGTCAGCGTGACCTCGGCGTCCGGGTCGGTGCCGCCGCCTTCTGCGCCGGATGCGCAGCCGGCGAGGGCGAGTGCAGAGATGGAAGCGACGGCGGCCGTCGTGAGGATCCGCCGTTGGGCACGTGTGTTCACAGGTCACTCCTTTGTGTGTGGTGCGGGATGCAGTGGTGCAGGTCCATGAGACGCTCGCCGTGCGTGGGAGCGCTCCCATGAGGTGGAAGTCACTGTATGGGAGCGCTCCCACGAATGTCAAGCGCAGCGCTCGAGACCGGGTTCGTTTCCGCAGCGGGTAGCCTTGCCCGGTGTCCTCCGCCGAACTCTCGCCCGCTCTCCTCCACGCCGAATCGCTGATCCGGTCGGTGCCGGACTACCCGAAGCCGGGGATCGTCTTCCGCGACATCACTCCCCTGCTGGCGGATGCCGAGGCGCTCCGCGTCACGACCGAGGCCATCATCGAGCCCTTCACCGGCCGGTTCGACGTGGTCGCCGGAGTCGAGGCGCGCGGCTTCATCCTGGCCGGAGCCGCCGCCATCGCCGCGGGAGTCGGGCTCATCCCGATCCGCAAGGCCGGCAAGCTGCCCCGGCCCGCGGCATCCGTCGGCTACGCCCTGGAGTACGGCACCGCGACGATCGAGATGCACGACGATCTGCCGGCTGGTTCACGCGTGCTTCTCATCGACGACGTGCTCGCCACCGGCGGCACCCTCGCCGCCGGGCGCCAGATCCTCGAGCGCCTGGGCTGTCACGTCGCGGGCATCTCGGTCCTGTTCGAGATCGAGGGCCTCGGCGGTCGCGAGGTCATCGGCGACGTGCACACCGTCTTCCGCGCCTGACGCACTGCGAGGCTTTCCGGGCTCCACTCGATGCGCCGAGTGCACGGCAACGCGTCGGCTGAACGGCATCCACGCGTATGCACGCCGTGCACTCGGCGACATCCCGTGCACTCGGCGTCACGGCTGCGAGCATCCACCCCGCGTGGACGGATGCCACGGGCCGGTAGACTGAAGCCGCCAGCCCTCTCGTGACTCCTGGAGCGTTCATGCCCACCATCGTCGTCGACGTCATGCCCAAGCCCGAACTGCTCGACCCGCAGGGGAAGGCCGTCTCCGGCGCATTCGCCCGCCTGGGCGTCGAGGGCTTCTCCGATGTCCGCATCGGCAAGCGCTTCGAGCTCACCGTCGAGGGCGAGGTCACCGACGAGGTTCTCGCCGAGGCCAAGCGCATCGCAGACGAGGTGCTCTCCAACTCCGTGATCGAGGACGTCGTCGGCATCGAGGTCGCCGAGTGACCGTCCGCATCGGGGTCATCACGTTCCCGGGCTCGCTCGACGATCGTGACGCGCAGCGCGCCGTCCGCATCGCCGGCGCCGAGCCTGTCGCCCTGTGGCACGGCTCGCACGACCTCGAGGGCGTCGACGCCCTCGTGCTTCCCGGAGGCTTCAGCTACGGCGACTACCTGCGCGCCGGCGCGATCGCCGCGCTGTCGCCGATCATGGCCGAGGTGAAGGATGCCGCAGCCAAGGGCATGCCCGTCCTCGGCATCTGCAACGGATTCCAGATGCTCGTCGAGGCGCACCTGCTGCCCGGCGGCCTGATCCGCAACGGCCACCAGCACTTCGTGCGCCGCGACCAGAAGCTGACGGTCGAGAACTCCGACACCGCGTGGACGAACTCCTTCCGCACCGGCCAGGAGATCGTGATCCCGCTCAAGAACGCCGACGGCGGCTACATCGCCGACGAGCAGACCCTCGACCGCATCGAAGGCGAGGGCCTCGTCGCCTTCCGCTACGCCGGCGTCAACCCGAACGGCTCGCTCCGCGACATCGCCGGACTCACGAATGAAGCGGGCAACGTGGTCGGCCTGATGCCGCATCCCGAGCACGCCACCGAGGCCGGCTTCGGTCCCGACACGGCGGCCGCGATGCGATCCGGCGTCGACGGAATCGGTTTCTTCGCGAGCGCGATCGCCGCCGTGGCCCGCGTCGCCGCGTAACGGTCTCGGCGCAGCATCCGTCGCCGCGCGTTCCACTTGCAGGACGTAAGCGCGGATGCAGGACCGATCACCGCCGTTTCGTCCTGCAGTTGTGAATCAGTCCTGCAAGTGACACACGGGACGGCGGATGCCGAGGCTAGCCGAGAGCCGGCGGCCACACGCCGATGAGCACGGCCATGACCACGACGGTGACGAGTTCGTGCGCGATGTTCATCGTGGTCAGCGCCGTCGGGCGCCCCTCGAACGCGTCGTGCGTGATGAAGCGCGCCGCCGTGAACCCGGCCCACAGCGCGATCCCGGTGAACAACGCCGAGACGAAGAACGACCCCTCGTAGAAGTGCCAGGCGATCGCGGTCGCGCCGGCGAGCACCCACGCGGTGAGGAAACTCACGATCAGGGTGGTGATGATCGCCATCGTCGCGCTCGCCGCCGGCTTGTCCATGTCGACGTTCGCGAGCTTCGACCAGCGCGTGCCGAACACCTTCGGCGCGTACCAGATCGATCCGACGAGCATGCTCGAGGCCGTCGCCAGCAGCACCGCCCAGTAGTTGATCTCGGGAACCATGATCTCTCCTCGCCTCGATACCGCTCAAGACACGCACATCACTGACGCGATGTGCCCCCGACGCTACTCGCCGCGAGCACGCCGCAACAGATGACACGCATCCGGATGCCGCGACTACGCTCGAAGGGTGAGCATCGTCGTCACCGTCCCCCATGCCCGTCTCGCCGAGAACATCGGCTCCGTTCCGGAGGGCGCGGAGCTGCTGATCTGGGACATGCAGTCCCCGGCGCCCCGCGATCGCCTCGACATCGTCGTGCCCCCGTACATGGGCGGTTCCTCCGTCCTCGGCGCCCTTCGAGGGCTCGATGTGGGCCTGGTGCAGAGCCAGTCGATCGGCTATGACGGCGTCGCGGACAGCCTGCCCTCCGGCCTGCTCTTCGCCAACGCCGCCAGCGTGCACGAGACCTCGACCGCCGAACTCGCGATGGCCCTCATGCTCGCCTCGCAGCGGCAGTTCCCGCGGTTCGTCCTCGCGCAGGATCGCGCCGAGTGGTCGCCGGTGTTCGCCGAGAGCCTCGCCGACCGCCGGGTGCTCCTGGTCGGGTTCGGCGGCGTCGGCGAGGCGATCGCCGTGCGACTGCAGCCCTTCGAGGTCGAGCTCACCGTGGTCGCGCGCACCGCTCGCACGATCCGGCACGACAGGCTCGGCGAGTTGGCGGTGCACGGGATCGACGAGCTCGCCGCCCTCCTCCCGGACGCCGAGATCGTGGTGCTCACGCTGCCCGGCGGCGACGAGACCCGGCACCTCTTCGACGACGAGACCCTGTCGCTGATGCGCGACGGCGCGCTCCTGGTCAACGTCGGCCGCGGCACCCTCGTCGACACCGACGCACTCGTGCGGCAGGAGGGGCGCATCCGCGCGGCACTCGACGTCGTCGACCCCGAGCCGCTCCCGGAGGGGCATCCGCTCTGGAAGACCGAGGGAGTGCTGATCTCCCCGCACGTCGGCGGCGCATCCACCGCGATGAATCCACGGATCGCCCGCCTGATCCGCAGGCAGATCGAAAGGATGCTGAAGGGCGAAGAACCGCTCAACATCGTTCTCGGGAACTGATCGCTCGGCGCTCCGGCGTCCCAAGGCGAACCGATTCGATCCCGCGCCTACCAGTGCTGTAAGCGTTTGCACTACTCTGATCCCATGGCACAGCTTGAGCAGATCGCAGCCCCCGGTTCCGAGTGGTGGCGCAGTGCGGTCATCTACCAGATCTACCCCCGATCGTTCGCCGACGCTTCCGGCGACGGCATCGGCGATCTTCCCGGGATCACCTCGCGCCTCGACGACCTGCAGGACCTGGGCATCGACGCGATCTGGCTGAGTCCGTTCATGACGAGCCCGCAGAAGGACGCGGGCTACGACGTCGCCGACTACCGCGACGTCGACCCGATCTTCGGCACGCTCGCCGACTTCGACGAGATGCTCGCGCAGGCGCATGCCCGCGGCATCCGCGTCATCGTCGACCTCGTCCCCAACCACTCGTCCGACCAGCACGTCTGGTTCCAGGAGGCGCTGAAGGCCGCGCCCGGAAGCCGCGAACGCGGACGCTACGTGTTCCGCGACGGCCGCGGCGAGAACGGCGACCTCCCCCCGAACAACTGGGAGTCCGTCTTCGGCGGCGGCATGTGGGAGCGCGTGACCGAGCCCGACGGCACGCCCGGCCAGTGGTACCTGCACATCTTCGACCCGACCCAGCCCGACTTCGACTGGACGAACGCCGAGGTCCGCGAGGAGTTCCGGTCGATCCTGCGCTTCTGGCTCGACCGCGGAGTCGACGGCTTCCGCGTCGACGTCGCGCACGGCATGGTCAAGGAGGCCGGCCTTCCCGACTACGCCCCGGTGGAGGATGCCGACTCGATGGGCGGCGGCGAGGAGAACGTGCCCTACTGGGGCCAGGACGAGGTGCACGACATCTACCGCGACTGGCACGAGCTGCTTGCCGAGTACGACGGCGACCGGGCTCTCTGCGGCGAGGCCTGGCTGCCGACCCTCTCCAAGACGGCGCTCTGGGTGCGCCCCGACGAGATGCACCAGACCTTCAACTTCCCCTACCTGATGACCCCGTGGGACGCGAAGGCCCTCGGCGACGTCATCCGCGAGTCGCTCGACGAGTTCGGCAAGGTCGGCGCCCCCAGCACCTGGGTGCTCTCGAACCACGACGTCGTCCGTCACGCCTCGCGTCTGGCACTGACGTCCGAGAACCCGCAGGGCGAGGGCATCGGACCGGAGACGCCTGACAAGCCGGACACCGCAGTGGGCCTCGCCCGCGCCCGCGCGGCGACTACGCTGATGCTCGCGCTCCCCGGTTCCTCGTACCTGTATCAGGGTGAAGAGCTCGGGCTGCCTGAGGCGATGGAGATCCCGGACGAGTTCCGGCAGGACCCGACCTGGTTCCGCACGAACGGCGAGCGCTACGGCCGCGACGGCTGCCGCGTCCCGTTGCCGTGGGAGGCGGATGCTCCGGCATTCGGCTTCAACGACACCGGCGCCTCGTGGCTGCCGCAGCCCGCAGAGTGGGCGCAGTACGCCCGCGCGGTCGAGAGCACCAATCCCACTTCGACCCTGTCGCTGTACAAGGAGCTGCTCGCCGCTCGCCGTGAGCACGGATTCGGCACCGGATCTCTCGTGTGGGAGGACGCCGGAGCCGATGCAGTGGCATTCCGTCGCGGCGACGTCCATGTCGTGGCCAACCTCGGCACCGAGCCGATCGAGCTCGGCGACGACGTCACGTTCCTGCTGCAGAGCCGGCCGTTCGACGGCACGTCGCTTCCGGTCGACACCGCCGCCTGGTACACCAAGGCCTGAACGCCACCCCATGGCGAGCATCGATGAGGTCGCGCGACTGGCCGGCGTCTCCACGGCGACGGTCTCGCGCGCCCTCAGCGGGCGCGGGCACGTCTCGGAATCCGCCCGGGAACGGGTGCGGGTGGCCGCGCAGGAACTCGGCTACGTCGTCTCCTCGCGCGCGTCGAGTCTGGCGTCGGGGCGGACGAAGAACATCGGCGTCATCGTGCCCTTCCTCGATCGCTGGTTCTTCAGCGCCGTTCTCTCCGGGGTGTCCAGCGCCCTGATGCGCCAGGGCTACGACATCACGCTCTACAACATCACGCAGGACAGAGACGTCCGCAACGAGGTCTTCGACACCTTCCTGCGGCGCCAGCGGGTGGATGCCGTCATCGCCGTCTCCATCGAGCTCGACGAGAACGAGACGCGCCGGCTGCTTGAGCTCGGCCTTCCGGTCATCGCGATCGGCGGGCCCAACCCGAACCTCGACACGCTCACCGTCGACGACGTCGCCGTGGCGCAGTTGGCCACCGAGCATCTGATCGGCCTCGGTCATCGCGACATCGCGCACATCGGCGCGAATCCGGAGTTCGATCTCGACTTCCACATCCCCACCCACCGCCGCCTCGGGTTCGAGAAGGCACTCGTGAAGGCCGGGATCCCCCTGAACCACGCCTTCCTCGAACCCGCCGACTTCACCGTCGGCGGCGGCTACCGAGCGGCCAAGCAGCTGCTCGGACGACCTGGCCCCCGCCCGACGGCGGTGTTCGCGGCATCCGACGAGATGGCGATCGGTGCGATCCTCGCCGCACGGGACCTGGGCTTCCGTGTGCCGGAGGATCTCTCGGTCGTCGGCATCGACGGGCATGAACTGGGCGAGTTCTTCCAACTCACGACCGTCGACCAGTTCCCGCTCGGGCAGGGCGAACGTGCGGCCGATGCGGTGCTCGCCAAGCTCGCGGCGACGGATGCGGCGCCGGCGCGCGCGCCAG
Source organism: Microbacterium aurantiacum (assembly GCF_002872075.1). Lineage (GTDB taxonomy): Bacteria > Actinomycetota > Actinomycetes > Actinomycetales > Microbacteriaceae > Microbacterium > Microbacterium aurantiacum_A. The sequence goes on along the minus strand of NZ_PGGU01000016.1, from coordinate 701,115 downwards.
CGGCTCTGCCGTTCGAGTTGAACGTGCGGGGAACCACCGCGCGACTGTAATTCCCACGTCCTGCATGAGGGCGACACGGTCCTCGTCGTCGGCTCCACGGTGAACGTCGAGAAGTTCGCACAGCTGCGCTGAGGCCTCGGAGTGCTGTTCGTCAGCAAGCTGGGGCTGCGCACTCGTGTCGAAGCCGCGATGTGGGCGTACGACACCGGGCGTGCGATCAGCGGAACCTGAAGCTCCGCGGGTGATCGGCCAGGTCAGAGGGAGCGCAGCGCGTCGGCCGCGGCATCCAGCGCACCCTCGGTGAGCGCGAAGTAGGCCCATTTGCCACGCTGCTCGCGGGTGACGAATCCGGCATCGGCGAGCAGCTTCATGTGGTGTGAGACGGTGCCCTGCGAGAGACCGACCGGATCGATGAGATCGCAGATGCAGGCCTCACCGCCGTCGGAGGCGGCGATGAGCGAGAGCAGGCGAACGCGCGTCGGATCGCCGAGCGCCTTGAAGACATGCGCGATGCGCTCGGCGTCTTCGGCAGTGAGAGAAGACGTGAGCGGCGGCACGCAGCATGCCGGCGCTTCGATGGTCGTTGGCAGGCTCACATCTTCATTGTGCCACGTATTGACATTCTTCGATAGATGCGCGACAGTCGTCATATCGATGAATCTCAATCTGAGGAGATGTGATGTCTGAGCTTCCTGTCGTCGTCATCGGCGCCGGCCCGCAGGGCCTGGCCGCCGCCGCACACCTGGTCGAGCGCGATCTGGACGTCGTCGTCGTCGAACGCGGCACCGGCCCCGCTGCGGCGGTGTCGGAATGGGGGCACGTCCGCCTCTTCTCGGCCTGGCCGGAACTCACCGATGCCGCGGGCCGTCACCTTCTCGAGCCGACCGGATGGAGCGCCCCGGCATCCGGCTATCCGACGGGCGCCTCGTGGGTGGACGAGTACCTCGCACCACTTGCGGATGCACTCGGTGAGCGGGTCCGGTACGCGACCACCGTGACCGGCATCTCCCGCCAGGGCCGCGACAAGGTCGTCGAGGGCGGTCGCAAGAGCCAGCCGTTCGTCGTGCACACCATGGATGCGAACGGGGCCGACGCCCGCATCCTCGCCCGTGCTGTCATCGACGCGAGCGGTACTTGGTCGCTCCCTAACCCGGCCGGCGCCGACGGCTTCGCCGCCCTCGGCGAGTCCCGGGCTGCGGACCGAATCTCCTACCGCATCCCGGATGACGTGTCGAAGCTTGCCGGTCGGCACGTGGTCGTCGTGGGCGCCGGGCACTCCGCCACGCATGCCGTCCTGCGGCTCAGCGAACTCGCGCGCCGCGCGCCCGGCACGCGCGTGACCTGGCTGCTGCGCCGCGGCAGTGCGACGAACGTGTTCGGAGGGGGCGCCGGAGACGACCTCCCGGAGCGCGCTGCGCTCGGGTCACGCGCCCGCAAGGTGATCGAATCGGGCGTTGTGGAGCTGGTGACCGGCTTCCGCGTCGCCGCATTCCGGAAGGATGCCGATGCGCTCACGATCGTCGCGGAGGACGGCCGGGAGGTCGCCGACGTCGCGCATGTCTACGCCCTCACCGGTTTCCGGCCGGACACGAGCATCCTGCGCGAACTCCGCATCGACCTCGACCCGGTGCTCGACGCCGTCTCCGGCATCGCCGCCGACATCGACCCGAACATCCACTCCTGCGGCTCGGTCGCAGCGACGGGGGCACGTCAGCTCGCGCAGCCCGAGCCCGGCTTCTTCATCGTGGGCGTGAAGTCCTACGGCCGCGCGCCGACGTTCCTGGCGCTGACCGGGTACGAGCAGGTGCGCAGCGTGGTCGCCCACCTCGCCGGTGACCACGAGGCTGCAGCGCGCAACGAGCTGGCTCTTCCCGAGACGGGGGTCTGCGGCGGCTCCGGCGACTTCGACGATGCATCGAGCGGATGCTGCGCCGCCCCGGCGGTACAGCAGATCGGGCGGCCGGTGGGCGCTTCCGTGTGAGGCGCTGAGGCGCTCAGGCGTCTTCGTGCTCGAGCTCCTCGAGCACCTCGAACGGTGACTCGATGTCGCCGCGCCAGGCCTCGATGCCTTCCCGGACGGCAAGGAGTGCGACGACCAGGGCGGCTGCGGAGTCCGCCCACCACCAGCCGAGCACGGCGTTGAGGACGAGGCCGAGGAAGACGGCGCCGGAGAGGTAGACGCACAGGATGAGCTGCTTGGCGTCAGCCATCACGCTCTTCGATCCCAGCTCGCGGCCGGTGCGCATCTCGAACCAGGCCAGCAGCGGCATGACGATCAGGCTGAGCGCCGTGATCCCCAGGCCGAACGGGCTGTGCTCGGGGCCGTTCTGATCGATCAGGCTGAGAACGACGTCGATCGCCACGTACGCGGCCAGGAGGAAGAACGCGAGGCCGACGGCGCGGACGGTGGCCTTCTCCCAGTGCTCGGGGCTCTTCCGGGTGAACTGCCAGGCGATCGCGGCCGCGGAGAGCACCTCCACCGCCGAGTCGAGACCGAATCCGATGAGCGCCGCCGAGGAGGCGGCGACCCCCGCCCCCACCGCGATGATCCCCTCGATCACGTTGTAGGTGATCGTGAATGCGACGATGAAGCGGACCCGCCGGCGCAGCAGGGCACGCCGGTCGCCCGTCAGCGCGGTCATGCGTCGGTGCTCGTTCCGCAGCATCCGGGGATCGAGCACGTGGCATCCACGCAGGGGGCGTTCTCGTCGACGGCGAGTGTCACGTCGACGAGAGCCGTCAGGGCAGCGGCGAGATGAGGGTCGGCGATCTCGTAGCGTGTCTGCCGCCCCTCGGGTTCTGCGACCACGATGCCGCAGTCGCGCAGGCAGGTCAGGTGATTCGAGACGTTCGAGCGGGACAGTCCCAGCCCGCGCGACAGTACGGCGGGATAGCTCGGCCCGTCGATGAGCGTCATGAGGATGCGCGATCGCGTCGGATCGGCCATCGCGCGGCCGAGCCGGTTCATCACATCGAGGCGGGAGGCAATGGTCAGCATCCGATGAATATACAGTGATTGCTGACCATTCTTTGAATCCTCGACCAGCGATTCGATTCCGGCGCATCGCTCGAAGATGAACTGCTGGTGAAATAGACGCGCCCGCATTGCATCTTGAATCGATAGGCGTCAATATAGACACATGTCGATACAGAGAGAGACGCTCAGCCTCGCGGCAGATTGCAGCCCCGTCGCCACTCACGCGATCGGGCAGGATGCCGCGACATCCGTCGCCACGACGCTGAAGGCGCTCTCCGATCCGCTCCGACTGCGGATGCTGTCGGCCATCGCCTCCGACCCGCGGGGTGAATCCTGTGTCTGCGATCTGGCCGAACTCGCCGAAGTCTCGCAGCCAACGGTCTCGCACCACCTCAAGGTTCTCAAGGATGTCGGCGTCCTGGCATCCGAGCGGCGCGGCACCTGGGTCTGGTATCGCATCGAGGCCGACCGCCGGCGCGCCGTCACCACGCTCCTGGACTCGTTCGCACCGGCGACCGTGGCGGCCCCCTGGAGCGTCGGCTCACCTGACGAGGCGCAGCGCCCGAACCTCGACGCCCGGGTCACCCGTCTCGCAGAAGAGCTCGCCGCTGAGGTTCCCGAGCTCGAGGCGAGCGTGGTGCTGATGACCGTCCGCGAGTCGTACACGTCTCTCGCCCGGTCGGCCAGGGTGACATCAGCCCTGATCCCGCTCACCGAGCGCTTCGCCCGCCAGCGCCTGAGCGACCTCACCCGCGACCGCGACGCGAGCGTGCCTCAGGTGCTGTTCGTCTGCGTCGCGAACGCCGGCCGCTCCCAGCTCGCCGCGGCCCTCGTGAACCAGACGGCCGGCGGCAGGATCATCGCCCGCTCCGCAGGATCCAGCCCGGCCGACGTCATCCACCCCCACGTGCGCTCGATCCTCGCCGAGATCGAGGGAGACGCCGCATCCGAGCGCTTCCCCAAACCGCTCACCGATGATGCCGTCCGCGCGGCCGATGTCGTCATCACGATGGGGTGCGGCGACGTCTGTCCCGTCATCCCCGGCGTCCGCTACGAGGACTGGGCCGTCGGCGATCCTGCACTCGCGTCTGCAGAAGGCGTCGAAGCCATCCGTGACGACATCGCCGCCCGCATCCGCATCCTCATCGACGACCTGCTCACCCCACCCACCTCCAAGGAGTCCGCATGACCTCTGCAAAGCCGTCCGTCCTCTTCGTCTGCGTGCACAACGCGGGCCGCTCCCAGATGGCCGCCGGGTTCCTGCGCGACATCGGCGGCGACCGCGTCGAGGTGCGCTCCGCCGGCTCGATGCCCGCGGAGCAGATCAACCCGATCGCCGTCGAGGCGATGGCCGAACTCGGGATCGACATCACCGGCGAGCAGCCGAAGGTCCTCACGACCGAGGCCGTACAGGACTCCGACGTCGTCATCACGATGGGATGCGGCGACGCGTGCCCGTTCTTCCCCGGCAAACGCTACGAAGACTGGAAGCTCGACGACCCGGCAGGACAGGGCATCGATTCGGTCCGGCCGATCCGCGACGAGATCCGCGGCCGGATCGAGACGCTCGTAGGCGAGCTCCTCGGCTGATCAGGCCTCATGCCGGCACAGGCGGCATGTAACTGAGCCTGTCGAAGGCGAGGTGGATCTCGGTGATCTGCTCGCCGTCGACGCGGAACAGTTCACCGGCGAGCGTGGTGGCCGTGACGGCCGTCTGCGGGAAATACCAGAGTGCGACCCGATCGCCGTCCTCCATCCGGGTCAGTTCGGGCGTTCCGGTGAGCATCGGGACGAATCGCGCCAGGTACCGCCCCCAGTCGTCCTTCGTGGTGATCTCCGGGTCGGGCGCGGAGCACACGACGGACTCCGCGAGGTATGTCAGGGCGCGATCGACGTCGCCGCCGGTCCAGGCTCGGTGATAGGCCTCCACGACGCTGAGGGGCGTCGGTGTGTTCGTCATATCGTTCACTCCTTCGATCTCGGTCATTGCAACGGGGTCCAGGTATCGGGGGGAAGCGTCTGCCCGGTCGCTGCGAGGGCGAGCCGCGGAACGAAGTGCTCCCATCCGTTCACATGTCCGGGCACCTCGCTCTCGGGCAGGTCGGTGTGCACGACCTCGACCCGCGTGCCGCCACGGGTCGCGCTCAGCTCGAACGAGACGGTCGACGAGCCCGGGGGCAGCCGCGTGCTGCCCTCGAAGCCCCACGACACGGTCACCCGTCGAGGTCGGTCCACTTCGAGGAAGATCCCGCGGGCGCCGTAGCCGGCGATGTTCACGGAGAACTCGCCACCGGGGATCGGCTCGACCTGAGCCCAGTCGCCCATCCAGGCCGTGATCCCGTCCGGGGTCACGAGATACTCGAAGACCCGTTCCGGCGGCGCCGCGATATCGATGCTCGAGCGGTGCTCAGCCATCGCCGGCCACCTCCGCCGTCTCGACCGCGGCCTTGAGCCGCGTCAACCGTTCGGGCCAGAAATCGTCGAAGAACGCCTTGCTCTCGGCGAGTCCCTCCACCCGCACCGCGTACAGGTGCCGGGTCCCCGATCGCGTCCCCGACACCAGACCCGCTTCGCGAAGCACCTTCAGGTGGTGCGACACGATCTGCTGCGACAGGTCGAGTTCGCTCGCGATCTCACCGACCGGTCGACGCCCGGCGCGCACCAGAGCGAGGATCGCCCGCCGGTTGCCATCCGCGAGCGCGTGGAACGCGTGATCGAGACTCAGAGCTTCCATGAGCACCTCCGCGCTCATTCTGCTCCACAAGTTGTCATTTGTACAAGTACCGATTTGTGGATGTGAGACACGCGGACTCAGCGCGCGGCACGATGAGCGCCTCAGAGCTGATGCGCGAGCGAGTGAAATCCGCGGTTCAGGTACACGACGGGACGACCCTGCGGGCCGTGGATCACATCGAGCACCTCGGCGATGACGACCGTCGACGAGCCGACGGCCACCGTGTGCAGCGACCGGCAGCGAAGGGCGGCGCGCGCGGAGGCGAGAAACGGCTCGCCCGTGTCAAGGGCGCTCCAGCGCTGTTCAGGCGTGAAGCGGTCGGCGCTGCTTGTGGCGAAACTCTGCGCGAGAGCCGAGTGCTCGTCGTCGATGAGATGCACGACGAACGTGTCGGCGCCGAGGATCGCACCAGCCGAGCCTGTCGCACGCGTCACCGAGAAGACGATCGCGGCCGGGTCCACGGCGACCGAGGCGACGCTCGACGCCGTGAGGCCGACCGGACCCTCGCCCGTCATCGCCGAGATGATGGCGACGCCGGCCGGATGGGTGCGGAACGCCGCCTTGAGCCCTTCGCCGACGGGCGTCGGCACCGGGCCGGCGGCTGGCGGCTCTGCGGCATTCTTTCGGGTTCCTGTCACGTTCCCACGCTAAAACCTCAAGCGCTGTCGAGGTCAAATCCTTCGCAAGGAGAGGCGCACTAAGGTGAGGGCATGACGATCGACCTCGAGGCTCTGTACACCGATCTGCACCGGCATCCGGAACTCTCGTTCCAGGAGACCCGCACGGCCGGCATCGCCGCCGGGCACCTCCGCGATCTCGGCCTCGAGGTGGAGGAGGGCGTCGGGATCACCGGCGTCGTCGGCCTGCTGCGCAACGGCGACGGCCCTGTCGTCTGGCTCCGCGCCGACATGGACGGCCTGCCCGTCGAGGAGCAGACCGGTCTCGCCTACGCGAGCTCGGCGAAGGGCATCGACCCCACGGGCACCACCGTCCCCGTCATGCACGCCTGCGGTCACGACATGCACGTCACCGCCATGATCGGGGCCGTCGAGAAGCTCGTCGCCGCACGCCCCGACTGGTCGGGCACAGTGGTCGTGATCATCCAGCCTGCGGAGGAGTACGGCGCGGGCGCGCGGGCCATGCTCGACGACGGCATCCTGAACCGCTACCCGAAGCCCGATGTCGTGCTCGGCCAGCACGTCACGCCCCTGCCCGCCGGAGTCATCGGCGTCCGCCCCGGCACCCAGATGGCGGCATCCGACGGTCTCACCGTCACCCTTCACGGCCGGGGCGGACACGGCTCGCGTCCGCACGCCACGATCGACCCCGTGGTGATGGCGGCGGCGACCGTGATGCGCCTGCAGACCATCACCTCGCGCGAGATCGATCCGCAGGGCGTCGCCGTCGTCACCGTCGGATCCATCCACGCCGGCCTGAAGAACAACATCATCCCTGCCGAGGCGAAGCTCGAGCTCAGCCTTCGGTATCCGAACGAGGAGACCCGCGAGAAGGTGCTCGCGAGCGTCGAGCGCATCGTGCGGGCCGAAGCCGCGGCATCCGGCGCCGAGCGCGAACCCGAGATCCGCACCGACCACACCCTGCCCGCGACGATCAACGACGAGACCGCCACGGCACGCGTCACCGCCGCGCTGCAACGCGCCCTCGGTGACGCATCCGTCATCGACCCCGGCATGTTCACCGGCAGCGAGGACGTGTCGTGGTTCGCCCGCGACGCCGGTGCTCCCCTCGTGTTCTGGTTCTGGGGCGGTGCGGATCCGGTGAAGTTCGCCGAAGCGACCGCAGCAGGCCGGCAGGCCGAGGACATCCCCACCAACCACTCGCCGTTCTACGCACCGGAGATGCATCCGACGATCGAGGTGGGCGTCACGGCGCTGAACACGGCCGCGCGCGAGTTCCTGGGCTGAGCAGGGGCTACACCGAGATGACGCGCGGTGGCGCGAGTTCGCGCGGCCGCACGCCGTGGGCTTCGCGGTGCAGCCGCTCCATTCGCACGTCGAGCTCGCTCGCCGCATCCGCCGCTTCCGTGAGGCTGTCGACCAGGTGCCCGGGGATCTGACCCTGGAACTTGTAGTGGATCTTGTGCTCGAGGCTCGCCCAGAAATCCATGGCGATGGTGCGGAACTGCACCTCGACCGGCACCGCGATCGGCCCGGTGGACAGGAACACGGGTACCTCGATGATCGTGTGCAGACTCTTGTAGCCGTTCGGCTTGGGATCGGCGATGTAGTCCTTCACCTGACGGATCGTGACGTCGTCCTGCTGAGTGAGCAGGTCGAACAGGCGGTACACGTCTGCCACGAAACTGCACGTCACACGGACACCGGCGATGTCGGTGATCTCGGCACGAATGGTGTCGAAGTCAGGTTCGATCCCCTTGCGGGCGACCTTCTCCACGATGCTGTCCGGTGATTTGATCCGGCTCTTCACGTGCTCGATGGGGTTGTACGCGTGGTTGTGGGTGAACTCGTCGCGGAGGATCGAGATCTTCGTCTCGACCTCGCGCATCCCGAACTCGTACTCCCGGAGGAACCGCTGGAACTGATCGCGGAGATCCTTCGCCTCGGCGATGGCCTGCTCGTCGACGGAAACCGTGCTCATGCTCCTGACGTTACGCATCCGTGATCGGAATCGCCTGGGTGTTCGCCCGCAGCGGCCCGTCGACACGCTCAACCCCTCACACCCCGATCGTCAGCGCTGCCGTGTACCCCTCAGAGAGGCCGCCGGTCATCGTGGCGATCTGGTGGATGCCACCGTCATCGCTGAACACGAGGTCGCCGGCCAGGGTCACCCTGGATGCATTGCTCACGCTGTTCTCGTAGCCGCCGGTCGCGTACACCGCCGTGCTGCTCTCCTCGGGGAGGGCGATCTGCGAGGTCTTCACGATCGGTCCGGTCGCGACAGCCGTCGCGACATCCCCGTAGACCTCGAAGTGAATGTGCGGCCAACGGCCGTCATAGCAGCCCGGGTAGATCGAGGTGAAGCGCACAGTCCCGGTGTCGTCGGTCTCCTGCACGCCACGGAGGTAGTTCTCGTCCGAGGCGGCGTCCGAATAGAGCGAGTAGTTCCCCGCCCGGTCGCAGTGCCACAGATAGACGCCGGCGCCGACTATGGCACTGCCGGTCGCGGCGTCGCGCACGGTCAGCACGATCTCCAGCGGTATCCCCTCTGCGGTCGTCGTCGAGGATCCGAAGCTGGAACGGATGTCCCTGCGTACGATCCCGGAATCATCGAGGACGTTCACGCCGTTCGAACCGTCGGCGGGGTACGGCCCAGCGGTCTCGTCCGGCACCTCGCCCTCCACGGTCGCGCCGTCGCCCTCCGCCTGGGGCGCCCCGCCCGGTGTACCTGAACCGTTCGGCGCGCCAGAGGAACCGCCGTCGGATGACGCCACCGGAGCGCACGCCGCGAGCAGCGCCGTCGCGGCCACCCCGCCGAAGATGCCCAGCGCCCGCCGCCGGTTCACCATCGTGCGGATGTCGTGCACCAGGCCGCGGTGGTCCTCGTCGATCTCATTGCCGTGCTCGTCGATCCATCGCGGATCGGTCGTCGTCTCGCCCATGGTGTTCTCCTGTCGTCTGGATCCAGACAAGCAACGCTGGATGTGCTCCCGATATGACACCGCATGGGGGATGCTATGACGCAACGATGCGAATCCTGTGAGCGCGGTTGGTCGGAGGCGACACCTACGCTGGAGCGATGACGGATTCTCGAGGCGGAGATGCCTGGCCGATTCGCACTGCCAGGCTCGATGTCCGCAGATGCACCCCGGAAGATCTCGATGCCGTGTGGGAGTACCGACGGCTGCCCGAAGTCCACCGCTGGCTGGGCTCCGCTCCCTCGACCAGAGACGAGTTCCGCGAGCGGCTCCTTGCTCCGGAGCGCCTCGACGCGTTGTTCGTCATCGGCCTCCTGCCCGAATCCGACCGGGGAGCACCGACGATCATCGGCGATGTCATGGTGCGAGTCGAGGACGCATGGGCGCAGGAAGAGGTCGTCGACGACGCGAAGGCTGTACAGGCAGAGCTCGGTTGGGTTCTCGACCCGGCGCACACAGGCCGTGGCTACGCAACCGAGGCGATGCGCGCGGTGATCGGGGTCTGCTTCGGCGAACTGGGACTGCGCCGAGTACACGCCGGATGCTTCGCCGACAACGACGCATCCTGGCGACTGATGGAGCGGCTCGGGATGCGGCGCGAGGAGTTCAGCCGCAGAACGGCACTGCACCGTTCCGGTGTATGGCTCGATGGCATGAACTACGGCCTTCTCGCCGACGAGTGGCCGCCGCAAGGTACAGCGCCGTAAGGATTCCGTAAGGGGGCCCTCGTGCCCCGTAGGGATTCCGTAAGGATGCCGGGATCACGACCCCGCGGGGGCGTATCGTCGCCGCTCGTGGCAAATGAAACCCGGAGCCTGCCGGATACCCCTCAACTCGCGAAGCGCATCCTCATCGGAGACCCGCTGACGAACGAGCACCTCGAGGGACAGCTGCTCCCCAAGCGGATGGCGCTGCCGATCTTCGCCTCCGACGCGCTGAGCTCCGTGGCGTACGCTCCGCAGGAGCTCGTGATGATCCTGCTGATCGGCGGACTGACCTTCCTGTCGTTCACGCCCATCGTGGCCGTGTGCGTCATCGTGCTGCTGATCGTGGTCGTGCTCAGCTACCGTCAGCTCATCAAGGCGTACCCGTCGGGTGGGGGCGACTACGAGGTCGCGTCGAAGAACCTCGGCGAGATCCCCGGTGTCGTCGTCGCGGCGGCTCTCCTCGTCGACTACGTGCTGACGGTCGCCGTGTCGGTGGCGTCCGGCGTCGACAACATCATCTCGGCCGTGCCGGCGCTCGACCCGTTCCGGGTGTGGCTCGCCGTCGGGTTCGTCGTCCTGATCATCGTCGTGAACCTGCGCGGCGTGCGTGAAGCATCCCTCGTGTTCGCGATCCCGACCTATGTCTTCATCGCCTCGGTCGGGTTCATGATCGTCACCGGCCTGGTCCGCACGTTCCTCGGCGATGCGCCGGTCGCGTCCAGTGCCGAGTTCGCCGTGCACGCCGAAGACCTCAGTCAGGCGGCGGTCATCCTTCTCGTACTGCGCGCCTTCTCGAGCGGATGCTCCGCCCTCACCGGCGTCGAGGCGGTGTCGAACGGGGTACCCGCCTTCCGCGCGCCCAAGGTGCGCAACGCGCAGTCCACCCTCGTCCTGATGGGCTCGATCGCGATCGGCCTGTTCGCCGGCCTCACCGCGCTCGCCCTGATCACCGGGGTTCACTACGCGGAGAATCCCTGCGACCTGATCGGCTTCGACTGCACGAACCCGCAGCCGAGCCTCATGGCGCAGGTGGCGAGCGCCACGTTCGGCGGCGGCAGCATCCTCTTCTTCATCGTGCAGGCCGCTACCGCATGCGTGCTGCTGCTCGCCGCGAACACCGCGTTCAACGGCTTCCCGCTGCTCGGCTCCGTGCTCGCCCGCGACGGCTACGCCCCGAAGGCGCTGAACACCCGCGGCGACCGGCTGGTCTTCTCGAACGGCATGATCGCGCTGGGCATCGTCGCGATGATCGTGCTCGTGGTGTTCCAGGCGAAGCTGACGACGCTCATCCAGCTGTACATCATCGGCGTCTTCGTGTCGTTCTCGCTCGGCCAGCTCGGCATGGTCCGGCACTGGCGGCGCATCCTGCGCACGCCGGCGGAAGGGAAGACGGGTGCCTCCGATCTCCGATCCGCGCGCGTCGGCCTGATCATCAACTCCGTCGGCGCGACCCTCACGATCCTCGTTCTCCTCATCGTCACGATCACGAAGTTCACCCATGGCGCTTACCTGGTGTTCCTCGCCATCCCCGTGCTCGCGTTCCTGATGATGGGCGTGAAGCGCTACTACCGCGACGTCGAGCACGAGATCGCGATCGACGACACGACGCATTTCGGTGCGACGGGAGACCTCGCACTCGTGCTCGTCAACCGGCTGCAGAAACCCGTGGTGAAGGCTGTCGAGTACGCCGTCGCCGCGAAGCACGGCAAGACTCTGGCCGTGCACGTGGGGGTCGCCGCCGATGACGCGGCCGAGCTGCAGCAGGAGTGGGCCGATCACCTGATGCCGATCCCGCTGGTGATCATCGAATCGCCCTACCGGTCGTTCGCGCAACCGGTGGCGCAGTTCATCACGCAGTACCGCGAGAAGCACGGCTCGTCCGTGGTGACCGTCTACCTGCCGCAGTACATCGTCGGGCACTGGTGGGAGACCTTCCTGCACAACCGCCGGGCCCGCCGCATGGCGAACCAGCTGATGCTCGTGCACGGCGTCTCGATCACGCTCGTGCCGTGGCTGCTGGACTCCTCCGAGTTGATCTACGGACGCCGCTCCCGCCCGCTACCCGGACAGGAGCGGGCCGGTCGGCCTGTCGTCGTGAACGGCCGTCGCGCGCACCGGCCCGCTGGTCCACCGCAGAACTGACGCCCCCGCGTCACCCGGCGACGAGGGCCAGCACCAGAGTCGCCGCCGTGACCGTCGGCACCGCCACGACGAGCCCCCAGAGCATGAAGCGCGGCCAGCTGATCGACACGCCGAGGGCCACGATCCGGTGGTGCCACAGCAGCGTCGCAAGCGATGCCCACGGCGTGATGAGCGGGCCAAGGTTCACACCGATCAGCAAGGCCATCAACGCCACCGGGTCACCGGCGGCGGGCTCCAGGATCAGGTATGCCGGGAGGTTGTTCACGCCGTTGGCGGCGAGAGCACCGATCCCGGCCAGTTGCAGGAGCGCCGCCGGCCCGTGATCGCCGGGCGCCAGCTCGGTCAGGAGATCGAGGATGCCGTGGGCGTGCGCCGTCTCCACCAGCACGAACAGAGCGGCCGCGAGTCCGATCGCGGACCACGGCACCAGACCGAGCCGCAGCACGTGCCGACGCCGTACCGCGAACAGCACGAGAAGCAGCAGCGCTGCGGCGCCGGCGGGGATCCACACGTCGTGCGTCAGGGTGAGCAACGGCAGCAGCACGACGAGCACCGAGGCCGTTCCCCAGAAGAGCACGCGGTCGGACGGCGTCCCCGGCGGCGGCAGGCGGTAGGCGCCGAACAGGGTGCGCCGGTGCACGATCGTGAGGAGCGCGACCGGGATGAGCACGCCGATCAGCGTCGGCGCCCAGCTGAGCGCGATGAACGCTCCCGGATCCCCGCCGATCGCGGGAGCGGCGAGCAGGTTGGTGAGGTTCGAAACGGGCAGCGCGAGGGATGCCGTGTTCGCCAGCCACACTGTGGCGAGCGCGAACGGCAACGGAGAGACGCCGATGCTCTGCGCCAGCACCACGACAACGGGGGTCACGATCACGGCCGTGGTGTCGAGCGAGAGGAACACCGTGCTCACCACGGCGAGCGCGACGACCGATGCCCACAGCGCCAGCACACGGCCGCGACCCCAGCGGGCGAGCCTCTGGGCGAGCACATCGAAGACACCGGCATCGCGGGCGAGTTCGGCGACGATCGTGATGGCGATCACGAACCCCAGGACCGGCACGATGCGCACCCCGAGCGCACCGGCATCCGGAGCCGGAAGGAAGCCGGTGACGACGACGATCACGGCGACGAGCACCAACGCGAGGACGATGATCGTCCCCGTGCTGAGGGTTCGTCGCGCGGCAGTCACTCCGAGAGCATACGGCGCGTGACGCCGTGCCCCGCCGTGAGCAGGCCGCATGCGTCTCGACGAAGCGCGTAGGGGAACCGTGAGGATCCTCGTCGAGGCGCACCGGTCGGAGTTGTATCGACTCCGTGCTCGACATCCTCTACCTCGCGCTGACACTCGCGCTCTTCGCCCTCATCTCGCTGATCGCCCAGGGGGTGGAAGGGCTGTGATCGTGTTCGAGATCCTCGCCGCCGTCCTCGCGCTCGCCGCGATCGGCTACCTCGTGGTCGCCCTCGTCGCCCCGGAGCGGTTCTGATGAGCGCGGGCATCTGGTTCGGCATCCTGCAGGCCGCGACGCTCCTCACAGCTCTCGTGCTCCTGTACCGCCCGCTCGGCGACTACATCGCGCACGTCTACACCTCGGCCCGCGATCTGCGCGTCGAACGCGGCCTCTACCGCTTCATCGGCGTGGACCCGTCGTCCGAGCAGACCTGGCGCGCCTATGCCCGCAGCGTGCTCGTGTTCTCCGCGGTCGGGCTTCTCCTCGTCTACGGCCTGCAGCGGCTCCAGGCGTTCCTTCCTGAGTCGCTCGGCCTCCCGGCGGTCCCCGAGGGCCTCGCCTTCAACACGGCGGCATCCTTCGTCGCCAACACGAACTGGCAGTCCTACTCGCCCGAGCAGACGATGGGCTACACGGTCCAGCTCGCCGGCCTCACCGTGCAGAACTTCGTCTCCGCGGCCGTGGGACTGACGATCGCGATCGCGCTGATCCGCGGGCTCGCCCGCCGCGGCTCGGCGACGATCGGCAACTTCTGGGTCGACCTGGCCCGGGGGCTCGGCCGCCTCCTCCTGCCGATCGCCTTCATCGGCGCGATCGCCCTCATCATCGGCGGCGTCGTGCAGAACTTCGCCGGCTTCACCGAAGTGCAGACCATCGGCGGAACGGCGCAGTCGATTCCCGGCGGACCCGTCGCATCGCAGGAGGCGATCAAGCTGCTCGGCACGAACGGCGGCGGCTTCTTCAACGCGAACTCCGCGCACCCCTTCGAGAATCCGACCGGATGGACCAACCTGCTGCAGATCCTGCTCATCCTCGCCATTCCGTTCGCGCTCCCCCGCACCTTCGGCCGCATGATCGGCGACAACCGTCAGGGCTACGCGATCGCCGCGGTCATGGGCACGATCTTCCTGGTCTCGACCTTCGCGCTCTCGGCGCTGGAGCTTGCCGGGCGCGGCTCGGCGCCCGAGCTCGCCGGAGCGGCGATGGAGGGCAAGGAACAGCGCTTCGGCATCCTGGGATCCACCCTCTTCGGCAGCGCGAGCACGCTCACCTCGACCGGAGCGGTCAACTCGATGCACGATTCGTACACCGCACTCGGCGGCATGATGCCGATGCTCAACATGATGCTCGGCGAGGTCGCCCCCGGCGGCGTGGGCTCGGGACTGTACGGGATGCTCGTGCTCGCCGTCATCGCCGTCTTCGTCGGCGGGCTCCTCGTCGGACGCTCCCCGGAGTACCTCGGCAAGCGCATCGGCCCGCGCGAGATCAAGCTCGCGAGCCTCTACATCCTCGTCGTCCCCGCGCTCGTGCTGGGCGGCACGGCTCTGAGCTTCGCGATCCCCGGGATCCGAGAGGATGTCGAATCGACCAGCATCCTGAACCCCGGCGTGCACGGCATGAGCGAGGTGCTGTACGCGTTCACCTCGGCGGCCAACAACAACGGCTCCGCCTTCGCCGGGCTCACCGCCAACACCCCGTGGTTCAACACGGCCCTCGGCATCACGATGCTGCTCGGACGGTTCCTCCCGATCGTGCTCGTGCTCGCCCTCGCCGGCTCGTTCGCCGCCCAGGACCGCGTCCCGGCCACCGTCGGGACCCTCCCCACCCACCGGCCGCAGTTCGTCGGCCTGCTCCTCGCCGTGACGGTCATCGTCACCGCACTCACCTACTTCCCGGTCCTCACCCTCGGGCCGCTCGCCGAAGGACTCGTCTGACATGACCACCGTCACCTCCGCCCCCGAGACGCAGGATGCCGCGGCATCCGCATCCGCTTCACCCGAGACGTCGCCCCGCCCGTTCGGCTGGGCCCAGCTCGTGCAGGCGCTGCCCGGGGCCCTGCGCAAACTGAACCCGGCGTCTCTCGTGCGCAACCCGGTCATGCTCCTCGTCTGGGTCGGTGCCGCATTCACGACCGCCCTCGCGATCGCGGAACCGTTCCTCGGCGGCCCTGGGGAGTCCGGCGGCACCGCCGTGCCCCCGATGTTCACCTGGGGCATCGCCGTGTGGCTGTGGCTGACGGTTCTCTTCGCGAACGTCGCCGAATCCGTGGCGGAAGGTCGCGGCAAGGCCCAGGCCGCGAGCCTGCGCAAGACCCGCACCAGCACGCTCGCCACCCGGGTCGCCGGGTACGACGCGGTGCGGGATGCGGCCGCGGAGAGCACCGAGACCGCGCAGGTGTCGTCGGCCGACCTGCAGCGCGACGACATCGTGATCGTGAAGGCCGGAGAACTGATCCCCGGCGACGGCGACATCGTCTCAGGCATCGCGACCGTCGACGAGTCGGCGATCACGGGCGAGAGCGCCCCCGTCATCCGCGAGTCCGGCGGCGACCGCAGCGCCGTCACGGGCGGCACCCGCGTGCTCTCCGACCGGATCGTGATGCGCATCACCTCGAAACCGGGCGAGACCTTCGTCGACCGAATGATCGCACTCGTCGAGGGCGCCAGCCGCCAGCGCACGCCCAACGAGATCGCCCTCAACATCCTGCTGGCGAGCCTGTCGATCGTGTTCCTGATCGTGGTGCTCGCCCTCAACCCGATCGCCGCCTACGCCGCGTCACCCGTGAGCATCCCGGTGCTCATCGCCCTGCTCGTCTGCCTCATCCCGACGACCATCGGCGCCCTGCTGTCGGCCATCGGCATCGCCGGCATGGACCGGCTCGTGCAGCGCAACGTACTGGCGATGTCCGGGCGCGCGGTCGAGGCGGCCGGAGACGTGACCACCCTGCTGCTCGACAAGACCGGCACGATCACCTACGGCAACCGCCGCGCGCACGAGGTGCTCCCACTCCCGGGTGTCGACGCCGATGATCTGCTCCGCACGGCCGCGCTCTCCTCACTCGCCGACCCGACGCCGGAGGGCGCATCGATCGTCGAGCTGGCCGCCGGTCGCGGCATCCGGGTCGAGGAACCGGCCGACGCGATCGTCGTGCCGTTCACGGCGCAGACCCGGATGAGCGGGCTCGACCTCGCCGACGGCACGCAGATCCGCAAGGGCGCCGGCTCCGCGATCCGCGCCTGGTTGGGGATCGCCGACGACGGCGAGCTGACGAAGCGCGCCGACGCCGTCGCGCAGAGCGGCGGCACACCCCTCGTCGTCGCAGTGAAGGACGCGTCGACGGACTCGGGGCGTGTGCTCGGCGTCGTCCACCTCAAGGACATCGTGAAGGAGGGCCTGAAAGAGCGCTTCGAGGAGCTGCGCAGCATGGGCATCCGCACGGTCATGATCACCGGCGACAACCCGCTCACCGCGAAGGCGATCGCCGCCGAGGCCGGCGTCGACGACTTCCTCGCGGAGGCCACTCCCGAGGACAAGCTCGCGCTCATCCGCCGGGAGCAGGAGGGTGGCCGGCTCGTCGCGATGACCGGCGACGGCACCAACGATGCCCCGGCCCTCGCCCAGGCTGACGTCGGGGTGGCGATGAACACCGGCACCTCGGCCGCGAAGGAGGCCGGCAACATGGTCGACCTCGATTCCGATCCCACGAAGCTCATCGACATCGTGCGTATCGGCAAGCAGCTGCTGATCACCAGAGGAGCACTCACGACCTTCTCGCTGGCGAACGACATCGCGAAGTACTTCGCGATCATCCCGGCGATGTTCATGGGTGTCTTCCCCGGTCTCGCTGCACTCAACCTCATGCAGCTGCACTCCCCGGCATCCGCCGTGACGAGCGCGATCATCTTCAATGCCATCGTGATCGTCTTCCTCATCCCGCTCGCCCTGCGCGGCGTGAAGTACCGGCCGGCGAGCGCCTCGCAGATCCTGCAGCGCAACCTGCTCGTCTACGGTCTGGGCGGCGTGATCGCCCCGTTCATCGGGATCAAGCTGATCGACCTCGTCGTCAGCCTCATCCCCGGTTTCTGACCCCTCACGATCCGACAAGGAAGAGACATGTCCTCGCTCCGCACCACTGCCCGCACCACCGGAGTCGCCATCCGCGCGATGCTCGTCCTCACGCTGATCCTCGGCGTCGGGTACACCCTGGTCGTCACCGGCATCGGGCAGATCCTCGTCCCGTGGCAGGCGAACGGTTCTCCTCTCGCTGACGGAAAGGGCGCCGTCGTCGGCAGCGCCCTGATCGGGCAGTCGTTCACGGATGCCGACGGCGATGCGCTGCCGGAGTACTTCCAGTCACGCCCCTCGGCGGCAGGCGCCGGCTACGACGGGGCGAGCTCCGGCGGCAGCAATCTGGGTCCGGAGAACCCGGACCTCGTCGCAGCGATCGAGGAGCGTCGGATGACGATCGCGGAACGCGAAGGCATCTCGCCGTCCCAGGTTCCGGCCGACGCGGTCACGGCATCTGCATCAGGACTCGACCCGCATATCAGCGTGGCCTACGCACTGCTCCAGGCACCGCGCATCGCGGCAGAACGAGGACTCCCCGAATCGGAGGTCCGCGCGCTCGTCGAGTCTAGGATTCAAGGGCGGGATCTGGGATTCCTCGGCGAAGAGCGCATCAACGTCGTCGAGCTCAATCTCGCTCTCGATGAGCGGGGGAACGCATGACCGGAGAACGGACGCCGCGACGCGGCCGGCTCCGCGTGTTCCTCGGAGCCGCTCCCGGCGTCGGCAAGACCTTCGAGATGCTCGACGAGGGCCGGCGCCTCCTGGAAGAGGGCCGGGACGTCGTGATCGCGATCGTGGAGACGCATGACCGTGCGGCCACTCTCGCGCAGACCGTCGGCCTGCCCGAGGTACCCCGGCGGATCGACAGCCACCGCGGGATCGAACTCACCGAGCTCGACCTGGAGGCCGTCCTCGATCGGGCGCCGGAGATCGCACTCGTCGACGAACTCGCGCACACGAACATCCCCGGCTCCCGTCATGCGAAGCGCTGGGAAGACGTCGAAGACCTCCTCGAGGCGGGGATCGACGTCATCACCACGGTGAACGTGCAGCACATCGAGTCGCTGAACGCGGTCGTCGAGAAGATCACCGGCGTCGCGCAGCAGGAGACGATCCCGGATGCCGTGGTGCGCAGCGCCGACGACATCGAGGTCGTCGATCTCGCCCCGCAGACGCTGCGCGACCGGCTCGCCGCCGGGCTCGTGTACCCGGCGGAGCGCATCGACGCGGCACTGTCGAACTACTTCCGGCTCGGCAACCTGACCGCGCTCCGCGAGCTGGCACTGCTCTGGCTCGCCGACGAGGTCGACAGCGCGCTGCGCAGCTATCGGGCCGACCACGGGATCGAGGGCACCTGGCAGGCCAGGGAGCGGGTGGTCGTCGCTTTGACGGGCGGGCCGGAGGGCGAGACCCTGCTTCGGCGCGGCGCGAGGATCGCCGCACGCTCCGCGGGCGGGGAACTGCTCGCCGTGCATGTCTCGGCACAGGACGGATTGCGCAACGACTCTCCCGGTGCCCTGACCGCCCAGCGGGCTCTGGTGGAATCGCTCGGGGGCAGCTATCACCAGATCGTCGGCAACGACATCCCGGAGACCCTGGTGGAGTTCGCGCAGTCCGTCGACGCCACGCAGCTGGTGATCGGCGTGAGCCGGCGCGGACGTCTGGCCACGGCGCTCACCGGGCCAGGGATCGGCGCGGAGATCATCCGACATTCCGGCGACATCGATGTGCACATCGTCACGCACGCGGCCGCCGGCGGACGTGCGTCGCTCCCCAAGATCACCGGCGGAGCGCTCGGCTGGCGACGCCAGGTGCTCGGGTTCGCCGTCGCACTCGTGTTCGGGCCGCTGCTGTCCTGGTTGATGTTCACGTTCCGCAGCCCCGAGTCGATCACGGCCGAGGTCCTCGCGTATCAGCTGCTCGTCGTGGTCGTCGCTCTGATCGGAGGGCTGCGACCGGCGCTGTTCGCCGCGGTGCTCTCCGGCGTCACCCTGGATTTCCTCTTCGTCGCGCCGCTGTTCACCATCACGGTCGCCCATCCGCTCCACGTGCTCGCCCTCGCCCTCTACGTCACGATCGCGATCCTGGTGAGCATCATCGTCGATCAGGCCGCCCGTCGAGCACGCACCGCCAAACGGGCCACCGCTGAGGCCGAGCTTCTGGCTGCGGTCGCGGGCAACGTGCTCCGTGGCGACAACGCCGTCCTCGCTCTCGTCGGCCGAACCCGCGAGGCTTTCGGCCTGAGCGGAGTGCGCCTGCTCGGCGCCGACGGCGAAGTGCTCGCCCGCGACGGCGAACCGCTGCCGGACGGCAGGGCGACGACGATCCCGGTCGGATCCGGCGACACCCCGCGTGCGACCCTCGAGCTGCACGGCGGGCCGCTGGACGGCCCGGCCCGGCGCCTGCTCGACGCGATCGTCGCCCAGCTGGCGGCGGCGATCGAGCACACCGACCTGCGGGCGACCGCGCGCGAAGCGGCGACGCTGACCGAGACCGATCAGGTGCGCAGCGCCCTGCTCGCGGCCCTGAGCCACGACCTGCGACGCCCCCTGG
The DNA here is from genome assembly GCF_002872075.1 of Microbacterium aurantiacum. Taxonomy (GTDB): domain Bacteria; phylum Actinomycetota; class Actinomycetes; order Actinomycetales; family Microbacteriaceae; genus Microbacterium; species Microbacterium aurantiacum_A. The sequence goes on along the minus strand of NZ_PGGU01000016.1, from coordinate 681,089 downwards.
CATCGGCCGTCGCCGCGATCGGGGGCCTGCGCGGGGCCGGCGGGCTCTCCGCTTCCGACCGTGAAGAACTCCTCGCCACCGCCGATGAGAGCCTTGTCGCCCTGTCGACGCTCCTCACCGACCTGCTCGACGTGAGCCGGGTGCAGGCCGGTGTTCTCGCGGTGTCCGCATCGCCGATGGATGCTGCGGGAAGCATCCTCGCCGCGATCGACGAACTCGCCCTCGGACCGTCCGACGTCGAACTCGCCCTCGACCCCGCACTGCCTCCTCTGCAGGCCGACCCCGTGCTGCTGCAGCGGGTGCTGGTGAACGTGCTCGCCAACGCCCACCGGCATTCTCCGACCGGCAGGCAGGTCATCGTGTCGACGAGCCGGCTGGGCGAGCGGGCGGAGATCCGCATCATCGACCGCGGAGAGGGCGTGCCCGCAGAACGCCGTGACAGCATGTTCCAGCCGTTCCAGCGCTTCGGCGACACCGACAACACGACCGGGCTCGGCCTGGGGCTCGCACTCTCCCGCGGTTTCACCGAGGGCATGGGCGGTAGCCTGACTCCTGAGGAAACGCCGGGCGGCGGCCTCACCATGGTCATCTCCCTGCCACTGGCTGCAGGACAGCCCGACACGGAGGAGTCGCAGTGAAGCTCCTCATCGCCGACGACGACCCCCAGCTGGTGCGTGCGCTGCGGATCACGCTCGCCGCGCACGGGTACGAGGTCGTCACCGCTCCCGACGGTGCCGCCGCGATCACGGCCGCCGCGCACACGCATCCCGACATCATCATGCTCGACCTGGGGATGCCGAAGATGAACGGCATCGAGGTCATCCATGCGCTGCGCGGCTGGACGAGCGCCCCCATCATCGTCGTCTCGGGGCGCACCGGCTCCGCCGACAAGGTCGACGCGCTCGACGCCGGAGCCGACGACTTCGTCACCAAGCCGTTCCAGGTCGACGAGCTGCTGGCGCGGTTGCGCGCGCTCGCCCGGCGCACGGCGCCCGCGAGCGGGGAGTCGACAGTGAGCTTCGGCGATGTCGTCGTCGATCTCGCGACGAAGGCCGTGACCCGCTCGGGCGCACGCGTGCATCTGACCCCGACCGAGTGGCGGATGCTGGAGCACCTGTGCCGGCATCCCGGTGCCCTCGTCACCCGGCAGGACCTGCTGAAGGAGATCTGGGGCAGCGAGCAGGTCTCCGATTCCGGTTACCTGCGCCTGTACATGTCGCAGTTGCGCAAGAAGCTCGAACAGGCGCCCGCGGCGCCCGTTCACCTGCTGACGGAGTCCGGGATGGGCTATCGCCTCGTGCTGTGAGTCGCGGCGTCGATCAGCACCTCGGCGGCGCTGCGCGCCTGCACCGCCACCTGAGGGTCGGCCGATATCGCGGCGGTGCTCTGCGCCCCCTCGGCGAGGATCGACAGCTGCGCCGCCAGCGATGCGGGCGCCCCTGCGGCGACCACGAGGTCGGCCATGTAGCGCTGGAACGACGCCTTGTGGTCGCGGACGATCGACGCGACTTCGGGGTTCGTGCCGCCGAGCTCCCCGAACGCGTTGATGAAGGCGCAGCCGCGGAAGCCGTCGGTGCAGAACCAGTCCTCGAGGTAGCCGTAGACGGCGAGCAGTCTCGTGCGCGGATCGCTGCCGGCTTCGCCGACCGCGGCGGTGAGCGATGTCTCCCACTCGTGGTGCTTGCGCTGCAGGACCGCGGCGACGATGTCGGTCTTGGCGGGGAACAGCGCATACAGCCGGCGTAGCGACACGCCGGCGGCGGCGCGCAACTCGTCCATGCCGACGGCCGCGTACCCCTTGCGGTAGTAGAGCTCCTCGGCGGCGGCGAGGATGCGTTCGCGGGCCTCTTCTTCGGTCATATCCGTAGTGTACTTGACAAGAGAACGTTCGTTCTCTAGATTGATGACATCAGGCGAGAACGACCGTTCTCCGGAATCAGGAAAGAAGCGATCATGGGCTACATCACCGTCGGCACCGAGAACAGCACTTCCATCGAGCTGTACTACGAGGACCAGGGCGCGGGCCAGCCCGTCGTGCTGATCCACGGCTACCCGCTGAACGGCCACAGCTGGGAGCGCCAGACCCGCGAGCTGCTCGCCCAGGGTTACCGGGTCATCACGTACGACCGCCGCGGGTTCGGCCAGTCGTCGAAGGTGAACGCCGGCTACGACTACGACACGTTCGCCGCCGACCTGAACACCGTGCTCGAGACCCTCGATCTTCGTGACGTCGTGCTCGTCGGCTTCTCGATGGGCACCGGAGAGCTCGCCCGCTACGTCGCCCGCTACGGCCACGACCGCGTCGCGAAGCTCGCCTTCCTCGCCTCGCTCGAGCCGTTCCTGGTGCAGCGTGACGACAACCCCGAAGGCGTCCCGCAGGAGGTCTTCGACGGCATCGCCGCAGCGGCGAAGGGCGACCGCTACGCGTGGTTCACGCAGTTCTACAACGACTTCTACAACCTCGACGAGAACCTCGGCTCGCGGATCAGCCAGGAGGTCGTCACGGCCAACTGGAACCTCTCGGTCACCAGCGCACCGGTCGCGGCCTACGCCGTCGTCCCCGCCTGGATCGAGGACTTCCGCGGCGACGTCGAGGCCGTCCGCGCCGCCGGCAAGCCGACGCTGATCCTGCACGGCACCAAGGACAACATCCTGCCGATCGACGCCACCGCCCGCCGCTTCCACCAGGCGGTGCCGGAGGCCGACTACGTCGAGGTCGAGGGAGCGCCGCACGGACTCCTGTGGACCCACGCCGACGAGGTCAACGCCGCTCTGAAGGAGTTCCTCACCAAGTAGCGGCTCGCCGCAGCATCCGCTCGTCTCCCCGGAGGCGGGCGGATGCCGCGTTCAGCCATGAGCCGTGCTCCGTGTCAGGAGAACCGCTCCGCGTCAGGAGAATCCGGGCAGAATCCTCCTGCGCACGGGACTCCTCCTGTGCACGGGATGGGTCTCGCCGTCCGGATCAGGCCCGCCGTGGCCGGGCCGCCAGCCGCCTCACGCGTCGCGTGAGCGCCAGAGCAGCCAGACGAAGTACGGCGCACCGAGCAGGGCGACGATGAGCCCGGCCGGCAGTTGCGCCGGCAGGATGATCGTGCGGCCGAGGGTGTCGGCGAGCGCGACGAGAACGGCGCCGAGCACCACGGACACCGGGATCACGCGGGAGTGGCGCGAGCCGACCAGCGCCCGAGCCGCGTGCGGGGCGACCAGCCCGACGAAGCCGATCACGCCGACAGCCGCAACGCTGAACGACGCGAGCACGGCTGCGAGCAGCAGCAGCCAGAGCCGGGTGCGTTCGAGGCTGATGCCGACCAGGCGCGGAGTGTCCTCGTCGAGCGACATGACGTCGAGCTCACGGCGGGCGGCGAAGATGAGCGGCAGCGCGATGGCGAGCACGATCACGACCGGGATCACCTGATCCCAGACCCGCCCGTACGTGGTGCCGGACAGCCAGGTGTAGATCTTCGGGGTGTCCCACGGGTTCGCCCGGAGCAGGAAGAAGGTCGTCAAGGCGGTGGTGCCGTAGGAGACGCCGATGCCGATGAGGATGAACCGATCGGCGTTCAGGCCTCGGCGCCAGGCCAGGCCGTAGACCAGCGCGAACGCGAGGAGCGAGCCGACCAGCGCGGCGGCGATCATGCCCGCCGTTGACGCGACGGCACTGGTCACGACGAGCACCGCACCGAGCCCGGCGCCGCCGGTGACGCCGAGGATGCCGGGGTCGGCGAGCGGGTTGCGGCTCACCGCCTGGAAGACGCCGCCCGACAGCGCGAGCGCTCCGCCCGCGACGGCCGCGGCGACCACGCGAGGAGCGCGCTCGTCGAGCGAGAACGAGATGAGCGGCGACGCGTCGCCGTGCATCCACAGCGCGATGTCTCCGGTGAGCAGCCAGGTGCTGCCCGCGAGCAGTCCAAGCAGCACGGCGCCCGCGAGCGCCGCCACGGCGATCACGAGGACGAGCCGGAACCGCCGTTCGCTGCGCACGCCGAAGCGCACCTTCGGAGGCTCCCGCGTCGGTCCGGAGTCGCGCAGCCGGCGCGCCATCAGCACGAGCACGACGGCGCCGAGCAGCGTCGTGGCGACACCGGTGGGCACCGCGATCGCCGCCTCCGCCCCGATGATCGCTCGCAGCAAGGCGTCGGAGAGGATCACGACGATCGCGCCGAGCAGTCCGGAGACCGGGATGAGCAGCACGTGGCGGTGCAGGCTCGGCACCACGCGGGCGAGCAGTCGCGCGAGCACGGGGGCGCACAGTCCGACGAATCCCATCGGGCCTGCGAGCGTCACCGAAACGGCGATCAGCACCACGGCGAGCAGGATGCCGACGACGCGGGTCGACCGGATCGGCACCCCGAGCGACGAAGCCGTGTCGTCGCCGAGCGCCAGCACGTCGAGGCGCCGGGAAAGGACGAGGGCGATGATCGTGACCACCACGACGACGGGCGCGGACTGCAGGAACGCGTCCAGACCCAGCTGCGAGAGGCTGCCGCTGCCCCAGGCGAAGAGACCCTTGGTCTCCTCGTCGAAGAGCACGAGAAGCGTCGACGTGCAGGCCTGGAAGGCCAGTGCCAGCGCGGACCCGGCGAGGATGAGCCGCGTCGTCGACGACCCCGCACCGCCCGCAAGTCCCAGGACGATACCGGCGGCGATGATGCCTCCGGCGAAGGCGACGGCGCCGGACGCCCACACCGGGACCGCGATCCCGAACGCGGCGACGGCGGTGACCGCCAGGTACGAGCCGGCCGTGACACCGAGCGTGTCGGGGGAGGCGAGTGCGTTCCGCGCGAGGGATTGCAGCAGCACGCCTGCGACGCCGAGCGCGACGCCCACCGCCGTTCCCGCCGCGAGACGCGGGATGCGGGAGCCGGCGAGGATCTCGGCGTTCGCGAAGACCGCGCCGCTGGTGCCCTGCGTCAGGTGCCAGCATCCGATCGCCACCAGCACGAATGCCAGGGCGAGCAGGACGCCGACTCCGCCGAGGCGGGAGCGCCCGGCCCCGTCGGCTTCTGCCTCCGGCGAGGTTTCAGGCGTCTGAACCCCGCGTTCGGCGGAAACGGACGGGAGCCGGGCGGCGGTCACTTCGAGAGGATTTCGAGGTACGCGTCGATGATCTGCTCGGTCGAGCGCGGCCCGCCGAACATCCAGATCCCCTCGGGGAACGCATGCACACGGTCGCTCTGCACGGCGGGCAGCGATGCCCAGACCGGGTTGCCCTCGACGGCGTCCATGAAGATGGAGCCGTCCTCCTCGCGGGTGCCCGAGTAGAACAGAGTCGCGTCGCCGACAGCGGTCATGCCCTCGATGTCGGTCTGGCCGAGGCCGTAGGCGGCATCGACCTCACCGGTCCAGGCGTTGGTCAGGCCGAGGCCCTCCCCGATCTCGCCTACCAGCGAGCCCTGTCCGTACGGGCGCAACGAGACGTTGCTGCCGTCGAGCCAGCCGTCGAAGAAGACGAAGCTGTCGGTCTCGGGCGCGAGGTCGGCGACCTCGGCCTTTGCGTCGGCCAGGTGCGACTCGAACTCCTCGGTCACCTCGGCGGCACGCTCCTCGCGACCGGTCGCCTGGGCGATGAGGTCGAAGGTGCTCAGCATCTGCGCGATCGGGTCGGCCGCGTCGGCGCCGAGCGTCGCGAGCACCGGCACGCCGTACTCCTCGAGCTGGGCGATGATCGCGTCGTCGCGCGTGTAGGCCTCGACGATGACGAGGTCGGGTTCGGCGGCGAACAGGGCGTCGAGGTTCGGTTCCTGGCGCGTGCCGACGTCGACGACGTCCTTCGGCAGTTCCTCGGCCTTGACCCACGTGTTGTATCCCTCGACGTCGGCGACGGCGATCGGGGTGACGCACAGCGTGAGCGCGTCTTCGATCTGCTGCCACTCGAGCACGGCGATCCGCTCTGCGGGCTTGTCGAGCTCGATGGTGCGGTCGAATGCGTCGGTGACGGTCACGGCATCCGTCGACGTCGCGGTGGTGTCGGCGGCGCATTCCTCGCTGGACGCTGCCGACGGCTTGTCCGTGCCGGTCGAGGTCGGCTGCGTGGTGCCGCACGCGGTGAGCGCGAGCAGCAGCGCGCCGCCGAGGGCGAGCGCGGTCAAGGGAGTCTTCTTCATGGTTCCTCTATCGGGGTCGGGGATGAGGGGGATCTAGCGGGATGCCGTCGCGACGAGGTGCCGCTCGTGATGGCGGCCGCGGGGGATGACACGGACGAGGCCGGTCTCGGCGTCCACGGCCGTGTCGATGCGCAGGCCGTACACGAAGGAGAGGTTCTCGCCGGTCAGCACATCGGCGGGAGCCCCGGCGGCGTGCACCCGGCCCTGATGCAGCAGCACGATCTCATCGGCGACGGATGCCGCGTGGCCGAGGTCGTGGAGCACGACGCCGAGGGCGGTGCCGTGGTCGTCGGCAAGATCGCGCACGAGGTCGAGCGTCTCGATCTGGTAGCGGAGGTCGAGGTGGTTGGTGGGCTCATCGAGCAGAAGCACCCCGGTGTCCTGCGCCAGCGCCGTCGCGAGCCACACGCGCTGCAGCTCGCCGCCGGAGAGCTGGTCGACCGGGCGATGCGCCATGTCGCTCAGGCCGGTGAGTGCCAGCGCGTGCGCGACGGCCGCGCGGTCGGCGTCGTTCGTTCCGGAGAACCGTCCGCGGTGCGGGTGGCGACCGTATGCGACCACGTCGGCGACCTCGATGCCCGAGGGATGCGGTCGTGACTGCGAGAGCATCGCGACGGTGCGAGCGAACTCCTTCGCGGAGAGGGTCGACACGTCGCGGGCGTCTGCACCCTCGCCGACCTGCACGGTTCCGCCACCGATGCGATGCAGCCGGGCGAGTGCGCGGAGCGCCGTCGACTTGCCGCTGCCGTTCGGGCCGATCAGTGCGGTCACGCGTCCCGGCGTGAGCCGGAGCGACACGTCGTGCACGACACGGGTCTTTCCATAGCTCAGCGCGAGCGCATCGCCGCGGAGCGCGACGGAGGCGGGAAGCTCGTTGGGGGTCACGTTAGGAGAGCCTAACCTATTGTGCCGCGCGGTGTGAATCCCGTGACACGATCCGCGTCAGCCGCGCATGGCGACGCCGCGGCGCCAGTAGCCCATGAAGGCCACCTGCGAGCGGTCGATGCCGAGGTCCTTGACGAGGTGACGACGCAACGTCGTGACGACGCCGCTCTCTCCGGCGATCCAGAAATAGCGCTCGGCCGGAGCATCCGCCGCCGCGATCTCGTCCCCGAGGCCGGAATGCTCCGGCGTCTCCCAGAGCGGATCCTCGCTGTCGATGTCCTCCACCTCGACGGCATCCGCCGCGTCCACGTCACCGAGGTGGCCGAGAACCGCCGGAATCAGCTCGAGTCCGTGCAACTGGCCCTCGGCACGGGGAAGCCACCGCACCTCGACGCCCGCCGGCGCGTCGATCGGCAGCACGTCGGCGGCAGAAGGCACCTCGATGAAGGCGACGCCGCGGAGGCCCCGAGGAGCATCACCGAGGATCCGCGCGATCGCCGGGGCCGCGGTCTCGTCTCCGGCGAGGATCACGGATGCGGCGTTCCTCGGCGCGTATTCCACGCCGCCGTGGTCGACGACGTCGCGGCGCGGACCGACGAGGAACAGCTCCTGCCCGACGGCGGCCGCGCTCGCCCAGCGCGACGCGGGCCCGGTGAGCCCCGGCTCCAGATGCAGCACGAAGTCGACGTCGACTTCGGTGCGCGACGCCTCCGACCCTCCGGAAGGATCCGTCACCCGCAGTTCACGGATCGAGTAGGTGCGCATCGATCCGCGCTCGTCCTCCGGCACCGCCAGGAACGCCCCCCACCAGTCGTCCCCCTCGTCATCCAGCGGGGGGAGAACGCCGGATGCCGCCGGGAAGATCAGCTTGATACGGGCGTCGAAGACGGCACCGGGAGTGCCGAAATCGGAGAGGTCCTCACCGCCGAATGTGACGCGCACGAAGTTCGGCGAGACGCGCTGGACTGCTGTGACCTCGGCGCGGGTGAGGATGTAGGACGGACGCTCGGTCGTGGTCGTCTCCGCGGACATGATGCCTCCCGTTTGTGTGACCATCGACGTGAATGGCGCGTAGGCTTTGGTAAGCCTGCCCTAACTTACCAGAGCCTCCGACGCAGTCGGTCGCGAGAGACGCAGGCGCGGGCGGGAATGCGAAAAGCCGGCCGCCGCCCGAAGGCAGCGACCGGCTTGAAGCGCTCGGAGATCAACTCGGAGCGATTCTCGCATTCAGAGCGGGCGAATGTTCGCAGCCTGCATGCCCTTGGGGCCACGCTCAGCGTCGAATTCGACCTTCTGGTTCTCGCGAAGCTCCTTGAAGCCAGAGCCGGAGATAGCCGAGAAGTGGGCGAAAAGATCGTCCGAGCCGTCATCGGGAGCGATGAAGCCGAAGCCCTTTTCCGAGTTGAACCATTTCACAGTGCCAGTGGCCATGTGTTTCTTCTTTCTGTTGATCGGGCCGTTTGCACGGCCTTGAGCGCCGCGCCGGAACCTCCGGCGGGCACGTGCGGGGACGCTCTCATGGAGAGAGGCCACGGAATGGGGGGCGCTGAGGACATGGCCTTCAGCGCCGGCGGGGCGGGCTGCGACGAACCCGCCGGTTGCGGATGCCGCGACGGCGGCCTCGGCGTCGTGCGCCGAGTCGTGATGACCGAGGTTCTGGCCGCGCGCGCCGAAGGCGGCGGCGCCGTCGAATTCGACGACGACATGGCCGGCGTATTCGCCGGCACTGGTGGCCACTCGGACGTCGACGTCGGCGTCGCGCCAGTGGAGTTCATGGCTGGGTGCGCATGCACCGCAGCCGACTGCGTTTGACAAGTGAAGAAGCTTTCGGTGGGATCCGTGCCGAACCGATCGGGGCACAGAGATTCGGATCCTGGTGTGAGGGCCACACACGTCGCACAATGCGTTCGCGGGCCGGTGATGAATGAAGCCTCCGGTAGGAGGGACGTTCCTACCGTAGCACGTCGAGCCGGAAATCCACCTGGCAGTTCTCCCGATGGTCATCGCGCGACGAGATCTCCGACGTCCTCGTGCCGCTGCGCGGCGAGCGCCGCTTCGGTGCGAGTACCCACTCCGAGCTTGCGGAGCACCGCCGATACGTGCACGCTCACGGTCTTCACGCTGATGTACAGGCGCTCGCCGATCTGACGGTTGCTGAGTCCCTCGGCGATGAGCGCGAGCACCTGCCGCTCCCTCGACGTGAGACGGTCTGCCTCCACCGCATCCACGCCCGTACCCGCATCCGCACGCAGGCCGGCAGCATCGGCGAACGCACCGACGGCAGCCTGGAGCTGCACATGGCCCAGCCCTTCGGCGATGGCAATCGCCTCGACGAGCGCCGCGGCGGCAGCCGCGCGATCGCCCGCGTGGACGAGCATCCGCGCGAGTTCCAGCCGGGTGACCGCCCGGAAGGTGACGGGCACGTCGTCGCCGTCCGCGAGGGACGTCGCCTGCTGCAGCGCCGGCAGGGTCGGCGAGAGGAGTGCGTCGAGGATCGTCGACCATGGGCCGGCTCTCAGCTGATCGGGCTGCCCGTGCCAGGCGGCGCGGACGGTGTCGATCGCCGCGGCCGTGTCGGCGCCATCGGCACGCAACCCGGCGATGATCCATCCGGCTTGCAGCAGCAGCCGTCGCTGGTGCAGCAGCACCGGCCCGTCATCGTCCAGCATCGAGAGGATGGCCGCGAGAGCGGAGGCGAGGTCGCCGCGGCTCTCGGCCACCGCGACCTTCATCACGACGGCGTCGTACCAGATCTGCCGCTCGACCTGCCCGGTCTCCTCGAACGCCGGCTGCAGCGCGCGCAGCAGTTCGGCAGCCTCTTCAGAGCGCCCTCGCCAGGCGAGCATCCGCACCTGGGACATGGTCGAGTACAGGCGGAACACCCGCAGTGTGCTCTTCTCGAGGTCGCGGGCGAGCAGCTGCTCCGCCCTGTCGACTTGTCCGAGCTCGAGAAGCGGTCCCATCATGTTCTGGGTGAGGATCGACCCCGATGTGCGCTCCACGCCGAGCGATCGCGCCCGGGCGAAGCCCTCCTCTGCGACCTGCACCGCCTCGCGATAGCGCCCGAGCAGGGTCAGCGTGTCGGAGTAGTTCACCCTGTACCGCAGTTCGGCGTTCGAGTCCACTGCGCGCACGCGCGCGATCTCGTACGCGGCGAAGCCGCCGATGAGGTCGCCGAGATGCACCAGGCTGCCCCCGCGGATGTTGGCCGCGACGGAGATCTCGTTCTCGGACCCGGCGCGTTCGGCGAACTCCTGCGCGCGTACCGCGGTGTCGATCGCCTTCTGCCTGTGGCCGGCGACCATGTAGCGGCTGCCGAGGTAATTCAGGACCGTGGCGCGGAGGCGATCGTCGTCGACCCCGGCGTCGAGCACGGCCAGTGCTTGGTTCAACAACTCGATCGGCCCCGGGCGACCCAGGTTGGTCAGATACTGCGCCTTGTCGCGCAGGAGACGCACATGCGTCCGAGGATCCACCGTGTCTCGATCGATCTCGCCGAGCGCGAGGTTGACCACCGCCAGCGCACGTTCGCCGTCGCCCGCGTTGCGCAGGACGGAGCCGAGCAGCGCGAGCAGGGGGATGCGTTCGATCCCCGCCGCTTCGGCAGCATCCGGAACCTGGGGCCAGAGATCGAGCGCCTGCTCGCCGAAGCGGGCGGCACTCCCGAACGCGTACCGCGCCTTGGCATGCCTCATCGCGGCGACGGATGCGGCGAGCGCCCGGCGATCGTCCTTCGCGAGTTGCCAGTGATAAGCGAGCGCAGCGGCGTCGCCGCTGCCCGTTCCCCCGCAGTGCTCCTCGAGCACTTCCGCGTATGCGCGGTGCAGTCGCGCGCGTTCCCCGGGGAGGAGGTCGCCGTGCACAGCCTCGCGCAGCAGCGCGTGGCGGAAGCGGTAGCCGTCGTCGAGCACGTTGAGGATTCCGCTGCGAGCGGCCTCGCGGAGCGCATCGTCGAGCCGGGTCTCCGAGAGGTCGACGAGCCAGGAGAGCAGCTGATGCGACAGCGGGCGCTCGGATCCGGACGCCACCTGCACGACACGCCGGGCGTCGTCGCTCAGCCGATCGAAGCGCCCGAGCAGGAGATCGCGAAGGCTGTCGGGCAGAGTGCCGCCCGAGCAGCAGGCGATCTCCTCGATGAAGAACGGCACGCCCTCGGCACGCTCCTGCATGCGCTCCAGCGCGCTGTCGGTGATCGCCCTGCCGGTGAGCTGCTCCGCGAGCCGGCGCACCGCGGCGGCATCGAGTCGCTTCAGCGCGACGCGCTCGAGCAGCCTCGCCCTGCTCGCCTCACCGATGAAGCCGCTGACGGCGTCGCCGCGGCGCACGTCATCCGTGCGGCAGCTGATCACCAGCAGGATGCGTCCGCGGGAGAGGGTGCGCAGCAGGAACGACAGCATCGCCAGCGTCGAGTCATCCGCCCAGTGCACGTCCTCGACGATCAGCACCTGCGGAGCCCGCTCGGCCGCGACCTCGATGAGCGTGGCGATCGCGTCGCGCAGCCGCTCCGGGCTCGTGTGCGCGCGGTCGGACGGATCGTCGACGAGTTCGGGGAGCAGCATCCCGAGCGCCTCGGCGCCGACGCCGACCGCCTTCCTCGTCTGCTCGATGCCGAGCAGGGCGACGAGTGAGCGCAGGATGCCCGTGAGGGGACCGTACGGCGTGCGGGACGACCCCAGGTCGAGGCACCAGCCGACGTGCACATCGGCGCGGTTCCTGATCTCCTCGCCGAACTCGCGCAGCAGCCGGGACTTGCCGATGCCCGCCTCGCCCTCGAGCAGGACGGCGGCGGGGGTACCCTCCGTGGTGCGCTCGAACATCCCGCGCAGCAGCGCGAGATCGGCGTCGCGGCCGACCATCGCCGCGTTGGGGACCGATGGGAGCATGAACACATCGTCCCACTCCCCGGGGACATCGGGGGCGCCCGCGGTCACGGCGCCCCCGGCATCGACGGCGGTCACCGGGCGGGAACGGCCTCGCACGGCACCGGGGTGCGGCGCGATCCGGATGCCGCATCCGATGACGCCCGACGGGTGACGGCATCCGGAGTCGTCCTCGACGGTGCGGCATCCGACGCGGCAACCGCTCGCGGGGCCCGCGGGGCCATGCCCAGCATCCGGCGGAACGTACGGCGCAGGGCGCTCTCCGGGCGGAGGACGATCTGGTCGGCGTGCTCCTCGAGGAAGCGACGACGGGCGATCGCACGCTCGAGCTGCTCGAGCTCGAGTTCGTTCGCGCGGTGGCTGAGATAGGGGTGCTCGTACATGAGGTTCTCCTGACGGTTCTCTGTACCCCTTACATTCCGCTCTGAGGTCCCCTCCCGACATCGGGCGGATGCCCTATCTTCGGCGCGGATGCGTCGCAGCATCCGTCTAGGGTGGCCTCATGCCCGTCAGCCGCAGCCGCCGTGCCCGCGTGGATCGCCGGCGCCGCCGACGGGTGGCCGCCGCCGACAACGACCTGACGCCCGCGGAGTGGGATGCCCTGCGGCGGGAGTGGGGCGGATGCGCATACTGCGGAGCATCCGGTGTCGCGCTGCAGAAGGACTGCGTGCAGCCGATCTCACGCGGCGGTCGCTACACACTCACGAACGTGGTCCCCGCGTGCGGTTCGTGCAACGCGAGCAAGTCGAACGGCGAGGTGACCAGCTGGCTGCGCCGACGTGGTCTCGACGAGAGCGCGTTCCTGCTGCGCCACCATGCCGTTCAGCTCTCGTTCGTGAGCGACGATCCCCTGGCCTGAACCGCGGGCGGGTCAGCGACCGAGAAGCGTGGCACGCAGGGACGGCCGCGACTGCGCAGGCACGACGATGGCGAGCATCCGCACGAGTGTCGTCATCCATACGAGCCCGAGTCCGATCACCATCGCCTCGAGTGCCGTGACCGAGTACAGACCGAACGGCACCCAGAGCACCACCGCCAGCACGACCATCACGGTGACCGCGATGGTGGTCACCACGAGAGCTCGCGGCGGAGCCGGCATCACGAGCGTGGTCGACACCGCCGCGATCCCGAACAGCGCGAGCGCTGCGAACGCCGCGATGTTGTGCGGGACCGGGACCGCGTGCAGGGGGAACAGCCCGACTCCCGCGAGCGCGACGCCGGTCGCCGCCCAGAGCACGACGACCCTGCCGATGCGCCGTAAGGACTCGTCGCCGAGCAGCCGATGCAGATCGCGGCCGATGTACGCACCGACGGTCGCCACCAGCAGCCCGGCGATGACGAGCGTCCCGTTGAACGCCCAGGCGCCGATGCCGATGCCCAGCTGTGAGAAGTTGCGTTCCCACCATCGGGGGTCGGCGGCGGTGAGCATCGCGAAGAGCGTGCCGACGATGAGGTACCCGAACAGCAGGCCGGCGAGGTCGCCGGTGCTCAGCCTGATCCCGGCGTCGAATGCGAACCGGCCGCCGATCGCACTCGCCACACCGGTGATCAGCCCGCCGCCGATTGCGGGCAGTTCGAGCCCCTGCAGCCCGACCCCGAGGATCTCGCCGGCGAGCAGCACGCCCATCGCGGTGACCCCAGCGAACGCGATGGTGAGCGCGATCGCGGACAGGTCGGACACCACCGCCTGCCAGCGCGGCATCTTTTTCGTCTCGCCGCGTCGGTGAAGGAGCGTGCTGGCGACGAACGCGGCCGCCGCGCAGATGGCGGCGACGCCCGCAGCACGGAAGACGACCGAACCGTCCCCGGCCAGCGGGCGAGGGACGCCCTGGAGCAGCAGCATCCCGGCGCCGGTGCCCACGATGAAGCACACCACCGCCGCCCAGATCGCCCTGGTCTCCTGCTGCAGCCGCCGAGCCTGGTCGTCCATGCCTCCATCGAAGCACGGGTCGCCGACGCGAAGGCCCGCCCCGCCGCGTCCTGTGCCGGCTCGCCGAATGCCCGATGCCCGGCTCGCCGAGTGCACGGGTCCGTACCGAGTGCATGGGTCGTTCGCGTGAAGAAGCCGTGCGCTCGGCGAGAAGCCGTGCACTCGGACCGAGAGGGCGCGCGTCGGCGATGATGCAACGCCACCGAGACCAGGGCTCAGAGCGCCGAGGCAGCCTGCGCCACCGACATGACGACGTTGTCGCGGCGCGCCTGCTCCGCGAGCCAGACCACCCGGTGGGTTGTGAGGCTCTCCTCCGGTCCGGACAGCAGGACCGAGCGATCCCCTGTACGCACGGCGTGCAGGAATGCGCGCACCAGCGCGTCATCAGCTCCGCCGTGTCCATCGGCAGCGCTCGCATTGCCGTATGACTCGGGAAAGACCTCGTACTTGTGATCTGTGGAGAACTCGTGGACGATCAGCGTCCGCCCATCACCCTCGATGCTTCCCGCCGTTCCGAACAGGCGGGTCTTGCGGAAGTCCAGCTCCGTGAAGGCGGTGACGGTGAAGGATGCGGTGACGCCGCCCTGGTATTCGATGTTCACGACCTGATGATCGACGACATCGTTCTGTCCGTCGAAGACGCAGCGGCCGTACGGGCCGTCCCGAAGAGCGCGATCGACGCCGGATGCCGTGACATCGGTGGTGAGCACGGCGAGCGGCCAGCGCTCGAACGTCGCGTCACCGAGGAAGCCTCGGTAGATCTTCGTCGCGGAGTAGGCGCAGGTGTTCTGCAGCGGGCAATCCAGGCAGCGTGCCGTCGCGTTGGCCGGCTTGCTCTCCGGCCGGAAGTGCAGGAGGCTCCCGAAGGACGAGACCCTCTCGACGGGAAGCCCCACGATGTACGACAGCCAGTCGATGTCGTGACTGCTCTTGGTGAGCAGCATCGGCCCGGAGTCCTCCTCGCGAGCCCAGTTGCCTCGCACGTACGAGTGGGCGAAATGCCACCAGCCGATCGGCTCGAGGTGCTCGACCGAGACCAGACGGCCGATCGTCCCCTCGTCGAGCAGTTTCTTGAGGGTCTGCGAGTAGCTCGAATACCGCATCACGTGGCAGACCGCGAGCATCACTCCGGCATCCTCGGCCGCCGCCACGATACGCGTCGATTCCTCCTCCGTCGGAGCCATAGGCTTCTCCAGCAGCAAGTGGTAGCCAGCGCGGGCGAGGCCGATCGCCGGCTCGGCATGCAGCCGGTCGGGGGTCGAGACGACGACCGCGTCCGCGATCCTCGTCGGCTGCGCGGCGATCTGCTGCCATGTGTCGTGGGCGATCACCGGCTGCTCGGAGAACTCCGCGAGGAATGCCCGCAACCGCGCGGCGTCCGGTTCGACGACGGCAGTGATCATCGCACCCTCGGCGACCGCGCGTCGCGCATACCCGGTTCCTCGTGAACCCGCCCCGATGATGACGAGACGCGTGGGGACGACGGCGGTCATTTGAGTGCTCCTTGCACGAGCCCAGCGACGAACTTTCGCTGGAAGATGAAATAGAGGACGACGATCGGCAGGATGACGATGAGCGTTCCGGCGGCGAGCAGAGGGATGTTCTCGCCGTACTGCTGGACGAAGGTGCCGAGTCCCGACGGCGCCGTGCGCCGTGCGGGATCACGGATCAGGATGAGGGCGAGCAGGAACTGGTTCCACGCCCACATGAACGTCAGCAGCGCGTAGGTGATGATGGCGGGCCTTGCCCCGGGGACGAGGATCTGCATGAGCGTGCGGAACCGCCCGGCGCCGTCGAGCTGCGCAGCCTCGATGATCTCCGTTGGCACGGATTCGAAGTGCGTCCGCATCCAGAAGATCCCGAACGGCATGAACGCACCGACCAGGGGAAGGATGACCGCCCAGTAGGTGTCGATGAGTCCAGTCGACCTCATCGCGAAGTAGAGCGGGATCACGATCGCCTCATAGGGAAGGGTGAGTCCGGCGATGAAGAAGGCGAACAGCGCCCCCTTCGCGGGCATCCGCATCGTGCCCATCGCGTAGCCGGCGAGCGTGGAGCAGATCACCGCGATCGGCACGACCACCACGGCGATGATCGCGCTGGATGCGAGGAGTGATCCGAAGCCGGCCATGCTCCATGCCGTGAGGAAGTTGCCCCACTGCGGGTCGGTGGGCCAGGTCAGCCTCGGAACCAGGGTGTCGGCGGGCTGCAGAGCGGCTGAGACCAGCGCGAGGAAGGGCAGCACGACGCTGAGTGCCGCGACCAGGAGGAACGCCGCGGACAGGACGCGGGAAGCGGGAGATCTCATGCGTTGCGCCTTCCGGCTCGGCCGATGAGAGCGACGAAGACGAGGATGATCGCGCTGAGGACGGTGGCCAGCGCGCACGCGAGTCCGACCTCGTTGGACGTGAAGACGAGCTTGTAGATGAGCACTCCGGGGACGATGGTCTGGTAGCCGGGCCCGCCGCCGGTGGTGACGTAGACGATGTCGAAGCTGGCGAGCGCGGAGATGAGGGTGACCGTGGCCGCGACGACGATCTCGGCCCGCACGCCTGGCACGGTCACGTGCCAGAACTGCCGGATCGGTCCGCAGCGGTCCAGGCGCGCGGCTTCGTAGAGGGACGGATCGATCTTCTGGATGCCGGCGAGCAGAAGCATCATGCAGAGCCCGGTCGTCACCCAGGTGCCGATCACGCCGACGGCGGGATAGGCCCAGGTGAAGTCGCCGAGCCACGCACGCGCCACCTCGCCGAGGCCGACCGCGGTCAGAGCCTGGTTGATGGGCCCGTCGGCCGCATAGAGGTACCGCCAGATGACGCCGACGGCGACGAGCGGCAGGATCTGCGGGAGGAAGAGGATGGTACGAACCAGTCCCGATCCCCGCCGAGGGCGGGCGGCGATCACCGCGGCGATGATCAGGCCCAGGATGACGGGGAACACCGTATAGAACACGATGAACCCGAGGCCGTTGCGGAGCGCGGTGAGCAGGCGCTCGTCGGTGACGACCTTGACGTAGTTCTCGATGCCGGCCCAGGTGGCCGCGCCGATGCCGTCCCAGTTCCAGAACGAGAGCCAGATGCTCTGCACCCAGGGCGCGATGGTGAAGGTCACGTAGAACAGAAGCGCGGGCAGGAGGTACAGCAGCGAGCTCCAGTTCCGGCGCGTCCTCCGGGAGGAGCCCGCCTTGCGGCTGGACTCCTCCCGTGTGCGGGGCATCGGGTTCGACATCGATCAGCCGGCGTGCGCGGCGGCCCAGTCGGCCTGAATCGACGCGATGAAGTCGTCCACGCCGGACTGTCCGGCGATGAGCTGCTGAGTGCCGGCCTTGAGGGCGTCGTTCATGGTGGCGGTCGCGTTGTTGTTGAAGGCGACGAGCCCGTCGGCCTCGGCGATCTTCGCCCACGCTGCGACGATGTCGCCCTGGAGGGTCCCATCGTCGGCGACCGCGACGGTCGGGTCGTTCGGCATGAACCCCTGGGCGAACTGCTGCTCACTCGCCTCCGGCGAGCGCAGGAAGTCCAGGAAGGCGGCGGCCTCGTTCGGGTGCTCGCTCTGCGAGGAGATCGCGTAGGCGACAGAGGTGCCGATGCCTGTCAGGTTCTCTCCCGGGAAGGGGAGGAAGCCCGCGGCATCGCCGAGGGCGTCGCCGATCTTGCCGGCATCCCAGATCCCGTCGACGAGGTACAGCCCCTTGCCGGCGATGAAGTTGTCCACCGCCCCCTGGAGATCCGTACCGTTCACCGTCGTGGGGTCGCCGAGATAACCGGCTTCCCGCCAGGCGATCAAGGTCTCGGCGGCCGAACGGTTCGCGTCGGTGTCGAAGCTCTCCTCCTCATGCCCGAATGCCCATGCATTGGCGGCATCCGCACCCGCCTCTCCCTGCCCGAGCAGCTGCACGATGAATGCGGCGTGCCCTTCAGCGTTGCCGAGCTGCACCGGCAGAGCGCCCGCATCGCTCGCCCTCTTCAGCGTCACCTCGAACTCGGGCATCGACGTCGGCACCTCGATGCCGAGCTGAGCCGCGATGTTCTTGTTGTAATACGCGCCGACGAGCGAGAACCCGGCGGGGGCGGCGTAGAGCGCTCCGCCTGCTCCGAGCGTGGTGCCGTTCTCGGCGACGCGCCACTGGTTGAGCTGGTTGGCGGGGAAGAAGTCGTCCCATCCGTAGAGGCCGGCGTAGTCATCGAGCGGCAGCACGAGCTTGTTCTTGACGGTGTTGGCGACGGCGTTCAGCAGCACGATGTCCGGGGACCGATCGCCGGACAGGTTCAGGTTGACGCTCTGGTTGTAGTCGTCGTAGTTCGTCTGCGAGTACTCGATGGCGATGTTCGGGTGTTCGGCTTCGAAAGCCGCGATCGTCGCCTCGGTGGCTGCGCCGGACTCGGGTGTGGACATCAGGGTGAGGGTGATCTCGTCGGTGGTCAGCTCGGTGCTGGCCTCGATGGCGGCTGCGCTGTCGTCGGTCGTCGCGCCGGGAGTGCAGGCAGTGAGAGCGATGCCGAGAAGCGTGCTCGCCGCGAGGGGCGCGAGCACGAGTCGGGTGCGTCGTTGCATGTGATTGTCGCTTTCCAGGTGAGGGGAGTCTTTATTTTGCAACTCTCCGTGGTAATTCCCCAAGATAGGTCACCGTCCGCAGGCTGTCAAGCCGCATCACGCACGGATGTGATAGTCAGGAGACGTGACATCCCCCGCGCTCGGAACCGACCTCGCAGCAATGCGGCGCCTCAACGACCAGGCCGTGCTGACCACGCTCTGGGACGCGACCGAACCGATGACGGCCACTCACCTGGCCGCATCGACAGGACTCTCCCGCACGACCGTCGAGGCAGTGCTCTCCGGAATGCTGGAGAACGAGCTGATCCGCGCCGAGCAGCTGCGACCGACAAGGGCGGGCCGACCCGCACGCGGATATCGGCTCGCCGCCGATCGCGGCATCGTCATCGGGATCGACATCGGTCCGCACGGCATCGCCGGCATCGCCGGCGATCTGCGCGGCACGGTCTGCGCTCCCCACCGCCGCGTCGAACAGGATCTATCCGGCGGTGAAGACGCTGTGACCGCGATCCTCGGCGTCGTGGGCGCACTGCTTGCGGAGGCCGGAAAGTCGGCCGACGATCTCGCCGCGCTCACTGTCGGAATCCCGGGCATCGTCGACGCCAGCGGCCGACCGGTGAAGACGACCGTCGTGCCCGATTGGCTCGCGATCGACATCGATGCGCACCTCCGGCGGGCCTACCCGCAGACGACGATCTTCTTCGACAACGACACCAAGCTCGCGGCGCTCGCCGAGATCGAGAACGGCACGATCGGCCCCGACGAGACCGCCGTGGTCCTGCGTATCGGCAATCGGATCTCGGCCGCATCCGTCGTGGACGGGCGGGTCGCCCGTGGCGCCCACGGCGCAGCCGGCGAGATCGGCGCCCTCGGCCGCGTGGCATGGCCGCAGGCTCAGGAACGACTTTCCGCCCGAGCCGAGGGAGGCATCGAGACCCTTTTCACCGGCGGCAACGATGACGCCGTGGCCGAGTTCGCCGCCGGGATCGCCGACGGCCTCGGAGCACTCGTGCTCGCGATAGACCCCCATGCCGTCGTGGTCAGCAGCAGCATCCCCGAAGGGTCCGGCCGTATCGCCGACGCCCTGCGGGTCGAGCTCTCGGAGCGCGCCCTGTTCGTGCCCGAGCTTCGCGCGTCGACGCTCGGTGCAGCGGCACCGTGCCTCGGAGCTCTCGCGGTGAGCAGCGCCTCCGGTCGCGAGCAGCTCTTCGCACACACGTCTTGACAATTACGTAAGAGTCCGGGTTAATTGTCCTCGTCGGACCGGCGCACCCTGCGACCCTCCGATTTATCGATCAATGTCGATCCTTGAGGAGCAAGATGATCCGCCGAACATTCCCCCGCAGACTTGCGGCGGCTGCCGTCGCCACGACCGCCCTGAGCGCCCTCGTGCTCGCCCCGCCGGCATGGGCTGCCGATACGCCCCCGAACCCGGTCGACAAGCCGGGCTTCACCCTGGACTTCAGCGAGGAGTTCAGCGGAACGACGCTCGACACCGACAAGTGGCTGCCCAACTACCTCCCGCACTGGGTACCGGCTTCCGACATCGCCGACACGGCGGCGCGGTACACGATCTCGAACGGCACCATCAAACTCCGCGTCGATCAAGATCAGCCGCCGTGGAACCCCGACCAGGACGGCACCGTCGTATCTTCGGCGATTCAGACGTACAACCAGAACAACTGGCATCCCTTCAACGGCAGTGCCGTGAACCGGAACAATCTTCCGACCTTCAACGGCTACTCGACGAAGTACGGATACTTCGAGGTCAGAGCGAAGAAGTCGAACGCGGGCGGCGGCGGCCATCAGGCCGTGTGGCTCGTGGGCACCAACACGACCGGCGGCCAGGCCGAGATCGACTTCATCGAGACGTTCTTCAGCACCCCGACCAATTGGCGCATCGCGGCCTACGGCTGGGGCGACCCGAACTTCCTGAGCTCGTGGCACCTGTCCAACGTGCCGGTCTCAGGCTCACCCACGACCGAGTTCCACATCTACTCGATGGACTGGACGCCCACCGAATTGAAGTTCTACTACGACGGCCAGCTGGTGAAGACGATCAACGACGCCCCGAACACGGCGATGGGCATCATCATGAACATCTACACCGGTGCCGGCTCCGGCCAGCCGAACGACGTGTGGCCGAAGCAGTGGGAGGTCGACTACCTGCGCGTCTACAAGAACAACGCCGGGTACACCGAGGCGGTTTCTCCTACTTGGAAGCTCATCAACAACCGGCACAGAGCAGGAGCCGTCAACGTCGAACCGAACGACGGCCTCGTCTGGTTCGGTGAAGTGCCCAGCACCTATTGGAGCGCGCAGTGGGTTCCGGAGACGACCGCATCCGGCGCGATCAAGTACCGCAACCGGTGGACCAACCAGTATCTCTACGTGAGCGGCACGACCGTGCGCCACGGCACCGCCGCCACCGCGGGAACGGCGGCCGAGTGGTCGGCGCCGTCCGCGGGCAGCGGCTACGTCCGCATCCAGAACGCGTCCGGCGCCCTGCATGTCGAGAACGGCAACGGCAAGGTCGAGTTCGGCAGCGTGCCGAGCACGTGGTGGTCCTCCCACTGGCAGCTGAACGCCGCACCCGCCAACTGACCGTCCACGAACCGGGAGGAGGGCTGACGGCCCTCCTCCCGTGAGGAGCACATCATGAAGAGCATCCGTTCGAGGAGAGCCGTCTCGATCACCATCGCCCTGGCGATCGCCTCGGTCAGCGCCGCAGGACTGTCGGGGTGCACCGACGCACCGCCGGCGGCATCCGCGTCCGCCGCGTCGAGTCCGATCCCGGAGTTCGATCCTGATGACACGCTGTGGACAGTCGATTCCACCGGTGAACAACTCGAACTCGAGGATGCGGACGTGCAGGCGCTGCAGCAGGTCGTCGCGCTCCACTCCGCCGCATCGGACAACCGCTCGCCGAGCACGATCGTCGACTCCGTCGATGCCGAACTGCGCAGCTTCTCCGAGCTGTTCACCGAGAAGCTCACGGCACAGGGATATCGCGAAGGCGTGATCGCACTCTACGTCGACAACGATCTCAGCATCGAACAGACGGGCGTCGCATGGTTGGTTTCGACGCTCGACGAGGAGCGCGAGCACGCGACCGTGGGATTCGAGTCGATCTTTCGCATCGTCGGAGCGTCGGAGGGCTATCTCCATCAGATCGGCGTCGCCGCCGGTGAGGAGCTCGCCCAGCCGCGCGAGTACTCCCTCACGAAGATCGACGGCACATGGCTGATCGACGACATCAAGAAGGGACCGCTCCGGAAGTCCGCGGCGCCCGGGAACGGTTAGAACAGCCGCACCCGGGCGCGGAGCGTCGACGCACTAGCGTTGTCGGCATGCGCATCCCCGCCACGATCCGAGCCTCGAAGCGGGCGCCGCTGCTGCAGGTGGTGAAATCCGCCGCGGCGACGATCGCCGCGTGGCTCATCGCAGGCTGGGCGTTCCCCGGGCAGCTTCCGGTCTTCGCAGCCATTGCCGCGCTCCTGGTCGTGCAGCCGAGCGTGAACCAGTCCCTCTCGAAGGCCCTGGAGCGCAGCGTCGGCGTCATCGCCGGCGTCGTGATCGCCGTCGCGCTCGGTCTGCTCCTGGGCTCGCCGAGCTGGATCGTGCTGCTCGCGATCGTCGTCTCGATGCTCGTCGCCTGGGTACTGCGGGCGACGCCCGGTACCGGAAACCAGGTCGCGATCTCGGCGATGCTCGTGCTGGCCCTGGGTTCGTCGAGCCCCGAGTACGCCGTCGCCCGCATCGCGGAGACGCTCATCGGCGTGGTCATCGGTATCGTCGTCAACGCCCTCATCGTGCCGCCGGTTCTCGTGGCGCCGGCGCGGCGCGACCTCGGCCTGCTCGGCGCCGAACTCGCCGCGAGCCTGGACCGTCTGGCCGCCGCGCTCCCCTCACCGCAGACCTCGGCGACGCTGCAGGAGCTCATGCTCGAGGTGCGGCTGCTACGTCCGATGAAGGATGCCGCCGAGGCATCCATCGCCGCCGGCGAGGAGTCCCTCACGCTGAACCCGCGACGCTCCACCCACCGTGCCGACCTGCAGGAGATGCGCTCCCTGCTCGAGAAGCTGTCGCCGATCGTCACGCAGGTGATCGGGATGACCCGCGCCTACTTCGATCACTATGACGACACGATCGGCGAGGAGGCGGCCGTCGCCGCCATCGCCGAGCAGCTGCGGCGCGCCGGGCACGACGTCCGCCTCGCCGTGCAGATCGCGGAAGTCTCCCCCGAGCCGGACACTCTGACCTCGGTGATCCCCGCACTGACGGCGCCGCTGGTGATCACGCCCCCGACGTCGGCGCACTGGATCCTCATCGGATCGCTGATGGAGGACCTGCGGCGCATTCGCGGCGTGCTCGTCGGCGAGGACTGATCGCCCGGTTCAGAGAGCGCAAACGGCTCGGTCTCGGGCCGAAATGGAGCCGTTTGCGCTCTCCGAACGCAAAGCCGGCGAAGGGCCGTCAGCCGAAGGAATCGCCCTCGGCGCGCTTGTCGTCGTACATCGCCTGATCCGCCCGGGCCAGCGCCGCATCGACGCTCTCATCGGGCTGCGCCTGAACGACTCCCCACGACCACGGGTGCGTCGCGAACGCGCGCAGACGGCGCATCAGCGCGCGCGCCTCATCGGCGTCGGTCTCCGGCAGCACCATCGCGAACTCGTCACCGCCGAGCCGGCCGACGACGTCGGTGTCGCGTGACAGCGACATCCACTGCGAGGAGAGCGATTTGAGCACGAAGTCGCCCGCAGCATGACCTGCTTCATCGTTGACCGCCTTGAACTTGTCGAGATCGAGTACGGCGATGCTGACCGGCCTGCCGTGCCGGGCTGCGCGCCGGAACTCCATGCCTGCCTTGGCGACGAACCCGCGCCGGTTCAGGGCGCCGGTGAGGACGTCGGTGTGCGACTCCAGCCGGATGCGGTGGCGCACGAACAGTCCGGCCTCCAGGCACAGCCAGGTGAACAGGGCCGCACCGAGCAGGTTGACGGGTCCCAGGAGAGCGCTGATGCCTGCTCCCGGCGTCGTGAAGGGGCCGAATGCGGTCGCGACGCCGACGGTCGCGAGGATGACCAGTTCGCCCAGCCTCGCTATCCGCGCCCCGTAGAACCAGGAGAAGTACATGGCCATCAGCGGCAACTCCTGCAGAGCGGCGATCGCGTTCTGCCGCTCATCCGAATATCCGAGGTAGTACGCCGAGACGCCGGCATGCGCGACCACCAGGGCCAGACCGGTCCAGCGCGCGAGCTCGACGCCGAACAGCGCGACCATCGCCACGACGGTCAGTGAGACGCCGAGGATGCCCCAGGAGAGCACGACCTCGAACACGGTGAGATCCTGCTCGAAGAGCTCGAACAACCCGAGAGCCGCGAAGAGCAGCATGATGCCGGCGGTCACGACGGAATAGGTCGAGGTGCGCTCCCGCACGCTCTTCAGCCAGCCGGCGCGCAACCAGCGCAGGTCCTCCGCGTCGGACGCGCGGATGTCCTGGACGACCATGCGGAACTCCCCCCTGGGGGAACGAGTCCCGGTGTGCGAACTCGCTCCGATCTACCAGGCTACGTCGTTCTGAGGGCACTTCCGGCGCGGAGCTACACTGAACCGTGATTATTCGCGGACCTATCGACGATGATGGCGGCGCGGGCACCGAGATCACCATCGTCTTCCAGCCGATCGTCGACCTGGAGACCTGGAGCGTCGTCGGGTTCGAAGCCCTGGCACGGTTCTCCGACGGCGAGCCGCCGCCCGTGCACCTGGCGCGTGCCGATGCCGCCGGCTCTCGCGAGGAGCTCGAACTCGACCTCATCCGCGACGCGATCGCCGAGTCGGCGTCGCTTCCCGACGGCATGTTCGTGACGCTCAACGCCTCCGGCTCGACGATCCTGCGCCCCGAGTTGGAGGACGTGCTCGGCGCCTGCATCCGGCCCTGGGGATTGGAGCTGTACGAAGGCGCGACCAGTGCCGACCTGGGAGCGGTCCGCGAGCGGGTCACCCGGCTCGGTGGCCAGCTCCTCGTCGACGACGCGGGGGCCGCGAGTGCCGACGAGTCGCGCATCACGACGCTGCGCCCCGACGTCGTCAAGATCGATCGCGCACTTTTCTGGCAGATCGCCGACGACGCCACAGCGCGTGCTCGCCTGAAACGGCTTCTCGATGCCGCCAGGGGAGCCGGTGCCACCGTGCTCGTCGAGGGCGTCTCGGACGATCTTCACCTCGAGCGTGCGCGCGGTCTGGGTGCGGACTTCGCCCAGGGATTCCACCTGGGCATGCCGACGGTCGCCGAGCACATGACGGCCGCGCTGTCCGAGCTACACCGGCGCGTCGGGGTGGATGCTCCGGGTCTCTGACCGCCGGCTCGCGCCGCTGTGCCTGCGCAGCCGCACCTTCGGCAGGACCTTGATGATGCCGAGCACGAGGTAGATGATCGTGTTGATCGCCACGAAGGTGGCCAGCACGCTGAACCAGTCGGACTGCAGCACCGACTCGGGCAGCAGGAACCCCGTGGGGGCGATCACGACGCGACCGCCTTCGCCGCGCCGTGGTCCACGTGCTTCCACGTGGCGCTGCGGCCGAATGCGATCTCGAACACCCCGCGCAGGAACGCGAGGTTCAGGAAGCAGTCGTAGACCAGCTCCGGGAAGACGAGCAGTGCGACGACGCGGGCACGCCAGCCGCCGCGCCAGACGGTGATCGTGCGCTCGATCGCGAAGAGAAGGCCGACGACGAGCCAGAACGGGAACCACACCCAGGTGTCCATCGAGACGATCATCAGGATGATCAGCGCGAAGTACGTGAACAGGGCGAGCACGCCGTAGCCGATGCCGATCTGCTGCGCCCAGTACCGCAGCGTCTGCGGCGTCACTCCGTAGGCGCCGAGGTTCTCGAGAGCACCGCGCTGCCAGCGCAGGCGCTGGGCCCACAGCATCCGCCAGCTCGGCATCAGCTCGGTCACCACCGAGCACGCCGTCGGTGAGATGGTCAGCCCGCCCAGCGACTTGATCGCGATGGTGAGCTCGTTGTCCTCGGTGAGCGCGAAGGTGTCGTACACCTCTCCGCGGGTGCCGGGAAGTTCCGAGCCGCGTGCGGCGGCGACGGCGCGGAGCGCCGCGGAGCGGAACACCGAGGCCGTACCGGTGAGGACGAAGACCCGCCCGTCACGACGACGGATCTCCCGCTGGTACCGCGTGTACTCGTTCCGCTGGAACTGTCCGAGCAGGCCGTGCCCTTCCTCGCCCTCGAACAGACCGCCGACGGCCATCAGCGCTCGGTCGACGGTGAAGCGGCGCACCGCCTCGGTGAGGAAGTCCTCGCCGATCTGACTGTCGGCATCCATCACCATCACCGTGTCGTTGTCGCCGAGCGTCGGGAGCAGATCCTCCAGCGCCTGGTTGAGCGCCCCGCCCTTCTTGTGCGTGTTCCCGACGGTCTCGAAGACGTCGGCTCCATGCGCCCTGGCGACCGCGACCGTGCGGTCGGTGCAGTTGTCGGCGACGACGAGCACCCTGGTCGGAGGCGAGCTCTGCGCCTTCAACGACTCGAGCGTCAACGGCAGCGAGGCCTCCTCGTTGTGCGCGGGGATCAGCACCGTCACCGTGACCGGACCGGCGAACTCTCCCCGGGTGCGAGCCATGACGACCCGCGGCGCGAGCGCGAGCTTCGTCACCTCGGCATCGGCTCGGCGGTAGCGCCAGGCGACCATCCGCTCGCTGATGATCACGAACAGTACGAGGAAGAGCGCGATGCCGAGCGCAGTGGCGAGCACGCCGAGGTGCGGCAGCTCGGTGCTGTAGAGCACGCGCCACACGCCGGCGAGAGTCACGTGCGCGGGTTCCCACAGGACCGGCGGGTCGGTCACCGCGATGCCCCACCAGAGCAGCCCGGCCGCGAGCAGCACGATGACGATCACCGCGAGCCCGACGGTTCGCTGGAAGAATCTGTTCACGTTCCGCACCCTCCTGTCGAGCGCATGCGCTCGCCCCCCTGGCCACCATGCCATGCTCCGCCGACCACCGCGAATCGCCCCGCGGAACTAGCCTTGTCCCATGACCCCTGCCGAAGCCCTCGCCGAGCTGGCCGCCCTCGAGGATCCGAAGATGCGCGCCGCGAACGAGAAGCGCGGCGACGACCACGGCATCAATCTGAGCCGCATGCGGGCACTCGCGAAACGCATCAAGACCGATCAGCCGCTCGCGCGGGAGCTCTGGGCGACCGGTGAGACGCCGGCCCAGCTCCTCGCCCTCCTGATCTGCAAGCCACGCGACTTCACCGCGGACGAACTCGACGGGATGCTGCGTGAGACCCGCGCGCCGAAGGTGAACGACTGGTTCGTGAACTACGTCGCCAAGAAGACGCCGCTCGCCGAAGAGCTCCGCCTGCGCTGGTTCGGCGACGCCGATCCGACCGTCGCGGCCGCCGCCTGGTCGCTCACCACAGAGCGCGTCATCAGGAACCCCGACGATCTCGACCTCGAACACCTGCTCGACCTCATCGAGCGCGATATGAAGGATGCTGCGAAGCGCCCGCAGTGGTCGATGAACGAGACGCTCGCCAACATCGGCATCCACCACCCGGCGTTGCGCGCCCGCGCGCTGGAGATCGGCGAACGCCTGCAGGTGCTCGCCGATTACCCGACCGCGCCCGGATGCACCTCGCCGTTCGCGCCGGCATGGATCGGCGAGATCGTGCGTCGCCGGGAGGGGTGAACCCCGGGGCCCGGCTCGGACGGATGCTGTGATCGTTGACTCGTCCGCGCCGACGCCCGCACAATGAGGATTATGACTTCTGCGGCGTCGACGACGATGACAACGACCGACGACCCGAGACTGCTCGACTACAACGCCTGGCTCTTCCCGTCCCAGGCGACCGATGAGCAGCGCGCCCGCCAGACGGAGCGGCACGCGGCGATCCTCGCCGGAGCCGACGGTGCAATCGGTGCGGACTGCTTCATCTCCGACCTGGCGATGGTCCAGCCCACTCGATTCCGGCTCGGCGACCGCAGCTACGTCGCGGCCCACGCCTACGTCACCGGCAACATCGAGATCGGCGCCGACTGCACCGTCAACGCCTTCACCGTCGTGCGCGGAACCGTGACGCTCGGCGACGCCGTGCGGATCGGCGCCCACACCTCGATCCTGGGCTTCAACCATTCGATGGCGCCCGACCGGCCGGTGCACAAGCAGCCGGGAACGGAGATCGGCATCACGATCGGCGACGACGTCTGGATCGGCTCCAACGTGGTCATCGTCGACGGCGCGACCATCGGCAGCCATGCCGTGATCGGCGCCGGATCCGTGGTGACCAAGGATGTCGCGGAATGGGCCGTCGTCGCAGGCAACCCGGCACGGTTCATCCGGGATCGCCGCCAGACGAAACCGGCCCGTGGAACGGCACGCCTGGAGACGGCCGGGCGGCTGGGCGAGTTCTCCGCGCGTGCTCGGGATCAGCGGGAGCGACTGCTCGAGCGCTACTGGCAACCCGAGGCGCTCGCTCCCGACGGCACCTCGACGGGCCGCTACCTCGACCCGCAGGCGGGCCAGCCGACACTGCGGGCGCACGCCGACGCGATCGAGATCTCCTTCCTGCTCGGCGATGCGCCGCCGTCTCAGCTCAGCGCGCGCGATCACGTCGCGCGTCTCCGGCAGAACCAGGATCCGCTGACCGGACTCATCCCGCTCCTCACCGACGACGGCCTGCACGGACCGGCCCCCACGGGCTGGGAGCAGGGGGAGGCGCACTATCACGTGCTCAGTCAGGGGTATGCCCTCGATCTGCTCGGCGCCGAGTTCGAGCATCCGATCCGCGTGGTCGAACTGCTGACCGCGGACGACGTGATCGAAGCGGCGAACGGCCTGCCGTGGCGCGATCAGGGGTGGAGCGCTGGGTCCACGATCGACGCCCTCGGCACGGCTGTTCTGCGCAACATCAGCCGCGACGGCCACCGTCCGGCGCAGAGCACAACCGCCTTGGACGCACTGATCGGCTGGCTGGTCACGCACGCTCACCGCGAGACCGGAATGTGGACGCGCGCCCGCGAGTCCGACGGGCTGCTGCAGTCGGTCAACGGCTACTACCGGGCCAGCCGCGGTACGTTCGCGCAGTTCGGCATTCCGGTGCCGCATCCCGACCGTGTCATCGACACGGTTCTCGCGCACTCCGCCGACAGACGTCATTTCGGACCGGGGCGGACGACGGCCTGCAACGTGCTCGACGTGGCGCACCCGCTCTGGCTGGCCGGTCGCCAGTCCGGGCATCGCCACGCCGAGGTCGAGGCCTGGGCTCTGGCTCAGATCGCGGTCGTCATCGACCAGTGGCACGACGGCGAGGGATTCGCGTTCGCCCACGCGCCGATCGGCGGCCCGTCCCGCCCGACGCACCGTCCCGGACTGCAGGGAACGGAGATGTGGCTGGCGACCCTCTGGTACCTCGCCGACCTGTGCGACCTGGCCGAATCCCTGGACTACCGTCCGCGCGGCGTGCACCGGCCGGAGCCGGCCGTCGACCTCTACGCCTGAGCGCGAGGACGAGCCGGATGCCGGGTCAGGGCGTGTCCCCCACAGCGTGCGGTCGCGGCAGCGCCATCACGCCGGTGTCGGTGAACTCCCGGGTGTCGGTGAACTCCTGCTGGATCTCGGCGTTGTGCTTGTAGGTGAGCAGGCTGACCACGTAGGCGGCGACGAACGCGAGCACGAAAGCGGGGAGCAGCTCGTACAGCCCGGTGTTCAGGGCCTTCCAGATGAAGACCGTGGCGGCTCCCACGAACATGCCGGCCAGTGCCCCCCAGTTGGTGAGCTTGCGCCAGAACAGGCTCAGCAGGATGATCGGCCCGAAGGCCGCCCCGAATCCCGCCCACGCGAACGAGACCAGTCCGAGGATCGAATCGTTGGGGCTGATCGCGAGGATGATCGCGACGATCGCCACGACCAGCACGGCGAGACGGCCCATCAGCACGAGCCTCTTCTGCGACGGCGGGGTCTTGCGTACGACCTTGTAGAGGTCCTCGACCAGCGCGGAGGAGCAGACCACGAGCTGGCTCGACACGGTGCTCATGATCGCCGCGAGCACCGCGGCCAGCACGAGCCCGGCGACGAACGGATGCAGCAGCGTCTGCGACATCAGGAGCACGACCGTCTCCGGGTTGTCCAGGGTGATGCCGCGCTGTGCCATGTACGCGATGCCGACCAGGCCCGAGACGACCGCCCCGAACATCGACAGGACCATCCACGAGATGCCGATGCGCCGGGCGCTCTTCGCCTCCTGCGGATTGCGCAGCGCCATGAAGCGCACGATGATGTGCGGCTGGCCGAAGTAGCCCAGCCCCCAGGCGAGCGCCGAGACGATCGCGAGGATCGTGCCGCCGGTGACGGCGGTGCCACCCAGCAGGGAGAGATGCCCCGCTCCGGCCGTCGCCGCGATCAGCGTGGAGGTCTCATCGAGGCCGCCGATGGCGATCACCGCGGCGACCGGCACGACGATGAGGGCGATGACCATCATCAGCCCCTGCACCACATCGGTCAGGGACGCGCCGAGGAAGCCGCCGAACAGCGTGTACAGCAGCGTGATGCCGCCGACCAGCAGCATCCCGAACATGTAGTCGCCGTTGAAGGAGCTCTCGAAGAAGACGCCGGCGGCGACCATGCCGGACGAGATGTACAGCGTGAAGAAGATGAGGATGATGAGGCCCGAGACCACCCGCAGCGAACGGCTCTTGTCACGGAGCCGGTTCTCGAAGTAGCTGGGGATCGTGATCGAGTTGCGCGACACCTCGGTGTAGGCCCGCAGCCTCGGCGCGACCAGCCGCCAGTTCAGGTAGGCGCCGATCGTCAGCCCGATCGCGATCCACGCCTCGATGAGACCGGCGGCGTAGATGGCGCCGGGAAGGCCCATCACCAGCCAGCCCGACATGTCGGCGGCTCCCGCGCTGATCGCCGCGACCCACGGCGGCAGGTTGCGGCCGCCGAGCATGTAGTCCTCATGGTCGTCGGTCCGTTTGAAGGCGATGTAGCCGATGAGGAGCATCCCGGCGAAGTACACCCCGAGCGCCACGTACATGAAGATCTGATCAGACATCATCGTCCTTCCCGGCGGTGTGGTTCACCGCATCCGGTCGCCTCCGATGATGTCAAAGACGTCTGCCGCCGCCAAATGCCGCTGCGGCGCGGCGGAGAGCCGCCCTCACTACGCTGGACGGATGAGCACCCACATCGCAGCCGCCCCCGGCGAGATCGCCCCGATCGTCCTGTTCCCGGGAGACCCGCTGCGGGCGAAGTGGATCGCCTCCGAGTTCCTCACCGACGCGGTCTGCTACTCGGAGGTGCGCGGGATGCTCGGCTTCACCGGAACCTGGGAGGGCCATCGCGTCTCGGTGCAGGGCTCCGGCATGGGGCAGCCGTCGATGTCGATCTACGCGAACGAGCTCTTCGAGTCGTACGACGTGCAGACGATCGTGCGGGTCGGGTCGTGCGGCGCCCTGACCGAGCGCGTCGGGATGCGCGACATCATCATCGCGAACGGCGCCTGCACGGACTCAGGCATCAACCGGGTGCGGTTCCACGGCCTGGACTACGCACCGGTCGCCGACTTCGGCCTGCTGCGCGCCGCCGTCGAGGCGAGCGAGCGGATGCCGCTGGAGAGCGCGGTGCACGTCGGCCTGCTGTTCTCCAGCGACCAGTTCTACAGCACCCGTCCGGAGCTCAACGATCCCTTCGTCCGGCATGGCGCGCTCGCCGTGGAGATGGAGACCAGCGCGCTGTACACGCTCGCCGCGTTCCACGGCCGCCGCGCGCTCAGCATCTGCACCGTCTCGGATCACCTCGTCACGCACGAGGAGACGACGGCGCTGGAGCGCGAGCAGACGTTCGGCGACATGGTGCGCATCGCGCTGGGCGCGGCGACCTCGGTCTGAGCCTCCGCCTGTTCACAACTCCGGAGAATCTGCCCCGAAAGGCCCCGATACGGCCGTGTGATCGTCATCACCGGCGATTCTTCCGGAGTTATGGACACCGGTGGTAGGGGATGATCGAAGGACCATGACTTCCCCTTCGCGGCTCGATCCCGCAGCCGTCCCCGATGCCGCCGACCCGGATGCCGTGTACCTGGCGTTCGCGGAATGGGTGGAGTCGACCGGCATCAGCATGTACCCGGCGCAGGACGAGGCGGTCATCGAGATCGTCTCGGGCAACAACCTGATCCTGAGCACGCCGACCGGCACCGGCAAGTCGCTCGTCGCCGTCGGCGCGCACTTCGCGGCCCTCGCGGCCGGACGCCGCAGCTACTACACGGCGCCGATCAAGGCGCTGGTGAGCGAGAAGTTCTTCTCCCTCGTCGACGTGTTCGGCGCCGAGAACGTCGGCATGGTCACGGGCGACTCCGCCGTCAACGCCGATGCCCCGATCATCTGCTGCACCGCCGAGATCCTCGCGAACCTCGCCCTGCGCCAGGGGCCGGCAGCAGATGTCGGCCAGGTCGTGATGGACGAGTTCCACTTCTATGCCGACCCCGACCGCGGCTGGGCGTGGCAGGTACCGCTGCTGACCCTCCCCCATGCGCAGTTCATCCTGATGTCGGCCACGCTCGGCGACGTGAGCACGCTGGCCGAGGACCTCACGCGGCGCACCGGCCGCGAGACGGCGACGGTCACCGGCGTGGAGCGGCCGGTGCCGCTGCACTTCTTCTACGAGATGACGCCGATCCACGAGACGATCGACGATCTGCTGAACACCGGCCAGGCCCCCGTCTACATCGTGCACTTCTCGCAGGCCGCCGCGATGGAGCGGGCGCAGTCCCTGTCGAGCACGAAGATCGCGACGCGGGAGCAGCGCGACGTGATCGCCGAGCTGATCGCCGGCTTCCGGTTCACGACGGCGTTCGGCAAGACGCTGTCGCGGTTCCTGCGCGCCGGCATCGGCGTGCACCACGCGGGGATGCTGCCGAAGTACCGCCGCCTCGTCGAGCAGCTCGCGCAGCGCGGACTGCTGCGCGTGATCTGCGGCACCGACACACTCGGCGTCGGGATCAACGTGCCGATCCGCACGGTGCTGCTCACGGCGCTGACGAAGTACGACGGCACCCGGATGCGGCAGCTCAACGCACGCGAGTTCCATCAGATCGCCGGCCGCGCCGGCCGCGCCGGGTACGACACCGCCGGCACCGTGGTCGCGCAGGCTCCGGAGCACGAGACCGAGAACGCCGCCGCGATCCGCAAGGCCGGCGACGATCCGAAGAAGAAGCGCAAGCTGATCCGCAAGAAGGCGCCGGACGGATTCGTGTCTTGGGGCGAGCCGTCGTTCCGCAAGCTGATCGACGCCACCCCCGAGACGCTGACCTCGCACATGCAGATCACCAGCAGCATGATCCTCAACGTGATCGGCCGAGGCGGCGACGTCTTCGCCAATATGCGCTCGCTGGTATACGACAACCACGAGCCGCGCTCCCGGCAGCGCGAACTCGCCATCCGCGCCATCGGCATCTACCGCACGCTCCGCGAATCCGGCATCGTCGAGCGCACCGCCGAGGGCGACATCCGCCTCACCGTCGACCTGCAGCCGAACTTCGCGCTGAACCAGCCGCTCTCCCCGTTCGCCCTGGCGGCGTTCGAGCTGCTGGATCCGGAATCACCCGGTTTCGCGCTCGACATGGTCTCGATCGTCGAGTCGACGCTGGATGACCCGCGCGCCGTGCTCAGCCAGCAGGAGTTCCTCGGCCGGGGCGAGGCCGTGGCCGAGATGAAGCGCGAGGGCATCGAGTACGACGAGCGCATGGAGCTGCTCGAGCAGATCACCTATCCGAAGCCTCTCGACGAGTTGCTGACCGCCGCCTTCGAGACCTTCAGCGCCGCGCAGCCGTGGATCCGCGACTTCGAACTGCACCCGAAGTCCGTGGTCCGCGACATGTACGAGCGTGCCATGTCGTTCGGGGAATATGTCGCGTACTACAAGATCGCCCGGTCCGAAGGCGTGGTGCTGCGCTACCTCTCCGACGCCTACCGCGCGGCATCGCAGACCATCCCGGAGGAGCTGAAGACCGAGGACCTGCGCGACCTCATCGAGTGGCTCGGCGAACTCGTGCGCCAGGTCGATTCGAGTCTGCTCGACGAGTGGGAGGAGCTCATCGCCGGGCACATCCCGCCGCACGGCTCCGACGAGCCGATCGTCCCACCGGCACCCAAGCGCCTCACGAGCAACACCCGGGCCTTCCGCATCCTCGTGCGCAACGAGCTGTTCCGCCGGGTGCAGCTGGCCGCGCGCGAGAACGTCGACGCGCTGGCCGAGCTGGACTCCGACTTCGGCGCAGACGGGTGGGATGCCGCCCTCGACGCCTACTTCGCCGAGCACGACGAGATCCTCACCGGCCCCGACGCCCGCAGCTCGAAACTGCTGCTGCTCGAGGAGGGCGCGACCGCCTGGACCGCCGTCCAGATCATCGACGACCCGGCCGGCGATCACGACTGGCGCATCACCGCCACCGTCGACCTCGCGGCGTCCGACGAAGCCGGCGAAGCGGTCGTCAGCGTCACCGGAGTCGAGCGGCTGTAGGCGACCGTCAGACCGGTCGCGACGCCTCCCACCGCTCGCGCGTGAGGAAGCCCAGCTGCCCGGTCTTCTCGGGGAGCTGCACCTGCGGGCCGAGCAAGAAACCGGACTTCTGCGCGCGGGCGACGGCTCGTGCATTGCGGATGTCCGGCTCGATCACCACGCGGTCGACCTCGGGGCGGGAGAACAGGAACTCGGCGATCACGTCGGAGAAGTACGTCGAGAATCCGGGCAACGGCGCGCCTCGATCGCCGAGGAGGAAGTGGATGCCGGCATCGCCGGGCTGCACCTCATAGACCTCGCCGAGCGGATCGTGCTCGGGCTCGTACGTCTGCAGCAGCACGATCGGCAGGCCGTCGCGGCGCACCAGGAACGCGTGGTGGCTCGGCAGGGAGTCGACGAACAGGTACACGTCACGCAGGTCGTCGCGGGAGAGTTCCCCCAGCCCCCAGAACCGTGACGTCGGACGCGTCACCCACTCGTGGATGAGGTCGAGATCCTGCACCGGATCGAGGACCGTGAACTCGATCCGCCCCAGCGCCGGGGAGTCGGTCGTGAACACGGTCGCGCCGGCTGCGCCGCTCACCAGCCGGGCGTTTCGGGTGGCTGTCATGCTGCTCCTGTCGGGCGATCGATCGTGAGGCGGCGCCAGTCGGTGACGACCGGCACAGGCCGAGCATCGACCCAGCCGCCGAACTGGTCCGCGAAGTGCGGGGAGTCCGGATCGCCGGAGGCACCGAAGGGTACGCTCCACAGGCTCGCGTCCCGGTCGGCGAGATCCCAGGCCCAGCGGGCGACCGATCCGCGCCAGCTGCGGTCGGTGAGGCCGGGCGTCGAACCGGTGCAGCGCACGGCGTCTCCGTCTCCGGAGAGCCCGGCGTCGAATCCCGCCCCGGGCGCAGTGACACCCGAGACGTCGGCGAGAACGTGCAGCGGCAGCATCCGGTGGCTCGCACCCCAGGAGATTGCCGTGGCCGCCTGCCCCAGCGCCGCCTCGATCATCTCGCCGGCATCCGTCCGCAGCAGCGGGTGGCGCAGCAGTCGCGGAAGTGCCGCGGCCACCTGCCCTTCGATGCCCATCCAGGGGTCGAAGACCGCCCCGAACCCGTGCGGTGCGTGCAGTGCGACGAGCGCCGGATGCGCCGAGACGGCCTGCACCAGGGCGTTGCGCCAGGCGGCGAGAACCCCGGCCTCGCGTGATCCCGCATCCATCCGGCCGTCCCATCCGGCGAGCAGATCCCGCGCCTCCGCCGCGGAGCCCGGGAGTTCTCCCAAGGGGAGCAGCGCCAGCAGCGCCGACGCGGAACCGCTCACGGCATCGCCCCAGATCTCGGGGAGATCGGTCGCGCGGCGCGGGCGCACCTCGTCGAGCAGCCGCGCGATCCGCTCGGCACGGTGGCCCGAGGGATACGCCCAGCCCAGGTCGATGTCCACCCGCGAGGGACGCTCATTGGCATCGACGGCGGCATCGGAGACGGCCACGGCCGGCACGGGGACACGGTCCGGAGCGACCGCTGCGGCCGAGGAATCCAGCGCACGGCGACGTTCCCTCCTGTCTCGCTGCGGCACGGCGCCGACCGTCGCCGACAGCACAGCGCCCGCGCGATCGGCGGCGAGGACGCGGTTCACCGGATCGACCCACGACGCGAACGCGGCCACCACATCGACGGCGGTGCGGGCGCGCAGCAGGGGGAGCAGAGTGGCGGCCCCGAGATCGGCGTTCGTCCGCGCGGGGTGGCGGATGCTCCATGCCCGCAGCTCGTCACCGTGCGGTCGCACGTCGGTGACGATGCATCCGCGTGCGGTCTCCAGCGCCTCGACCTCGACATCCACCCCGCCGCGCACCCGGACCACGGATCGCTGCACGTCGACGGGTTCCCATCCGTCGATGCCGAACGCCTCGTAGCCGTCGTCGCGCGCTCGAAGCCGCTCCCGGAACACGTCGACGCTGTGCGCGATCGCGTTCGTGATGCCCCACGCGGCCGATCCCGTGTGACCGAAATGCGGCACGCCCGGCACTCCGGGGAAGGCGAAGCCGATCACGTCGAACTCATCGCAGGCGAGGCGGATCTGCTGGTAGACGCCCGGCAGCTCGAAGATCCGGTGCGGGTCTCCCGCGAGCAGCGGCATGCCGCTCTCGGTCCGTGAGCCGTGCAGCGCCCACGCGTTGCTGCCCGCCGTGGGGGTAGTCTCGTCGCCGCCGGCGAAGACGTCGATCCAGTCGTCGCCGAGCGTCGCGGCGATGTGCTCCCGCCACAGCACGTTCGGGAACGACGAGAACAGGGCGTGCGCGACATGCAGCACACCGAGAGGATCGTGGTCCTCCCACGGGGTCAGCGGCCGGGTGTCGCCGAAGGCCTCGTCGAGCGCGCCGAACTCGGCGGCACGCTGCCCGACCGCATCCATCCCGCGCCGCACCCCGTCCGCGTAGTCACCGACGAACGTGCGCGTGGCATCGTCGAGGTGCGCGAAGGCACGGCGGGCGGTGTCGTCGAGCCGGGCGCGACGGGCGAACACATCCCAGACGATGCCCGCCTCGCCGATGAGTTCCGAAAGACGACCGGAGGACCGCAACCGGTCGACCTCGATCTGCCACCCGCGGTCACGGGCGGTGACCTCTCCCTGCGCGGCTGCCAGGTCGCGCACGTCCGTCGCGCGGATGTGGGGGATGCCGAGATGATCGCGGTGAACCTCTGCCATCCCGTCAGCCTCCCACGGGAGCGAGCTGCGGGATCCGTGCCCGCCCGATCGGGTTCGCCAGGGTGCCCGCGTACATCAGCGATGCCGACTGGTCGGCGAGGTCGACCATGCGCAGGGTGTTGCGCAGCTGGAGCCGGTTGAGGCACGAGTGCGCGAACGAGTCGGCCCGCAGATCGACGAGAGAGTCCAGGCCCGGGTGGTCGGCGGCATGCTCGTCGACGGTCTCGGCGACGATGCGCCAGAAGTCGGTCTCGGGCAGCGTCCCGTCGACGTGCAGGATGCCCGCGAGGTGGCGCAGCACGCCGTCGAAGACATCGGTGAAGATCGCGAGCGCCTTCTCCTGGTCATCGACCGGCGACACGGTCCGGCGGATGGCGTCGGGAACCGCCCGCTCGGCGAGCAGGGCGATCTCCTCGCCGATGTCCTTCATGAAGACACCGGTGGGCACATGGTCGTCGAGGATGAGGATGAGGTTCTCGCCGTGCGGCATGAACGCGAGGTCGTGCGCGAGCAGGCAGTGCACGATCGGGCGCAGGTACGCGCGGAGATAGGCCCGCACCCACTCCGCCGCCGGACGGCCGGATGCCCGGATGAGCGACGTGACCATGGAGGCGCCCTGGTGGTCGCGGTGCAGCAGCGCGGCCATCGTGGCCAGCTGCTGCGATCCGGTGATCAGCGGCATCGGGCTCTCCCGCCAGAGGGCCGCGAGCATCTTGCGGTGCGCCGACGGCTCCGGGGTGCGGTGATAGGCGTCGCCGGTGTAGCCGATCGACGCGCGCTCCCGCAGTACGCGGAACCCGGCGTCGCGCAGCGTCGCGTCGCCCGCGACGAGATCGGCGACCCAGTCGTTGATCGCCGGCGTCACCCGCATGTAGGCGGGCGACAGCCCGCGGAGGAACCCCATGTTCTGCACCGCGAGTGCGGTCTTCACATAGTGCCGCTTCAGATGCGTGGCGTTGAACATCGTCCGCACCGACTGCTGCGCGCGGTACTCGTCGTCGCTCTCGCCGATCAGCACGAGGTCGCGGCGCGCCAGGTCGGGAGCGAACGTGATCGCCACCCGGTTCTCCCACTGCCACGGATGCACCGGCAGCAGATGGAAGTCGCCCGGATCCTCGCCGACGTCGGCAAGCCG
The DNA here is from genome assembly GCF_002872075.1 of Microbacterium aurantiacum. Classification (GTDB taxonomy): domain Bacteria; phylum Actinomycetota; class Actinomycetes; order Actinomycetales; family Microbacteriaceae; genus Microbacterium; species Microbacterium aurantiacum_A. The sequence continues at coordinate 643,362 of NZ_PGGU01000016.1, read as the reverse complement.
AGAGGCGAAACGCTCACGCTCGCCGGAGCTCAGCTCACCGGCGAGCAGCGTCTCCTCATCGAGCCCCGCACCGAGGGCCAGGTGCGAAGCCGACCGGCGCGCGGCGACCCAGACCAGACGGAACGGGCGACCCGCCTCGGGGGCGAACGCCGCATGGTCGGCGACGCCGAAGCCGATGCGGCCGTTGTTGGCGACGAAGCCCGGGTGCCCCTCGGTCATCGCCGCCTCGACGGTCTGGAAGTCGGCGTCGGCCAGAGCATCCGCCGTCGGCCCTCCCTGCGCGATCTTGAACATCGCGCCGGCCAGGGTCGAGGCGATCTCCTCGAGGTAGAGCGGCAGCAGCTCGTCGGACAGGCCGAGCAGCGGCTGGAGCTCGAGGATGAGCATCTGCGCGTCCAGAGCCGTGACACTCCCGCCGACGACGCGGCGGATGCTGTCCTCGTCGATGATCCAGTGCTCCAGCGCCGTGCGGACGGCCTCGAACCGGTACTCGACGTCTCCGGCGGGAACCGGCAGTCGCCATCCCCCGTCGTGCGCCTCCGGGGTGATCAGCCGCTCATGGCTGAACTCGGCGATGGCCTTGGCGACGAGATGGCGCTGCGCGCGCTCGAGCGCGTGGGGGGTCAGGTGGTCGGCGGGGGCGCTCATGCGCGGCCTCCTCTTTCGGGTCGTTCACGGTGTGCCGGCTGGAGGGAGCCGAGGTCGGATGCGGCGAAGGCGGCGCGCGTGCACACCGACAGCATCGCGGTCTTGGTGTGGCCGCCGTCGTCGACGGTCACCAGGCGCAGCTCGGTGAAACCGGCGCGCACGTTCTTCCGGCGGATGCGATCGTTGCGCGCATCCGGTTCCACGACCACTCGCTGCGCACCGAGCTCGTCGAAGCACCAGGCCATCACGGCCGCGAAGACGGCATCGGTGAGACCGTGCCGGGGTTCGCCCACCGGTGGTGAGATCAGCACGTGCATGCCGAGGTCGCCGGGGAGCGCATCGTGGACGTCGGTCAGCAGCACGCGGGACGGATCGTAGGTCTCGGCGTAGAAGGCGGAGATGCCGTCGACCAGGCCGAGCCAGGCGTCCTGTGCCGGATGCGCCAGGATGCCGTCGAGATAGGCGACGACCGCGACGGTGTCGAGGTCGGCCATGCCCCAGAACGCCGAGTGCGGATCGGCGAGCCATGCGCGCAGCACCGCCGCGTCGCGTCTCGGATCGGCGGCGATGAGCGCGACGGACAAATCCGTGGCGACGGTCATCGTGCCGCTTCCGCTTCCGGTCGTGCCGCGAGCGTCGCATCCTGGGGGATCCCGAACTCCTGGAACGCGATGCGCCGCTCGATCGGATAGACCTCACGCCCGATGATCGACGCGAGGATCGAGGAGTTGCGCCACGCCCCGAATCCGAGGTCCGGCGCGGTCAGACCGTGGGTGTGCTCCTCGCCGTTCTGCACGAAGATCCGGCCACGGCCGCCGTCGACGCTGTAGTCGCGGGCGACGTCGAGCCGGCCGAGTGCGTCCCAGTCGAGACGGTCGGCGACGCCGGCCAGGAACGGCGGCGTCTCGGCCGCATACCCGGTCGCGAGGATCAGCGATGCGGTCTCGCGCTCGTGATCCTGGCCGAGCTGGGCATGCCGCAGGCTGAGCCGGTAGCGACTGCCGTCCCACTCGGCAGCGGTCACCTCGGTGTCGGTCAGCAGCGTCGTCGGCACCGGGCCGTCGACACTGAGCCGGTACAGCGTGTCGTAGATGTCGTCGACGAGGTCGGCGGAGATGCCCTTGTACAGGCTCCGCTGCTCGCGGCCGAGGTGCTGACGCAGCCCGATCGGGAGTGCGTGGAAGTGGTCGGTGTACTCGGGAGAGGTCATCTCCAGCGTGAGCTTGGTGTACTCCATCGGGAAGAACCGCGGCGAGCGCGTGATCCAGTCGAGGCGGTAGCCGCCGTCGCGGGCCCCGTCGAGCAGGTCACGGTAGATCTCCGCCGCCGACTGCCCGCTGCCGACCACGGTGATCGAGTCCGTGGAGCGCAGCTCGTCGCGGCGCTCCATGTACTCCGAGCTGTGCACGGCGTGGCCTGCGACGTCGCGCAGCTCCTTGGGCACGGAGGGGCGGGTGCCGACTCCGACCACGACGTGCCGGGCGCGGAGCGTGCGCTCCTCGCCCGTGTCGGTGCGCATCGCGCGCACGGTGTACACGTCTTCGGTCTCATCGTGCTCGATCGCGACCACCTCGTGGTTCCACCACAGATCGGGCAGCCGGCTCGCGGCCCAGCGGCAATACGCGTCGTACTCGGCGCGCAGGGCGTAGAAGCTCTCGCGAATGTAGAAGGGGTAGAGCCGTCCGGTGTGCTTGAGCCAGTTGAGGAACGAGAACTCCGACGTCGGATCGGCCATCGTCACGAGATCGGCGAGGAACGGCACCTGGATGGTCGCACCCTCGATCATCATGCCGTGATGCCACCGGAATCCGTCTTCCCGGTCGAGGAACACAGCGTCGAGCCCGGTCGGATGCGCGAGGCACGCGAGTCCCAGGTTGAACGGACCGATGCCGACGCCGACGAGATCGTGGATGTGGCCGCTGTCGTGGACGTGGCCGCTCATGCGTCCGCTCCGACCAGCTCGAGTTCGTCGTCGATGCTCGCCAGCGTCGAGGCGGCATCCTTCACCATCGCGAGGATCGCACGCACGTCGTCGAGCGTGGTCTCGGGGTTGAGCAGCGTCAGCTTGAGGCACGGCCGCCCGTCGATGACCGTCTTCGCGACCAGCGCGCGCCCCGATTCGAAGAGCACGCGACGCACCCCGGCGACGAGGGCATCCTGTTCCGCAGGAGACGCGCCGTCGGGACGGACGCGGAACAGCACAGTGCTCAGCTGCGATCGGCCGATGAGCTCGAACTCCGGGTCGTCGTCGACGACGTCGCCGACCTCGGCCGCGAGATCGATGACGGTGTCGAACATCTCACCGATGCGGTCGGGCCCGATCGCGCGCAGCGACACCCACAGCTTCAGCGCGTCGAAGCGCCGAGTGGTCTGCAGCGACTTGTCGACCTGGTTCGGCTCGTCGTTCTCGAGCGGGTTGAGGTAGTCGGCGTGCCACGCCCCCGCCGCGAGGTCGCGGGGTTCACGCACCAGGAGCGCGCTCGAGGAGACCGGCTGGAAGAAGCTCTTGTGGAAGTCGACGGTCACCGACCTCGCCCGGTCGATCCCGGTGAGCAGGTGCCGGCGGCGCTGCGAGACGAGGAGCCCGCAGCCGTAGGCCGCGTCGACGTGGAGCCAGACGCCGTGCGCGTCGCACACCTCTGCGATCCGCGCGATCGGGTCGATAACTCCGCGGTCGGTCGTGCCGCCGGTGGCGACGACGGCCATCGGCACGCGCCCTTCCGCCGTGGCTGCGGCTATGGCGGCGTCGAGAGCTGTCGGGAGCATCCGTCCGTCGCCGTCGTCCGCGACCTCGATCACCGCATCGTCTGCGAGACCGAGCAGCAGCGCCGATTTGCCCACGCTGAAATGACTGGATGCGGTCGCGAACACGACCATGCGCGAGAGAGCGATCGATCGCGGCTCGTCGAGCTGAGCGACGGCCGCCTCACGGGCGAGGAACAGCGCGTGCATGTTCGACTGCGTGCCACCTGAGGTGAAGACCCCGTCGCCGGCGGCGAAGCCCACCCATCCGGCGGCCACCTCGATGAGCCGGCGCTCCATCAGGGTTCCGACGGTCGACTGGTCGTAGGTGTCGACGGAGGTGTTCACCGCCGCGAGGACGCTCTCGGCGGCCACCGCCGGCAGCGCCACGGGGCAGTTCAGGTGCGCCGCGTACGCGGGGTGATGGAACCACACCGCGTGGGCGAGGAACAGCTCGTCGATCTCCTCGATCGCCGATGAGCCGCCGACTCCGGACCCCGCCAGATCGACCGCGTCGACCAGGCGCTGCAGGTCGGCGCGAGACGCCCCCGAGGCCGGCTTTGCGGTCTCGGCGAACCGCGCGGCGACTCGAGACGACGTCTGTGCGATCAGCGATCGATACTGGTCGACGGTGGACGAGGTGAGCAACTCCGACATTCAGGCATCCCCTTAAGTTAGGTATGCCTACCCTATCCAGTGCGAAGTTCCGGTGCGAAACCGAGCGTCATGTTCGGCTCACGCGAGGTTCGGCGCGGCATCCCGCACCGGCACCACAGCACCGGCCACCAGCCGGGCCACGAGATCGGGGTACGCCACCCCGGCGGCCTGGAACATCCTCGGCACCTGAGACGCCGCAGTCATCCCCGGCATCGTGTTGACCTCGTTCAGCACCGGACCGTCGTCGGTGAGGAAGAAGTCCATCCGGGCGACTCCTGCGCACCCGAGCGCCTCGAACATCGTCAGAGCTGCCCCCGTCAGCGCGCGCCGATCCGCCTCGCCCAGCACCGCCGGCACCGTGAACCGCGCGGATCCGTCGTACTTCGCCGCGGTGTCGAACAGGCCCTCCGCGTGGATCTCCAGCGGGGGCGGCGCCCAGACCGTCCCGTCGGCGTCGCGCAGCACGGCGACGTCGATCTCCCGTCCGCGCATCACACGCTCCACGAGGATGCGCCGGTCGTACTCGGCCGCGGTGCGCAACGCAGGACGCAGGAGCGCGGCTTCGCGCACCAGGGTCACGCCGTAGCTGGAGCCGGCCGACACCGGCTTGACGACGACATCTTCGTCGAACTCGAGGTCGTCGATGTCGTCGGCCCGGATCAGGATCCCGGGTGCGGTGCTGATGCCTGCGGCTCCCGCCACCAGCTTCGTCACCCACTTGTCCATGCCGATCGCCCCCGTGCCCGGCCCTGACCCGACCACCGGCGTGTGTGCGAGCGCGCACAGCGAAGCGAGTGCGCCGTCTTCGCCGAGCGCGCCATGCACCGCGGGGAACACGACGTCCGCGCGGCCGATCAGCGCGACGGCGGCGGCGAGCGACCCGGCCGCCCCAGCGCCGAGCGCGATGCCTTCCTCGATCCAGGTGCCGTCGCGGGCGATCGTCACGGCGGTGACCTCGAAGCCGCGCGATCGCAGCGCGCTGCCGACCGCCGCCGCTGACGCGAGGGACACTTCATGCTCGGAGTTCTGTCCGCCTCCGATGACCAGGACGTTTTCGTTCATGCGATGCTCCTCTTCACTCGCGGCCCGATGCCGGTGACGATCGTGTGCGGGATGGTTGCGGCCCAGTCGGCCCATTCATGGATGCTCGGCACGGCTCCCCCGTCGGGGCCGAAAACGGTGGCGATCGTGCCGTGCGGAAAGGCCTCGGCGCCGGTGTCGATCACGATCTGGTCCATCGATACCCGGCCGACGATCCGGTGCCGCCGCCCGCCGATCTCGACGGCGGCATTCGCCGACAGCCCGCGCGGGATTCCGTCGGCGTAGCCGAGTCCGATCACGCTCAGATGGGTCTCGCGGTCGGTCACATGGATGCCGCCGTATCCGACCGGCGTGCCTTTCGGGGCCAACGAGGTGTGCACGATCGGCGCGGTCAGCCGCGATGCGCCGCTGAGGGCGACCGTCCCCGACGGGTCGATGCCGACCAGGCCCGCGCCGATCCGGACCAGACCGAAGTGCGTCGCCCGGTCGGTGAGCGCGCCGGAGGTCGCGGCGAGGTGCACGAGCAGCCTCCCGAAGCCGGCGGCGCGAGCTGCCGCGCGTGCGGCGTTCATCCGGGAGACAGCCGCCGCGTTGTGGACAGGGTCGGCATGGTCGGCCAGCGGCAGATGGCCCATGATGGCCACCACCTCGATCCGGCCGAGGCCATGACCGGCACGCGCCAGGCGGAAGAAGTCATCCCACTGCTCGCTCGGGCATCCGCCACGGGCCATTCCGGTGTCGACGCCGAGGTGCACCCGGATGCCGGGATCGCCGAGCGGCCCGGCATCCACGATCAGCTGCCGCAGCTCGTCGATCGAGCCCACAGCCACATCGATCCTGTCGGCCGCCGCACGCGCCGCGTCGATGCCGGAGGGATGCAGCCAGGCCAGGATCGGCACGGTCAATCCCGCGGCTCGCAGCGCCGAGCCCTCGGCGATGTCGGTGACGCCCAGCTGCTCGGCGCCGGCCGCGACGGCCGCCCGTGCCACGGTGACAGCGCCGTGTCCGTAGCCGTCGGCCTTGACGACAGCCATGATCCGCGCGTCTGTCCTCGCCTGCACTCGGCGGATGTTCGCGGCGACGGCGACGGGCAGCACCTGCAGAGTCGGCCCGTCCAGGCGGGATCCTGCCGCGGTCATCGCTGACGCGCTGCGGAAGAGCGTCATCGGCTCATCCTCGGGTCTTCGCTGGAATCGGCGTACATGGCTGGGCATCCTCCGTCGACCGCCTCGGGGCGCAACTCGTAGTGCCAGGACTCGTTCGCGTAGATCTGGCAGAGGCCGTAGTCCGCCCCGTGCTGCGCCAGCCAGTCGAGGGCGCTCAGCGGCCCCAGATCGACCGCTTCGCCGGACACATGCGCCGAGCCCGTGGGCGACGCCACCCAGCGCGCCGCTTCCTCCATGGATCCGTACTGGGCGACGGCGTCGGCCAGCAGCTTCTCCTGCAACGCGGTCGAACGCCATCCGCCGTTGACCTCGAACTCGACGCCGTCTCCTCTGGCATCCGTCGCCGCGCGCCGCAGCGCCTCGAGGAGAGCCGGATCGAGCTTGCTGACCGCCGGAAGGTGATCGTCGAAGACCGAGGGCCGAGCGTCGTCTCGGATCACGCCGTCGGCTTCGCTCGGAGCAAGGGTGGAATCGGTCGGTGCCAGCGCCGGCTCCCCGGTGACTGCGATGGTGCCGCCGGGGGTGCCGGGCGGAGCTTCGCCCAGCGCCTGCTGGGTGAAGAAGACTCCGGCACCGACGAGGCCGATCGCGATGCCGGCGGCGGCGATCCGCCGACGGGGGAATCGGGGGGCAGTGGTGTCGTTCATGTTCCCCAGTCAAGGCATCCGCGTGTTGCCCTGCCGTATGCGCTTTTCCATATGCTCCCGATATACCCGGGTGCGTAGGATCTGAGCCATGCGTGTGCTGATCGTCGAGGACGAGCTCTATCTCGCCGAGGCCATCCGCGACGGGCTGCGGCTCGAGGCGATCGCATCCGACATCGCCGGCGACGGCGACACCGCACTCGAGCAGCTGAGCATCAACGCGTACGACATCGCCGTGCTCGATCGCGACGTCCCCGGGCCCTCGGGCGACGAGGTGGCCCAGTGGATCGTCGCCTCGGGCAGCGGCATCCCGATCCTGATGCTCACGGCCGCCGATCGTCTCGATGACAAGGCGACCGGGTTCGAGCTGGGTGCCGACGACTACCTGACCAAGCCGTTCGAGATGCGCGAGCTCGTGCTGCGGCTGCGCGCGCTCGACCGCCGTCGGGTGCGCACGCGCCCGCCGGTCCACGAGATCGCGGGTCTCCGTCTCGATCCGTTCCGGCGCGAGGTGTTCCGCGACGGCCGGTATGTCGCGCTGACCCGCAAGCAGTTCGCCGTGCTGGAGGTGCTGGTCGATGCGGCCGGCGGCGTCGTCAGCGCGGAGGAGCTGCTGGAACGCGCGTGGGACGAGAACGCCGATCCGTTCACGAACGCCGTGCGCATCACGGTGTCGTCGCTGCGCAAGCGCCTGGGCGAGCCGTGGCTGATCCTCACGGTCCCGGGGGTCGGCTATCGGATCGCGACGGATGCCGGTGGGGCGGATGCCGGTGGGGCGGATGCCGGTGGGGCGGATGCCGGTGGGGCGGATGCCGGTGCCTAGGCGCCGCGGGATGAGCGCCCGGCTCAAGCTGACGCTGAGCTATGCTGCTGTCGTCGTGCTGTCGGGAGCGGCGCTCCTCAGCGTCGTGGGGCTCTTCCTGCTGCGATACGTGCCCGACGTGCAGATCCCGCAGATCCTTCCAGGTGAGTTCATCCCCAACCGCTCGGATCTGCTGCGTGCCTTCGCGCCCGTGGCCGTCGCGGTGATGGTGTTCCTGATCGTGACCGGATTCGCCGGCGGATGGTGGCTCGCCGGACGGATGCTCGCACCGCTCGAGCGGGTCGGCAGGGCGGCGCAGCTCGCCGCACAGGGTTCCCTGTCTCATCGCGTCGCGCTGGAGGGACCGAAGGACGAGTTCCGCGACCTCGCCGACGTGTTCGACGCCATGCTCGAGCGACTCGAGGCGCACGTCGGCGAGCAGCAGCGCTTCGCGGCGAACGCGTCGCACGAGCTGCGCACCCCTCTGGCGATCTCGCAGGCGCTGCTCGAGGTCGCCCGAAGCGATCCGGAACGCGATGTCGACGCACTCATCGACCGACTGCAGGAGGTCAACACCCGGGCGATCGAGCTGACCGAGGCGCTGCTGCTGCTCAGCCGCGCCGACGGCCGCGCGTTCGCCCGAGAGGTCGTCGACCTCTCGCTCCTCTCCGAAGAGGCGGTCGAGACGCTGGCGCCGCTCGCCGACCGACGTCGTGTCGCTCTCGACGTCGGCGGCGACGCCGCCCGCGCCCTGGGATCCCCGGCGCTCCTGCAGCAGCTGGTCGCGAACCTCGTGCACAACGCCATCGTGCACAACCTCTCGGAGGGGGGCACGGTCTCGGTGCGCACTCATGTGCACCCTGAGGCGGTCGCGCTCGTCGTTGAGAACACGGGGGCGGTGGTGCCGCCGCACCTGGTCGCGATCCTGGCCGAGCCGTTCCAGCGTGGCACCCAGCGCACCCGCGCCGACGATCACGCCGGGATCGGACTGGGCCTCGCCATCGCGCAGCGCATCGTCCAGGCCCACGACGGATCGCTCCACCTCACGGCCCGCCCCGACGGCGGACTCAACGTCACGGTGTGGCTGCCGCATCCGTATCCCGCGCCCTTGGTCTGACCGGTCCTGCCGCTCACCACATGTGCCGTCTGTCGGACGATGTTGCACCTGCAGGATGATTCCCCGGAATCGGCCCGACATCTGTGCATCGGTCCGACAAGTCGCACCACCCGAGGCGGAGTACCGACGCGTCAGCCGGCACCACGGGTGAACCTGGCCGCCATGTCGACGAGTGCGCGGCGGACGTCTTCCCCCTCGAGCAGCTCGAACTCGATCCCGGACATCCCGATGTACAGGGCGAACTCCTCCGGCGAGCGCGAGCCGGCGGTGAGGATGCTGGTGCCGTCGCCCTCGTCGACCACCTCGGCCACGGTGGCGTCGAAGTGCCGGGAGACGACCGCGGCCGGCGCGTGCATCCGAAGGCGGGCGCGGTACGGGTACGGCGCGGTGGTGATGCTCCGGGTCGTGAACTGCCTGAGGGCGACGTCGGGGATGGCGCGCTCCGGGAACTCGTCGCGGAGGATGACCGGATGCCGCATCCGATCGACGCGCAGGGTTCGCCACGCCTCGCGCTGCGGATCCCAGGCGACGAGGTACCAGCGTTCGGCAGTGTGCACGATCCGGTGCGGTTCGACGAGTCGTCGCACTTCGACGCCATCGTGCCGGGTGTAATCGATCTGCAACTGCCGCCGTTCGGCGATGGCGGTCGCGATCGCCGTCACCACGTCGAGGTCGACGTCGGCGCCGCCACGTGTCAGCGCCACCATCGCCTGCTCGATCTCGACGATCTGCCGACGGGTCGCCGTCGACAACGATTGCTCGAGCTTCGACAGGGCGCGTGCCGCGGCATCCTCGATCCCGGTGACGACACTGGTCGCGGCCGCACGCAATCCCACCGCGATCGCGACGGACTCATCGGCGGTGAGCGTCAGGGGAGGAACCGCGGCGCCGGCACCGAGCCGATAGCCGCCATGCCGGCCGCGGTTCGCCTCGATCCCGTAGCCGAGTTCGCGAAGATCGTCGATGTCGCGGCGCAGCGTGCGATCGCTCACCTCGAGGCGGTCGCGCAGTTCGGCGCCGCTCCATTCCCGCCGCGCCTGCAGGAGCGAGAGCAGTTCGAGGGTGCGTCCGGTCGTCCGTGTCATGCTCTGAGTCTCTTTCGTTATCAGGCCACATTATGACCGGTTATGGCCAGAGGCTGAAGACATGAAAACGAACCAGACCGACTTCCGCATCCGCCCCTTCCGCATCGAGATCCCCGACACCGAGATCGACGACCTCCGTTCCCGTCTGCAGAATGCCCGGTTCGCGCCGCCGCTCGGCGCCGACGACTGGAGCACCGGCATCCCCTCCGCCGAGCTGCGCGATCTCGTGATTCGATGGGCAGCGCACGACTGGCACGCCACCGAAGAGCGTCTCAACGCACTGCCGCAGTTCATCACCGAGATCGACGGGCAGCGCATCCATGCCGTGCACGTGAAGTCTCCGCACCCCGACGCGACTCCGCTGCTGCTGTTGCACGGGTGGCCGGGGTCCTTCCTCGAGTTCGAGGCTCTCATCGGACCGCTCACAGACCCGGTCGCGCACGGCGGCGACGCATCCGACGCCTTCGACATCGTCATTCCCTCGCATCCGGGGTTCGGGTTCTCGATGCCCCTCTCCGTCGGAGCGTGGCCCCTCCGACGTGTGGCCGCGGTGTATCTCGAGCTGATGACGCGACTCGGATACGAGCGTTTCGTCGTGCAGGGCGGCGACTACGGAGCGGGGGTGGCACCGGAGATCGCCCGATCCGCACCGGACCGCGTGATCGGCGTGCACGCCAACGGCTCGCTCGGGACGTTCGCCGGCGAGGCGGACGAGGAGATGATCGCGACGCTCAGCCCGCTGGATCAGGATCGTCTGCGCCGCATCGGCGAGTTCATGGAGCACGAGTTCGGCTACATCTCCATCCAGTCGACGCGTCCGGGGCTCATCGGGGCGATGACGGCGGACAGTCCCGTCGCGCAGCTCGCCTGGATCCTCGACAAGCTGCACGCCTGGACGCACCCTGCAGAAGCGTCGGCCATCGACGTCCTCGGGGAACAGTTCGTGTTCGACAACGTGTCGCTGTACTGGTTCACGGCGAGTGGCGGGTCGGCGGCATCCCTGGTCTACGCTCAGCCCGAAGCCTGGGGCGTCGAGGAGCAGAGCTCAGGGGTGCCCTCGGCTGTCATCGCCTTCGCGCACGACGTCGGCCTGCGCTTCGCCGAGGAGAAGACGAACAACATCGTCCGCTGGACGGATGTTGAAGACCGCGGTGGCCACTTCGCGGCTCTCGAGGAGCCGGAGATGCTCCTCGCCGACGTCCGGGAGTTCTTCCGGACGCTGCGCTGAGCTCCGGCGCCGCGGGGCTGTGTCACTTGTCGGACGATGTCGCACCTGCAGGACGAATCCGCCGGATCGGTCCGACATCTGTGCATCGATCCGACAAGTGGCACACCGTACCCCGTCGGGTGCACCTCGCCGGGTCACTTCCCCCGCAAGACCTCTGCGAGGTAGCGGCCGGTGACGCTGTCCCGAGCGTCGGCGATCTGCTCAGGCGTGCCGGTGGCCACGATCCGCCCGCCTGCGGAACCGCCTCCCGGCCCGAGGTCGATGACGTAGTCGGCGTTCGCGATCATGTCGAGGTCGTGCTCGATCACGATGACGGTCGCGCCGCGGGCCCTGAGCCGCTCGAGCACGCCCAGGAGCACGCGGATGTCGAGGGGATGAAGGCCGACGCTGGGCTCGTCGAGCACGAAGAGGGTGTCGGTCTGGTCGCGTCCGAGTTCGGTCGCGAGCTTGAGACGCTGCGCTTCGCCGCCGGAGAGCGCGGGTGTGTCCTCACCGAGGGCGAGGTAGCCCAGCCCCAGATCCAGCAGCGTCTGCAGCCGACGCCGCACCTTCGGCAGATCCGGGATCTCCTCGATGGCCTGCCGCACGGTCAGCGCGAGGAGGCCCGGCAGGGAGATGCTCCGGTCCGTACCGGCCGGCCGCATGATCTCGTGCCCGGCCGGGGCGTATCGGGTGCCGTCGCAATCGGGGCAGGGGATGTCGACGTCGGGCAGGAACTGCACGTCGAGGACGACCTGGCCGGTGCCCTCGCATCGCGGGCACCGCAGCGAACCGGTGTTGTACGAGAAGTCCGCGGCGGTGAGACCCCGGGACCGCGCTTCGTCGGTGGCGGCGTAGGCGCGGCGAAGATCATCGAGGACCCCGCTGTAGGTGGCGACCGTGGAGCGGACATTGGTCCCGATGGGGGTGGCGTCGACGATGTCGACCCTCGTGATGCCGGATGCATCGAGCCCGCTGACGTGCGACGGACGTTGCCCGCTGCCGGCGAGCGCGCGGAGGCCGGGGACCAGGCTGTCCAGGACGAGCGTCGTCTTGCCGGAGCCCGACATCCCGGTGACGGCCGTCAGCCGCCCGATCGGGATGTCGGCCTCGAGAGCGTGCACGGTGTGGATCGGCGTCGTCGTGATGTGGACGGTGCCGCGCTCGAATACCTCCGAGACGCCCGCGCGCTCGCGGACGATGATCGACTCCCGCCCTGTCAGGAATCCGCCGATGAGGGATTCCGGGTTCTCAGAGATGTCGGAGATGCTCCCCGTCGCGAGGACGGTGCCTCCCTCGGCTCCGGAACCCGGACCGATCTCGATCATCCAGTCCGCCTCCCGGAGCACCTGCACATCGTGATCGACGAGGACGACGGAGTTGCCGTCCGCGAGCAGATCGCGCATGACGCCGACGAGCCCGTCGACGTTGGCCGGGTGCAGACCGATGGACGGTTCGTCGAGGACGTAGAGGACGCCGGTCGTCCTGTTGCGCACGGCACGGGCGAGCTGGACGCGCTGGCGCTCCCCCGTCGACAGCGACGAGCTCGCCCTGTCCAAGCCCAGGTAGCCGAGACCGAGCTCGATGAGGCGCTCCGCCATCTCTGTGAACTGGCGGACGATCAGGTGCGCCATCTGGTGCATCTCGGCCGGCAGCTCGTCGACGACGGTGGGCACCCAGCCGACGACCTCGTCGAGGGTCATCGCGGTGGCCGCGGCGAGGCCGATCCCCGCGACGTGGGTGCCCCTGGCTGTCTCGTTGAGGCGGGTGCCGCCGCACACCTGGCAGGTCTGCGCGGTGATGAACCTGTTGACCCGGGCGAGGCCCTTCTCGGTGGTCGCGTTGGTCAGCGCCTCCTGCACCGCGAGGCGGGCGTTGCGATACGTGAAGTCCAGTTCGAACAGCTTGCCGCTCTTCGAGCGGACGGCGATGTGACGCTTCTCCTCGGTACCGTCGAGAACGATGCGTCGTTCCTCTTCATCGAGGTCGGTGAAGGGCACGTCGGTGCGCACGCCGAACTCGGCGACGACCTGCGGCATGACGGTGAGGCCGAACATCTTCCACGGCGCGACCGCTCCCTCGGCGATCGTCAGCGTTGGGTCCGGAACGAGCGCCGCGTCATCGATCTCACGGACGGTGCCGGTCCCCGAGCAGGTGGGACAGGCTCCGTCCGAGTTGAACGCGAAGGTCTCAGCACCGGGCGGGTAGAACACCGCGCCGCAGACCGGACACGTGAGATCGAGGTTCGCCGCGACGTCGATCGTCGGATCGAGGCGGTGACCGTTGGGGCACAGGTGCGAACCGAGACGGGAGAACATGACACGCAGCACATTGAGCAGCTCGGTCGCGGTGCCGAATGTCGATCGCACGCCGGGAACGCTCGGACGCTGTCGCAGCGCGAGCGCTGCGGGAACGTGCAGCACCGAATCGACCTTCGCCCGTGTCGCATGGGTCATCCGGCGCCGCGTGTACGTGGAGAGCGCCTCGACATAGCGCCGCGACCCCTCGGCATAGAGCACACCCATCGCGAGCGAGGACTTGCCCGAGCCCGACACTCCTGCGATCGCCACCAGCTTCCCCAGGGGCACGTCGACGTCGACGTTCTTGAGGTTGTGCACTCGTGCGCCGCGCACCTGCGTGACCAGGGGCGCGTCCACGCTCACCCGTCCTTCGCGATCGTCGGTCATGCTGCTCCTGCCGGTTGCGAGAATGCCTGAAGTTGTTTCCATGGAAACTATATCGCCTAGACTGGCCACCCGCCATCCATGAGTGAGGCGGTTCGCAACGAAGACCCGCAAGGGCGATTGGAGAGACGATCATGAATGCTCCGGCCATCGGTTCGGTGTCCTGGTTCGAGATCGGCAGCGACAAGCCAGAGGATGTGAAGAAGTTCTTCGGCGAGCTGTTCGGCTGGCAGTTCAAGCTGAACACGGATCTGCCGGGCGTCGACTACCACGCGGCGATCACCCCAGGGGCTCCCGGCCCCGGGGGCGGCATCTTCGACCACGCAGGTCGCTTCGAGGACTACGCGATCTTCTACGTCCTGGTGGAGGATGTCCCCGCCACGATCGAGAAGGCGGAGAGCCTCGGCGCAGAAGTCACCATGGAGCCCGTCGTCGACGCTGCAGGCGTGAGCTTCGCGCGCCTGCGGGATGCCGGCGGTCACCACTTCGGCGTGTACTCGATGCCTCAGGCCGCGGCCTGACCTCCGCACCGAACGGGACGGGCGCATGCCCGCCCCGGTCGGTGTTCACGCCCGGGAGACGGCGGATGCTGTCAGGCGATGAGCTTCTCATCGCCGGCGAACGCGCTCGCGCGCAGCAGCTTCAGGCCGGCGGCCATGCGGTCGAGTTCACCCGCACCGAGCGTCGAGCGGAACCGAAGCGCGAGTTCATCCTCGAAGATCGGGACCGCCCGGTCGAGCGCCTCCTGGCCCGCCGCGGTGAGCGCCAGTAGCGCGGAGCGGCGGTCGTTCGGGTTGGGCATCCGCCGGCAGAAGCCACCCTTCTCGATCCGGTCGATGACCTTGCTCGTGCCGCCCACCGAAATGACGAACTCGTTCGCGACATCCTGCACGCGAAGGCCGGACCGGCGACCGAGCAGCTGCATGATCTCGAACCACGTGAGCTGGAGGTCGCAGTCCCGGCGCAGCCGCGCATCCACCGCCGCCCAGAGCTCCGTCTCGAACCGCACCAGATCGTGGTACAGCTCCTTCAGATCCGTCATTCTCACCTCGTCGCCCCTGAGGCATCCGCTGTCCGGCGCCCGTCATCTGTATTCCGAGGATGAATCTTCCTCTGACATATGTTATCCGACCGCGGACGGATCGTCAGGCTCACCACGCCCGAGCCTGTACTCGCGGCGGGCAGCCGCCTAGGCTGCCGCGGTGACCGAAACACTCGACGACGGCCCGTTCTTCCACGGCACCAAAGCCGATCTCGCGCCGGGCGACCTGCTGACGGCGGGGTTCCGCTCGAACTACCGCCCCGAGATCGTGATGAACCACATCTACTTCACGGCACTGCGCGACGGGGCGGGGCTGGCGGCAGAACTCGCGGCCGGCGACGGCGCTCCGCGGGTCTATCTCGTCGAGCCGACCGGCGCCTTCGAGAACGACCCGAACGTGACGGACAAGAAGTTCCCCGGCAACCCCACCCGGTCGTACCGGAGCAACGCCCCGCTGCGGGTCGTCGAAGAGGTGACCGACTGGCAGCGGCTCGCGCCCGAGGCGCTGCAGATGTGGCGTGACCGCCTCGCGGCCATCCGCGACGACGAGCACGGCGAGATCATCAACTGACCAGCAGAAGCAGGATCTCGGTGACCGATGCGTTGGGCGCTGTCACGGCGGGATCGGTGAGATACGCCTCGAACACCGGGTGATCACGGGGCTCTTCCCCTGATGAGGGCAACCACTGGCCGTACAGCCAGAGGTACGCCCGGTGCATCGAGGAATAGGGGCCGACGTAGCGCAGCACCGCGTGCCGCCCCGCGGGGATCGTTCGCCGCTCCAGGGGCGCCGGCACCGCCGCATCCCCTGTGAGCACGGCTCCCGCCCACGAACGCAGTGCCGCCGCCGGAACGGCGTCGGGGTCGTCTTCGTAGACGGCGACCATCCGTCCGGCGTCGCCCATTCGGTCCCGCACGCGCGCGAACGCCTGACCGATGTCGATGAACGCGCCTCGGTGCGGTGAGACGGCGAGGACGAGCTCGTCCGTTTCCCGGATCTCCACCGGAAACGCGTCGAGTCGCTCGGCCTGCCCTCCTCGGAAGGCCGCATGCGCGCCGCCCTCCCGGAATCGGCCGGGCGGCATGCCGTAGCCGCGCGCCAGGGCGCGACTGAACGTCTCGACGCCGGAGAAGCCGGCACGCCGGGCGATCTGCGAGATCGACAGGTCCGTCTCGACCAGCATCGAGGCCGCGCGCTCGAGGCGAAGGCGTTGCACCGCTTGGGCCGCCGTCTCACCGCGCACCGCGCGGTAGACGCGATGCCAGTGATACGGCGAGAAACGCGCCACATCCGCCAGGATCCCGAGGTCGAGTGCGTCATCGAGATGCTCGTAGATGTACGCGGTCACGTCATCGAGCTGCTGCTGGTACTGCGCGGCCTTCACGATGCCGAGCGTAGCCCCGGCGAGATCTCGATGCCGCCGTCCGCGGCGTACCGTTCGAAGTCGGCGAGGTAGCTCAGGTCGAGGTCCTCCCGCGCCCAGATCCGCTGCCATGCCTCGCCCACGAGGTCAGGGCGGCCCGGTTCCAGTTCGACTATTTCGCGGTCGGATCGTGGCACGACCACGGCGGCCAGTCCCTCCGGCGGGACGGTCCCGTCGGGAACCCGGTGACCGATGACGAGCGTGTAGTCGCCGAGGTTGTCGACGCCGGCATGCTCGTGATCGGCGTACACGGCATAGACGTCGCCCCCGGCGCCCGTGCTCCCCGCGACATCGGCCTGCACGAACGACTCCCAGTGCGGCGGGATGGCCGACGCCGCCTCCCGGTTGTTCGTCCTTAGGGGAAGGCCGACGATGGTGAACTGCTCCTGTGTGATTCTCATGACTTCAGCCTGCCCGCCGCGGCATGACGATTCTTGCGGGATCGGGATCGGGATCGGGATCGGGATCGGGATCGTGATCGCTTGCGGGATCGGTCTCAGCGTCGCACGGCCGTCGTCGACGCGCGCGGGATGAGCGTGGGAAGCGCGCGGGTCACGCTGCCGGCCGGGCTGCCCAGCATGTCGAGCGCGCTGACGGCGATCTGGTCGAACGGGGTGCGCACCGACGTCAGCGGCACGGGGAGCATCGCCGCCAGCGGGATGTCGTTGTAGCCGATGATCGAGAGATCGGCTCCGACGCCGAGTCCCGCTGCGGTCGCGGCGGCGACCACTCCGATCGCCTGGTTGTCGTTCGCCGCGAAGACCGCGGTGGGCCGCGATGCCGCATTCGCGAGAAGCGCCCGACCGGCGAGATTCCCCGATTCGATCCCGTAGCCCGTCGAGATGACGCGATCTTCAGGGAGCACCAGGCCCGCTTCATCGAGAGCGCGACGGGCACCGGCCAGCCGATCCCGGGCGCTGGATGTGAACGAGGGGCCTGTGATGATCGCGATCTCGCGATGCCCGAGGTCGATCAGGTGGCGAGCGGCGAAGTACCCGCCGGCCTCATCGTCGCCGAGTGCGGAAGGGCTCACACCATCGGTGCGCAGCACCAGCGCGTGCGGGATGCCCCGTTCGCGGAGGGAGGCAGGCAGGTCGTCGTCCAGCCGTGCTGTGGCGAGGACGAGGCCGTCGACGTTGCGATCGAGCAGGGTCTCCGTCGCGCGTCGCTCCTCGGCGGGGTCATCGCCGCATGTCGCGACAACGGCGAACGAACCGCGGCTCCGCGCTGTGCGCTCGATCGCCTCGTACATCAGCGCCATGACGTGATCGGTGAGTCGCGGCACGAGAACGCCGATGGTCCCGGTGGCCCCTCGCCGCAGACCGGAGGCGAACATGTTGCGGCGGTAGCCGAGCTCGTCGGCGATCCGGCGGACCTTCTCGGCGGTGGAGGACCGCGACGGGGGCGTCCGGTCGTCGAGCACGCGGCTGACCGTGGAGATGCTGACGCCGGATGCCGCGGCGACATCCTTCAGGGTGACGACGTGTCGCTCCTGCTGCTCGTCCACGGCATCCTCCTCGACGCGATCCTGATCGGGTGTTGACAACCCCGGCATCCCCGATCATACTTGCAATCGTTCCTGCAAACGTTCCCGCGAACGTTCCCAGAACTCGAAGACGAGTAGAAACAGCGACGAAGCTCCAAGGAAAGGACCGATCATGACCCTCGACCTCCGCGGCCTCAACCCCGCCCCCGTCACGCCGTTCACCGAGGACGGCGCCGTCGACTACGAGGCCATCCAGCGCCTCGGCTCCTGGCTCGGCTCGATCGACGGCGTCAAGAGCCTGGTCGTGCTCGGGCACGCGGGCGAAGGCACCTTCCTCACCGACGAGGAGCAGCTCGACGTCATCCGCGCGTTCGTCGCCTCGACCGACGGTCGTGTGCCCGTGATCGCCGGCATCACCAAGGAAGGCAACAGGACAGCCGCCCTCGAGGCGAAGGCCGCCGTCGACGCGGGTGCCGCCGCGGGGCTCGTCTATCCCTCCCACGGCTGGCTGCGCTTCGGCTACCAGCAGGGCGCCCCGCAGTCGCGTTACCGCGAGATCCACGAGGAGTCCGGCCTGCCGCTGATCCTCTTCCAGTACCCCGACAACACCAAGGCGACCTACGACCTCGACACGCAGCTCGAGATCGCCGGCCAGGACGGCGTGTTCGCCACCAAGAACGGCGTCCGCAACATGCGTCGCTGGTACACCGAGATCCCTGCGCTCCGTGCGGCCTACCCCGAGCTGCAGATCCTCTCCTGCCACGACGAGTACCTGCTGCCGACGATGTTCGACGTCGATGGACTGCTCGTCGGCTACGGGAACGTCGCGCCCGAGCCGCTCATCGAGCTCATCGCCGCAGGCAAGGCACGCGACTACGAAGCCGCCCACGCCATCCACGAGCGCCTGCTCCCGGTGACCCAGAACGTCTATCACCGCGGCTCCCACATGGAGGGCACCGTCGCTCTGAAGTGGGGCCTCGTGCAGCGCGGCATCCTCGAGCACGCCACGGTCCGCACACCGCTGCTCCCCCTTCCGGACGGAGCGGATGCGGAGATCGCTGCCGCCTTCGCACTGGCGGGGCTCGGCAGGGTCACCGTCTCCGCGTGATCCCCCGGGTGGGGCGGCCACCCGAGGCCGCCCCACCCCCCTCTCCTTCCGCCCCCGGCGGGCGAGACCCTGCAGTCAACGACGACTCGAAGGACAAGATCATGAACGAACGCACGAAGACGCGTCACGCCTCGACCACACCCGGCACTGGCTACGGGCGGGTCTCCACTGAGACGATGAAGAACATCGTCTCCTCACGCAAGCAACGGCGCCCCTTCTGGCAGCACCTGGCCCTCATCGGCCCGGCGTTCGTCGCGGGCGCCTGGCAGTTCGGCCCCGGCAACCTGACGACCGCGGTACAGGCGGGCAGCGGCTACCAGTACGCCCTCATCTGGGTGATCGTGGTGTCGACGATCCTGATGATCTTCCTCACCGACATGGCGGTACGGCTCGGCATCAAGTCGCCCCTGTCGCTGATCTCCTCCATCAAGGAGCACCTGGGCGGCTGGGTCGGCGTCCTCGCCGGCATCGGCGTCTTCCTCATCACTCTGTGCTTCTCGGTCGGCAACGCCGTCGGATCCGGCCTCGGCCTGTCGATGCTCTTCGGCGGAAGCCCGATCATGTGGACGGTGATCTGCACCGCCGCGGTCGCCGCGCTCCTTCTGCTGCGCAACGTGTACCGGGTCGTGGAGAAGGTGCTCATCGTCATCGTGGCGCTGATGGCGATCGCCTTCGTCGCCTCGGCGTTCATCTCGAACCCCGACTGGGCGGCTGCAGGTTCAGGCCTGCTTCCGACCTTCCCCGGCGGTGCCTGGCTGCTCATCGTGGCCCTCGTCGGCACGAACTTCTCGATCAACGCGGCGTTCTACACCGCCTACGGCACGAAGGAACGCGGCCGCACCGAGGCCGAGTACCGTGACGTCACGATCGTCGACACCATTCCGGGCATCGTGGCTCCCGGCATCATGACCGCTCTGGTGATCGTGGTCGCGGCATCCGTTCTGGGCAAGACCGGAGAGGCGGCGCCGACGGTCGTGGCCCTCGCCGGCATCTTCGAGCCCCTCGCTGGCCCCGTGGGATCGACCGTGTTCGCGCTCGGATTCTTCGGCGCCGCGTTCTCGTCGATGATCGCGAACGCGACGGCCGGCGGCACGATGCTGTCCGACGGACTCGGCAAGGGTGCGTCATCGAGTTCGCTGACCGCAAAGCTCGTCAGCGCCGGCATCCTCGTGTTCGGCATCGCCGTGACGGTGATCTTCCAGCAGTCGCCCGTGCAGCTGATTGTGATCGCGCAGGCCCTGACGGTGTTCGTCGCCCCGGTGCTCGCCGCACTGATCATCATCATGGCGAACCGCGTGACGCTGATGGGCGACATGCGCAACACCTGGTGGCAGAACACAGCCGGCGTCATCGGCCTGCTGGCCGTGCTCGCCCTGTCGGTGCGGCTGTTCCTGACCCTGATCGGCTAGATCGCCGATCACCCGACGGATGCAGGGCCGGACGCGCGTTCCGGCCCTGCATCCGTGCGTGCTGCACGCGAGAGAATCCGCGGGTCAGGCGACCTGCGCCCCCCGCAGCGCCGCAACCTCGCGGCCGTAGGCGACGGCATCCGTCTCGGCCGCCGCCTTGAGCTCCTGCGCGGTGTCGGCGAAGGCGTCGAGTGCCGGGTTCACGCCCACGAGGGTGAACGGACGCTGCACGACGCGCAGATCGAGGCCCCAGACGTCTTCGAGCACGCGGCGCAGCCAGCCGGTCGAGTGGTCCCAGCCGTGCTTCGGCGTACCGGGCGCGTAGTTGCCGCCGAGCACGGTGACCAGTGTCGCGGGCTTGCCCCGCAGCGCCGTGCCCGCCGGATCGATGCGCGAGTCGGTGTAGGCGAGGTCGAACCAGGTCTTGAAATGCTGCGAGACGCCGTAGTTGTACAGCGGCACGGCGAACAGCAGCGCATCGGCGCCGATCAGCTCGTCGGCGAAGCTCGTCGCGAGGGCGCGCGCTTCGTTCTGCGCGGGCGTGCGCTGGTCCGCATCGACGAAGCCACCGGTGACGGCCTCGGCCCAGGCGGTCGCGGGGACCGGGTCGGCAGCCAGGTCACGACGGGTCACCGTCGAGTCTGGGTGGGATGCCGTCCACTCGGCCTCGACGAGGTCGGCGAGCGCACGACTGGCGGACGACGCGGGAAGGATGCTGGCATCCAGACGGAACAGGGACATGACAAGCCTCTCGTTTTTCGTAGTCGCTTCGTTTTTCTTAGCGACATCGGTTAACGTAGCACAGGTAGGATGGAGTCATGCCCGAGACCGGGGAAGAGCTTCATGTGTGCGACGCCGCCGTCACACTGGCCTTCAGCGTGCTCGGCAAACGCTGGAACGGCATGATCATCGCCTCGCTCGGCGGAGGTCCCTCGACGTTCGTCGCCCTGCGCCGCGCGGTCGTCGGCATCAGCGACACGGTGCTCTCCGACCGGCTCGCCGAGCTCGCCGAGGCCGGGCTCGTCGCTCGCACGGTCGACGCCGGCCCACCCATCACCGTGTCTTATGCGCTGACCGCGAGCGGTCAGGGCCTGCTGCCGATCCTCGACCAGCTCGGCACCTGGGCCTCGGCGAACCTCGAGGCCCGCGCGCGCTGACCCGCGGCTTCCGGCTACCCCGCGATCACCAGGGGCTGGGCTCGTAGTCCTTGAGGAACACGCCGTGGATGTCGTCGCCGGCCTCGCCGCGCACGATCGGGTCGTACACCCGAGCCGCGCCGTCGACGAGGTCGAGCGGGGCGTGGAAGCCCTCCTCGGCCAGGCGCACCTTCGTGTAGTGCGGACGCTCGTCGGTGATCCAGCCGGTGTCGACGGCGGTCATCAGGATGCCGTCGGTCTCGAGCATCTCGCCGGCGCTGGTGCGGGTGAGCATGTTCAGCGCGGCCTTCGCCATGTTCGTGTGCGGATGCCCCGGCCCCTTGTACCGCCGGGAGAACTGACCCTCCATCGCCGAGACGTTGACCACGTACTTGCGATGGGAATCGGATGCCGCCATCGAGGGCCGCAGCCGGCTGATGAGCAGGAAAGGCGCCGTGGTGTTGCACAGCTGCACCTCGAGCATCTCGAGCGGATCGACCTGATCGATCGACTGCACCCAGCTGTTCACGCGGTTGACGTCGGGCACGAGGCCGCCGGCGTCGATCGCGGTGCCGTCGGCGTGCTTCTCCAGCGACGACGATCCCGGTGCCATCGCGAGTCGCGCGAGGTCCTCCGCGGTGAGCGCCTGACCGCCCTGCTCGGCGATGGTGCCGCCGAGAGCTGCGACGGAGAGCAGCGGATGCGCATCGACCGAGGCCTGCAGCGCCTGCGGGTGCGGATCCGCAGTGTGCCCGAACGTCTCCATCTCGGGCAGCGGTCCGTCGGGAAGCGGCTGCAGCTCGGCATCCGCCAGCAGCGAGTACGAGCCGGGCGAACGCCGCACGGTCTGCGCGGCGTTGTTGATGAGGATGTCGAGCGGACCTTGAGCTGCGACGGAGTCCGCGAGACCGATCACCTGAGCCGGGTCGCGCAGGTCGATGCCGACGACGCGCAGCCGGTGCAGCCACTCTCCCGAATCCGGAAGCGCCGAGAACCGGCGGACCGCGTCGCGGGGGAAGCGCGTCGTGATCGTGGTGTGCGCGCCGTCACGGAGCAGCCGTAGCGCGATGTGCATGCCGATCTTCGCGCGGCCGCCGGTGAGCAGCGCGCGCTTGCCGCTGAGGTCGGTGCGCGCGTTGCGCTTGCCATGGCTGAAGCGCGCGCAGTCGGGGCAGAGCTGGTGGTAGAAGGCATCGACGAGCGTGTACGGCTGCTTGCAGATGTAGCAGTTGCGCGGCTTGAGCAGCTCGCCTGCGATCGGGGCGTCGACGACGCTGGTCGCGAGGTCGTTGCCGCGGGTCTCGTCGTCGATGCGGTCCGGAGCACCGGTCGCCGTGCGGGCCACGACCGCTCTGTCGGCGTCGGCGATGGCATCCCGGATCTGCTTGCGACGAACGCGCTTGACCGCCTTGAACATCGCTGCCGTCGCGCGGCGGACGGTGACGAAGTCCGGATGCTCCTCGTCGAGCTGGTCCATCTGCTTCAGGACGCGCAACGCGGTGGCGAGGTCTTCGGGGTCGATGCCGGCACCCAGGTCGGGGTTCACGGATGCGGCATCGGTCATTGTGCCGATTTTACGCGAGTGTCCTGGGTGTTCGGTTCGCGTGGGGACCGCCCGCCTGCGCGCGAATCCCGGAGATCTGCAGCTTCTTCGGACGATCTGGCCGAATTCGTCCGAAGAACGCGCAGATCTCCGAGGAACGCGCACGCCCGAAGCGCTCAGCAGGCCCCCTCAGACCAGAGTGCCCTGCCGCAGCAGCGCCGTCAGCACGGTGCCGTTGGCGCCGGCCCACTCGCCGAGCGTGGCCGGAACGATCGGCGGGATGCGGTGGAACGTCGCCCGCTCCGCCACGAAGCGCGCGGCGAGGGTCACCAGATGATGCGGCGCCTGGGCGAGGCCGCCGCCGATGACGATGCACCCGGGGTCCACGAGAGCGCAGAGGGTGAGGATCGCCTCCGCCAGTGCCGACGCCGCATGCTCCACGACCCTCTTCGCGGCCGCGTGTCCGTCCGTGTGCGCGGCGAAGAGCGACTCCGTCCCGCCGGATCCGCCCGCTTCGGCCCACGCCGCACGCAGAGCGGGGGCGCCGATGATCGTCTCCAGGCAGCCCCGGCGGCCGCACGAGCAGACGCTTCCCGATGGATCGATCGTGATGTGCCCGAGTTCGCCGGCTGATCCGTGCGCCCCCGGGACGACGCGACCTCCGACGACGTGGGCGCCGGCGATGCCGGTGCCGAGCGCGAGGACGAAGACGTCATCGACGCCGGCGCCCGCGCCCCACGACGCCTCGGCGACCGCGGCGGCATGGCCGTCGTTGATGACGTCGACCGGGATCCCGAGTTCTGCTTCGAGCCGATCGCCGAGAGCGCAGCCGTCGAGGGCGGGGATGTTCGTGGAGCGCACGACGATGCCGCGGGCCTCGTCGACGATGCCGGGGATCGACAGTACGAGACGGGTCAGTCTCCGATCCCCGCGTACGGCTTCCACGATCGCGGCCAGCCCGTCCACCGGGGCGGACTTCGGAGTCGCGTTCCGACCCCGTGCCAGTGGCTCCGGAGGCCGGGCGGTGGAGGCATCCGCTCTGGCGAGCAGATGCTTCACGCTCGATCCCCCGACGTCGATTCCGAGCACGGCGATGGCATCCGCCGCGACGATCGTCGCGGCGGCCTCCGTGTCGGTCACGAGGCCGCCAGGGCGATCGCCCTGGCCTCCCGCCGAAGAGCCTGCTTGTCCGGGTCGGGGACGGGGACGGAGGCGAGCAACCGGCGGCTGTACGGATGCTGCGGGGCGAGCAGCACCTCGTCGGCGGAACCCGTCTCGACGATCTCGCCCTTCAGCATCACCGCGACGCGATCGGAGATCTCGTGCACGACGGCGAGGTCATGACTGATGAAGAGGCAGGCGAAGTGCATCCGCTCCTGCAGCCTGCGCAGCACCTCGAGCACCGCGGCCTGCACCGAGACGTCGAGGGCAGAGGTCGGCTCGTCGGCGATGATGAGCTCCGGCTCCAGGGCGATCGCCCGGGCGAGCCCGATGCGCTGGCGCTGACCACCGGAGAGCTCGTGCGGGTACCGGGTCGCGTAGTTCGCGGGCAGTTCGACGGCGTCGAGCAGCTCGGCCACCCGGCTCCGACGCTGGGCCGCAGAGGTGGGAACCTTCCGCCGCTGCACGAGCATCGGTTCGGCGATGGCCTCGCCGACCGTCATCCGCGGGTCCAGGCTGGAGCCTGGATCCTGGAAGATCGCACCGATGCGCCCGCGCAGTTCGCGTTCGCGCCGTCGCGACACCCCGCCGAGGCCGATCCGCTCGCCGAACAGCGTGATCTCTCCACCCGACAACGGCAGCAGGCCGAGGGCCGCGCGGCCGAGCGTCGACTTGCCCGAACCCGACTCGCCGACGAGTCCGAGGATCTCCCCCGGCTGGATGCTCAGGCTCACGCCGTCGAGCGCGAGGAACGGGTGCCCGGCGCGGCGATACGTCACGCTCGCTCCGGTCAGCTCGAGAACGGCCGCCTCACGCGGCACATCGGCGCTCCGCTCGACGACCGAGGCCAGATCGGGGAGCGACGGCACCGCGCTCAGCAGTTTCTTCGTGTACTCCTCGCGCGGGGCGGTGAGCACGCCGCGAGTGTCGCCGACTTCGACCATCGTGCCGCGGAACATCACCGCGACCCGATCGGCGATGTCGGCCACGACGCCCATGTTGTGGGTGACGAGGAGGAATGCCGTGCCCGACTCCGCCGCCAGTCGGCGGATGAGGTCGAGGATCTCGGCCTGCACGGTGACGTCGAGGGCGGTCGTCGGCTCGTCGGCGATGATCAGCTGCGGCTCCCCGGCGAGTGCGATCGCGATCACCACCCGCTGACGCTGACCGCCGGACAGCTCGTGCGGGTAGCTGCTCGCCCGGCGAGCGGGCTCGGGGATGCCGACGCGCTGAAGCAGTTCGATGGCGCGCTCCCAGGCGGCGGCCTTCGTCTCGGCACCGTGGTTGAGGATCGCCTCGGTGATCTGATCGCCGATCCGCATGCTCGGGTTGAGCGCTGTCATCGGCTCCTGGAAGACCATCGAGATCGCGGCGCCGCGCACGGAGTTCATCTCGGCCTCGCCGAGCGGCAGCAGCTCGCGCCCGTCGAGGCGGATCGAGCCGGTCACCGTCGCGGAGCGCGGCAGCAGTTTCAGTACGGCCATGGCCGTGACGGACTTGCCCGAACCCGACTCGCCGACGAGTGCGAGCACCTCGCCGGGACGCACCTCGAGGTCGATCCCCTTCACGGCCTGGACAGGTCCGTCCTCGGTGCGGAAGGTGACCTCGAGGCCGGAGATGGAAAGCAGTGCGTCGGTCATGCGGCACGCCCCTTCACGTCGAAGAAGTCACGGAGGCCGTCGCCGATGCTGTTGAACGCGCACACCGTCAGGACGATGCAGAAGCCGGCCGGGAAGATGAGCCACCAGGCCCCGGCGTACGTGTAGGTGATGCCGCTGGTGAGCATGGCCCCCCAGTCGGTGGCCGGCTTCTGCAGCCCCATGCCGAGGAACGAGATGTACGCGACGAGCAGGATCGCGTCCGCGACCTGGAACGTCGCATTCACCACGATCGTGCCGACGGTGTTCGGGACGACGTGCTTCAGAACGGCGCGGGAATGCGTGCCGCCCATCGCCCGCAGCGCCAGCACGTACTCGCGCGACTTCAGCGAGATCGACTCGGCACGCACGAGACGGGCGGGCACGAGCCAGGACACCAGCCCGATGACGCAGATCATCAGCGGCACGCTCGGCCGCAGGATCGCGGAGAGGATCAGCAGCAGGAACGTCGCCGGGATCGCGATCCCGGCATCCACCACCCGCATCATCACCGTGTCGACAGCGCCGCCGACGTAGCCGGCGATGGCGCCCCACAGCGTTCCGATCACGGTTGCCAGCACGCCTGCGGCGAGTCCGATGAGGATCGACACCTGGCCGCCCATCATCAGCCGGCCCAGCACGTCGTAACCGACATCGTCGGTTCCGAGCGGATGACCCGGGCTGCCCGGCGGCAGCATGGTGCTGCGCAGGTCGGTGTGGATCTGGTCCGTGGGATGCAGCAGCGGACCCAGGAAGCAGAACAGCAGGAAGAGGACGATGGTCGCGATGCCGAAGACCGCGAGCCTGTTCTGCAGGAAACGGCGGGCGCCGCGCTGACGCGGAGTCAGCGTGCGCGTCGCGAGGGTCATCGTGCTCACGACAGCTCCTCTCGGGTGCGTGGATCGAGCAGGGCCTGGATGATGTCGGCCAGGAGCGAGCCGATGACGGTCGCGAGCGCGATGACCAGGATGCAACCGAGCAGGACGGGATAGTCGGATGTCTGCGCCGAGGTCCAGAACAGCAGTCCCATCCCCGGATAGTTGAAGAGCGATTCGACGACGATCATTCCGCCGAACATGACCGGCAGGTAGTAGCCGAGCATGGCGATGACCGGTGTCAGCGAGTTGCGGACGACGTGCCGCATGATCACGACCGGAACGGGCGTACCCTTCGCGCGCGCCGTGCGGACGTAGTCCTCGGAGAGGTTGTCGATCGTCGCCGAGCGCATGTAGCGCGAGAACGTCGCGATGATGCCGAGGGCCGCGGTGAGCACGGGGAGGACGAGGCCGGCCGGGTTCGCGAGCACGTCGCCCACCGATTCTCCCTGCGGCGCCTGCGCGGGGACGAGACGCAGCCACTGCGCGAACACGATCACGAGGATGAGGCCGAGGAAGAACGACGGCGTCGAGTAGACGATGAAGTTGACGGTGGTGAGGACATAGTCGGCCGCCTTGCCTCGGCGCACCGCCTGGAAGATGCCCATCGGGA
The DNA here is from genome assembly GCF_002872075.1 of Microbacterium aurantiacum. Lineage (GTDB taxonomy): Bacteria > Actinomycetota > Actinomycetes > Actinomycetales > Microbacteriaceae > Microbacterium > Microbacterium aurantiacum_A. The sequence goes on along the minus strand of NZ_PGGU01000016.1, from coordinate 616,135 downwards.
TGGCGACGATCAGCGCGACCAGCATCGAGATGACGGCGAGGACCAGGGTCTTCGGGAGACGCTGGCCGATCGCATCCGCCACGGGCCGGTTGAGCTTGAACGAATCGCCGAGATCTCCTTGGACCAGCTGCCCCAGGAAGTGGAAGTACTGCTGCCAGACCGGCAGATCGAACCCGTTCTCGCGGTTGAAGGCGTCGATCTGCTCCTGCGTCGCCTGCATGCCGAGGATGCCGGCGGCAGGACCTTGCGGCATGGCGAGGTGGAGCAGCGCGAACACGATCAGCGTCACGATGAGGATGACGATCCCGCCCTGGCCGCCCCGTCGCAACAGGTACCACCAGAACCGGGAGCCGCCGGCCCTCTCCGTCTTCTGCGCGCTCTGCGCTGCTTCCACCACGCTCATGCTCACCTGCCTGTTACTTGGTCCAGGACCAGCGCTGCGGAAGGAACGATGCGCCCGGGTCCTGGTGGGCGATGTCGAGTCCGTCGCGGACGACCGAGACCTGGTACACCGGGTTGGGCATCCACATCACCGGAAGATCGGTGGCGAGGTACTCCGAGTACTTCTTGGCGATCTCCGGGTCCGTCGAGAAGGCCATCGCCTGGACGAGCGCCTCCGCCTCCGGGTTGTCGTACTGCCCGGCGTTCCACTTGGTGTCCTTCGCGAAGACGCGCTCGCCGGTCGCGTACGGCGGGAAGTACCAGCTGCCGGCGGTGCCGAAGAAGACGAGTTCCCACGTGCACGTGGTGCCGGTCTTGCACTCCTGCGCCTGCGTGAGCACGCTGTCCAGCGGCTTCGAGTCGATCGTCATCTTGACGCCGATCTTGGCCAGCGACGACTGGATCTCGGCCATCGTGTTGTCGGTCTCCTGCGAGCCGCTCTGCGTGGTGACGACGATCTCGGCCTTCTGCCCCGCGGCGATGCCCTCGCCGCACTGACCGGCGCCGGCGCCCGCGTCCACGCATTCGAGCGTGTCGTCGGAGCCCTTCTTCCAGCCGTTGTCGGTGAAGAGCTTCTCGGCGGTCTTCAGATCGAAGGGGTAGGGGTTGTCCTTCTGCACGTCGGACAGCCCGATGGAGTCTGCCGTCTGCGGGATGGGCCCGTAGTCGGGTGTCGCCGCGCCGTGCCAGACGACCTCGGAGATGGTCTCCTGGTCGATGGCGTGCTGCAGCGCCTGGCGCACGTAGAGCTGCTTGTAGAACGCGCCCTTCTCGGGGTTCGCGAAGTTGTACGGCATGTACGTGATCGACCAGCCGGCCCACGGCTCGATGCTGTAGCCGAGGTCGGTGAACTGCTTCTCGTTGGTGAGCTGCGAGCTGGTGACGTAGCCGTAGTCGACCTCGCCCGAGCGGACGACGTTCATCTCGGCGTCGGCGGAGGTGAACGGAAGAAACTTGACGTTCGGGATGCTCGGCTTGTCCTCGCCCGTGTACTTCTCGTTCGCGGTGAGCTCCACCAGGCCGGAATCCGACCAGCTCTTCACCGTGTACGGGCCGGAGACGACCTTCCACAGCTCGTTGGTGGCGTAGGTCTTCATGTCCTCGGCCTCGCTGAAGAGGTAGTCGAGCACCTGGGTCGACCCCGCCGCCTCGCGATCGTGGTCGCCGATCTCGCCGTCCGCGCTCGTCTTGTCCCAGACGTGCTGCGGCATCGGGTAGATGAGGCTGAGCTGGTTCCCGAGCAGGAACTCCTCGTTGTAGACCTTGTCCATCGTCAGCGAGAACGTCTTGTCGTCGATGATCGTGAAGGCGGTGATGTTGTCGGGCATGAGGCCCGCGGAGTAGCCGCCGGTCTTCTCGCCGTTGAAGCGCACGAGGTTGTACCAGAACTCCACGTCGCGCGACGTGACGGGCTCACCGTCGGACCAGTCGAGGTCGTTCAGGGTGATGGTGATGGTCTTGAGGTCTTCGGAGAACTCGTAGGACTTCGCTGCGGATGCCTTCTCGTCCCAGCCCATCTCCCCGTCGACGCCGTTGTACTCGAACAGGCGCGGCCACATCGTCGCCTTGATGGCGCTGTTGTGGGTGGCCATCTTGTCCGGGGAAGAGATCGGCAGGATCCAGTTCGGGCCGGTGCCCACCTGGAGCGCGAAGCTGACGGTGTCCTTCTCGGCATCCGCTCCGTTGCCGCCCTGCGCGCCCGCCTGGCAGGCGGTCAGGGCGAGGGTTGCGACGGCCAGGGCGCCCAGCGGGGCGAGTATCCGGCGACGCAGCGACTGAGTTCGCATGAAAACTTCCTTGTTCCAACGCTCCACCCAGGAAGCGTTCGTCCGAAATATGACGCACTTTGCATCATGCCCGAACTAAGTATCGGGAAACAGCGACTCTTGTTACGTTTGGGTAACTTACTTAGTTCGGTATCGCATTAAGCCACGACGGCTCGGGAACCCACGATCTCGGCGCTGAGGTCAGGAGCATCCGAGAACTCGTCGAAGGGATGCATCGGTCGCTGGATGCGGTGGTGCCCGAGTCGCTCGAGATCCTGATCCACCCCGCCGGGGGTCAGCGCGAGCGTCCAGCCGCGCATGATGGCGTAGAGCTCAGGCTCGAGGTAGCCGATCTTCGTGACGACGATCTGGGCCGAAGCCGGATCCAGACCGATCGAACTGAAGTCGGAGACGGCGTGGTACGCCTTGCGGAACTCCGTGACGATCACGTGCAGGCCGCCGACGCGGATGACGGCGATGCCGCCGGCATCCACATCCCCCTCATGCAGGCTGTGCAGGATGCCCTCGACGAGCACCGGTCCGTGCGGTCCGCTGTCGACGCGCGCGCCGACCTCGACGGACACCCGGTCCCCAACGGCGTGACGGCGCAGGACATCGAGGGCGCCCCTGTCGAACACCGAGGCGCAGAGCGTGGTCGGCGCGTCGTCGGAGGTGAGTTCCGGCTTCGTCAGCAGCTGCGCCAGCGTCCACGTGACATCACCGGTGCCCCCGGCGCCGGGATTGTCACCCGAGTCGCTGATGAAGTACGGAGTGTCGGATGCCGTGAGACCGGCGGCGACGCCCTCGTCGAGGGTCCCGGGAGGGCCGACGAACTCGAAGTCGTCGCGCACGTCCCAGAACACCCGCCCGAGTTCCTCGGCGGCGCTCGCGGTGGCACTCTCATCGGTGCCGGTGACCACCACGGTGGCGTGGCAACGCGGCTCGTCCGCCCAGGCATAGCCGATCCAGATCGCCGCATCCGTGATTCCGGGGCGGGCCTCGATCTCCGGGATGCGCGCATACAGGCTCTTAGCCGGCTCGACGCGGGTGCTGGTCTTCTCGCCGGGCAGCAGGATCGGCACGCGCACCCAGGCGCGATGCGGAGTGACGCCGTCCTCCAGCGCGCGGACGAGGTTCCGGATCGCCCTGTCGCGGGTCTCCCAGGTGTCCTCGTGCGGGGCTAGGCGGTAACAGGTGATGATGTCGACGTTCTCGACGAGGGCACGCGAGACGTTGCCGTGGAGGTCCATCGAGGCGGAGACGACGACATCCGGGCCGATCACGCCGCGGATCGCGGTGATGAGGTCCCCCTCGGCATCATCCAGGCCGACGACACTCATGGCACCGTGGATGTCGAAGAACAGTCCGTCGAGCGTTGCGCCGTCGGCGACGAGCGCGGCGAGGCCCTCGCAGATGCGCGCCTTGATGCTCTCGTAGACCTCGGGCAGCACCGCACCGCCGGGGATCGAACGCGCGTAGTACACCGGCAGCCATTCGGCGCGGTCCGTGAGCTCGCCGTTGCGCAGCGCGTCGTAGCGCTCGACCAACTCAGCGCCCTCGACGCGTTGGAAATCGCGCTCGCCGGCTCGATGCGGCGAGAAGGTGCTGGACTCGATCGCCATGCCGGCGATCGCGATGCGAGGACGCGAGGAGGGTTCCGTCATGCCTCGAGTTTATGCCTCATATCGAAGCTTGATAAATCACTTGTTCCGAAATGGTGACAACTTTTGTCGACTACCGCACTTGGATGGGAACCCGCAGATCCTCATCGATGCGCGCCGGATCGAGCATCCGCTCCAGCAGTTCCCAGCCGACTCCGCGCGCACCGGCCAGTGCGCCCGCCCGGCTCACGCCGATCTCGAGGGAATCGGTCGACATCGGCAGGCAGAGCGTGAACAGCGCCTGCCGGACACCCGCCACGAACGCGTCTGCAGTCGCGAGTCGTCCGCCGAGGGCGAGTGCCTGCGGGTTGAAGAAGTTGATGATGGTGGCCAGCACCTCCCCCGTCCTGGCGCCGGCTTCACGCAGAAGCGACGTGGCCTTGGGGTGCGCATCCTGCGCGAGGGCGAGGACGTCGTCGAGCGTCTCCACCGACACTCCCGCCTCTTTCAGGGCGTCGACGATCGCCGCTCCGCTCGCGACCACGTCGAGGCATCCGACGCGTCCGCAGGAGCAGATCACCGGCGGTGCGTTGTGCAGTGCCACGTGGCTGATGTCTCCGGCGACCCCACGGAAGCCCCGGTATACGGAGCCGTTGAGGATGATCCCGCATCCGATTCCGCTGCCGGCCTTCACGAAGACCAGTTGTTCCTCGTCACCACCGCGTTCGATGTACTCCCCGACGGCCATGGCGTTGGCGTCATTGTCGATGAGGTACGGCAGCCCGGTGACGGATCCGAGGACCTCGCCGACGTCGACGCCGTTCCAGCCCGGCATCCGCATGGGAGCGAGCAGGCGCGAGGTGCGGGCGTCGACCGGTCCGGGCAGGCTCATCGCGATCCCGTCGATGTGCAGGCCGTCCTCCTGGCCCACCAGCTGCTGGGCCGCCTCCCACACCTGGCCGACGACGCTCTCGACGCCGTCGAGCAGCGACACCTGCACGACGGTGGATGCGACGATGTCGGCACGGCGGTCCAGCAGGGCGATCGTCGCGTGGCTCTCGCCGAGGTCGACGCCGGCGACGACGCTGCCGCCCGACTTCACCGCGAGCACTCGCGGACGTCGCCCTCCTCGCGATTCGCCCTGGCCGTTCTCCTCGATGAAGCCGTGGGCGGTGAGCTCGTCGACGCGGAGCGCGACCGTCGACGCGGACAGCCCGGTCAGGCGCGCGAGGTCGGCGCGGGAGTGGGCGCGGCCGGTGCGTACGAGCCGAAAGAGTTCGCCCGCGGAGTGCACGGTCTGTGTCGCCGGGGTCACGGTGTCCTCGAATCATCTTGTTCCGGTAGTCAAACAAAGATACCCGCGGAACTGGATTAATGTCACGCTCGTTCGGCGCTCAGGTTTCGCTCCTCCTCCTGGCATCGGCGCGCGCCACCGAACGGACGCTGACGAGATGCGCCAGCAGAGTGATGCCGACGATTCCGGTGGACAGCAGGGGAAGCGTGTCGGGAGCGACGCCGAGGGTCAGCGCCAGACCACCCAGGGCACTGCCGAGCGCGGTGCCCACCCACATCGCGCTGCCGTTGAGTGCCAGCACGAAGGCCGCCGACTCCGGTGCCATCGCTCCGAGCCGCGCCTGCAACGGCACGCCGGATCCGCCGTTGAAGAACGCGCAGCCGACGAACCACAGCACAGCGGCCGTCGCCCCCAGCGCACCGGGCAGCAGGAGGCCGGCCGAGCCGAAGGCGGCGACGACGATGAGCGACCCGATGATGATCGTGATCACCCGCGACGGCGGGATGCGGTCCGTGAGGCGCCCCGAGATGATGTTGCCGACGAGGCTCACGATGCCGTAGCCGAACATCACGGCGATCATCCCGAATCCGTCGCCGACCCGCGGGATGAAGATCAGCGTCGCGTACGTGAAGCAGAAATAGCTCGCGCACATGAGACCCGCCGGGGTCAGCAGCGCGAAGAGGATGTTCCCCTGCGTCAGCGGGCGCAGCGACTCACGCAGACTGAGGGGCGGGAGGTGAAGGGTCGGCACCTTCAGGACGATTCCGATGAGCGCGACGGATCCGGCGCCGACGACCATGAACATCGGGATGCGCCAGTCCTGCTGCCCCGCGACGAGTCCGATCGGCACGCCCAGAGCGGTCGCCGCAAGCCACCCTCCCAAGACGAGCGACAGGGCGCGCCCACGGCGTTCGGGCGGCGACTTCGCGATCACGTAGGCGGCGATGACGGCGTTCAGCAGCCCGCCGCCGAGGGCGGAGACCACCCGGCCGGTCATCGCCCAGGCGAAGGTGGGCGCGACGGCCACGATGAGATTGCCGACGACGAAAACGGCCAGCGACCCGAGGATGATGGCCTTGCGCTCCCAGCGGCCGGTCAGTGCCCCGAGCAGGGGCCCCGCGAGCGCGACGGTGACCGCGAACGCGGTCATCAGCTGTCCCGCCGCGGCCTCGGTCACCGCGAAGTCGTCGGCGATCTGCGGCAGGAGCCCCGCGAGCACGTAGCCGTCGATTCCCATGGAGAAGGTCGCAACGGCAAGCCACAGAAGGGCGCCGAGGTCGGCGCTCCGCGTCTCATCCAGCTTCTGCATCCGCTCATCTAAGCAGAGGCGGGGGACACGCGGGCCGGTTTCGTACACCCGCCTCTCATATCCGTCGCCCCGCTGCGGCCGACGTCGGCGGTGGCGCAGAATGTGTCCATGAGAGCATCCGACCCGCACGTGATCGGCCCTGGCCTCCTGCCCACCCCGTTCACCGCGGCCGAGATCCGCGAGGCCACCGGCACGGGGAAGACGATCAGGATCCGCGTCGAGTCGCCGGACGGGTCTGCGTTCGAACGGGTGAACCGCTTCCGGGAGACGGATGCCGAGGGCGCGACGCTCGACCGATGGAACGGCGATTCGCCCGACGACATCACCTCCGGTCGCGTGACCTGGGTCGAGCTCCAGAGCCATGCGGCGTTCCCCGCCGAGCGCACGACGGTGTCGACCGAGACTCTCGAGCTGCCCATCGGGCGGGTGGAGTGCCTCCGCTACGACACGAAGGATGCTCCGGATGCCGAGGCGGCGACGTTCTGGTTCTCGACGGCGCATCCCGGGATGCCGGTGCGCTTCGACGCGGTCGACGGCGGCGGGGTGATCCGCACCACCGTGGTGAGCATCGAACGGGACTGACGGCAGCGGCACTCCTCCCTCCACATGTCGGCCTCCACATGCCGGCCGATTCGGATGCGAGCCGGGCGACTCGCGCGCAACCCGTGCGCCACGTCGGATGCCGGGCGTAGGGTCGCAGCATGAGCAGCAGCACATCATCCCCCGAGCGTCACGGTGTCGTGCCGTCCTACCTGCTCGCGCGACTCGCCGAGTCCGGCCGCTTCCCCCGCGCGGCCGCCGCAGCGCGACAGACGTTGACGAGTGGCCGTCCTCCTTTCCGGGCACGCATCGACCTGTCGATCGACGAGAACGGCGACCTCGTCGCGCAGCTCTCCGATGCCCCGAACCGCACGATCAGCGATGCCGGCAACACGCAGCAGCTGCCGGGCGCGGTCGTGCGCGGCGAAGACGACCCTCCCGTGGCCGACGCCTCCGTGAACGAGGCGTTCGACGGGCTCGGCGCGACGTTCGAGATGCTGCTCTCGGCATTCGGCCGCAACTCCCTCAACGACGCGGGCGCCCCGCTCGACGCCACCGTGCACTACGGCGTCGACTACGACAACGCCTTCTGGGACGGCGAGCGCATGGTCTTCGGCGACGGCGACGGCGAGGTGTTCCGCGGATTCACCGGCTCGATCACGGTCATCGGTCACGAACTGGCGCACGGCGTCATCCAGCACACCGCGAACCTCGAGTACCAGGGCCAGCCCGGCGCCCTCAACGAGTCGATCGCCGATGTCCTCGGCGCACTGACCGAGCAGTTCCTCCTGGATCAGACAGCCGATGCCGCCACCTGGCTGATCGGCGCCGAGATCTTCACCGACGCTGTCGAGGGCAAGGCCCTGCGTTCGATGCTCGATCCCGGCACCGCCTATGACGACGACGAGCTCGGTAAAGACCCGCAGCCCGCGCACATGCGCGATTTCGTGAAGACCACGGAAGACAACGGCGGCGTGCACATCAACTCCGGCATCCCGAATCGAGCCTTCGCTCTGTTCGCGCGCGACCTCGGCGGCAACGCCTGGGAGCGAGCGGGTGTCGCCTGGTATCAGGCGCTGACCGGAGGGCTGTCGAGCACGGCGACCTTCACGGAGTTCGCCGACGCCACGGTCGCGGCCGCCGCCGAGCTCGGCGACGAGATCGCCGATGCCGCTCGACGCGCGTGGCGCGCCGTGGGAGTGTATGAGGATGAGCGAGTCCCCTCAACAGAATGAGGAGCCTGAGCCGGCGCAGTCGCCGGAGCCGAGCGAGTCGCCGGAGGCTTCCGAAACCTCGCCAGGCGGCGCCCTCCGGCGCGACGCGCGAGTCGTGATCGCCGTGGTGCGCACCGGCGGGATCGCCGGCATCTCTCGTCGCTGGCGGGTCGAACCAGAACCGGCCGAAGCTCCCCAGTGGATCGCCCTCATCGAACGCTGCCCGTGGGATGAGACCTCGGGCGACCAGCCCGGCGCCGACCGGTTCGTGTGGAGCATCCGCGCCCGCACCCCGTCGGAGCGCAGGGAACGGGAGGTCCCGGACTCGGAGCTCTCCGGTCCGTGGCGCGAACTCGTCGACGCGGTGCGCAAGGCGCGCGGCTGAGCCGCTTACGCTGTTCCTGGAATCCATGACGGACCCCCAGGGAAGAGAGACCGGATGCTCACCGCCGACGAAGCCGCCCGACTGCTGCAACATGCGGGCGACGCCCGCACGCGCGGTGACCTGCTCCTGCACCTTCAGGTCGAGGTCAGTCGCCTCACCGGCGAGGCGTCGTCGTGGGGATCAGCCGAGAACGCGCTCGCGAGCAACGAGAGCATCGGATACTTCCTCAGCCAGGTCGAGGGCGTCGGCTGGCGTCTCGAGCACACCGGATACACCTTCGTCGAAGCAGGGGCCACGACATCGGCCCGGATGCTGAGCACAGGCACCGGCGTGGTCAACCATGGAGCGGTCGCGGGCTACTTCACGTTCCGCCGCGTCTGACGCCGGCGCCCGCGGCTCCGCTCTCAACTCCCGGCGCAGTTCGTGCCGCCTCGACAGCCGGTCGACCGTTCCGGGGCGTAGACATTTCGGTTAATGATCAGTAATCTAAATTGCGTCCGATCATTGCCGATGGAGGGTCACCGTGCCGAACTCGTCCGCCTCCTACCGTGAGCTCGTCGCCGAGCTCCGCGAACGGACGGCCGAGGCTCGCCTCGGCGGGCCCGAGAAGTCCCGCGAGAAGCACGTCGCCCGCGGCAAGCTGCTCGCCCGCGACCGGGTCGACCAGTTGCTCGACGTGGGAAGCCCCTTCCTCGAGGTCGCCCCGCTCGCCGGCTACGAGCTCTACGGCGGCGACTGCCCGGCCGGCGGTGTGGTCGCCGGCATCGGGCTGATCCACGGCCGTCACGTCATGGTGGTCGCGAACGACGCCACGGTCAAGGGCGGCACCTACTACCCCATCACGGTCAAGAAGCACCTGCGTGCCCAGGAGATCGCCGCCGAGAATCGGCTGCCGTGCATCTACCTGGTCGATTCGGGCGGCGCCTTCCTGCCGATGCAGGACGAGGTCTTCCCCGACCGCGACCACTTCGGGCGCATCTTCTACAACCAGGCACGGATGTCCCGCGACGGCATCCCGCAGATCGCGGCCGTCCTCGGCTCGAGCACCGCCGGCGGCGCCTACGTGCCCGCGATGAGCGACGAGACGGTGATCGTGCGCGGACAGGGCACGATCTTCCTCGGCGGACCGCCACTGGTGAAGGCTGCGACCGGTGAGGTCGTCACTGCCGAGGAGCTCGGAGGCGGCGAGGTGCACACCCGCGTCTCCGGCGTCGCCGACCACCTCGCCGAGAACGATGCGCACGCGCTGCAGATCGTCCGCGACATCGTCGAGACTTTCCCGCCATCGCCCGCGTACGTGGTCCCTCCCGAAGAAGAGGTCACTGAGCCGGCATCCGTCGACCTGCTCGATGTGGTGCCGGTCGAGCTGACCGTTCCCTACGACGCGCGCGAGATCATCCGCGCCGTCGTCGACGGCGGCGAGTTCGCGGAGTTCAAGCGCGAGTACGGCACCACCCTGATCACGGCCTTCGCGCGGATCCACGGCCATCGCGTCGGCATCGTCGCGAACAACGGCGTGCTGTTCGGCGAATCGGCCCAGAAGGGCGCGCACTTCATCCAGCTGTGCGATCAGCGGCGCATCCCCCTGGTGTTCCTGCAGAACATCACCGGCTTCATGGTCGGCCGCGAATACGAGGCCGGCGGGATCGCCAAGGACGGCGCCAAGATGGTGAACGCCGTCGCCTGTGCGACCGTGCCCAAGCTCACCGTCGTCGTCGGCGGATCCTTCGGCGCCGGCACCTACTCGATGTGCGGCCGCGCGTACTCGCCGCGCTTCCTCTGGCTCTGGCCGGGCGCGCGCGTCTCGGTGATGGGCGGACCGCAGGCGGCATCCGTGCTCTCCACCGTGCGCCGCGACCAGATCGAGGCCGCGGGCGGCACCTGGTCGGCCGAGGAGGAAGCCGAGTTCCAGGCCCCGATCCGCGCCGCCTACGACACGCAGGGCAGCCCGTACTACTCCACCGCGCGCCTCTGGGACGACGGGATCATCGAGCCCGGCCAGACCCGAGACGTGCTCGGCCTCGCGCTCGACGTCATCATGCGGGCCCCCTTCGACCAGCCGGGCTACGGCGTCTTCAGGATGTGAGCGAGATGTTCGATACCGTCCTCATCGCCAACCGCGGCGAGATCGCCTGCCGCATCATCGCGACGCTGCAGCGGCTCGGCATCCGCTCGGTCGCCGTCTACAGCGACGCGGATGCCGGTGCCCGCCATGTCGCACTCGCCGACGTCTCCATCAGGATCGGACCGGCGCCCGCAGCACAGAGCTACCTGAGCATCGACGCCGTGATCGCCGCCGCCCGCGAGACCGGGGCGCAGGCGATCCACCCGGGCTACGGGTTCCTCGCCGAGAACGCCGACTTCGCACAGGCGTGCGCAGACGCCGGCATCGTCTTCATCGGGCCGACACCCGAGGCGATCCGCACCATGGGCGACAAGATCACCGCGAAGAACACGGTCGCGGCCCGCGACGTGCCGACGGTCCCCGGTGTCGCCAGGGACGGGCTGACGGATGCCGCACTCATCGACGCGGCTCCCGGCATCGGCTTTCCGCTGCTCATCAAGCCCTCAGCCGGCGGCGGCGGAAAGGGCATGCACGTCGTCTCGGAGGAAGCGGAGCTGGCATCGGCGATCGCCGCCGCCCGCCGTGAGGCGCAGGCGAGCTTCGGCGACGATTCGCTGTTCCTCGAGCGCTACCTCACGACGCCCCGCCACATCGAGGTGCAGGTGCTCGCCGACCGGCACGGCAACGTCATCCATCTCGGCGAGCGCGAGTGCTCGCTGCAGCGCCGTCACCAGAAGGTCATCGAGGAGGCACCGTCGCCACTGCTCGATGAGGCCACGCGCGCCCGGATCGGCGAGGCCGCCTGCGAGACCGCCCGCAGCGTCGCATACGAGGGCGCCGGAACGGTCGAGTTCATCGTCGAGGCGACGCGCCCGGATGAGTTCTTCTTCATGGAGATGAACACCCGGCTGCAGGTGGAGCATCCCGTCACCGAACAGGTCACCGGCATCGACCTGGTCGAGCAGCAGCTGCGCATCGCGGCCGGCGAGGTACTGGCCATCACGCAGTCCGACATCGTGCTGACCGGGCACAGCATCGAGGCACGGGTCTACGCCGAAGACCCGTCGGCGGGATTCCTGCCGACCGGCGGCCACGTCGACCTGGTCACGCATCCCTCCGGTCCCGGCATCCGCGTGGACACCGCGATCGACTCAGGTCTCGACGTCTCGATCGACTACGACCCGATGCTCGCCAAGGTCATCGCCTGGGGCTCGACCCGCGACGAGGCACGACGCCGGCTGGTCCGCGCCCTCGACGAGACCGCCGTGTTCGGATTCCCCGTGAACGTCGAGTTCATGCGCCGGCTGCTCGAACTCCCCGAGGTGGTGGACGGTGACCTCGACACCGGTCTGATCGCCCGCCGGCTCGACGACATCGCGTTCGCCGAGGCCGACGAGCGGGTGTTCGCCGAGGCGGCGCTGCTGCTCGACTTCTCGACGCGCCCCGGCACCGATCCGTGGCGGCGGCGCGACGGCTGGCGACTGGGGGATGCCGCCGCTCGGCGCTACGCATTGCACTCCGGCGCGCAGCGGCGCGTGGTCCTCGTCTCCGGGTCGGATGGCGTGCTCTCTGTGCGCGTCTCGGGCGGAACCGCGCACGACTCGAAGGAGATCGCGGGCAATGAAGGATCTGCCTCCGGCATCCGATCCTTCGAATCGCGTGATCTCCTTCGCAACGCGCGTCCCGCATACGTACGCCCCCGCGGCGACCACCGTTACACCCTCGACATCGGCGGCGAAGCACGGACGATCTCCGCGCTGACCTCGGCCGGCAGGGTGTCCGTCGCGCACGGCGGGGCCGTGTTCGACGTCATGGTCGAGCGCCTTGCCGCCGGTGCCGGTGACGATGCGGCGAGCGTTCCCCAGCTCGATTCGCCGATGCCGGGCACCGTGGTGCTGGTCTCCGTGGAAGACGGCGCGCACGTCGAGGAGGGCGATCCGGTGGTCGTTGTCGAGGCGATGAAGATGGAGCACGTGCTGCGCGCCGGCGTGTCCGGAACGGTGTCGCTGCGCGCGGCACAGGGCGATACGGTGGCGCGAGGGCAGACGCTCGCGGTGATCACGCCGTCGGCATCCGCCGACAGCGGCGAGAACCTCGACGAGAAGGAGCAGCGATGAGCGGCCGGCGCATCGAGCAGCGCGGACTCTACTTCGAAGAGTTCGAGGAGGGGACGGTGTATCTGCATCGCCCCGGCCGCACCGTCACCGAGGCCGACAACGTGCTCTTCACGACCCTCACCATGAACACGCAGGCGCTGCATCTGGATGCCGCGTGGAGCGCGGGCACCGAGTTCGGCGAGCGCCTGGTGAACAGCATGTTCACCCTGTCGACGCTCGTCGGGCTGTCGGTGTCGCAGCTGACCATGGGCACGATCGTCGCGAACCTCGGCTTCGGCGAGGTGTCCTTCCCGGCGCCGGTGCGGGTCGGCGACACCCTGTACGCCGAGACGCTCATCGTGTCGAAGCGACGCTCGTCGTCGCGTCCGACACAGGGCGTCGTGCAGCTCGAGCACACCATGCGCAACCAGGACGGCACGGTCGTCGCCGTCGCGACGAGGTCGACGCTGATGCAGTGCCTGCCGGAGGCCGCGTCCGAGGAGTCCGCGTGAACGGCCCCGCTCTCCTGTTCTGCCCCGGCGACCGCGGCGACCGCTATGAGAAGGCGCTCGCGGCAGCGGACTCCGTCATCCTCGACCTCGAAGACGCCGTGGCGCCCGATGCCAAGCCGGCGGCGAGAGAGCAGGTCGTGGCATCCGCTCTCGACCCCACCCGCGTGATCGTGCGGGTGAACCCGGCATCCTCCCCTGAGCATTCGCTCGACCTCGAGGCTCTCGACCGCACCGCGTACCGCACCGTGATGCTCGCCAAGGCCGAGAGCGCAGCCGATCTCGACGCCCTGCACGCCGGCGGATACCGGGTGCTCGCGCTCTGCGAGACCGCGGCCGGAGTCGAGCACGCGGGCGAGATCGCCGCGCATCCGGCGGTGATCGGGCTGATGTGGGGCGCGGAAGACCTGATCGCGAGCATGGGCGGGCGATCGAGCCGCTTCGACGACGGACGCTACCGCGACGTCGCCCGCTACGCGCGCTCGCGGGTGCTCATCGCCGCGAAGGCCGCGGGAAAGCTCGCCATCGACTCCGTGCACCTCGACATCGCGGATGTCTCCGGCCTCCAGGAGGAGGTGTCGGATGCCGCCGCCAGCGGGTTCGACGCCACGGCGTGCATCCATCCGTCGCAGGCGGCCGTCATCCGCGCCGGGTTCGCCGCCACCCCCGAGGAAGCGGCATGGGCCGAGCGCGTACTCGCCGAGGCCGCCGGGCAACCCGGCGTCTTCCGGTTCGAGGGGAAGATGGTCGACGAGCCCGTGCTGCGTCAGGCCCGCGCCATCCTGGGGGAGTAGTTCCTCGCATCCGCCCTGCCCTCAGGTGGCACTTACGGTCGGTATCACTGCCTCATAGCGACTACAGGTGACACCCCAACCACCAACGCCGAACCTCATGTGGTACCCACGGCCGGTATCACCAAGCCATACCGACCACAGGTGCCACCCCGAGCATCCACGCCGAACCTCGGGTGGCACCTATCGCCGGTATCACCGGGCCATACCGACCACAGGTGTCACCCCGAGCATCGACGCGAAACCTCAGGTGGCACCTATGGCCGGTATCACCTGGTCATTCCGACCACAGGTGACACCTCAACAGTGTGGCAGCGCGACGCCGACTCGCCGAGGACGCCCTCAGGACGCGGCGAGCACGCGCAGCGCCGATGACGCGAGGATCTCGCGCACGTCGTCCGAGTCCGCGACGTCGGAGTTGTGCGACGTCGAGTTGAGCAGACCGAAGACCCCGTGCATGACGATCTGCAGGTGGGCGGCCGGCACGGCCGGTCGGATGCGGCCGATGACCTCAACCCAGAGATTGAGGTACTGGCGCTGCAGCATCCGCACGCGCCGATTCGCCTCCTCGGGGAGGTTGCCGAGCTCGCGGTCCTGCACGCGGATGACGTCACGGTGGGCGAGCGCGAACTCCAGGTGGAAGTCCACGAGGCTGCGGAGCAGTTCGTCGTCGGACTCGTGCTCAGCCCCGGTGATGTCCTTGCCGCCCTGCAGGAGGTACTCGCTGGTGCCGAGCAGGATCTCCTCGAGCATCGCGTCCTTGCTCGGGAAGTGCCGGTAGAGCGCAGGACCGCTGACGCCGATCGCCGCCCCGAGTTCGCCGATCGAGACGGCGTGGAATCCGCGCTCGGCGAAGAGTCGCGCCGCGGCATCAAGGAACCGTCGACGCGTCCGCGCCTTCCCTGTCGCCCGCGCCGTTGCCATCACGTCCCGATGCTACCGCCCCTGGACATTCCGGTAAACGCTCGATAACCTTAAGTTTCAGTTATCGACCGTTCACCAAACGCGCCCGAGGGGTCCCATGTCCGAGTCGCTTCAGTCCGAGCTTCCCGACGAGTACCGCGAGCTGTCCGCCGCAGTGCGCGACTTCACCAACGAGGTCGTCGCCCCGGTGTCGGCCCGGCACGACCGGGAGCACTCGTTCCCCTACGAGGTCGTCGCCGGCATGGCCGAGATGGGCCTGTTCGGCCTGCCCTTCCCCGAGGAGTACGGCGGCATGGGCGGAGACTACTTCGCCCTCTGCCTCGCTCTGGAGGAGATCGCGAAGGTCGACCAGAGCGTCGCGATCACGCTCGAGGCCGGCGTCTCGCTCGGCGCGATGCCGGTGTTCCGCTTCGGCACCGAGGAGCAGAAGCAGCAGTGGCTCCCGCAGCTCGCCTCGGGTGAGAAGCTCGGCGCCTTCGGCCTCACCGAACCGGATGCCGGCAGCGACGCCAGCGGCACCCGCACCACCGCGAAGGAAGACGACGACGAGTGGGTGGTCAACGGCAGCAAGCAGTTCATCACGAACTCGGGCACCGACATCACCTCGCTCATCACGATCACCGCCGTGACCGGCGAAACAGCCAAAGGCAAGGAGATCTCCACGTTCCTCGTGCCCGCGGGAACCCCGGGACTCACCGTCGCCCCGCCCTACGACAAGGTCGGCTGGAACGCCTCCGACACCCACGGCCTCGCCTTCGACGACCTGCGGATCCCGCGGGAGAACCTCCTCGGCGAGCGCGGCCGCGGCTACGCGAACTTCCTGCGCATCCTCGACGAGGGACGCATCGCGATCGCCGCCCTCGCGGTCGGCGCCGCGCAGGGATGCGTCGACGAGAGCGTCCGCTACTCCAAGGAGCGCCGGGCGTTCGGCACGAACATCGGCAGCCACCAGGCCATCGCCTTCAAGATCGCCCGTATGGAGGCCCGCGCTCACGTCGCACGCCGCGCGTACTACCAGGCGGCAGCCCTCCTGCTCGCCGGGAAGCCGTTCAAGCAGGAGGCCGCGATCGCGAAGCTCGTCGCGAGCGAGGCCGCGATGGACAACTCCCGCGATGCGACCCAGATCTTCGGCGGCAACGGATTCATGAACGAGTACCCGGTCGCCCGGCACTACCGCGACTCGAAGATCCTCGAGATCGGCGAAGGCACCAGCGAGGTGCAGCTCATGCTCATCGCGCGCGGCCTCGGGCTCTGAATCCGCGAGTAGGCTCGCCCTCATGAGCACGAATGACGCGGTCATCGTCGCCGCCAAACGCACCGCCGTCGGTGTCGGCAAACCCGACAAGGGCTCGCTGTCCGGCATCCATTCGGTCGATCTGTCCACCTACCCGATCCGCGCGCTCATCGCCTCGACTGGAATCGATCCGGCACTGATCGACGACGTCATCTGGGGATGCGTGTCGCAGGTCGGCGAGCAGTCGTTCAACGTCGGTCGCAACGCCGTGCTCGCGGCAGGACTCCCCGAGTCGGTCCCCGGGCGAACGGTCGATCGGCAGTGCGGCTCCTCGCAGCAGGCGATCCAGGATGCCGCGGCATCCCTCATCGCCGGATACGCGGATGTCGTGATCGCGGGCGGCGTCGAGGTGATGTCGCGCACACCCATGTTCTCCAGCACGGGCGGCCTCGATCCCTTCGGGACGCTCATGCACGAGCGCTACCCCGATCTGGGCAACCAGGGCGTCGGCGCCGAGCTGATCGCTGCCAAGTGGGGGCTCAGCCGGTCGGAGCTGGACAGCATCGCCGTCGAGTCGCATGCGAAGGCGGCGGATGCTGCGCAGCGCGGCCTCTTCGACGACGAGATCGTCCCGGTCGGTGATGTGGTGTCGGATCAGGGCATCCGTCCCGGGAGCACGCTCGAGAAGCTGGCGACCCTGCCGAGCCCGTTCATCGAGAACGGGCTGATCACCGCAGGCAATGCCTCGCAGATCTCCGACGGTGCGGCCGCGGTGCTCATGATGACGAGCGCGAAGGCTGCCGCTCTCGGGCTCACTCCGATCGCGCGCGTGCACAGCGTCGCGGTGGTGGGGTCGGATCCGATCATGATGCTGACCGGTCCGATCGCGGCGACCGCGAAGGTGCTGCAGCGCGCAGGGCTCTCGGTCGACGACATCGGGGCGTTCGAGGTCAACGAGGCATTCGCCTCCGTGATCGGCGCCTGGCTGCACGAGACCGGCGCCGATCCGGCGAAGGTCAACCCGCGCGGCGGTGCGATCGCACTCGGGCATCCGCTCGGAGCATCCGGAGCGCGGCTCACCACGACGCTGCTGCACCACATGCGTGCGAACGACATCCGCTACGGGCTGCAGACGATGTGCGAGGGCGGCGGCATGGCCAACGCCACCGTGTACGAACTTCTCTGAGAGCGGCTGCCGCGGAAGCGGCGCACAATGGACTCATGGGACTGTTCCAGAATCGCCCGGAAGAGCAGGAGAACGTGTGGGCCGGCCTCCCCGCCGAGCCGCGCGGTGACGAAGATCAGGTCGACACGCTGTCGACCTCATCGGT
The DNA here is from genome assembly GCF_002872075.1 of Microbacterium aurantiacum. Classification (GTDB taxonomy): domain Bacteria; phylum Actinomycetota; class Actinomycetes; order Actinomycetales; family Microbacteriaceae; genus Microbacterium; species Microbacterium aurantiacum_A. The sequence goes on along the minus strand of NZ_PGGU01000016.1, from coordinate 598,635 downwards.
CGATCCGCTGACGGTCGGGCTCGGCGCTTCGGTCAGCTCGATCGTCTTCCCGGTCGCGCCACCAGCTCCGGAGGCGGTCGTGATCGAGAACGCCGAGCCGGAGCATCCGGAGGACTGAGCGCGCGAGGCGCCACCTGCGCGTTCTTCGGACTTCTGCACCTTCTTCGGACGAATCCGCAGGATTCCTCCGAAGAAGGTGCGATTCTCCGCGGGAAGCGCGCACCCCGACGCGCCGCGGCGACCACCCGGCCACCGTTACGGTTGAGGGATGACGATCACCGCCGCCGCAGACGGCTCCGCCCTGGGCAACCCCGGCCCCAACGGCTGGGCCTGGTACATCGACGACGAGAACTGGGCGGCCGGCGGATCACCGCACGGCACGAACAACCAGGGTGAACTGCAGGCCGTGCTCGAACTGCTGCGGGCGACGGCGGGCAGCGACGAGAAGCTCGTGATCGAGTGCGACAGCAAGTACGTGATCGACTCGATCACGAAGTGGATGCCGGGCTGGAAACGCAAGGGCTGGCGCAAGTCCGACGGCGGGCCCGTGCTCAACCGCGAGCTGATGGAGGCCCTCGATGTCGAGATCCGCGGACGCGACATCGAATTCCAGTGGGTGAAGGGGCACGCCGGCCATCCGCTGAACGAGGCCGCCGATGAGCGGGCGAACGCTGCAGCGAAGGCCTATCAGCAAAAGATCGAGCCGCGCCGCGGACCGGGATTCGTGAACGCCGCCGGCGCGGGAGCCGTGGTCGCCGCATCGACCGCCGTCGCGGCCGGGGCCACCACCGGGCGACCGGACGCCGCGAGTTCGACTGACCATGCCGCCGTCTCGCAGCAGCGGCCCGCGGCATCCGCCCCCCGCGCAACCGCGGAACCGCTCTGGGCAGAGACGGCCGATCTCCTCGACGGACTCGACGCTCCCTCGGCGGATCCGATCGAGGTGCGCCTCACGCTCTCCGGGCCGGAGCACGCCCGACTGCAGGATCGCGCCGCCGCCCAGGGCACCTCCCTCGAGGAAGCGCTGCGCCGGCTGATCTGAGCCTCGGTCGACGTTCACAACTCAGGAAGACTGCCCGCCGTGACCCGCACAGCGGGCTGATTCGGCAAGAAACAACTCGATCTTCCTGAGTTATGAACCGCGCACCGTCGGCGCCCCCTCTTGCATGCCCCGCAGGCCCACGGCATGACGCGGAATCCTCTCGGCTCAGCGCTGCGGCAGAGTCGCGACCACGGACCAGACTCCCTCGGCCGCGCCGGCACGGAAGGTCCCGCCGAGGAGTTCCGCCCGTTCCCTGAGTCGTGCGAGACCGAACCCGGATGACGAGAGAGAGGGCGTGCCCGGGTGATGCGGGCTGTTCACGACGCGCAGCGTCACGGTGTCGCGGGGGAACGTCAGCAGCAGCACGACCGTGCGCGGCGACGCCGAGTGCTTGATGATGTTCATGACGGCCTCGCGGGCGACCCGCGCGAGCGCTGCATCGATGCTCTTCGCGAGCGCAGGCCCGTCGGTGATCTCGAGCACGACGTCGTCGCCGAGGGCACGCAGCTCTTCTTCCAGCTCGCCGAGGACCGTGCGGATGTCGGCTGTCGCGGCGCGAGAGGGTTCCGGGACCTCCGCACTGCCGTGGATCAGATGAAGGATGCGCCGCGTGTCGGCGAGCGCCTGCCCTGCGGCATCCGAGATCGCCCGCTGCGAAGCGGAACGCACTGCGGCGTCGTCCGAGCGCTCGAGCACCCTGGCGTGCATGGCGACGATGGCGATGTCGTGGGCGATGACGTCGTGGAGTTCATCGGCGATGCGGTTCCGCTCGGCCTGCAGCTCGAGCTCGAGCCGCTCCGACTGCGAATCGAGCTCCCGTCGCAGGAAGTTGTTGCGGTCCACGACCATCCGGATGCCCCGGCCGACGACCGCCGACAGCAGGGCGATCACGAACACCGTGAGCACGCCGCCGGTGCGGAGCCCCGGTGGGATCACGGTGATGGTGACGATCCACGCCAGGGCCGCCGCGCAGAACGCGAACGAGAGGCCCACGCTGCAGGTGAAGAGGACGAGTCCGACGCCGGCCGAGAGCGCGGTGAGATAGCTCCCACCCTCCCCTGCGGCGACGGCTACGAAGCCGGCGAGGAGAAGAGCGGAGGCCGAGACCGGCGGAGACCAGGCCATCAGCAGCAGACTGAAGGTGACCAGCAACGACGACGCGAACGAGAGCGCCCCTCCGCCCAGCTCGCCCGACGCGCGCAGCAACGCCTCGGTCACCGCGGTCACCGAGACGAGGATGACCAGCACGATCCGCACCGAGCGCGCCAGCGGGATGAACGTCCAGAAGTCGACGCGGAGCGCCGTTCCCGGTCGCAGCAGTGCGACCGGGCGGTCCTCGCTCAGTGACAGATCCGCAGCCACTGACAGATGAGTGGCCACATCTGGCTCGGTTTGACGGGGACGATGAAGATCACGGCACTCTCCTTCGGGTGTTCCGATAGCCGACCGATCCGATCCGCCATGCATGATCCTGGCACGGAGCGGTCGCCGGCCGATTCATCCTTTCGACGCATTCTCGATCACGACCGGTCCGCTGCGGTGCTCCGCCGGGACCTGGGGACATCTCCCCATGTGTTCTCGTCACCCGGTTGCCTAAACTGTGCACGTGCGTGACGTCCGTGTACTCATCGTCGATGACGAGGCTCTCGTCCGGCGCGCGCTCACGATCTTCGTCGACACCGCCCCGAGCATGTGCGTGGTCGGCGAGGCGCAGGACGGGCCGTCCGCCGTCGCCCGGTGCCTCGAGCTGCAGCCGGATGTGGTGCTGATGGACCTCCGGATGCCGGGAGGAGACGGTCTGACCGCCATCCGGCAGCTCGGCGAACAGGTACCGGGTACCCGGGTGATCGCCGTGACGACGTACAGCTCGGATGACGCGGTGATCGAGGCGCTGAGCGCCGGCGCCGTCGGCTTCCTCGTCAAGGACACCGAGCCCGACCAGATCGTGTCGGCGATCCGGAACGCCCAGGAGGGTGGCTACGTGCTCTCGCCCTCTGTCGCGCAGGAGCTGGTCCGTTCCGTATCGAAGCACGCCGCAGTGCCGGCGTCGGTTCCGCTCAGCGCGTCGGAGACGGTCTCACAGCGTGAGCAGCATGTCATCCAGCTGCTCGCGGACGGCATGTCCAACGCCGAGATCGCCCAGCGGCTCTTCCTGTCGGAGGCGACGGTCAAGTCGCATCTGCGCCGCATCATGACCAAGTGGAACGTGCGCGACCGCGTTCAGGTGCTCGTCAAGGCCGCCAAGGCCGGCCTCGTCGACATCACCTGACGACGCCGCTCACTCCTTGGTGCCGACCAGCGCGTCGATCTCGCTCAGCGCCTCCCGCCGTGCGGCGGCGTGCTCGCGCGCCCTGCGGATGCGGTCCGCGCGCTGCTCGCGATCCCCGAGCCGGTTCTGCAGCGCGTCGATCTCCTGCTCGGAGAACCACACGCTGCCGCGCTGACGCGCCTCTCCCGCGTAGTAGTGCACGGTGACGTATCGGGTGCGTCCACCGACGGCCGTGCCGCTGACGAGGTGGATGGCCAGCGCATCGAGGTAGGTCTCGCGGTCGACGATGAACAACGCCCGCAGCGCGACGGTGCCGCGGGGTGTGTCGTAGTCGAGCCGCGTGACGAGAGGCCTTGCGAAGACGACGAGGACAGCCCAGGCGATCAGTCCCGCGATGATCGCGAGCCCGAGGGCGACGCCGGTGCTGTGCAGCCACCAGCCGAGAGCAGATGCGAGAGCCGTGACGACTACGAACACGAGCGCGGGCAGCAGTGGCAGTCGGCGACGAGTGGCGAGGTTGCTCTCCGGCACCCGGTCGCCGAACCCGGCAGCGAGGATGCGGGCGACGGTGTTGCGGGGCAGCGAAGGCAGCAGGAGATTCGTGCCGAACTGCTGACTGGTGTCGGTGGTGAGCAGAGCCAGCCGGACCCGTCCGAGGAGCATCTCGAGAATGTTCCGCTGCAGCACGACCCCGGTGATGGCGGCGGTGTCGATGGCGCGCTCGTGCGTCTCGACCAGTCCGTACGAGACGACGATGGCGCCGTCGGAAGCACGACGCACCTCCAGGCGCGCGTAGCGGACGACGCTGGCGGTGATGCCGATCCCGATGATCACGAGCGCCACGAACACCGCGAATCCGATCGCTCCTCCGCCCTGGAAGAACGTCAGGATTCCCAGGAGCCCGAACCTTTCGAGCTGCTCGTAGAGAGCGAAGGCGATCGCGACGCCGATGAGGGCGAAGCGGCCGAAGAGGATGCTGGCGACCATGAGATCCAGGAGCGTCGCCCGGTAGAGCACGCTGTCCGAGGTGCCGATGGCACTCTGGGGCCGATGCTTCGCTTCGTCGCGAGCCGTTCGAGCGGGGGCGGCGTTCTGCGCGGTCGGCACCGGCGAGCCGTGCTCTGCCTGATCAGCATCCGCATCCGCATCACGTTCGACGGTGCCGGTGTCAGGCACCCGCGAGTACTCGAGGATCGTGTCGCGCAACTCGCGGGTGATGCCGGCGAGCGTGACCTGGGTGCTGAGATCGCCTCCCTGCGCGACGCGCACCCGCACGAGGCCGAAGAGCCGGTGCGCCCACGGTGCCGTGCTGTCGACCGTGCGGACGGCATGCCACGGGATGCTGCGAGTGCGGCGATTGATCAAGCCGTTCGTCACGGTGAGTTCGTGCGCCGACAGGCGGATGCGGGTCGTGCCCCACTCGTAGACGGGGTCGATCATCCGGAACAGGAAGATCGCGGCGAAGACGGCGATGGCCCACTGCCCGGGCCAGATATCCGGGTTCAGGAGGAACACCGTGATGGCCACGACCGTGCCGATCGTGGTGACGGCATGGGCGAGATACGAAGCGCCGAGATAGGACAGCGGCAGTCGCTCGGATGCCTCGGTCGGAGCGGAAGCGCGCTCAGACACGGTCGGTGCCGTTCTGCGAAGAGAGGATGGTGTCGCGGATCTCGCGGGCGGCATCTTCGGTGATGCCGGTGATGCCTTCGACGTCGGCGATGCAGGTGAAGCGCACCTTGACGAGATCGAACGCCCGCAGCAGCGGTCCCTGCACGATCTCGACGTTGAGAATCTGCGCCGTGGAGAGTGTGGTGGTGCGGCGCACGAGCAGTCCGCGGCGGATGAAGACGACTTCTGGGGTGACCGTGTACGAGGTGTTGCGCACTTCCCATTTGTTCACGAACGGGATGTCGATGACGAGTCCGACGACGGTGAAGAAAGCCAGACCGATGAGGATCCAGAGGCGCCAGGTGAGGTCGGGGATGAGCAGCGTGGCAGCCGCGAGAAGGGGAGTGCCGACGGCGGCGAGGATGATGTCGGACGTGTTCTGGTAGCGCAGCGCCGAGGGTGCGAGGCGGTGCGTGCCGTGGCTCTGCGGTCCAGGGATGCGGTGTCGCCCCGCGGCATCCGTCTGTGTCATCCGGTCCGTCGTCATGACTACCATCATTCGTCCTTGCTCGTCGCAGTTCTACCGTCGAAAGGATGATTCGGTGCGGCCGGCGGGATGCGCCGGCCGCACCGAGTCGACATGCTCAGCCGAACAGGCGGCGGTAGATCTCGCCGGCGATCCACGCGATCGTCGAGCCGCGCTCAAGCCACTTGTAGATGGTGCCCTTGTTGTCCCAGACCCAGGCGATCATCTTCTTGGTCTTGGCGGCGCCCCACGAACCGACCTTGCCACCGATGTACCTGACGAGCTCGTAGATCTTCTTCGCCCATTTGAGCCAACCCATGTGATTCTCCGATCGTTGGTTTCGCGGCCCGACTTTGGTGCCGCGACTCGAAGCTACGAATCGGCGAGGGGGCCGGACTTCCGGCGTGAGATGGAACCCGGGCCACCCCAGGGCGGCACCGTCGGCTCTGAAGATGCACGGGTTTGGGATCGCGCGCGGGCGCGGTTGCGTCTTTCGGCGGAAGCGGTGCGGAAGGCATCCGGGCTCGGTGCACTCCGTTCACAACTCCTCACGAATCCGGCGGCAGACGCAGAAACCGGCCGATCCCCGAGGGGACCGGCCGGTTTCTGAGGAGTTGTGAACGGTCAGACCGTGAGCAGCTCCTGCTCGAGGCGCGCGTACGAGGCTTCCATGCCCTCGGCCATGCCGGTGGCGAGGATCATGTCGCGCGTCTCCTTGTCGGGGTACTCGATGAGCAGCGTGATGAGGGTCGCACCGTCCTCCTCGTAGAGGTTGAGGTCGTTGAGCGTCTCGGGACCGTCGGTGCCGATCATCCGCTCGGTCGTGACGGCGCGACGCGGCGCGTCGACGAGCAGCACCTCGCCCTCGAAGCCGAACGCCTCTCCCTCGGTGCCACCGGTGGGTGCCCATGAGGTGCGGTGCTTCTCGCCCGGGGCGGTGGCGATGACGCATTCGGTCATCTCCCACCCGTCCGGGCCGAGCATCCACTTCCGCATGAGGTCCTCCTCGTTGTAGGCGCGCCAAACGAGCTCGCGCGGACCGTTGACGAGGCGAGTGATGCGCACGTGGGTGTCGTCGAGCAGCTCGACCTCGGTGCCCTTGCCCTGCGCGAAGTCGCGGAGGTTCTGCAGGACGGTGTCGAGCTGAGCCATCGACATCCTCAGGCCCTCGACCATGCCCATCTCGACGAGCTGCTCGATCGCCTCGACAGATGGGAAGTGGCTGGTCGACACCATGCGGGTGCCCTCATCGGTCGGCTCGAACGCGAACGTCATCCGCGTCGCGGGGAAGTCCTCCAGCGGTTTCCCCTCGTCATCGGCGAAGGAGTCGATCACCTCGAAGCGGCTCGGCGCCTCGATCGCGAGGAACTCCCACGTGCCGGAGGAGCGCTCGCCCCGAGGTCCGTTCATCGTGTAGTTCGCGCGACCGCCGACGGTGTGGTCCCAGGCGGTGAACGTGGCCGGCCATCCGGGAGGACCCCAGAAGCGCTCGAGCTGGCGCGGGTCGCTGTAGGCGCTCCAGACGCGGTCGACGGGTGCCGCGAAATCCGCGGTGACCGTCATGGTCAGGTTCTCGGTGTCGGTCGTGACGTCGGTGACAGGCATTTCACTCTCCTTGTTCGGTTCGTGCGGTGGGGGGTGCCGGCGGTTCCGCCAGCAGATCGTCGAGGCGGGCGATGCGCGCACGCCAGAGCTCTTCGTAGCGCGCCAGGAGCGCCTTGGCCCGGGCGATCATCTCGGGATTCGCGCGGACCAGCCGCTCGCGTCCCTCGGCGCGCTTGATGATGAGGCTCGCGGCTTCGAGCACGGCCACGTGCTTCTGCACCGCCGCGAACGACATGTCGTAGTCGACCGCGAGGGTCGACACCGATTGCTCTCGCTCGATCGTCCGGCGGAGGATGTCCCGTCGGGTCGAGGCCGCCAATGCGTGGAACACACGGTCGATCTCCGCTTCGCTGAGTTCTCTTTGTACAACCATTTGGTTGTACGTTACGTCAGAGTGGATGCCGTGTCAAGAGGATTCTTGTCGGAGTTGCGGTTGGCCTCTTCATGAGACCTGGGATGCCTTTGGTCCCGTCAGTTCTTGCCAGACGTGTATGCGCGGATGATGCGGTGGAGGACGTAGCGGTCGAACGAGGATCCGTGGCCGGGGCGGACGACGTCGATGTCGAGCTCTCCGAGCATGTCCATGGATCGTCGATAGGCATGTGAGTCTGATTCATGGAGGTCGTCGAGCAGATGGTCGTCGTAGACGACGTCGCCGGAGAACAGTTCGCGGTTGGCTCGGTCGAGCAGCGCGATGCTGCCGTGGGTATGCCCGGGGAGGTGGAGAACCTCGTATTGCCGATCCCCGAGGTCGATGATGTGTCCTGCTTCCACAAGGACAGCCGTGATCTCCCCGACGTCGTGGTGTCCGGGATCCCACGCGATTCGCGGAGACGCTGATACCAGCATCCCTTCGGGGAGCAACGGGTCCGGTTTCACTCCCAGTTCCCGGGCGAAGGTGGGGCCGTGGAGCGAGGTCACGGCTGCGGGCACGTCGCCCGGATGTGCTCGAACGTCCGCGAACTCGGCGGCGCCGCCCGCGTGATCGAGGTGTCCGTGAGTGAGGACGACGATCGGCTCGCGCCACGCGCACCCTCGTGCGGATGCCATCGATCGGAGCGCCTCTTTCAGGCTGGCGACCCCCAGTCCGGTGTCGACGAGGAGGTCGCGGTCCCGGCCTTGTCGCCACCAGATGTTGCCGCGAACGAATTCGTGCGCGTGCGGTTCGTCGATCTGCGTGAGCCCGGGGGCGACGTCACGCATTCGGAACCAGTCGGCGACGAGGGGGAGCGTCATGCGGTGACGCCTGCAGCGTCGGTCGACATGCGCTGCTCGCGCTGCCACAAGGCGGCATAGACCGCGGCCGCGATGAGGGGTCCCGCGATCGATGACAGGTCGGCTCCTGCGAGAGCCGCCGCGATCGGGCCGACATACAGGGTGGTGTTCACCATCAGCAACGCCACCGTTGTGGCGATCAGCATGGCAGCTGTTCCGGGAAGCGACCACCCTCCGCGGAACCAGAAGGGGCTCGCGTCGTCGGTGCGGCTCAACTTCAGGCCGTCATAGGCATTGCGGCGAAGGAGTATGTCGGCGACGTAGATCGCGAGCAACGGCCCCATGACAGCGACCGAGATCTCGATCAGATAGTTGAGTGTCTCGAGGAGATCAGGGGCGAGGAAGAGAAGGTACACCGACGTGAGCACGCACACCGCCCCCACGATCGTCACCGTGACCCAGCGCCGGATGCGGGGGGCGAAGGTCTGCACGTAGAGGCCGGCGGAGTACGCGGTGAGGGCGTTGTTGGCGATGCTTCCCACGATCACGGCCGCGAGGAACACGGGATAGAACCATGCGGGAACGATGGCGGCGATCGTGGTCTGCGGGTCGTTCATGTCGATGCTCGTCGCCGCGATCGCGCCGAGCGCTCCGAGAAGGACCGAGGGGATGAGTCCACCCAGCGCAGTCCAGACGACGATGGCTTTCCTCGAACTCGTGGCCGGAAGGTACCGAGAGAAATCTGCGCTGGTGTACCACGAGAGCGGCCCGGACGCGATGATCGTCAGTCCGAGCAGCCAGAGCGCGACTCGCTCCCCGGCGCCGAGAGCCGGCGACTGGTAGCCCCAGTCGGCGGCGTTGAGTACGAAGATACCCGCGGCGAGGAAGCAGACGCCGACCGCGGCGGAGATGTACGGGCTCAGGCGTTCGATGGTGGCGTGGCCGAAGACGCTGAGCGTGAGGCTGAGAACGGCCACGGCGACGAGCAGAAGGAGCTCGCCCGCTGGTGTCACATCGATCCCGAGAGCGGCGAAGAGAGCCGTCGACGCGAGCGCCGCGAAGGTGACGTTCAAGATCACGAAGAGGATCGCGATCAGTGCCCCGAGCCCAGCCCCGAAGAGCTTGTTGCCGCGAACGCCGAACATCGCCCGCATGATGATGACGCTCGGGGTGCCCGCCGCTGGCCCCGAGATCGAGACCCAGCCCACGGCGAACCACCACAGGTTCCCGAGTACGCAGATGATGAGCGCTTCCCACACCTGCAGCCCGAGGATGACGAGCAACCCGCCGTAGACGATGTAGAGGTACGTGACGTTCGCAGCGGCCCAGATGCCGAAGAGGCCGGCAGGGCGACCGTGACGTTGGCCATCCGGGATGTAGTCGATGCCCCCGATCTCGATGTGACCCGCGGTATCCGTGGCGACTCGATTGGTGCCCGTGCTGCTCATCTCATAGTCTCCATCGTCTATTAAACCGCTGACCAATAGGGCGAGCGTAGTGAGAGTATGAAGACATGTCAACGAAGATCGCGAGCACGCGGGTACGGCTGTCACCCGAGGAGCGTGCAGCCGAGATCCTGAGCGCAGCCAAGCAGATCGCTCGTGCCGATGGGCTTGGGGCGCTGGCCGTACGACCGATCGCCGCGGTTGCCCAGGTCACACCCGGCCTCGTCACTCACTACTTCTCGCTCGACGAACTCATCTCGAAGGCTTACACGGCTCTCGCCGCCGACGAGTACGGCGCGATGATCAAGGCCTTCGAGAGCCTGCCCGGACCGATAGAGAAGCTCGACGCCGTGCTCGAATCATCCCTGAGCGAGGAGTACGCCGCGGTGAACTTCATGTGGGTCGAAAGCTGGGCGATCGCGCGACGGAACCCCCATCTAAAGTCGGCGCTCCGGGAGCAAGCCGCCGTATGGCACCAGCTCATCAGCGACATCGTCGAAGAAGGGGTGCGCCACGGTGAGTTCCACGTCGATGACGCGCAGGCGACCGCCTGGCAGCTCCTCGCGCTGATAGACGGAACGAGCGCGCATGCCTCGATGCGAGACATCGATGACCCGCTCACCGCGAGCACGCTCCGTCGATCTGCGGCAGCCATCCTCGGACGTGTCGATCGGTCGATGCAGAGGAGCACAGACGTCGCGCAGACATGATCCGAATGCGCAGTCGCGGGCTATCCGACCGGCTCTGACCACGGACGAAGCGACGGGGGAAGCAGTGCCGCATGGGCGAGAAGGAGCTCGTCGGTCATGGCGTGGATCTGGTCGAGGGTGAGCTTCGCCGCCGTCAGAGGGTCGAGTGCCACCGCGTGATAGACGTGCTCGATGTTCCCGGTGAGGGCAGCGTGCACGGCGAGAGTCTGCACACCGATATTGGTACGGTTCAGGGCCGCCAGTTGCGGCGGCAGGCTGCCGATCGCGGTGGGCTGCACGCCGCTCCTGTCGACGACGCACGGCACCTCGACGCACGCATCAGCCGGAAGGTTCTGAATGAGCCCCCTCGCGTTCGGCACGTTGCCGTAGACGACGGCGGGCACTCCGGTGATCATCGCGTTCACGATGCTGGCGCCGTACTCGAGCGATGGCGAGAGGTCGGTCTTCAGCCGCTCCAGCTGCTCATCGACATCCCCCTCCTCATCGTGGGCGAGGCAGATCTCGTAGTAGTCCCAGCGCTCGGGGATGAACTGGAGCACCGTCTCCGGGTCCTTGCGGAAGTAGGGAAGATACTCCGAGGCATGGTGGCTCGACTCCGTCTCGAAGTAGCCGAAGGTGTTCATGAGGGCGGTACGCACCTGCTCGTTTCCGCCCTCGTAGTTGCTCATCACCTCAGCCACCTCGCTGTGGTCGCCGTCATCCTCGTGAAGCCCTCCAGCAGCAACCCCGGTTCGGTGACGCTCCGACATGACGCGTCGCAACTCCGGGTACAGGTCTTCGCCGGCACGCGAGAACTCCAGGATCCACGCCTGGTGGTTGATACCGGCCGACAGGAATGACACCTCCTCGTACGGGACGCCCAGAGATCTCGCAAGCATGTGCGTGGTGCCCTGCACGCTGTGGCACAGGCCGACGGTGTTGAGCCCCTTCGCGTTCAGGAAGGCGGTCGCCATCGCCATCGGGTTGGCGTAGTTGATGAACTGCGCATCCGGGCACAATTCGAGCGCGTCCGAGGCGATCGCCTCGTACGCCGGCACGGAGCGCAGGAACCGGAAGACGCCCCCAGGGCCGACGGTGTCGCCGACGGCCTGGTCGACTCCGTACCGGCGCGGGATCTCGACGTCCCAGCGATAGGAATCGATGCCGCCCACCTGGAAGGTGATGATGACGAAGTCCGCGTCGGCGAGCGCCTCGCGCCGATCGGTGGTCTCGACGACAGTCGCTCCGAACCCGTGGTGGTCGATGAGCTTCCGCGCGGCGGTCGCCGTGCGGTGAACACGGTCGGCGTCGAGGTCCATGAGGGCGAGCGTGCTTCCTTGCAGCGCCGGGAAGCTGAGGATGTCGCCGATCAGGCGGAACGGGAAGACGAATCCCCCTGCTCCGATGATGGTGATCTTGGGATTGCGCGTCGTTGCAGTCATGGTGCGAGCCTAGGATTCGAATTCGGGCATGACCTCTTCCATTCATGTCTGATCTTCCTGAATTCTCAGGTGGCTCCGTAGACTCTTTGGATGACCGCTCGCGAGCAGGCGCCGAGACGACTGCACTCCGTCGACTCCGCCGCGGAACCTGGTGAAGCTCCCGAACTGCAGGGCGACGGTGCCGTCGTGGCCACCGGGGCGCACCTCTGGATCCACCGCGGCGCCGCACCGGTGATGCCGCTGGCGCACCGCCACGACGACCTCGAGATCAACATCGTTCTGCGCGGAAGCCTGGACTACCAGTTCGGCGGGACGCGGATCTCTGTTCCGGCAGGATCACTGGCGGTGTTCTGGGGCGCGACTCCGCACCGCCTCGTCTCCACGGATGCCGGAGCGGACGGCGACATGTGCTGGATCCACGTGCCTCTGACGACCGTGCTGGGCTGGAACCTCCCCATGTCGGATCTGAGCGAGGTGCTGCTGAACCGGCCCATCATCGCGCCGGCGACCACAGTCGCCCGCGATCTGGAAGGGATGTTCACCTCCTGGCAGCAGGAGGTGGGCGTCGACGGTCTCGAGACGATCGCGCTGCTCGAGGTCCAGGCACTCATCCGTCGTCTCCTCCACCGGCAACACCACAGCGGCGAGCAGACCTCGATCGAGATGGCCGGCCCTCCGAATGTCTCGTCCGATTCGATGCGAGGAGTGACCGAGATGGCGCGGTTCACCGTGGCCCACTTTCGCGAGCAGATCTCAGTGGTGGACATCGCCTCGGCCGCGAACCTGAACCCCCACTACGCGACATCGCTCTTTCGCAGGGCCGTCGGCTCGACCATCGCGGAGTATCTCGTCCGCTGTCGCGTCGCGGAGGCGCAGCGTCTGCTGGTGACCACGACCATGTCGGCGAGCGAGATCGCACATGCCGCCGGCTTCGGTTCTCAGAGCAGCTTCTACGCCCAGTTCACGAAACGATGCGGAATCTCGCCAGGGCGGTACCGTTCCCGCTTTCTCTGAACGCCATACCCATACAGAACCGCTATTCCAGCGCTAGAATAACCCCATGAGTCTGACCCCGACCGAGCTGACCATCCTCGGCCTCATCGTGGAGCAGCCGAGGCATGGCTATGACCTCGAGCAGGTGATCGAGCAGCGAGGGATCCGGCGCTGGTCCGAGATCGGCTTCTCGTCGATCTACTACGTGCTCACCAAGCTTGAGGGGCGCGGACTCATCGCATCCGACGACGCCCAGACCGGCGGCAAGTCACGACGGGTGTTCCATGCGACCGCAGCCGGGCGGCACGCCGCCGAAGAAGCCGCCCTCGAGTTCATCACCGACCAGCGAACCGTCGCGCATCCCATCCTGGTCGGACTCGCCAACCTGCCGCTGATCTCCGACGAGGACTACGCCGAGGCGCTGCAGCGGCGCCTGACCTGGATCGACTCGCGGATCAGCACCGTCACCGCCGCCGAACGCTCCCAGGCTCCGCTCCCTCGCGCCGCCCGAGAAATCTTCTCGTACTCACTGAGCCTCCTCGAGGCAGAAAGGTCGTGGCTCGCGACGCGAGTCCAGGTGCCCGATGAATGAATCAGTGTCTCGAAAGAGCAGCGGCACGCCCGTCGACGCGACGATCATCGACGGCATCCCCACCGCCGGCGGATTGCACTGCGAGACGACGGCGCTCGGCGTTCTCCTGACGCACGGCGGGCTGTCGTTGCCCGAGCCGATGCTGTTCGGCCTGGGGGCAGGGCTGTCCTTCATCTACTGGGATTCCAAACAGCAGGCCCTGCCGTTCCTCGGCGGACGGGTCAAGCCGTTCGCGCTCACCCAGGCCCTGACCGATCGCCTGGGAGTGGAGTTGCGCGAGGAGGAGACGACGTCGCCCCGTACGGCGTGGGATCAGCTGCGCACGACGATCGACCGCGGCATCCCCGTCGGCCTGCAACTCGACAGCCGCGACCTCGAGTACTTCGGATCCCGGGTGCATTTCGCCGGCCACGTCGTCGCCATGTACGGGTACGACGACGACACCGCCTACCTGGTCGATACGGCCCAGCAGGGCGGGGAAGTCTCGACGAGTCTTGCGAGCCTGGCACGGGCTCGAGCAGCTCGCGGGCCGATGTCCGCACGCCACCGCGCCTTCACCGTGGAGGTGCCCGCCGCAGCGACGCGGCCCGAGCGCATCCGCGAATCGATCGTTCCGGCGATCACCGCCTGCGCGAAGGAGTTCCTCACACCGCCGATCGCCAACCTCGGCAACCAGGGCATCCTCACGGCCGCCAAGCGCATCCCGTCGTGGTTCGACCGGGTCGATGACCCTGCGCGCGATCTCCCAGTCATCGCGATGCTGATGGAGCGGGCGGGCACCGGTGGGGCGCTGTTCCGCAACCTGTATCGCGACTTCCTGAGCGAGAGTGCGGAGATCGTCGAACGCAGATCCCACGCCGACGTCATCGGCGAGGGCGCAGCCCGATTCGCGGAATCCGCACTGCTCTGGACACAGGCCTCCGAGTCGATCGCCCGCGCCGGCAGCACGGGGGATTCGGATCTCCTGACCGAGGCCGCCGACGCTCTCAGAGACATCGAAGGGATCGAGACCGCAGCGATGACGTCGCTCGCTTCGCTGGAGACGGCCTGACGTTCGGCGAGGCTCAGTATGACCTTCGGCCAGGCCACTCCTCTCGGAATTCTGACCTGAGTGCAGAAAAAGCTCGGCGCACCACGACGACTCTTGACCTCGTCGAATCGCCGCCAATACCGTGAGCGAGCTTGGACCCGTCGATGAGGCAAAGAAGCCGACCTCGACGTCCCACGGCCTGCTCGCCGACCAGACGGGCAGAAATCGCTCAGATCGAAAAGGATCACTGCATGCGACTCACAAGAAAACTCGCGCTCGCCGCCACCGCGGCAGCCGTGCTCAGCATCGGCGCGGTCATCCCCGCTGCCGGGGCGACCACTCTCGATGACGGCTCCGACGTCCCCTCCTTCCAGGAGTTCGCGGCGTCGACCTACCGGGATATCGATGGCAGCTACATCGTCAACGGCGACGAGGTCATCTCGAATCGGGGTGAGCTGCGGGAGTTCTACGACGTTCTCATCGGTCCCGAGGCGCATATCGACGGCCTCATCGTCAACACGGTGAGCGGGATCGACGACAAGTGGTCGGCGTCGCAGGTGAGCAACCTCACCTACTGCGTCAGCACGAAGTTCGGTGCACGTCACGCCGATGTCGTCAGTGCGATGGCCAGCGGTGCGGGGCTCTGGGAGTCCGCATCCTCTGCGGTCGACTTCGTGTACGTGAGCAGCGCCGACGCGAACTGCACCACGCGCAACAAGTCGGTCGTCTTCTCGGTCGAGCCGGTGCAGACGTCGCAGTACATCGCCCGGGCGTTCTTCCCGAGCACCGCTGACCGTCAGCAGAACGTGCTCATCGACGACTCGATCTGGGCCTCCGGCTCGTGGACGCCGACGAACATCCTCGGTCACGAGCTCGGCCACGTGCTCGGCTTCCGGCACGAGCACACCCGCCCCGAAGCCGGCACCTGCTTCGAGGACACCAACTGGCGTCCGCTGACGCCGTACGACTCGTCGTCGATCATGCACTACCCGCAGTGCAACGGCTCGTCCGACGATCTGTCGATGACGAACGAGGACCGCACCGGCATCGTCGCCCTCTACGGCGGCTGACACCTCTCAGTGCAAGGATGCGGGGCCCGGTCGTTCTCGACCGGGCCCCGCATGCGTCTCGGACTACGCCCGCGCCACCCTCCGACGCGCGACCAGAGCAGCGGCACCGGCGGCGAGCAGGAGCGCGCCGATCCCCCAGGTGGACGCATCGGCGGCGCCACCCGTCGCGGCGAGCTCCGGCCCCGGCACGGTGTCGTCGATCGGAGTCGCGTCGCCGATCAGCGGGCTCTCGGCCATCGCCGCACCGGTCAGGCAGCGCTTGAGCTCGGTGAGCTTGACCCAGTGCGAACCGTCTGCGACAGGACGGCAGCCCTCGGCGAATGCGATCTCGCGCTCGTTGTAGAGCATCCGCACGAGCGGTGTGAAGGCGATCCCGGTCGCCGGGTCGATGCCCTCGCGGGCCACGACGTCCCACTGCACGTTCGCACCCATCGGCGTCACCTGGGCACCGCGCCACGGGTTGGTCGTGTAGTCGTAGACGTCGGCGGCGGATGCGGGTGCGGCGCTGTCGGGGGCTGCGACCGTCGAGCCGGGCAGACGCAGCAGGGCGGCGAAGGGAACGATCGTCTCGGCATGTGCGAAGCGGAAGGTCGCGGCCACGTCGCCGCCGGCGATGCGGGCGTCGATCGTCGCGAAGAAGTCGTCGAGCAGCGGCTGGGCGATGGCGAACGTCTCGGTGTGGCCGGCGAGGCTCGGGCCCTTCTCGTAGAAGTCCTCCGAGTCGAGGAGATAGGCGAACCACTCGGCATCCGCCTCGTGGCCCTCGAAGTAGGCGTCGAAGTCGAAGGTGTGCGGCTCGACGTTCTCCTCCTCCATGTCCACGGCGATGATGTAGAGGTTGTAGAGGGTCATCGCCGCATCGACGGTGCTCTCGATCGACTTCTCCGGGTCGCCGCAGGCGTCGGGATCGACGGCCGGGTCCGCCCCCGGTGCGCACGCGACCGCGCCGTGCTCGGAGCCGTCGGCGGTGTTGAACCAGATGTGCGCGTCATCCGAGCCGATCGCCGCGATGAACTCCGGGGTGAAGATTCCCGACAGCAGATCCTCGGCGACCTCGACCGATCGCGGCAGGTCTTCGATGTAGTCCGTCGCGGCGGCGATCGTGCCGCCGTCGTCGGTCTGCGCCTCGATGTAGGCCTCGTACGCCTCGGCACGCTCGCGCTCGGGGCTGCCATCGGCCTTGTCGGTGCCGTCGGGGTTCTCGACCTTGTGGAAGTAGAGCAGGTCGGGTCGTGGTTCTAGCGGCACATCGAGCGCGGGTGCGGATGCCGCGGCATCCGTCACCGCGTCTCCGAAGCCGAGCAGGAAGTTCTCCCCCGACTCGGTCGCACGCGCCTCGCCCGACGTCTCGGCGACGATGCGGTCGCCGCCGGTGGCGGCATCCGCGAAGAGAGCCGCATTGCGATCGAAGGCGCGCGCGCCGATGCCCTGGTGCTGGGTCTCGCCCTGACCGGTCAGCATGCCGTAGCCGTTCTCGACGTTGGCCGCGGTGATCGCTTCGAGATTCGCGACGAACTGGGCGCCGATCTCGGGGGTGAGGAATCCGTTCTCCGCCTGTGCGGACGCTGCGACGAGGTGCAGGAGCGCGTCGTACTTGTAGCCGGACAGTCCCCGTGATCCGTGCCGGGCGACCGACTCCGTGGCGATCGGCAGGTACCCGGCTGGTGCGGCCTGGTAGGCGTCGATGTCGGCCGGCGTCGGCGCGATGTACGGCTGCTTGCTGCTGTAGAAGCCCTCGGCGGTCGGATCGGATGACTGCTCTTCGGCCTGGGCGGGAGCAGCGAACGCAAGGGCGGTGACGACGGCGAACGCGACGGCCGCAGAGGCGATCGCACGCGAGCGCGGCGGGTGGGACTGTGGAATCACGGTGATCTCCGATGGACGGGGCCGCGGACGTCGGGCCGAGGGATAGAGATACCGGTCGTGGATGAACAGCGGATGGATCGCAGGCGACGAACCGTCGGAGGCGCAGGCCCATCGGGCACGACGTGGTGCGAGAATTCCGGCATGTGGATCGGGTGGGTGGAGTTCGACGTGCTGCTGGGCGATGTGCACTCGCTGAAGGAGAAGCGAGGCATCATCCGCCCGCTGATCGCGGATCTGTCGCGCCGCACCGAGGCGGCGGTCGCCGAAGTCGGCGAACAGGAGCTGCACCGCCGTACAGCCATCGGGATGTCGGTCGTCGGAGCGGATGCGGTGCACGTGCGCGATGTGCTGGATCGGGCCGAGCGGATGCTGGCGGAGCAGCACCCCGAGGTCACGCTGCTGTCATCGCGGCGGGGCCTGCATTCCAGCGACGACTGATCTCGAGCGGCGTCTGAACCCTCAGCGCTTCCCGAGCCCCGAGAACAACGCGTAGAGCAGCGGCACGGCGGAAGCCACGATCAGTACGGTGCCGAGCACCGGGTTGGGCGCGAGCAGCAGAGCGCCGCCCACCAGCATCCCGGCGAACAGCACGGCCGCGACGGCCCGACGGCCGATGCGTACGAGCGAGTCGAGCCGGCGTTCGAGACGGGAGGTGTCGAACGTCACCGTCCCCTCGTCGATGCGGGTGATGACGTCGTCGATCCGCTGCGGAAGGCGCCACGTGACGGCCGCGATCGTCGTCGCCTGTTGCGCGAACGACTTCAGCAGGTTGCCGCTCTCGTCGCGGAGCAGTCTGCCGGCATAGGGCTCGGCCGCGTCCCAGACGTTGAAGGCGGGGTCGAGTCCGCTGCACATGCCCGAAGTGAGCGACACAGCGCGGATGAGCAGCAGCATGTTCTCCGGAAGCTGCAGCGGCAGCGAGCGCACCACGTCGCCGAACTCGTCGGCGAAGTCGCGGAACTCGCGGGGGTCGACCTTGCTCAGTTCCGCGAAACCCATGCCGCCGAATCGCGCGAACAGGGCGGTGAGCGCGCGCTCGAGTTCAGCGGTGTCGGCCGAGGGCAGCAGCACGCCGAGTTCGCGGGCAGCTGCGACGAGTCCCCTGCTGTCGCGGCCGGCGACCGCGATGAGGAGCGTGCGCAGCCCGTCGCGCAGGTTCGATGAGACCTCGGTCATCATGCCGAAGTCCACGAACGTGAGCCGCCAGCGGGTCGGCGAATCGGGCAGCGGCGTCACGAAGATGTTGCCGGGGTGCGGGTCGGCGTGCACGAAACCGTGGGTGAACACCTGGTCGAACATGACCTCGGCGAACACGTCAGCCACCTCGGAGGGGTCGATGCCGGCGGCGCGCAGCGCGGTCTTGTCGTTGATCTTGATCGCGGTGACGTCGGACAGCGTGAGCACGCGGCGGGTGATCCGTTCCCAGACCAGCTGCGGGGTGTCGACCCGCGGATCCTCGGCGAAGTTCTCACCGAAACGCTCCGCGTTCGCCGCCTCGTGGAGGTAGTCGATCTCCTCGAGGCTCGTCTGCGCGAATTCCTCGACGAGGGCGGGGGCGTCGACCCGGTCCGACACGACGCGTACGCGGCGCAGCCAGCCGGCGACCCGGCGGAGCGCGGCGAGGTCGACCGCGACGATCTCGTCGATGCCCGGGCGCTGCACCTTCACGACGACGTCCTCGAGTCCGGTGTCGGCGGTGTCGAGCGCGGACAGGCGGGCGCGGTGCACCTGCCCGAGGGATGCCGCAGCCAGCGGCACCTCGTCGAACCAGGAGTATGCGCGTTCCAGCGGCACGCCGAGTTCGGCCTCGGCGAGCTGCCGGATCGCGGCGAACGGCACGGCGGGCACCTCGTCCTGCAGACCCTCGAGCTCGGCGGTGATCTCCGGCGGCAGGACGTCGAGCCGTGATGACATGAACTGCCCGACCTTGATCATCAGGCCGCCGAGTCCGACGGCAAGACTGTGGAAGCGGCGGGCGAACCGCTGCATCCGCGCCGGGCGGGTGCGCTCGGAGATCGAGGTCAGCCCGAAGCGCGGCAGGACGAGTTCGAACCACCAGATCTTGATGAACTCGCGTGCCGCGAACGACAGGATGCGGCGGTAGCGAGCGCGATGGACGGATGCCGTCGGCAGCGGGTCCGCCGCTGGGCGGCGAGTGACCGGCATGCCGGGAATCGAACGCGGAGGATCGATGCGATCGTCCGCCCGGTGGGGCGTGCCTGCAGCATCCGTCATCGCCCCGCCTTCCGGTCGCCGTTCCTCAACGCTGGAACCTGACCCCGGCATCTGTGATCAGTCCTGAGCGAGGATCGAGTACAGCCTACGGCGGGCCTCGTCGAGCACCTCGATGGCCTGCTGCACCTGCTCCGGGCTGCCACTGCGACCGACCTGTGCGGCGGCCGCGGCGAGATCAACGCCGGCCTTCGGCAGCGCGCTGAAGCGGGCGCTGTCGCGTCCGCCGTCCTTCTCCGCGGAAGCCACCCAGGGGGCCGGGGTGTCACTCGATTCGTCGGCGACGGCGCGGCCGGCCTCGGTGAGCGAGTAGGTCTTGCGACCGCTCTGCTCCTCGGCCTCGATGAGGCCTTCGTCGGCGAGCAGCTGCAGCGTCGGGTAGACCGAGCCAGCGCTGGGCTTCCACGATCCGCCGCTGCGCTCCGCGATCTCGTTGATGATCTGGTAGCCGTGCATCGGCTTCTCCGCGAGGAGGGTGAGCACGGCGGTGCGCACGTCGCCGCGGGCCATGCGCGAGCCGCCGCCGGGGCGCGGGTCGAACGTCTTTCGCAATTGGTCCATGGCGTCAAAGAGAGCGGAGGCGGGGCCGCCACCTGCTCCGAATCCAGAACCGCCGAAACCTCCGGCCGGGAATGCACCGTTCATGATGACCTCCTCGATAGATGGGCGAACGATACTCAACGATATATCGTTCAGCCTGGAGATGCGCTCTGAATCTTGGAGGTTGCTCCCGCCGCTGTACGCCAGCCTCGGCCAAGTACAGCTACGTCGGCCGGATTCCGGAAGCACGGCCGAGGCAAGCGCACACGGCCGAGGCAAGCGCCCGGCGGGGCGGATGCTTCGGACTACCGCCCCGCGATCAGCTCCCGCAGGCGAACAGTCTCCTCCGCCGGCATCCCGTACCCGTGCTCCGGGGCCGGGTACTCCTCGCCCCGCACCTCGTCGGCGTATGCCTCCACACCGGCGATCGCGGCGGTGCGCAGGTCGGCGTAGCGCTTGACGAAG
Organism: Microbacterium aurantiacum; assembly: GCF_002872075.1. Lineage (GTDB taxonomy): Bacteria > Actinomycetota > Actinomycetes > Actinomycetales > Microbacteriaceae > Microbacterium > Microbacterium aurantiacum_A. Next base: position 578,003 of record NZ_PGGU01000016.1, on the reverse strand, counting down.
CGAGCGGTCGGGCCACCGTAGATGCCGAGCAGGTCGTGGAACACGAGCACCTGGCCGTCGGCATCCGCTCCGGCTCCGATCCCGATGACGGGGATGTCGATCAGCGGCATGAGAGCCGCGGTGACCTCCGACGGCACCGCCTCGACGACGAGCAGCGAGCATCCGGCGGCCTGCAGGGCGAGGGCATCGTCGATCAGGGCGAGTGCCGCCTCGGCCGTGCGGCCCTGCGCCCGGTAGCCGCCGAGCGAGGTCGCGGTCTGCGGGGTGAGGCCGATGTGCCCGACGACGGGGATGCCGGCGTTCACGAGCGCTCGGGCGCGGTCGACGGATGTGCCACCGCGCTCGATCTTGACGAGGTCGCAGCCGGTCTCCTTGACGAAGCGCTGCGCGGTCGCGACGGCGATCGCGTCGGAGGCCTCGTACGACCCGAACGGCAGGTCGGCGATGAGCAGCGGCTTCTGCAGCCCGCGGCGCACGGCGGCGGTGAGCATGATCATCTCGTCGACGGTGACCGGCACGGTGCTCTCGTAGCCGAGCACAGTCATCGCGGCCGAGTCGCCGACGAGCACGACGTCGACGCCGGCGGCCTCGACGATCTGGGCGCTCGGGTAGTCGTAGGCGGTGACCATGACGATCGGCTCGCCTGCGGCCTTCTTCGCGGCGAGGTCGCCGAGCGTGATGCGCTTGTGCGGTGCGGCGTGGGCGCTCATGGCGCGGTCACCAGTTCGCCGACGGCGGCGTCGACTCGCACGATCCGGTTCGCACGGTCGACGTGCACGACGGCGGGCTCGTACTCCTCGAGGTCCTCGCGGGAGTAGTCGGCATAGGAGATGACGATGATCGTGTCGCCGGTGTGGACGAGGCGGGCGGCCGCGCCGTTCACCTGGATGACACCGGAGCCGCGCTCGCCGACCAGCGTGTACGTCACGAAGCGTGCGCCGTTGTTCACGTCGACCACGTGCACCTGTTCGTGCGGGAGGATGTCGGCGGCCTCGAGCAGATCGGGGTCGATCGTGATCGAGCCGACGTAGTCGAGGTCGCTTCCGGTGATGGTGGCGCGGTGGATCTTCGACTTCAGCATGACGCGACGCATCAGGCGTCCCCTCTCAGGATGTGGTTGTCGATGAGGCGTGCGGCGCCGACGCGAGCGGCGACGGCGAGCAGGGCGTCGCCTTCTACGCGGGCGACTGGTGCCAGGGTCTCGGCGTCGCGCAGTTCGAGGTAGTCGGGGTGGATGCCGGCGTCGTCGAGCACGGCGCGGGCGGCTTCCAGAATCTGCTCGCCCTCGCGCTCCCCCGCGCGGTGCCGAGCGGATGCCGCGTCCAGCGCCCGGTTGAGCGCCGTCGCCTGCTCGCGGGCCGCCACGTCGAGGTAGACGTTGCGCGAGCTCATCGCGAGACCGTCGGCCTCCCGCACGATCGGGCACGCCTCGATGCGCACGTCGAGATCGAGGTCGCGCACGACGCGGCGCACGACGAGCACCTGCTGGGCATCCTTCTGCCCGAAGTAGGCGACGTCGGGGCGGACGATGCCGAACAGCTTCGTGACGACCGTGGCGACGCCGTCGAAATGATGTGTTCCGCGGCTGGCGCCGTCGAGCACCTCGGTGACGCCCGCGACGTGGATCGTGGTGGCGAAGCCGTCGGGATAGATCTCGTCGACCGGCGGCGCGAAGAGGATGTCGACGCCTTCGGCTTCGGCCAGGCAGGCATCGCGTGCTTCGTCGCGCGGGTAGGCACCGAGGTCCTCGTTCGCCCCGAACTGCGTCGGGTTCACGAAGAGCGAGACGACGACGAGGTCGTTTTGCTCCCGGGCGCGGCGCACCAGCGAGAGGTGGCCCTCGTGGAGCGCCCCCATGGTCGGGACCAGGCCGACGCTCGTGCCGCGGTGCTTCGCCTCGCGGACGACGTCGCGGACCTCGGCGATCGTGCGGATGATTCTCATGCGTCGGCCTTCCGGACGATCGAGCGGGTGGCAGCGGCGAGGGCGTCGAAGAGTTCCTGCAGATCGAGGTCGGATGCCGCTTCGCGCTGACGCGCGACCGTGACCTCGTCGCCGCGAACGATCGGACCGGTGAGAGCTTCGGCGGCGCCGGTCGCCGTCCAGTTGTCGACGGTCCGACGCGCGAGTGGAGCGAGGAGCGCGCGAGCCTCGGCCGAGCTGACTCCGGCAGCGAGCGCGAGCCGCTCGGCTGCGTCGAGCACCGTGAGCACGAAGTTCGAGGCGAAGGATGCCGCCGCGTGATAGGCCGCACGGTCGGCGTCGTCGATCTCGAAGGGGTGGGCGCCTAGGGCCCGCGCGAGATCACCGGCCAGGTCGCGAACATCGGTCGTACGGCCGGCGATCGCCGCGCCGATGCCGTGGAACACCGCGGGTGGCTCCGCTCCGGTAAACGTCTGCAGCGGGTGGATGCCGAAGTCGACGTCTTCGAGGCCGGTGGCGCCGGAGACGTGGCCGATCAGACGCGCGTGCGGGCGGACGGCCGCAGCCGCGCCGGGGATGGACGCATCAGGCACGCAGAGCAATGCGATGTCGCTCTCCGGAACCTCGTCCCCGCGTCCGAACGGTCCGCGCACGTCGAATTCCGCAGCGCTCAGCGCCCGCGCGAGCACGGTGCCGAGACGGCCGGCGCCGATGACGGCGATGGTCGCGTCTGGCGCGAGAGGAGAAGCAGGATTCATGGCGGAATCCGGGCCGGGGACGGGCGGCGCGGATGCCAGAAGTATCCGCCTGGAACGGCATCCGTTCCAAATCGGAGATCAGAACGTAACGCTGACGCGCCGTATATATTGTCAATTTGGCGAACCTAGCGGAGTTTGGCTTATCGAATTGATCCGCGCGCGAATCGGCACCCACCGCCACCCAGAGGCCCGGACGGGTCCCCGGGACGCCCTACAGCCCTTCGGCGATGTCCTTGATCGCGGCGAGACGGCGATCCCAATCGCGGCCGATCGCATCGAGCTTCGTGGCCGTGGCGCTGAGTTCGGCGCCGATCACGCGGAATCGCACCTCCCGGCCGACCCGGACGGGCTCGACCAGGCCGACCTCCTGCAGCACGGCCAGGTGCTTCGCGATGGCCTGGCGCGTGACGGGCAGGCGCCCGGCGAGGGCGGATGCCGAGGCATCCCCCTCGCCGAGTGCTGCCAGGATGCTCCACCGGGTCTCGTCGCCGAGTGCCGCGAACACCGGAACCAGCGTGCCTGCGGTCACGAGGCGCCCTCGAGCAGGGCCACGAGCTTGTCGAGCTCTTCGTCCCATCCGGTGCGGTGGCTCTCGAGGTTCGCGATCGGGTCGGACGTGTTGTCGAAGCCGGTCTCGAAGACGGTGAGCTGCGTGCCGCCGGCGACCTCCTCGAGCGTGAAGGTGAAGACGGTCGAGCCGCCCTCGAGATCGGCGGTCGGGCCGCCGAGCGCGTCGTCGTTGCCCCAGCGGTACGCGATGAGGTTCGGCTCGTCGCGCGCCTCGACCCGCAGCGGAATCGAGCCGTAGTCCGGGAAGGTCATCGTGCCGGTGGCGCCGACGCCGGCTCCGTCGAGCACGGTCTGGCCGAACCAGCGGGAGATGTACTCCGGCTCGGTCACGGCCTGCCACACCTTGTCGAGGGAAGCGGCGATGCGGATCGTTCGGCGCACCGAGAAGGTGCTCTCGTCGACGACGGATGCCTCGTTGTCAGTCATGTTCACCATGATGGGTCCTTTCGAGTGTTGCGTGCGAGTGTTCGGCGGTCGATCGACCACCTGCAACTCCAGAGTTGCATGACTCTCGCTCTAATGCAACCCTTGAATTGCAGAAAAGAGCGGACCTCCGCCGCCGTGAAGACCCGGGGTCACGCCCCGAGCACCGAATCGAGCAATCCCGGGAACAGCGCGTCGAGGTCGTCACGGCGGAGGGTCAGCATGCGTCGGCGACCGTTGGGTTCGTTGCGGATGACACCGGCCTCGCGAAGCACCTTCATGAAGTGCGACTTCGTCGATTTGGGCAGGTTCGGGTCGGTGGCGTGGCAGGCGGCCATGTCGAGCGGGCCGGCGGCGAGTTGACGCGCGATGGCGAGACGCTCGGGGTCGCTCAGCGCGAAGAGCACATCGGTGAGCTGAATCGCGGATCGATCGGGATGAGGAAGGTCGACGGCACCAGGCATGGTTCGAGAATAGTTGAACAATTCGCGCAGGGCGAGTACGCTCCAATGGTTCGATGATTCTCGAACCAACGAGGAGTGCCCATGACCCCCACGCAGCCGATCACCGCACCCCGGGCCGACGTCGCCGCATCACCGCGGAACGGCGTCAGCACCCGGTTCGGATTCGCTCTGGCCATCGTGGCGCAGATCCTCATGATGACCGGCGCGAGCGCGCCATCGCCGTTCTATCCCGTGTTGGCGCACGACATCGGCTTCGAGGCGATCGTGATCACCGCGATCTTCGCCGTCTACGCGGTGGCGCTGCTGCTCACCCTGCTGACGGCCGGATCGCTCTCGGATCACGTCGGGCGCCGCCCGGTGGTGATCGCCGGCTTCGTCCTGCTGGCCGGCAGCATGCTGCTCTTCTGGCACGCGGACTCGATCGGGCTGCTCGTGCTGGCCCGGATCGTGCAGGGCATCGCGAGCGGCCTGCTGCTCTCGGCGCTCTCCGCGGCCGTGCTCGACTTCGCGCCTCCTGCTCGACCAGCCACAGCGGCGCTGTGGAACGCGCTCGCGCCCGGCATCGGGCTCGCCGTCGGTGCCCTGCTGTCGGGCATCGCGCTGGATGTCGCCGGTGAGCCCCTGCTCGATGTCTTCGCACCGCTCAGCGGTGTCTACATCGTGCTCGCCCTGCTGTTCTTCTTCGTGCCGGAGACTGCTCCCCGCACGCCGGGGGTCTGGGCCTCGCTGAGCTTCCGACTGTCGATCCCGGTGAACATCCGAGCGGACTTCTGGCGTGCGGCACCGGCGGTCATCGCCGGCTGGGCGACGGGCGGACTCTTCCTCTCCTTGGGCGCCAACATCGTGCACGAGGAACTCGGCGGCGGCGCGCACATCTGGCAGGGGCTCGCGGTGGCGGTCCTCGCCGGCAGTGGCGCGCTGACCGCTTTCGTCATGCGTCGGCGCACACCGCGCACGATCACGATCTTCGGCACCTCGGCTCTCGCCGCCGGAACCGCCCTCTCACTCGTGGCGCTCGCTCTCGGATCACTCCCCGCGTATCTCGTGGCGGCCGGTGTGACCGGGATGGGCTTCGGAACGGCCTTCTCCGGTGTGGTCGCGTCGCTCGCGCCACGCATCCCGGCGACGCAGCGCGCTGACACCTTCGCCGTGATCTTCCTCCTCGCGTACCTCGCGTTCGGCGTGCCGGCGGTCATCGCCGGGATGCTCGTCGGTGTCGTCGGTCTCGCCGCCGTCTGCGTAGGGTACGGGATCGGCGTCATCTCGCTGGCGCTCGTTGCGCTGGTGCTGCGGGGGCGCCGGGCGGAGTGAGACGGCCCCGATCTGCTCGCCGATCAGGAGAGGCCGTCAGCAGGGCCCCCTGTACCCGCACTCGCCCGCAACCGCAATGGCCCCCGGGCGTCGGCGCATCCCTCGTACGCTCGGACCATGACCGACCTCACTCAGCCCACCGGCCGCGAACCCGCCCTGCGCGCGGTGCCGCGGCCGGACGGTTCCGCGCCGCGCGCACTCGTGCTCGGCGCGACCGGCTACATCGGCGGTCGGCTCACTCCCCGCCTGCTGGCCGCGGGGTACCGTGTCCGCGTGCTTGCGCGTGACGCGGCCCGGGTGGCGTCGTTCCCGTGGGGCGCCGAGTGCGAGGTCGTCGAAGGGGAGGCGGCCGATGCGGATGCCGTCGCGACCGCGATGGCCGATGTCGACGTCGTGTTCTATCTGATCCATTCGATGACCGCAGGCAAGGGCTTCGAAGAGGCCGATGATCTGGCCGCGCACACGATCGCGTCGGCGGCGGCCGAGGAGGGCGTACGGAGGATCGTGTACCTCGGCGGCCTCCACCCCGACGACGTGAAACTGTCTCCGCACCTGCAGTCGCGGGTGCGTGTGGGTGAGATCTTCCTCGCGTCGGGCGTGCCGACGCTCGTGCTCCAGGCCGGAGTGGTGATCGGCTCTGGGTCGGCGTCGTTCGAGATGATCCGCCACCTCACCGACGTGCTGCCGTACATGCCGGCGCCGAAGTGGGTGCGCAACCGCATCCAGCCGATCGCGGTGCGCGACGTGTTGCACTACCTGCTCGGCGCCGCCCGGGTCGATCCCGACGTGAATCGAGCGGTCGACATCGGAGGGCCCGACGTGCTGCGCTACGGCCAGATGATGAACGGTTATGCCGTCGAGGCCGGACTCCCCCAGCGAGCCATCGCCGCGCTGCCCGTGCTGACGCCCGAACTCGCCTCGCACTGGGTCAACCTCGTGACACCGGTGCCGCGCTCGATCGCCCGCCCACTCGTCGCCTCGCTGCAGAACGAGTGCGTCGTGAAGGACCACGCCGTCGACAAGCTGATCGCGCCGCCTTCCGGAGGCCTCACCCCCTACCGCCGGGCTGTCGCGTTGGCGCTGGGGCGGGTCGGAGCCGACAGCGTGGAGACGAGCTGGCAGGATGCCGAGGTCTCAGGCACACCGAGCGACCCGCTGCCGAGCGACCCTAATTGGGCGGGCCGGACGGTCTTCACCGATAGGCGGTCGGTGAAGACCGCGGCTTCCGTCGAGGATCTGTGGCGCGTGATCGTCGGGATCGGCGGCGAGAACGGCTGGTACTCATCGCCGCTGCTCTGGGCCGTCCGCGGCTGGATGGACCGGCTCGTCGGCGGTGTCGGGCTGCAGCGCGGCCGCCGCAGCCGGGCGATGGCGCGGGTCGGCGACGCGATCGACTTCTGGCGCGTGGAGGCCGTCGAGGTGCCGGGAACCGGTCCAACGCCGGAAGAGCGACGCGGCGGACTGCTGCGGTTGCGCGCGGAGATGAAGGTACCGGGATCGGCGTGGCTCGAGCTGCGCGCCGTGCCCGACGGCGATGGCGCTCGATACGAGCAGCGGGCGGTCTTCTTCCCGCGCGGGTTGAGCGGACGCCTCTACTGGCTCGCCGTGCTGCCGTTCCACGGATTCATCTTCGCGGGGATGGCGGCACGGATCGTGGCGGCGGCAGAGGAGACGCCGCCCCCTCGTCCGGAGCAGGGGTGAGCACCTGGCCGGCTGATCTTCCGGGAGTCGTCGCCCTTCCGGGAGGTCGCTTCGTGCGCGGTCGCGGCCTTCGCGACGGCACGCCTCCGGATGGAGCGGCACCGGAACTCGGGCTCTACCTGACCGCCAAACCGCACTTCGAAGCCGGCTGGGAGTCGCGGTGGGTGCGCTGGCCGGACTTCCGTCTGCCCGCGACACCGACCGACGCCATCGCCGCTCTCAGAGACGTCTATGAGCGCTCGGCCGAAACGAGAGTCGAGATCGCCTGCGGCGGTGGCCGCGGGCGCACCGGAACGGCGATGGCGCTTCTCGCTCGGCTCGCGGGCGTCCCGGCGGACGGCGCCGTGGCCTGGGTGCGGGCCCACTACCGGTCGGGCGCGGTCGAGACGCCATGGCAACGGCGATTCGTCCGGCTCGCGGATCTCGACCGCTGAGGGCTCTTCCCCGCAGACTCACGCCCGGGGCGAGTCGTGAACGACCGCCCACGTCTTGGTCGCGTCGTTCAGCAGTGCAGCCACCTCTGAGTCGGGCGCGGTCCGCCCCGCCTCGATGCATCCGGGCTCACCGCAGGCGTGCATGACGAACTGATCATCGGCAGACGGCATCCGCAATTGAAGCTGGTAGCGGATGCTCTCATCGGTCGTCTTGTGGGCCGCGACCACCGGCAAGGAGGCCGGCGTGCCGCTCTCCTTGAGCTTCGATACGGCACCGGCACCGACTCCGGGGTTGATCCAGAGGCCGACGCCGAGCGCCACGATGACGAGACAGCCGAGCAGCACCAGCGCGACCAACCACCAGTCGAAGATCATCCGAAGGCTCAGCACGAACCCGCCGATTCCCGACAGCGCCACGAGCACAGCGGTCACGCGCTGCGCCGTCGCCTCATTGCGACGAGTCAGGTCGATCTGCGTCCATTCGATCGTCGCCGCGCGCTTCATGGCACACACTCTAGGCTGTTCGCGACCTGACCGAGCGGTTCAGTTGTCGACGTGCTTGTGGTCGATGCCCCAGGTCTTCGTTGCCGCGTCGACGAGCGCGGGGAGTTCGACCGTCGGCACCGCACGGGCGGCGGCGGTGCACCGACTTCTGCTGCAGGAATGCTCGACCTTGACGGGTCCGCCGTCAGTCGGGATCGCGAGTTCGAGGCGGAAACTGACGCTCTCGTCGCTCGTCTCGGTCGCCGCGAGCACCGGAAGTGACATGAGGTGCCCGGTGGCCTGCAGCTGCTCCGTCGCCTCGGAGTCGAGGCTCGCGCCGAACCACAGGCCGAGGCCGATCACCACGACCACGAGGCAGGCGAGCACCATCAACGCGACGGCCCACCAATCCGGCACGAAGAGGAACCCGATGACGACGCCGGCAACTCCGGCGACGACGGCGAACGCCGCGATCACGCGCTGCGCTGCCGCATCGCCGCGACTCGTGATATCGACCTGCGTCCATCCGGTCAGCACGGGCTCGGTGTCCGTCATGGCACCACTCTAGGACCGGTGGATGCCGGTGCCGAGGCTCGTCTCACCGAGCCAGGGTCAGGATCTCCGCGCCGCTGTCGGTGATGGCGATGGTGTGCTCGCTGTGGGCGGTCCGGCATCCTGTCGCGCTTCGCAGCGTCCAGCCGTCGGCGTCGGTGACGAGCCGATCGGTGTCGGCCATCACCCAGGGCTCGAGGGCGAGCAGCAACCCGGCACGCAACCGGTATCCGCGATCGGGACGCCCGTCGTTGGCAACGTGCGGGTCCTGATGCATCGTCGATCCGATGCCGTGACCGCCGAACTCCATGTTGATCGGATACCCCGCCGAGCTCAGCACCGAGCCGATCGCATGCGAGATGTCGCCGATGCGCGCCCCCGGCCGAGCGACGGCGATTCCTGCGGCGAGCGCACGCTCGGTCGCATCGATCATGGCCAGATCCCCCGGCGCCGGGGAAGATCCCACGATGAAGCTGATCGCCGAGTCCGCGGCGATCCCTCGCAGAGAGACGGCGAGGTCGAGCGTCAGCAGATCGCCGTCGCGCAGCGCGTACTCGTGCGGCATCCCGTGCAGCACCGCATCGTTGACCGCCGTGCAGATGTAGTGACCGAAGGGCCCTCGTCCGAACGACGGCGCGTAGTCGACGTAGCAGGACTGGGCGCCGGCGGCGGCGATCATCTCCTTCGCCCACCGGTCGAGATCGAGGAGATTCGTGCCGACGGCGCTGCGACTCTTCAGCGTCTGCAGGATGTCGGCGACGAGTGCGCCGGTGTCGCGAGCCCGGGCGAGCTCTGCCGTGTTCAGGATCTCGATCATGATCGCCCTCTCGTTGCACCAATAACTATCCCGGTAATACTATCCCGGGATTACAATGGGCATCATGATGGTCAGACTCCCGCTCACTCCCGCAGAGGTCGAGCGCGGCGAGCGCCTCGGCGCGCTGCTGCGTCATGCCCGCGGCGAGCGCTCGATGCTCGCCGTCGCCCTCGATGCCGGCGTCTCACCGGAGACGCTCCGCAAGATCGAGTCTGGTCGCGTGGCCACACCCGCCTTCTCGACGGTCGCTGCGATCGCCGGAGTGCTCGGCCTCTCGCTCGATGCAGTGTGGTCGGAGATCGAGGCGGATGCCGCCGGCGCGGAGCGCCGCGACCGCGTCGCCTCCTGATGCCGGCTCCGAGAGACCCGGCCGAAGCCTTCGGGTCAAGTCCGCTTTCGGCTCGCGATCCTGTCAGTGAGCAGCTGCACCTGGGCCGGATCCGCGTCGCGGGCAAGGGCGACGCAATGGTCCATGACGGCCGGCCGGTAGCGCACGGGCATCGTCTGTCCTGGGGCGAGCCGGGTGAGCTCGGTGATTGTGAAGGCTTCGTCTGCGATACCGCGGAACGAGATGCCGTCGGCGGTCTCGACGTCGAGCATCAGGACCACGCGCGGGTTGCTGTTGACCTCCCGCCAGTCGACGAGAACGCCGAGCGCAAGCGCCCCCGCGCGCAGTTCGGCATTGCGCGCGCGTGCATCGCTGCTCATGACGGGATTCGGGGTGACGCCCGGGAAGTCGGGCCCGACGCCGAGCGATTCCCGACTCAGGTCAGGCCTGAGCTGCTCCATCAGATCGTTGTCCTTGTTCACCGAGTCGAACAACTTGTCAAACATGCCGCTGAACACCTTGCCGATCATCCTGACCCCTCCCTCAGCACTCGGTCCGGATCCCGGCCTAGCGCCCGTCGTTCCGGCGATTGTATGTCACGGGCATTCCCGGCCCGCCCTACTCGAACTCGCGCAGCGGTGCCGTCATCTCGCCGCCGGCATCGCCGGTGTTGACGGTGCCCTTCGGCTCGAACAGGATCGCGTGCACCTCTTCGGCCGCCTTCGGGCAGTGCTCGACGCCCTTCGGGATGACGAAGATGTCGTTCGGCCCGAGCACGACGTCTCGGTCACGGAGCTGGATCGTCAGCTCGCCCCGGATGACCATGAACAGCTCATCGGTTTCGGGGTGGGTGTGCCAGACGAACTCGCCCTGCAGTTTCACCGCCTTGACGTCGTAGTCGTTGACGCTGGTGAGGCGGTGCGGCTGCCAGTGCTCGGAGATCGTGGCGAGGGCGGCATCCACGTTGCGTACGTCGTCGGTCATGACCCGAGCTTAGGAGAGTGCGCGAGCTGACGGACCGCACCGATACGGCGACGCGGGGCCCCGGCGTGATGCCGAGACCCCGCGCCGGGCGGGTTACGCGATGGGCGTCAGACCCACTGCACGAGCTGGATCAGGACGCCGTTCGGGTCGAGCACCTGGAAGTACCGCTCGCCCCAGGGCTCGGTCTCGATCGGAGTCGCGACGGGTACGAGGTGCTGCAGGCGCTCCCATTCCGCATCGATGTCGTCGACCACGAACACGACGAGCAGGCCTGCCCCCGCGGCGGCGGCATGCGTCTCGGGCTTGAAGGTCGCGAGCCCCGTGCGCAGGTAGATGACGTTGAACCCGGCGTCATCGCGACGCAGCGAGACGAAGCCGTCCGCCGCCATCGCGATCTCGAAGCCGAAGTGCTCGGTCAGGAAAGCACCGGATGCCTCCGGGTCGGCGACGTTGAGGGAGATTGCGGATTCGGTGATGTTCATGGGGAGCATCCTCTCATACAACGACGTACGGCGTACGTAGTTAGGTACAATGAGAACATGCCCGAAGATATTCCCGGCTTGATCGCGCTGCTCTGGCGACATGAGCGCACGACGTCGCCGCGGCGCGGGCCGAAGCCACGGTTCACGGTCGACAGCCTCGTCGCGGCCGCGATCGAACTCGCCGATGCGCAAGGGGCGGATGCCGTCTCGATGCGCGCCCTGGCGTCAGCGCTCGGCAGTTCGACGATGTCGCTCTACTCGTACGTCCCCGACAAATCCACACTGCTCGCACTCATGGCCGATCAGGTCACCGCATCCATGCGCCACGGCGACTACGACCACCCGCACTGGCGAGCGCGACTCGACAGCCTGGCCCACGACAACCTCGACCTGCATCTCGCCCACCCCTGGCTCAGCGCCATCCGCGCCGAGACGCCACCCCTCGGGCCCGGCATCATCGGCAAGTACGAACGAGAACTCGCCGCGATCGCACCGCTGGGCCTCTCGCCGGTCGACACCGATGCGAGCCTCAGCCTGATCATCGGGTTCTCCCGCTCGTCCGCCGTCGACCTGGCCGCCGCGGTGGCGCCGGATCCGGAGTGGTGGCAGGTCGCCGGGCCCGCCCTCGCCGAGCACGTGACCCCGCAGCGCTTCCCCCTCGCCGACGCGATCGGCAGCGCGGCGGGCGCCGAGCACAACGCGGCCTACGACGCCCGGCACGCATGGCGATTCGGCCTCGACCGCATCCTCGACGGCATCGAGAGCATGACGGACGCCGAGAACGTGTGAGCAGCCGGCGAGAGCATCCTCGCCGGCCGCCCCGTCATCACTTGTTGGCGGCGATGATGTCGGTGATCCAGCTCGCGTAGGCGGTCACGTCGGTGTAGAGACCTGGCCCCTTCTCACACGAGGGGCTCTGCGCTCCCGGACCGGAAGTGACGCCGATCAGCTCCCAGCGGTCCTCCCGTCCGCGCTGGATCTGCGGGCCTCCCGAGTCACCGTTGCACGCCATCGCGTCGGGCGTCTGGCTGAGCGTGCAGAGACGGGTGTCGCCCGCATATCCGGGCCCGCAGTCGGAGACGTCGCCGCGAACCGTCTCGAGCTCACGGAGCTTCTTCGACATCTTCCACTTCGCAGGATCCGGGCTCGGCTTGGTGATGCCGAAGCCGAGGATCCGCGTCTTCGTTCCCGGGGCGCCGGCTCCCTCGGCGATCGCGATCGGCTTGTTCTTCACCGGTCGGTCGAGTCTGACCAGCGCGATGTCGTTCTGGTTGGGCTGGCCCTGCGCATACTCCGGGTGCAGGAACACCTGCGCCATCTCGCGGACCGTTCCGCCGGAGGCGCGCTTTTCGCTTCCGATGCGGACCGTCCCCTCGGCGAACGACCCGATCTCCATGTCGAGGCAATGCGCGGCGGTCACGACCCACCCGGGGTCGATCAGCGCCGCACCGCAGTTCCCGTCCTTGAGCCCGGCGAGCGGAGCACCGAGGGGGATGCTCGCCATGAACGGGTACGACTCGGTGGGCTTCGAGCCGCTGACGATCGACTTGACCCCGCCCCGGTCGGCGGTCACGCCACCGGGAAGACTGCCGGCGGTGAGAGAGACGCAACAGACGACGCCAGCGAGAACGGCGACGGCCGAGCGGGTGACGATTCGGCGGATGGAGGTGCTTTCAGACAAGGGCGGGTCCTTCTTTCGGTGCAGTGCAAGGTGATACCTCGACGCTAGGAACCGCGAAGCGCTCATCCCATCCGGCTGGCTCCCCACCACCGGTGGAGACGGATGCCGAATCACGGGTGGGTCTGGCTATACCGACCGCCCAGCCGCCAGACGTTCACCGGACAGAGCATCCACGTTCACCTCTAAGTCGTATCTTGAGTGCGGCCGCGCGACCGCGCGAACGAAATCGAATAATCTTTGTGCAATCAGCACAACTTCAGAGGTAGTCTCGGACTCGACATACCTCAACGGCGAGAAAGGACGAACATGGTCGACCTGCGGAAGAAGCGCTGGTCCCTCATCGGGATCACGGCGGCGACGGCAATCGCACTCACGGGCTGCGCGGCTGCGGCGGAATCGCCCGGTCCCGAAGAGACCCAGGACGACGGTCCGGCCGAGACGCTCATCGTGTACACGAACTCCAACAGCGACGGCCGTGGCGAGTGGATCACCGAGAAGGCCGCAGAAGCCGGCATCGAGATCGAGATCGTCGGCCTCGGCGGCGCCGACCTCACCAACCGCATCATCGCCGAGAAGAACAACCCGGTCGGCGATGTCGTGTTCGGCCTGAACAACATGTTCTTCGAGCAGCTGAAGTCCGAAGAGGCGATCACCGCCTACGAGCCGAGCTGGAGCGGCGAGGTTCCCGCCGACGCCGGCGACCCCGCCGACGGCGTGTTCTGGCCGCTGGTCGAGCAGGCCATCGTCACCGTCTACGACGAGAACACGACCGACAACGTGCCGAAGTCTCTCGAAGACCTCTACACGGATGCCGCATACGCCGGTCGGTACGAAGTGAACCCGGCTCTCGGCCAGGCCACTCCGCAGCTCGTGCTCGCCAGCATCCTGAGCGAGAACCTCGAGAAGTCGGGCGACCTCGGCGTCAGCGACGACGGCTGGTCGCTCGTCGAGTCGTACTACGCGAACGGCTCGCCCGCGGTCGAGGGCACCGACCTCTACGCCCGCATCACCCGCGACGAGGTCGACTACGGCGTGCTCCCCTCCAGCGGCATCGCCGCGCGTGACGAGGAGTACGGCACCAAGACCGGCATCATCGTCCCGAAGGAGGGCGTGCCCTACGTCACCGAGCAGATCGCGCCGATCAACGGCTCGGGCAACGAAGAGCAGGCGCAGAAGTTCATCGACTGGTTCGGCAGCGCCGAGGTGCAGGGCGAGTTCGCGGCCGAGTTCAACTCGATGCCCGTGAACGAGAAGGCCGTCGCCGACGCGAACCCCGAGGTCGTCGAACTGATGGAGACGCTTCCCCGTCAGGAGCTCGACTTCGGCTTCGTCAGCGAGAACCTCGGTGACTGGGTCGAGAAGGTCACCCTCGAGTACATCGGCTGATCAGACACCTCATGATCCGATTCGAAGACGTCGAGGTCGCTTTCGGCGACCATCACGCGGTCTCGCATCTGAATCTGGAGATCCAGGAGGGTGAGTTCTTCACCCTCCTGGGTCCCTCCGGATGCGGCAAGACCACGGCCCTCCGCGCGCTCGCCGGTTTCGTCGAGCCCACCGGCGGCCGCATCCACATCGCCGGTCGCGACGTCACGCGCGTGCCCAGCGAGAAGCGCGACGTGGGGATGGTCTTCCAGAACTACGCACTGTTCCCCAGCATGAACGTGCGCGAGAACATCGCCTTCGGCCTCACCGTGCAGAAGGGTGCGCAGAGGGTGTCGAAGGCCGAGCAGACGAAGCGCGTCGATGAGATCGCCGACCGCACCGGCCTGGCCAGTAGCCAGCTCGACAAGAACGTGTCGGAGCTGTCGGGCGGCCAGCAGCAGCGCGTGGCCATCGCCCGCGCGCTCGTGCTGACTCCCCGCATCCTGCTGCTCGACGAGCCGCTGTCGAACCTCGACGCGAAGCTGCGCGTGCAGCTGCGCGAGCAGCTCAAGGAGCTGCAGCACGATGTCGGCGTGACCACGGTCTACGTGACGCACGACCAGGAGGAGGCACTGACGCTCAGCGACCGGATCGCGGTGCTCGATGCCGGGCGCCTGCAGCAGGTCGGTACCCCCGAGGAGATCTACGACCGCAGCGCGACGGCGTTCGTGTGCCGCTTCATCGGCGAGAGCAATCGGCTCACCCCCGCGGTGCTCAAGCGCCTGGGCGGGGTGGATCAGAACGCGGAGAGCTATGTGCGCCCGGAGAAGCTGCACCTCGTGGCCGCGAGCGAGGCGAGTTCGGCGGCGGCGTCGCTGAGCGGATCGGTCGTCGACCGCACGTACCACGGCAGCCACAGCGTGTACACGGTGGCCGTCGAAGACGCGACGCTGCACGTGAGCGTTCCGGCCGGCGCGAGCGCACACCGGTGGGATGCCGGTGACACCGTGCGCGTCGAGGTCGATCCGCGCTGGATCCTGCAGTACCCGGCGGCCTGAGATGACCATGAGCACCCCGGTTCCCCCGACCTCCGCCGGCCTGCCCGGCGAGGCCGGCGCGCTGACCGGCACGGCGTCGGCCCCGGAGGGCCGGCGACCGAAGAGGGGCAAGCCCGGCAGCATCCGCTCGATGCTCCGCTCGCCGATGGCCTGGGTGACCGGCATCGCCGTGATCTGGTTCGCGGCCGCGTTCCTGGTGCTGCCGAACGCGGCACTGCTCGGCACGACCTTCTTCCCGGAGGGGCAGTTCAGCATCCGCGCTGTCGAGAAGCTGCTGGGCAGCGAGCGCGCGATGAAGACGCTCGGCAACAGCTTCCTGCTGGCGATCACGCTGTCGGTGACCGTCAACGTGGTGGGGGTGTTCATCGTGCTGGTGACGCAGTACTTTCGCATCCGTGGCGCGAAGCTGCTGTGGCTCGGGTACGCGACCACTCTCATCTACGGCGGCATCGTGCTCGCCGCCGGCTACAACTTCATCTACGGCCGGTTCGGGTTCTTCACGAACATGATGGTCAAGTGGTGGCCCGACATGGACCGCGACTGGTTCTCCGGATTCTTCGCCGTCGCGTTCGTGATGACCTTCGCGACGACGACCAACCACATGCTGTTCCTGTCGTCGTCGCTCGGCAAGGTCGACTACGCGTCGATCGAGGCGGCGAAGCTCATGGGGGCGTCGTCGTGGACGATCCTGCGCCGCATCGTGCTGCCGGTGATGAAGCCGATGCTGTTCGCCGTGACCGTGCTGACGTTCCTCATCGGCCTCGGTGCGCTGACCGCGCCGCTCGTGCTCGGCGGGCCCGACTTCCAGACGGTCGCGCCGCTCATCATCGACCTGTCGCGCAGCCCGATCACCCGCGACATCGCCGCTCTGCTGGCGATCGTGCTGGGGCTGGCGACGATCATCCTGCTGGCGATCATGAACCGCGCCGAGAAGTCGGGCGTGTACTTCTCGGTCGCGAAGGTGGCGACGCCGATCCAGAAGCAGGCGATCCGCAATCCGCTCGCGAACGTCGTCGTGCACGTGATCGCGTATGCGCTGTGGGTGATCTACCTGATCCCGGTGGTGCTGATCGTGATCTTCTCGTTCGTGGATGCGCGCAGCATCCTCGCGGGAACGATCACACTGGACAGCTTCACGCTCGACAACTACGTGACCGTGTTCAGCAGTGCGGCGGCGATCCGTCCGTTCATCGTGAGCGTCGTGTACAGCGCGCTCGCCTCGGTGATCGTGGTGGGCGGGCTGCTGTTCGTGGCGCGGGTGCTGCAGAAGCACCGCAACGTGCTGACGACGGCGATCGAGTACGTGCTGCACATCCCGTGGATTCTCCCGATCGTGCTCATCGCGCTCGCGCTGGTGGTGACGTTCGACCAGCCGCAGGCGATCGTGGGCAACATCGTGCTGACCGGAACGCCGGTGCTGTTGCTGATCGCCTACATCTGCGTGAAGATTCCGTTCACGCTGCGGCTGTTGAAGGCGGCGTTCGCGTCGGTGCCGGATTCGCTGGAAGATGCCTCGCGCATTCTCGGCGCAGGTTCCCTGACGGCGTTCCGACGGGTGCTCATCCCGCTGGTGCTGCCGACGGCGGCAGCGATCACGGCGCTGAACTTCAACAGCCTGCTCGACGACTACGACGCGGCGATCTTCCTGTACCACCCGCTGTATCAGCCGCTGGGTGTGGCGATCCAGGAGAGCACGCGCGGCGAGAACAACCTCGACGCGATGCCGATCACGTTCGTCTACACGGTGCTGCTGATGGTGATCATGGGTGCCACGATGTATCTCGTGTACGGACGCGGCTCGGGTTCTTCCCGTGCACGATCGCGTCGTCGACAGCGGAGGGCTTCATGACTTCTTCGGATGCCGGCACACCGGCCCTGCGTGTGACCATCAGCGATGTCGCGGCTGCCGCCGGTGTCTCCCGGGCGACCGCGACGCGGGCGCTGAAGGGTGAGGGGCGGTTCGCTCCCGACACGCAGCAGCGCATCATCGAGGCCGCGGAGCGGCTCGGGTACGTGCGCAACACGATGGCGGCCGAGCTCGCTGCCGGGCGCACCGGCACGGTCGGGCTGATGCTGCGCGACGCGAGCAACCCTGCGTACGGTCTGCTGTTCTCGCGTCTGCAGGATGAGGCGCATCGCCGCGGGCTCGATCTGGTGACCGTGACGATCGGTGCGGACGAGCAGGGCATCAAGCAGGTGAACGCGCTGCACCGGCTGCTCGGGATGCGGGTGGCCGGCCTCATCGTGGCGACCGGAGGCATCATGGCGGCGCAGCTCGAGCCGTTCGCCGACCAGGTGCCGATCGTGCGCGCAGGGCGGGTGGAGCCGTCCGGGCGCATCCACTCCGCGCACTACGACGATCCGGCGCACGGGCGCCTGCTGGCCTCGCACGTGCTGTCGCTCGGACACCGGAACGTGGTGGTGCTGACCGGTGACCCCGAGGCGTCATACCCCGAGCATCTGCGCGGCATGGCGATGCGCGAGACGCTCATCAACGGGGGAGCGTCGGTGACGATGATCTCTGCCGGGGCGCGCCCCGATGAAGGAGTGTCCGAAGCGCTGAGCGCCGTGCGCCCTGGGGGCACCGCAATCATGTGCGCGTCGGATTACCGTCAGCTCGCCGTGATGCGGGCTGCGAAGGCCGGAGGGCTCGACGTGCCCGGTGACGTGAGCGTCACCGGGTGCGACGGCATTCTGCCCGGCGCCGATCTGCTGGGACTGACCACGGTGCGCATTCCGGTGGAAGAGGTCGCCGCGGCTGCCGTGGAGACCATGCAGAAGCTGTTGACCTCCGACTCCGCCGACATCGTGCGACGGCCCTTCACCGGGACGTTGGTGCCCGGGACCACGGCCGCAGCCGTCTGACCCTGTTCTCGTCTCGACCCGGAAGTGCAATGATCCTCACCGAACACCCCCGTCCGTCGCACACGTTCGTGCAAATCTCGGATACGCACCTGCCCGGGGAGCGGTCGCCGCTATATGGGAGTGGGGCGGATGCTGATTCGAACCTGGAGTTGATGTTGTCGCGGCTGGTGTCGTCGGGGCTGAAGCCGGATGCGCTGCTGATGACCGGGGATCTGACGGACCGGGGGGATGCGTCGGCGTATCGGCGGTTGCGGGAGCTGGTGGCGCCGGCCGCCTTGGAGCTTGGTTGTGAGGTGGTCTGGGTAGCGGGAAACCACGACGACCGGGCGGCGATGCGGGCGGAGTTGCTGGGTGGGGCCGGCGCGGACCCGATCACCTCGGTGCGATGGTTCGGTGATCTGCGTGTGATCGTGCTGGACTCGTCCGTTCCCGGCGCGCATTGGGGCGAGATCGATGAGGCGCAACTGACGTGGCTCGAGGCAGAGCTGTCGACGGCCACGCCGGCGGGGTCGCTACTGCTCATCCACCACCCGCCGCTGCCGACGGTGCTCGATCTGGCGGTGACGGTGGAGCTGCGGGATCAGGCGCGGCTCGCTGATGTGCTTCGCGGGACGGATGTGCGCTCGATCTTGTCGGGGCACGTGCATCATCCGTCTTTCGGGACGTTCGCGGGGATTCCGGTGGCGGTGGCGTCGTCGAGTGCGTACGGGCAGGACCTGGCGCAGCCCGTCGGTGCGACACGGGGGCAGGATGCTGCGCAGGGGTACAACCTCGTGCACGTGTATGCGGAGACGATCGTGCATTCGGTGGTGTCGTTGGAGCGCGGGGCGGACGTTGGGGAGGCCGTGCCGGCGGAGGAGGCGGGGCGGCGGATCGTGGGGAGTGGGATTGGGTGGCTTGGTGAGGCGATAGGCCGCCAGGCGTAGATCCCAGTGAGATCGCGAACCCGCCGACTTCCCTTTCGCGAAGTTGACTACCCTCGACAGCTCCCGCGGAGAAACCCGGGCGGTCACTCGAGGAGCACGACTGCCAAAGCGACGACCAATCCTTGGTTATCAACAGGGCAAGACATCGTCGCTCATCAGGCGTCCACGGAGCGCTAGCGTGAGTCATTGGACCGTCGGGTTAGTAGCGCCAGACCCGGGATTGTCCGTTGCTCCGCTTGGCTCGCAGACACAGAGGCGCCTTGCAATGAGCCGATGCTGAGGGCATCCAGCCAGTCAGAAATCTGTGAGAACAGAAGGATTGCGAGTGTTACAGTTATTGCAGATAGGGGAATCTCGTGATCAAGACTCTTGAGAATAACCGTGTTGAGACTGATGAAATCCAGCGCTTGCTGACTGCCGTCAAAGAGCTACCCGCAACGAGTCAACTTCGCGGAATCGTCGCGGATCTGCTTGATGCGCTCAACCGCGGCGCAGACATAGCCGTCGTTGAACAAGACAAAGAGTTGTCACCAAATGAAGTCGCCAGCCTGTTGCAGGTGAGCCACCCGCATGTCTTGAAGCTCATCCGCTCGGGGTTGCTTTTCGCGCGCCGCAACGGATCGCATCACCGGGTCTCGTACGAAGACTTCATCGACTATGTGGAGCGCCGCGACCGAGCAGCACGCGACGTCGCCGATGCAGTTCAGCGGGCCAGCAAGCGCCCAGGGCCGGAGATCACAGACGAGGACCTGAAAGCACTCAACGAGTTCTAGCGTTCAGCTCTCGGATGCGGTCCAGGAGATCTTGCGCGACCGGTTCGACACTCTCGCACGTTCCGCAGATAGGAAGGTCAGCGTTCTCGCCTTCACTGACAACGTAGGCGTGGCCACAAAGAGCGACGACTGCTCCTCCGTCGACGAAGGATCGGATCTTGTCGTCCTTCGCAAGGTAGTGACGATGGGTCGGGGCCGGCGGGGAAAGATCGACCCGCCCTCCTGTTGACTCAACCTCAGCGAGAAGCGCAGCAAGGTGCGCGTGAGTCAACATCACCGACAGGACCAACGTCCCGTCGGTGCGGTAATCCTGAGAGCGCAGATTCTTGTCCGGTTGCAAGAACACAACTGCAGCGTTGATGAGCTGGTCACGGACGTACGCGTTGCCTGAGCTCAAACTGATCGCGACATCCAAAGAGCTGGTCGTGGTGTTCGCGTGCGCCGGTGACGCAGCAGGCTCGTCATGTTCGACGGACAGCGTGTAATCCAGACTCCGTGGGTCCTCCTCCTCCCAGTACTCCGGCGAAGTCAGCTTCACCGGCTCACCCGTGGTGAGGAGTGCGCCGAGACCCTCGAGCATCTGGTGGAGAAGCGCGAAAAGGAACTCCCGCTTCGCGCGCTCAGCATCGTCCCGCTCCCGGATCCTGTAGTCCAGGGGGCTCGGCTCCCAAACGCTCCGGTCGACCTTTCCGCTCGTAATCGTTCGACGCAACGCCACTGGAGCGCTGTCATGGAACTCGTCATGAGTGTCGGCATAGACCAGCCACGGGTCACCGTGCTCATCAAGGGCTACGGCGCCCCGCCATGCAGCGCCGACCCGATCACGCACCTCGTAAATGGCGGCGCGATGAGTCTTCGTTGACGCTTTGTGGCGGTCGGGCATCCCGCCGTCCCGGAATCGAGTTTCCGCATCGTCGAGGAGCGGATGTGTGAGACCGGACAGCGATACCAACTCGAGGAGGGCTTTCGCCTGATCCTTCGTCGCCGCCGCGGCCTGGGCGACGATGTCCACCACCGTGGGGTCGTTGAAGTCTGCGCGATTCAAATGGCGCAGTACTCGCAACGTGGGGCGGACAGGTCTCATACCCACGATTCTACTTTCGGCGCCGGACACATGCCGGGGTTGAGCCCGAACGTGCCCGTCAAAGGCTAGCCACAACGTGCTGACGCGTAGTGAGACGGTGCTGGGACTATCAGGGCGCGCTTCCAGAAGCGCCTGCCAAGACCACTCGTCCCTAACGCAAGGCACCGCTTTTGGAGGGATCATTCGCGACCCAGACCACGCCATCCACCCCAACTAGAGTTGCTCGTATGATCACCGGAGAGTTGAAGAGCAAGATCGACCGCGTCTGGGACGCATTCTGGTCCGGTGGCATCAGCAACCCGCTCGAGGTCATCGAACAGGTCACCTACCTGCTGTTCATCCGGCGCCTCGACGACATCCAGATCCTCGCGGAGAAGAAGGCGCGCGTTACCGGCGGCGAGGTAGAGAGCCCAGTGTTCCTGCCCGGACAGTCGGCGCTGCGATGGAGCCACTTCAAGAACACGTCTCCCGAAGTGATGTTCAAAATCATCGCCGACGAGGTCTTCCCGTTCCTTCGAAGCATGGGCGACGGCACCACTTACAGCGAACATATGAAGGACGCTCGCTTCACCATCCCCACGCCAGCCCTGCTGTCGAAGGTCGTGGACATGCTCGACGGTATCCCGATGGCAGACCGCGATACCAACGGCGACCTGTACGAGTACCTGCTCTCGAAGATCGCGTCTGCCGGCGTGAACGGCCAGTTCCGCACTCCGCGCCACGTCATCGACCTCATGGTGAAGATGACCGCCCCTCAACCGAGCGACGAGATATGTGACCCTGCTTGCGGGACCGGCGGATTCCTTGTCTCCGCCAGCGAGTACGTCCGCGAGGCCCACTCGGCTGCGCTGCTGGACGCCACGCAGCGGCAGCACTTCCACCACTCGATGTTCCACGGCTACGACTTCGACTCAACGATGCTCCGCATCGGCAGCATGAACATGCTCATGCACGGCATCGACTCCCCCGATATCCGCTACCGCGACTCGCTCTCCGAAGGCGCAGCGACGGATGCTGAGAAGTACACGCTCATCCTCGCGAACCCGCCTTTCGCCGGATCGCTCGACTACGAGTCCACCGCGAAAGACCTGCAGCGCACGGTCAAGACGAAAAGACCGAGCTGCTGTTCCTGGCACTGTTCCTGAAGCTTCTCAAGCCCGGCGGACGCGCGGCCGTCATCGTTCCTGACGGCGTGCTCTTCGGATCGAGCAATGCACACAAGGCACTTCGCAAGTTGCTCGTGGAAGAGCAGAAGCTGGATGCTGTCATCAAGCTTCCTTCGGGAGTCTTCCGCCCGTACGCCGGCGTCTCGACCGCGATCCTCTTCTTCACGAAGACCAACTCCGGAGGCACGGATAACGTCTGGTTCTACGACGTGCGCGCCGACGGCTTCTCGCTCGACGACAAGCGCAGCCCGGTCGATGCGAACGACCTGGCCGACGTGCTGGCGCGGTGGCAGAAGAGGGATGCCGAAAAGGAGCGAGCGCGCACCGAGCAATCGTTCCTCGTGCCAAAAGCCGACATCGTCGCGCAGAGCTACGACCTGTCGCTGAACCGCTACAAGGAGGTTGTGCACGACGAGGTGGAGCACCGCGACCCGCTTGACATCATCGCTGAAATCGAGGCCCTCGAAGACGAGATCGCCGCTGACCTCGCCGAACTGAAGGCGATGCTCGCATGAAGACCGTCCAATTAGGAGACGTCGCGATCATCGATCGAAAAGGAGTTGACCCGGAATCGGTCCCGCCTGACACGATCTACCTCGGCCTCGAGCACATTGAGCGAGGTGGGCGCATCATTGGCCACTCGACCGTCGGCAGCGCGCAGCTTGCGAGTACGAAGTTCCGATTCACCCCCGAGCACGTCCTCTTTGGGAAGCTCCGTCCGAATCTCGGCAAGGTCAGCCGACCTACCTTCGCCGGGATCTGCAGCACGGACATCCTTCCGCTCCGTCCCAGCGAGGCCCTCGACCGCGGTTACCTCGCCCACTATCTAGCTCAACCAAGCATGGTCGAGTTCGCAGCCTCGCGGACATCGGGCGCAAACTTGCCACGACTGAGTCCCCCTGTGTTGGCAAGCTTCCCGTTGCCGCTTCCGCCGCTCCCCGAGCAGCGACGGATCGCCGCAATCCTTGACCAGGCCGACGCGATCCGCGCGAAGCGGCGCCAGGTCCTCACCCACCTCGACTCACTGACTCAGGCGATCTTCCGCGATATGTTCGGTGACCTTGCTACCAGCGCGTGGGACAGGGTGCCTTTCGGGGAACTGGTGTCGCGCGTAGAGAACGGCACCAGCCCGACTTGTGAGTCTCGCCCCGCGAACGAGAACGAGTGGGGTGTGCTCAAGCTTGGCGCCGTCACCTACGGCACATTCAGGGCTAATGAGAACAAAGCATTCCTTGGCGACATTCGTGGGATGGCTGTGAACGAGGTGCGGCCAGGGGACGTTCTCATGACTCGGAAGAACACCCGCGAACTGGTCGGCGCGGTTGCCCTTGTTGACGACGTTCGCCCGCGCCTCTTGATGCCGGACCTCATCTTCCGCCTGCACCTGGATCGCGATCAGCTCGATAGGCAGTATTTTCAGGCGTTGATGATGAATCCGCAGAAGCGCCCGTCCGTGCGCGACCTTTCCAGCGGTTCCGCATCGAGCATGCCGAATATCTCGAAGGCGCGTCTCGCGTCCCTGCAGATCGAGGTGCCGCCGCTCGCCCACCAGCGTACTTTCGCCTCCAAAATCGATCGTGTGAACGCGCAGCGAGCCCACGTCACCCGCGCCCTCGCCGCCGACGACGAACTCTTCGCGTCCCTCCAGTCCCGCGCGTTCCGAGGAGAGCTTTGACCGATGTCCGTTGAGATGAGGATGTGGCGTATCGACGGCCAGGAACCCAAGCCGCTCACGCCTGCCGCCCTGCCCACAGAGAACGAGTTGCACCAGTTCCTCAAGAAGGACCCGTCGCTCCTCGGCGTCCCTCTGCTGATCATCGGCAGCGAAGTTGTGACTCCGTACGGGAAGCGCATAGACCTACTGGCGATCGACGCCGACGGCAACCTTCACGTGCTGGAACTCAAGCGCGATCGCACACCCCGCGAGGTCGTCGCGCAGGTGCTCGATTACGGCTCGTGGGTGGCGACACTGTCACGCGATGACGTTATCGAGATCGCCCAGAAGTTCCTCGGCCAGCCGTTCGAGTCGGCATACGAAGAGGTCTTCGGCTCAGCGCCACCCGATGAACTCAACGGTGAGCTGCAGCTCACCGTCGTCGCGTCGTCATTGGACGCCAGTTCGGAGCGCATCGTCAACTACCTGCGCGGCTTCGGCGTGCCGATCAACGCGGTGTTCTTCACATACATCGAGGATGAGAATCGGCGGTACCTGGCGCGATCGTGGCTCGCCGCATCCGTCGACGCTCCGTCGGCCAAGACGAAGTCAACCTCGAAGCGGGCACCCTGGAATGGCGTCGACTGGTACGTGTCGTTCGGGGGCGACCGACCGTGGGAGGACGCAAAGCGGTTCGGCTTCGTCTCGGCCGGAGGGGGCAAGTTCTACTCGCAGACCATCCGGTCGCTGCCCGTTGGTGCCCGCATCTGGGTGAACGTTCCCGGAACCGGCTTCGTCGGTGTCGGCAAGGTGCTCGCACCGGCACAGCGCTTCGAAAACGCCCGCGTGCGTACTGGCGATGAACTCGTAGCGCTTGCATCGCAACCGCTGACCGGGAAGTACAAGCATCACAGCGCCGTCGCCGATGACGATGCCGAATGGGTCGTTCCCGTCGAGTGGATCAAGACGGTTCCCGAGGCCGATGCCTACTGGCAGAAGGGGATGTTCGCGAGCCAGCACAGTGCGTGCAAGCTCCGCCAGGAGTTCACGCTGGAGCGACTCGCCCAGCACTTCGGAATCGACGAGAGCGAGTAGGCCAGCAGCATGGGCAACTTCGACTTCGTCCGGGAGACGCTGCCGCATGTGCACGGAGACTGTGCTCGTGCGGAGTCATACCTGATCTCCGACCCACGGTCGGCATGCTTCTACAGCCGCCGTGTCGTACAGCTGGTCGTTGACTATCTGTACGACGTGCTGTCACTGCGCGGCCCGTACCGCGACGATCTCTCCGCGAAGATCAACGACGCCGCGTTCAAATCGCGCGTGCCTGCGATGATCGCACAGAAGCTGAACGCGATCCGTCGTCTCTCGAACACGGCCGTGCACGACACCCGGCAGATCGGCCCGGACGTATCGCTCGCCATTCTGCGCGAGCTGTTCAGCATCGTCGTCTGGGTCTCGTACCACCACTCCGCACGCCCCGGCGTCGTCCCCCTGCAGGCACCGTTCGATCCGAAGCTTGCCTCATCAGCAGCACCCCTCTCGCGCGAGGACGTCGCCCGTCTCGCCGAGAAGTTCCGTCAGCAGGATGAGGCTCACGCCCGAGTGCTTGCGGAACGAGACGACCGACTCGCGGCGCATGAAGCGCAGATCGCGACGCTGAAGGCGCAGATCGCGGCAGCACAGGCGGCCGTCGCCCCCGACACTCGCAATTACGACGAAGCAGCCGCGCGAGATTTGTTCATTGACGTGCTGCTCCGTGAAGCAGGATGGCCGCTGACGGACGACCGCGATCGCGAGTTCGAGGTCACGGGAATGCCGGTTTCGGCCGGCTCAACCACCGGGTCTGGCCGCGGCTTCGTCGACTATGTGTTGTGGGGTTCGGATGGCCTGCCGCTGGCGGTCGTCGAGGCGAAGCGCACGTCGAAGTCTCCTGAGGTCGGACAGCAACAGGCGAAGCTATACGTCGACTGCCTCGAAAAGCAGTATGGCCGCCGCCCGGTGATCTTCTACACCAACGGCTACGTGCATCGGATCTGGGATGACGCGGGTGGCTACCCTCCCCGAGAGATCCAGGGCTTCTACACGCGCGACGAACTCGAGCTGCTCATTCAACGTCGCCACACCAAGCTGTCGCTGCCGCACCAACCGGTGAATACCGAGATTGCGGGCCGACCGTATCAGGTACGCGCGATCAAGGCGGTCGGCGACACCTTCGACCGCAAACAGCGCGAAGCGCTGCTGGTCATGGCCACGGGCTCCGGCAAGACGCGAACCACGATCGCACTCGTCGATCTGCTGCAGAAGGCGAACTGGGTCAAGCGAGTCCTGTTCCTCGCCGATCGCACCGCGCTGGTCAGGCAGGCAGCGAACGCGTTCAAGACCCATCTTCCCGGCTCGACAACCGTCAACCTTGTCAGCGAGAAGGTCGTCGACGGCCGCGTCTACGTCTCGACCTACCCCACGATGATGAATCTCATCAACGAGGTCGACGACAGCATCCGACGATTCGGTCCAGGTCATTTCGACCTCATCGTCATCGACGAGGCGCACCGCTCCATCTACGCGAAGTACGGCGCGATCTTCGACTACTTCGACGCCATGCTCGTCGGCCTCACTGCAACGCCGAAAGACGAGGTCGACCACAACACCTACCGCCTCTTCCACCTCGAAGACGGTGTACCCACCGACAACTACTCGCTCGACGAAGCAGTCGATGCCGGCTATCTCGTGCCACCGAAAGGCATGAGTGTCGGCACCCAGTTCCTGCGCTCCGGCATCCGCTATGACGACCTCACCGAGGACGAAAAGGATCAGTGGGATT
Organism: Microbacterium aurantiacum; assembly: GCF_002872075.1. GTDB lineage: Bacteria > Actinomycetota > Actinomycetes > Actinomycetales > Microbacteriaceae > Microbacterium > Microbacterium aurantiacum_A. The sequence continues at coordinate 551,377 of NZ_PGGU01000016.1, read as the reverse complement.
CCCTTGACTGGGGAGAAGACGGTCCGCCCGACGAAGTCGGCGCGGAGGAGATCAACCGCTTCCTGTTCAACGAAGACACCGTCGACAAAGTGCTCGAAACCCTCATGGTTCACGGCTACAAGGTGGCCGGTGGCGACCGCCTCGGCAAGACGATCATCTTCGCGAAGAACCAGAAGCACGCCGAGTTCATCGAGAAGCGCCTCAACATTGCATACCCCGAGCTCGCCGGGCACTTTGCGCGAGTCATCACTCACGGCACGCCGTACGCTCAATCACTGATCGACGACTTCTCCATCGCCGACAAGGCACCCCACATCGCGATCAGCGTCGACATGCTCGACACCGGCATCGACGTGCCCGAAGTCGTGAACCTCGTGTTCTTCAAGATGGTGCGCTCTAAGTCAAAGTTCTGGCAGATGATCGGCCGTGGCACACGTCTGCGGCCCGACCTCTTCGGCCCCGGCGAGGACAAGAAGGACTTCCTCGTCTTCGACTTCTGCGGCAATCTCGAGTACTTCAGCCAGGACCTGCCCGGATCGCCCGGTCAACTGCAGAAATCGCTCTCGCAGCGCCTGTTCGAAGCGCGACTCGGACTCGTCGCAGCTCTCAGAGACACAGACCCCGAACTTCGCTCTACGAACACGTCCACGCTGCACAAGATCGTCGCAGGGATGAACCTCGACAACTTCGTTGTACGCCCCCATCGGAAGGCTGTCGAGGAATACTCGCAGGCGGACGCTTGGAAAGCCCTCGCTCCGGAGAGGCTTGAAGAGTTGGTGCGGTTGGCAGGTTTGCCGTCCGCTGTGCGAGATGACGACGAGGATGCCAAGCGTTTCGACCTGCTGATTCTCCGTCGCCAGCTCGCGCAGCTCGACGGTGACGTCTTGCTTGCCGAGCGGATCCGCGAGACCGTCCAGCAGATTGCCGCCGCCCTCCTCGGAAAGACGGCGATCCCGTCAGTCGCCGAGCATGCGATTCTCCTGGAGTCGGTGGCCGGCGACGAGTGGTGGATTGATGTGACCCTCCCGATGCTCGAGCTCGCGCGCCTGCGGATTAGGAGCCTCGTCCGCTTCATCGAGAAGACCCGACGCAGCCCGGTCTACACCGACTTCGAAGACATCCTCGGCGAAGGCGTCGAGATCGACTTGCCGCGGGCCACACCGGGCACCGACTTCGAGCGATTCCGCTCCAAGGCAGAGGCCTACCTTCGCCAGCACCTCGACAAGCTCGCGCTCCAGCGACTTCGACGCAACAGACAACTCACCCCGGACGATCTCACAGAGCTGGAAGGCATGCTTGTGGCAGCGGGCGCTGGCCCAGTCGACCTCGTGTGGGCAAACGATCGCGCGGGCGGCCTCGGGATCTTCATCCGGGGGCTGGTGGGGCTTGATCGGTCCGCCGCCACCGAGGCCTTCGAGACGTACCTCGACGAGACCAAGTTCACCGTGGTCCAGATTCGATTCGTGAATCTGATCGTCGACGAGCTCACGAAAAATGGTGTCATGGACCCCGGTCGCCTCTTCGAGCCCCCGTACACTGACCAGGCGCCGACCGGACCCGACCTCATCTTCCCCGATGCGGACGTCGACCTCATTGTCGAAACCCTGCGCGGCATCAACAGGACGGCTGTTCCATCACAGGTCGCATAGGACCCCAGCGTCACGTCGAAGAGGGATCCCCGGCAGGCAAAGTAGCGAAACGGTCTAGCAATCAACGACGAACGGCGCTGCTAATTAGGTAGGACTCGGGGCGCCCTCGTCACCTGCTTCCACACCGGGAGTGCCATGCAAGATCCGCAGTGCCTCGAACGCCCTGGCACGACAATCGCAAGGAACGTAGTCGCGTCCTTCACGTAGCGTAACCGGGGCCGTTCGCGCGGCGAACGACTTTGGCCACGTTCTTTGAACAATCTGGCGAGTCCACACCCAGTGCCACCAGCTGGGCTTGGAGACCCACTGTCCGGTAGCCCATATCGAAAGAGAACTCTGAACTCGGCGCACCCGTCGCCTATATGCTTCGTCGGCTCTGCTAAACAAACGTTGCGCGGTCTCATACGACCTTTGGAGCGCCGCGTTTCCATCATCGCGTGTGTTGGCAGTCTCGCCTGTCTCCGTGTCAGTCAACCAGCCGTTCGTCCACACAAAACGCTTCTCAAGGTAGTGACGCCATTGATGTAGGACTCTCGCCTCTGGCTGGAGCCGAAAATGCCATTGCATCAACCACTCACGAGCCCAGGCGCTCCGACGCGGCTGGAGCATCATGAGGTCAGTTGACTCCTCCACCGCACTGTTGATCGTATGCATGTCGTAATGGTGCGCAACGCCGCTGTGGGGAGGCACTAGGCGGAAGAACGGCGGTTGGGGACCGTCAGATGAGAACTTCTCGTCCCCGACACCGAATACCGTCTGGAGCTTTTCCTTGACCCATACCTGCCGCGCTTGCAGGGCTCTATCATTGCGGCCGAATGTCCGCTGCATAATCGGCCCGGCGATGGCACCAAACACACCGGACAACATGCCGATGAGGATAAGCGTCCAGAGTGGCACCGCGGCGTCATCCGGACTCCCACCTGCGGCCGTCGCGAGAGCGTGAAACATAGCCAGAGCCTAAGGCAGAGAAGAGGCTCGCCGCTCGGGGATCAATGCACATCGGCACAGGACCTCCAGCAACACGAACGAGCCGACGCCGGCCGACAGGGGCTTCATCGCAAACCGGGATGTCTCGGTACGAAACGAAGAGCGCGCAGGCGGTGGCTGAGTGACGAGACAGGAATACCTCTATGATCACCGGCTTCGGCGGACTCGGTCGGCGCCCCCGCTGCCTCCGCGTCGGCGATCCGGCGGATGCACTCCAGATGCACCGGCACGCGT
>NZ_PGGU01000016.1:391560-548465 GCF_002872075.1 Microbacterium aurantiacum | reverse complement strand
CGGCCGACGCCTCGGATCCCGCGCCCGCGTGGCGGAATACGGTGCCGCGTCGGCGCACCTCCCTGACTCCCACCCCCCACCCACCCACCCAGCAGCCTGATCTCCGTGAGATCCAGGCTCTCATCGGCGGGCGGCGCGATGACGTCATGCGCCGTGGACGGGGAGCCGTCGGACTTCCGCTCGACCGAGGCTCTCTCCGGGAGTGACCGCCACCCCGACGCAGAACCCGTCAGCTCCGCCGCTGCGCCTCCCCCATAGCCGCAACCGCCTCTTCCAGAATCGGCCGCGGCGTAGCGAACACGACCCTCACATAGTCCTCATACCCGCGCCCGAGCAGCCGCCCCTCGGTGAGCACGACCCCCGCCTGCTCGCGGAAGAACTCCGCCGGCGGTCCATCGATCCGCAGCGCCTTCGTATCGATCCACCCGATGTACGTCGCCTCCGGCGCCCGATACACCGCACCGGGCAGATGCTCCGAGACCAGCGATCCGAGCAGCGACCGCGATCCATCCAGATACGCGAGCACCCCGTCGAGCCACGGCTTCCCCAGCCGGTACGCGGCGGTTGACGCCACCACACCCAGCGTCGACGCACCGTGCTGCACCGAGAATCCGAACCCGCGGTAGAGCTCCTGGTCGGCGTCGTTCGAGGTGATCAGCTGCGCGGTCTTGAGCCCCGGGATGTTCCACGCCTTCGACGCGCTCGTGCCGGTCACGGTGTGAGCGGCCGTCGCATCCGACACCGACGCGTACGGGACGAAGGGCCGCCCGTCGAACCGCAGCGGCGCGTGGATCTCGTCGGCGAACACCCGGCCGCCGTGCCGCTCGACGATCTCGGCGATGGCCTCCAGCTCGGCCCGAGAAGCGACGGTGCCGGTGGGGTTGTGCGGGTTGCACAGCACGAGGGTGCGCGCACCGGCCGCGAACGCCTCATCGATGCGCTGCAGATCGTGCTGCCAGCGTCCGTCGACCTCGACACCGGGAACCTCGATCACCGGATGCCCGATCGCAGGCAGGAACGTCAGGAACGGCATGTACGCGGGCGTCGGCACGATCACCGGCGACCCGGCCGGCGCATACTCCTCGACGGCCACGCGCAGCACCGCCATCACATCGGAGACCGGATGCACGCGCTCGGGATCGATCGCCCAGCCGTACTCGTCGCGCATCCAGTCAGACGTCGCGACACCGAGCTCCGCTGCCAGCGGAGGCGAGAGGTAGCCGAGGTTCTCCTCGTCGATCGCGCGGTGCATCGCCGCGGCGATCTCGGGAGCGACACCGAAGTCCATCTCCGCGACCCAGGCGCCGATGCGTCCCGGATGCAGGCTCCACTTGCGACTCTCCGGCCGGTCGAGGTGGAACCGAGTCCGGGAGTCGAACGGATGCTGCGCGGTGCGCGTGAGGTCGTCGGCCATGGTCTGCAGCTCTCAGCCCACTCGCCGACATCGTGCGACGGTGCTCACCCGAGAGGAGTCTGCGACCGCGCGATGGCCGAGACAGGACGAACGACGCAGCGGCAGATCGCCGGCGGTCGTGGTCTGGATCTCGGGCACGGGGCACTCCTTCGTCGCGGAACACCCAATCTAGGGACGCCCCCGCGCTGCCGCACGTCTCATTTCCGTCCGTGACGTCGAGCCGGGCGGGAGCGGGCGAAACGCAGGCCCGCTCCCACACCACTCCCCTGACTATGCCGCGGCGAGCTTAGGGTCGGCCGAACGAGCGGCGTCTTCCCACGCCTGCCAGGTCGCGATGCGCTGCGCATGCGCGGCCAAGACCAAGTCGTACCCGGCCGAGGCAAGCAGCAGCCGTGTCGGCGGCTCGGCCGCATCGACAGCCTGGAAGACCGCCTGGACACTGTCATCGGCGACAGGGCTGGGTGCGTCGCCCCAAGCGGCCATCTGGTCACGCATCGGCTGGTAGAGCGGGTTCGGCGAGGACTGAGCGGCGGATGCCCCCGCCCAGTCAGTGGCGAAGCCCGACGGCTCGATCAGGGTGGTCTTGATGCCGAACCCGGCGACCTCCTGGGCGAGAGCCTCGGTGAAGCCTTCCAGCGCCCATTTCGAGGCGTTATAGACGCCCAGCAGCGGGAACGCAGTCACCCCGCCGATGCTGGACACCTGCACGATGTGGCCACCGCCCTGCTCACGCAACAGCGGGATCGCGGCTTGGGTGATCCAAAGGGCGCCGAAGAAGTTGGTCTCCATCTGCTCGCGCGCCTCGGCTTCGGTCAGCTCCTCGATGGCACCGAAATGCCCGAACCCGGCGTTGTTGACGACGACATCGAGGCGGCCGAAGTGTCGGTGGGCGCCCTGCACCGCAGCGATGTCCGCGGCGCGGTCGTCGACGTTCAACGCGATCGGCAGAATGGCGTCGCCGAAGCGATCCACCAGATCGCTCAGCGAGTCGATATCGCGGGCGGTGGCGGCGACCCGGTCGCCGCGCTCGAGTGCGGCGACCGTCCATGCGCGTCCGAAGCCGCGTGAGGTGCCGGTGATGAACCACGTCTTGGACATGGCACGTCCTTTCGTTCGTCCGGCGAGCGGCCGGAGGCCCGGCGCCGTTGATCGCGACGCCACGCTTCTCACTATGACCCGAATGTCTCACTGTGTCAAATTAGGCGTGCAGTGCGGTTTTTGACTCAAAATGTCACATAGGTTACGGTGGTCGCATGGAAGAGCCGATGGTGGGGCTGCGCGAGCGCACGCGCAACGCGGTACGCACCCAGTTGGCCGAGGCGGCACGGGCGCTGTTCGTGGAACAGGGATTCGAGGCGACCACCGTCGAGCAGATCGCGGCCGCGACGGGACTGTCGCGTCGCAGCTTTCACCGCTACTTCTCCAGCAAGGAGGATGTGCTCAGCCAGTGGTTCGCCGAAATGGGCGGGCAGATCGCGGCCAGCCTGGCCGCACGCCCGCAGCGGGAATCGACATGGCTCGCCCTGCGTCGATCATTCGACGGCCTCGTGGAGGCGATGAACGCCCAGCCGGACGCGCGGGTCATGACCCGCATGATGCTGGACACGCCCGCGCTGCACGCCAGTCATCTGCACAAGTACGCGCACTGGCGGACGCTGCTCGCCGACGTGATCGAGCAGCGCCCTGCGGAAGGCGGGCGCACACATGCTCGGATCGCCGCCGTCTCGCTCGCGGGCGCAGCCCTGGCCTGTCTCGAGGCCGCCCAAGCGGAGTGGGTCGCCGAAGGCAACCGGCGCCCGCTCGACGAGCTGACAGACGAGGCCATGAACGCGGTCGAGCCCCTCGGACCCGGTACGAACGACGATTCTCGGCAGCGCAGCTGAGCAGGCGCGCCGACCTTGTCGTCGGCTGTCGCTCACCAGGTCCCTTTCGCCGCGCCCGACCCTTGGGGCGGAAATGTTCCGTTCCGTCAACGTTGGAGCGGCAGCCCCCGATCACTCCGCGCTCCCGGACCGGAAACGGTGCCGTCCGAGGAGCACGCCCCTAAGCTGGCCGCATGCGAATCGAGGATGTCTTCACAGCTGTGGCCATCGGTTTCGAGGCGCTGGGCGCGGGTGCCATCGTGGTCGGGTTCGCGATCGCCTTGGTGCTTGGCGTTCGCTCGCTTCGGCGCGGCGAGAGTGGCCGGAAGGCGTTCGCGGTTGTTCGCAACGCCCTGGGCTCCGCGATCCTGCTCGGACTGGAGATCCTCGTCGCCGCCGACCTCATCCGCACGATCACGTCAAAGCCATCGATCGAGAGTGCGCTGGTCCTCGGCCTGATCGTCCTGATCCGGACGGTCCTGTCGATCTCCATCCAGATCGAGATCGAAGGCGTCGTCCCGTGGCGACGGGCGCTGCTGCGCAGCGGCGGGAGCATGCTCGCCGACGCCATCGATCGCGACCGGCAGGCTGCTGGCCAAAGCACCAAGGACTCTTCTGCCCTTCAGTAGGTTGCCGGGAGGCTAGCGGCAATCCGGCGACTGCAGCAGCGGTAACTCAAACCTGCCCAACGCAGTATTCGATCCCGGCTCGAGGGAGAACCATCCCTCGATATGCCCGTCATCGACCCACGCGGCATAGTCTCCTGCGGTGAATGGCTGGTGGCCGTCGTCCGCGCTCGTGTGCAAGACAGTCGCACAGACGATCGACGCGGCTGACCTATCAACCTGAAACGCCTCCGTCGACGTCACAATCACCGCTCTAATGCAGCATGACAACCACGGGACCGGCACACTGACGATCACGGCATCGGCTCCTGACTCAAGCTACGAGCGTCCGCCGAAATCGATCGTTTCCGGCCGGCCGTTCGGATGATGGCTTCGCGCTAGTCAATAGCTCCGGCCGACGATCGCCATGATCTCGGAGTCAAGGGCTCCGTCACTCGGCACTGTTCCCTCCCTGGTTTGCAGGCAGCGGACACTTACAGCCTCGCGGTTGAGCGCGTCCTCACCTTCCTCGCCCAGTTGCTCCCATGGGATTCGCGCAAAACCCGTCTTGGCAGCGTCGAGAGCCTCAGCTACGGACGCGGCCTCGACGGTGCGGTCCGTCAGTCGCTGCCGAGCTGCCTCGATCATCTCGGTGTGCATGCTCTCCAGGAGAGCGACAACGGTGGTGCTGATCGCGTCGAGCTTGACCGCTTCCTTGGCGCCGCCGTCGCGTCGCACGATCGTCGCTTGGCCTGATTCGAGATCTCGGGGGCCGACCTCCAGGCGCACCGGGACACCCTTGAGCTCCCACTCTGTGGCACGCCGGCCGAAGCCCTGTGTGGTTCGGTTGTCGAGCCGGGCACGCACTCCTGCCGTGATCAGTTCGCGGACGAGCGAGGAAGCAGTTGTCATGGTCCGTTCATCGTCCTTCACCGCGAGAACAACTACCTGCACCGGCGCGATGCGGGGCGGGATGCGGATGCCTTGGTCGTCACCGTGCGCCATGATCAGCCCGCCGACCATGCGCGTGCTGGAACCCCAAGACGTCGTCCAGCACGTTTCGACCTGCCCTGAGCTATCGGTAAAGGTGATGTCGAATGCTTTTGCGAAGTTCTGCCCCAGCTCGTGACTGGTAGCCATCTGTAGCGCCTTGCCATCGCCCATCATGGCCTCGCAGGTCATGGTGTTGATCGCCCCCGCGAACCGCTCGCGTCGGGACTTGACGCCGACAAGCACAGGGATTGCGAGAACGTTCTGCAAGAAATCGCGATACACGTCCAGGTGGACGCGCAGCGCGTATGCGTTCGCGTCCTCACGGGTGGCATGCGCGGTGTGCCCCTCCTGCCAAAGGAACTCCGATGTCCGCAGGAACAGTCGCGGCCGCATCTCCCATCGCACGACATTTGCCCATTGATTCAACAACATGGGCAGATCCCGATGCGACTGGATCCATTTGGACATCAACTCGCCGAACAAGGTTTCGCTCGTCGGCCTGACGACGACCGGCTCGGACAGCTCCTTGCCGCCGGCGTGGGTGACTACGGCAAGCTCGGGGCTGAACCCTTCGACATGCTCGGCCTCCCGTTCCAAGTAGGACTGTGGAATGAACAGGGGCAGATAGACGTTCTCGGCGCCGGTCTCTTTAATGCGTCGGTCGACCTCTGCCTGCATCCGCTCCCAGAGTCCGTAGGCATACGGTCGGATCACCATCGTGCCGCGCACTGGGCCGTTCTCAGCCAGTTCGGCCTTCTCCAAGACGTCCTGGTACCAGCGGGGAAAATCATCCTGCTGCGAAGTGAGCACACTCATCCGACCATTGCTTGCCATTGGGTAACGCTACCGCCAGCCCGAATTTCCGCGAAAGCTCACGCGCCCCGGTCGACTACTCGACGCCAACATTTCATCCTCAAACCTGCCCGGCGTAACGACCGAAGAGAACGAGTGGACGATCGCAGGGGTGATCTATGACTGGGGTACCTCGTAGGACGATCGTCTACAGCACGAGGTTTGGGGTCACCGTGTCCAGAAATCCTCTGGGCGCCGTCCGGGCTTGAACCCGAACGATTCCACCATCGCCATCGCCTCAGGGAAGTTCGCCGCAAGGGAACCCGCTTCGTGAGCGTCGCTGCCGAATGAGACCGCCTGCCCTCCTTCTTCTGCCCACCAGCGCGGTATCCACGGCCAGAGACGGCGCGTGTTCATCTCCAGCGCTCTGCCGGACTCAGCGAGCGAACGCATCGCGCCGCGAAATCCCTCTTCGAATCGCACCGGATCGAACGGGCCCGCTGTGAACGTCGGCCACGATCGGACGGCGTAGTCGATATGCGTGAAGACAGCGAACGAGTCGGACCCATCAACCATCCGTGGGATCTCCGCCAGGTACTCCCACATCACCGTGTCAGCTGACATGTATCGGTACAGCGTGGTCGGCTCGGAGCGGTCGTTGTCGCCGAAAGGCAGCATGTGGAGGGAGCCGTTCACTCGGTCGATCACACCGCTATCCAACAGCGAGGCGGCCTGGGCATCCCAGATGTGCGGCTGTCCGAACTCGACTCCGGTCAGAATCCGAAGCTCGGGGTACGCGCTCCGGCACCGATCGATCGCAGCCAGGTACCCATCGACGTCGAATCGAGGGAGCCTCACATACCCCGTGTCATCGACATATCGCTGAGCATGCTCACCGATGTCGCCGGCATCCACCTTCCACGAATCCTCGAAATCGAGATGCTCCGTGAAGACGACCGCCGGGAGTCCGATACGCACCGCCCGTTCGCAGAGGCGATTCATCGCGCCAGCGGATGCTGGATCCGAGCCCGCATCCCACGACCACTCGCTATGAACGTGAGCATCTGCCGTCAGAGTCATACCGCACAACATAGCGAGGCGGGAGAAAGCCCGTGCCGGATTCCGAGCGTTCAGTTTGTGCTGAGAACCAGATACCGCTCGTCATTGGTTGGGCCGCCCCAGTACACGTCATCGTCCAGCATCTGCAGATGAACGTCAGCACGAAGACTCCCGACCAGTCGAGCACAAGCCGAGGCCTTCAGACCCACACCATTGCTCCACATGCCTTCGATCAGGACGAGCATGCCGCCCGGGGCCAGCAACTCGATCCATCTCTCCAGCGCCTCGGAAGGGTCGGGCATCGCCCATAAGACGTGGCGGCAGAGAACCACGTCGAATGAAGCTACAGGCAACGGTGGCTCTGAGGCGTCCGCCACGGAGAAGACTGGACGCGGTGTGACCTCGGCCGCCTTCTCGCGCGCTCGTCGGATCATCTCCGTGGAGAAATCCACTCCGTGCACGAGGTGCTGCCCCTCGGCCGCGAGAAGAGTGGACAGTGTTCCCGTACCGCATCCCAAGTCCGCAACGCGGCGGCCCGGTTTCCCGATCAACGGGAGTAGCAGATCGGCCCACGCGCGGCGGACGACCGGATCCCGGAGGCCATGATCGGCGGCCTGATCGAAGGTCTCGGCCTCACGGTCCCACATGTCTCTCTTGTCCTCGACCATTCGCCCGATCCTTGCAGGAAGCGCTCTCGCATTCCACCCACGCCGAATCGATCGGTTCCGGCGTGCGTAGAAGCAAACCGCCATCCAGTACCTCCGCCGACTGCGATGCTCCGGTCGAGCACTCGACACAGAGATTTCATCCGCAAACCGATTGTCTTGCCTGAACCGAATTGACAGACTGGGCTCCTGCGCCGATTCCGTCGGGGTTCTCCCGGCAGGGTGGCCGGCGCCACACCTGAAACGGGGATCCATGGGCCTCTTCGATCGCATGAAGGACAAAGCCACGGGCGGGCAGGACTGGGCCGCGCAGGCTGCGGCGGCGCAGGAACTCGCCAATCAGCATCTCCGCGATGCCGGCTACACCGACGGTTCTCCCGTCACCATGGCGAACGCCGGAAGCGTCGGCGCCGACATGTACGCCGACCGCGAGGTGCTCACTGCGTACGGCAACGAGTTGAACCGGATCATCGCCATCGGCCACAGCGGCACCTCGGTCATCCGGTCCGCCGTCGACACCGGTGAACGCATCTCGGGCAACCCGTGGTTCCAGCTCGAGGTGGAAGTGACGCTCGCCGGCGGTGCGCCGTACCTCGTCTCGAAGCGCGAGATGGTGGCACCGATGTTCATCGCCAACTACGCGGTGGGAAGCACGCACGACGTCAAGGTCGATCCGGCCGACGCCCAGAACATCGCCTTCACGAGCTGACCATGGGCGTCTTCGGCGACATCGGTCGTTTGATGAAGGCCGGTGTGAAGCAGACGATGAACACCGACTATGCGGCGAACCTCAAGCACTCGGCCGACCTCGCCGAACAGTACTCGGCGTACGACCCGAACACTCCGATGGGCACGCACGGAGCGGCCACGGCCAATCCCTTCACGAACATGGCGGCGTTCGAGACCATGCGCCGAGGCTCCGGTACGGTGGTGAGCCTTGCACCCACCGGCGCTGTCGTCGAGAACACTCCCATCTACGCCGTGCAGCTCGATCTCAAGCTCGAGGGCCAGGACGCCTACCGCACGAGCTATCAGACCGTGATCGCGGACGGTGCTCTGTCGAACTGGCAGCCAGGGTCGGTTCTGCCGTTCCGGGTTTCGCCGACGGACCCGCACTCGCTGATGCTCGGCTGATCCTTTCCGTCGCAAGCGAGCCTGACCAGCTCAAGCGACTGCATCTGTTGTCCGGTGCACCACTTACCAACACTTATCACCTTAAGTGTTGGTAAGATGAATGCGTGCCCACACCTACGGCCACCATCCGCATTCCGGTCGATCAGATCTCGCATGAGACCTTCGACTGGAAGCCGAGCGCGCCTGCGATGTACTCGCGCGCGGAGGTGAACCGCCAGACGGGCCCATATGAGGCGGCGATCACGGCGCCCATCGCCGGCTGGACTCCCCGCATCAACGGTGAGGATTCCGCCGACATCGAAGACGCGACCCGTCAGCTGGTGGAGTTCGACACGCATGCACAGCGCGTTCTCGGCACCGACAATCCGGCCCTCGGCCCGATGACCGCGATCCTGCTGCGCACCGAGTCGGCCTCCAGCTCGCAGATCGAGCAGCTCACGACTTCGGCGAAGCAGCTCGCCCTCGCCGAGATCGACGAGGGCGACAAGGCGAACGCCCTCACTGTCATCGGCAACGTCCGCGCGATGGAAGCCGCCCTCCGCCTGGCCGACGACATCAGCGAGGGCTCGATCCTCGCCATGCACAAGGCGCTGATGCTCCATCAGGGTGACTTCGCCAAGGAAGACGCCGGCCGCTTCCGCGCCGAGCAGGTGTGGATCGGTCCCGGTGAGGCCGGCCCTCGGCTGGCAGACTTCGTCGCACCGCATCACGAACGCATCCCCGCTGCCATCGCCGACCTCGTGCGCTTCGTGAAGCGCCAGGACATTCCCGTCCTCGTCCAGGTCGCCGCCGCACACGCCCAGTTCGAGACCATCCACCCGTTCACCGATGGGAACGGCCGAACAGGCAGGGCGCTCGCGCAATCGATCCTGCGGAACAAGGGTCTCGTCGGCTCCACCGCGGTGCCCATCTCGGCGGGACTCCTCGTCGACACCGATCACTACTTCGCGGCACTCACGGCTTACCGCGCCGGCGACGCCGGCCCGATCATCCGAGAGTTCGCTTCGGCCAGCCGGATCGCGGCATCCACGGGCACGAAACTCGTCGACGACCTCGTCGCCCAGCTCGAAGATGCCCGCGCGAAGATGCAGGGCGTCCGTGCAGACGCCGCGGCGTGGAGGATCCTCCCCGCCCTCGTCGGGCAGCCCGCGGTGAACACGAAGTACCTGATGAGCGAGCTCGGCTTCGGGGAGATGACAGCGCTGCGTGCGCTGGACACTCTCACTGCGCGCGGCGTCCTCACCGAGACTACGGGGAGGGCACGCAGCCGGGTATGGCAGCACCCCGGGATCTTCGCGGTACTCGATTCGTATGCGGCTGAGATCCGCCGGATGTCGGCGCGCTGACAGGTACGGCGCCGAACATCGCGCGGCTCAGCCCTCCGGCATCCGCCCCAATGCCGCGCGCACCATCGCCGCGTTGTCCGACGCGGTGCGTCCGTCGGGCAGGGTCAGGGTGTCCTCCAGCCCGATCCGCGCATCCAGGCCGAGTTCGACGGCGAGGTCGAATGCGGGCCAGGTCGATCGCTCCTCGCCGTGCAGCAAAATCGGGATGCTCGGCTCCTCGGCGACGTGCGCGATCAGCCCTTCGGCGTGCTCCCGCACCATCTCGGCGGACTCCTCCGGCAGCTCGATCAGCACTCGCAGGCACGCGCCGCGCACGGGCGAGCGACGCCACACCTCCAAACCCGCACCACCCCAGATGCCCGCCTCGACGCCGACGCCGCGACGGAGGAGCAGCGCCGCCACCTCGTCGGCTCCGGTCTCGTGCCAGTTGACCGAGGCGTAGTCGGGAAGCTCCGTCCACCCGGCGATCGCTGCGAGGCGACGCTCGACGTCGGGCTCGGCCCACGCTCCCGTCGTCACACCGATCGGCACGCCGGGGCAGGCCGCGCGCATGGCGCGCACCCACCGCGCGACGTCGTCACCGGCGAGGGAGTCGCGGCCCGCGGGATCCTTCGCGTGCACATGGATCTCGTGCGCTCCCAGCCCGACCGCCCGTGCGGCATCGTCGGCGACCACCGTCGCGTCGGCACTCAGCCACGGATGCTGCGCCGCATCGCGAGCGCCGTTGACGCAGACCTGCAGCATCCCGTCCCGATCCGCGCCGGAACCCATCAACTGATGAGATCGCGCGGGTGCAGGGCGTAGACATGCGCATCCGTCGACGGCCCTTCCTCGGTGCGCACCGTGTGCTGCACCTGGCGGGTCGCTGCCGCGCTGCGGCCGACCTTGATGGCCTCGGCCTCGCTCGCGAAGCTGCTGCCTAACGTGCGTGATTCTCCTTCGATGCGGTTGAACCAGATGCCGTCGCGCTGGAACGTCTCGATATCACCTGCGGCCATGCCATACCCCTTCTCTTGGGTTCCTTCCTATGTCAGGCGGGATGCCGAGGGGAGCCCCTTGACACGAAAATCATCAGGCGGGATCGCGGCGGCGTGACACACCCCACTCGACCAGCATCCGCACCGCCGTCCCCACGAGCGCGATCACGAATGCCACGACAGCCGGGAACCAGGTCTCCTCGAGCACCATCGAGAGCACCTTCACAGGCTCCCTCGCCGTCGCGCCCGCCGGCAGCGCGCGCGTCTCGAAGGCGAACTCGATCACCATGAACAGGGTCGAAACGAGCCACAGCGCCAGCAGCGACATCACCCAGGCGACGACCCGCCGCCCTACCGGGCGCACCCCGCACCACACCAGCGCTGCCCCGACGAGCACGGCCGGCAGCCAGTGCACCAGGGGCGACACGTACTCCGGCGGGCTGCCTTCGCCGGCGAGTGCGACGACGCACCGGCCGACCCAGGTCGCGAACGGCACCGCGGCGAGCGCGACCCCGACCGACACCACCCCCGGCGATGGGGACGACGTCATGTGGAAACCGAGTTGCGCCGTCAGCACCGCGGTGAGGGTGCCGGCGAGCATCCCGGCGAAGTAGATCATGTCCTTCTCGTCGCTGCCGAGTCTCAGCAGGTCGGCCAGAGCGCTGAAGCTGAGCGCGACCGCGGCCAGATGCACCAGTGCGACTCCCAGCGCCGCCGGCCACCCGGCTGTCATTCGCCGTCGTCCGAGGAAATGCACAGCGAGACCCGCGAACACCCCGCCGAGCACCACGAGCGAGAACAGCAGGATCGACTGTTTCTGACTGATCGGAAGCACCACGAACGGCACCTCGTCGGGCAGGGTCCAAGCGCCTACCAGCCAGGGCAGCAGCCCCAGGATGCCGCCGGCCAGTCCGATCGCGAACGACATGATGCGCGGGCGAGGCTTCGTGGCCCCGGGGACGGATTCGTCGGTCATGGGGACACTGTCACAGAATGCCGGATGCCGGGCAAGAGCATTCGGCCGAGCAACTTCTCGCACCTGGCGATGTCGCCGCGGAAGGTCAGGCCTCGACGCCACCGAACCTCTCCGCCGAGGCGACCTGCTGCGCCACGCGCCGCAGCGCCAGCAGCAGCGGTTCGACGAGCACCGAGCCGAGCACGACATACCGCACGGCGGCCTCGGCCGACTCGGTCGGCACCCCGGCGACCTCCGCGTCGGCGATGCGGCGGATGCTCTCCAGATGCACCGGCATCACGTCGGCCGGCACCTCGAAGCCGGCGCGCTGGAGAGTCTGCAGCGCCCGGGCGACGGCATACAGCACCGCGTCGTCGCACATCCCCGGCTTCCACCCCACCCCCGCCACCAGACGCTGCGCGTCGCCGAGATCCAGGCTGTCATCGACGGGCGGAGTGATGGCGGCGTGGGCCGTGCCGAGCAGATCGTGGGCCTTCGCGGGCGGGTTGTCCAGAGCATCCAGCACCCGCCGCGTCTCGGCGATGCTCACGCCCGAGTCGAGCAGTGCGCGGATGACGCGCAGGCGTTGCACGTGCACCTCGCCGTAGGCGGCCTGGGTGGGCGCGCTCCGCTCGCCCTCCGGGAGCAGACCCTCGCGCAGATAGTACTTGATCGTCGGGACCGTGACACCGGTCTGCGCCGACAGTTCGGAAATTCTCATCGCCACCCCTTGACATCGATAGTAGCGCTATCCAATATGGATAGCGTCACTATCCAATAGCAGGAGGCCATCATGCCGCGAGTCATCCCTGGACGCATGACCCATCGCCACGAGGGCGAGCTGGTCGTGTTCCACATCGGAATGCAGATCAACCACTGGTGGCGCCCGGACCTCTGGTTGCCGGCTTTCCTCGCTATGCCGCGGATGCTGCGCGAACTGTCCACCGACAAGGATTCGGGCTTCCTCGGATACGAGCTGCTGATGGGCGGCGGCGGGCCGTACGTCGTGCAGTACTGGTCGTCGATCGACAAGCTGTACGCCTACGCCTCGAGCCCCTCGCAGGAGCACCGACCGGCCTGGACGCGCTTCAACAAGGCGGCGCGGAAGGCCCCCGGCGCCGTCGGCATCTGGCACGAGACGTTCCTCGTGGAGCGCGCCGAGAGCATCTACGTCTCGACGAAGCCGATGGGCCTGCCGAAAGCCACCGAGCTCATCGAGGTCGGCCGCAAGCAGGATCGGGCGCGGGCGCGATTCGAGGGTGGACGGACGGCGGGCTCGCAGCAGGAGAGGGTCGCGCCGCAGGACGCCGTCTCACAGGAGACGCCGTGAGCGCCGCTACCGCGCGGCGATCCCGCGCAGCAGCACGTCGACCGTCGCATCCACTCGCTCGGCGCTGAACGGCCGGCCCAGCAGTGACGCGTACGACGCCATGGCGACGAACTGGTCGGCGATGACGGCGGCATCCGCATCCGCCCGCACTTCACCAGCCGTCTTCGCGCGCTCGATCCGCTCCACGATCCACGCGATGATCGGGCCGGCGAGCCGCCGGTTCAGCGCCTCACCCAACTGCGGATCGGTCGCGGTGATCGCGATCAACGCCCGAGCGAGCGCCGTGTTCTCAGCGCTGCCCACGTGGGTCGTCATCTGCTCCACCCAGGCACGCAGGTCGCGGGCAAGGTCATCCGTCGTCGGCAGTGAGACGTCGGCGCCCGGGATCGAGCCGTCGAGCAGCGCCTCACCGAGGATCGCCGCCTTCGACGGCCACCACCGGTAGATCGTCTGCTTCGAGACATCCGCCTCGGCCGCGAGCCCCTCGATCGTCACCGCGTCGTACCCCTCGGCGGCGAGCGCGCGGCGCATCGCCGCCAGCACGGACTGGCGCGCTTTCTCACTGCGAGGACGAGGCACCCTCAGAGCGTATCGAGGCGTACACTCGAACATAAGTAGACGCACCGTTGCGAAATGCCAAAGGAATGCCTGAAGGAGACATCATGGCCCTCACTGCACAGTCCACCATCGGCGAATGGCTCGACGACGAGGTCGGCGGACCGATCGTCCGCGGCCTCTTCGCGCAGACCGGCGCCGACCCCGAACTCCTCACCCCGGTTCTCGGGCTGCCCCTGCAGCAGCTCGTCATCCTGAGCCAGGGCGCCATGCCGCAGTCGGTCGTCGACGACCTCGTCCGGGCAGCCAACGGCGGCGAGATCCCCGCCGACTCCGGCACGACGGGCTGGGTCGAGCAGAGCACGCCCGGCCGCTTCGCCGGTAAGACCGTGATCGTCACCGGCGCGGCATCCGGTATCGGCAGGGCGACCGCCTCCCGCATCGCCCGCGAAGGCGGCCGTGTCATCGCTGCAGACATCTCGGCCGAGAAGCTCGATGGCCTCAAGGCCGAGCTCCCCGACATCACCGTCGTCGCCGGAGACCTCACCCGGCAGGACGCGATCGACTCCGTCGTGGCCGCCGCCGGTGACCGCATCGATGCCCTCGCGAACGTCGCCGGCATCAACGACGACTTCTCCCCTGCAGGCGAGACGTCGGATGCCGTGTGGGACCGTGTCATCGCGATCAACCTCACCGCGCCGTTCAAGCTCATGCGCGCGGTGCTGCCGATCATGGAAGCTGCCGGTCGCGGTGCGATCCTCAACGTCTCCAGCGAGGCCGGCCTGCGCGGCAACGCCTCGGGCAACGCCTACACGGCCAGCAAGCACGGCATCGTCGGCGTTACGAAGTCCGCGGCGTTCATGTACGGGCCGAAGGGCATCCGCGTGAACTCCGTCGCCCCGGGTGGCGTCGCGACCGGCATCCCGATGCCTCCGAACATGTCGGAGTACGGCTCCAGTCGCCTCACCCCGTTCCAGCAGGCGATTCCGAGCGTCGCCACTGCCGAGCAGCTGGCTGCATCGATCACGTTCCTGCTCAGCGACGACGCCGTGAACATCAACGGCGCGATCCTTGCCTCAGACGGCGGCTGGTCGGTGCAGTAGGCCGAGAACCCGCGCGAGAGCGGCACCCGGGAGTTCATAGCATCCCGGGTGCCGCTCTTCATCAGCCGCAGGGGTTCTGCGTGGTGACCGTCCCGTTGCCCACGGCAGCCGTCACACCGGTGAGTGCGTAGTCGGCACCGCCGTTGTTGTCCCACACACCCGACCCGTTGGTGAACGCCGCCGTCACTGCCGATCCGTTCGAGTCGATCGTGCGCGAGACCCATCCCGTACAGGCCGCCTGCATCGCCTGACCCGGCACAGCCGTCCAGGCACCCGACCCGACGCGGTAATGGACGTTGTATGCCGACCAGCCCGTGGAGGTCGAGTAGTACACGGTCAGGTCGTCCGTCGGCGGCGGTGTGCACGGGTTCGCCGCCGTCACGACACCGTTGCTCACCGCAGCCGTCGTGCCTAACAGCGCATAGTCCTGCCCGCCCCTGCTATCCCAGGTACCGGATCCGTTGTTGAACGCCGCCGTCACCGCCGATCCGTTCGAGTCGATCGTCGTCGACACCCAGCCTGCGCATGCGGCCTGCATCGCCTGCCCCGGCACGGCAGTCCACGCGCCGGTGTCCACCTTGTAGTGCACGTTGTACGCCGACCAGTTCTTCGAGGTCGAGTAGTAGACGGTCAGGTCATCGCCGACCGGGGCGCCACCTCCTCCGCCAGGAACAGCCTTCGCGTCGGCGTGCAGAGCGATCGCGTCGTTCCCGCCGACAGTCGCGGTGAACTGCCCATCGGCGACCGCAATGGTCGGTCCCGTCCAGGTGGTGCCATCGCGCTCGGCGTCGATCACGTTGTAGTAGGTGCCATCGGGCAGGCTGGTGGTGAACGTGCGATTGATGGCGGAGCCGCCACGGTTGATGACGACGAAGCCCGAATCGCCGCGACCGAAGGCGATCGCGCTGCTGCCGTTGGTCCACTTGTCGGTGATCG
This sequence comes from Microbacterium aurantiacum, assembly GCF_002872075.1. Classification (GTDB taxonomy): domain Bacteria; phylum Actinomycetota; class Actinomycetes; order Actinomycetales; family Microbacteriaceae; genus Microbacterium; species Microbacterium aurantiacum_A. The sequence goes on along the minus strand of NZ_PGGU01000016.1, from coordinate 532,739 downwards.
GCTTGCCATAGGTCGCCGTGCGGAAACCGACCATGTTCATGATGTCGTTCTGGGCGTGCTTGAACGTCCAGTTGCCCTGGCCCCGCACCGGATCGATCACGTTGCCGCCAGCATCCGTGAGGGGTCCGGTCTCTTTGTCGCTGAACGAGTAGCCCGAGTGGATCGACGGCGATCCGTAGTTCCACGCCAGAGTGAAGATCTGCGCCAGGTCGTAGGCGGCCCCGTTGCTGTAGGAGAGCGTCTCGTTGTTGCGCTCGGTGTCGTGGTTGTCGACGAAGACGGCGGCGTTCGCGTTCGGGAGGAAGCCGCTCCAGCTCGGTCCGATGCCCGCGCCCTCGATGAGCCAGTTGATGGTGCCGTTCCCGAACGCCTCCTTGAGCTTGCGCCCGTAGGCGAACTCGTGGATGTCGCCGACCGAGGTGTACTCCTCGGGCTGCACGGGTTCGTTCGCGCGGATGACCTCCTGCACGACGTAGAGCGACTCGCGGTTGTTCACCTTGCTCCAGATAGCCTGCATGTCGCTCGCGGCGATGTGCTTCACGGCGTCGATACGGAACCCGGCGACGCCCATCCCGACGAGCTTGTTGAGGTAGGCCGCGATCGTGTTCTGCACGTAGGTCGAGCTGGTGTTCAGGTCGGAGAGGTTCACCAGGTTGCACTCCTGCACCTCCCACCGGTCCTGATAGTTGGCGATGTCCCGCCGGCAGGAGTGGAAGTCCTGGCTCTGGTAGTAGCCCGGGTAGTCGTAGTGCTGGAACTGCGTGCCCGCCCATCCGGTGCCGCCGCTGCTCTTGCCGGACATATGGTTGATGACGGCGTCGACGATCACCTTCACACCCGCGTCGTTGCAGGTGTCGATCATGTTCTGGAACTCGGCCTCGGAGCCGAGTCGCGAGTCGAGTTCGTACGAGACGGGCTGATAGTGCGTCCACCACTGCGCACCGAGCACGTGCTCCTGCGGAGGTGAGGTCTGCACGTAGCCGTAGCCGGCCGGTCCAAGGGTGTCGGTGCACTCGCGAGCGATCGCGTTCCACGTGTACGAGAACATCACGGCGGTGGTGTCGTTCGGGCCCGGTGCCGCAGCGGCGGCAGGCGCGGGAGGTTCGGTGATCGCGACGGCGGGAACGGCGAGCGCGACGGCAGCCGCGATGGCGAGCGCCGTTCTTCCTCTTCGCCTCTTCGGTGATCGAGTGTGCAGAACGTTCGGGAACATCGACAGTCTCCTTCCGGCGGGATCGCCCGCGCAGCATCCTCGCCACACGTTCGAGCGCACGTCAGCGTGCGTTCCGATGACCGTAGCGAGGTTGATGGACTGAGTGCAAGCGTTTACAGGAATTCTTCGATTAAAGCTGTGGGTCGTTCAGGGAGGCTTGAGTTTCGGGGGTTTCTGCGGAACCCCGAGAAGGAAGCGCTTACAGAACGCACATACGTGCGGCAAAGCGCTTACCGTGAACCCCGCCGCTCGGCGCCAGCATCCACTCACGTCGCTTCTGCTCGGGCACCCCCAAAAGCGGACCCGACATCCCCCGGTAGACTGGACACGCCCCGCTCGGCCCCTTCCTTTGGAGTGCGCGTGACCACCGCCCCCGCAGCATCTGCCCACAAGCACGTCCCCGACTCCGTGTCGAACGCCGTCGCGACGCCCGAGAAGGAGCAGCCGTACGGCGCCCTCGGACTCAAGGACGACGAGTACGCCCGCATCAAGGAGATCCTCGGCCGCCGCCCCACCTCTGGCGAGCTGGCGATGTACTCGGTGATGTGGTCGGAGCACTGCTCCTACAAGTCGTCGAAGAACTACCTGCGCCGCTTCGGCGAGAAGGTCTCCGACGAGATGAAAGAACGCCTGATGGTGGGCATGGGCCAGAACGCGGGCGTCATCGACGTCGGCGAGGGCTGGGCCGTCACCTTCAAGGCCGAGTCGCACAACCACCCCTCCTTCATCGAGCCGTTCCAGGGCGCGGCCACCGGCGTCGGCGGCATCGTCCGCGACATCATCTCGATGGGCGCCCGCCCGGTCGCCGTCATGGACGCCCTCCGCTTCGGCGCCATCGACCACCCCGACACCGCCCGCGTCGTGCACGGCGTCACCAGCGGCATCAGCTTCTACGGCAACTGCCTGGGCCTTCCGAACATCGGCGGCGAGACGGTCTTCGACTCGGTCTACCAGGCCAACCCGCTGGTCAACGCGCTCGCGGTCGGCGTGCTCCGCCACGAAGACCTCAAGCTCGCCAACGCCACCGGCGTCGGCAACAAGGTCGTGCTGTTCGGCGCCCGCACCGGCGGCGACGGCATCGGCGGCGCCAGCATCCTGGCATCCGACTCCTTCGACGACGGCGGACCCACCAAGCGCCCCGCGGTGCAGGTCGGCGACCCCTTCGCCGAGAAGGTGCTCATCGAGTGCTGCCTCGAGCTCTACAAGGGCGAACTCGTCGAGGCCATCCAGGACCTCGGCGCGGCCGGCATCTCGTGCGCGACCAGCGAACTGGCCGCCAACGGCAACAGCGGCATGAAGGTGTCCCTCGACAACGTGCTGCTGCGCGACCCGTCGCTCACGGCCGAGGAGATCCTCATGTCGGAGTCGCAGGAGCGCATGATGGCCATCGTCGCCCCCGAGAAGCTCGACGCCTTCTTCGAGGTCGTGAACAAGTGGGAGGTCGAGACCTCCGTGCTGGGCGAGGTCACCGGCGACGGACGCCTCATCATCGACTGGCAGGGCGAGCGCATCGTCGACGTCGACCCGTCGACGGTCGCTGTCGACGGCCCCGTCTACGACCGCCCGGTCGCCTACCCGACGTGGATCGATGCCCTGCAGGCGGATGCCGCCGAGAACCTGCCCCGGTCGAACGACCCCGAAGAGCTGCGCAAGCAGTTCCTCGCGCTGGTCGCCTCCCCGAACCTCGCCGACACCAGCTGGATCACCAACCAGTACGACTACTTCGTGCTCGGCAACACGGCCCTCGCCTTCCCCGACGACGCCGGCATGATCCGCGTCGACGAGGAATCCGGCCTCGGCTTCGCGATCTCCACCGACGCGAACGGCCGCTACAGCCAGCTCGACCCGTACGCGGGCGCGCAGCTCGCTCTCGCCGAGGCGTACCGCAACGTCGCCGTCACCGGCGCCGTGCCGACCGCCATCACCGACTGCCTCAACTTCGGCTCGCCGGAGAACCCCGAGGTCATGTGGCAGTTCGGGCAGACGGTCGACGGGCTCGCCGACGGATGCTTCGAACTGGGCACCCCGGTCACCGGCGGCAACGTCTCGTTCTACAACCAGACCGGCGACGTGCCGATCCACCCGACCCCGCTCGTCGGCGTGCTCGGCATCATCGACGACGTCTCGCGCCGTATCCCCTCGGGATGGCAGGACGAGGGCCAGAACATCTACCTGCTCGGCACCACCGCGACCGAGCTCTCGGGTTCCGCCTGGGCCGACGTCGTGCACGACCACCTCGGCGGTCGCCCGCCGAAGGTCGACCTCGCCGCAGAGAAGCGCCTCGCCGGCCTCCTCGCCGCCGCCCGCGACGAATGGCTGATCTCCTCGGCGCACGACCTCTCCGAGGGCGGCCTCGCGCAGACCCTCGCCGAGGGCGTCATGCGCTTCGGCGTCGGCGCGCGCGTCTGGCTGAACGAGATCATCGAGCGTGAAGGGGTGGATGCGGCGACCGCCCTCTTCTCCGAGTCCACCGGCCGCGTCATCGTGACCGTTCCCCGCGAGGACGACGTGAAGTTCCAGGGCCTCTGCGCCGGTCGCGACTACCCGGTGCTGCGCATCGGCGTGACCGACAACCACCCGGACGGCGCCTCGCTCGAGGTGCAGGACGTCTTCACCGTCTCGGTCGCCGAGCTGCGCGAACGCTCGCGCGCGACGCTTCCCTCGTACTTCGGCCCGACCGTCACGGAGCCGGTCGACGCATGAGCGATCTCAGCAAGCAGGACCAGGGCGAGGACTACGGCGATCTCGGCGAGCGCCGCAATCGCCGCATCCGCATCGTCGCGTGGACGACGATCATCGCGCTGATCCTCGGCGGCGGCGGCGCGACCGTGCTGACGCTGCTCTTCGGCTGAGCCGGCGCCAGCCGACAGTCAGTCGTCAGACGCGACGACGCCTCAGGTCAGTGACGGCACTCGAGCCGTGAGCGGCATCAGGGAGAGGCGCGTCGGGTCGTCGATCACGGGCTGGAACACCATCTCGGCGGCGCCGACCAGAAGGATCTCGTCGCCGAGCGCGGCCGGCCGGAGCATCAGGTCCTCGAAGCCACCCGGCAGCGTTCCGCCCACCGCGCGCTTGATCTCGGCCTCGCCGACGACCTTGAGCAGCGTTCCGAGGAAGCCGCCGAGCACCACGCACCGCGGATTCAGGCTGTTGACGATGCCCCGCAGCGCGACACCGAGGTACCGGATCTGACGCTGCATCTCCTGGCGCCCGGCGGTCGAAGGATCGAGCCACGCCCTGCTCAGCGCCGGCATCAGCTCGTCGATGCGTGACGAGTCGAGTCGCACGGACTGCAGCAGCCGGTCCCGGCGCACCTCCGTCTCCAGGCATCCGACCGCTCCGCAGTGGCAGGGCTGCCCCGACGATTCGACCAGCGAATGCCCGAACTCCCCCGAATGGCCGGTGTGCCCGCCGAGCACTCCGCCGCCGACGGCGATGGCCCCGCCGATTCCGCTCGGCCCGCCGTTGAGATACACGATCGTGCCGAGGTCGCGCCCCGCCCCGAATGCCGCCTCGCCCATCACACCGCAGTTCGCGTCGTTGGCCGCGTAGACCGGCAGGCCGACCGCATCCGACATCTCGCCGGTGAACGAGACGTCGCTCCAGCCCAGATGGTGCGCGAGCAGCACCGTGCCGTCATCCGCCCGCACCAACCCGGGAACGGCCACGCCGACACCGAGAAGACGGTAGCGCGCATCGAGCTCAGGGCGCATGCCGTCGAGGATCGCCGTGACCGCGTTCAGGAACTCGCCCGGGGTCGGCACGCGCTCGTGCCGGTGGGTGACGTGTCGCACCACGCGGCCGCCGAGCGTCACGATGGCCAGGTGCGTGGCGTCGACCTCGGGGTTGATCGCGATCGCCGCCGTGGTCGGTGCTGCCGTCACCACGAGGCTGGGCCGCCCGACCCGCTTGGCGACGCCGTGGGTCTCGGTGACGAGACCGCGCTCATGAAGGTCGGCGACGAGGGCGGCGATGGTCGACCGGCTGATCCCGGTGGCCTTCGCCAGCTCCGAACGCGAGACCGGCCCTCGTTGATGCGCGATCTTCATCACCTGAGCGAGGTTGCTCCGTCGAACGTCGTCGATCGTCGCGCCCGTCGAATCCGCGCTCACGGCACCCACCGCCGCTCACCCATCGCCGACATCCAGATCGCGACGGTCGTCGATTCGGTGGGTGCAGTGCAGCTCAACGGCGCGACGACCGGTCGTACTCAGCGGCTCGAGAAGGCGGCGTCGAACGCCGCATCCGGTGCCGCGAACGCGTTGCGTCGCACGAAGTCCAGCGCCTCCGGCGCACCGATGAGTCGATCCATACCTGCATCCTCCCATTCCACCGAGATCGGCCCGTCGTACCCGATCTGATTCAGAGCGCGGAAGGACGCCTCCCACGGCACGTCGCCGCGACCGGTCGACACGAAATCCCAGCCACGCCGCATGTCCGCCCACGCGAGGTGCGAGCCCAGCCGGCCGTTGCGTCCGTTGCCGAGGTTCAGTTTCACGTCCTTGCAGTCGACATGGTAGATCCGGTCGGCGAACTCGAGGATGAAGTCGACCGGGTTCAACTGCTGCCAGATGAAGTGGCTCGGATCCCAGTTGAGGCCGAACGCCTCCCGATGGCCGATCGCCTCGAGCGTGCGCACCGTCGTCCAATAGTCGTACGCGATCTCCGACGGATGCACCTCGTGCGCGAAGCGCACGCCGACTTCGTCGAAGACATCGAGGATCGGGTTCCATCGATCGGCGAAGTCCTGGTATCCCGCATCGATCATCTCCTGGGATGCCGGCGGGAACATCGCGACGTACTTCCAGATCGACGACCCGGTGAACCCGATGACGGTCTTCACTCCGAGCTTCGCCGCCAGACGCGCGGTGTTCTTCATCTCCTCGGCCGCCCGCTGCCGGACGCCCTCGGGGTCACCGTCTCCCCACACGCGGTCGGAGAGGATGTCGCGGTGGCGCTGGTCGATGGGATCGTCGCAGACCGCCTGGCCCTTGAGGTGGTTCGAGATCGCGTAGACCTTCAGGTCGTACTTCGCCAGCAGGTCGAGTCGTCCCTGGACGTACTCGTCGTCATCCCACCGCCAGGGGTCGAGGTGATCCCCCCAGCAGGCGAGCTCGAGTCCGTCGTATCCCCACTCGGAGGCGAGGCGCGCGACCTCTTCGAGGGGCACGTCGGCCCACTGGCCGGTGAAGAGAGTGATCGGTCGTGCCATGTCTGGTCCTTTCGTTCGCGTATCGGTGCGGGCCGGTCAGTCGACCGGCCGCCATGCCGCGTCGGCGGCGGAGCTCTGCTGTACGGCCTCGAGCACCTTCTGAAGATGCAGACCCTCGGCGAACGACGGCGTCGCCGCCTCGCCGGTCACCACCGCGTTCACGAAATCGTGAACCTGGTTGGAGAACGCGTGCTCGTAGCCGAGCATGTGGCCGGGCGGCCACCAGGGAGCGAGGTAGGGGTGATCGTGCTCGGTGACCAGGATCGTGCGGAACCCCTGCTCGAGAGGCGGAACGGTCGCGTCGTGGAACTCGAGCTGGTTCATCCGCTCGAGGTCGAACGCGAGCGCTCCTGTGGAACCCGAGATCTCGATGCGCAGGGCGTTCTTCCGGCCCGTCGCGAACCGGGTCGCCTCGAACGATCCCAGCGCGCCGGCACCGCCGGCGGGGTCGGCGAAGCGGCCGGTGAAGATGGCCAGGTCGTCGACGGTCACCTCACCGCGTTCGGCGGATGCCGTTCCCGACAGCCCGATACTCTCCCCCATCAGCGGACGCTCGGTGACGATCGTCTCGAGCACTCCGGCGACGGCGGTGAGCTGCAGTCCGGTCAGGTGCTCGGCGAGGTCCACGGCGTGGACGCCGATGTCGCCCAGCGAGCCGGAGCCCGCCCGCTCCTTCTGCAGGCGCCAGGTGAGCGGCGCCTCCGCATCCATCAGCCAATCCTGGCGATACGACGCGCGGATCTGGCGCACCGTTCCGATGCGGCCGTCGGCGATCAGGCTGCGGGCGTAGGCCACGGCCGGAACGCGCCGATAGGTGAACCCGACCATAGACTGCGTGCCCGCGGCGCCGGCACGCGCGGCTGCGGCCACCATCGCCTCGGCCTCCGCGACCGTGTTCGCGAGCGGTTTCTCGCACAGCACGTGCTTGCCGGCTTCGAGGGCGGCGATCGCGATCTCGGCGTGGCTGTCACCGCTGGTCACGACGTCGACGACGTCGATGTCATCGCGCGCGATGACATCACGCCAGTCGGTCGCATGCTCCGCCCAGCCCCATTTGCGGGCCGCGGCACTGACGGCGTCTTCGTTGCGTCCGACGACGACCTGCATGACCGGCTCGGCCGGAAGGTCGAAGAAGCGGGGAGCCACTCGCCAGCCCTGCGAATGCGTCGCTCCCATGAATCCGTAGCCGATCATGGCTACGCGTAGTTGACGTGACACGTGTCGTTCTCCTCGTTGCGTGTCGTTCGGGGCGTCCGGCTGCGGCCGAACGCCCCGAAGAGCGTTCTCAGGACTCGAAGGCGAGGTCGATGAAGTCCCCGACATTCTCCTTGGTGATGACCGGAGCATCCAGCACGATCCGGTTCGGGACGCTGGGGGTGACCAGGTCGCCGACCGTCTTGCCCTGTGCGATGAGCCGGGCGAGAGCGATCCCGTCCGCAGCCTGGGTCGACGGGTAGACGATCGTCGCCTTCAGGACCGAGTCATCGGCCTCGATGGCCTCCATCGCGTTCTGCGAACCCGCGCCGCCGACCATGAAGAACTCGTCGCGACCCGCAGCGTCGATCGCGGCCAGCACGCCGATGCCCTGGTCGTCGTCGTGGTTCCAGATCGCGTCGATCTTCGGCGCCGCCGACAGCAGCTGAGAGGTCGCGGCCTCACCACCCTGCACGGTGAAGTCAGCCGCCACGCGGTTGCTGACCTCCAGGCCGCAGTCATCGAGCGCGTCCTTGAAGCCGTCGGAACGGTCCTGCGTGAGCGGGAGCGAGTCGATGCCGGCGATCTCGGCGACCACGGCGTCCGGGGTGTCGCCCAGCTGCTCGCAGATGTAGGTGCCGGCGCTGACGCCCATGCCGTAGTTGTCGCCGAGGACCGTCGCTCGTGCGGCGAAGGGGCTGGAGAACTCGCGGTCGACGTTGATGACCGGAATGCCGGCCTGCATCGCCTTGATCGCGACCTCGGTCAGCGCGGCGCCGTCGCTGGGGAGCAGCACGATCGCGTCGACCTCGTCGTTGATGAACGTCTCGATGGCCGCGATCTGCGCGGTGACGTCGTTCGTGCCTTCGGCGACGCGGAGGTCGACGTCGCCGAAGCTGTCGGCTGCGGCGATGGCGCCGGAGTTGATGGCGCCGAGCCATCCGTGGTCCGCCGCGGGTCCGGACCAGCCGATGACGACCGTGTCGCCTTCGGCTGCGTTCTCCTCGGTGGATGTGCCCTGGTCGACGACGTCGCCGTCGTCTGCGCCCTCCGAACAGGCGGTGAGCAGAGTGGCCGCCATGAAAACTGCGCCGAGCCCCAACGCGATGCGACCGGTGGTGCTGCGTGTCATTGCCATGTGATTCTCTCCTTCGAGATGGATGCAATAGGCCTGGTCACCGATTGACCAATTGGCTTGAGCCAAAACATAACAGCGGCCGATGGGGTTGTCTACCCTCATCGCCGCGCCCGAAAGCGAGGAATGGCGGCGGAATTTCGCCATTCCCGTAGCGGCGTCCGGAGCGGCTCTGTTATGTTGCGTGAATGATCAAAGTCGACCATGAGGCGCTCCTCACCGTTCGAGGATTGACCAAGGCGTTCGCCGGCGTTCGGGCTCTGAAGGGCGTGGATCTCGACGTCAGGGCCGGCGAGGTCCACTGCATCCTCGGCCAGAACGGCGCGGGGAAGTCCACGCTCATCAAGGTGCTCGCCGGTGTGCACGCGCCCGACGAGGGAGAGATCGTCTGGCGCGGCGAGCAGGTCGAGCTGCCGACGCCGGAGTCGGCCCTCGAGATCGGCATCGCCACGATGTACCAGGAGCTGGATGTCGTCGACGGCCTGACGGTCTCCGAGAACATCTTCCTGGGGCACGAACTGACACGGGGGGTCTTCACCCGGCGCGCTCAGACCAACCGGCAGGCCCGCGAACTGATGAAGCGCCTCGGTCATGGCTCGATCTCGCCGAACACCGAGGTCGGCCTGCTCAGCGCCGCCAACAAGCAGATCGTGAGCATGGCCAGAGCGCTCTCGCGCGACATCAAGCTGATCATCATGGACGAGCCCTCCGCGGTGCTCGACAACGAAGAGGTCAAGAGCCTCTTCACCGTGATCCGCGAGCTGACGGCGGCGGGGATCGCGGTCGTGTACATCACGCATCGTCTGGAAGAGATCCGGCAGATCGGCGACCGGATCACCGTCATCAAGGACGGACGCTCGACGGCCAACGGTCTCCCTGTCGCCGACACCCCCACCAGCGAGCTCATCCGGCTGATGACCGGTCGAGAGGTCGCGAACGTCTTCCCGCCCGCCGTCGCCATCCCGGATGACGCGCCGGTGATCCTCGAGGTCGATCATCTCGGTCTTCCCGGTGTGTTCTCCGACGTGAGCTTCTCGGTGCGAGCCGGCGAGGTCGTCGGCTTGGCCGGCCTGGTCGGGTCGGGCCGCACCGAGATCCTGGAGACGATCTACGGTGCACGCAAGGCCGGGTTCGGTTCGGTGCGCGTGGGCTCGAAGCCGCTGCGTCGCGGCTCGGTCGTCGCGGCGGTCAGAGCCGGCATCGGCCTCTCTCCCGAAGAGCGCAAGAGCCAGGGCCTGGTCCCCGAAGAGCCGATCTTCGTGAACGTGACGCTCTCGTCGATCCCCCGATTCGCCAAGGCCGGGTTCCTCGACGAGAAGTCGGAGCGCAAGGCCGCCCGCGAGCAGATCGATGCGCTCGAGCTTCGCCCCGCAGACCCCGACCGGCCGGCGATCACGCTGTCGGGCGGCAACCAGCAGAAGATCCTCCTGGCGCGATGGCTGGTGCACGGCACCCGGGTGCTGCTGCTCGACGAGCCGACTCGCGGCGTCGACGTCGGCGCGAGGACCGAGATCTACGCGCTGATCCGGCGCCTCGCCGCTGCCGGCAACGCCATCGTCATCGTCTCCAGCGAGATCGAAGAAGTACTGGGGCTGGCCGACACGGTGCTCGTCGTCTCCGACGGGAATGTCCTCAGCACCGTGCCGGCAGCAGAGATCGATGAGCACGGAGTGCTCGATCTCATCATGAAAGGAACCGCAGCGTGAGCGACCAGAACAACCAGGGCATCCCGGCCGCGGAACGGATGCCGGCGCCGGGCACCATGACGACCGATATCCAGACCGGGAGCACCGTTCCCGCCTGGAGGCGCGCGCTGAGCGGGCCCGTCGGCAGAAATCTCGGTCTCGTGCTCGCTCTCGCCCTGATCGTGATCATCGGCGCCGCGACTTCGGGAGACTCGTTCACCTCGGTGAACAACGTCCTCGTCATCCTGCGGCAGGCTTCGATCATCGGGGTGCTCAGCATCGGCATGACGTTCGTGATCATCGGCGGTGGCATCGACCTGTCGGTCGGATCGGTGATGGGTCTCGCCTCGGTCGTCGCGACCCTCAGCGTCATGCAGAACTTCGCCGACCGGACGCACTGGGTCATGATGGTCGTCATCGCGCTGGCGGTGGGCATCGGTGCCGGGCTCATCAACGGCGTCGTCATCGCCTACGGCAAGGTGGTCGCGTTCATGGCGACGCTCGCGATGCTCGTCGCCGCGCGCGGCCTGGCCGAGATCCTGGCCGGCCGCCGCACCCTCACCATCGACGACCGCGGGTTCGTCAAGTTCCTCAGCGGCGACTTCCTCGGCGTCGACATGCTCATCTGGATCTTCGCGTTCGTGGCGGGCGCGGGCTGGGTGCTGCTCAACCGCACGACCTTCGGCCGTCGCACGGTCGCGCTCGGCGGCAACCGCGAGGCCGCGCGCCTCGCCGGTATCAACGTCAAGCGCCACACCATGTGGCTGTACGCGATCGCCGGCCTCACTGCCGGCATCGCGGCGGTGATGATCCTCGGCCGCACGACTGCCGGAACGTCGACGCACGGCACCCTCGCGGAACTCGACGCGATCGCCGCCGTCGTCGTGGGTGGCACACTGCTCGCCGGCGGTCGCGGAACGATCACCGGCACGGTCTTCGGCGTGCTGATCTTCGCGACGCTGTCGAACGTGTTCGTCCAGAACAACCTCTCCTCGTCTGTGCAGAACATCGCGAAGGGCATCATCATCGTCGCCGCCGTGCTGCTGCAGCAGCGGTTCGCGCGTCGCGACGCCCGAAGTTAGCGGCCAGGGAATCTGAGCGCGCCGAGGCGGCTCATCCCGCGACGGCGCGAGGTGCGGCCGACGACGGATCGCGCAGGACAGCCGCGAACGCCAGCTCTGCCGCGCCGATGAGAAGGTTGTCGCGGCCCAGAGCGGATGCGACGATCGTCACGTCGTCCGAGGGGCCGGACAGCGCAGACGAACGCACCGTGTCCTCCAGGTACAGGCCGCCCACCCTGTGCAGAGTCGCGAGGAAGCCGCCGAGGATCACCAGTTCCGGATTGAACGTGTTGACGATGTTCCGGAGAGCCACACCCAGATAGCGCAGCTGCCGGTCGACGACCGTCCGGACGTCCCGGCTATCGGCATACGCCTCCCCGAGCCGCGCTTCGAGGGTGTCGACGTCGTCCTCACTCAGCTCGAGCACGTGCAGCAGTGCAGAACGGGTGACCTCGGTCTCGAGACAGCCCGTGGCACCGCAATGACACATCACGCCCGACGAGTTGACGACGGTGTGGCCGAGCTCACCGCCGTATCCGTGCGCTCCGATCAGGGAGCGACGGCCGGCGATGATGCCGGCGCCGATTCCGCTCGCCCCGCCGTTCAGATACACGACGTTGTCCTGATCGCGGCCCGCGCCGAACAGCGCCTCCGCGACGACACCGGCGTTCGCGTCGTTGCCGGCGAACACCGGGAGGCCGGTGCGGGCGGCAAGCGTCTCCACGATCGGCTCGTCCACCCATTCCAGGTGCGGAGCCAGCTTCACGAGTCCGTCATGCACCCGGACGAGTCCGGGGATGGCGAGGGAGATGCCCACGACGGAATGATCCGCGTCGAGCTGAGGACGCATGCCGGAGAGGACCGCCGTCACCGCGTTGACGACCTCGGTCGCGGAGGGCACACGGTCCGTTTGAAAACGGACGGACCGCAGCACCCGGCCCCCCAGGGCGACGACGCCGATCGTCGTCGCATCCAGTTCCGGGTTGACGACGATCGCCACCACCCGATCCGTGGGTGCGATGACGGAACTGGGCCGCCCGATCCGCTTGTGCTCGCGCGGCTGTGTGGCCGAGACGAGCCCCAGCTCTTCGAGCTCGACCACGATGGTCGCGACGGTCGAGCGGTTGAGGCCGGTCGCCTTCGTGATCTCCGAACGGGAGAGAGCACGGTTCGCGTGCACGAGGCTCAGCACCGTGGACAGGTTGCTGCGGCGCAGATCGTCGAGGTTGCCGACCCTGGGCGAGTGACCGGCATTCGAATCGATGGGATGCCTGGTCTCGGCCAGAGTGCTCACCCCTCTCATCGTGCAGCGGATACTGATCCGATTCTACGGCGCGCCGCCGGGAGAGCCGGGGGTCCACCGCCGGCTCCCGCGCGCGTAACCTCGGGCGCGGGCCGACCTCTCGTCGTGGGCAGCGAGTAGCATCCCCCCATGACGATCAAGCTTGAGAACATCGGCATCGCCGTCCGCGATCTCGAGGAGACGATCTCGTTCTTCTCCGACCTCGGCCTCACCGTGCTCGGACGCGACGAGGTCAGCGGCGAATGGGCCGACACCGCCGTCGGCCTCGACGGCAACCACGCCAAGATCGCCGTGCTCCAGACACCCGACGGGCAAGGTCAGATCGAGCTCTTCGAGTACATCCACCCCGAGGCGATCGAGACCGAGCCGACGCTGCCGAACGAGATCGGGATGCACCGCGTCGCCTTCTCCGTCGACGACATCGACGATTCCCTCGCCATCGCGGCACGGCACGGATACCACCCGCTCCGCGGGGTGGCGAACTATCAGGACGTCTACAAGCTCACCTACCTGCGCGGACCCAGCGGCATCCTCGTGATGCTCGCGCAGGACCTCACCAAGAGCTGACCACCCGGCATCGGACCGCGCCGTCCGGCATCCGTTCACCTCGCCGCCATCCACCGGTCACGCCGGCGTCACTGACGCGGCGGGCGGCGCCGATTGACTCGCGGCATGAGAAGAGTCTCCCGCGCCCTCGCCGCCGCGACCGTCGCCGCCACCGCAGCCACCCTGCTCTTCGCCGCGCCGGCGCAGGCATCGAATCAGACCACCCCGACGTCGAAGATGCACGCGTTCGAGCCGACGCTCGTCGCCTGGGCCGAGCTGTCGGCCGACTTCCTGGCCGACGGCCCGGCATCCGGAGCGCTGGCATCACCCGGCAACGGCCGTCAGGGCCCGTGGGACGGCCAGGTCATTCCCGGCTTCTCCGCGGTGATCGACAACGGCGACGGCACCTTCTGGGCGCAGCCCGACAACGGCTTCGGCGCGAAGGGCAACTCGGCCGACTTCCTGCTGCGCAACTACCTCGTGCGCCCCGATTGGCAGACCGCCGGGGGCGGCGCCGGCGAGATCGCCGTCGAGCGCTTCATCTCGTACAACGACCGCAACGGGCTGCTCGACTTCCCGATCGTCAACGACGGCACGGCCGAGCGCCTGCTCACCGGCGCGGACTTCGACATCGAGTCGGTCGTCCGCGCAAAGGACGGCAGCTTCTGGGTCGGCGAGGAGTTCGGGCCGTTCCTGCTGCACTTCGACGCCGAGGGCACGCTGCTCGACATGCCCTTCTCGCTCGACGGCGTGAAGTCGCCGCAGAACCCGTACCTGCAGCCCGGCGAGACCCCGACCCTGCGGGCGAGCCGTGGCTTCGAGGCGCTGGCGGGCTCGAAGAACGGCCGCTACCTCTACCCGATCGTCGAGGGCTCCTACGCAGCCGAGACCGACCTGCGTCGCCGCGAGATCCTCGAGTTCGACACGAAGAGCGGCGCCTACACCGGCCGCACCTGGAGCTACCAGACCGACCAGGAGGCGAACGTCATCGGCGACGCCTTCACGGTCAAGAACGACGTGCTGCTCGTCGTCGAGCGCGACGACTTCGAAGGCGATCAGGCGGTGACGAAGCGCATCTACGAGATCAACCTGAAGAAGACCGACGCCGACGGGTACCTGGAGAAGACGCTGGTGCTCGACGCTCTCCGCATCGCCAACCCCGATGACCTCAGCGCCGGAAACGGATACGGCAGCGGCGAGGTCTTCTCGATGCCGGTGCAGTCGCTCGAGACGATCGTGCAGCTGCGCGACGGCCGCCTGCTCATCGCCAACGACAACAACTACCCCGGCAACGACGCCCGCGTGCCCGGCACACCCGACGACACCGAGTTCGCCGTGATCGACCTCCAGCGCACGAAGATCGAGCCCGAGCTCGTCTCGGTCATCGGCCACCGCGGAGCGAGCGGCTACCGCCCGGAGCACACGCTCGCCGCCTACGAGCAGGCGATCGTGCAGTGCGCCGATTACATCGAGCCCGACGTGGTCTCGACGAAGGACGGCGTGCTCGTCGCCCGCCACGAGAACGAGATCAGCGGCACCACCGATGTCTCGTCCCGGCCCGAGTTCGCCGACCGCAAGACGACGAAGACCATCGACGGGGCGAGCATCACCGGCTGGTTCACCGAGGACTTCACCTTCGCAGAGCTGCGCACCCTGCGCGCCAAGGAGCGCCTGCCCCAGGTGCGCCCGGGAAACACCGCCTTCGACGGGCTGTACCTGATTCCGACCCTTGACGAGGTCATCGACCTGGCGCGCCACTCGGTCAGCTGCGATGGTCGCCAGATCGGCGTCTACCCCGAGACGAAGCATCCGTCCTACTTCGACTCGATCGGCCTCTCGCTCGAGGAGCCCCTCGTCGCCGCCCTGCAGGCGAACGGCGTCGATCACGTCGATGCACCCGTGATCGTGCAGAGCTTCGAGGTGTCGAACCTGCAGGAGCTGAGCGGCCTCACCGACGTGCACCTGGCCCAGCTGATCAGCTCGTCCGGACGCCCCTACGACTTCACGGTCGCGGGTGACCCGCGCACATACGCCGACCTGGTGACGCCGACCGGCCTCGCCGAGATCGCCGACTATGCCGACGGCGTCGGTGTCGAGAAGTCGGTGCTGATCCCGCGCACACCGGCGGGAACCCTCGCCGCGCCGTCACCCGTGATCGCGGATGCGCACGCGGCCGGGCTCTCCGTGCACGGCTGGACGTTCCGCCTGGAGAATCAGTTCCTGCCCGCCGAGTTCCGCTCATCGAGCGACCCGTTCGCCGCGGGTGACCTCGCCGGGGAGATCCAGGTCTTCCTCGATGCGGGCATGGACGGCATCTTCAGCGACCAGCCCGACATCGCGGCGACCGTCGGCTGACGCCGGACGCAGGAACGGATGCCTCGACGCAGCAGCGTCGAGGCATCCGTGCGTCACGCCTCCGGGTTGCGAGTGCGTTCGTGGATCCGATCAAGGTGGTCCCGCAGTTCTTGCGGCGCGTGGACGACGAAGTGGCAGTCGAGAAGAAGCAGCCGCATCGCCAGCCATTCGACCGTGTCGATTCCGCTTCGCCACCTCGTGCCCTCCCCTTCTGCGATGAGCTCACCGTCGCCGAGGTGATCGCGCAGCCGCGACCGCGCCTCGTCCATCGGGAGGTGCAGGGTGATGTCCGCGCGATAGGTAGGAGCCATCGCGAGCTCGGCATGCTCGAGATGCCGCAGCATGTCCTCCTCGCGCAGAATCTCGCGTGACCGCACACCGGTGCCCCGCGGCTGCGTGATCCGGTCGACGCGGAAGTGGCGCCAGTCGTCGCGCTCGATGTCGAAGGCGATGAAGTACCAGTGCTGGCCTGCGTTCACCAGTCGCTGGGGTTCGACGTGCCTGGCACTGAACCGGCCGCCGCGATCCTCGTACGACAAGCGCACTCTCTCGCGATTGGCCGTGGCGGCAGCGAGCACGGTGAGGACGTCCGGATCGACGGCGGTTCCCGACCGCGGCCCCCAGGACATCGCCGCCGCCGCGAGGGTGTGCACTCGGTACCGCAGCCGAGCGGGCAGCGACTGGCTGAGTTTGGTGAGCGCCCGGACGCCGGCGTCCTCGAGTTCGGGCAGCCCATGGACCGCGATCGTGCGCAGGCCCAGAGCGACTGCCACCGCTTCGTCGTCCTCGAGAAGCAGGGGCGGCATCGAGCTGCCCGCGACCAGACGATACCCGCCGTGCGCTCCGAGATCGGCCTCGATCGGATACCCCATCTCGCGCAACCGATCGATGTCTCGGCGGACGGTGCGGTGCGTGATCTCCAGGCGGTCGGCGAGTTCGCTGCCCGACCAGGTTCGAGAGGTCTGCAACAACGACAACAGCGACAGCAGTCGTGACGTGGGTCCGGCCATGCCTCCATTGTCCTTCAGATCTAGGACGGGAACGGTCCTACTCCTTGCGTAGCGTTGCCGACATCAGCACACCTTCCCGAAAGGAACCGGACATGTCCGAACTGCACAACTCCACCCCCACCGGCTACACGAGCATCGCCCCGTGGGTCGTCACCGACGACACCGGCGCGTTCCTCGACTTCGTCGTGGCCGTGTTCGACGGAGAGGAACTCGCACGTGTGGCCACCGAAGACGGCTCGATCGGCCACGGGGAGATCCGCGTCGGCGACACCGTCGTGCTCGCCTTCGATCGTCGGCCGGAGTGGCCGGCGCTGCCGAGCCTGCTGCGGGTGTGGGTCGCGGATGCGGACGCCGCATTCGCCAAGGCCCTTACAGCCGGGGGACGGGTCGTGACCGACCTCTCGGACAGCGCGTTCGGCCAGCGTGGCGGTCGCATCAAGGACCCGTTCGGCAACATCTGGTGGGTGGTCAGCCAGGTCGAGGACGTTCCGGAGGACGTGATGTGGTCGCGCCTGCAGGAGCCTGCCTACGCAGAGGGCATGCGTATCGCGCAGGAGACGCTGGATGCCGAGCTCAGCGGACGACCCACAGGTCGAAGCAGCGCCCCGGTGCGCTGAGTCGTAGTCAGCTGGCCGGGTCGTACCCGAACGCGCGGAGCTCCTGCGGGCAGCGGCAGGCGGCGGCGATCTTCCGTGCCCACTCGATCGCATCCTCGCGGGTCGGCAGTTCGAGCACGGTGAACCCGCCGTTGAGTTCGGAGCCCCGGTAGATCATCGTGCTCACCGATCCGTCGGCGGAGACGAGCACGGGATCGACCTGCTCGTCGATCCCGCCACCGAACACGTAGACACCTGCGGCCTTCGCCTCCTCGATGACGGCGTGCGACTCGGCGACGACGATCGGGAACTCCTCGGCGGTGAGCACCATCGCTTCGCTCGGAAAGGAGATGAGGTACTTGGTCATGGCACGATGCTACGACGGCACCTAGGGTGAGGGAATGCCCCAGGATGCGCGTGCGCGGTTGCAGGAGCTGCGAGCGGATGCCGCGGCCAGGGTGACCACGATCGATGACGCACTGGAAGCGCTCCAGCACGACCGCAGCAGCCTGAGCGACGACGACGAGCACGACCCCGAAGGCGTGCCGCTGTCGGCGGAGTGGTCGCGTCTGCAGGGTCTCGCCGAGGCAGCGCGGTCCGAACTCGCGCAGGTCGAGGGCGCACTGGTGCGCCTGGACGACGGCCGCTACGGCGTCTGCACCCGATGCGGTCAGCCGATCCCGGCGGCACGCCTGGAGGTGCGGCCGTTCGCCGAACTGTGCGTCCCGTGCGCCGAGAAGCAGCGCTGACGCCGACGCTTCAGCGCCCCGACGGTAGACCGGCGCTCAGGCGCGCAACTCCCCGCCGGCGGGCCAGCGCCCGTTGCGCCGGTGGAACTCGATGTACGCGAGCAGCGGCGACACGTCGTGGGCCGCGAGGTTGACGCTGAGCTTCGTCCCCGACGACGACGACAGGAACAGCATCCGCCGGCCGCCGCGGTCGACCGTCCGATAGGTGGCGATGTCGCTGTAGCGGATCACCTTGGCGCCGCCGAAGACGGTGCCGAACGCGATCTCGTCGCGGCCCGGAGCGAGGTACCAGTTGTTGTACACCAGCAGGACGAGCAGCCCGCCGGCCACCATCACCACCGAGGCGATGCGGAACGGAACCGGGTCGCGCATGTTGCCGCTGCCGAACGCCAGCAGCGACATGAGGAGGCCGAGGCCCAGCAGACTCCAGGCGATGATCAGCACGAGCTTCGGCATCCGGATGCGGTCGGGCTGGGCCTTCGCACGGTTCGGCTTCTTGAACGCGCGCCGCACCAGGAGCACCACCAGGATCAGCGCCGCCGCGAAGAGGACGAACTTCAGCACGACACCGGTGATCATCTACCGACGGTACCAAGGGTTCGGAGGCACACGGCCCCGCCGTCGGTCACCGCCGGGCGGTGCGACCCGTGCGCGGTGTCCTGGTGCGAGGTGCATCGGCGCCGTCGAACAGCTCCGGATGCTGCATCCGCACGGCGTCGAGGTCGGCGAAGACGAAGCGCAGGTGCTCGCGCAGAGCCTCGGCCGCGGCATCCGCGTCGCCTGCGGCGAGCGCATCGAGCACCCGCTCATGGTCGTCGACGTAGTCCTGCACGGCACGGGTGGCGCTCATGCCCACGTAGCGCGCGCGATCGAGGTGGCCTTTGGCGGCGCTGACCGCGGCCCAGGCGTTGGCGTGCCCGGCCAGCCCCAGCAGGGCGCGATGGAACTCCTCGTCCAGCGGGTAGAGCGCATCGCGGTCGGATGCGGAGCGTTGGCGCGCGATGATGTCGCGCAGCATCCGCTCCTCTTCCTCGGTCGGCGCTGCGCACGCCGCGAGCGAGGCGAGCTCGATGGCCTCGCGGATGAACTGCGCCTCACGCACCCGGTCGGGATCGATGCGGGTGACGTAGGTGCCGCTCTGCGGCCGCACCTCGACGAGTCCCTCCTGCGCGATGAGCAGCAGTGCCTCGCGCACCGGCTGCCGACTGAGGCCGAGGGATGCCGCGAGCTCGTTCTCGGACAGAAGCGTCCCGGGGGCGAACACTCCGCGGACGATGTCGTCACGGATCCGGCCGTAGGCGAGCGAGCGCGCGGTGGGGCGGGACACGGGCTCGGGCATACGGTCACGATAGCTTGACGCAACTGGTATGGCAGTGGCAATATGGCACTTGCCATACCAGTCAGCGACCCTCGGGCCGCGTCACGCGCAGGAGCAAAGATGCCCATCGACAAGGCCGAAGTGGTCGTCACGAGCCCGGACCGCAACTTCGTCACCCTCAAGATCACGACCGCGGACGGCGTCACCGGTCTCGGCGATGCGACGCTGAACGGCCGCGAGCTCGCCGTCGTCGCCTACCTGACCGAGCACGTCGTGCCGCTGCTGATCGGCGCCGATGAGGATCGCATCGAAGACATGTGGCAATTCCTCTACCGCGGCTGCTACTGGCGCCGCGGCCCGGTGACGATGGCCGCCATCGCCGCCGTCGACATGGCACTGTGGGACATCAAGGGCAAGAAGGCCGGCATGCCCGTCTACCAGCTGCTCGGCGGAGCCTCGCGCACTGGGCTCTTGGCCTACGGGCACGCGTCGGGCAAAGAGCTTCCCGAGCTGTTCGACTCGATCCGCGCGCACCAGGAGCAGGGGTACCGCGCGATCCGGGTGCAGACCGGTGTGCCCACTCTCAAGGCCATCTACGGCATCGCCGCTCAAGGAGCCGATCTCGGTGACGCGACAGTGCGCTACGACCACGAGCCGGCCCGACGCGGCGCGAAGCCGGTGGAAGAGGACTGGGACACCCGCGCGTATCTCACTCACCTCCCCGGCGTCTTCGAGGCCGTACGCAACGAGTTCGGCCCAGACATCCCGCTGCTGCACGACGGGCATCACCGGATGACGCCGATCCAGGCCGCGAAGCTCGGCAAGGCTCTCGAGCCCTACGACCTGTTCTGGCTCGAGGACTGCACACCCGCCGAGAACCAGGAGGCGCTGCGGCTCGTCCGCCAGCACACCACGACTCCGCTCGCGATCGGCGAGATCTTCAACACGGTCTGGGACTTCAAGGACATCATCCGCGACCAGCTCATCGACTACGTGCGCGGTGCCGTCACCCACATGGGCGGCATCACCGCCCTGAAGAAGACCCTCGACTACGCCGCGATGTACCAGATCAAGTCGGGCATGCACGGCCCGACCGACATCTCACCCGTCGGCATGGCCGCGGCGATGCACCTCGGCCTCGCGATCCACAACTTCGGCATCCAGGAGTACATGCAGCACGGCAGCCGCACGAACGCGGTGTTCCAGCAGTCGTTCACCTGGCAGAACGGCCTGCTGCATCCCGGCGACAAGCCCGGCCTCGGCGTCGAGCTCGACGTCGACGAGGCAGGCAGATACCCGTACGAGCAGGCGTACCTCCCGTACAACCGCCTGATCGACGGCACGGTCCATGACTGGTGACGAGACCGCACGGCGGCGGCCCATCGTCGTGATGGGCGTCTCCGGCGCGGGCAAGACCACGGTGGGAAGAGAGCTCGCCCGTCGTCGCGGAGTCGAGTTCATCGATGCCGACGACCTGCACGGCGCGGGGAACATCGCGAAGATGAGCGCCGGCATTCCGCTCGACGACAGCGACCGCTGGCCCTGGCTCGACCGCGTCGGTCGAGCTCTGTCCTCCGGTGACGGCCCGGTCGTGGCCTGTTCCGCGCTGAAGCGCATCTACCGGCAGCGCCTGCGGCGGCTCGCCCCGCAGACCCTGTTCGTGCACCTCGACGCCCTCCCCGAACGTCTGGCCGAGCAGACCGCGGCGCGCGAGGGGCACTTCATGCCTCCCGCGCTGCTGCAGTCGCAGCTCGCCACTCTCGAGCCGCTCACGGCGCAGGAGGCCGGCATCACGATCTCCGTGGATGCCGCCCCCGAGCACCTCGTCGACCGGATCGAAGCACTGCTGGCCACGGCTGTGTAGGGCGTGCCGGCTCCCCGGTCGAGTCCGTCCTGCTGCGTATGCTGACGGCATGAGCGAGACGATGAGGTCCGACCGCATCCGCCAGGTGATCGTCGCGGTCACAGTACTGGCGGCCGTGGTGCTGGCGTTCGTGGGTTCCGGTGTGCTCGGAGGCACCCCGATCAAGGATGCCGCGGGCGGCGCGTTCGCGTCGGATGCGACGGTACTCGCGCCCGCGGGTGCCGCGTTCGGCATCTGGTCGGTCATCTACATCGGCCTGTTCGGATACGCGGTCTGGCAGTCGTTCCCCTCGCAGGCGGCCAAGGCGACCCATCGATCGGTCGGCTACGGTGTCGCGGCATCCTCCCTGCTCAACGCGGTGTGGATCGGGTGCGTGCAGGCGTCGCGCATCGCGGAGTCGATGGTGATCATCGTCGTGCTGCTCGTGGTGCTGCTCGCGACCTTCGCGCGCCTGCGCCGGCGGGACCGCCGCGGGACGATCGCCGAGATCGTGCTCGTCGACGGCGTGATCGGCCTGTACCTCGGCTGGGTCACTGTCGCCACGGTGGCGAACCTCGCCGCCTGGCTCACGTCGATCGGCGTCGACGGGTGGGCGGAGGCCCCGGCGTGGCCGGCCATCGTCGCTCTCTGCGGTGTCGGCCTGCTGGCGCTCGCCACCGCGTGGAGCGGCGGGCGCTGGGCACCCGCCGTCGCGACCTACTGGGGGCTCGCCTGGATCGCCGTCGAGCGCTGGACAGGAACCCCCGTGGAACCCGCCGTCGCCTGGACGGCGATCATCCTCGCGGTCGCGGTTCTCGGCGTCAGCGTCTGGTCATTCTTCCGCCGAATCCGCAGGGCTGACGACCGGCGCGCGAAGTAGGCTGAGGCCATCATGGAACCGTTCTTCACCTTTCTCGGGCACTACTGGTGGCTGGCGTTCCCACTGCTGGGCATGGCCGGTGGCGCCGCGAAGGCGTGGGAGCAGAGCGCGAAGCGCCGACACGAGCGCCGGCTCGAGACGCTGCGCATGAAGGCTGAGCTGAAGACGGCCGAGATCGAGGCCCGCTCCCTCACCCGCGGCGGCAGGCACGGCGGCCCGCAGATCGTCGACACCACGGCATCCGTCGTCCCGAGCGAACTGCTCGGCCGGCTCTTCACCGAGCATGACGAGATCACGGCGCGCTGGCTCGACTACGAACTCGACGTGGCGAAGCTCATCGCCTTCCCCGCGATGAGCGACGGCCGCCAGCCGCTGACGGCCGCGTTCCTGAGGGCGAAGAAGACGGCGGATGCTCTGCGCCCGGCGTCTGCGGATGCCCAGGTGTCGGATCGGCAGGTCTCCGAGTACCTGGATGCCGTCGGCAACTACGCCGTGGCGTTCGAGATCGCCGAGAAGGATGCCCGGCGCCTGCGCGACTCGACTTTCACGGAGCCGGAGCGCAAGCGCCTCGATCGCGCGCAGCAGCTGCTCAAGGTCGCCATCGACGAGTCGGCGACCCAGGCCGAGCGCAACGTCGCGTACAAGCGCGTCCGCGAGGAGCTCGACGGCCTGATCCTGCTCTCCGACGCGGCGGTGACCGTCCTCGAGAAGCAGGTCGCGCGCGAGATCTCCGCGCCCGTCAGGAAGCCCGCGCCCGAAGACTCCTAGCTTCCCCTCAGGTCGCGCTCGCCGCGGTCCGGCGCGGCGTCACCCACATGGTGATGTCGGCGTGCACGACGACGAGCCCGGCGGGGTCGGTGACATCGACCGAGACGATGACATCGCGCGCCTCGTCGGCGGCCAAGGTGTCCAAGCCCTCGATCGTCCCGACCGCGGTGAGTGTGCCCTTCGCCTTCTTGAGGTAGCCGACGTTCATGCCCTTGGGGATCCAGCGATGCGACTCCGGCAATGAGAAGTCGATGGTGGTGCCGGCAACCAGCTCGGCCAGGTTGCAGCAGGCGATGGCGTGCACCGTGCCGATGTGGTTGTGCACTCCCCACCGGTCGCGCATGCGCGCCTCGCCCCGGCCCGGCTCGAGCGAGACGATCGTCGGTCGGATGGTGCGGAAGTACGGAGCCTTCAGGCTCACGATCGCGCTGAAGATCCACTGCCCGAGCGGACGATCATGCAGAGCCCGGTAGGCCTTCTTGATGGGCGAGGTGGTCATGGTTCTCCTTGTCGCGGGCTCCCGGCATCCTGACACCTCGCCGCCGGTTCACCGGAGTAAGCTGTCGAGTCGGGCCAAAGGCCCCCGAGAGTCCGAAAGGCGGTGATGGCGATGTCCGACGATAGTTACGGCGCCGCCCTCGCTGCGTCGCGACTCCCTGCGCTTGCGCGTTGAGCATCAGCTCCGCATTCGCACGTCCTTCTCCGCAGCCGTCGGCGGCGTCATCCCCGCACCCCTGACGAATCTGCGCACCCAGTCGGAAGCTGCGTGCGCCTGCGAGAACGGAAGCGCATCATGGCGCTCATCGACAACGGCGTATACGTCCACGGACGTCGCGTGGAGACCCTCATCAACCTCGACGACACGTCGCGCACGCTCGGCGCGCTCGGCGGCATCGCGTGGATCGGCCTCTACCGGCCGAGCCCGCAGGAGGTCGCCTCGGTGGCGCGCGAATTCGATCTGCATCCGCTCGCCGTGGAGGACGCGCTCTCCGGCCACCAGCGCTCGAAGGTGGAGCGCTACGGCGACACCCTCTTCGCGGTGCTGCGCCCGGCCCGCTATCGCGACGAGCAGGAGTCGATCGAGTTCGGCGAGCTGCACCTGTTCATCGGCCCCGACTTCGTGGTGACGATCCGGCACGCCGAGTCGCCGAACCTCGCCGCGGTGCGCCGGCGCATGGAGGCGAACCCCGAGCTGCTCGCGATGGGACCCGAGGCCGTGCTCTACGCGATCCTCGACGAGGTCGTCGACGAGTACGAGCCGATCGTCGCCGGACTCGAGAACGACATCGACGAGATCGAGGACCAGCTGTTCGGCGACAGCGACGACGACGCGCTCTCCCGCCGCATCTATGAGCTCTCCCGCGAGGTCATCAACTTCCAGCGTGCGGTGCACCCGCTCGCCGGGATGCTGGAATGGCTGCGCCGAGGATCGGACAAGTACCGCATCGACGAGGAGCTGCAGCGGTCGCTGCGTGACGTGCTCGATCACGTCATCCGGGTCAACGAGCGGGTGGACTCGTACCGGGCGATCCTCGAGAACGCGCTCACCGTGCAGTCCGCCCTCGTCGCCCGCCGTCACTCGGAAGCGGGTCTCGCCCAGAACGACGAGATCAAGAAGATCTCCTCGTGGGCGGCGATCATCTTCGCGCCGACGCTCGTCGGCACCGTGTACGGCATGAACTTCGACGTGATGCCCGAGACCCACTGGACGTACGGCTACCCCCTCGCGATCGGCGGGATGGCGGCGTTCGCGGTCGCGCTGTACGGGGTGTTCAAGTACAAGCGGTGGCTCTGACCCCGGGACGTCGGTGGTGCCGCGGTAGGGTGATCATCGACGGAGGGATGCCGCAGTGATCACTCGGTTCGAGGAACTTGACTGGCAGCAGACCCCAATCGGGGACCTCATGCTGCGGCGGCGCACGGAGCCGGCGGTGGGCCAGGAGATCTACGAGGTCAAGCTCGGCGACGAGTACCTGATGTCGAGCCTGTTCACGGTCGCCGAAGAGGAACTCGCGAACCTGGGCCTCGCCGCGGTCACAGGCACGGATCTGTCGGTGCTGGTCGGCGGCCTCGGTCTCGGATACACGGCGGTCGCCGCGCTGCGCGATGACCGGGTGCGCTCGCTCACGGTGATCGACAGACTCGGTGCTGTCATCGGCTGGCACGAGCGGACGCTGCTGCCGGCGTCGACCGAGCTCGTCAGCGACCCGCGCACGACCCTGGTCGAGGACGACTTCTTCGCCGTGATACGCGCGGAACCCGCGGAAGGACACGGCGGGTACTCGGCCATCCTGCTCGACGTCGATCACTCGCCACGCCACCAGCTCGACCCCACGCATGCCGACCTGTACGACGCGGCCGGGCTGCGCCGTCTCGACCGGCACCTCGCCGCGGGCGGCGTGTTCGCCCTGTGGTCGGATGACCCGCCCGACGACGCTTTCATGGTCGAGCTGAACGCCGTCTTCGACGACGCCGTCGCTCACGTCGTCGACTTCGACAATCCGGTCACCGGCGGGATGTCGTCCAATTCGGTGTACGTGGCGCGCAGCCGACGCTGACGCGGGAAGCAGCTGAGCTCAGCGCTCGTCGGCGTCGCTGATGTGATCGAGAAGGTCGTCGAGCGAGTCGAAGTCGACCGTCTCGGCGCCGTCCCGATCGGTGACCTCGATGTTCGCGATCTCCAGTTCGTCGTCGAGCTGCACGACGATGCGCGAATCCGGGAACTGCTTCGGCGCGTCGAACCCGAGCAGCACGGCGTCGGCGAACACGACGATCGAGGTGACTTCGAGTTCGGCACGGAGGTCGGTCTGCTCGATGATCTCCTCGTCGGCCACTGCCTCCTCGAGGTCCTCGGCGACCGCATCGATCACGGCCCTCCAGCTGCTCTCGTTGACGGAGAGGATGCGCGTCACGCCGTCGATCAGCGCGTCGAGATCGGGGTCGGCGTCGTCTTCCGATTCGGGATCGACGTTGACTGTGACGGCCGCGCCCGCAGCATCCAGAATCGCTCGTCCCTGGACGACGCCGTTCTCCACGACCGGGTCATCGAGCAGACCACTGTCGGAGATGCGGGCGAGGAGGGCGTCCAGCGCAGAGCGTTCCATACCGACATTCTCTCGCACCCGCCTTTTCCTCACCTGAATCTTCAGGACTGCGGCCGCACACGCTGCGAAGGAGATCACACGCCGAGAAGGACCGAAGACAGCATCCGCTCCTTCGGTGCGTGCGATCTCCTTCCGAGCGCGCGGAGAGCACACCGGGCACGCGGTGCTCAGCGAAGTCCGACCGGCCCCATGACGACCCGCCGTCCGGTGCGCACCCAGCGGACGCCCTCGGCGCGCCGCTCCGCGCGGGTGGCGAAGCGGTAGCGGTACGACACCGCCCGCACCCAGCGCGGCGGCGTGCCGTCGAACGGATCATGCCGGAGCAGCGCGAGCGTCGGAGCATCCGCCTCGAGCAGCCGGATGAGGAACACCGTGAACCAGTCGTCGAGCGAGTGGCCGAGCGGCAGGAACCACATCAGCCAGTCCAGACGCAGATGGTACGGGGCGAACTGCCGCGGGATGCGGCGCACATCACCGGGCTTGCCCTTGAACTCGTACTCGCGCCAGTCCGCGGCATCCGGATCGTCATGGTCGGTGCCTTCCACGACGATCTCGATCCGCTGCTTCGTCACCGTGCCGAAGGCCCCGTACGCGTTCGCGAGCTGCCACCGGTTGAAACTCGCGTTCATCAGCTGCCGCCGCGCGGCGAGGTTGCGCAGCGAGGGCCAGCTCACGGCGAGGTACAGGATGCCGACGGCGCACGTGATCGCGAACCAGTAGAGCGGGAGGCCCGGCCACGGGCTCGCCGCGGCAGGCGCCGCCCCGATGCCGGGGATCCCGACCGCCGAGAACCCGATCACGATCGTCGCCCAGTTCAGCCAGGCGAAGTTGCCGGTGAGCACGAGCCAGGCCTGCGTCACGATCACCACCGCGGCGGCACAGGCCCCGATGATCTGCGGGACCGGACCCTCCACCCAGAGCGACAGGATCGGCGCGAACAGGAAGAAGGGCACGATCAGCTGTGCGAAGTGGTTGCCCACGACCTCGATCCGGTGCAGCCACCGCGGCAGCAGGTGCGCCTGCCGGCTGAGCGGACCGGGCATCGGCTGCGTCTCGTGGTGAAACATCAGCGCGGTGAGGTCGCGCCATTCCCGACCGCCGCGGATCTTGATCATCCCGGCGCCGAACTCGAGCCGGAACAGCAGCCACCAGAACAGCACGATCACGACCGTCGGCGGCGGCTGATCGTTCGAGCCGAGGAACGCGGCGAGGAATCCGGCCTCGAGCAGCAGCATCTCCCAGCCGAACGAGTAGAACGTCTGCCCGATGCTCACGACCGACATGTATCCGAGGTACAGGGCCAGGAAGGCGAGCATCGGCGCCCAGGGCGGGCCGAGCTGAGGGAGACCGATGACGAGGGATGCCGAGATGACGATTCCCGCCCAGCACAGAATCGCGAGCCGGCGGTCTGTGTAGCCGATGCGGCGGAACAGCGTCGGGTGCAGCATCCGTTTCCGCGTCTCGCGCGACGCGACCCACTCCAGCAGCGCCGGAGCCGGCAGCAAGCCGCGTTCACCCAGGAGCGGGCGGAACTGGTTCAGCGTGGAAACGAACGCGACGAGGTACAGCGCGGCGATGCCCCGCTGGAGCACCTCGCGCGCGAACCCGAAATCGACAGCGGCGAACCCGTCCACGGCGCCAGGCTACGCGTCGGGGCGCGGAAGGCGCGAGGGGGTTGCGCGGAGGGCGCCGCGGCCGGAGCCACGACGCCCTCCGATGGTTCCGGGAGCGCTACTGCCGCGAACCGATCTCCTCCACCGGGCGCATGCGCATCGCCGAGCGGGTCGCCACGGCCAGCGACACGAGAGCCAGCGCACACATCGAGCCGATCACGATCACCGAGGGCAGCAGCGGCAGCGCCGGGATGGGCTGCCCGGTGATGCCCATGCTCATGCCGACCAGCGGCGGCACGGCGATCGCGACACCGAACACCAGCGCGAGGACCGCGAGGATCAGCGCCTCGGTTCGCATCATGCCTCGCACCTGACGACGGGATGCTCCGATGAGCTGCAGGAGCGCGAACTCCCGCGAGCGCTCCCCGGTCGCCATCATCAGCGTGTTCACCACGGCGATCGCGATGTACCCGAGGATCACGATCAGTGCCACGGCGTTCACCCATCCCTGCTGCGAGCGCACCTGGGCGCCGGCCGCTTCGGCGCCGCTTCCGCCGGTCACGGCGAAACCTGCATCCGTCAACGCGGTCCGCACCGCCTCGACGTCGCCGTCGACGTCGACCAGGGCGAACCCGCTCAGCCCGCCGGTGGTGTGCGGGCGAACCGCGTCGCCCGCCATCGTCACATCCCCGAACCCCAGACCGCGTTCGTAGATCGCGACGACCTCCGCCTCGAGGGGCGCCCCGTCGCCGAAGTGCCCCACGAGCGTGTCTCCGACGTCGAGCCCGAGCGTCTGTCGCGCATCGGTGCTGAGAGCGACCTCGCCGGCACCGGCGAGCTCGTCGAGCGAGCCCTCCTGCACCCGGAGATCCATGGTGGCCGGTGCGGTCCGGGGGTCGATCCCCTGCAGCACGAAGTCCGAGCTGGTGATCTGGTCGTCGCCGAACTCGGGATGATCCAGAACCGCCTGGCTCACGGTGACCGGGTTCACCGCGACGACACCGGACTGCGCGGCGATCGCCTCGATGCCGGCCTCCGACAGCCCGCCCGGCGCACCCAGCCGCAGCTCGGCGATCACGCCGGCTTGGGTCTGCGCGTTCGCCTCGCCGGCGATCATCGCCGGGGCTCCGAGCTGCACGAGTCCCAGCGAGATGCCGAGCGCGATGGGCGTGATGGCCGACGCGAACCGCCGTGCATTCACGGTGCCGTTCGCCGATGCGAGGAAGCCGCCGGCCGACGTGCGCCGCAGGACCACTCCGATACCGCGCACCGTGTGGGTCACCAGCACGGGTCCGAGCAGCGCCAGCGCGATGATCAGGATGATCGACGCACCCGCCGCTGCGCCCGCGGCGCTCTGGCCGCGGATGACCAGGGGAACCGTCGAGATCGACAACCCGGCGGCGGCGAACACGATGCCCGTGATCGTGCGGCCGAGGCTGATCG
This sequence comes from Microbacterium aurantiacum, assembly GCF_002872075.1. GTDB lineage: Bacteria > Actinomycetota > Actinomycetes > Actinomycetales > Microbacteriaceae > Microbacterium > Microbacterium aurantiacum_A. Next base: position 503,711 of record NZ_PGGU01000016.1, on the reverse strand, counting down.
TCGCCGGCCCGGTGGCGGCCTCGCGCAACGCCTCGATCGGATCGATGCGCGCCGGACGACTGGCGGCGATGCGCGCCGCACCCCACGCCGCGCCGAGAACGAGCAGCACCGCGACCGCCGCGGGGATCGGGCTGACCGCGAGCGCGAAGTCGCCGGGGATGACGCCGGCCTGCACGAAGGCGCTCTGCAGCGTCGTGGCGAAGAAGTAGCCCGGCACGATGCCGATCGCTGCGGCGAGCGCCGAGACGGTGAGCACCTCACGGGCGACGAGCCGATGCACCTGCGCCGAACTCGCCCCGACGGCACGGAGCAGCGCGAAATCGCGACGGCGCGACTGCACCGAGAGCGAGAGCGTGCCCGAGACGATGAACATCGCCACCAGCAGGCAGGTGCCGGCGAACGCCGAGCCGATGGCCACGAGCGACGACCGGGCGGCGCCGGAGTCGAGGAACTCGACGTCACCACGACCATCGCCCGTGCGCGCGGCGAGTTCGGGGAACCGCTCGGAGATCGTCTGCGCGAGCGTCTGGGGCGAGGTGCCTTCGGCGGCGAAGACTCCCAGGGCCTGGGCTGCGCCGCCGTGGGGATCGAGCTGCGCGATCCGCGCTTCACTGAGGAACACGTGCCCGATACGGATGATCTCGGCCGGCGCATCCGCGACGCCGACGACCCGGTACTCCGCCGGGTCTCCGCCGTGCGAGAGCGTCAGCACATCGCCGAGCGCACCGGTGTCCGGCCCCGTCACCACGACCTCGTCACGTGCTGTCGGCGCCCTCCCCTCGCCGATCTCGTACCCGGTCAGCGCCGATGACGACCAGGGGTGAGCCTGCACCGGTCCGTCATCCGCGACCAACCCGACCGTGACGTCGGCGACCACGGCGTCGACGCCGGGCAGCGCAGACAGGTACGATGCCGCATCCGCCGGCAGCGGCGCTCGCTCGAGAAGCGGCACCGGAAGATCCTCGACCACGGCGACCGATTGACTGCCGCCGACGATCACGTCGGCGTTCGTGTATCTCTCCGGTGCGAGGCCCCCGCGCATCCCGGATTCGACGAGCACCCCGAGACCGGTGATGAGCGCCGTCGCGACGAGGATCGACACGGCGACGCCGATGAAGCTCCCCGGGCTGTGCCGCAGGTCTGCGCGTACCAGGCGGCCGAAGCCGAACGGTGCGCCGGCCATCACCATTCCCCCAGAGCGCTCATGCGGTCGGTGATCTGCGAGACGGTCGCCCCGTCGAGGTGTCCGGCGAACGCACCGTCGGCGAGGAAGATCACCCGATCGGCATGCGAGGCGACGACGGGGTCGTGCGTGACCACGACGACCGTCTGATCCAGTTCGCGCGCCGTGTGCGCGAGCAGATCCAGCACCTGCTTCCCCGAACGGGAATCGAGGGCGCCCGTCGGCTCGTCTCCGAAGACGACGTGGGGCCTGGTGACGAGGGCGCGCGCGATCGCCACCCGCTGCTGCTGACCGCCGGACAGTTCCGACGGACGACGGAGGCGGCGGTCGGCGAGGCCGACGGAGTCGAGGAGGAAGTCCAGCCATCGCCGCTCCACGGTTCGGCCGGCGAGCAGCAGTGGCAGCGTGATGTTCTCCTCGACCGTCAACGCGGGGAGGAGGTTGTAGGCCTGGAAGACGAAGCCCACGTGGTCGCGGCGGAACGTCGTCAGTGCCTTCTTCCGCATGCCGGAGATCTCGGTGCCGCCGAGGCGCACCGTGCCCGTGCTCGGGGTGTCGAGCCCCGCGGCGCAGTGCAGCAGGGTGCTCTTGCCGGAACCGGACGGCCCCATGATCGCCGTGAAGGTGCCGCGCCCGAGGGTGAGGCTGACGCCACGGAGTGCGGTGACGGCGTTCGGGCCGGAGCCGTACTTCTTGACGACGGATTCGAGACGCAGCGCCTCGGTGGATTGCGGCATCGCAGGGGCGGCGCCGGGAAGAAGTGAAGTCATGCTTCGACGTTAGGGAGCGTGCCGTCGACGGCCCATCCAGCAGGGCACCGGATGAATGGTGGTGCTGGCTATACCGTGCGCCGGCAGACGCTGCGGCAGACTTGCATGATGACTGGACGATTGCGGCGCTGGCTGCGCGACTGGCGCTTCATCGCCGTCGAAGCCGCCGCATCCGTCGTCTCCGTCATCCTCTTCTGCCTCGGCCTCGTCCTGGTGCCGCTCATGCTGATCACGGGCGGTGTGCTCCTGACGCCGGAGGCGGTGAAGGCGCTGCGGTGGTGGAGCGACATCGCGCGCCGCCGTATCGGCCGGCGCCGGGCAGAGACGATCCGCGGCTCCGCGGCTGTGCTTCCGCCCGGCTCGACCATCGATGCCCGGCTGCGGTTCGCGTTCTCGCGCGAAGCCGGCCGTGACGCGCTCTGGCTGAGCGTGCACGCGCTTCCGGTGCTGTTCCTGTCGCTCGTGACGGTGCTGATCCCGTTCGGCATCGTCAACTCGCTGGTGGTCATGTTCTACTGGCCGCTCGCCCCCGCCGACGATCCGGCCACCTCGCCGTATCCGGTGACGTCGTGGGAACTGGCAGCGACCATGCCGCTCGTCGCCCTCGCCTACGCCGTCATCTCGTGGTGGCTGATCCCGGCGGTCGCGCGGCTGCTCAGCTGGATCTCGGCCAGACTGCTCAACGCGCCCCCGAACACGGTGCTCGCCGAACGCGTGGATGCGCTGACCCTCAGTCGCGCCGCGGCCCTCGACGCCCATGCGGCCGAGTTGCGTCGCATCGAGCGCGACCTCCATGACGGAGCGCAGAACCGGCTCGTCAGTGTCGTCATGATGCTCGGCATCGCCGAACGGGCGCTCGAGACGGGAACAGGTGAGGCTCTCGGGCCGATCCTGCGGGCGCAGGATGCCGCCTCCGATGCACTGGCAGGGCTGCGTCGTACGGTGCACGACATCTACCCGCCCATCCTCGACGAGCTGGGGCTCGAGGGCGCGCTCGGGTCCCTCGCCGGGCGCAGCGTCGTGCCGTGCACCCTCGAACTCGACGACGTCCGCCGGGTACCCGCCGCCGTCGAATCGGCGAGCTACTTCATCGTCGCCGAGGCGCTCACGAACGTGAACAAGTACAGTTCCGCGGCGCACGTCGTCGTGCGAGTGGCGCTCGACCGGGATCGGCTGCAGATCATCGTCGAAGACGACGGTGTGGGCGGAGCCGTGGAACGGCCCGGTGGCGGCTTCGCCGGCATCCGTCGTCGGATCGCGGCATTCGAGGGCACGATGGATCTCACGAGTCCCGCTGGCGGACCGACGACCTTGAAGACGGAGCTGCCATGCGGATCGTGATCGCCGAAGACGACACTCTGCTGCGCGAGGGGCTCGCACTGCTCCTGCGCAGCGAGGGTTTCGAGGTCATCGCCACGGTGGACAACGGGGACGACTTCCTCGCGCATCTCGATGAGGCGGATGCGGCGGTGCTCGACGTGCGGATGCCGCCGACGTTCACCAGTGAGGGCCTCAAGGCCGCAGCCGAGGCCCGGCGCAGGCGACCGGGGTTCCCGGTGCTGGTGCTGTCGGCCTACGTGGAGGACCGGTATGCCGGCGAGCTGCTCGCCGAAGGCGCCGATGGCCTGGGCTACCTGCTGAAGGAACGGGTCGGCAAGGTGGCTTCCTTCGTCGACGCGCTGCGCCGGGTGTCAGCGGGCGGGACCGTGATGGACCCCGAGGTCATCTCGCAGCTGATGAGCCGGCGCCGCGCCGACGACCCGGTGCAGTCCCTCACGCCGCGCGAGCGCGAGGTGCTCGCTCTGATGGCCGAGGGGCTCGACAACACCACGATCGCCGGACGTCTCTTCGTCACCGAGACGGCCGTGAGCAAGCACATCGGCAACATCTTCGCCAAGCTCGGTCTCGCCTCCAGCGACAGCGGCCATCGCCGTGTGCTGGCCGTGCTCGCGTATCTGCGGAGCTGAGGGATCCTTCCTCAGCTCCGCAGATCGGGGTGTCAGTCGCTGACGACCCACTCGAACTGGTCGCCGTACTCGTCGAGCCAGGCGTCGACGGCATCCGCTTCCTTGCCCTCGCCGAACTCGTTGACCACGAGGTCCTCGAGTGCGCCGTACTGCTCGTCGTCGAGCTTGATCTTCTCGATCAGCTCAGCGGCCTCGGGGAACTCTTCGGCGAAGCCTGTTGCGCCGAGGAAGTGGAGCCCTTCGGCCTCACCCATCGCGCCCTTCGGGTCTTCGAGGTCCTTGATCGGGAAGGCGTCGTTCGCCCAGAAGGGACGCCACAGCGTGACGACGATGTCCTCCTGCTTCTCGGTCGCCGCCTTCAGCTCGGTGAGCATGGCCGCAGTCGACGAGGTCACGAGCGTGTACTCGCCGTCGAGGCCGTATGCCGAGATCATCTCGCCCGCCTGCGCCGTGAGCCCTGCACCCGGCTCGATGCCGATGATCTTGCCGTCGAAGTCGCCGCCTCGGCCGGCGAGGTCCTCGATCGAGTCGATGTCCGAGTACTCGGGAACCGCGATCGTGAGCTTGGCGTTGTCGTAGTACGTGCCGAGATCCTCGATCGAGTCGCCGTACTTCTCGATGTACTCGGCGTGGGTGAGCTCCGGCCAGGCCGACGGGTAGAGGTCGACGTCTCCCTGGGCGAGCCCCGCGTACAGGGGACCCGCCTCGGTGAGCGTCTTCATCTCGACGTCGTAGCCGAGCTTCTCGAGCTGATCCTGCATCAGGTACGCGGTGCTGAGCCCGTCGGTCCAGCTCGGGAGGTACCCCAGCGTGATCGTGCCCTTGTCGCCGGTCGCGTCGGTCGTGCCGCCACCGGTGAGGGCGCTGGTGCCGCCGGCGCCGTCGGTCGCGCACCCGGCCAGAGCGAGGGATGCCGCGGCGCCGAGCGCCGCGATGCTGATGAGTCTGTTCTTACGCATTCTGCAGCTCCTTCTCTTCGACGTGCACCGCAGGCGCGTCGGCCAGCAGAGCGGATGCCGCGGTCGCGCGCTGCGCGGAGCGCCGCCGGGCGAGCATCCCGAGCAGCGAGCCCGGGTTCCTGCCCAGCGATCCGAGCGCAGCGGTGACGCGATCGAGGAAGACGGCGATGAGCACGACGCCCAGCCCCGCCTCGACGCCCTTGGCGATGTTCACGGTCGAGATCGCTTCGACGACCATCTTGCCGAGGCCGTCGGCGCCCGCCATTCCGGCGATCACGGCCATCGACAGGGCGAGCATGATGACCTGGTTGACGCCGGCGAGGATCGTCGGCATCGCGAGCGGGAGCTGGATGCCGCGCAGGATCTGTCCCGGCTTCGCGCCGAACGCCTGACCCGCCTCGACGGTCTCCGAGTCCACACCGCGGATGCCGAGCTCGGTGAGCCGGACGCCCGGGGGAAGGGCGAAGATGACCGTCGCGACGAGTCCGGGGACCACGCCGATGCTGAAGAACACGATCGCGGGGATCAGGTACACGAAGGCGGGCATCGTCTGCATGAAGTCGAGGATCGGCTTCAGCACGGTGCGCACGGTCGAGTTGCGCGCAGACCAGATGCCGAGCGGAATCGCGATGAGTACCGCGACCACTGCAGCGACGAGCACCAGGGCGAGCGTCTGCATGGCCGGAACCCAGAGGCCCATCGCGACGATGAGCCCGAAGGAGATCACCGTTCCGATGGCCAACTGCCACGATCGCACCAGCCACGCGATGAGCGCCGCGACGATGATGACGACGAAGAAGTACGGCAGCAGGAGCAGGTACGTGAGCCCCTCGACGAGGAAGGTCACGACGAAGGAGACGACGTCGAGAAGACCGTCGAGGTTGTCCTTGATCCAGTCGACGGCGGATTCGACCCAGGTGCCGATCGGGAGATGGAAGTTCATCGGGCCACCTCCTCGTTCGCGGACGGGGCTCCGGCGGCGGTCGCCGGCTCAGCTGTCCAGCCGTCATCGAGCACGGCGTCGATCTCGGCCTGCGGCATCGGGAACAGCGGGAGCGTGAGCTCGCCGGTCGCTCCGGGCCCAGGGCCGAGGGCGGCGAGCAGGGTGACGCGGGGGATGACTCCGACCAGGCGCCCCTCGGCGTTCGTCACCGCGAGCGGCACCGGAGACTCGACCGACGGAATGAAGAGGTTCATCAGGACCTCGTCCTCCTGCACGGCCTGCGGCACGGGTTTGATGATCGATTCGAGCGTCGTCACTCCCTTGCGGACGAGCTTGACGGCATCCCGGTCGGTGACGATGCCGACCAGCTGCCGGTCGCGATCCACGACGTACGTCGCGGACATGTAGGCATCCCGCATCTGGCGTAGCGCCGTGCGCGGACCGGCGGTCGCCGCGACGACGGGGCGCGGGCGCTCCATCACGTTCGCGGCCGTGAGCACACGGGCACGGTCGACGTCCTGCACGAACTGCTCGACATAGTCGTTCGCCGGGTCGGTGAGGATGTCTTCTGGGGTGCCGATCTGCACGATGCGGCCGTCGCGCATCACGGCGATCCGGTCGCCGAGGAACATGGCCTCGTTGAGGTCGTGGGTGATGAACACGATGGTCTTCTGCAGCTTCTGCTGCAGTTCGAGCAGCTGCTCCTGCATCTCGCGGCGGATCAGGGGATCGAGGGCGCTGAAGGCTTCGTCCATGAGCAGGATGTCGCTGTCGGCGGCGAGGGCGCGGGCGATGCCGACGCGCTGCTGCATGCCACCGGACAGTTCACTGGGAAGCTTGTCGCCCTGGCCGGCCAGGCCGACGAGGGTCAGGATCTCCTCGGCCTTCGCCAGCCGCTCGACCCTGGGCATTCCCTTGAGCTCGAGCGGGTAGGCGACGTTCGCGGCCACGGTGCGGTGCGGCAGCAGGGCGAAATGCTGGAAGACCATCGAGATGCGGTCGCGACGGATCTCACGCAGACGCGACGTCGGGATGCCGGTGATGGCGTCGCCGTTCACGATGACGGATCCGTCTGTGGCCTCGTGCAGGCCGTTGAGCATACGGATGATGGTGGACTTGCCGGAGCCGGACAGACCCATGATCACGAAGATCTCACCGCGGTTCACGGTGAAGCTCGCGTCGATGACGGCGGCGGTTCCCACGTCCGCGATGTCGGAACGGCTCTCGCCGGATTTCAGCCGGCGGACGGCCTGGTTCGGATTCTTCCCGAACACTTTGAACAGATGGCGCGCTTCAAGTGCGGTTTCGGACACGTTTCCCCTGCGGCTCGCTGATGTGCGAGCCTGCTTCGGTCACGCCCGGGTGACGTTCACATGGCCGTTTCGACAGTGCTGCACTGGCGGCGCGGGCGGCAGATTTCGGATCCACCGCAAAGAACATCGACCGTACGCCCGCGCCTCTTCGTAGTACAGAATTCGAAAGAAGGACGCGGCCGCGGACTGGTCTGGGACCGTTCGGCCCACAGTCCAACGTAACTAAATGGCCGATCAGGGGCAAATCCTGGTCGCGAGAAGGGTGTGTAAAGGGCAGGTGAGCGCGCGAAACGCGGGATTCTGAGTCCGGTCGGATCCGCGGCCGGATCGGGCGGAATCGGAGCCGGGTCAGCGACGAACGCTGCGCGTCACCGTGAACTTCGGAGTGCGGTGGACCTGCTCGGTCGGACCGACGATCTTCGTGAGCTCGCCCTTGTATCCGAGGGACGAGTTGTACACGGTCCAGAGCTCGCCGCCGGGTCGGAGCAGACGGGCGGACGCTTCGAACAGGCGCGTCGCAGCGCCGGTGTGGACGCTGTTGCCGAGGTGGAACGGCGGGTTGAGCAGCACGATGTCGGCGCTGGCGTCGGCGAGCTCGGAGCCGGCGTCGTCGTGGGTCACGGTCACGCGGTCCTCGATTCCGTTCGCGGAGACCGTCGCTCGTGCCGATGCGACGGCCGCGGCCGAGCGGTCGGTGGCGATCACGCGGGCGTCGGGGTGGGCGAGCGCGTAGGCGACGGCGAGCGCGCCGGTGCCGCAGCCGAGGTCGATGACGGTCGGTGCTTCCCGCGAGGTGTTCACAACTCCGGAGAAATCCGCCGATTCGGTCGGTTCCGGCGCTATTTCGACCCGATTCGGGTCGTTCTTCCGGAGTTGTGAACGCGCGAGCAGGGGCAACTGCTCCAGCAGCACCCGCGTGCCGATGTCGAGGCGGGCTCCGGCGAAGGCGCCACCGTGGGCGATGAGGATGAGCCCGTCGTGGTCGGCACGCACCGGGAACGGCGATTCTGCCGGAACCTCGCGCGGCTCGCTCGCGACGATGAGCCGTGACTTCCGCTCGGCGCGCTCAGCCTGCACCTGCGCGAAACTGCGGCCGAGCACGTCGTTCTGCGCCAGCGTCATGTGCTTGACGCGGCCTCCGGCGAGCAGCACGACGTCGAGAGCAGCCCAGCGCGCCACGGCATCCGCGAACTCCTCGAGTTCGGCGAGTGCCTTCGGCAACTGCAGGAGCACCAGCCGGGCACCGCTCAGCAGTGAACCGTCGAGTTCGTGCCCATGGAAGCCGTCGAGCCCCGTCTCCCCCGCGTTGCGCTCGAGCGCGCGCCGGCCGGTGGCGAGGTCCTGATGAACGCGGATGCCGCGGAGCCCGGCACCCGCCAACGCGAGCGTGATCGCGCCGTAGCCGTCACCGATCACGACGATCTCCGCGCCGCCGATCCTGCGTTCCGCGGCGAGCGCGAGCGCCCGGTCCACGAGCAACTCGTCGGTGGCGTCCCACGCCTGCAGGTTCTCCGCCTCGACATCGGGCCAGCGGCGCAAGCGGCTGTAGGGGAATTCCGGCACCAGCCCACTGTACGCGGCGCCTCGCCGACCTACTCGACCGGAGCCGGAGGGCGCGTGGAGTCGCGGGTCACCAGCCGGGTCGTGAGCACCTGAGAGGCAGGCATGGGGTCGTTCCGCATCATCGCGAGCAGGGCCGCCGCCGCCGCTTCGCCCTTCGCGTCGATGTCCTGATGCACCGTGGTCAGCGCCGGCGAAACGCGTGCGGCGAGCGGACTGTCGTCGAATCCGACGATCGACAGGTCTTCCGGCACGCGGATGCCTCTGGCTCTGGCCTGCTCCATCACTTCGAGCGCGCCGAGGTCGGACCACGCCAGCACAGCCGTCGGCGCTGCATCGAGCATCCGACCGATCCGCGACTTCAGGATCTCGTCGATCGCCAGGCTCGGCGTACCGACGATGCGCGGGGTGATGCCCGCCTCAGTCAGCGCGCGAATCCAGCCGTCCAGACGTCCGGCGGCGGTCGACGACGCCGTGGCCATCACGCTCTCCGACGGCGGCTCGTCGTCCGCATCGACCGTGGGCACGACGATCGCGATGTCGGAATGCCCCAGTTCGCTCAGGTGCTGCGCCGCTTCGTAGGCGCCCGCGCTGTTGTCGAGCGAAATGCTCGGCATTCCGGTGACCGGCGCCCCTTCGACCGTCACGATCGGCAGGCGGCGCTCCGTCAAGGCCGTGACCGCTTTCGTCCTCGGCGTGCAGGAGTAGATGATCGCACCGTCCATCGCGACGTCCCTGGCGGGAACGACACCGTCGTGGGAGGAGGAATGCAGCAGGACGAGCGAGTAGCCCGCATCGCCGAGTGATCCGGCCACTGCGCGGACGAAACCGACCGCGACCTCGTCCGTGAACGCATCACGGGGCGAGTTGGTCAGCACCATGCCGACGACTCCCGTGCGGCCCGAGGCCAGCGCGCGCGCCGCGGGATCGGGACCGGAGTAGCCCAGCTCCTGCGCGGCATCCAGAATCCTGGCTCGAAGATCGGCGGAGAGCTGATCCGGGCGTGAGAACGCGTTCGAAACCGTCATCCGGCTCACGCCGACATGCTCGGCTATCGTCTGCAGCGTCACGCGCGCCATCACGTCCACCTCCGCCATCATTCTGCCCGACCGTTTCCCTATGCGCGGTCGGAGACGACGGTGGCGCAGCTCGGGCGAGGCGGCTCGATGAGTTCGGCAATACGTCGCAGTCCGCGAGCGAGCGCCTCTCGGACCCGCCGCATCGCGACCGCGCGGCGTTGCGCCGCGTACCGGCGATCCCGGGCAGTCAAAGCCTCCCGTCGCTGCTGGTCGTGAGGGTCGAGCGTCTCTGCGAGGCGCTCCGCCGAGACAAGCGCGGAGATCGTCGAGTGGTCCATTATCGTTCCCTTCTGTATCGGTATAGAACGACGTTACTGTACCGGTACAGAATCGTCAAGGGCGACCTGGGTGCTGATCGGGTTGACACGCATCCAGGTTCTATGGTTACCTACTCGAGTAAGTAACCCACTAACCCGCGGAGGACACGTGATCGAAGAAGGCAAACCCCTCTTCCTCCAGATCGCCGAACAGATCGAGGACTCGATCCTCGACGGTTCGCTCGCCGAGGAGGCCCAGGCGCCCTCGACGAACGAGCTCGCCGCGTTCTACCGCATCAACCCCGCAACCGCAGCGAAGGGAGTCGCCGTGCTCACCGACAAGGGAGTGATCTACAAGCGCCGAGGCATCGGCATGTTCGTCGCCGAGGGAGCACGCACTCTGCTGCTCGGCGAACGGCGAGAGGCCTTCGCCGACCGCTTCATCGACCCGCTCCTCGCCGAAGCGCGCACGCTCGGCCTCGACGTCTCCGACCTCGCCACTCTGCTGCAGGAGCGTTCCACCACCACAGAAGGGAAGAACCCCGCATGACCACCGTCATCGAGGTGCAGAACCTCACCAAGCGATACAAGGACAAGCGCGCGCTCGACAACGTCTCGCTCACCGTCGAGGGCGGTGCGATCTACGGCCTCCTCGGCCGCAACGGCGCCGGCAAGACGACGCTGATGTCGATCCTCACGGCGCAGAACTTCGCCAGCTCCGGATCGGTGAAGGTGTTCGGTCAGCACCCGTACGAGAACACGCACGTGCTGAGCCGGCTCTGCTTCGTGCGCGAGAGCCAGAAGTACCCCGAGGACGCGACTCCGAAGGTGGCGATCGGCTCGGCCGCTTTGTTCTTCCCGAACTGGGACCAGGACTTCGCCGACCAGCTCATCGAGGACTTCCAGTTGCCGATGAAGCAGCGGATCAAGAAGCTCTCTCGAGGGCAGCTCTCCGCCGTCGGCGTGATCATCGGCCTCGCATCGCGGGCCGAGATCACCTTCTTCGACGAGCCGTACCTCGGCCTCGACGCGGTCGCCCGGCAGATCTTCTATGACCGCCTGCTCGCGGACTACTCTGAGTATCCGCGCACCATCATCCTGTCGTCGCACCTGATCGACGAGGTCTCCAACCTCATCGAGAAGGTGATCGTCATCGACAACGGACGCATCATCCTCGACGAGGACACGGATGCCGTGCGCGACCGCGCCGTCACGATCGTCGGCGAAGCCGCGAAGGTCGACGCCTGGTCGGCCGGCCGCGAGGTGCTGCACCGTGAAGCGCTCGGCCGGGTGGCATCCGTCACCGTCCTCGGCGCGCTGTCCGCCGAAGAACGAGCCGCGGTGAGCGATGAAGGTCTCGACCTCGCGCCCGTCTCGCTCCAGCAACTGATCGTGCGCCTGACCCAGTCGGGCGCGACCATCTCCGAGGGGGTCCGCTGATGCTTCGCACTCTGAAAGTCATCCGCCTGCAGCTCATCAACAAGCAGACGTACATCTGGGTTCCGCTGATGATCGTCGGCGGCTCGCTGCTCATCTCGATCCTCATCTCCGCGATGATCCCGATCGACGAGCCCAAGTACGGCGGCGGCAGCCAGGCTCCGCTCTGGTACTTCCTGTTCGTCGGCATCCAAGCCCTGACGATGACGTTCCCGTTCTCGCAGGCGCTGAGCATCACCCGCCGGGAGTTCTACCTCGGCACGCTGATCACCGCGGCGCTCACCAGCGCGATCCTCGGTGCGATCTTCATCGTCGGCGGCCTGATCGAACTGGCGACCAACGGCTGGGGCGTCAACGGGTGGTTCTTCCACCTGCCGTGGGTCTGGGAAGCGGGGCCGCTCGCGGCTGGATTCGTGTACGCCACCCTGGCCCTGTTCATCTTCATCATCGGATTCACCTGCGCGACGATCTACAAGAGCTGGGGAACGATGGTGCTCACCCTCATCGGGCTGGGGCTCGGGCTGATCCTGGTCGGGCTGGTGTACCTCACCACCAAGCTCGAGCTCTGGGGAACCGTGTGGACCGGCATCCTCGATCTGGGCGCCCTGGGCCTCGCGCTCTGGGGACTCGTGGCGATCGCGATCATGGCCGGGATCTCGTTCCTCGCCTTCCGGAGGGCGATCCCCTAGGCGGGGGCTGTTCACAACTCCTCAATTTCGGATGCTCCGGGCGAGAACTGCGCATCACCGCGCAGATCGCCCGGAGCATCCGTCGCGTTTCTGAGGAGTTGTGAACGGGGCTCGCGAGATACGTGGCCTGCGGGAGACTTGACACTGACACTGTGGAAGGCGGGAGAACTGAGACATGTTGTCAATCGGAGCCTTCGCGCAGATCGGCCAGGTGACCCATCGGATGCTTCGGCACTGGGACACCGCCGGGCTGCTCGTTCCCGACCATGTCGACGAGTTCACCGGCTATCGCTCCTACGACCCCTCGCAGCTGGAACGGCTGCACCGGATCGTCGCGCTGCGCCATCTGGGCTTCGGCCTCGATGACATCGCGCTGATCCTCGAGCAGGGGATCGACGCCGACCGGATCGCGGTGCTGCTGCGCGTCCGCCAGGCGGAGGTCGAGGAGGAGCACCGGGTCGCAGCGAACCGGCTCGTCGACGTGGAACGCAGGCTCCACCTCATCGAGAAGGAGAAACGCATGTCACCCATCGAGATCATCCAGAAGCCGCTGCCGGCGGTGCGGCTCGCCGCGCACACGGCATCCGTCGCGCACGCAGAAGTCGGAGACGCCGTCGGGCCGCTGTTCGCGAGCATTGAAGACGTACTCGGCGACGAGTGCGGAGCGCTGTCCACTCCGATCGCCCAGTACCGCCTGACCGACGACGGCATGGAGATCACCGCCGGCTACGCCTACAACGGCGATCGGCGAGAGGGTTTCGGCATCGTCGACCTCCCTGCCGTGGAGGTCGCGATCTGCGGCGTGCATCTCGGGGCGATGGACCGCATCCGGGAGAGCTGGGACGCCGTGCACGCCGAGATCCTCGCTCGCGGTTACGTGCCGAACGGGCCGTGCCGTGAGCTCTACGTGCGGGCGGTGTCGGAGGACCAGTCCGATTGGGTCACCGAGCTGCAGCAGCCGGTCGCACGTCCCTGACGTCGGCATCCGCTCCCGAGCGCGTGCCATCTGCAGGACGGATGCACACCTATCGGGCGACACGCCGTCGGATGCTCCGACAACTGTGACATCGTCCTGCAGAACGCACCGTCCCGCCCGGCGCGCCGCCCGAACGCGAAAGAAGGAACCCCCGATGATCCGGGGGTTCCTTCCTTGCGTGACGCCTGTGCGGTTTACGGCACGCGCGAGCCGGAGGTCTTCTCGCTCAGGAACTCCGAGGAGAGCGAGGTGTTCACGTAGGTCGGGGTCAGCGCACCACCCGCAGACGGGTAGAGCCAGACGACGGGCAGCGGGACGATGTTCGCCGCTCCGTTGAGGATGCCGACGTAGGTGTACTGCACCGATCCGCTCGTGGTCTCAGCCGGGGCGGGGCCGACCCGCACCCAGCCGTTGAGGGTGCGCTCCTCGAGCCGGTAGCTCGTCGGGTCGGCGACGCCGTTGCCTGCGCCCCACTGGATCGTCACGGTCACCACGCCGGAGCGGAAGGTGCCCGCGGGCTGTGCATCGCCGGTGTCCGGGTTGAAGGACTCGAAGCCGACGTTCTGGCCGGAGTTGAGCTGCACGCGGTTCGGCTGCGTCAGCGTCCACGTCTGCACCGAGGTGCCGCCCTGCCACACGGAGAGACCGCCACCGGGCGCCGGCTGCGGCTCGGCGCCGCTCGCCGCGGCGAGCGGCGTCGCGACGGCCACCGCGATCACCGGCACCGACCATGCGGCCGCCTTGATCAGCGTGCGGCGCGTCGGCGTGGAGATCGACGTGGATGCAAAGGGGGAGTGCTCGTTCACGTGTGACTTTCTTGTTCGGGGCGAGGCATCAGGATGTGTCCTCACGGGAAACGGCACGACGAGGACCGGCCCACGGGCCGCGCGACGTTCTGCGCGCAGCTCGCGGACTGTGATGACGTGTCGTGCTCGCGTTCGGGCACGGTGTCGTGTCGCCATCGACATCGGGGATCTGCCACGGCATGGCGGACGACCGACCGGGCGCGATGAGCCTATGGCGGACGGGATCGCCGCTCCCGCCCCCCGCGTTTTCCTCACCCCGGACCTTCACCCCGCACGCCGCCGTAAGCTCGACGGGTGTCCGCCGCCCCTCGCCCCGCCCTCGCGGCATCCACCCCGACGAGGGCGCTTCTCGTCTCGGCGGCTCTCGCCGCAGTGCAGACCGGCATGTTCTTGGCGCTGCTCCCGGTGCTGGCTGCCGCCGCCCCGGCGGCGCCGCCCCTCTATGCGCTCCTCGCCTCGGCCAACACGGCGATGCCTCTGCTCGCCCGCATCCTGACCCGCGCCACAGGCACTGCGACGATCACCGCCGGAATCACGGCGATCATGGTCGTCGCCTTCTCACCCATCGGCCTGCTGTCAGCGGTACCGCTGCTGACAGCCGGCATCGTCTTCGATCTCGTGACGTGGAAGGGTCCGGTGTCGACGCGCCGTCTCACCGTCGGCGCCGCTGCCGTGGCGGTGGCTCTGTTCGCGATCTCGTTGGCGGCGTTCTCTCCCGAGCACCTCACGCCCTTCGTGCTGACGGCGACCCTGGCCGGAAGACTGATCGGGGAGAGCGTGGTGGCCGTGCTCGTGAGCACGATCGCGCGGATGCTGCGAAGGGCCGGCGTCGGCCGCTAGGCGCTCAGCCGTCGCTGTCGAGAAGTCGCAGTTCGTGGCTGCGGGAGATCGCGGAGGCCCGATCCGGCACGTCGAGCTTCCGGTAGAGGCTGCGCAGCTGCGTCTTGATCGTGTTCACCGAGACGCCGAGCTCATCGGCGATGCCCGGGAGCGGTTCGCTGGAGTGCAGGGCTCGGAGAACCACACGCTCACGCCCCGAGAGACGGGGACGCCGACGGCGCGGCGGAAAGATGCTCGACTCGGGCGCGGTCCCGCCTTCGCGCGTGCCGAGCAACTCGCCGACTGCGATCAGGTCGTCCGGCGGAAGATACGTGAGCGGTGTGCGGAGCCGTCGGTCGTCGAGCACGGCGTCGAGCACACGCAGGGGCCGCGATGCCGCGTCGGGTCCTGCTGTCCTGATCGTCGCCGCCGCCGTGATGGCAGCGGCCTCGGCGCGCAGCCGCGCATTCGGTGCCACGGAATCCGTGCGCGAGAGCAGGCGCAGGGCATCGAACGGGCGACCGTCCGCCAGAGCGATACGGGCCGCCAGCACGACGCTCTCGTAGCCGTCGCCGGCAGCATCCTGTTCCCAGATGTGCTTCGCCCGGGCGTCGGAACCGCGTGCGAGATGCAGGTGGATGCGGGAGGCAGCCAATCGCTGCCTAGCCACGGTCCGCGACGCCTCCTTCCCTCGTGCGGCGACGAGGGACTCCAGCCGTTCGAGCCCGGCCTCCGGAGCATGCCCCTCCAGAAGCACCCGCGTCTCGACCGAGGCCATGACCAGCCAATGCTCGCTGGTCTCGCGGTGCGGATCGAAAGCGCTCACGTGTGCCGACGCCGCCGCGACATCTCCGTCTTCGAGCGCGAGAAGCGCTTCAGCGACGCGGTAGAAGGTGCCTTGATAACCGTTCAGGAGCCGCGCGTCCCAGTCGCCCTCGCGGATGATTCGTGCGTACTGCTCCGCCTCGGGCATGTTCCCGTCGAGTGCGTGCGCGCCGGCGATCAGGGCCACGCTGTGGAAAGCGCTCGGCGAGTTGCGTGCGGACGCGAGAGCAGCGGCGAACGCCCACGCCTCGATCGCGGACCGTACGTGCCCTGCGTAGAAAAGGCAGAGCCCCAGCTGCGTGCAGACCCGCGGGATCGCGTTCCGGTAGGGCTCCCAGTCGCTCTCGGGCATCTCGGTGAGGAGTCTCAGCGCCCGCACGGCGACCTCGCTGGATCGTCGGTTCCAGCCGACGAGCCGCAGAGCGACGCTCTGCGCCGTCCAGATGTACAGGCGCTCCAAGGTGGAGACGGCACCCCGCGGCGAGTCCGCTGACGCGATCGCGGCCCGGAGCAGCTGCAGGCCCCGCAGGCGCCTCACCTTCGTGCCCAAGTAGCAGATCGCCAGCAGCATCACGAGCAGAGGCTGATCCTTGAGTCGCGCCGATGGCAACGACCCCAGCGTCTCGATCACCGCTCGACCATGCCGCTCGAGCAACTCGTACCAGCCGACGAGCACGACGTGCGCCGCCAGCGCGAGGTCGTCCGCATCGACGGCGAGCCGCAGAGCGTCGTGAGGGGCACCTCGCCGTAGTGCCTCCCGCGCTGCCGTCGAGCGCAACTCCGGCAATTCCGTCGAGAACGAGCGGCGCATCTCGTGCTGCAGGAACGAACGGAGCGGGGGCGCGAAGGAGAACAGGCCGGCATCGGACCAGGTGCCGAACCCGAGGGAGGCCGCCTCATCGAGAATCGCCTCGCCGCGCGGATCGCTGCTGAGCGCCACGGACGTGCCGTGATCGATGGCGTCGTCGGTGCTCATCCGCGCCAGTGCAGCCAGGAATCCATCGTCGCGGGCGGCCTCAGCGAACTGCAGATGGAGATAGTCGTCAACGACGTCCATCGCGGCGGGGGTGAACGCGATCCGCTGCTTCGGGCGGTGCGACTCGGCGATCGCGCGGAGGGCCACCGGCAGTCCGCCGGTCGCACGATGCAGACGTTCAGCCGCGCCGTGGTCCACCTCGAGGAAACGCGCGATCTCCCCGAGATCGAACATCAGGTCGTCCGGACCGATGATCGTCCTGTCGACATACAGCGCAGCGGCGGGGCTCTCGAAGAACGTCACCCGATCGGCGGCGACGACGAGCCTGATGTGCGGTGCGTGCACGAGAGCTCTCACGAGTTCCTGCGCATCGCGCGGCGAGACCCCGCCGGCATCGTCGAGGACGATCACACGGGCGGGCGAGTTAGCCAGTAGCTCGGAGAGGGCGGGCCAGGTTCCTTCGCCGGTGTCAACGGCGGCACCCGAGCGGATGCCGGCCCCGGCCATCCGCCGCGATATGCGCGCGGCCAGATCCGAGGCGCCGGTGTCGCGGGCGCCTGCACGAATCCACATCGCGTCGCCGTCACGGCGCCGATCCCACGCGGCGATGGCCGTGGTCTTGCCGGCACCGTGCACCGCGCGAACGACGGTGAGCTGTGCCGCGGTGTCGAAGAGCGCGTGAATCCTCGGCCGATCCAGCGCGGCTGCCGAGAGATGCGGCCTGCCCCCGCCTTCCGGCACGTCGATCGTCACGATCGCCCCCTTCCCCGAACCCCGTAGCCAGAGTATTGCCATCCCGGGGCACCGTGGCGTTCCGCGGCGAGCGGCTACCCCGCGAGCAGCACCTCGTAGCCGGCGGCGCGCAGCGTCGCGACCTCCTCGGCATCCGCTCCGGCATCCGTGAACACGGTCGGGAACAGGTCCACCCCGCCGACAGCGGCGAAGGCGGTGATGCCGAGCTTGCTTCCGTCCGTGACGACCACGACGCGGCTGGCGCGCTCGGCCATCAGCCGGTTCACTGCGGCCTCGCGTTCGTCGTGCGTCGTCGCGCCGCCCTCGGCATCCAATCCGTTGACGCCGATGAACGCGATGTCGAGGCGTACACCGCGCAGCAACTGCTCGACGAACGGGCCGACGAGCTCGTAGCTGCGCGAGTGGATGACTCCGCCGGTGACGACGACCTTGATGTCGGGGCGGGTGGCGAGTTGCGCGGCGATGTTCACCGCGTTCGTCACCACCGTGATCCCCTGCGCGGCGAGGTCGTCTCTCGCGGCGAGCGCCGCCGCGATCGCCGTCGTGGTCGTGCCGCCGGAGAGGCCGACGACGGTGCCGGGTGCGACGAGGGCGGCCGCGGCCTGCGCGATGCTCTCCTTCTCCTGCGTGCGCAGGTGGCTCTTGTACCGGATCGGCAGTTCGTAGGCGACGGTCTGCGCCACCGCTCCGCCGTGCGTGCGGGTGAGCAGGCGCTGCTCGGCGAGGCTGTCGAGGTCTCGCCGAGTCGTCGCCGGTGACGCGTCGAAGCGCTCGACGAGCTCGTCGACGCTGACCTCGCCGGTCGCCGCGAGCAGGTCGAGGATCGCGTTCAGGCGCGCTGCGCGCTTCATGCCGGTGCTCCAGAGATCTCGTGTGCAGGGCGGATCATGATGCGGCTCCGGCGTCCTGCAGGGCGAACAGTCTGAGCATACGGGCCGCCTCACCCGCCAGCGCCTCGCGGGCGGGTGCGAGGTACTTGCGCGAGTCGACGAGCCGCTCGTCGGCGGCGAGCCGTTCTCTGATCGCGCTCGTGAAGAATCCGTTCAGATGCGTGGACACGTTGATCTTCGTCATCCCGGCGCGCACGGCGTCGGCGATCACGGCATCCGACACTCCCGACGAGCCGTGGAGCACCAGGGGAACCGGCAGTGCAGCACGCAGACGGGCGATCAGGTCGAGGTCGAGGGAAGCCGTCCTGGCAGTCATCGCGTGCGACGAGCCGACCGCCACCGCGAGGGCGTCGACGCCGGTCGCCGCCACGAAGGCACGCGCCTCGTCCGGGTCGGTGCGCACCCCCGGCGCGTGGGCGCCGTCCTTGCCGCCGACCTCTCCCAGCTCGCCCTCGATGTAGACGCCGGCGGCGTGGGCCCGCTTCGCGACCGCGGCGGTCAAGGCGACGTTGTCCTCGTACGGCAGGGCCCCGCCGTCGAACATCACCGAGCCGAAACCGAGGTCGATCGCCTCGGCCACGAGTTCCGGATGCTCGGCGTGATCGAGGTGCACGGCGACCGGGGTCGTCGCCCGCCGGGCGACCGCGAGGGTGGCGAGCGCGATCGGCTCGAAGCCCCCGTGGTAGTCGGCGCAGTTCTGCGAGATCTGCAGGATCACCGGCAGCTGCGCGCGCTCCGACGCGTGGACCAGCGCTTCGGCGGTCTCGAGGTGGATCACGTTGAACGCGCCGATGCCGGTGCCGGCGACGGCCGCGGCGGAGACGAGTTCGCGGGCGGAGACCAGGGTCATGCGGGGTCCTTCGGTTCGTACAGTGGCTCCGGATCTGGCGAAGCGACATGGTCCGCACGAGACACCACGCCGGACGTGGTGTCTCGTGCAGCGGCTGTCGGTTCGAACCCCGGACGGATCTCGACAGCTCGCTCGAGATCGGGCCAGTGCTCATGGATCTCACCGGCGAGGGGCATCAGCACGGCGGCCGCCGACCACGCCGTCGCCCGCCGGAGGATCTCCTCCGGATCGGTGACGCCGGCGTCGAGCAGCGCGGCGCACGCGGCGACGGCGGCGTCGCCCGCGCCGGTCGGATTCCCGGCCAGTGACTCGGGAAGCCGGGCGTGCAGGATGTCCGATCCGGATGCGGTGATGGCCAGCATCCCGTCCGCTCCGCGCGACAGCAGCACCAGGGATGCTCCGCGCTCGACAAGCACGCGAGCTCCCTCGATCGGGTCGGCGATGCCGGTGGCTTCGACCAGCTCCTCGGCGTTGGGCTTGAGGACGGATGCTCCGGCATCCGCCGCCTGCAGCAGTGCGGGGCCGGAGGTGTCCACGATCACGGGGATTCCGGCGTCCTTGCCGAGTCCGATGAGGAGCGGCAACAGCGTGCGCGGCGCACCGGGCGGGAGGCTGCCCGAGATGACGAGCACGCCGGCGCCGGGGAGCGCATCGACGATCTCCCCGACCAGCGCCGCCCACTCCGCGTCTGTCGGGTTGAGCCCGCGCTCATTGATGACGGTCGTGTCGCCCCGCTGCCCGTCGACGAGCGCGATGCTGCGACGGGTCGCCCCCGCCACGGGCACCAGCCGATGCGGTACTCCGCTCGCCCGCAGCTCGGCGGCGAACTCGGCGCCGGTGGCTCCGCCGGCTGTGCTGACGGCCCGCACGTCGGCACCCTGAGCGTGCGCCACCCTGGCCACGTTGATCCCCTTGCCGCCCGCGCGGGTGGCTGCGGCATCCGTCCGATGTGTTTCGCCGACATGGATGCTGTCGACGTGCCACGTGAGATCGAGGGCGGGGTTCGGGGTGACGGTGAGGATCATGCGAGCTCCCTGGCACGCAGCGCGGCGCCGAGGATCCCCGCATCGCCGGAGAGTTCAGCGGGGACCAGTTCGGGGATGCGGTGGAAGCTGAGGCGCGCGGCGAGACGGCTGCGCAGTTCGCCGAACAGCGCGCCGCCGGCGCGGGAGAGACCGCCGCCGATGACGATCGCCTCGGGGGCGACGACGGCGGTGATCTGAGCCAATGACATCGTCAGGGCGCCGAGCGCCGAGTCCCAGATCGCCGCGGCGACCTCATCACCGGCCGCGGCACGGGCGATGACCCCCTTCGCGCCGTCGGGGTCGACGCCGGTCTCCTCGCGATAGCGGCGTGCGATGGCGCCAGCCGAGGCGACGGCCTCCAGACAGCCGCGGGCGCCGCACGCGCACAGCGGACCGTCGGCGACGGGCGAGTGACCGATCTCGCCGGCGTAGCCGCCCGCGGTGTAGGGCGTTCCGTCGATGAGCAGGGCGCCGGCGATCCCGGTGCCGATGACGAGCACGACCGAATTCGCGTAGGCGCGGGCGCCGCCGAGGCGGTGCTCCGCCCAGCTCGCAGCGCGCACGTCGTGGTCGAAGGCCACGGGGAGCGCGAGCCGCGCTGCGGCCAGATCGCGCAGCGGCGAGTCGTGCCAGCCGAGGTTGCTGGCGAAGACGCCGAGCCCGGCATCCGCGTCGACGATCCCGGGGACCACCAGCCCGGCCGCCTGCGGCACCACCTCGGGGTGAGCGGCACGGAGCTCGGCCGCGAGCACGCCGAGGCGCTCGATCAGGACCTCGGTGCGATCACCGTCAGCGATCGGGGTGGGCGTTCGCCGGAGGCCCCGGGCGATGCCGTCCGCGCCGAACAGGGCCGACTTGATGTCGGTACCGCCCACGTCGAAGGCCAGCACGGGCGCTCCGCCGCCCAGCGAGCGCACGTCGGCCAGCGCCTCGCCGGAGGCTTCGCGCACGATGTCCGGCTCCGCATCCCCGGGCGTGATCATCATCCGGTCCGTTCAGGCGTCCAGGATGACCGAGCGGCTGAGGTTCCGCGGCTGGTCCGGGTCGAGGCCACGGGCGACTGCACGATCGAGTGCGACGCGATGCAGGCGCACGAGGTCGGCCATCGGGTCGATCGGGTTCTGCTCGAAGCGGGCCCCGGTCGCCTCGACCTGTGCGGCCAGTCCCTCCGGCGGTGTGCCGAACTGCCACGTCACCCGGCCGGGCGCGGCGATCGCGATCGGTCCGTGGCGGTACTCCATCGACGGATACGACTCCGTCCAGGACTGCGAGGACTCCCGCATCTTCAGCGCAGCCTCGTTCGCGAGACCCACGGTCCAGCCGCGTCCGAGGAACGTGTACTGCTCGGCGTCGCGCAGCGCGGCATCGTCGGTCGATGCCAGCACGGCGTGGGCGTCGGCGATCGCCTGGCTGAGGTCCTCGTCGAGCGAGGCGCGGAAGAGGGCCAGCGCTGTGGTCGCGAACCGCGTCTGCACCACGGACTTCTCGTCGGCGAAGGGCAGCAGCACGGCATCGTCGACGAGCGAGACCAGCGGCGACGCGGGGTCGCCGATGACGCCGATCGTGGGAACACGCCCGCGGAGGCGCTCGACCAGTTCGAGCACCTCGGTCGTCGTGCCGGATCGGGTCAGTGCGACGACGGCGTCGTATCCGCGGTCGACGAACGACTCCGATGCGGCGAACGCATCCGTCTCGCCGAACCCGGCCCTCTCGCGCAGCGCCGCGAACGACTGCGCCATGAACCAGGACGTCCCGCATCCGATGACCGCGATGCGTGCGCCCTTGGCCGGCAGTGCTCGCTGCGCCTCGCGCAGGTCGGCGGCGCGTGCCCACGTCTCGGGCTGAGAGGTCAGCTCTTCGCGCATGTGCGCGCCGGGCAGCGAATCGATCATCAGAGACCCTTCGTCAGAAAGTGCAAATTTGTGATTGTTTTAAGTCATATTCGATCATATAGTAGCGCTCCATGAGAAGGCTACCGGGTTTCGACGCCATCGGCGATCAGCGGAATTGCGCGATCGTGTCGGTGAGAGCGGCGAGCGTCGCGCTCGTCGTCGACACCCCATCGGCGCGGATCGCGAGCAGACCCGCACCGACGGTTCCATCGTCGACCCGACGCAGGTCGAGTTCGGTCGCACTGTTGCCCAGCCTCAGGATGAACGCATCGCGCACCGGGCCGGAACGCGACAGGACGCCACCGCCGACGATCAGCGGCCCCGGCCCGCTCAGTGCCGCCGCGAGCGAGTCGGCGAGGTGCTCACCCGCCCGCCGCAGGATCCTGAGGGCCACGGGATCGTCGGTCGCGAAGGCGAGCGGCGCCAGCGAGGCCAGTTCGATCGGCGGCAGGGCGTACAGCGCATCGACGACGCGCTCGAGCGCCTGCGGGCGCCCTTCCGCCCCCATCGCCGGCGAGGAGATGCCGAGATGATCCAGCAGTCGCTGCGTCATCGCGGTCTCGGGCCCCGTGCCGTCGAGATCCTGCACCACGGCCCTCACCACACGGCGGCCGATCCAGAATCCGCTGCCCCGGTCGCCGAGCAGCCAGCCGAGCCCGTCACGAGCCGACTCGATCCGGCCCCCCGAGATCCTCACCACGCACGCGCCGGTGCCCGACACGATCGCATAGCCGAAGTCATCGGCCGTGCCGCTGAAGTACGTCGCGAGCAGATCGGACTCGAAGGTGAGGCGACCGATGAAACCCTCCGCGACGAGACGGTCGTGGAGGCGCTGCACTCCGGGGCCGGATGCCCGTTGCCCCGCCATCGCCGCAGTGATCACCCGGATGCCGTCCCATCGCACTCCGGCCGACGAGATCGCTCCCCGCACGGCTTCCAGCACACCGTCAGCGGCGCGCTCCGCACCCGCGGAGACGGGGTTGCCCCGCCCACCGACGCCGTAGCCGACGCACTCCCCCTGAGCCGTGGTCAGCACCGCCCTGGTCGACGTTCCTCCGGCATCCAGACCCAGCATCAACATGTCGTGACCCATTTGTTATGCGTCCTAACTTGACCTTCATGTGCCGTGAGCATAGCTTCAAGCCAACGGAAATATCCGGGGGCGAAATCTGGAGGCAATGGTGCCACGCAGCATGGGCGTCGGCAATGGCGGGGCCTGCGACCCGACGACATGTCAGTGAAGCAGTTCCAACGAGGAGGCCCACGATGAGCGATGCGTCCCACCTGTTCCGCGAGGTGCAGACCCGCCTCGAGGTCCTGACCGAGCGGGCCGAAGCCGGTGCTTTCGACGGTGCGATCGACCTGGTGGTCGCCGCCCTCGATGCCGGCGGCGTGATCCATGCCTTCGGCACCGGTCACTCCGAAGCCTTCGCCATGGAGGTCTCCGGGCGCGCGGGCGGACTCATCCCGACCAACCGCTTCGCGCTCCGCGACATCGTGATGCACGGCGATCGCGATGTCGACGTGCTCACCGGCGCACTGGAGCGCGAACCGTGGGTGGTCGACGAGCTCATGGCCACGGTGCCGGTCGGCGACAGTGACGTCTTCATGATCGCCTCGAACTCCGGCGTGAACGGATCCATCGTCGGCGCCGCGCTGTGGGCGAAGGAGCGGGGGCACAGCGTCATCGCGGTGACCAGCCTGCAGCACACCGCACGCGTGCAGCCGAAGCATCCGTCCGGCAAGCGGCTCAGCGAGGTCGCCGACATCGTCATCGACAACCTCGCCCCGTACGGCGATACGACGCTCGAAGTGGCCGACGGAATCGGCGCCGGAGCCGTCTCGTCGATCACCGCCGCGTACATCGCCCAGCTGCTCACTCTCGGGGTGGCACGCACGATCGCCGACCGAGGCGAGACGCCCCCCATGTACATCTCCGCCAACATTCCCGGCGGCGACGACCACAACTCCGTCCTCGAAGACCGCTACCGCGGTCGCATCCGACGGGGCGCCTGAGCGCGCACCCGGCCATCACCCACCGATCACACCCGATCACACCACAACGAAAGGTACGAAGATGGAAATCCAGACCACCTCCATCAGCCGCCGCAACCTGCTGCGCGGTGCAGCCGCGACGGCGCTGCTGCTTCCCTTCGGCATGTCCCTCGCATCCTGCGCCGCACCCGGCGGGGGCGGCACCGCGGGCCCCAAGGGCGAGATCACCGCCGACAACCCGTTCGGCGTCGCCGCGAACACGACCGTCGACGCGGTCATCTTCAACGGCGGCTACGGCGTCGACTACGTCGAGAACGCCGCCAAGCTGATGGAGAAGAGCAAGGGCCTCGACGGCGTCACCGTCAAGGTCTCGCCCTCGACGAAGATCGCCACCGAACTGCAGCCGCGCTTCGTCGGCGGCACCCCGCCGGACCTGATCGACAACTCCGGCGCGAACTCGATCGGCTGGAACACGATCATCGACCAGCTCGAAGACCTCACCTCGGTGATCGACTCCGAGAACCTCGAGGGGGAGAAGATCCGCGACACGCTCTACGGCGGCGTCGAGGCTCCCGGAACCTTCGACGGCAAGTTCGTCGCGTTGAACTACGTCATGACCGTGTACGGCCTGTGGTACTCGTCGAGCCTGTTCGAGGAGAACGGCTGGACCGTGCCGACGAGCTGGCAGGACCTCAAGGCGCTCGGCGAGGCCGCGAAGGCGCAGGGCAAGTTCCTGTTCCTCTGGGGCAAGGAAGCCGCGACCTATTACCAGACGATGGTCGTCGACTCGGCCGTCATCCAGGGCGGCGACGACGTGCGCCTGCCGCTGGAGAACCTCGAAGAGGGATGCTGGTCGAACCCGGTCATCCAGGAGATCCTGACGATCTTCCACGACCTGATCGCGTCGGGTTACGTCAAGCCGGGCGGCTCGGGCACGCAATTCACCGAGGCCCAGTCGCAGTGGAGCAACAAGCAGGAGGCGCTGCTGTACCCGTCGGGCTCGTGGATCGAGAACGAGATGAAGTCGCAGACGAAGGACGGCTTCGCGATGAAGGGCATCGCCGAGCTGCCGCTCGACGGCAGCCAGACGACGCCGGCCGGCACGATGCGCGCCGAGGCCGGCGAGCCGTTCGTGGTCCCGTCCAAGGCGAAGAACCCGGCCGGCGGCAAGGAGCTGCTGCGCACGATGCTGTCGAAGGAGTCGGCGACCGCATTCGCGAAGGAGAAGCTCGCTCCGACCATCGTCAAGGGCACGGTTCCCGAAGACGGCTTCGGCTCGACCGCGCTCGTCTCGCAGTCGGAACTGCTGGCGACCGCCGGTGAGAACGTCTTCACGATCAAGTCGTTCAACCTCTACGGCATGAACAGCGACCAGCTGCCGATCTGGAACTCGTTCCTCGACGGCAAGATGACGGTCGCCGAGATCACCCAGCAGCTGCAGGACCTCACGGACAAGATCCGCGAGGACGACTCCGTCAACAAGATCGAGATCAAGTGACCTCAGCTCCAGGTCTTGACACGGCGATGAACACCGCCGCTGTCATCACTTCCCCGACGGGGCGGCGCAAGCCGCCCCGTCTCGGGCAGCGCCGGCTGACCTTCGACTACGTCTCCTTCCTGCTGGTGTTCCTCGTTCTGCCGGTGGCGATCTTCCTGATCTTCGTGATCTCGCCGTTCGTGCAGGCCGTGTACTACTCGATGACCAATTGGACCGGGTTCTCGCCCGAGATGGACTTCGTCGGGCTTCTGAACTTCGGGCGCCTGTTCTCCGACTCGACGTTCCTGCAGGCCATGGGCAACAACATCGTCCTGGCGATCGTCGTGCCGCTGATCACCCTGTCGATCGCGCTGGTCTTCGCCGGCATGATCACCGTCGGCGGTCCCACGAGCGGCCAGGTCCGTGGCCTCGGCGGCTCGAGCTTCTACCGCGTCGTCTCGTTCTTCCCGTACGTGATCCCCGCGATCGTCATCGGCATCCTCTGGGCGCTGATCTACTCGCCGGAGGGTCTGCTCAACGGCATCCTCGATGCCGCAGGTCTGCAGATGAGCGGCTTCGCCTGGCTCGGCGACGAGCGCACCGCCATGGGCGCCTCGATCTTCGTGATCGTCTGGGGCATGGTCGGCTTCTACATGGTGCTGTTCATCGCCGCGATCAAGGGCATCCCCGCCGAGACCTACGAGGCCGCCCGCATCGACGGCGCCGGCCGATTCCGCACCATGATCTCGATCACGCTGCCGCTGATCCGCGACAACGTGCAGACCGCCTACATCTACATCGGCATCATGGCTCTCGACGCGTTCGTCTACATGGCGGCGCTGAACGCCACCGGCGGCCCCGGCAACTCCACCCTGGTGATGTCGCAGTACCTGTACCGCACCGCATTCGAGAAGAGCCAGTTCGGCCTGGCCAGCGCGATGGGTGTCGTGCTCGCCGTGATCACGCTGCTGTTCGCGGCCGTCGTGTTCCTGGTCAACAGGCTCACCGGTGGCAAGGACGACGGGGGACGCGAATGAGCGACAAGACGCAGACCCTGATCTCCATCGATCCGAAGCGCACGCGCAAGAACACGCTGCCGATCCGCAAGGTCAAAACCACGGGCGGTGACAAGGTCGTCGGCACGATCTCGCACGTCGTCCTCGCGATCTGGTCGATCATCGTGATCGCACCGCTGCTGTGGACGCTGTTCAGCTCGTTCAAGACCACGTCGGAGATCTTCGAATCGCCGTTCACGCTGCCGTCGTCGTGGGATCTCACGAACTACATCAACGCGTGGACGAAGTACAACTTCGGCCAGATGTTCCTGAACACCATCATCGTGGTCGGCGTCTCGCTGTTCCTCGTAATGCTGCTCGGGGCCATGTGCGCCTATGTGCTCGCGCGCTTCTCCGTGCCCGGGAGCAGGGTGATCTACTACCTGATGCTCGCGGGTCTCACCTTCCCGGTGTTCCTCGCGATCGTCCCGCTGTTCTTCGTCCTGCAGGGGATCGGGCTGCTGGGCACGCTCCCGGGCCTGATCATCACCTACGTGGCCTTCGCCCTGCCGTTCACGGTGTTCTTCCTCTACTCGTTCTTCAAGTCATTGCCCTACGAGATCCAGGAAGCCGCCTACGTCGACGGTGCGAGCGAGTGGCGCACGTTCTTCCAGGTGATGCTGCCGATGGCCAAGCCCGGCCTGGCGGCGGTCGGCATCCTGAACTTCCTCGGCCTGTGGAACCAGTTCCTGCTGCCCGTCGCGTTGAACCCGAACTCGTCGCAGTACGTCCTGTCGCAGGGAATGGCGGCGTTCGCGTCGGCAGCGGGCTACGAGGTCGACCAGGGTGCGCTGTTCGCCGCGGTGATCATCACGATCGTCCCGGTGCTGCTGGTGTACATCTTCTTCCAGCGTCAGCTGCAGGGATCGGTGTCGCAGGGCACCTCGAAGTAGCTCCGGCGCAGGAAGGTCCCGGAACGCGGTCGCGTTCCGGGACCTTCCGCATTCTCAGGCGGATGCTGCCAGCCGGTAGGTCATCCCCACGTGACCGCTCGGATGCGACACCGCCCGGACGAGTTCGAGACGGCGCTGACCCAGTGCCGCCGGCGTGAACGAACGCCCCTCGCCTATGAGCGCCGGCACCACCCGGAGACGCAGCTCGTCGACGAGCCCGGCCTCGAACAGGGCATCGGCGAGGGTGAGGCTGCCCCAGACGATGATGCGGTCGTATCGTTCCTTCAGCGCCGCGACCGTCTCCGCGGCGTCGCCCTGGAGGATGTCGATCGACCCCTCACCCCACGGCGCCTCGGCCAGGCTGTTCGAGATGACGAACTTCGGCAGGCGATCGATCGGCTCGGCGACGACCTCGACCGCAGGGTCAGCCGTCGGCCAGTACCCCGCGAACATCCGGTAGGTGTTCGCGCCCAGCAGGATCGCGTCGACGTCCCGGAGGAACTCCAGCTGGTCGTCGTCGTTCGCGTTGCCGACATCGGCCGCATCCATGAACCCGATGCCGCCGTCGGCTTCCGCGGCGTACCCGTCGACGCTCACGATCTGCTCGACGGTGAGGATGCCCATCAGAACGCCTCCGCGTCGCGGCTCGCCGGAGCTTCGATGCGCTCGTCGAGCATGTCGAACGCCGAGTCCCAGCCGTCGTAGACGAACTCATCGCCCGGTGCACCGTCGAAGCCCTGCAGATGGAATGTCATCAGCGTCTCTTCGCCGTCGGCACCGTGCGTCGCAAGGTGGACGGTGATGACCGGGGCGGATTCGTCAGGATCGCCCTGAGATCCCCAGGTGAAGACGAGTCGCTCCGGCGGCGTGATCTCGCGGTAAACCCCGGTGGTGGGATACTCCGTGCCATCCGGCGCGATCATCGTGTAGCGGTACCGGCCGCCCGGTCGCGCGTCGATCTCGACGCTCTCCCGAGGGAGATCCACGCCTCGCGGATGCCACCAGAAGATCGCCTCGGCGGGGTCGGTCCAGGCTCGCCACACGAGGTCTCGTGGCGCGGCGAAGATGCGAGTGATCGTGAACTGCTTCTGGGTGGTCGCCGTCTGCTCAGGCATCCGTCTTTCCTTTCAGTTCCCGGAGTCGCTCGTCGAGCGCATCGAAGCGCGCGTTCCATTCGGCGCGGTGCCGCTCGACCCATGCCATCGCCTCGTCGAGGGGCTCCGTGCGGAGCGTGCACCGTCGCCACTGCGCATCGACGGTGCGTTCGATGAGACCCGCGCGCTCGAGCACCTTGAGATGCTGCGAGATCGCGGGCCGGCTCATCGCGAACGGGTCAGCCAGCTCTCCGACCGTCGTCGAACCTCCGCTGAGGCGCGAGATCATCGCGCGCCTGGTCGGATCGGCAAGCGCCTGGAAGACGAGACTGAGGTCGTCCACTACGTCCATGTAAGCGATTCCTTAATTAGTGAATGGCTTAACTATGCGTGGACGCGGCGATGCTGTCAACCCCCTGCACGCACGCACGCTGCAGCAGCCGAGCAGTTCGTCAGCGGCCTTCGGCGGCCTCGGTGTGGTGACGGATGACCTCGGCGACGACGAAGTTGAACCATTTCTCGGCGAACTCGGGGTCGAGGTGCGCCTCTTCGGCGAGCGCACGCAGGCGCGCGGTCTGCTGCTCTTCGCGATTCGGGTCGGATGCCGGCATCTCATGCTCGGCCTTGAGGTGGCCGACCTGCTGCGTGGCGCGGAACCGCTCGGCCAGCATGAAGATGAGCGCGGCGTCGATGTTGTCGATCGTGGCACGCAGGCGAAGCAGTTCTTCCTTCGGGTCACCGGCTGCTGTCATGCCCCTACTCTAGGAGGTTCCCCGGCCATCGATCCGAGCTGTGACACCGATATCGTGAGGGCATGAGCAACGACGAATCGGCGGCATCCGAGGTCATCGACGACCCACCGCCCGCCGAACCGCCGCCGGCGGTCGAGGCGGCCGCCGGACCGGCAGCCGTCGAGGCGGAAGTTCGGAGCCGCTCGCAGGCGGTCGTCGAGCCGATGACACCGAGCCGTTCGTTCTGGACGCGCATCGACCGGCCGTTCGTGTTCGGATTCCTGGTGACGCTGGGCGGGCTCGCGGCCCTGCTGCTGGGACTCGCTCTTTCGAACCTCGCGACCGTGCTCATCTACATCGCTCTGGCGCTCTTCGCAGCCCTGGGCCTCGATCCTGCCGTCCGGTTCCTCGAGCGCCGCGGGCTGTCCCGCGCCGTCGCCGTGCTCATCGTGATCCTCGGGCTCGTCGGAATCGTCGCCCTCATCCTGTGGATGGTCCTCCCGATCGTCATCGATCAGATCGCGAGCTTCGTGCGTTCCGTGCCGGGGATGATCCGGGAGTTCACTGCGACCGACCTCTATGCGACGCTCGACAGGCAGTTCGGCGACCAGTTCCAGACGCTGGTGGCCGATGTCCAGAAGTTCCTCTCCGACCCCGGCAACATCGCGGCGATCGGTGGTGGCGCCCTGCAGATCGGCGCGTCGATCGCGACGGGAATCTCCGGCGTGATCGTGGTGCTGGTGCTCACCCTGTACTTCGTCGCCACGCTCCCCGGCATGAAGAGGGGCCTGCTCCGGCTGGTGGCGGCCCGCGACCGGACCCGCGCCGGCGACATCACCGACCTGATCACGGATTCGGTCGGCGGCTATGTGATGGGGATGGTCGTGCTGGCCTTCTTCAACGCGATGATCGCGCTCGTGCTGTATGTCTCACTCGGGCTGCCGTTCCCGCCGCTGATGGCGACGGTCGCCTTCTGCATCACCCTGATCCCGCTGGTCGGCTCCGTGATGTTCTGGGTCATCGGCACCGGCCTCGCCCTGTTCACCGATCCGGTGGCCGCACTGATCTTCGGGATCGTCTACCTCGTCTACATGCAGATCGAGGCGTATGTGATCACTCCGCGCGTGATGAACCGGGCGATCGCCATCCCCGGTTCGCTCGTGGTCATCGGCGCTCTCGCCGGAGGCACGCTGCTCGGCCTGCTCGGCGCCCTCGTCGCGGTGCCGGTCGCGGCATCCATCCTCATCATCATCAAGCAGGTGTGGGTTCCGCGGCAGGACGCGAGGATCTAGAGCGCCTGGTCCACGACACCGACGAATCGGGTTCCGACGCCCTCGAAGTAGCCGCGGTGCTGGCCGGCAGCCGGCTTCGGAAGTTCGCCGGAGGAATGATGGCGGCAGCTGACGTAGGTGAACTCGGGCCACCATTTCTTGGGCCTGGCCGTCTCGGTGTATCCGCACACCTCGCAGGTCAGGGTGACCCACACAGGGCGCGCGCCCTTCTTGCGGTTCGACCGGGACTGGACGAGCCACGCGGGCGGATCCTGTTCGAGGGCCGTAAGCTCGGCCTCGCTCGCACCGTCGCCGAATCCGTGGCGGTCGGCCATCTCCAGGGAGATGTCGAGCCGCTGGGCGAGATCTCGCTTGGAGATCATGCCGATCTATCCGTTGCCATGGGGTCCATTCTCTCAGGCCGCGCGCCGCGCATGCAGAGGGGGCCTTCCGATGGTCGTCGGAAGGCCCCCTTTCAGCTCTATCAGAGCAGGTCGTTGTCCTTGAGCCACTGGGTCGCGATCAGCTCGCTCGAGATCTCCTCGACCGTGCTCTGCACGTTCAGCGCGACCAGGTCGTCGGCGCCGAGGGCGGCGCTGACGGCATTGATCACGTCGGCGATGTCGCCGGCGATGTCGCTCGACGCGATCGGGACGACGTTCGAGGCGAGGATCATGTTCTCCGGGTCCTCGAGGGCGACGATCTGCTCGGTCTCGAAGGCGGGGTCGGCCGTGTAGATGTCGGCCACCTGGACGTCGCCGGCCAGCAGCGACTCCAGCGTGGTCGGACCGGTGGCCGAGAAGCCCACGTCGACGCCGTAGACCTGCTTGGCGCCGGCCGGCCCGTACGGGCGCTGCTCGAACTCCGGGGCGGCGCCGATCGTGACCGGCGTGGTGACCTTGGCGAGGTCTTCGATCGTCTTGAGGCCGTTGTCGTCGGCGAAGCTCTTCAGAACCGTGTACGTGTCCTGATCGGATGCCTCGGAGTAGTCGAGCGCCGTCAGGCCATCCGGCAGCACCTCTTTCAATGCGGCGTACACGTCTTCGGGGCTCGTCGCCGTGGCATCCGCATCGAGGAACTCCAGCAGGTTGCCGGTGTACTCCGGGAAGAGATCGATCGCGCCGGATTCGATCTCGGGCATGTACGCGTCACGCTGGCCGACGTTGAACTGCCGCTCGACCTCGAAGCCGGCGTTCTCGAGCGCCTGAGCGTAGATCTCGGCGATGATCTCGTTCGAGTAGTAGGCCTGCGAGCCGATGACGATGGTGTCGGTGTCGCCCGAGCCGGGGTCGGCCTCGGTGGGGGTGTCCAGCGGATTGCTGCTGGAGCAGCCGGCCAGGACGAGGGATGCGGCGAGCGCGACGCCGCCGAGGAGGGCGAATCGTGACTTTCGTGCGGTGAACATGGTGTTCCTCTCTGAGGCGATGGGATGCGGTCCGTCGACGTGCTCGGGACCTACGTGGTTGCGGGACTGGTGCGGCGGGCGGTTCGGGGTGTGCGCCGGCGCAGCTTCGCGACGCGTACCCCCGCAGGGACGGCAGCCCGCTGTGCGCTCGCGAGGATCAGATCGACGAGGAGCGCGAGCGTCGCGACGAGGATCGCGCCGCCGAGCACCTGATCGAACCGGCGCAGGGGGATGCCCTGGATGATCGGCCAGCCGAGTCCGCCGAGGTTGACGTAGGCGGCGATCGTGACCGTCGCGATGACCTGGAGCAGTGCCGCGCGCAGCCCGCCGACCAGGAGCGGCAGCCCGAGCGGCACCTCGACCTTCCAGAACACCTGCCATTCGGTCATGCCCATCGACCTCGCCGCGTCGATCACGCGGCGGTCGATGGCTTCGAATCCGGTGTAGGCGCCGGCGAGCAGCGAGGGGATGGCCAGCAGCACGAAGGTGATGACGGCGGCCGCCGGGATCTGCAGCACGCCCAGGAGGAGCACGAGCAGCACCATCAGGCCGAACGAGGGTATGGCGCGCGCGGCGCCCGAGATCGCGACGGCGATCTCGCGGCCCCGGCCGGTGTGCCCGATGAGCCAGCCCGCCGGTACCGCGATAAGTGCCGCGATGAGCACCGAGATCACCGTGTAGAAGAGGTGCTGGCCGAGCAGCGTCGGCAGCGAGTACGACCCCTCCCAGCGGTCCGGGGAGAACAGCCAGGCGAAGGCGTCTGCGAAGAGGTTCATGCGGCGGCCCTCACCGTCATCGCACGGCGGATGCCGACGCGGTCCGTCGCGCGCGTCCACGGCATCAGTGCGCGACCCGCGAGCAGGAGCAGCAGGTCGATGAGGAGCGCGATCACGACCACCGCCACGACGCCGGCGAGCACCTCGGCGATGATCCGGCGCTGCAGCCCGTTGGTGAACAGGTAGCCCAGGTTCGTCACCCCGATGAGGATGCCGACCGTGGCGAGCGAGATCGTGCTCACGGCCGTGACCCGCAGGCCCGCCAGGATCACCGGGCCGGCGAGGGGGAACTCCACTGCCCAGAAGCGGCGGAACGGTGCATAGCCGACGGCCGTCGCGGACTGCCGCACGGCATCGTCGACCGAGTCGAGACCGTCGGCCACCGACCGGACCATGATCGCGACCGCGTAGACCGTGAGCGCGATCACGAGGTTCGCCGGGCTGGTCGCCGAGTAGCCGAGGACGGCCGGCAGCAGGATCAGCAGTGCGAGGGACGGGATCGTGTACAGCAGACCCGTCAGCACGATGACCGGGCCGCGGACCAGCTGGTAGCGCCACGCCAGCCAGCCCAGCGGCAGCGACAGCACGAAGCCCAGCACGATCGGGATCACGCTCTGCTGCAGGTGCACCGCGGTCAGCTCGAGGATGAGCCCGAGGTTGTCGACGACCCAGTTCATGTGACGGGCTCCGGAGCATCCACGATCGCGCCCTGCGTGCGCCCCTCCGAGTCGACGACGACGGTGCCCCGCGGCGTCTGCTTGAGGCGCAGTGCGCGTCGCCCGCGTTCGACGCCGATGAACGCCGAGACGAAGTCATCCGCCGGATTCTCGATGATCTCGCTCGGGCTGCCGACCTGCACGATGCGGGCGCCCTTGTCGAGGATGACGACCTGGTCGCCGAGCAGGAAGGCCTCGTCGATGTCGTGGGTGACGAAGACGACCGTCTTGTCGAGCTCGCGCTGCAGCCGGATCGTCTCCTGCTGCAGGTCGGCGCGGACGATCGGATCGACCGCGCCGAACGGCTCGTCCATGAGCAGGATGTTCGGATCGGCGGCGAGCCCGCGGGCGACGCCGACGCGCTGCTGCTGACCTCCGGATAGCTGACTCGGATACCGGTCGGCGAGGCTCTGGGCGAGTCCCACCGTCTCGAGCAGTTCGCGCGCCCGCTGATGCGCGGCCGAGCGGTTGACGCCGTTCAAGCGCAGCACCGTCGCCACGTTGTCGATGACGGAGAAGTGCGGCATCAGCCCCGAGTTCTGCATCACGTAGCCGATGCGCCGGCGGAGCGCGACCGGGTCGCCGTCGAGTACGCTCTCGCCGTCGATCTCGACATCGCCCGACGTCGGCTCGACCATGCGGTTGATCATGCGCAGCAGCGTCGTCTTGCCGCAGCCGGAGGAGCCGACGAACACCGTCGTCTTGCGCGAGGGCAGCACCAGGCTGAAGTCGTCGACGGCGACGGTGCCGTCGGGGAACTTCTTCGTGACGGAACGGAACTCGATCATGGGCGCATCTCCTGGCTGTCGATCGACTCGGGTTCGAGCGTATAAGAGGTCACGGACATCCCGGCGGGATTCGTGCAGATCGGCCCGATACGACACATCCCTGCAGCCGACCGGGCACGCCGGCTAGCCCGAGGATCCCTCATCTGTTCGGAGCTGCGGCGCCGCCGGATTGGACGCCGCTCGCCCGCCGGTGTCAGCCCGCCGGATCACGCCGATTCCCGCCCGTATGTCTCGAGCAGCCGCAGCCAGACCTCGCTCATCGTGGGGTACGCGGGGACCGCGTGCCACAGGCGCGCGATCGGCACTTCGCCGACGACGGCGATGGTCGCTGCCTGAAGGAGCTCGGCGACCTCGTTCCCGACGAACGTCGCGCCCACGATCACGCCGCGCTCGGTGTCGACGATGATCCGGGCCTGCGCCTCGAAACCGTCCTCGTACAGCCTCGCGCCATCCACCCGGCCGAGGTCGTAGTCGACCACCCTGATCGAGCGGCCCGCCTCGCGCGCGGCATCCGCCGTGAGGCCGACCGATGCGACCTCCGGCGCCGAGAACGTGACCTGCGGCACTGCGGCACGATCGGCGGTGGAGACGTGACGGCCCCAGTCCGCAGTATCCACCGCTTCACCCTTCGCCCTGGCGGCGATGACATCGCCGGCGGCCCGGGCCTGGTACTTGCCCTGGTGCGTGAGCAGCGCCCGGCCGTTCACGTCGCCGACCGCGTAGAGCCAGTCGGCACCGGGGACGCGGAGCGTGTCATCGGTCTCGATCCACCGCCCCGGGGTGAGGCCGACGACCTCGAGTCCGATGTCGTCGCTGCGGGCGCTGCGGCCCGTGGCGACCAGCACCTCATCGGCCGTGACCTCGCTGCCGTCGTCGAGCGTGAGAGTGACGCCGGACGCATCCCGCCGCACGGACGTCGTGCCCGTGCCGGAGCGGACGTCGACGCCCAGCGCACGGAGGCCCGCCGCGACCCGCTCGCCCGCGAACGACTCCATCGATCCGAGCAGCGCACCGCGCGCGATCAGGGTCACCGTCGAACCGAAGCCGGCGTAGGCGGTCGCCATCTCGACCGCGACGACTCCGCCGCCGATGATGGCGAGCGAGCCGGGCACCTCCTGCGCGCTCGTCGCCTCGCGGCTCGTCCACGGAGAGGACTCGGCCAGGCCCTCGATGCCGGGGATGACGGCATCGGATCCGGTGCTGATCGCGACGGCGTGACGGGCCTTGAGCACGCGCGTCGCCCCGTCTGCGTCGGTGACGGTGACTTCGCGTTCCCCGGTGAGGCGCCCGTGCCCACGGGCGAGGTCGATGCCGGCTGAGTCCAGCCACTCCACCTGTCCGGCATCGGACCAGTTGCTGGCGAAGGAGTCGCGGCGGGCGAGCACCGCCTGCACGTCGAGCGCTCCGGTCACCGCCTCGGCCGCACCGCCCACCCGCTGCGCGGCCCGGAGCGCCTGCGCGGGACGCAGCAGCGCCTTCGACGGCATGCACGCCCAGTAGGAGCACTCACCGCCCACGAGTTCGCTCTCCACGATGATCGCCGTGAGCCCGGCCTGCACGGCTCGATCGGCGACGTTCTCGCCGACGGGCCCGCCGCCCAGGATGATCAGGTCGAATTCGTCGGTCGTCATCGTCGTTCCTCTCGTCGGCCCCAGTCTTCCTCAGAAGCAACGTCGAGTCACGGGCGGGTTGTTCCGCGGCCGTGGTTCACAACTCAGGAGTAACGGGCGCAACAGCGGAGAATCCCGCGCATTCCGGTCGATTCCCCGAAGTCTTCCTGAGTTGTGAACACGCCGCAGCCGTCGCGAACCGCGCCGAGCGTCCGCGGGCCGTCGCCTCAGCGCACAGGCAGGAAGTGCGTCGGCGTCGGCACCTGCGCCTGATGGCGGATGCCGAGGGGAGCGCCCGTGCGCTCATCGAGGTCGAGCAGGCTGATCGTGTCGGACCGCTGCCCGGCGACGAGCAGTTTTCCTTCGTGGACGAGGTGGTGACGCGGCCAGTCCACACCGGAGTCCGCGAGCGCGATGGGCTCGAGAGCCGCGCCGCCGTCGCGTACGCGGAGCGCCGCGATGGTGTTGCTGCCGCGCAGCGCCGTGTACAGGAAGGCGCCGTCGCGAGTGCGGGCGAGCTCTGCCGGGAAGTCGAACCCGACCTGGGCGATGGGCGCCGACAACGTCGACGAGACGACTCCCCAGTGACCCTCGCGCGATGCCGCGAGCGTGAACACCTCGCAGGAGTACTCGGTCACGACGTGCAGGTGTCCGCTCGGGTGCATCACCATGTGCCGCGGGCCGGTGCCCTGCGGCAGCACGATCTCGTGGTCGAGGATGAGTCCGCTCGCGGACGCGCGCCAGATGCGCACCAGATCGAAGCCGAGGTCGGTCGTGGCGATGCGCCCGTCGGGGAGGAAAGCCGAAGCGTGCGCGTGCGATTCGCGCTCCATGCCGCTCTCGGCATACGGGTCGGATGCGGCGACACCGGTGCCCGCGGGCGCGGCGTCGTCCGGGGTGGGCTCGCCGAAGAACGCGGCGCGGAGGGCGGCGGCGCGGTTGTCGGCATCCTGCACCAGCCGCCCGGCGGCATCCACGCCGATGCGCACGACCCGGCCATCGCCGTAGCAGCTGGCGATGAGCGACGCACCGCTCGGCGAGACGCCGACGTGGCAGACGTACTGGCCGACGGGCACCGGATCTCCGAGCGGAGACAGCGATGACTCGCCGGAGCGCGTGAAGGCCTGCACCGCGGCATCCCCCTCGAGCGCCGCGTAGACGACGTCGAGGGTCGGATGCTGCGCGAGCCACGACGGTGACGGCGTCTCGGTGACCGCGCCGCGATAGGCGAGCGACGTGGCCTCGCGGCCTTCATCGCCGGCCAGCAGCCCGATGCCGTCGGCCGAACCCTCCATGCCGGCGCCGTAGCCGCCCAGCCAGAACCGTGTCATGAGTGCCGAGCTCAGTCGACCAGGTCGTGACGGACGATGACCTGATCGCGCTCGGGGCCGACGCCGATCACCGAGATGCGGGTGCCGCTCATCGCCTCGAGGGCGAGCACGTAGTCCTGGGCGTTCTTCGGCAGGTCGTCGAAGGTGCGAGCCGTCGAGATGTCTTCACTCCAGCCGGGGTAGTACTCCAGGATCGGCTTCGCGTGGTGGAAGTCGGTCTGGTTCACCGGCACCTCGTCGAAGCGCGCGCCGTCGACGTCGTAGGCGACGCAGACGGGGATCTGCTCGAGGCCGGTGAGGATGTCGAGCTTCGTGAGCACGAGGTCGGTGATGCCGTTGACCCGGGTCGCATAGCGCGTGATCGGCGCGTCGTACCAGCCCACACGACGAGGACGCCCCGTGGTGGTGCCGAACTCGAAGCCGCGGGAGCGCAGCCAGTCGCCCTGCTCGTCGAAGAGCTCGGTCGGGAACGGGCCGGAGCCGACGCGGGTCGTGTAGGCCTTCACGATGCCGACGATGCGATCGAGGCTGCCGGGGCCGACGCCCGATCCGGTCGACGCTCCGCCGGCGGTCGCGGACGACGACGTCACGAACGGGTAGGTGCCGTGATCGACGTCGAGCATGGTCGCCTGACCGCCCTCGAAGACGACGACCTCGTTGCGGCCGAGCGCCTCGGCGAGGAGGTAGCCGGTGTCTGCGACCATCGGGCGCAGCCGCTCGGCGAAGGAGAGCAGGTCTTCGACGACCTCGTCGGCGGTGATCGCGCGGCGGTTGAAGATCTTCACCAGCAGGTGGTTCTTCTGGTCGAGGGCGCCCTCGACCTTCTGGCGCAGGATGTTCTCGTCGAAGAGGTCCTGCACGCGGATGCCGACGCGGTTGATCTTGTCGGCGTAGGCCGGGCCGATGCCGCGGCCGGTGGTGCCGATCATGCGCTTGCCGAGGAACCGCTCGGTGACCTTGTCGAGCGTGCGGTGGTACTGCGTGATGATGTGCGCGTTAGCGCTGACGCGCAGCCGCGAGACGTCGATGCCGCGGGCAGACAGCGCCTCGAGCTCGAAGAACAGCACCTCGAGGTCGATGACCACGCCGTTGCCGATGACCGGGGTGACGCCGGGAGAGAGGATGCCGGAGGGCAGCAGATGCAGGGCGTACTTCTCGTCGCCGACGACGACGGTGTGCCCGGCGTTGTTGCCGCCGTTGAACTTCACCACCCAGTCGGTGCGCTCACCGAGCAGATCGGTGGCCTTGCCCTTTCCTTCGTCGCCCCACTGGACGCCGACGATCACGATTCCTGGCATGGGTAACCCCCTGGGTATTGCCTCTCGCCGGGATTGCACCGGCCGATGAGCTGGCCCGATCGGGCGGTCCCATCCTATCGAAGGGGTCTGCGGATGCTGCTGGCGGCGGCTCATGCCGAAACAACGCCGGATGGCGGGAATTCGACGGCGGATGGCGTTTCAGCCGGTGGACCGATGTCGGTGGCCGCTGGGAGTATCGGAGAATGCCAGAAGCAACCGGCCGCGTCTCGGCCCCGTCGAGCGATGCAGCGCCACGATCACGTGCGTCGCTGGTCCTCATCGCCGCCCTCGTCACCGTCGTGCTGTGGGCGTCGGCCTTCATCGGCATCCGCGGCGCCGGCCCGCACTTCGACCCCGGGGCGCTGGCGCTGCTGCGGATGGCCGTGGGCACCTTGGCACTGGGGATCATCGCCGTCCGGCACGGCATCCATCTCCCCGCTCGACGTCACTGGCCGCTCGTTGCGGTGTGGGGCATCGGCTGGTTCTGCGTATACAACCTGGCTCTCAACAGCGCCGAGCTCACGCTCGACGCCGGCACCGCGGCGATGGTCGTGAATCTCGCGCCGCTCATGGTCGTCGTGTTCAGCGGCCTGTTCCTGCGCGAAGGATTCCCGAAACCGCTGCTGATCGGCGCTCCGATCGCCTTCCTCGGCGTGGTGCTGATCGGCATGAACTCGTCGACGAGCGCCGGCCTCGACATCACCGGACTGCTGCTCGCCCTGCTCGCCGCCGTGATGTACGCGGGGTGCACGCTGCTGCAGAAGCACCTGCTCACGTCGGGAGCGGATGCGACGACGCTGACCTGGCTCGGAGCCGTCGTCGGAACGGTCGCGTTGCTGCCATGGGTGGGTACCTTGATCAGCGATCTGCAGACGGCACCGCTGGATGCGACTCTCTGGGTGGTGTACCTGGGCATCTTCCCGACCGCGATCGCTTTCACCACCTGGGCCTACGTGCTGCAGCGCAGTTCGGCGGGCCAGACCTCGGCGACGACCTACATCGTGCCGGCGATCGCGATCCTGATGTCGTGGATGATCCTCGGCGAGGTGCCCACGCTGATGATGTTCATCGGCGGAGCCCTCTGCCTGCTCGGGGTCCTGGTCACCCGGATGCGGCGGCGCGTGCGGACCTGACTCCGCGAGAGCTCAGCGCGGCGAGAGCGTGTTGCCCGAGACCCCGGCACGCGCCAAGGCGTCTTCGGCCTGCGACCTCTTCAGCTCGAGCGACGCCCCGATCTCCGCGGCGAGCCGCGGCCGCACGCGCACGAGGTCGTCCACGACCGCGAGCGGCAGCACCAGCACCGTGAGGATCTCACTCGCGGTCGTCACGACCCGGGTGCGCTCGCGGGTGAGCGCGCTCTGGCCGATGAGCTCGCCGGGCTCGCTGACGCCGACGTCGATGCGTGCGTCGCCGACCTCGACACGCAGCGACGCGCGACCGGAGACGATGATCCGCACTTCGTCGGGAACGACCCCCGCTGGCAGCACGACCTCCGCGACGCCGTAGCGCTCCAGCCTGGCCGCTTCGAGAACGCCCTCGCGATCCTCCTCGCGCAGGTGCAGCGTCGGACCGACGGCATCCAGAGCCTGGGCCAGCCGAGCCGGCTCGGCGACCGGGTCCGTGGCGTCTCCATCCAGGGCGAAACCCCGGCGTCGCGCCGCGTACCAGAGCCACGAGAGGTACACGGTCAGCGCCTGCGGGGCATCGGGCGGGGCGGTGACCGGAATCGACACCGTGTACGCCGCAGCACCCGAGTACTCGACACCCGCCCGCTCGCCGACTGCTCGCATCGGCAGGCCGTCGGCGAGTTCGACCAGCAGCGACATCACCTCGTGCGGCGGGTCGTCCGTGGAGAACTTCAGCGACGCCGTCGCCCAGTACGGTCCCGCCGGCTCGCTCATGTTCGTGAACGACGCACCTGACAGCGTCGCGTTGGGCACGATCTGGATGCCGCCACCGGTCTCGATGTGCACGGCGCGCCAGTTCACCTCGACGACGCGCCCCTTGACGCCGCCGGTGTCGAGCCAGTCACCGATCTTGAACGGCTGCTCGAACAGCAGGAGCAACCCCGAGATCACGCCGCCGACCGCGTTCTGAAGTGCGAGACCGATGACGAGCGACCCGACCCCGAGGGCGGCGAAGAGGCCGCCGACGTCGGCCCCCCAGACCCAGGAGAAGAGAACGGCGAGACCGACCACGACGAGGATGAGGCGGGCGATCTCGACGAAGATCGTCGGGATGCGCTGCCGCCAGGTGCCCGCTCGTGCGTTGGCGAAGAGGGCGACGTTGAACGACGACAGCACGAGCAGGATCACCAGGAAGCCGAAAACCGTCGCGACGACCCGCACCCACACGGCGTCGGCCGGGGACTGGATCGCGAAGGCGAGAAGGGCGAACAACGCGCCGACCGGGACCACCCAGTTGCGCATGAGGGTCAGGGGGCCCGCGAGCGCATGCTGACGACGACGGAGGAATCCGATCAGCTCGGTGAGGACGACGAGCAGGACCGGAACCCCGACGGCGAGTGCGATCACCCACCATCCCCAGCCGTCCGCGAACGCCTCGTCGAGCATCTCAGGCCACCTTCCAGACGGTCTCGGTGCGTCCCTGCGACTCGACGGTGCCCGCCTCGACGTAGGTGTAGCCCTCGCGGGTGCGGTCGTAGACGGTCTGGCTGACGTAGACGCCCGGCTCGCCGGTCACCGATCTGACCCGATAGGCCAGGCTCACGGCATCCCCCCACAGGTCGTAGGCGAGACTCGTGCGGCCGACGAGACCGCTGGTCACCGTGCCGGTGTCGACGCCCGCACGCAAGCCGATCGATGTGCCGTTCTGCGCGTTGAACCGCTCGATCACATCGACCAGGCTTCTCGCGAACTCCACGCTGCGCCGCACATTGTCGACGCGCGGCACCGACAGACCCGAAGACGCCAGGTACCCGCCGCGGAGGGTGCGCACCTTCTCCACTCCCGTCTTCTGCGCAGCCTCGTCGAATCCGCGCATGAGCGCGTTCAGGTAGCCGATCTCCTCCTCGCCGGTGAGATTGCTGGCGAGCTCATCGAATCCGGTGAGCTCTGCGAAGACGACCGATACGTTCTCGTGAGCCTCGGCGATCGCCTCGTCACCCTGCTTGTACCGGGCGGCGACGCTCTCGGGCATCAGGGTGTGCAGCAGCTTCTCGTTCTCGATCCGCTGCTCGTCGATGAGCTCCTGCTTGATCCGCAGGCTCGACGCCATGTCGTTGAAGGCGTTGCCGAGGTCGCCGAACTCGTCGCGCGAACCCTGCGGCACCTGCACCGCGAGATCGCCGGCGGCCACGCGACGCACAGCCTCGACGAGTCGGTGGATCGGTCTCGTGAACACCTGCGCGAGCAGCAGCGAGAGGAGGGAGACCCCGAGGAGGATGCCGAGCAGCGAGAGCAGCACGTTGCGCGTGAACTCCGCGACCGGCGCGAACGCCTCGGCCGTGTCGATGCGCGCGATGATCACCCAGTCGAGGCCGTCGATCGCCAGCGGGGCGTAGGCGGTGACGCTCTCACCGCCGATGTAGTCGCGTCCAACGAACGTTCCGCTGCGACCGGCCTGAGCCTCCTCCACGGCCATCGTCTGCACGGGCTGCAGCAGGACCGTTCCCTTGACCTGGCCGATGCGCTCCGCGACCGACGGCGCGACACCGCCGCCGGCGATGAGCCGTTCGACGTAGGCTTCCGGGTCTTCTTCGAGCCGGCGCGAGGTGCTGCGCATGAGGTCGTCGCGACCGACCAGGTAGACCTCCCCGGTGTCGCCGAGACCCTGGCTCTTCCAGCCCTCGTCGCCCGTCATCACGTCGTTGACGGCATCGAGGGAGACCTGGAAGGCGATGGCTCCGGTGATGCGGCTGTCGTTGCCCACCGGCGAGACCACCCACATCGTGGGCATGTTCATCGAGGGGATCCAGCGCTCGAAGTCGGTCATGCCGAGCGCATCGACCGAGTTCGTCGCGATGGTGTCGCGGTAGGTCTGGGCGAAGGCGGTGTCGCGGTAGGGGCCGGTGTTAAGGTTCGTTCCGAGGTCGACGCCCTTGTACGCCGAGAAGACCACGTCGCCTTCGAGGTTGAGAAGCAGGGCGTCCTCATACCCTGCCTCGTCGATCAGACGCGTGAAGTAGTCGCCGTAGCGTTCGGCTCCCGCGGAGTACGACGATCCGTCTCCTGCATCGTTCGCACGCAGCAGCGAGTCGTAGTCGGCGTCGAAGTCGAGGTTCCGTGTCGTGTACTGCAGCTGCAGGTAGCGGCCGGCGTTCGACTCGGGGATGAACGCCTCCGTCCCGTACTCCTCTCCTGCGCGCTCCTCGAGCACGGGGACGAAGGTGCTCGAGTAGTACTCCTCAAGCTGAGCTTGCTGCTCATCGGTGATCACCG
This sequence comes from Microbacterium aurantiacum, assembly GCF_002872075.1. Lineage (GTDB taxonomy): Bacteria > Actinomycetota > Actinomycetes > Actinomycetales > Microbacteriaceae > Microbacterium > Microbacterium aurantiacum_A. Next base: position 460,902 of record NZ_PGGU01000016.1, on the reverse strand, counting down.
TCTGCTGCAGTTCGTCGAAGGCCGCGTTCATCGTCGTCGACAGAGTCTGCGCGCTGAGGTTGCGCGAGTGCAGCGACGCCGCCTCTTTGGCGTCGTCGACGGCCTCCAGCACCTCCGAGGCGCGCATCGACCGGATGGTGATGAGCTGGTCGATGGCCGCGTCGTTCAGCGACTGACGCCCGTTCACGAACCCGACGGCTCCGATCACGAGGGAGGACAGCAGGCTCACCGCGAGAAGCATGATCAGAAGCTTCGACTGGATGCTGAGTCCGCCGCGTCGACGCCGGATCCTCTCCCCGACGCCTGAGCCGATCTTTCCGGTGTCGCTCATGTGCCCTCCGCTGTGCGTGATCTTCCCGATGTCTCGGCCCCCACCGCCCCCAGTCAGACACTAGCCACATATCGGCGCGCCAGCCACGAAACGGGGCGGATCACCGATGCGCAGGGCGTGGCCTGGTTCGTGGTGCGGGCGGGACGACGTCGCGATCGACGAAGTCCACGATCGTCCGCGTGAACAGCTCTGCGTCCTCGATGCTCCAGATGTGATGCATCCGCGGCACCACCCACGTGCGCGTCTGCGGCATCGCGTCTCGCAGCGCAGGGAAGGCCGCGGCGACGCTGCGGGATTCCCGTTCCCCGGCGATCGCGAGCATCGGCCCGTCGTACCGGAAAGGGCCGGACGGCATCGATCCGCTGAAGATCTCGCGGTACATGCGCACTGCGGTGTCCTTCTGCACGCTCATCCCTGTTCGGACGAACAGGTCGCGCGCGTCGGACGGGATGCGGAAGGCCGCCGCCTGCGCGTTCCAGAACCAGCGCCGGTGCCAGGCGGCGAGCTGCAGTCCGGCGATCCGTCGCTCCACGGCCCCGATGCCGAGCATCGGGGCTCCGGTCACCAGGCACGAACGCACGACGTCCGGATGCCGGGCCGCCAGGTGCACGCCGATCACTCCGCCCATCGAAAGTCCGACCACGTGCGCACGTCCGCCGACGGCACGCTCCCGGATGATCCCGGCGATATCGTCGGCCGCCGCGGCCAGGCCCCGCCACGGCTCGGAGACACGCAGACCGAACCCCACGACGTCGGGCGTGATCAGATGCCGCCCGACGAGACCCTCGACCTGGGGCTCCCACATCCAGTTGCCCACGTTCCCACCGTGCAGCAGGATGATCGACTCGCCGGTGCGCGCACCGTGCTCGATCGGGTACTCAGTGCTCATCGGGTCTCCTGTGATTCCAGCATCCGCCTGGTCGAGCGGAGCCATTCGAGTTCGGCTTCGCCCTGCTGCAGCCCGGCGTCGAGTGTCGCGGTCCGGAGCACGGCGTCGAGGCTGTCGCTGAGCCGCGGGAGCGCCCGCAGCTGATCCAGACCCGCGCTGATCATCGCCGCCCGCTCGTCGAGAAGCGCCAGGATGCGGTCGAGGCCGAGAGGAGCCGCGAAGAAGAGCCGCGCGAGGAACGGCTCCTTCGGCTGCAGAGACTCCAGCGGCGCGCCGAGCCATTCCGTCAGTTCCGCGCGGCCGGCCTGCGTCAACGAGTGCACCCGGCGATCGGGCCTGCCCTGCTGCGGAATGGTCTGGGTGTCGATCGCGCCGTCGGCCTCCAGCCGGTCCAGCGTCCGGTATATCTGCGACTGGTCTGCGTGCCAGAAGTGCGCGACGGAGCGCTCGAAGGCACGTCCGAGGTCGTACCCGCTCTGCGGGGCGATGTCGAGAAGCCCGAGGATGGCGTGACGAAGTTGCATATTCATAGAGGATCACACATCTATAGGAGTATGCAACTATAGAACGAGATCGACGCGATGGGGATTTGTGCCCGTCCCCGGATGGCTTCCCCGCAAACCTCAGCGGTTACGCTGTCTGGGGGAGATGACCGGCATCGCGCCTCCCCTGCGTCAGCGAGGAGACAATCATGATCGATCCATACCCCGCCGCAGGTGCGTCCTCCGCTCCTCCGCCTCCGCCCGCCCCGCCGGCACCCCCGGCTTATGTCGCGGCGCCACCCGCTCCGTCGGCTCCGGCTCCATCGGCCCCGATCGAGCCGGGAACGCCACAGGCCCCGACCGATTCCGAGATCGCCCGCGCCGGCGAGATCCTGACGATCATCTCCGATTCGTACTCGGCGAAGATGGTCGGGCAGGAACGACTGCGGATGAGTCTGCTCGTCGCGCTCATCGCCGGCGGTCACATCCTGCTGGAGAGCGTGCCCGGGCTCGCGAAGACCACCGCCGCGAGCACGCTCGCCGACACCGTGAAAGCGCAGTTCAAGCGCATCCAGTGCACCCCCGACCTACTGCCCAGCGACATCACCGGCAACCAGATCTACGACGCGGCGACCGGATCGTTCCGCACCGTCCTCGGACCGGTGCACGCGAACTTCGTGCTGCTCGACGAGATCAACCGCTCCAGCGCGAAGACGCAGAGCGCGATGCTCGAGGCGATGCAGGAGCACCAGACCACCATCGGCGGCGAGGTGCACCACCTGCCCAAGCCGTTCCTGGTGATCGCCACGCAGAACCCCATCGAGCAGGAGGGCACCTACGAGCTCCCCGAGGCGCAGATGGACCGGTTCCTGCTCAAGGAGATCGTGGAGTACCCGAGCCCGGCCGACGAGCTCGAGATCCTCACCCGTATCGACTCCGGCGTGCTCGATCCCGAGCGCCACGTCACGAGCGCCGTCACCCTCGACGACGTGCATCTGCTGCAGGACGTCGCGAGCCGGGTCTACGTCGACCCGGCGATCCGCAACTACATCGTCTCGATCGCCTACGTCACCAGGAACCCGGCGCCGTACATCGGCGAGGAGCGTGCGCGATTCATCAAATACGGCGCCAGCCCCCGGGCGAGCATCGCTTTCTTGCAGGCCTCCCGCGCGCTGGCCCTGCTGAACGGCCGTTCCCATGTGCTTCCCGAGGACATCAGGGCGCTGCGCCACCTCATCCTCCGGCACCGGGTTCTCCTCACGTTCGAGGCCGACGCCGAAGGCATCCGCAGCGAGGAGATCATCGACCAGATCTTCGCCGCCGTTCCGACCCCCTGAGTTCCATGCCCAGCCTGATCACGCAGGTGAAGAGCAAGCTCTTCATCCACTCGTCGCGCAAGTCGATGCATGCGCTCGACGGCGCCTACGCGTCGTTGCTGCACGGCCGCAGCCTCGATTTCGAGGACCTGCGCAAGTACGAGTACGGCGATCAGGTGCGCGACATCGACTGGCGGGCCACGGCCAAGCAGGGCACGCCGCTGGTGAAGCGCCATCGCGCCATGCGGATGCATACGGTGATGTTCGTCGTCGACACCGGCCGCTCCATGCAGGCGCTGGCATATGACGAGAAGTCCATGAAGGATCTCGCCGTCCTCGCCACCGGCGCGCTCGGCGTGCTGGCTCTGCGGCACGGCGACGACTTCACCGTCGTCTACGGCGACGCCGACCGCGTACGACGCCGCGCTCCCGGGCGCAGCGAGGGAGCGCTCGAACATGCTCTGCGCACCATCGACACCGCGATCCGCGACAGCGCCGCACCCAGTGCGCGGGATGCTCTGCTCTCCTTCGTGACACGCACGATCTCCCGGCGGATGATCGTGGTCGTCATCACGGACGAGGCGCCCATCACGGAGCAGACCGAGCGGACGCTCCGCCGCCTGCGCGTGCAGCACGACGTTCTCTGGCTCACTCTCCGCGATGCCGACCCGGTGCTCGATCATGCCACCGGGCGCATACGTTCGGATGTGGACAGCCGGTGGGAGGTCCCGGACTTCGTGCAGGGTGATCTCGACATCGTCGGTGAGCTCACAGCGCAGAGCCAGGCGGATGCCGTGCGGCTCGCGGACGTTCTCACGCGCCTCGAGATCAGTCACGCGCGGCTCGACGGGCAGGACACGGCGGTGGCGCAGCTGCTGAAGCTGCTCGCATCGCGTTCGGCATCCGGGCGGAGGTCGCATGCCCGGCTCTGACGAGTTCTACCCTCCCGCCCAGTACGGCTGGGGGTGGATGCTGCTTGCAATCGGCATCCTCGCGTTCCTGGTGTTCGCCACCTGGCTGGTGATCTTCCTCAGCCGGCCGCGCCGCAGCGTCACGATCCCCGGAGAATCCGACGCGCCTCCACTGCTCACCACCGATGTCCTCTCCCAGCTGCGCGTCGAGTATCTCGAACGCATCCAGCAGATCGAGACCGACTACCGCGAACGGCGCCTCTCCCCGCGGCACGCGAACCTCGAGCTCAGCCGGGTGGTCCGCACCTTCGTGAACGAGTACAGCGGCCTCGAAGCGCCGGTCCTCGCGCTCGACGACCTCATCGCGCGCGGCGTGCACCCCGCACTCATCGATGCGATGGGCCGGCACTACTACCCCAGCATCTTCCGTCAGGGGCCCGCGATCGACCCGCTCGCCGGTACCGAGGCGGCACGGACGGTGGTGCGCACATGGCACTAGCGAACTTCTGGATGATCGTCGTCGCGATCGCCGTGATCCTCATCGCGATCGCGATCGGACTGGTGTTGGGACTGCGCCGGGACGGACGCGGCGGCTCCGGGGAGACCGCCCGCATCGCCCGTGCGGAACGGCTGCGCACCCTGCCGACGTTCCGGCAGGCGCTGCGCCGTCGCGTGCTCGCACTCTCCGGCATCCTGATCCTCGGCACGGTCGCTACGGTGGCCGCCGGTGTGATCGCTGCCCGTCCGATGTCGTCGCAGACCATCCAGCCGGTGAACACGAGCCGCGACATCATGCTCTGCCTCGACGTCTCGGGCTCGATGAGCGAGGTCGACGTCGAGGTGCTCGCGGTCTTCGAGGAGCTGCTCTCGGACTTCGAGGGCGAGCGGATCGGCCTGACCATCTTCAACAGCTCCCCGGTGCAGATCTTCCCCCTCACCGACGACTACGACTTCATCCGCGAGCACCTCGCCAGCATCCGCGAGAGTTTCGACTACTCAGAGGAGGTGCCGGAGCACTGGGTCGGCACGCTCAACGGGGCCGGTGCCTCTCTCATCGGTGACGGCCTCGCCGCCTGCGCCCTGGGTTTCGACCACCCCGACCAGGAGCGGTCGCGCTCGGTCATCCTCGCCACCGACAACGAGGTGAACGGCGCCTCGATCGTCACCCTGGAGGAGGCGGCCGCCTACGCGAAGTCGAAGGGCGTGCGGGTGTTCGGGCTGAATCCGGTGCAGGGGAAGGATGCCGAGGTCAGTGCACAGCTCACCGAGGCGGCCGAGATGACCGGCGGCACGGCGTACGGGCTGCGTGACACGACGACGGTGGCCGACATCGTGTCGCAGGTACAGGAGCAGGAGGCGACCGAGTTGCGCGGCCAGGCCCAGGTGGTGTGGACCGACACCCCGAACCTGTGGATCGTCGTGCTGATGGTCGTCGCCCTGTCGTTCGTCGTGATGCTCTGGAGGGTGCGACTGTGATCTTCCAGCCCGTCCTGCATCCGCTGCTGCTCCTGCTGCTCTGCGCACCTGTCGCCGTCGCGGCGGTGATGGCCTTGGTCCGATCCAAGAGCAAAGCGCTCTGGGCGCTGCGCCTGGTGCTGCTGCTGGCCTGTTTCGTGATGTTCCTCCGCCCGGGAATCCCCGGTGGTGCGACCCAGACTCTGGCCACCGACACCGACATCGTGCTGGTGGTCGACACGACGGCGAGTATCGTCGCCGAGGACTGGGACGGTGAGGAGCCACGCCTCGACGGCGTGCGGGCAGACGTCCAGGCGATCGTCGACGAGTATCCCGGTGCGCGCTTCGCCCTCATCACCTTCGATGCGTCCGCGCAGCTGCGGATGCCGCTGACCACCGACACGACCGCAGTGGTCTCGTCGATGGACGTGCTCCGGCCCGAGGTCACCAGCCAGTCCCGCGGCAGCTCGATCGGCATCGCCAATCAGCTCCTCGCCGAGACGCTGAAGTCTGCGTCGGAGCGCTCCCCGGACCGTTCGCGGATGGTCTTCTACTTCGGCGACGGAGAGCAGACAGCCAGCACCTCGCCCGAGTCCTTCCGTTCCAGCAGGAAGTATGCCGATGCCGGCATGGTCTTCGGGTACGGCACCTCCGAGGGCGGGCCGATGCGTCTGACGACGGGCTCGGTCGAGGACACCGGCGCGGAGTACATCGAGTATCAGGGCGAGCCCGCGATGTCGGTCCTCGACGAGCAGACGCTGCAGACTCTCGCCGACGAGCTCGGGATCGAGTACCAGCACCGCACCGCGGATGCCGAGCCTCAGCTCCCCGACGCGCCGACGACGACCACCAGCTACTCCGAATCCGGCTCCGTCGGAAACGTCATCGAGCTGTACTGGATCGCCGCCCTCGTCGCGGTGGCGCTCCTGGGCTTCGAGCTGGCACGCGCGACGATGATGATCGCCCGGCTGCGCCGTCAGGGCGCACCGTCGCCCTCCCGGTCGTCCGACGAGCAGGGGGGTGCACGATGACCGACACCTCGCGCGCCGAAGCGGCATCCGCGCTCCTGGCATCGAATCGCCGGCGCCGCCGCATCCGCTTCTGGATCGCCCTCGGCACCCTCCCCCTCACGCTCGCCGCCCTGCTGCTCGTCGGCAAGCTGCTGAGCATGTACGCCTTCGCCCACCAGTCGATCACCTCCTATGTCGTGGGCGACCATTCCGCGGCGGAGTCCGCGGCGCGGGGTCAGGAGTTCCTCAACTGGTTCGAGCCGTACAAGGCTCCGTACAACATCGGCACGGTCCTCGGCGCTGCCGAGCAACTGCCCGACGCGCAGGCCGAGCTCGAGGAGGCGCTCCGGCTCGCCCACGGTCTGGAAGTCTGCGCCGTTCGCATCAACCTCGCGCTGGTGCTCGAGCGGAGAGGTGACGCGGCCAGGCAGGACGGCGACGGCGTCGCCGCGGAAGAGCTGTACGGCGAGGCCCTGACCGTCACCCTGGAGACGCCGGAGGAGTGCAACAGCGACGAGGCGCAGGATCAGTCTCCCGATCCGAATCGCGACATGAGCGACTCGCTCGACGAGCTGAAGGAGCGCCTGCAGCAGAAGCAGCAGGAGCAGCAGCAGCCCCCGCCCGAGGAGCAGGAGCAGCCGGAGGAACAGCAACCGGAGCCGCAGCCGTCCGAGGAGAAGCTCGAGGATCTGCAGGAGAAGCTCGAGCAGGGCACCGAGGAACGCGACCAGCAGCAGAACGGCGAGGACCCCGGCGGATCGGGAACGGACAAGCCATGGTGACCGATCACGAGAAGCAGCGCGCCAGGTACGTCGCGGGAACCGAGGGTGCTCCGCCGGTACCGCCGCCCGGCGGCTATGCGGGCGCCCGGCGAGCGCAGTCGCCGCTCTGGCCTCCGTACACGACACCCGGGCAGCCGACCGTTGTGACGACGGAGACCGTGAAGGAACCGGCGAACGCGCTCGGCTGGATCGCGCTGGTCAGCGGCATCCTCTTCGCGCTCATCCTTCTCGGCACCCTCCTCGCCGGCGGAACCGACCTGCTGTACGGGGTGAGCATGCTGGCGCTTCAGCTCGTCGTCGTCGCCGTCATCGTCGCCGCATTGGTGACGACGAGGGGGCGGCTGCTGGGCGCGGTCGCTCTCGCGATCACGCTGGTGCTGAACGTCGCGACGGTCGGTGCGATGAGTGCGCTGCAGACGTCGGCCTCCGGGAACTACGACGGCCGGAAGTCCGACGAGCAGAAACACGAAGAGGCATACCCGGGCATCAAGGACACCGACCCGAGCGAGATCCTCGGACAGGCGTCGCTCGAGGAGGTGCGCGCCGCCTCGGAGAGCCTGCTCGCCGACATCCGCGAGCGCCTCAGCGACGAGTTCGGCTACACCTGGGTGCAGGCCGGTTCCGAGGACCTCCGCCCCGAGCGCAACGGCTACGGCGGTGAATCCATGCTGGTCGAGTTCACCTCACCGGCATGGGCGACGAACGAACCGATCCAGGATTACGACGAGAAGCTCGAGGTGATGGCCGCCATCGACGAGGTCGTCACCGAGCATGGCCTGTGGGAGCTGTACTCCTTCAACGACCCGTCCTCCGGGCTCGACTCTTCGATGATCGCCAAGCTCTACGGCAGCGACGACCCGCGCACCCAGCACACCTGGGAGTACTACACCGAGAACTTCCCCGAGCCGCTGCGGTTCTACGCGAACGTCTACGACCTCTCGAACGACTCCACGGGAGACTTCCTGAAGACCCGGGAAGCGCAGAACGCGCGCACCGGCGAGCCGCTTGAGGGCCTGCAGCTCGCCGTCCTGGCGAGCCGGTTGCTCAGCGAGGCCGATCGCGAGGAGTTCGAGAAGAAGCTCGGGGAGTATCCCGGATTCTGACCGGATGTCGTCGATGGACATCGGAGCGGACATCCCGGATCTCCGGTATGCGCGAATGGATCCTCCTGGCGCTGAAACCCGCTGATCCACAGGCATCCACGGCAAAGGACAACTTCGGACAAGGGGCACCGAACGCGCTCGCGACGCGCCGCCGAGTGTCTTACGCTGTCATTCGATCAGCCTCCTTCACCCGACCGTTCGGGGCCGCAGACGAGAGAATCACGCCGATGCCCAACTCCACCCACCAGCAGGTCGTGCTCCGATGAGCGCGCTCCAACTCCTCGCGATGGACGCGGGTCAGACCGGCACCAAGGTGCGCCTGCGCTGGGCCGACGGGACCTCCCGTGACGACCTGCTTCCCGGCGTGCTGACCGATCGTCCGCTGCTGCCGCAGCTGGCGGACATCGCCGAGCGGATCGCGCACGTCGCGGGTGACGCTCCGACGGCACTGGCGATCGGCGTCTCCGGTGTGACCGATGTGCATATGGAGGCCGAAGGCCTGATCCGGCGGCCGGGACTCGCCGGCGTGCAGCGGGTGATCGTCGCCCATGACTCGGTGACCTCGTTCCTCGGCGTGCTCGGCGATCAGCACGGAGCAGTGATCGCCGTCGGCACCGGTGTGGTGACGCTCGGCGTCGGCCCCCGGTCGGCGATCCGCGTCGACGGCTGGGGAAACATCATGGGCGACGCCGGCAGCGGGTACTGGATCGGCCGCGAAGCGCTGGATGCCGTGATGCGCGCGCACGATGGGAGAGGCGCCGCGACCGCCCTCACCGCGATCGCGCAGGAGCGCTGGCCCGACCTGGAGGCCGCGTACCCGGCGCTGCAGGCGGCCCCCGACCGGGTGCGGCTCGTCGCCTCGTTCGCGGCGCCGACGGCCGAGCTCGCTGCGAGCGGCGACCCGGTGGCCCTGGCGATCTGCCGTGCCGCAGCCGCAGAGCTCGCGCTCTCGGTCACGTCCGCGTTGCGGACGACGGATGCGGCGGCGGATGCTCCGGTCGGCGCGATCGGAGGCGTGCTGCGCTCGGATCTCATCCGCGAGGCTTTCGAGGCGAAGGTACGCGAGGTGCGCCCCGAGGTGCGCTTCGTGCCGCCACTGGGCACCGGGCTCGACGGCGCCGCCGCGCTCGCAGATCTCGCGCCGCAGCATCCGCTTCGTGAGCAGTCGGCACAGGCGGTTCGAACGATGAGCGAGGTGGCCGCATGAGTGCGCTGTTCTGGGAGATCGACAACACCCCCCGCGACTACGCCTGGGGACAGATCGACGGCGTCGCTCGCGTGCGCGGCACTGCCGGCCGCGGAAACCGCGAGGCCGAGTTGTGGCTCGGTGCACACCCCTCAGCCCCCAGCGTCTTCGTCCGCGAGGCCCCGTGGCCCTCGCTCGACGAGTGGGAGCGCGCGAGCGGCAAGAGGCTGCCGTTCCTGCTGAAGATCCTGTGCGCGGCCGAGCCGTTGTCGCTGCAGGCGCACCCCAGCACCGCGCAGGCGCAGGAGGGCTTCGCCCGTGAGAACGCCCTCGGCATCCCGCTGGACGCCGCGCACCGCAACTACCGCGACCCGCACGCCAAGCCGGAACTCATCGTCGCGCTGCACGACGGCTTCGAGGCGCTCTGCGGCTTCCGCGCCGTGGCGGATCTGCAGACCGATCTCGACGCCCTCGCCGGTCTGACCGGATCCGACGAGCTGCCGGGGCTGCAGATCTGGCGCGATCTGCTCGCGGGGGAAGACGGCATCCGCCGCGCGTTCCTGTGGCTGCTATCCGGCGACGACAGGATCGCGGTGCTGGTCTCGGCCGCCGTTTCCGCCGCTGAGCACGATGATCGATTCGCCGTGCTGGGACCGATCGCAGCGGCTCACCCCGGCGACCCGGGCATCCTGGGCGCGCTGATGCTGCAGCACGTGACGCTGCGGGCCGGCGAGTCGCTGTGGCTGCCCGCCGGCAACATCCACGCCTACCTGTCCGGAGCGGGGATCGAGCTGATGGGTCCGAGTGACAACGTCCTGCGCGGCGGGCTCACGCCCAAGCACATCGACACGACGGAGCTCGGACGGGTGCTGGACGCACGTGAAGGCGGCGACCCGCGACTCGTTCCGGAGCCGCTGGGTGACGGCATCCGCGTGTTCCACCCCGGTGGAGATGAGGGCAATCCTGGGTTCGAGCTCTATGTGAGCGAGGGGTCCGGTGAGATCAGCATCCCCGGTCCGGGCATCGCACTGGTGACGGATGGTTCCTTCACTCTCGAGTCCGAGGAAGAACGCACCGAGGTTCCCCGTGGCCGAGCCGTGTTCATCGCGCGGAGTGCGACGATCCGCATCGAAGGCGGTGGGCGGCTCTTCCTGGCGACCGGGGCGTGATGCCGCGCCCCCGCGCGGAGCATGAGTCGGATGTGCCGTCGCTCAGACGCGGAGCGGCGCCCGGACAGTTCGTGGAGTTCGCCATGATCGGTCGGCGTCCCACCAGGCGGGCCCACGGATCTGGGGCACTCCGTTGGCCATGCGGATCTCCCACCCAGAGCGGTCGAGGGATCGATGATGCCACCAGCACAACGGCACCCCGTTGTCGGTGTGGGTCGGACCGCCGCGGGCGTACTCGGTCACATGGTGAATCTCGCACCAGGACGCCGGCACATGGCATCCGGGAATGAGGCACTCCTTGTCCCGGGCGATGATCGCGCGGCGCTGATGCACCGTGAACACCCGGTCGGTCACGGTGATCCCGATGATCCGGCCTTCCTCGAACAGCACCCGCTGGATGGTGCCGGTGCAGGCGGTGTGCGCGGCGATGCTGAGCGGGACGGCGGTGTCGGCACCGGGGATGGTGGCCCATCCGGTGCCGGCGGCGTAGTCCTGGGCGTCGACATTGACGACGAGTGTCGGGGCGGCACCGCCCAGTGACGGCATCTCGTCATGGCGGGCCGCGATGCCGAGTGCCGCCGCGAGTGCGTCGTGGCGCTTCTGCCCGGCTGTGCGGGGGTCGATCACGTTACGCGGATCGGAGTTGAACCGGTCTTCATGGATTTCGTCATCCTCCGACCGGAACGCGACGCCGGGCGCGGGCGGACCGCCGACTTTCGGATTGTTCTGCGCGTCGATGATGAGCTGCAGTTGCGCGGCCGTGTCGGGGAGGATGTTGCCGCGCAACGGATGCACGCCGTCGCGGATGCGGCCGATGGTCAGATACCGCCGGTGCTGGGCGTTGCGGTCAGTGGGCTCGGCGCCGTCGGGGTCGAGCACCATCGCGAGGTACTGCGATGCCTGCCGCAGATCATCCGGGGTCGCGGAGGGTGCCGCATCCTGCGCATCCGCATCAGTGGCACCCTCGTGCGGATCGGCCACGCGGCATCCCCGCGCGCATTCCGCGAGGTAGTCGTCGGCGCGGAGTCTGTCCTCCAGTCCGATCCGGTCGCCGGCCTGATCGAGCGCCCCGGTCGCGGCGAGCATCCCCGCGACGCCGATCACCCCATCCAACATCGCGTCGCGCAACGCAGGCCAGCGAGCCGGCAGGCGCTCACCGGACACGAGGCTGATCTCCCGCTCCACCGCCTTTGCGGCCTTCGTGACGCGCGCTGCTCCCGGTGCGTCGGTGCGGAACGCGCGCTGCAGAAGCTCGTTCATGCTGCGGCATCCGAAGGCATCCTCGAACCCGGGTTCGACCGAGGCCACCGTCTCAACGACCACCGCCTCCAGGAGCCGGAGCGCGTCTCCTGCACTACGCAGAACGGCCAGCTTTGCAGCATCCGACAGGCCCACGATGGAGTCCGCGCGCACCAGCGCACCGAGATCGGAGACGACCTCTTCCAGGACGACCGCAGGGCTGTTCATACCTCCCATTCAACACGGGGCCACCGACATTCCAGCCCTGAATTCTCGCTGGTCAGAGAATGATTCTGCCTGTTCTGGTCGGCCTCCCTCCGTCGATGACAGAGGGAGGCCGACGACTCACCTCACCACGCAGGAACGCGAGTTCTCCCAGCCCCAGCCGTCGCCATCGGGGTCGGATGCCGCGCTCGCGCAGTACGGGTATCCGTTCGGGGCAGTGCCGCCACCGGTGCGCACGACGCAGGAGCGCGAGTTCTCCCAGCCCCAGCCGTCACCGTCCGGATCGGATGCCGCGCTCGCGCAGTACGGATACCCGTTCGGAGCCGTTCCACCTCCCGTGCCGCCACCGGCACCGAAGACGCTGGCGATCTGCGGCGCGCGCGCCCTGAGGCCGTCCGCGCCGTTGATGAAACGGTCGCCCCATGGCGTGAGCGAGGAGGCGTTGAAGCCGTTCGCCATGTCGAGGTACTCGACGCCGCCGCTGTTGCCCGACCACGACCAGCCGAGCATCCCGATGCGGGTGCTGCGGGTGTAGCTCATGATGGTCGCCTCGTCAGGGTTGCCGTCGGAGTGATCGATGCCGAACTCGCCGACCATGAGCGGCAGCCCGCGGCTGCGGAACGAATCGATGTACGCGCGCACCTCGGCCGCGGTGTCGAAGACGCCGTACATGTGCACGCTGAACACCGTGTTGCCGTCGGCCGCGGCGACGGCGCCCGCGTTGTCGCGCATCGTGAACGACCAGTCCTGCCCCCAGTTCGGGGCGTCCGCGATGAGGGTGTGCGTGATCCCCGCCGCGCGCAGCGTCTGGATCGCCGAGATCGTCGCCGACGTCCAGTTCTGGTAACCCGCGTTGCCGAACGGCTCATTGCCGAGGTTGATCATCACGTACTTCTCCTGGCCGATCAGCGCCTGCTTGATGCTCGTCCAGTACTGCGCCGCCGCGGCGAGCGTTCCGGCAGCGGCATCCTCTCCGTAGCCGGTGGTGTCGTGGTTCTCCAGGATGCAGACGAGCTGGTTCTCCTTGCACTTCGAGATGATGCTGGTCACCTCCGATGCCGACGTCGTGCCGTACCGGCCGCCGCTGATCACGACGCGCACGGAGTTCGCCCCGGCGGCGCGGATCGCGGCGAACGAGCCGGTCTGGTCCGGGTACCAGACGTGGGCGTGGTTGATCCCCTGCGGGACGAACTCCGTGCCGTTGGCGTCGAGGATGCGACCACCGCTCACCGAGAATCCGGTAGTCGCGGCAGTGGCCGCCGTGGGGGCGGCGGCGAGCGCCGCCAGCGCGATCACCGCGCCGATCAGAAGTGCGAACAGGCGTTTCATCATTGATCTCCTTCGCTGCGAGCGTCAGCGCTCGCGTTGTGGGGTCCAGCAACTGCGGCCGCGTGGCGAGGCGGCGGCAGCCCGGTCAGCGGGCGCTGACGAGGTCGGTAGACACCGCTCCGGTGGGGCGCGGGGTCAGAAACGCATCCCATTCCGCGTTCTGCGATGTCTTTCTGACCTCGCATCGTCGCGAAAGGGGAAGGGCGGCCAGGAGGAACGGTCAGGTGGCGGTCTGGGCCAGGTACCTCTCCCGCAGGTACGCACCGGCGGGCTTGCCATAGGGGCAGTAGTCGTCGTTCGAGCCGGCCTCGTCGAGCGCGTACAGCGTCGCGGGCCAGTCCCACAGCATGAAGCCGCGCATCCAGGGGCGCGCATCGCACGCGTCGAACATGGCCCGGTAGTAGCGCAGCTGCTCCTCGCCGGAGGGAGCGCCGACGAGGCTCCAGTCGTTCGGCTTCTCGGGCGAGCCCACGCGCGAAGGACACCCGGCCTCCATGAAGAAGAACGGCTTGCCGGATGCCTCGACCACCCGCTCGATGCGATCGAGCTCGGCATCCCACCGGTCGATCGGGTAGTAGCCGCTCGAGGTGATCACGTCGACGGCGTCCCACCAGGTGACGTGATCCTCCTGGTACTTGTCGCAGTTGTAGGTGACGATGCCGGAGTACACCTCGCGCACGGCCGCGATCAGCGCGCGCCACTCACTCTCCCGCGAGTCGGCCCGCACCATCTCGCAGCCGATGCAGAGCATCTCGCAGCCCTCAGCTTCGGCGATGCCGGCGGCGTGCAGGATGAACGCGGTGTACGAGGCGAACCAGTCGGCCCAGCTGGGCTCACCGGGAACGTCCCAGTCGAAGAAGCCGATGTAGGCGCGCCAGGTGCCGTCGCTGACGTTCACGACCGGCTTCAGGCACACCTTCAGCCCGTGTGCCTTGGCATCGCGGATGGCTCCGACGATCTCCTCCTCGGTGACGGTCGGCGCCTGATCCCAGGGCATCTCGGTCGACTGCGCCGTGGCCTGCTCGACCGCGTACGCGATGGCCGTCCAGTTCACGCCGTGCTCGGCCATCGCGGTCATCGACTCGGATGCCGCATCCGCGGCCCACGTGCCGCGGATGCCGGTCCATCCCCACGTCATGCCGGCCACGTAGGGGGCGAGGGCGTCAGTCACAGCGCGACCAGCTCGTTCGCGGTGCGGACGACGCTCGCCGAGATGAACGCCTCGGCATCCACGCCGGCCGGATGCCGCACCACGAAGGTCGCGGTCTCGCCGGGCAGCAGCGTCACCAGGCCGTCCTCGGTGAAGGCGGCCGGGTCGACCTTGTCGACGAGCAGTGAGAGATCGCGAACCAGGTTCGCCGCGGTCACCCGCACCTCGGTGCCGCCCTCGACCGGCGTCGTCTGGAACGACAGCGACGCCGCGGCGAGCGCCGAGTCGCGCGGCTCGGCGTAGAACCAGAAGCCCCGCTCGCCGGCATCCACCACGAGCACCTCGGTGGAGGCATCCGCCGGAGCCGTCACCGATGCATCGAGCGCGATCGTCGCCGCACCCCATGCCTCGACCCTGAACGGCACGTCCACGGTCGCCAGCGAGGCGCCGTCGAACGACAGGCGCCGCACCGCCAGCGCGCCCTCCCACGCGGAGGCGCTGTCGTTCGAGAGCACCGCAGCCAGCCCATCGCGCCGCGGCTGCACCGACACCACGCGCGGCGCGAACGCCAGCTTGAGCGCATGCCACAGCGGCTTCAGTCGCTCGTCGCCGTCGATCGCGGCCCATGAGGTGACCGGCCAGCAGTCGTTGAGCTGCCAGACGACGGCTCCCATCGTGTGCGGCGCCGAGGAGCGGAAGTGCTCCAGCGCGAAGCGCACCGCGTTCGCCTGGTTCAGCTGCATCGCCCAGTGCCAGCTCTCCATGTCCCTCGGCATCCGGTAGTGCGGGAGCAGCCCGTTCGTGAGCTTCGTGTTCCCCTCGAGAGCCTTCTGGTGCACGACCATGCCGGGCGACTCGGGGGTGAGAGGCGAGTCCGAGACCGACCGCACCAGCGTCGACCAGGCTGGCGGACCCTGCCAGCCGAACTCGGCGACGAAGCGCGGGCGCTGGTCGCGGTAGGTCGGGTAGTCGAGGCGGTTCCACTGCTCCCACAGGTGCATGCTGCCGTGCGACTCCGCATTCGGATGCTCGCCGCCGGGGCTGAACGGGCTGCCGGGGCTGTACGGCACCTGCGGGGCGAGCTCAGCGACCAGCTTCGGGAAGAGCTCGTGGTAGTAGTACGCACCCCAGGTGCTGCCGTCGAGGGAGGTCTTCCACCCCCAGTCCTCGAACCCCCACAGGTTCTCGTTGTTGCCGGTGAGCAGCACCAGGGAGGGGTGCGCTGCGAGCCGGGGGATCTGCTGGCGCGCCTCGGCCTCGATCTCGCTGCGCAGCGGCTCCTCCTCCGGGTACGCCGCGCAGGCGAACAGGAAGTCCTGCCAGGTCAGCAGGCCCAGCTCGTCGCAGAGTTCGTAGAAGTCCTCGGACTCGTAGATGCCGCCGCCCCACACCCGCACGAGGTTGAGGTTCGCGGCGACGGCCTGACGCAGCCGGCGCTCGTACCGCGCGCGATCGACCCGCACGGGCAGGGCATCATCCGGGATCCAGTTGACACCCTTCACGAAGATCGGCCGCCCGTTCACGACGAGCGTGAACGGGGTGCCCTCCGCATCCGGCGCGGTGTTCCACTCGACGGTGCGGAACCCGACGCGGCGGGTCGTCTCGTCGAGCACGCCGTCGTCGTGGCGAAGGGAGACGGATGCCTCGTACAGCGGCTGCTCGCCGTGACCGACGGGCCACCAGCGCTCGGCGTCGGCGGCCTCGACTGCGACCGAGGCGCTGTCCCCGACGACCTGCGCCGAGACACTCGATCCGCCGAGCGACGCCACGACCGTGAGCGGCGAGGTCGCGGCATCCGCCCGCTCGACCTCGATGTCGATGTCGACCCGGCCTCCGACTGACGTGGGGGCGGCCGCGAACCGGGCCTCCGCGATGCGCGCGACCGACCAGGACTCCAGGCGCACCGGTCGCCAGATGCCGGAGGTGTAGGTGGCGATGCCCCAGTCCCAGCCGAAGTTCGACGCGGACTTGCGGATCGCCTCGTACGGCAGCGGATATGGGCGTGGGCGGGCGCCGAGCTCGAGGCTCTGCGCGTTGGCGTACCGGATCGGCGAACGGAAGGCGACCTCGAGCGAGTTCGCGCCCTCGACCAGCAGGGCCCGCACGTCGACGCGGAAGGAGCGGTGCTGGTTCGCCGTCTCGAGCACGACCTGCCCGTTGAGGCGGACCGTCGCCGCGGTGTCGAGACCGTCGAACACCAGGTCATGCCGCTCGTGCGCGTCGGGCGCCCAGTCGAAGCTCGTCGCATACGTCCAGTCGACGAGGCCGATCCAGGCGAGGAGCGCCTCGTTGTCGTCGAGGTACGGGTCGGGGATGAGGCCGGCCGCGAGCAGGTCGGTGTGCACGCAGCCCGGCACGGCGGCCGGCACGGCATCGGGGAGCGCGAACGTCTCCGGCACCGGTCCGGATGCGGCGGTGAGGCTCCATCCGGAGTGCAGGTCCCGGCGGATCGGGGCGATGAGCGTGGTGGGAAGGTCGAGGGTCATTTGACGGCTCCGGAGGTGAGGCCCTTGTAGATCCATCGCTGCAGAAGCAGGAACGCGATGAGGGTCGGGACGATGACGATGAGTGCGCCGGCGGAGATGATCTCCCACTGCGAGCCGAACGGGCCCTTGAACCGGAACAGGGAGGTCGAGATGAGATCTTCTGAGGGCAGGTAGAGGAACGGCGAGTAGAACTCGTTGTACACCGCGATGCCCTTGATGATCACGACCGTTGCGATCGCGGGCTTGAGCAGCGGCAGGATGATCCGCCAGTAGATCGTCCACCTGTTGGCGCCGTCGATCATAGCCGCCTCGTCGAGCGAGACGGGGATCGACGCCATGAACTGGATGAACAGGTAGATCGCGATGATGTCGGTGCCCATGAAGAGCAGGATCAGTGCGGCCTTGGTGTCGTAGAGCCCCAGGCCGTTGATCACCTGGAAGGTCGCGACCTGACTCGTCACGCTCGGAATGAGCGTCGCCACCAGGAACAGGCCCATCACGAGCTTGCGTCCACGGAACTCGAACCGGTCGAGCGCATACGCGGTCATCGTTCCGAGGATGATCGTGCCGACCAGCGAGACGCCCAGCACGATCAGCGTGTTCACGAAGCCGATGAGCATGTCGCCCCGGGTGAACGCGGTGACGAAGTTCTCGAAGTTGAACCAGTTCTGCGGGGGTTCGAGCGCGCCCGTGGCACCGTACTCCTGCGCCGTCTTGAGGCTCGCGAAGACCACGGAGACCAGAGGCAGCAGCGTGCACAGCGCCGCGATGATCAGGCTGAGGTACTTCGCGGTGCTGGCCGAGACGCCTCGCGCACGGATGGCGACCAGGTCGGGTCCGCGGCGCGTGCGGCCCCGCGGATTGACGGCGGGGTTCGTGGTCGTGGCGGTCATGTCAGATCCACCTTCTCGTCGGGGAAGAGCCTGCGCTGGATCCAGGTGACCGCCAGCACGATGAGGAGCAGCACCACGGCCATCGCGGAGGCGAGGCCGACCTGGCGGAAGTTGAACGCGGACTGGATCGTCTGGATCACGAACGTCGACGTGCCGTTGGCGCCGCCGGTCATGATGAACGGGATCTCGAAGACGCTGAGGGAGCCGGCGACGGCGAGGATGAAGGAGAGCCCGATCACACGGCGGATGCCGGGGAACACGATCGCCCAGAACTGCTGCCATCTGCTGGCGCCGTCGAGTTCGGCTGCCTCATAGAGCTCACTGGGCAGAGACTGGATGGCACCGAGGAACAGAACGAAGTTCATGCCCATGTAACGCCAGACACTGGTGCCCGCGAGCGACCAGTTGGCGATGTCGGGGTCGCCCAGCCACTGCGGAGACTCGGAAACCCCGAACCACGACAGCACCGTGTCGAGCGTGCCACCCGGCTGGAACAGGTAGAGGAAGACGAAGCCGATCGCGACGCCGTTGATCAGGTAGGGGAAGAACAGGATGCCGCGGAACAGGTTCTGGAACCGTGTCGAGAAGCTGAGGATCGTGGCGAAGTAGAGAGCGAGGCCCATCTGCACGAAGGAGGCCGCGAAGTAGTACAGGCTGACCCCGAACACCTGGAGGATGCGCGGATCGGTGAACACCTGAACGTAGTTGTCGAGTCCGATGAAGTTCTTCTCGAGGTCGAGCCCGTCCCAGTCGGTGAAGCTGTACCAGATCAGATTCACCGCGGGCCAGTAAGTCAGCAGCAGCAGCAGGCCGACGGCAACGGCGATGAACAGGTACGGCGTGAGCCGCCGCATCACCTTTCCGCGCGTCGCGCGGGTCGTGGCGCGGCCGGAGGGCCGCTCGATGCGGCCCTCCGGTGCGCTGCCGACGACCGTCTCCGGTGTCGTCGTGATCGCCATCGTCACACTCTCCGTCGCGTCGATTCAGTCCGTCACTCGGCGAGCTTCGCGACCGAGGCCGCCCAGCGCTCGTTGAGTTCGGCGAAGTAGCTCTCCTTGTCGCCCTCGGCGGCGCCGCGAGCGATGTCGACGAGCTTCTGACGGTAGATCTGGCCCCACAGGTCGATCTGCGAGTCGTTGGACACGTCGCTGAGCAGGCTCTCCTCACCGGCCGGTGCCGGGTTGGTCTCCATGAGCTCGACCTTCTCCACGGTGAAATCGCCCAGGTTCGCGGGAAGCTCCTTCTCGCTGACGGTCGAGATCATGCCCTGGGTCTCGGTGAAGCCCGAGTCCTCGATGAGCCACTGGATGAACGCCCACGCCGCGGCCTTGTTCTTCGAGTGCTTGCTGACACCGAGGTTGTAGTCGCCGCCGATGATGGAGTACTGCGTGCCGTCGACGGTGGAGGGGAAGGCCATGTAGCCGATGTCGTCGGCCGACGCCCCGTTGTCCTCCGCAGCCGCCTGCATCTGCGAGATGGCCCACGATCCGAGCGTCATGGCCGCGATCTTGCCGGTGCCGATGTCGATCTTGGACTGCTCCCAGTTGGTCGTCAGCGGGTCGGGCTCGGTGAGGCCGGCCTCGACGGCGTCATAGAGGAGCGAGTCGATCGCGTAGATGTCGGTGCCCTCGGTCCACGGAGCATCGTCCTTGGCCATGTGGATGCCGGCGTCAGGGTCGTTGGTGATGGAGCCGAGGTTGCTGAACGCCTGCGACAGCGGCCAGCCGTCCTTGTAGTTGGTGTAGAGCGGAATCGCGTCTGTACCGTCCTTGACCTTCTTCAGAGCGTCGAGGAACTCGTCGTGCGTCTTGGGAAGTTCTGTGACGCCGGCCTCTTCGAAGACCTTCTTGTTGTAGAGCACGCCCTGGGCGTTCCCGCCGATGGCAAGGCCGTACTGGGTGCCGTCGTAGGTGTGCGTGTTCAGGAACCGGTAGGTCTCGGCGAAGTCGCTCGTCTCGCCGAGCGGCTCGAGGAACTGCTCGAACTGGCTGGGCTGCATGGTCGGGATGCCGATGACGTCGCCGTAGTTCTTCGTGGAGAGGCGGGTCTTCATCTCCCCCTCGTAGTCGGTGATGCCCTCGAACGTGAGCTTCACGTCGGGGTACTCCTTGTTGAACTCCTCGGCGTACGCCTCGAAGGTGCCGTCCTCGACGAGGTCGGTGCGCCAGGTGACCACCTTGACGTCGCCCTTCACCTCGCCGTCGATCGTGTTGTCGGGGTCGCTCTCGCCACCCGCCGAGCATCCGGTCAATGCGATCGCCGTCACGGCGAGCGCCGCTGCTGCCACCACTGTCTTCTTTGCCATGTGAGGACTCCTGTCAGGTTCACCCTTGAACTGGGGCCGCCCCGGTGTGCCGTGGGGCTGCTCGGGACAGATTAGGCCGCGCTGTAAGCGTTTCGCAACTAAATGTCAGCGCTGTCCGACGCAAGATCGAAGGCGAGATCCATGCCCTAAATCGCTTTGAACTGGCTTTTTAAAGTGGCGCAACTCTTGACGTACCCAGCTAATGTCGCGTAAATGTCCTTCGATAGACATATCGACATCGCCTTTGCTAGGCTCTCCCTGCGGAACGCGAGGCGAAGGAGCGGACATGGCAGTGCAGCCCAGGGCGACGCTCGACGACGTCGCCCGCCTCGCCGGCGTCAGTTCGAAGACCGTCTCCCGCGTCTACGCCGATCGTGAGCTCGTCGCGCCTGAGACCGTCGAGCGAGTGCTCAGCGCCGCGAAGCGGCTGCGCTTCCGCCCGAACACGCTGGCACGCAGCCTCCGCCGCGGAGGCGCCACGAACGCCATCGGCTTCATCATGGGAGATCTCGGCAACCCGTTCTACTACAAGGTCGCCTCGGGCATCGAGGAAGAACTGCGCAGCACCGGCCACGCACTCATCGTCGCGACCACCGACGACACCCCTGACGGCGAGGAGCGGGTGGCCGACGCCCTGCTCGCGCAGCGCATCGGCGCCCTCCTGCTCATCCCGGTGGCCGACGATCAGTCGTATCTCGAAGGTGAACGGCAGCTGGGCACACCCGTCATCGCCCTCGATCGTCCGGCTCGCAACCTCGTCGCCGACTCGATCGTGCTCGAGAATCGCCGAGGCGCCCATGATGCGACGGTGCGGCTTCTGGAACTCGGCCACCGGCGCATCGCCTACGCCTGCAACCCCGCCGACGTCTACACGCAGGCCGAGCGCCTGCGCGGCTATCGCGAGGCCATGGCCGCATACGGCGTGCGTGACACCGCTGAGCTCGAACGACTGGCCGACGACAAGTCGGTGCAGGGCGAAGACATCATCGGCGCTCTTCTCGACGAACCAGACCCGCCGACCGCGATCCTCACCGGCAACAACAGGATGACCATCGGCGCGCTGCGCGCCTTCCGCGCCCGGCCGGGCCGCACCGAACCGGCCCTGATCGGCTTCGACGACTTCGACACCGCCGACGTGCTCGGCATCACCGTGGTGTCATACGATCCCGTCGAGCTCGGCCGTCGCGCGGCGAAGCTCGCCATCGCACGCATGGCCGAGCCGACCGGCTTCACCAGCCAGATCGAGCTTCCGACCTGGCTGGTCGAGCGCGGCTCCGGCGAGCGTCCCCCCACCCCTGAAGGAGATAATCGATGACCACCCCGCTCGTGCACCTCGAGGCTCACGGCACATCCGTCATCATCGACCCGGCCGGGCAGGGGTTGCCCCGGGTGCTGCACTGGGGCGCGCCGATCGGGATCCGTCTCGACGGTCACGACGACGCCCTGCGCGACGCACTGTCGCGCCAGAGCGCGCCCCGCACGCTGGATGCCCCCTGGCAGGTCTCCCTCTCGCCGCAGGACGCCGATGCGTGGAGCGGACGACCCGGCATGCAGCTGCGCTCCGAGGGCGTGCTGCTGCGTCTGCGCTGGTCTGTCATCGGGGCGGATGCCGAGGCGGATCGCTGCACCTTCACGGCAGTCGACGAGGCAGCCGCGCTCGAGCTCACGATCACGCTTCTGATCGAGGCCGGAGGCGTCGTGCGCGTCGATCAGCGTCTGCGGCACACCGGTGCGGCCGGGTCGCCCTCGGTCGAGGCGGATTGGCTGGAGAGCATCCTCCCGGTGCCGACGACGACGGACCATCTGCTGACTTTCGACGGACGCTGGGCGCGGGAGAAGCGCCCCGTCGTGACGGCGATGCCGGCGGGATCCACCGTGCGCCAGTCCCGGCGCGGACGCCCCGGCCATGACTCGCCGACGCTGATGGTCGCCGCGGAGGGCGTGCCGCGCTGGTCCGATGGCCGGCTGTGGGCCGCGCACGTCGCGTGGTCGGCCGATACCACCTACCGTGTGGACCGGGTCACCGACTCGTTGACCCAGCTCGGCGGCGGAGAGGTGCTGCGCCCCGGAGAGATCGTGCTCGCCCCCGGCGAGGAGCTGGCGGCGCCCTCCGTGCTGTTCGCCCACTCCGAGGCCGGGCTCGACGGCATCGCCGCGGCGTTCCACACGCTGCTGCGTGCTCGCACCGAGCATCCGTCGTCCGTGCGTCCCTTCGTGCTCAACACGTGGGAGGCGGTGTACTTCGACCACGATCCGGCGAAGGTGACGGCTCTCGCAGAGCGGGCGGCATCCGTCGGCGTCGAGCGGTTCGTCCTCGACGACGGCTGGTTCTCCGGCCGGCGCGACGACAGCACGAGCCTCGGCGACTGGGTCGTCGACCGCGAGGTGTGGCCCGACGGTCTCGGCCCGCTCGCCGCCCGGGTGCACGAGCTCGGGATGCAGTTCGGCCTGTGGTTCGAGCCGGAGATGGTGAGTCTCGACTCCGACGTGGCGCGGGCGCATCCGGACTGGCTGCTGCACGACGTGCGCCACCTCGAGCACGACAGGTCGCTGTCCTGGCGCGGGCAGTTCGTGCTCGACTTCGCGAACCCCGCGGCCTACGCGCACGTCTTCGGTCAGATCGACGCCCTCGTCACCGAGCTCGGCATCGACTTCATCAAGTGGGACCACAACCGCGACCTCGTCGAGAGCGTGCACGACGGCCGCCCCGGCGTGCATGAGCAGACCCTCGCGACGCACCGCATGTTCGACGAGCTGAAGGCGGCGCACCCCGGGCTCGAGATCGAATCGTGCTCGTCCGGCGGGGCGCGCACCGACCTCGGAATGCTCGCCCATGCCGACCGCGTATGGGCCAGCGACTCCAACGATCCGGTGGAGCGACAGGACATCCAGCGCTGGACCGGGCTGCTGCTGCCGCCCGAGCTCGTCGGCGCGCACGTCGGACCCGCCGAGACGCACAGCTCGGGGCGCGTGACCCCGCTGTCGTACCGGATGGCCACGAGCCTGATGGGGTCGGCCGGGCTCGAGTGGGACATCCTCGGCTGCTCCGACGAGGAGACCGCGGCGATCGCGCGTTTCACCTCTCTCTACAAGGAACTGCGGCCGATCGTGCACGGTGGCCGCACCGTGCACGCGGATCTGCGGGATCCGGCATGGCGGGTCACCGGGTTCACGACGAAGGCGGCGGCCGTCTACGTCATCGCCACCGTCGCGAGCCTGGAGGACATGCGCGCGGAGCGCCTCCGACTAGGCGGCCTGGACCCGGCCAGGAACTATCGTGTGCGCGTGCGCCGGGAGATCGGCGAGACGAAGTACGGGTGGGCGGCGCCGGAGTGGTTCACCGGCGACGGCATCGAGCTCCCCGGAATCGTGCTCGCCGAAGTGGGCCTGCAGCTTCCGGCGCTCTGGCCGGTGCAGGCTTTCGTGCTGCACGTCGAAGCGGTCTAGGGTACGACGGTGGGAACAGGTGCGCACCCGAGGCAGACGGTCACGATCGCCGAGATCGCCACGCGCGCCGGCGTTTCCCCCGGCGCCGTCTCGTTCGCGCTCAACGGACGCAAGGGGGTCTCCGAGAGCACCCGGGCCCGCATCCTCCTCGTCGCCGATGAGCTCGGCTGGGCGCCCGGAGCGGCGGCCAAGGCGCTGACCGCGAAGAAGACGAACAGCTTCGGTCTCGTGCTCGCACGCGACCCGATGAACCTCGGCGTCGAGTCGTTCTTCATGCAGTTCTTCGCCGGAATGGAGAGCGAGCTGTCTCCGCGCGGCTACGGCCTGCTGCTGCAGGTGGCTCCGGACTCGGAGAGCGAGCTGAAGACGCTCCGGCGCTGGCGCACCACCAGGCGCGTCGACGGCATCCTCCTCGTCGACCTGCACGTCGACGATCCGCGGGCCGAGTACTTCGCGAAGCATCCGGAGTTCCCCTCCGTGGCTGTCGCGGACCCGACCGCGGCACCGGGCCTCACGTCGGTGTGGACCGATGACGCCGAGGCCATGCGCGAGGCGGTCAGGGCGCTCGCCGCCCTCGGACACCGTCGCATCGCGCGTGTGGCAGGCCTGTCCGAACTCGCTCACACGCAGATCCGCGATGCGGCGTTCCATGAGGAGATCGCAGCCCTCGGGTGCGAGGGGATGCTGCTGCGCACGGATTACTCCCCGGAGGAGGGGACGCGGGCGACCGAGCGGGCGCTGGATGCGGAGCATCCGCCGACCGCGTTCGTCTACGACAACGACATCATGGCCATCGCGTCGCTCGGCGTGTTCTCCCGGGCCGGTCTCCGGGTGCCGGACGACGTCTCGATCATCGCCTGGGACGACTCGCTGATCTGCCGGCACATGGTGCCGAAGCTGACGACTCTCAGCCACGACGTCGTCGCCTTCGGCGCGCACGCCGCACGGCGACTGTTCGATGTGCTCGGCGGCGCGACTCCTGCCGCATACCTCGACTCGACGCCCCGGCTCGAGGTGCGGGAGTCGACCGGAGTGGCGCACGGCTGACAGCGTCGGCACTCAGCCGGCGAGGGTGAGCAGCATCCGCGCGAGCGCATAGCGCGTGTGACCTCGGGAGGTGCGCGGGTCGTAGCCGAGGGTGTCGACGAGCGCCGTGAGCCGCTCCTGCACGCTCGAGTGGTGCCTTCCCAGCCGCGTCGCGGCGGCGCGCACGCTCTGCTCGTCGACGACGGCATCCAGCAGGTCAAGGCTGCGCGTGTCCAGGCGCGCGAGCGCTGTCACGTCGGGATGCGGGGCGCCGGAGTCCGCCGTCTCGGCGACGATGAGGGCCGCCCCGAGGTCGGCTGCATGGATCATCCGCTCCGAAGGTCTGGACAGTCGCGCGGCGACGAGGGCTGATGACCAGGATGCCGGCAGCTCGACGCTCGGGCCGGAGATCCCGACCCCCAGGCGCAGATCGGCGAGGTCGTCCCACGCGTGCGCCGCCTCAGTGGCCGTATCCAGGATCGTCGCGCGCGTGAGCCCGTGGCGCGTGGCGACGATCGCGGACGGATGCTGCGGCAGCGGCGCCGGGTCCGGCGGGGAGGCGACGACCCGCACGGCGCCGGTCGGCAGCCGCAACCGTGACACCGCCGACGCCCGTTCGTCGGCGTTCGCGTACGAGCTGATCGCGAGCTCGACGGCGCTCTCCGCACCGAGGGTGCGACGGGCCCGGATGATCGCGAGCGCCAGTGCGAGCCGCTCGAGGATCATCGCGTCGTTCGTGTGCGGTTCACCGGTGCGTTCGATCCAGACGACGGCTTCGGGCCCGCTCTCCCGCAGCGTCCAGGCGTCTCCGGGGTCGACGGGATCCATGCGCACGCCGTCGGCCCGCACTCGGATGATCTGCCGGCCGTCGCGCTGCCCGACCGTCGTCCCGCTGAGCACGGCGGCCCCGCGCAGCATGCTCTCGACACCGACTGAGTGCTGAACGAGCGCGTCGAAATAGGAGACGACTTTGAGCGTCTCGCTCGCATCCGGGTCGAGGGCGGTGAGCCGCCCCAGCAGATCTTGCATCGTCGGGCTCCATCGCGCGGGAGTTCCACACTATGGGGTCAGGATCCGACCCCATAGTGCAAGTGATCAGCCCAGCAGGCGGTTCACCCAGTTGTCGCGTGCGGCGGCGCTCGCCTGAGATACGGCCGCGTGCGGCGCGAAGGAATCGAACGCGTGGAAGCCACCGGCCCACACGTGGAGTTCGGCCTGGACGCCGGCGGCCCACAGGGCCGTGGCATAGGCGACATCCTCATCGCGGAACACCTCGGCGCTGCCGCAGTCGATGTAGGCCGGCGGGAGCCCGGAGAGATCGGTCGCCCTGGCGGGTGACGCGTAGATCGAGACGGCATCCGTACCGCGACGATCGCCGAGAAGGGCCGTCCAGCCGATGACGTTGGAGCCGCGGTCCCACACTCCGATGCCGTCGATCTGCTGCGCCGACACGGTCGAATCGCGGTCGTCGAGCATCGGGCAGATGAGCAGCTGTCCGATGAGAGCCGGCCCCTGTCGATCGCGGGCGATCAGCGCAGTCCCGGCGGCGAGGCCTCCGCCGGCGCTGCCGCCGCCGATCAGGACTCGGGCCGGATCGATGCCGAGCTCGCCGGCGTGGTCGACGGTCCAGATCAGCCCCGCGTAGCAGTCCTCGACGGGATAGGGGTCGGGGAACTCAGGTGCGAGGCGGTACTCGACCGTGACGATGACGCCGTTGAAGCGCTCCGCCCAGTCGAGGAAGGCGGTGACCCCGAGCCAGCGGCTGCCGACGATCATGCCCCCGCCATGAGTGTGGAAGAAGCCGGGACCGGTGCCGACTCGGCCCTCTTTCTCGATCACCGAGACGATGATGTCGTCACCCTCGTGGCCCGCGATGGTCACATCGCGCCAGACGAAACCGCGCTCGGACAACAGCCGGAAGGTCTCGTCCTCCCCGGTGAGAATCATCCCCTGCCTCATCAGCGGGATCATCTCGGCCGTGAGCGTCGGAGGCATCTGCTCCAAGACCAGCGCGAGCGCCGCCTCCAGCTCGGGATCGAAGGGGGGTCGGGCGAGCGTCTCGGTCATCGGAACTCCTTTGTCACTGGGTCCATCGCCACCCGAACGGTGACGCTCGCCCCAGCTTCGCTCTACGCGATTCCGAGGGTAACCCGCCGTGCGAGGCCGATCCGCCGTCGGATGACCGCCGAGTGGCGGGTCCTACGCCGTTCGGTCGATCGGGACGCGATGGATGCCGAGATCGGTGCGACCGGGAAGCAGATCCGCTCGGAGCGCTCGGGTGCCGTGGTACTCACCGTCGCGGAGTCGGCGATACGGGCGGCTCGGCGATTCGTCGCGGATGCCGGAGAGCCGTTCGACCAGCCGCGCGCTCTCGTGCTCGACCCCCGTCGGCTCCAACCCGTCGGCGTCGTGGACGACGTGCAGGTCGAGCGGCTCGATCCCGGTGTACCAGAGGGTGCCATGGGTGAGCGGGAACAGCAACGAGTCCACGTCTCCGCTCACGCCCCGTTCCCCGATGGAGCGTTCGTCCTCACCGGCCGTCACGATCACGAGGGCACGGCGCCCGGTGAGCAGGCCGTCGCCGTAGCGCAATGGCAGACCGGTGCGCGGATCGACCGGACCGTAGGCGAACCCATTGGTCAGCACGCGATCGAACCACCCCTTGAGGATCGCCGGGGGTCCGTACCACCACAGCGGGAACTGGAGCACGACGAGATCGGCGGCCTGGAGCTTGCGCTGCTCCTCGCTCACATCGGACGGCACCTGGCCCTCGGCATACGCCTCGCCCATGAGGTCGACGACGCTGCCCTCCCTCCCCTGCGGATCGCCCAGATCCTGGGCCGCGAGGACGGGGTCGAACCGCTGACGATAGAGGTCGGTCGTCGCAACGTGGTAGTCGCGCGACAGCGCCTCCACCCCGTCGCGGAACAGCCGGGCGTTGAACGAGTTCTCCTGGGGGTGCGCGTAGATCCAGTGGACGGACGGACGTGATGCGGACACGGATGGCCTTTCTTCAACGGGATTCAAGGACAGAGGGCTCGGGTGCGCGCCTCCAGAGCGGCAGGAGCGCTGCGGCGACGACCATCCCGGTCGCGACGAGGAGCGCGACGATGAAGCCGCGAGTCCCGACGATCGAGGCGATCGTGCCGAGCACGGCGATTCCGAGGCCGCCGCCGAGGGCGAAGCCGACCTCCTGGATCGCCCCGACCTGGCCGGCGTCGTCTTCGGTCGTCACGTCGAAGAGGGTCGTCGCGGCGAGCGTGGCCGCGACGCCGAACCCCACTCCGACCAGCACGAGCGGGATCGCGACGAGATCGACCCCTGTCGCGAGCCAGGCGAGTCCCGCCCCCTGCACCATGAGCGCCAGCACCGTCAGCGCGGGTGACGTCAGCCAGCGGAGGAACAGGGGTGCGAGCACTCCGCCGAGCGCGATCGCCACCGCCTGCGGAAGGATCGCGATCCCGGCTTCGGCCGCGCTGTACCCACTGACATCCTGCAGATGCAGACTCACCAGGAGCACGGATGCCGTCGACACGCCGCTGCTCGCCACGATGCGCACGATGGCAGGGCTGAACCCGGGTACGCGGAAGAGTCGCATGTCGATGAGGGGTTCGCGCAGGGTGCGCTGGCGGCGGATGAAGAACACGAGCGTCACGACCGCGACGAGTCCTGCGATGCCCGCGGCGAGCGGAGCTGCGAGCACCTCGTGCAGGGCGAAGACGAGAGCCCCGAGGGCGACGATCGACGACACGATGCTGAGGATGTCCCGCGACGGTGGCCGCGAGCTGCGTGAATCAGGCACGAGCCAGATCGCGAGCACGCCGGCGACGACCGCGAGCGGCACGCTGCCCAGCAGCAGCCAGCGCCACCCTGGGCCCTCCGTGACGAGCCCGCCGAGTACCGGACCCAGAGCGCTGCCTGCGCCGAAGGTCGCGGTCCACAGCCCGTAAGCCAGCACGCGCTGGCGTGCGTGATAGTGCGCCCCGATCGTGGCCACGACGCCGGCCACGACGAAGGCCTCGGCGACGCCCAGGAGAGCCCGCACCACGACCAGCAGCATCCCGTCCTGGGCGAACCCGCCCACGACGTTGAGCACCGCGAAGCCGGCGAGCCCGAAGAGCACGATCCGCTTGCGCCCGAACGCGTCGCCGATCCGCGCGGCGACGATCAGCGTCGCGGCAAGAGAGAGGGCATAGACGTCGACGAGCCAGAGGGCGCCGCTCTCACTGAGGGTGAGGTCGCCTCGGATCGCCGGCAGCGCGGTCGACATGCTGCTGATCGCGAGGGCGCCGATCAGGATGCCGAGAAGCAGCGGGATCATGGCAAGCCACGGGTGGAGGGTCGAGCGGGGCCGAGCGGCTGTTGCGGGTGTCGAGAAGGTCACCATGTCAGTCTCGCGGGCGGGTACACTTCTAGCAAGTACGGTCATTCAGGGTACATAGTGACCTTTTGGATACTATGACGCAGCGGAAGGCAGTCCGATGAGGGAGAAGACGGAGCGCATCATCCGGGAGTGGGGAGACGCGTGCGACGCCGAGGTCTCGATCGCGGTGCTCGGCGGAGCCTGGAAGCCCAGCATCCTCGGCCTTCTCGACCAGCACGAGGTGCTGCGGTTCGGCGAGCTCAGCAGGCTGCTCGACGAGCCGACCGCTCGCGTGCTGACCCGACAGCTGCGCGAACTGGAAGACGACGGGCTCGTCATCCGCACTGTCTATCGGCAGGTCCCGCCCAAGGTCGAGTACCGGCTGAGCGACCTCGGCCGGGGGTCGACGCCGCTCGTCGAGGCGCTGACGAGCTGGGGCGGTCGCTACGCCGCGCACCAGCGGCGCGAGCTGGCACAGACGGCAGCCGAACCCGAGCTGCTCGACGAGCTCGAGACCGCCGACGCGCGCTGACCCCCGGGTTCCTTCTGCGGTTCGGGCCGCGGGATGATCGCCTGAGGCCGTCGCCAGCCCGTCTGAAACAGCCGACATGCCGCCGATAGACTGGGAACCATGTCCAAGGTCCTCCAGTCCCTGCCCGTCGGCGAGCGCGTCGGCATCGCCTTCTCGGGAGGGCTCGACACCTCCGTGGCCGTCGCGTGGATGCGCGAGAAGGGCGCGGTGCCCTACACGTACACCGGCGACCTCGGGCAGCCCGATGAGGGCGACATCGACTCGATCCCGGGCCGCGCCCTGGAGTACGGTGCCGAGGCCGCGCGGCTGATCGACTGCAAGACCGCCCTGGTCGAGGAGGGCTTCGTCGCCCTCGCCTGCGGCGCCTTCCATATCCGCTCCGGCGGCAAGACCTACTTCAACACCACGCCCCTCGGCCGCGCGGTCACCGGCACGCTGCTGGTGCGCGCGATGAAGGAGGACGGCGTCGACATCTGGGGCGACGGCTCCACCTACAAGGGCAACGACATCGAGCGGTTCTACCGCTACGGCCTGCTCGCGAACCCGCGCCTGCGCATCTACAAGCCCTGGCTCGACGCCGATTTCGTCACCGAGCTCGGCGGCCGCAAGGAGATGAGCGACTGGCTCGTAGCCCACGACTTCCCGTACCGCGACTCCGCGGAGAAGGCGTACTCCACCGACGCCAACATCTGGGGCGCGACGCACGAGGCGAAGACGCTCGAGCACCTCGACGTCTCGCTCGAGACCGTCGACCCGATCATGGGCGTCAAGTTCTGGGACCCGTCCGTCGTCATCGACACCGAGGACGTCACCGTCACCTTCGAGAAGGGCCGCCCGGTCGCGCTCAACGGCGTCGAGTACTCCGACCCGGTCGCACTGGTGAACGAGGCGAACACGATCGGCGGACGCCACGGCCTCGGCATGAGCGACCAGATCGAGAACCGCATCATCGAGGCGAAGTCCCGCGGCATCTACGAGGCCCCGGCAATGGCGCTGCTCTTCATCGCGTACGAGCGCCTCGTCAACGGCATCCTCAACGAGGACACCCTCGCCACCTACCACGAGCAGGGCCGCCGCCTCGGCCGCCTGATGTACGAGGGCCGCTGGCTCGAGCCGCAGTCGCTGATGCTGCGCGAGTCGATCCAGCGCTGGGTCGGATCCACGATCTCCGGCACCGTCACGATCCGCCTCCGTCGCGGCGACGACTGGACCATCCTCGACACGGTCTCCCCGAACCTCTCCTACGGTCCGGAGAAGCTCTCGATGGAGCGCGTCGGCGACGCCGCGTTCGGCCCGGTCGACCGCATCGGACAGCTCACGATGCGCAACCTCGACATCGCGGACTCCCGTGCCCGCCTCGAGTACTACGCGGGTCTGGGACTCGTGGGCGGCGCAACGGCCGAGCTGGTCGGACGCGTGGCGGCCGGCGAGTCGAGCGAGATAACCGAAGCCGTCCACGGCTCGATCTCCGAGGCCGACGAGTCCCTCGCCGATGCTGTGGACACGGCATCCGAGGGCGCAGCCTTTGACTCCGGCACCGACTGACGCTTGTTCTGCAATGGGGGCGGATGCTGCGGCATCCGCCCCCATTGCTGTGAGTACACCGAACTATCTTGCACACAACTGTGCATGATAGTTACGATGGACGCATGACCATCCGTGCACCCCGAAGTGATGCCAGAGCGAACCGCGCCGGCATCCTCGCCGCTGCGATCGAGACGCTCGCCCACGATCCACACGCCTCGGTCGATGTGATCGCCCGCAGTGCCGGCCTCTCGCGCCGCACCCTCTACGGACACTTCGACGACCGCGATGCGCTCATCCGCGAACTCATCGCGAACGGCGCCCAGCGCTTCAACGCGATCGCCGAATCTGTGGCCGACGCCGACTCCCGGCTCGCCCTCGCCCGCCTCACGGCGCGCCTCTGGCAGGAGGCCGCTCACGTGCAGGTCACCGCCGCGCTCGCACTCGACGAGACCCATGTCGAGCACACGGCCCTCGCCCTCGCCCCGCTGCGCCGCACGGTCGCCGCCCTCGTCCGCCGCGGACAGGACGACGGCAGCTTCCGCACCGACCTCACGGCGCCGACGCTCGCCCGGCTCATCGAGGAGATGGCGCGCACGGTCGTCGCGCGCACCGACGCGGCGAGCGCGGGTGCCGCGAGCCTCGCCGTCCGCGCGGTGCTCTCGATCGCCGGGCTCTCCTGGCGCGAAGCCGACGCGCTCCTCTCCGCGCACCCCGACCTCACCGAGATGCCCGCATGAGGGTCACCCTGCACGACGTCAGCAAGGGCCGCGGCGGGCAATCGCTCCCCACGACGAGCCTGGAGTTCCACACCGGCGCCGTGCGCTTCGCGATCGCCGAGACGGAGCAGCGTCCCACGGTGCTCGGGCTCATCGCCAGCGGCCGGATGCGGCCGGAGACCGGACGGGTGAGCATCGACGGCTCGCCGAACGCCCGAGCGCTCCGGCGCGCGGTGGCACTCGTCGACGCTCCGACCGTCAGCGATCCGCATGCCGACATCGCCCTCGCCGGGGTGGTCGGCGAGGAGCTCATGTTCGCCGGCGTCGGTGCGACGCCGCTGCACGCCCGGCGCTGGCTGAAGAACCTCGGATTCGCCGAGCTGGCCTCGGTGCCGATCGGCGACGTCGACCCCGCCGTGCGGGTGCGCATCCTCTGCGAACTCGCGATCCTGCGCGAGGGCGTCCGCGCGATCGTGCTCGTGTCGCCCGACCGGCACGGCGGCAGCCCCGACGGCTGGTGGCGCATCGCCGCCGAGTTCGCGGACCGCGGCTACGCCATGCTCGTCATCGTCGGCGGTGCCGCCGCCGTGGCGCTCGAGCGGATGCAGGAGCTCGGCGCCGTCAACGCGACCGGCCCCGTCGAGCCGCTGGTGCTCGAGTCCGTCGCCGACGCGGCACCGGCCGCGACATCCGCCCCCGAAGAAACGACCGAGAACGGAGCGGCGCGATGAAGGTCCCCGCGATGATCGCCGCCGAACTGCGGCGCCTCACCTCCAGCAGGATGGGCATCATCGCGCTCGTCGCGCTGGTCTGCGTGCCGATCCTGTACGGCGGCCTGTACCTCTGGGCGAACCAGGACCCGTACAGCCGCTTCCCCGATGTGCCGGTGGCCCTCGTCGTCGAGGACGACGGCGCTCCTGCTCCGGCGACGGGCGTCGACCCGTCCACCGGCGCGGTGCCGGCGTCGACCACGACCGTGAACTACGGCGACGACGTCGCCGACAACCTGATCGAGGGCAACGCCTTCGACTGGCAGCGGATGACCGCAGACGAGGCGGCGGATGCTCTGCGCGAAGGCTCGGTGGATTTCACCGTGACCATCCCCGCCGATTTCTCCACGGCTCTGACCTCGGCCGCAGGCGATGACCCGCATCAGGCACGGATCGAGCTGGAGACCAACGACGCCAACAACTACCTCGCCTCCTCGATGGGGACAGCCGCGGTCGAGAAGATCCGCAGCTCGGTGGCTGAGATGGTGGGCAGCGAGGCGGCGGAGCGTCTGCTCACTGGCCTCAGCGACGTGCGCGACAGCCTGATCTCCGCCACCGATGGCGCGACGCAGCTCACCGATGGGGCGAACACCGCCGCCTCCGGCAGCTCCACCCTCGCGGACGGGACCGCGCAGCTGGCGACCGGCACCGCCCAGCTCGCCGCCGGAGCGAACACTCTCGCCGCCGGCGCGCAGCAGGTCAGCGACGGCAACCGGCAGCTCGCCGACACCGCCGACCACGCCGGGGCCGTCGTCCAGCAGGCGGCGGAGGCACTGCCGCAGGTGCGCGCCGACCTCACCGATGCGATGGTCGCGCAGGGGTTGAGCCCAGAGCAGATCGACCAGGTGCTCGCCGCCCTCGATCCGCTCGCCGGGCGGCTGCAGGACGGGAACGCCCAGGTGCAGACCGCGGTCGGCAAGATCGACCAGCTCGCGGATGGCGCGGCCTCCGTCGCATCCGGAGCATCCGAACTCGCCGGCGGCGCCGGCACCATCGCCACCGGGGCCGCGTCTGCGAACGACGGCGCCGGACAGCTGCGCGACGGCCTCAGCACGCTCGCCGCCGGCACCGCCCAGTTGCGTGACGGCCTCGCCGGAGGCGTCGACGCGATCCCGGCATCCACTCCCGACCTGCGGACTCTGCAGGCCGACACCATCGCCGACCCGGTGAAGGTGTCCAGCGACAAGGTCGCCTCCGCCGAGGACTACGGCGCAGGGCTCGCCCCGTTCTTCGCCGCGCTCTCGGCCTGGATCGGCATCTACGCGCTGTTCCTCATCGTGAAGCCGATCTCCCGCCGCGCGATCACGGCTCTGCACTCCCCGATCCGCATCACCCTGGCCGGGTGGCTGACCCCGGCGATGCTCGGCGCGGTGCAGATGCTCGGCCTCATGGGCATCCTCGCGATCACCCTCGGCTTCACGTTCAACCACCCGCTGGGCACCCTCGGCGTGATGTTCGTCGCGTCGGCGACGTTCGCGGCGATCATCCTCGCGCTGAACGTCTGGCTCGGGTCGGTCGGGCAGTTCCTCGGCCTGGTGCTGATGGTGCTGCAGCTGGTGACGGCCGGCGGAACCTTCCCCTGGCAGACGCTGCCCGCGCCTCTTGCCGCCCTGCACCACGTGCTGCCCCTCGGCTATGTCGTGGATGCGATGCGCCAGCTCATGTACGGGGGCAACCTCGCCAGAGCCGGGTGGGATTTCGCGGTCCTCGTTCTGTGGATGGTGGGCGCCCTCGTGCTGGCGATGATCGGGGTGACCCGGATGACGCACCGTCGCACTCTGCGCGACCTGCAGCCCAGCCTGATCGGGTGACCGCGGATCGCGAGCCTCGGAAAACGCCGGGTGGCGGGTAGGATTCGATGGCGCGCACCCTGAAACGCGCACCGGGACTCGGTGGCACTGAGTTCCAGCACGCTACCCGAAAGAGCTCTCAACGATGACGACTGATTCGCAGGCGACCACTGCACCCTCGAAGCCACCGCTCGGGGTGCGCATCGGCCGCATCGCGTTCCTCGTGGTCGCAGCCGTCATCGTGCTCGCCGTGGCTGCCGCGTTCTTCGTCACCTGGACCATCCAGCGATCGTTCCCGCAGACCGCGGGCGAGGTGGCGCTCGAGGGCCTGAAGGTCGAGGTCACCGTGCAGCGCGACGAACGCGGCGTGCCCACGATCACCGCCGACTCCACCGACGACCTCTTCTACGCCCAGGGATTCGTGCACGCGCAGGATCGCTTCTTCGAGATGGACTTCCGCCGCCACGTGACCAGCGGGCGCGTCGCCGAGATGTTCGGCGAATCGCAGGCGGGGACGGATGCCTTCCTGCGGACTCTGGGCTGGCGCGACGTCGCAGAGCAGGAGGTCGAGGCCATGGATGACACGACCCTCGGCTACTACGAGGCCTACGCCGCGGGCGTCAACGCCTACCTCGACTCGCGCTCCGGAGCGGAGCTCTCCCTGGAGTATGCCGTCATCGGCATGCAGAACCCGGACTACTCTCCCGAGCCATGGGAGCCGGCCGATTCCGTCGCCTGGCTCAAGGCGATGGCCTGGGACCTCCGCGGCAACGTCGAGGACGAGACCGAGCGCGCTCTCCTCGCGGCGACCCTCGACGAGGGCACCGTGCCGTCGACCCTCGAGCAGCTCTACCCGGCGTACCCGTTCGGCGATAACCCGGTCATCGTGCCGAAGATCAGCACCGTGCCCGCCCTCGACACCGGCGCAGAGGCTGCCTACGCACCCGCGACGCCGTCGGGTGACGACGAACTCCAGCAGGCGTCCACGACGGTCGAATGGCAGGAGACCTCGGGCGTCATCGAGGCGGCGAGCGTGCTGGTCGGCGATGTCGGTGAGGGCATCGGCTCCAACTCGTGGGTCGTCGCCGGGTCCCTGACCGAAAGCGGCATGCCGCTGCTCGCGAACGATCCGCACCTGGGCGCATCTCTGCCATCGGTCTGGTACCAGGTGCAGCTCAAGTGCTCCGAAGTCAGTGAGGCCTGCCCGTTCGATGCCGGCGGGTTCTCGTTCTCCGGCCTCCCCGGCATCGTGATCGGCCACAATGCCAAGATCGCCTGGGGCTTCACCAATCTCACCACCGACGTCACCGACCTCTACATCGAGCGGATCGAGGGCGACCAGTACTGGCGCGACGGCGCGCTGGTCCCGCTCGAAGAACGGACCGAGACGATCAAGGTCGCCGGCGGCGACGACATCGAACTCACCATCCGCTCCACCGTGCACGGACCGATCATCTCGGGCCTCGCCGACGACTTCACCGCGCTCGCCGACGACCCGGCACCCGCTCTCGGTGCTCCGGGAGCGACTCCCCCGGCGGGCGGGGACGAGGCGGAGTACGCGGTGAGCCTGCGTTGGACGGCGCTCGACCCCGGCACCGCATCGACCGCCGTGTTCGCCCTCTCCACCGCACAGGACTTCGAGGACTTCCGCCGGGCGGCATCGCTGTTCGACGTGCCCGCCCAGAACCTGATCTACGCCGACACCGAGGGGAACATCGGCTATCAGACGCCGGGTCGCCTCCCGATCCGCGGGGCGGGAGACGGATGGATGCCGCAGCCGGGCTGGGACAGCAGCTACGACTGGACGGGGTTCATCCCCTTCGAAGAGCTGCCGGTGTCGTACAACCCCGGTTCGGGATACATCGTCACGGCCAACAACGCGATCGTGACCGACGACTACGAGTACTTCCTCTCCCGCGACTGGGACTACGGATACCGGGCGGCACGGATCGCGCATCTGATCGAGCGGCGGGCCGCAGCCGCCCCTCTCACCGCCCAGGACATGCGCGACATCCAGATGGACAGCGAGATGTGGGTCGGCAAGCAGCTGGCCATCGCGATGACCGACGTCGACGTCGAGGGAGCGGGTCCCGCCTCGGCCGTCGAGCTGCTGAGCACCTGGGACGCCCAGAACGCGGCATCCTCGGCTGCCGCCGCGTACGCCAACGTGCTGTGGTCGAACCTCGCGCAGAACCTGTTCGCCGAGCGGGAGCATCCGTTGCCCCTCGGTGACCAGGGCCGCATGTCCACCGTGCTCGCCGCGCTGCTCGACGACCCGTCGGACCCGCTCTGGACCAACGAGACGATCGACGTCGACGGCATGGAGGAGATGCTCGCGCTCTCCGCCGAGGAGGCGTACGACGAGCTCGTCGCGCTGCAGGGCGATGTCGTGACGAGATGGAACTGGGGCGATCTGCACGCGATCACCCTCACGAGTGACACGCTCGGATCCTCCGGTATCGCACCGATCGAGGCGCTTTTCAACCGGGGCCCCTACCCGGTGAGCGGCGGGTCCTCCGTCGTGAACGCGACCGGCTGGGAGCTGGGCACCTCCTACGCCACGACCACGGTGCCGTCGATGCGGATGGTGGTCGATCTGTCCGACTTCGACGCCTCCACCTGGAACCACTTCACCGGCGCATCCGGGCACGCGTTCCACGCGAACTACACCGATCAGACGACGGACTGGGCGGCGGGCATCCAGAATCGATGGGCGTTCAGCGCCAAGGCCGTGGACAGGACGACGGTCGACAAGCTGGTGCTGACTCCGGCCGGCTGAGTCCGCACGCCCATGGATCTCGCCGACCGGATGGCGGGCGGCACCGTGCGGCACCGCCCGCCTCTGCAGGTTCAGCTCTGGCGCCGTCAGCCCTTGCGAGGAGATGTTCCCGGAGTCGCGTCGCGCAACGAGCGGAGCATCACGTCGAAGGCGGGCTTCGGCGAGTAGTCGTCCTCGAGGATCGTCGCCCAGCCCTCGCCGGGGAACACGTCGGGAACCCAGGAGTTCGCGTCCGGGAATCCCCACACGGTGAACGACGAGCACGCCTTCACGTTCAGGCACGCCTGGAGCATCCCGTCATAGCGCTCGGCCTGCGTGGCGACCTGCTCAGGGGTCGGGCCGGTCTCCCCCGCGAGCAGCGGGATGCGCACGTCGGCCTCGGTCACGGCGACCTGGAGCCCCAATGCGGCGAACCGCTCGAAGTTCTCCTGCATGGAAGTGTCGAAGCCGTACTGCAGGCTGAGGTGCCCCTGGGCGCCGAACCCGCCGAGCGGTGCTCCGGCGACGAGCATCTCCTGCGCGAGTGCGTAATACGCGTCGGTCTTCTCGTTGACGCCCTCGGCGTTGTAATCGTTGAGGAACAGCACCGCGTCGGGGTCGGCCTCATGCGCCCATCGGAACGCGTCGACGAGGAGCCCGACCGGATCGTCGGAGCAGGCCTTGAGGAACGGGTTCGCCTCGGTGCGCAGCCGCACGCCGCCGTTGTCCCAGGTGTCCTGGAAGATCTCGTTGGCGACATCCCACTCGTAGATCTGGCCCTTGAAATGCCCGACCACGGTGCGGATGTGGTCTTCGAGCACAGTGCGCGCCTCGTCGCAGGTCCACGTCGTGCTCGCCTCGGTCACCCACGCCGGGTTCTGACTGTGCCAGAGCAGCGTGTGGCCGCGCACCTGCTGGTGATTCGCCTGCGCGTAGGCGACGAGTGCGTCGGCCGATGCGAAGTCATAGACGTCGGGAGCGGGTCGGAGCGCATCCCACTTCATGTCGTTCTCCGGCGTCAGCGACGAGAACTGGGCGCCCAGGACCTGCTGGTACTCGGTCGGATCCGCCGGGTCGTACCCCACGAGCTGCTGCTTTCCCCACACGGCGCTGCCGATCGCGAGGTCGATCGGGGCCTGATTGCGCAGGGCTGACTTGTCGGCGTTGCTGAACCCGGGAGGAGCCGCGCTGGCGGCGGTGACGCCGCACAGCGGCAGCACCAGGGAGGCGGTGGCCGCGGCCACCAGAAGCGATCGCATCGATCGGCGCATGGGAGATCTCCTGACATCGTCGTCGTCATATCGCGGCTGGGCCGCGTATATGTTGTTGATTTCAACAAAACGTAGTCGGATGCGCCGCGGAGATGAACGAGTTTCGAAACTCGCGGATGCAGCGAAGGCTATGGGGTCGTGGATGCGACGACGGATGCCGCTGCTGCCCTTCGCGCGATGAGCCAGATGCCGGCGGCGGCGGCGAGGAAGACTCCGCCGAGGATGACCCAGCCCACCAGGCCCAGGCTGATCGCAGTGGCGTTCACGACGATCGGAGCCGCCAGCGCACCGAGAGAGAATCCCATGCCGAAGACGCCCTGGTAGGCGCCGGCGCGCACCGGGTCGGCGAGCTCGAAGCTCAGCCCCCACGCCCCGGCCTGCGACAGGATCTCGGCGAAGGTGTGGGCGATGGCGGCGGCGAGGATCACGGCGATCGCGAACCAGGTCGGCAACCCCGCGGCGAGCGCGTAGACGACGCAGGCGACCAGCATCAGCCACCCCGCGATCAGCGTGACCCGGCCCGCCACTCGCAGGTCATGCGTGCCGCGCGAGGCAGGCACTTGGAAGATCACGACCAGCGTCGTGTTCACGATCAGGATCACCGAGACGAGCACCTCGGGCGCCGTGGTGCTCTGCGTGATCCACAGCGGCACGCCGAGTTCTGCGACGCCGAACTGCATCCCGAAGATCGCCGACAGGATGCACATGAGCAGGTACCGCCGATCGCGCCACGGCGAGCGACGGCGCCAGTCGCTGCGTTCCGATGCGACCGAAGTCGCGGCCTCGACGTCGATCGAGCCGGTCTCGGTGAGCAACGGCGCGATGCGGGCTCGCGAGGGCGCGTCGACCGCGGCGGTCAGCCGCAACAGCGGCAGCGACCCGAATGCGCACAGCAGCCCGGCTGCGGCGATGACGACGCGGTACGCCTCGGCGGTGCCGAGGGCGAGGGCTATCGCCGCGAAGCCCGAGCCGATCGCGATGGAGACGTTGGTGACGGTGCGCAGCACGGCTCGGGCGTGCACCCGGCGCTCGGATGCGAATCCCCGCGCGATGATGGCGGCGCGCGCCGAGTACGCCATCGAGTCGAAGAAGCCAGAGAGACTGGCGAGCACGAGGGCCGAGACGAAGTCGCCGGCGAACGCGTACGCGGCCAGCATCAGTCCGGCCAGCACCTCGAAGCCGAACGTCATCCGGCGTGCGCTCCAGCGGTCGGCGAGCCAGCCGCCGAGGAACGAGGCCACGACGCCGCATCCGCTCGATGCCGCGAGCACCACAGCTGCTTCGCCGCCGGAGAGCCCGATGATCTGGGTGAAGAACAGCACGGTGACGGCGAGGAAGACACCCCGGCCGATCCGCGAGACGGCGGTCGCCGACACCAGCGCCCGGAGCACGGGATCGCTCAGGTCATCGGCGATCCGGGCGAACAGCCCCTTCTTCGACACCACCACCGGGATCTCGTCGGTCGCGGGTTCTGAAGAATGCACCCTTCATCCTCGCACGCGCGGCTCACCACGTCGGATAGCGTGGTCGGATGCCGCAACGCCTGCTCGCGCCTCAGGACGCACCCGCTTCCGTCGTCGAATTCGAGCACGGCGGCGCGACGCTGATCGCCGAGACCTTCGGCGAAGGTGAGCGCACGTTCATCCTGCTGCACGGCATCGGCATGGGGCGCAGCGTGTACCTCGACATCGTGCGGCGCCTCGACGGTCACGGACGCGTGATCGCCTTCGATCTTCCCGGTTTCGGCGAGGCGCCGGAGCCCGCTCGCACTCTCACCATGGAACGTCACGCCGACCTCGTCGCCGCCTATCTCCGCGATGCCGGTGAGGGGCCGGTGATCGTGATCGGCCATTCGATGGGCAGTCAGATCGCGGCTGAACTGGCGAACCGGCATCCCGAGGTCGTCGCAGGCGTCGTGCTCGCCGGGCCCACCGTGAACAGTGCC
Organism: Microbacterium aurantiacum; assembly: GCF_002872075.1. Taxonomy (GTDB): domain Bacteria; phylum Actinomycetota; class Actinomycetes; order Actinomycetales; family Microbacteriaceae; genus Microbacterium; species Microbacterium aurantiacum_A. The sequence continues at coordinate 420,496 of NZ_PGGU01000016.1, read as the reverse complement.
GCCCGCAGCATCCGCGCTCAGGCCTCCTACCTGTTGTGGGACCTGATCGGCGAGCGGCCGATCGTGCTCTGGCGGGGCGCCCGAGAGTACCTCCGCGGCGGCCCGCATCTGATCAGGAAGATCCGCGCGACAGTCGTCCACGATGCCAAGCGCGCCTACCAGCGCATTACGCATCCGACACTGGTGCTGCGCGGCGAAACCGATCCCCTCGCGCCGATCACGTGGTGTCGCGACATCGTCGCAGCGATCTCGGACGCGGAGCTGCGTGAGATCGACGGGCACGGGCACAGCACGCTGATCAGCGACTCCGGAGGCGCTGCCGAGTACATCCGGCGCTTCGCCGACCGGATCTGACGGGCGGCCGGCCTCCCTCTCTCGGCTGCGCGGCCTCCACAACTCCGGAGAATCGCGGACATCTGACCCACGCAGTTCCGAATTCTGGCCTCAGGCGACGGATCTCCGGAGTTGTGGAGCGCGTTTCGAGTTGAAGATGGGTCCGAGCGTGGCAATGACCTCACCAACCGCGGCGCGAACCGAGGCGGAGTCACCCAGAAGGTCCGCCGCAATGGGCCTGATCGTGATGTAGCCCAGTCGGGCTGCTGCTAGATCTCGCCGACGATCGGTCACCTGCTTCTCCCACCCTTCGTGGTGAGCCTTGCTGTCGCATTCGACGATGAGCCAGCCCTCCACGACGAAGTCGACACGGCCCACGCCGGGTATCTCGACCTGCGTCTCGAACCGAAGCCCCAGCGAGCGCAGGATGAGACGCATGAACGTCTCCGGACCCGACTCCGCCGAGGCGTCGACCAGATCCAACAACGTCGCGAATCGCACCGGCAGTTCGGCGATGATCGCCGCGAGTTGCTGCATCGTGATCAACCTGTGGTGGAGCAGGCTGTCCAGAGTGGCGATCGATGCTCGCGGAGGCTGGCATCGTATCGATTGACGCACGGCGTCGTGCAGCGAGACCACGTGCAGCGGCGCCTCATCAGCACAGGATGCGACCCAGTGAAGAACTGCACCGTCCGGACGCCTCCTGCGACTGCGCGAAAGATGGGGCGCGACGTGAACATGAAGGGCCGGGTTCGAGAGCACGAAGACTCCGATCAGGCTCAACAGCGTCAGGCATGTCAGCCGTCCGCCCACCCGGACGGCGCTGATGATCTCCGGCTTCGTGTCAGGGAGTGCATAGACGCCACGACGCACGCGGAGGAGCCGTCCTTGGCGAACAGCCGCCGTGATCGCGTGCGTCGACATGCCGCCCCGAGTCAACTGCTCCCGGCGGAACACCATCGCCGCACGGATCTCCGCGAGCGCCTCGGCCACAGTCTTGTCCGTGTTCTTCGTACCGACCATCCCGTCAGGATGTCCGCGATCTCCGCACGTCAGGCGGCGTCCGGCGTGATGAGGACGGATTTCTGAGTTGGCATGATTGTGCAGGAGAAGTCGCCACCGCCAGAACTCCGGAGATCCGGCCCGGAATAGGGTCGATTCGCCGATCTGCGCAGGATCAGGGGGCGATCTCCGGAGTTGTGGAGCCCAGACGGATGGGTCCGGACGCCAGGATCGCCCCGCCCCTGACCTACCCGGCGCCGGGCGGGGTCTGCTTCGACTCGGCGAGTTCGTCGACGACGAGGTCACGCTGCCCCGTGGTCCCGTTGCGGTAGGCCTGGCGGCCGACCATGTGGGCGGAGAGCGGGGCGGTCGCGAACTGCATGAGCACGATCGGCGCGACGAGCACGACACCGATCAGGATCCCGCCGATGCTGCGCTGCGACAACGCCACCGCCGCGCAGATCAGCACGAGTCCGAGCACCTGCGGCTTCGTGGCGGCGTGCAGCCGCGACGGCACATCGCGGAAGTGCAGCAGCCCCACGGCGGCGGAGAGGCAGAGCAGGGCTCCGATGAGGATGAGGACGAGCACCGTGACGTCGATCACAGCGTCGGGGATCACGAGACCGAAGACGTTCATGAGGTCGTGTTGTCCCTTCTCGCCACGAACCGGGCGACGGCGATCGAGCCGAAGACGCCGACGGCGGCGATCGTGAGCAGCACGGGGATGGAGCGCGTGTGACCGTTGATCGCCATCTCGGCGCCGAGCACGCACATCACCTCGGTGAGCAGCACATCGGATGCGACGGCCCGGTCGAGGATCGACGGGCCGCGCACGATCCGGATCACGGTCAGGATCGCCGCCAATCCGAACACGACCATGATCGCTGTCATCAGGACGTTCATCGGGCACCTCCGCTTCCTGAGGCCGTCGAAGCGCGCTCGTCGGCCCTGAGCGCGCGGTACTGGGCGGGGTCTCCGAGGGCGCGGACGATCCGACGCTCCCAGCGCAGCACGCCGGCACGCTGCTTCTCCACGTCGTCGCGGCTGCGGACACCGATCACGTGCAGATACAGCACGCGGCGATCGCGATCGGCCTCGACCACGAGAGACCCGGGGATCAACGACGAGACGACTGCGACGTGCGTCATCACCAGGTCATCGGCGTAGCGCAGCGGCACGGCGATGATGGCAGCCCCCGGCTGCCGGCGGAAGTCGAACACCTGCACTGTGACGCTGAGCGCCCCCTGCACGATGGCGAAGAGGAACTGCGCGACGAACAGAGCGGCGTACCAGAGGTTGATCCGCCCGGAGAGCTCGACCGTCGGCAGCCGGAAGACGCGCGTGACGAATACCGCCACTGCGAGCCCGGTGACGAAGGAGAGCACGGTGAACTGCGCCCACAGCAGCATCCAGAGCACGACCAGCCACGCAAGGAAGGGGAGCTGCGCGCGGATGCCGTGCAGAACGCTGCGCCGGTTCTCGGGGCTCATGATTCCACCTCGTCCTCGAGCTGGACCAGACTGACCGGTTGCAGCAGCGATGAGCCGATACGGTCGCAGAGCGCGTAGAGGGGGCCGGCGAAGATCGACAGCGACACGGTGACGACGACCATCCCGGCGGTCGCGACGGTCATGATCGCCGGGATCCGCCGGCGTTCCTGCTGCTCATCGGCCGCCGGGGCGTTGCCGAGGTGGGAGATGCGCCCCTCGGTCTCGGTGGAGTCCTCCTCCTCGCGCCAGAACGCGAGGTTCCATGCGCGCATCAGCGCGTACAGCGTCAGCAGGGAGGTGAGGATGCCGCCGAAGATCAGCACGATCATCAGCGGCGTGCCGACGGATGCCGCCGCCTCGAACAGCGCGAACTTGCCGATGAAGCCGGAGAACGGCGGGAGACCGCCGAGGTTGATGGCCGGAACGAAGTAGAGCACGGCGATGACCGGCGCGACCTTCAACAGTCCCTTCACCCGCAGGATCGAGGTGCTGCCCGCCCGGCGCTCGATGAGCCCGACTGCCAGGAACAGCGTCGTCTGCACGACGATGTGGTGGACGATGTAGTAGACCGTCGCGCCGATGGCCGCGGGGGTCGCGATCGCCAGGCCGAAGATCATGTAGCCGACGTGGCTGACGAGCGTGAACGAGAGGATCCTCTTCAGCTCGGCCTGTGCGACGGCGCCGAGCACGCCGATGATCATCGTCGCCAGTGCCACGATGAGCAGCACGGTGTCGATGCTGTTCTCGGCGAACAACTGGGTCTCGGTGCGGATCAGCGCGTACACGCCGACCTTCGTCAGCAAGCCGGCGAAGACCGCCGTCACCGGGGCCGGCGCGGTCGGGTAGGAGTCCGGCAGCCAGAACGACACAGGGAAGACGGCGGCCTTGATACCGAAGGCGACCACGAGGATGACGTGCAGGACGAGCTGGGTCTCCTGCGGCAGCTCGGACATCCGCTCGGCGATCTGCGCCATGTTCACGGTGCCGAGCGCGCCGTAGATCACGGCGATCGCCGCGAGGAACAGGATCGACGACACCAGCGACACCACGATGTAGACCGCGCCGGTGCGGATGCGCGATTCGGTGCTGCCGAGCGTGATCAGCACGTACGAGGCGACGAGCAGGATCTCGAATCCGACGTACAGGTTGAACAGGTCGCCGGCGATGAAGGCGTTGAAGACGCCCGCCGCGAGGATGAGGTACGAGGGATTGAAGATCGAGATCGGCGTCTCCTCGGCGCCGTCCGCGACACCCTGGCCGATCGAGAACAGGAGCACCGCGAGCAGCACGATGCTGGAGATCAGCACCAGGAGGGCGGAGAGCCGGTCCACGTACAGGATGATTCCGAACGGGACCGGCCAGCCCCCGACCGAGACGGCGAGGGGGGAGCCGCTGTCGACGGCGATCAGCAGGATCGCGGCGATCACCGAGACGGTGGCGAGCGTGGCGACCGTGACGATGACCTGCAGGCGCGCGTTGCGCCCGAACACGAGGGTGATCGCGGCGCCGAGCAGAGGCAGGGCGACGAGAAGGGGGACGAGCGCGCTCACGTGCGGTCCTCCTTTCCGTCGTCGGGTGCTGAGTCGTCGGGTACTGAGTCTTCGGATGCCGCGGCATCCGATCCCGGCCTCGAGCGCTCGACCCAGTCCGCCGGGTGATCCATCGGTGCATCGTCGTGGATGGCCGGGTTATCGCGCATGTGCAGGACGGTGATCGGCGAGGTCTGCACTCCGACGAAGTCGGTCGTGGCCTCCTCCTCGCTCTCGTCGCCCTCGTCCTCCATGACGTCCTCATCGGCATCCGTACGGGCACGAAGGGCGATGTCGGCCTCGTCGTCCTCGACGGTGTCGGCCTGGCCCAGCTGCCAGGAACGATAGATGAGGGCGAGCAGGAACGCCGAGACGGCGAAGGTGATCACGATGGCCGTGAGGGTGAGGGCCTGCGGCAACGGGTCGCTCACCGGTCCGTCGACGCCGTGGAACGGGGCGTTCCCCGGCACCCCCATCACGATCAGCAGGAGCAGGTTCGTGGCGTTGCCCAGCAGCAGGAAGCCGATCAGCACGCGGGTGAGGCTGCGCTCCAGCATCGCGTAGACACCGCAGGCGAACAGCACGGCCATGATCACGATCAGGGTGAGGGAGACATCCATCAGGCCGGCCCCCGCTCTGCCCGCCGGACCGCTGACCCCGTCGATGAGCCCTGTCGCAAGGCCGCGGCCTGCCGGTCGACCTCGGCGCCGAGACTGCGGAGCACGTCGAGCACCAGCCCGATGACGACGAGGTAGACGCCGATGTCGAAGATCGTCGAGGTCACGAACTCCATGTGCCCGAGCACCGGCAGTTCCCACTCCCAGAACGAGCTCGTGAGCGGTGACAGTCCGAAGAACAGCGGAACGACGGCGGCGCCGACGGCGAGGATGAGGCCCCAGCCGAGGAGTCGCCCGGCATCGGTGGGTGCCGCGGCACCGAGCTCCCAGCGGCCGCCCGCGATGTAGCGCATGACGAGTGCCATGCCGGCGACGAGCCCGCCGGCGAAGCCGCCTCCCGGCAGGTTGTGCCCGGCGAAGAGAAGGAAGATCGACACCACGATGATGGTGTGGAAGAGGACGCGGACGATCACCTCGAGCAGGATCGAGCGGTTCTCCGGCTTCATGTTCGGACCACCGACCAGCCACGCCCGGGGGCTGCTGCGATTCTCCGAGGTCTGGACGCGGATGCCCTTGGTCGTCTCCACCAGGGGCCGATGACGGGCTCCGCGCCGGCCGCTCTTCGGCAGCGTCCTGGTGGCGGCGAGCAGGTCGGCGCGATGGGTCACGAACACGAGGGATGCGACGCCCGTCGCCGCGAGCACGAGCACGGACAGTTCGCCCATCGTGTCCCAGCCGCGCAGGTCGACGAGAGCGACGTTCACGACGTTCTTGCCGTGGCCGATGTCATAGGCGATCTCGGGGAAGACCAGGGAGATCGGATCGGCGATGCGCGACTGCGTGGCGACCACGGCCACGAACGCCATGGTGACGCCCACGCCGATCCCGAGGAGTGCCCGGGGGATGCGGCCGACGGAGGCGTTGCGCTCGCCCATCCGGGCGGGAAGGCGACGCAGCACCAGTGCGAACGTCACCATCGTGACGGTCTCGACGAGGATCTGGGTGAGGGCGAGGTCGGGGGCGCCGCTCGTCGCGAAGAGGGCGACCATGCCGAGTCCGGTGACCGACACCAGGACCACACCGGTGTAGCGCTTACGAGCGATCACGGCGAAGACGCCGGCGGCGGCCATGATCGGCGCGACGACCAGCTGTGCGGGGGTGTGCCACGCCGAGAGCTGGAAGCGGTCGACGTCGCTGGCGATGAGCGCGGTCACCTCGGCCGCGACGAAGACGACGAAGATCGTGCCGACGTACACCGGCAGCGATCCCCGCTGGGTGAAGGTCGTGCTGAGCACCGAGAGCCGGTCCACCCCGCGCATCACGAGGTAGTAGGCGTCGGCGGCCGTGAACGGCAGCACCCGGGCGCGCCGGTCCCAGCCCGTGCGGCGGGTGATCCCGAACACGGCGAGGCCGATGAAGATGGAGAGGATCGAGATGCCCAGCGCCGGCTCGAAGCCGTGCCAGAGCGCGAGGTGCCCCGGGTCGGACTCCCGCGAGAGCGGTGCCTCGGCGGTGAGGGCGTAGCCGCGGAGCGCGATGTCGAGCGCCGGGGCGCCGATCCCGGCGCCGATGGTGGCGGCCGCGAGCACGATCGGAGCTGAGAGGAAGCCGACCGGCGGGTCCGGCCAGGCCGTCTCCGGCATCCTGTCGCCGCGATCGTCGCGCTTCGTCCAGAACGCTCCCCAGAGAAACCTGGCCCCATATGCCGCGGTGAGCATGGACCCGACGATGACGCCGATCAACGCCAACAGACCCCAGGGTTCGCCCGCCACCGCGGCGTCGAGCAGGGCGGTGAGTGTGGACTCCTTCGCGACGAAGCCGATCGTCGGAGCGATGCCGACCATCGAGGCCACCGAGATGAATGCCGCTGTCGCCATGACGGGGGCCTGCCGGCCGACCCCGGAGAGCTCGTCGATGTCGCGGGTGGAGAGCTGGCGGTCGATGACGCCGACGATGAGGAACAGTGCCGACTTGAACAGCGCATGCCCGATCACCAAGGCGAGTCCGGCCAGCGCCGTCGCCTTGCTGCCGTAGCCGACCACGACCGCGAAGAAGCCGAGCTGGCTGACGGTGCCGAAGGCGAGGATGCGCTTGAGGTCGGTCTCGCGCAGCGCCTGGATGCCGCCGATCAGCATCGTCAGCACGCCGAGCGAGACGATGATCGGCCGCCAGGGACCGGTGAAGGCGAAGATGGGCGCGAAGCGGGCGATGAGGTAGATGCCGGCTTTGACCATCGCGGCAGCGTGCAGATACGCGCTCACCGGGGTGGGGGCGGCCATGGCTCCGGGGAGCCAGAAGTGGAAGGGGAAGAGCGCCGACTTGCTGATCGCGCCGATGAGGAGCATGACGATCGCCGCATCCACCATCGGCCCGGCCGGGGCGAGGGCGAGGATCTCGGTGATGCTCGTCGTGCCGGCGTCCACCACCAGGAGCACCACCCCGACGAACATGACCAGTCCGCCGAGCGTGGTCACCAGCAGCGCCTGCAGTGCCGCACGACGACTGGCCGCACGTCGGCGATAGTGGCCGATGAGCAGGTACGAGAGGATGCTGGTGACTTCCCAGAACATCACGAGCATGACGAGGTCGTCGGTGAGCACGAGGCCGTACATCGCCCCCGCGAAGCCGAGAAGCACCCCGGCGAACTGACCGAGCCCCGTGGCGTCGTCGTGGAAGTACCAGCGGCAGTAGAGCAGCACGAGCGCGCCGACACCCGTGACGATCAGGGTGAGCACCCAGCCCAGCACATCCATGTGCATCGAGAGCTCGAGACCGAGTTGCGGAATCCAGGGGACTGCTTCGAACGGCGTGGTCTGCGGATCGAGCACCTGCGGGGTGACCACGAGCGCCTGTACGAACGCGGCGGCCGGCACGAGTGCGGCGATGGCGAACGCCCGGGCTCCGAGCCAGCGAACGAGGACCGGCATGAGCAGCGATCCGAGGAGGAACGCGACGAGGAGCATCAGCATCGAGCGACTCCTCGGGGCTCGTCGGCCATACGGCACAGGCGGGCGGATTCACTCCAGTTTACGGGTCGCACATTGCCGGCGGGTTTCGCGGCGATCAGCGACGCGTGATACGGGCCGGGACCGGCGGCCGGCCCGTGCGAGAGTTGACGCATGCACGGGGGATGGATGCGGGAGGCGGCCGGCTGGCTCGGTGCCGTCGCGATCGGCGTGCTGGTGGCCGGGCAGATGGCTGCATCCCCTCGCTCCGAGGTTCTCTTCCGTGACGGCGACTCGCTCGTGGTTGCGCTGTTCGTGCGATCCCTGCTCGATGGACAGGTCCTCGACTGGGCGATGTCCAGCGTGCTCTTCCTGCCCGAGTCCGCTGTGTTCGCGGCGCTCTCGATGCTGCCGCTCGGGGTGGACGGCGTCCTCGCGGCGAACGCCGTCGTCAATGTCGTCGCCCTCTACGGCGCACTCCGGCTCGCAGCCGGGCGTCGGAGAGCGGATGCGGCGCCGGTGGCGTGGTCCCTGCTCGGGCTCGGCGTGTTCGGGCTCATCGCGATGACCGAGACATCCGCATCACGCGATGCCATGCAGCTGGCCTCGCTGCAGCTCACGACGACCTACTATTCGGCGACGGTGGTCGCGGTGGTGGCGTCCGTGGGGATGCTGCGCCGCGCGCTCGACCGCGAGCGACCCCGCCCGCTGCTGCTGATCGCGCTGTTCGCCACTGCGGCGATCTCGACCCTCTCGAACCCGCTGTACGCCGTGTGGGGGACGGTGCCGCTCACTGCGCTGCTCGTCGCCTCCGCGCTCCGCCGGCAAGGGCGCGGACTCGCGCTGGCCCTGGGTGCGGTGCTGCTCGGGGGAAGCGCCGTCGGCATACTCGGGCGTATTCCGCTCTCGGCATGGATCGCCAACACAGGAGCGGCGTACGTGCAGCCCGCTGACTGGATGCGGTCCCTGACGTACTACTCCGGGCTCCTGACCGAACGGCTGGCGACGCCGGGAGGGTGGGTCGCGGCTCTGCTCATCCTGACGCTGCTCGCTCTGGCCGTCCGGCAGACATTGCACCTCGTGCGGGAACCCGGCGAGCGCGGCGCGCTCCTCGTGGCCGCCATGGCCTGGGTGGCTCCGCTCCTGGTGATCATCGGCGCCGTCGCTCTCGGCACGCACGCCGCCCGGTACCTGCAGCCCGCGGTGTTCGCACCGCTGCTCGCGCTGGTCGCGGCACCGCGCGCGCTTCGCCCGCCTCTCCCCCGGCCGCTGCTCGGTCCCCGGGCGCTGCTCGCAACGGCGGCGGTGTTCCTGCTGCTCGGCGGGTTCCTCGGCATCCCGCGCCTCGCAGGGGCGACGCAGCGGCCGGATGCCGACCTCGTCTGCGTGACCGACTGGGTGGATGCGTCAGGTCGCGTCGGCGCCGGCCAGTTCTGGACGGTGCGGCTGCCGAAGCTGCACCTGCGCGACACGGCACAGCTCGTGCAGGTCGATCATCGGCTGAACGGCTACGCCTGGCTGGTCAACCGCAGCGACTTCGCCGTGTCGAAGGTGACGTTCCTCATCGAGGACAGCGCGACCGTGGCGTGGCAGCTTCCGGTCTCCGCCATACCGACCGACCGGATCAGCTGCGGCAGGTACACGATCTTCGACTACGCGACGACGCCGCTCCCGCTCGGTCCGCAGCGCTCCTGACCGCCCAGTCAGCGCGAGGGCGGCGCCGTGGTGGTTCCGGCGCGGAAGCGGCAGGTGAGATGCTGCGTGGTGGCCGGCTCTCCGCGCAGCATCCGTGCCACCTGCTCCCCCGCCGCCCTGCCCTTCTCCACAGCCGGCTGCACGCTCGTGGTGAGGGTGTGCGCACCGAGTCCGTCGACGGTGATGCCGTCGAAGCCGGCCACGCTGACGTCCTGTGGCACCCGCAGTCCGAGTTCCTCCGCGGCGCGGATGACGCCGGCGGCGAGCAGATCGCTCTGCGCGATCACCGCGGTGGGGCGTCTGGTCGGGTCGGCCAGCAGCGTCCTGCCGACCAGCAGACCCTCGTCGATGAAGCTCCCCGCCGCCGCATAGGCCGGCGCATCCGGGAACACCTCGCGCGTGCCGAGGAGCCGATGGATCGTCACGTCGACCGTCGCCGTCGCGAGCTGGTCGGCCGTCACCGGTCCGCGCCGGCGATGGCTGTCCAACGGCAGGGTGACGAGAGCGACGTTCTCGTGGCCGAGGTCGCGCACATGCCGGGCGACATCGGCGGCGGCGGCGGTGTTGTCCAGCATGATGCGCGGGATGCCCTCACCGGCGTCGCCCTCGATCACGACCACCGGCAGTCCGCGGCTCCGGACGACCTCCAGGGAGTCGCGCGTGCGGCCGGAGCATCCGATCAGCACGACGGCGTCGACCGGCGCGCTCGAAAGCGCCAGACCGCCGCCCTCTCCCGGCTCGTCGCGCATCAGCAGGATTCCGGCGCTCAGCTCGGCGAGGCCGTCGGTGAGGCCGTCCATCATCGCGGTGGTGACGGGATCGAGGAAGGCGGTGCGCAGATGCCCCTCGAGGACGACGCCGACGATGCCGCTGCGGCCGCGCCGCAACGAGGCCGCACGCGGATCGGGACCGGCGTAGCCGAGTTCGGCGGCCGCTGCGAGCACGCGCTCCTTCGTGGACGCGGCGACCTTGGCCTTGCCGCTGAACACCACCGACGCCGTCGAGGTCGCCACACCGGCGGTTCGTGCGACGTCGGCGATCGTCGCGCGGCGCGGGCCGTCTGAGCTGCTCATACTCCGAGGATAGCTCCCTGGGGTTTCCTGGGCTCGAATCGATTCGATAGGCTTCCGGGATGGACACCGCTCTCACTCGCTCGCAGTTCGTGCGCTGGCGCGCCGCCATCTTCGTCATCTTCCTCGCCAGCGGCCTGTCGATCGCGACCTGGGCGTCGCGCGTGCCCAGCATCAAAGCCGATCTCGGCCTCGACAACGCCCAGGTCGGCATGATCCTGCTCGGCATGGGGATCGCATCGATCCTCGGCATCTCGACCAGCCCGGCCGTGATGGCGCGCACCGGCGCGCGGCGCGGAATGCTCATGGCGATGCTCGCCTTCGCAGTCGGCATCGCCCTCGTCGGCCTCGGTGCGACGGTCTTCACCTCGGTCCCCGTCGTGCTCCTGGGCATGGCGCTGTTCGGATTCGGCAACGGCTGCGTCGACGTGATGATGAACGTCGAGGCCACCGCGATCGAGCAGCAGATGGGCAAGACGATCCTGCCTGTGTTCCACGCGTTCTTCAGCTTCGGCACGGTGCTCGGAGCCGGGGCGGGTGCTCTTGCGGCCGGGTCGGGCATGGACGTCGCCACGCACTCCTCGATCATGGGAGCGGTCATCGCGATCATCGCGGTCGTCTGCTTCTTCCACGTGCCGGTGCGCGAAGCCGCACTCGATCCCGAGGGCCACGAGAAGCCGGCATGGAGCGAGCGGATGCACATCGCCCTCGAGGCGTGGCGCGAGCCGCGCACCTACCTGCTCGGCATGGTCATGCTCGGCATGGCGTTCGCCGAGGGCGGCGCCAACGACTGGATCGCCCTCGGCGCCGAGCAGGGTCACGGCTTCGATGAGGGCACCGGCGCGGTCGCGCTTGCCGTGTTCTCCGTCGGCATGACCGTGCTCCGCCTGTTCGGCGGGCCGCTCGTCGACCGCTTCGGCCGCGTCGCCGTGCTGCGCGTGCTCGCCGTCGCGGCGGCCGCCGGCATCCTGCTGTTCATCCTCGGCACCTCGCTGCCGCTCGTCCTGATCGGCGCCGGGCTCTGGGGCGTCGGCGCCTCGCTCGGGTTCCCGCTGGGCATGTCGGCGGCGGCGGATGATCCGCTGAAGGCGGCCGCGCGGGTGAGCGCGGCGGCGACCATCGGCTACGTCGCGTTCCTCGGCGGCCCTCCGGTGCTAGGCGTGATCAGCGAGCACATCGGCCTGCTGAACACGCTGTTCATCCTGGTGGCCCTTGTCGTGGCATCCGGCCTGTTCTCCGGAGCGGCGCGCCCTCTCCGCGAGGAGGAGAAGACAGAGACCGCGCCCGCGGCGTGACCGGCGACCTCGTCAGCGATCGCGAGCCAGGGCTGCCGCGTGCGAACGGCTCCGCGCGCCGAGCTTGGCGAGCACGTTGGAGACATGCGTCTTGACCGTCGGCACCGAGATGCCGAGGCGGTGCGAGAGCTGGGCGTTCGACCAGCCGCGCAGGATGCCGTCGAGTACCTCCCGCTCCCTGGCCGTGAGGTCGGCGCGCATCACCTCCTCGCTCGTCGCCCGCGGCTCATCCGGCGACGTTGCGTTCGAGATGGCGGCGAGCGCACGCCGGGTCACCCGGGCATCGAGCACGCCATCGCCGGCGGCGACGGTGCGCACCGCCTGAACGAGCGTCTGAGCATCGGCGGTCTTGAGCAGGAATCCTGCAGCACCTGCCCGGATCGCACCGAACACCAGCTCGTCCTCGTCGAAGCTCGTGAGCACGAGCACTTCTCCGAGGCCGCGCTCTACGATCTCCCTCGTCGCGGAGACACCGTCGCGCCCCGGCATCCGCAGGTCCATCAGCACGACGTCCGGAAGCAGGGCCGCGGCGTTGCGCACGGCGACGTCACCATCGGCCGCCTCGCCGACCACCGTCAGTCCGTGGGATTCGAGCATGATGCGCAGCGCCTCTCGAATGGCGCCGTGATCGTCGGCGAGCAGCACGCGCGGCGAGGCGGCGGAGGTCATGCCCTCACCGCCGCAGGCAGCTCGGCCCGCACCGACCAGCCCTCGTCCGTGGGCCCGGCGATGAACGTCCCGCCGAGTGCACGCACCCGCTCGGTGAGCAGGCTCAACCCCCACCCGTTGCCGGAGTAGTCCCGCTGCGAGACCGGCGATCCTCCGCGCGATGCCACCTGCACGTGCACGGCCTCCCCGATGTTCGCGACGACCGTCACATCGACTTCGGCGCCTGAGGCGTGCCGCACGCAGTTCGCCAGAGCCTCGCGCACGACCCGGACGATCGCCTGTTCGGCCGTGGCTCCGACGGCGCCGTCACCCTCCCGGACCAGGCGGACGCTCAGGCCGGCGCGCCGAGACGTGTCGACGATCCCCTCGAGATCGTCGAGCCGCAGCATGGGCCGCGGCTCTTCGCCGCCCTGCCGGAGCACGGCGATCATCGAGCGGAGCTCGGCATGGGCCGCGAGCCCGGCGTCGCGCACCGCACGCAGAGCCGAACGATCGGCGGCTCCGTCGGGCGGAGTCGAGAGCGCCGCCTCCGAACGGATGGCCATCGCCATGACGTGTCCGGCGACGGCGTCGTGAAGCTCGCGCGCCATCTGCTCCCTCTCGCGGCGCACCGCTTCGGCGCGGTCGCGCTCGGCCGCGAGCACCGCATCCTCGGCTCGCTGCCGGTGCAGTTCGGTCAGCTCGTTCGCCTGCGAGACCGCGACCGCCCACCAGTAGTCGGTTCCGAGCAACGCGCCCATCTGGACGGCCAGGAGGAAGGCGATGGCCGGGGTGGCTTCCGTGAAGAGCAGTGCCGCCGCGAAGGTCAGCGCCACGGCGATCGCGAGGACCACGAGCATCCTGTTCCGCGTCCGGCGAGTCGCGAGGAAGACGGCCGTCCAGAGCACATCCAGGAGAACGACCAGCGGACCCAGCCCGCCCACGGTGACCACGTCGACGAGGAACAGGGCCGAAGCCGCGAGCAGCGCGAGCATCGGCGCCCGCCGCTTCGCCAGGATCAGCAGAGTGCCAGGGAGAGCCGTCGCCAGCGTCCACCACGATGACACCTCGTCCGGCATCACCGAGAACACGTCCCACACGCCGTCGAACCCGAGCGCCGCCGCGACCACGCAGAACAGCGCGATGCCCGCGGCGGTGAGGCCGTCACCGTGCCGGCGGCACCACGCCCGCAGGCGCACGGTGGTGTCGTCATCCATGACTTCATGCAACCACGCGGATGCCGCCGCTGCATCCGACGAAGGGATGAGAGCCCGATCGCGACCTTAGCCCGATCCGATCCTCTCGGGTGCGGCACACAGTGGAGGAATGGAACTCTTCGCCGGAGCACCGCTCGCCCTGTCGCTCATCGTGCTCGCCCTGCTCGACGGTCTGAGCGTCGGCACGCTGCTGATCCCCGTCTTCCTGCTACTGAGTCCGGGGCGCGTGCGCGGGGGACGCATCATCCTCTACCTGGCGACGATCGCGGGGTTCTATCTCGTCATCGGGCTGCTGTTCCTGTGGGGCCTCGTGAACGTGGTCGATGTCGCCAACGAGTTCCTCGGCTCCCCCGCCGGCCTGATCTGCCGGCTCGTCGTGGGCGTCGGCCTGATCATCGCGGCGTTCGCGGTTCCCACATCGAAGCCGAAGGAGCGGGTGGATGCCGCGCCCGCGGCGCAGCACGGGCTCGTCGAGGCCTCCGCCCTGTCTGCGGATGCCTCGCGATCCGGATCGCCTGCGACGGACTCCGGCGCACCCCCTCGCCCCGGACGGATCGTGCGCTGGCGGGAGCGGATGCTCGACCCGAAGACGTCACGCGGAATGGTGATGGGGGTCGCCCTGGCCGCAGGAGCAGTAGAGGTCGCGACGATGCTTCCCTACATCGTCGCGATGACGATGCTCGCCGACGCCGGCGTCGACGTGAGCCTGCGAGTGCTCGCCCTCGCCGGTTACTGCCTGCTGATGATCCTCCCCGCCCTCGTACTGCTGGCGCTGCGGATCGTCGCCGCGCCGCTGGTCGCCCGGCCACTGCAGCGGTTCGCCGCCTGGATGGAGCGGACCGGGGCGGAGAACACCGCCTGGATCATCGGCATCATCGGTTTCCTCGTCGCCCGCACGGCCGCGAGCGAGCTCGGCATCTTCGATGCACTGGCGAAGGTCGGCGGCTGAGGCCGTTAGGCTCAACGGGTGCGTCTTGTCATCGCCCGCTGCTCCGTCGACTACACCGGTCGACTCAACGCCCATCTGCCGCTCGCCACGCGCCTGCTCGTGCACAAGGGCGACGGGAGTCTGCTCGTGCACTCCGACGGCGGCAGCTACAAGCCGCTGAACTGGATGAGCCCGCCGTGCTCCCTCGCGACCGAGCAGCCCGGCGAGGAGGAGATCATCGCCGGGGTGACCGAGGTGTGGCGCGTCACCCACAAGAAGACCGGCGATGCGCTGCGCGTGCAGATCTACGAGGTCATCCATGACTCCTCGCACGAACTCGGCGTCGACCCTGGCCTCCAGAAGGACGGTGTCGAAGCCGACCTGCAGCGGCTGCTCGCCGAGCAGGTCGACCTCATCAGCGAAGGCGCGACCCTGGTGCGCCGCGAGTTCCCGACGGCGATCGGTCCGGTGGACCTGATGGTGCGAGATGCCGCGGGCGGAGCCATTGCGGTCGAGGTGAAGCGCCGCGGCGACATCGACGGCGTCGAGCAGCTCACCCGGTACCTCGAACTCCTCGGGCGCGATCCGCACCTCTCACCGGTGCAGGGCGTCTTCGCCGCGCAGGAGATCAAGCCGCAGGCGCGCGTGCTCGCCGAGGATCGCGGGATCCGCTGCCTCGTCCTCGACTACGACGACATGAAAGGCATCGAGTCCGGAGTGCCCCGGCTGTTCTGAAGCCCTGCTCAGCTGGCCCCGGCAAACGGCGCAAAGATCGGAAGACGTGGCAATCGCAGTCAGCGCGCGCTGAGCAGCCGCTTCTGCGGTCCTTCGAGTCTCGCAACCGCGATCTTCACCTCGGTCAGCTGGTGCTCGACCTCGCCGGCTCTGGCCTCCAGCTTGTCGATCCGAGCATCCACCCTGTCGAACCGAGCATCGAGACGCGCGTCCTGCGCCGCGAACCGGGCGTCCATCCGGGTGATCAGCCAGCCGAATCCGCCCGCAAGCGCGATGAGCATCGTCGCGGCGCTCGCGAGTGTGGTGACGATCTCCACCGGCACGATCATTACCCCATTCTCGCCGGAGATTCCGGCTTTGTCACGAACCTGGCCACCGCCGCCGAGGACATCTGCGGATTGTGGATAACCGTTCGCTCAGGTCATCTGTGCAGGAGAGTCGCCCATAGGCTGGATCCATGCCTCACTCCCCCTATTCCTGCGTGCTGTGGGACGTCGACGGCACCATCGTCGACGCCTCGGTCGGGATCCTCCGACGCCTGAACGTCGCCCTCACCCACTTCGGCCACCCGGCGCCGACGCGGGAAGACCTCGTGCACTGGATCGGTCCTCCGATGTTCCAGTCGTTCCAGGATCAGGTCGCGATGACCCCGGCACAGGCTGCCGAAGCCGTCGCCTTCTACCGCACCCTCGGCAAGGCCGACGGCTACACGACCGACGTCGCCACCTACCCCGGTGTGACCGAGCTGATCCACGATCTGTCTGCGGCGGGCGTGCCGCAGGCGACGGCGAGCTCGAAGCCCGAGCTGCAGGTCGACGCGCTGGTCGACCACTTCGGGTTGCGCTCGGCGTTCCTGGCGACGGTGGGCTCGACCCCCGATGAGTCGACGCTGGCATCGAAGACCGACATCGTCGCCGAAGCGCTGCGACGCCTCGGCGAGCGCGGAGCAGACACCTCGCGACCCGTACTGATCGGCGACCGGCACCACGACGTCGAGGGCGGGAACGCGAACGGCGTGCCCGTGATCTTCGTCGACTGGGGCTTCAGCGAGCCCCACGAGGGCGACGACGCGGCGTTCCGGGTGACATCTGTCGACGAACTCCGCGCACTGCTCCTGACCTGAGTTCCGCGCCGCGGCGGCGCACGCCGAGCCTGAAAAGCACAGAACTCCCTGCCGGAAGACGCGAAGCGCCTCCGGTCAGGGAGTTCTGTACTGCCCGCCCTTAGAGGGGGCGGATGTTCTCTGCCTGCAGGCCCTTGGGGCCCTGCGCGACATCGAACTCGACTCGCTGGTTCTCATCGAGAGACCGGTAGCCGGATGATTCGATGGCGGAGTAGTGCGCGAAAACGTCAGCGCCGCCGTCGTCGGGGGAGATGAAGCCGAAGCCCTTCTCCGAGTTGAACCACTTGACCGTGCCCTGGGTGCTCATGTACTGCCTGTTCTGCTGGTGAAGAAGCCGACGCAGGTATGCCCCGACATCGCTAACGCTAGTGGAGCGGGGGCTTCTGGCAACAGTGGTCGCCAGAAGGTAACCCAAATGTTGCATGAGCGGGATGCGCCATGCGGCACGGCATCGGATGCTCGGGGATCGGACGTTCTCGCCCGGAAAATTGTGTGGCCCCCACCGCGGGGGGAGCGATGGGGGCCGAAGACGACCGGAGGGTGCGTCAGAATCAGCATATATCAACGAGAAGAGATTTGTCCCCCATATGGGGGACAAAATCGAAAAATCGTGGGAGGATGTACGGGAACGGCCCCCTCGATGAGTCCATTGGGGATTGAACTCCTCGAGAGGGCCAGATCACATGCACGGATCGTCAGACCTCGGGGGAGGTCGCCCGCCATCTGGGGTGACGGAGACGATCGGGATCCCCTCGTGCATGCACCTTCACCGTAAGGGGAAGGGCGATCTCGTCCACGGGCCGGCAGCGCGCAGCGATCGTCGGCCTCGTGGGCCTGATCCTCGCAGGTTCCGGGCGGTGGCAGGCGAACAGCACGGGTGATGAGCCCGGCGCCGGCCGCCCCCGGAACCGCGCTCTCACCGGAACTCACCGACTCGAAAGCGTGGTGAGCGTGGCGAGATGGTCGCTGGCACCGGCGCGTACGGTCGAGGCCGAGCCGACGTCGAAGCCGCGCTGGAACACGTGGTCGATCTTGACGAGCGGGAACGCCGCCGGCCAGGTGTAGCCGGTGATCCCCGTGGTGGGTCGCACCAGGTTCAGTTCGGCGCTCAGGAACCGGAGCGCGGGATCCGTGGTCGCGGCGTTGAAGTCTCCGAGCGCGATGACGTGCCGGGAGGGATCGGCGCGCACCGTCTCGGCCAGAGCGGCGAGCATCTCATCGCGAGCGGACTGCGCGCCCGGCCTCAGCGAGGCGGCATGGATGAGGTACACGCTCGTGTCTCCGCCCGGACTCTGCACCGTGACGTGAAGCGCCCGCTTCCACGCGAGTCCGAGATCCAGCGGCTCCTCCGCGACGAGGGGATGGATGCTCCAGACGCCGACGGTGCCGACCGTGTAGGAGTACGGATAGGCGTCGGCGAGGACGCGGTTCGCGGCCTCTCGGCTGGAGTCGTCCAGTTCGGTGAGGGTGATGAGCTCCGGATGGCTGGCCATGAGGTCCGTCGCCGAGCCTTCGCCACCACCGGACTGCGCTCGCACATTCTGGCTCGCGATCGTGATCGCCGTCGCCGTGGAGGCGCCGGGCAGTGCCGGGAGAGCCGGGGCGACAGCGAGGAGCCAGATGAGCACCGTTGCGGAAGCGGGGATGGCCGCGCGGCGGAGGAGGGCGAACACGGCGACCGTGAACACGATGGAGACGACTCCGAGCAGCGGCAGGATGACCGACACCGCCGCACCGATCGGTCCGGGTATCCACCCGCAGACGATCACGGCAGCGACGATGAGGTTGCCCGCGACCAGCAGGCGCGCGGTGCGGCGGCGAACGGCCTGGCCTGTTCGCCGCATCGTCGTCCGGCCGTCGTTTCGCATCGCCCCCATCCTGTCCGCTTCCGCTGTGACCTCTCTGGGCGGGCCGGCGAAGCCTCCGGTCGGTACTCTGAGGGAATGCCGATGCTGAACAAGGACATGACGCTGTGCATCTCGCTGTCGGCTCGCCCGAGCAACAACGGAACGCGCTTCCACAACTTCCTCTATGAGGCGCTCGACCTCAACTGGATCTACAAGGCGTTCGCACCCACCGACCTCGGCCAGGCGATCGCCGGCGTCCGCGGTCTCGGCATCCGCGGGTGCGCGATCTCGATGCCCTACAAAGAAGACGTGATCGCCCTCGTCGACCGCATGGATCCGTCGGCGACCGCGATCGACTCCGTCAACACGATCGTGAACGACGACGGCGTGCTCACCGCCTACAACACCGACTACTCCGCGATCGCCCAGCTGATCGAGCGGAACGCTCTCGACCCTGCCTCGTCGGTGATGCTGCGCGGCTCCGGCGGGATGGCCAAGGCGACGGCTGCCGCATTCCGCGACGCCGGCTTCGCGAACGTGACGATCGTCGCCCGCAACGAGGAGGCCGGCCGCGGCCTGGCCGGCCTGTACGGCTTCGCATGGATGCCGGATGCGGGCGACTCCACCGCCGACATCCTGGTCAACGTCACGCCGATCGGCATGGCCGGCGGCACCGACGAGCACGCGCTGTCGTTCACCGAAGAGGCGATCGCCGCGGCATCCGTGGTGTTCGACGTCGTCGCGCTTCCGGCCGAGACTCCGCTCGTTATGGCGGGCCGGGCGGCCGGGAAGACCGTGATCAGCGGCGCCGAGGTCGCCACGCTTCAGGCTCTCGAGCAGTTCGTGCTGTACACCGGCATCCGCCCCAGCGCCGAGCAGGTCGAAGCCGCCGAGGAGTTCATGCGCTCATCGCGGGCGTGAGAGCGTCAGACCTGGGTACCCTAGGCCCATGACCGCGCCCCGCTCCGCACGACCGTCCATCGCCCGGCGGATGCCCGGGATGATCGCCCTCGCGACCGTGCTCGTGCTCACGCTCGCCGCCTGCACCGGCGGGGGTGAACCCGAGGTCAGCGAGGGCGGCCAGGGGTTCCCGGACGACGGCTGCACGCACATCACCGTCGCGACATCTTCGGAGAAGGTCAACATGCTCGACGAGCTGGCGACCGCCTTCAAGGACTCGCCGGAGCACAAAGGGCTCGCCACCTGTGCGACGGTGCGTCCGACGAACGTGTCATCCGGCAACGCCACCCGCTTCCTGACCTCCGGCGAGGACTGGCCGAGCGATGACCGCTCGCTCTGGCCGACCCTGTGGTCGCCGGCATCCACCGTCTGGACCGACCGCGTCGCCGCTGCGGCATCCCAGAACCTCGTGGGGGAGCCCGCGTCGTTCACCCGCACCCCGATCGTCTTCGGGATGCCGGAGCCGATGGCCGAAGCGCTCGGCTGGCCCGCCAAGCCGATCAGCATCACCGACCTCTCCCGCCTGTGCCAGGATCCCGCCGGCTGGGGCGCCGTGGGCAAGGACATCTGGGGCGCTTTCAAGATCTCCAAGACCAACCCGAACACCTCCACCACGGGTCTCTCGACGATCCTGATGCAGTCCTACGAGGCGTCCGGAAAGTCGGAGGGACTCGCCGCGGCAGATGTCGAGGCCGCAGCCGACTTCTCCCGCGTGTTCGAGGAGTGCGTGATCCACTACGGAGACACGACGGGGAACGTGCTCACGACCCTCTACGACGAGACGCAGAACGGCGCCAACGGATCCGCATACGTGTCGGCGGTCGCGCTGGAGGAGACCTCGCTGATCAACTACAACACCGGGAACCCCGACTCGCACACCGTGCAGCCCGGCGAGACGCTCACTCCGCCGAAGACGAAGCTGGTCGCGGTGTATCCCTCGGGCGGCTCCATGTGGTCGGACAACCCGATCACCGTGCTCGGGGCGGACTGGGTGACTGCCGAGCAGCGCACGGCAGGCGAGGCGTTCGCGGAGTTCGTGCAGACCACAGCGGCGCAGAAGATCCTGCCGGAGTACGGCTTCCGTCCGCTCGACGAGTCGGTTCCTCTGGGTGACCTGTTCACGGCGAAGTACGGCATCGACGCCGCTCAGCCCGCGGTGACCCTGCCGAAGCCGGAGGTCGACGTGATCTCCACGGCGATCGACCAGTGGACGCAGGTGCGCAAGCCCTCGTCGGTGCTCGAGCTGATCGACATCTCGGGGTCGATGGACGAGCCGATCGGCGACGGCCGTTCGCGACTGGACGGCGCGATCCAGGGAGCGCAGAAGACTCTCGACCACTTCCGCTCCACCGACGAGATCGGCGTGTGGGCGTTCACCACCGGGATCTCGTCCGATGAGGGAGAGGGCATCCAGGTGCTGCGGGAGGTCGCGGCACTCGGCGCCGACGGCGAGAAGCTCGACTCGGCTCTGGATGACCTGCGCTACGCGCAGCGCAACGGCACGCCGCTCTACGACTCGGTGCTGCTGGCGTACGAGGACATGCGCGAGCGCGCCGAACCGGGACGCATCAACGCGATCGTCGTGCTCTCGGACGGCGAGGACACCGACTCCTCCATCTCGCTCGATTCGCTCATCGCGAAGATCGGCAAGAGCACGAAGGAGGGCGGCGACGACGCACCGGTGCGCATCTTCACCATCGTGTACGGCGAGGGTGCCGACCCCACGGCGCTGCAGCGGATCGCGGATGCCACGGGAGGGCAGCTCTTCGACGCCTCGGATGCCACGCGGATCGACCTGGTCTTCGCCTCCGTCATCAACAACTTCTGAGGTGCGAATGTTCACCGCCACGTCTTCGTCGGGCTGGGTCGATGACGCCATCGCCGGGATCCAGGCCGGCGACGTGTACGTCGACCCCGACGTCCCGGGCGCGTCGGACCTGCAGGCCGCTCTGACGAGCGTGGTCCCGGGCGACGGGTCGATCGCCGTCGTGGTGCTGCCGGCGGATGCCGCCATCGAGAACGAGCAGTACGACATGTACATCCTCGATCAGCTCACGAAGTCCGCAGATCAGCAGACGGTGATCCTGGCGATCGGCGACGACCTCATGGCCGACTCCGTCGCGATCGACGGCGGCGACGCGCTGCGCATCGCCAACGAGAACCAGGGGTCTGCCGAGAGCACTCAGGCGGCGCTGGTCGAGACGGTACAGGAGATCTCATCCGCGACGCCGTCCTCACCCGGCGGCGGAGCAGGCGGAACCGACCTGCTGCTGCCGGTGGTGATCGGCGGTGTCGTGCTCGTCGCGGCCGCGGGCGCCGCCATCGCGCTGATCGCCCGGCGCCGTCGCACGCCGGCCGTCTCGACCGATCCCGTGCCGCCCGGCATCCGTCTTCGGGTGAATCGACTGCGCGAGCTGCGCGCCGACTATGCCACCCTGCCCGGCAACGCGGTCGCCGCAGAGACGGCCGCCGGCATCGACGCACTCGCCTCGCACGTCGAGCAGCTCTTCACCCGCCTGGATGCGAAGGCCGGCGAGGATCAGACCGCCATCGCCGAGGCGGAGTACTCCGACAAGCTGGCCCGGCTCGTCGCCGCTCTGGATCGCGACTACCTGCTCGACCTGCTGACGCGCCCCGACCTGTGGGACGATCCGGACGAGCGGATCGGCGAGGTCCGCGAGGCCCTCACCGCCGTGACGACGCAGATCGTCGACAACATCAAGCAGGTGAACGCCCGCAAGGGCCTGCTGTTCCAGGTCTCGCTCGACTCGCTCATCGGCCGCTCGGAACTGCGCGACTGGGAGCGTCAGTTCAAGCGGAACTCCGGGGACCCGGCACCGTAGCCGGTCACGCCTGCGGAACCGGCTGAAGACCTCGCCAGAGGATGTCGCCCGCAGCGGTGACGAGTTCGTCGACCGGCACTCCATCGAGCAGGCCTCCCGAGGCGAGCGAGGCGATGCCGTGGAATGCGGCGAATGCGGCGAGCGCGATCCGGTGCGGATCAGCGGGCGCGATCGCGCCGACATCCTGGGCGTCGACGACGATCCGGACGGTGAGTTCCATCGACTCCTGACCCGCGGCGAGAAGCTCCGCGCGGGCGTCGGGGGCGTGCTTCATGCCGAACATCAGCGACAGAAGAGTGGGCTGGGCCAGCGCGAAGGAGACGTAGGCGCGAGCGAGGTCGTCGAATCTGCTGCGCGCTGCGGCGGCTGTCGCCGCAGCGCTCCCGGTGGCCTCCTGGAGCACGCCCGACAGGCGGCGGAAGCCGTCCTCTGCCAGCGCATCGAGCAGCGCCTGCTTGTCGCGGAAATGCCGGCTGGGCGCGGCGTGGCTGACGCCGGCCTCTCTGGCGAGCTGCCGAAGCGAGAGTGCGTCGACGCCGTCGCGCTCGATGCTCGACGCAGCGGCCTCGAGGAGGGTCCGCCGCAGATCGCCGTGATGGTAGGGCTGCGAAGGCACGCTCAGAGTCTACCGCTCCAATGTAGACATTGACAACAACGGCGGATCGGTGCACAATGATGTCACTGTCTACATTGCCAGAATCGACTGAAGGACTGCACCATGACGATCGACCTCCGCGGCGGAACCGCACTCATCACCGGCGCGAGCTCCGGTCTCGGCGTCGAGTTCGCCCGGCGCTTCGCGGCACGCGGATCGGATCTGGTGCTGGTCGCCCGGCGCGGCGACCGGCTCGAGGAACTCGCGACAGAGCTGAGAGCCTCCGCGCGGATCAGGATCGAGGTCGTTCCGGCCGATCTCGGCGTCATCGGCGCCGCGACAGCCCTGCGAGATGAACTCGAGCGCCGCGGCATCCGCATCACCTCACTCGTCAACAACGCCGGGTTCGGAACCCACGGCGCCTTCGATGCGGCGGATCCCGATCGGATGCTGAGCGAGATCCAGCTGAACGTCGCGACGCTCGTCGAGCTCTCGCGGGTGTTCATGCCGCAGCTGCTCGAAGGACGAGGCGCACTCGTCACGGTCGCGAGCACAGCGGCGTACCAGCCGACACCGGGCATGGCGGTCTACGGCGCGACCAAGGCGTTCGTCCTGAGTTTCACCGAGGCGCTCTGGGCGGAGGCGCGCGGAACAGGATTGCGCGTGCTCGCCGTGAGCCCCGGGTCGACGAAGACCGAGTTCTTCGACGTCGTCGGCACCGACGACGCCTCGGTCGGCCGGCAGCAGACCGCGGGTCAGGTGATCGACACCGCGTTCCGACAGCTCGATCGCGCGAATGGCGGACCGAGCGTCATCTCAGGCCGGGTCAATCACCTCACGGCGCTGAGCACACGGCTGCTCTCCCGCCGCGCATTGACGCGGACGAGTGCCCGCGTGCTGGGTGAGATCCGTCTGTCGGCCTGATCGGCGGGCGAACGGCGGCCGGTCTCAGGTCGCCGGTGCCGCAGTCGATGCGCGCACGATCAGCTGCGAACCGAGCGTCGCGACATCGCTGACGGGGGCGCCCGCCATCGCCTGAAGGAGCAGGTCGACCGCCAGAGCGCCACTGCGCTCGATGGGCATCCGGACCGTCGTGAGAGCGGGAGTCACCGCTCCGGCGAGGTCGATGTCGTCGATTCCCACGATGCTGACATCGGCCGGGCACCGTCGGCCCAGTTCCAGCAAGCCCGCCTCGAGTCCGAGCGCGACGAGGTCGTTGTAGGCGACGACGGCCGAGGCCCCGCTCGCCGCCGCCGGAGCAGAGGCGGCGCGCCCGCCCTGGATCGACGCGGCGTGGTGGCTGAGCCTGGTGAGGCGGATGCCATGACGCTCGCAGGCCCGCGCGATCGCGTCCGCTCGGCGGACGTCGGCCCATGACCCGCGGGGCCCTGCGGCGTAGGCGATGTGCGTGTGCCCGAGTGCGGCAAGGTGCTCGATCGCCTGCCCCGGACCGTGCTCGGCGTCCATCAGAACGCAGGACGCACCTTCGATCAGGCGGTTGATCACGACGTAGGGAGTGTCGCCGACGAGCTCGAGCACCTCTTCATCGGGGAGGCGCGGCGAGCACAGCAGCATCCCGTCGAGCTTGCGCGCCTGCTCGATCTGCTCGCGTTCCCGGTGAAGGTCCTCATCGGCGTCGAACAGCACGATGCGATGACGGCCGTGCCAGGCCTGCCCCTGGATAGCCTTGAGCAGGGTCGCGTAGACCGGGTTCGCGACGTCGGGAACGACGACGCCGAGCGTGCGCGTGGTGGTCGCCGACTGGGGCGTGGCATAGCCGAGCTCACCCGCGGCTTCGAGCACGCGGCCCAGCGTGCCGGGCGCCAGACGATCCGGCTCTCCGAAGGCCCGGGAGGCGGTCGCGATCGACACACCTGCGCGCCGTGCCACGTCCGTCAGCGTCGCTGCCATGTGCATCTCCCACCCTCGCAGCAATCCTACGATCCTCCACCCGAATGTAAAACGTGTTGACAAGTTTGTACAACTAATGCACACTGATTGCATGACGATCATCGCCGATCACCCCGAACGGCTCTCCGCCTGCAACGACGGAGCGGCAGCATGAGCGCCGATGCACCCGTTCTGGGTCGCACCGTCTCGGCGGCAGCCGCCCCTCTGGTCAGCCCGGCCCGCGCCGGCATCCTGCACCTCGGACTCGGAAGCTTCCACCGCGCGCACCAGGCCGTCTACACGGCGGCCGCGCTCCAGTCCGCCGGCGGCGACTGGGGAATCATCGGCGTCGCATCGCGCTCACGCTCGATCGTCGACGGCCTGCACGCCCAGGACTTCCTCTACTCGGTCGCGACCATCAGCCCGGGGAGCACCTCCCTCGCCATCCCCGGGGTGCACACCGACGCCTTCGTCGGTGCCGAGGAACCGGAGCGGGTGGTCGCGCAGATCGCTGATCCCGGCATCCGCGTCGTGACCCTCACCGTCACCGAGAACGGCTACAGCTACTCCCCGGCCACGCAGCACCTCGATCTCGACGACGACACGGTGCGCGCGGATCTGCGCGGCGGTGCTCCGCGTTCGACGATCGGCCAGCTCGCCCGCGGACTGCAGGCACGGGCCGATGCCGGAGGAGCACCGATCTCGATCCTCAGCTGCGACAATCTCTCATCCAACGGGGCGCACACCGAGAAGCTCGTCCGCGAGTTCCTGCACGAGCTCCCCGGATCCGAGGGCGCCGATGCCCTCGTCTTCCTCGACCGAGCCGTCTCGTTCCCCTCGAGCATGGTCGACCGCATCGTCCCGTCGACGACCGCAGAGCTTCGCACCCGCGTCAGCGCGCTGCTCGGAGCTCGCGACGACATCCCGGTGCCCGCCGAGCCGTTCACGATGTGGGCGATCGAAGACCGCTTCGCCGGCGGCCGTCCGGCGTGGGAAGCCGGCGGGGCCGTGTTCACGAGCGAGGTCGGGCGCTACGAGCAGATGAAGGTGCGGCTTCTCAACGGCACCCACTCCCTCATCGCCTACCTCGGCGCCCTGAGCGGGGTCGGTACCATTCCCGAGGCCATCGGCCTCGACGGCATCGAGAGTGCCGCCCGCACCGTGTTGCGCGACGAGTACGAGCCCTCCATCGAGGTGCCGTCAGGCGTCGACATCCGTGCGTACGAGAGCGAACTGTTCGAGCGCTGGGCCAACAGCGCACTCGGTCACCGCACCAGCCAGGTCGGCACCGACGGCTCGGTCAAGCTCCGGCAGCGCATCCCCGAGCCGGCACTCCTCAGTCTCCGCAGCGGCGAGATGCCGCACCTCATCGCACTCACCGTCGCCGGATACCTGTCGTGCATCGCTCCGCTCCCCGGCTTCGACCCCGGCCGGCACGCCGCCGCGATGACTGACGGCGCCCGCGAGCGCCTCGCCGGTCTCGCGGCGACAGCCCGCGATGGCCGGGAGCTCGCACAGCGCGCGATCGCCGAACTGCACATGTTCGGAGAGCATCTCGGTGCACAGGACGCGTTCATCACCCGCGTCGGCGAACTGGTCGACACCATCCGGCGACGGGGCGTCGATGCCGCCATCACCGATGCCGTCTCGGCATCACGGACCATCACGAGGGAGATGCAGCCATGAAGGCTCTCGCCATCCACGGCAAGGAAGACATCCGCTGGGAGGACCGCGAGGTCCCGACGCCGGGCGACGGTGAAGTGCGCGTCCGGGTGAACTACGTCGGCATCTGCGGTTCCGACCTGCACTACTACTTCCACGGAGCGAACGGGGAGTACACGATCCGCGAGCCGCTGACCCCCGGTCACGAGCTCTCCGGGGTCGTCGACCTCGACCCATCCGGTCGCCTGTCCGCAGGAACGCCCGTGACCGTGCACCCCGCGCGCTACGGCCCTGTCGTTCCCGGTCTCGAGAACCGGCCGCACCTGCGTCCGGGCGGCGACTACCTCGGCAGCGCCGCGGCGGACCCGCACCGTCAGGGCGGAGCATCCGAACTGCTGATCGTCGAGGATCACATGATCCGCGTGCTCCCGGCGTCACTGCCCCTCGAGCGCGCAGCCCTGGCCGAGCCGCTGGCCGTCGCGATCCACGCCGTGAATCTCGCCGGTGACATCACGGGGAAGCGCGTGCTCGTGATCGGCGCCGGCCCGATCGGCCTGCTCGTCGTGGCATCCGCAGTCAACGCCGGCGCCGCCGTCGTCGGCGCCGGCGACGTGCGCCCCGAGCCGCTCGAGCGCGCGACGGCGCTGGGCGCCGGCGAGGTCTCCCTCGTCGGCCGCGACACGATCGAGAACGAGTCGTACGACGTCGTCTTCGAGTGCTCCGGCGTCGGAGTCGCTCTGGCGCAGGCCGTGCGGGCCGCCCGCCGCGCCGGCACGATCGTGCAGGTCGGGATGCTCCCGAACGCCGACATCGGTGTGAACCTCGCCCCGCTGCTCGCGAAGGAGCTGACGATCCGCGGCGCCTTCCGCTTCTCCACCGAGATCGACGACGCGGTGGCCCAGCTGGCCGAGTCCGACACTCTCGACGCCGTGATCTCCCACGTCCTCCCGGCATCCGACGCCGTCCGCGCGTTCGAGCTCGCTCGCGACTCGTCCGCCTCGGCGAAGGTCCTGCTGGCCCTCTGACGACACACCGCTGCCCCCGCGCGCCAGCGCACATCACTACAAAGGAGTATTCCGATGAGCAGTTCCTCCGTACCCAGCGTGGACGCCCCCGCGTCTCCGCCCGTCGCCAAGCGCTCCATGGGCGATCTCGTCCGAGCCGCCGTCTCCGGCTGGCTCGGCACAGCCCTGGAGTTCATGGACTTCCAGCTGTACTCGCTGGCGGCAGCCCTGGTCTTCAGCCAGCTGTTCTTCGCCGGTGAAGACCCGGGCATGGCCGTCGTGCTCGCCATGGCCACCTACGGCGTCGGTTACGTCGCACGCCCCGTCGGCGCGTTCGTGTTCGCCCGCATCGGCGATCGCGTCGGCCGCCGCAAGGTGCTTTTCTATACGATCCTGCTCATGGGAGCGGCGACCACGCTCATCGGCTTCCTGCCGACCTACCAGCAGGTCGGCATCATCGCGCCCATCCTGCTCGTCGTCCTGCGACTCGCGCAGGGCTTCGGCGCCGGTGCCGAGATCTCCGGCGCCGGGGTCATGCTGTCGGAGTACGCACCCGCCAACCGTCGCGGCGTCATCGCCTCGCTGGTCGCCCTCGGCACGAACTGCGGCACGCTGTTCGCCTCGGCGATCTGGGCGATCCTCCTCGCGGTGATGCTCGAGTCCGACGTGATCGAGTGGGGATGGCGCATCCCGTTCATCGGCAGCGCGGTCATCATGCTCTTCGCCCTGTGGGTGCGGTTCAACCTCAAGGAGAGCCCCGTCTTCGAGGAGCGCACCGACGTCGTCGACGGCAGGGCGCTCTCCCGCGATGAGGTCGTCAAGCTCGCCACGGAGACCAACGACATCCGCACGCTCCAGTCGCTCGAGCGCAAGCCGATCAAGGCGGTCATCGTCTCGTTCTTCCTGCGCTTCGGTCAGGCCGGCAACTCGGGCCTCGTCCAGACGTACCTCATCTCGTTCATCACGATCACGCTCGCGATGTCGAAGGAGGTCGGCCCCGAGGTCGTCATCGTCTCGTCGCTGATCGGCTTCCTGACGATCCCGCTCATGGGCTTCCTCGGCGACAAGTTCGGTCGCCGCCGGATGTACATCATCATGACGTCGCTGTCGCTCGTGCTGATCGTGCCGACCCTGCTCATGATCAACACGGCAGAGCTCGTCTGGGTCTTCGTGGGCTACGCGCTGATCCACAACATCTCGGTGCTCGGCCTCGCATCGATGGAGAACATCTCGATCCCCGAGATCTTCGGCGCCCGCAACCGCTACACGCTCACCGCCATGGTGCGCGAGATCGCGGCGATCATCGCCACCGGTGTCGGCCCGATCGTCGTCGCGGCCTGGGTCTCGGCGACGACGGGCAGCATCGTCCCCGTCATGGTCCTGATGGGCATCTTCACGGCATCCGCTCTTGCGGCCGCCATCTGGGCTCCGGAGTGGACGGGGCGCGATCTCACCGATCCGCGCGCCGCCATGTGACCTGCCGCCCCACCTGAGAACCCGGGGTGCGG
>NZ_PGGU01000016.1:193008-391505 GCF_002872075.1 Microbacterium aurantiacum | reverse complement strand
TCCGGGGTGCGGCCGCCCGAACGGCCGCACCCCCCTTCATTGAGGAACCGACATGACCATCGAGCTCGTCGACGTCAACATCACCAGCCCAGGGCGCAACTTCGTGACACTCAAGATCACGACCTCCGACGGCATCGTCGGCTGGGGCGACGCCACGCTCAACGGTCGCGAGCTCGCCGTCGCCTCCTACCTCTCCGACCACGTCGCCTCGATGCTCGTCGGCCGCGACGAGGACCGGATCGAGGACACCTGGCAGTACCTGTACCGCGGACCGTACTGGCGCCGCGGTCCGGTCACCATGGCGGCGATCGCCGCCGTCGACATGGCGCTGTGGGACATCAAGGCCAAGAAGGCCGGGATGCCGCTGTACCAGCTGCTGGGCGGCGCGAGCCGTGAGGGCGTCCGCGTCTATGCGCACGCGTCCGGCACCGACTACGCAGCCCTCAAGAACGCGATCACCGGATACGAGGAGCTCGGCTTCACCGCGGTGCGCGTGCAGACCGGCGTGCCCGGCCTCGGCCAGATCTACGGCGTCTCGGCCGCCGGCCCCGGCGTGCGCTACGACTACGAACCCGCGAAGCGTTCGGGTGACCGCCCCAGCGAAGAGACGTGGGACACCCGCAACTACCTGACCCACATGCCCGGCGTCTTCGCGAGCATCCGCGAGGACTTCGGCTCCGGCCTGCGCATCCTGCACGACGGACACCACCGCATGTCCCCGATCGAGGCCGCCCGTTTCGCGAAGGACATCGAGCCGTACGACCTGTTCTGGCTCGAGGACTGCACTCCGGGCGAGGACCAGACGGCCCTGCGTCTCGTACGCCAGCACTCGACGACGCCGCTGGCGATCGGCGAGGTCTTCAACTCGGTCTTCGACTACCAGACCCTCATCACCGAGCGGCTGATCGACTACGTGCGCTCGGCCGTCACCCACACCGGCGGCATCACGGCCATGAAGAAGCTGCTCGACTTCGCCGCGATCTACGGCATCAAATCCGGCATCCACGGCCCCACCGACATCTCGCCGATCGGCATGGCCGCGGCGCTGCACCTGGATCTCGCGATCCACAACTTCGGCATCCAGGAGTACATGCCGCACAACGAGAAGACGCTCGAGGTGTTCCAGACGTCGTTCACGTTCGACGGGGGCTTCCTGCACCCCGGCGACCAGCCGGGGCTCGGCGTCGAGCTCGACGAGGACGCTGCGGCCGGTCACGAGTACACGAAGGCGTATCTGCCGGTGAACCGTCTGCTCGACGGGACCGTGCATGACTGGTGAGGTCGGCCGGCTCGCCCTGCCGGCGCGCACCGCCGAGTCGCGCCTGATCGTCGTGGCCCGCGCCCCGCGGGCCGAGGACTACGACGCCGTGCTCGAGGTGCTCGTCGATGCAGGCATCCGCAGCGTCGAGCTCACGCTCACGACCCCCGGCACGTTCGCGCACCTCCCCCACCTTCTCGCGCGCTTCGGTGACACGATCGACCTCGGGATCGGCACCGTCACGAACTCGGACGATCTGACGCGAGCGCTCGATGCCGGAGCCGCCTACATCGTGACTCCGATCACCTCGACGGACTTCGTCAGGCAGGCGACGGCTGCCGGGGTGCCGATCGTTCCGGGCGGACTGACGCCGACCGAGCTGTTCGCCTCGTGGTCCGCCGGAGCGTCTGCGGTGAAGATCTTCCCCGCGGGGCAGGTCGGGCCCGCGTATCTGAAGGATCTGCGCGGCCCCTTCCCCGACATCGTCGCCGTGCCCTCCGGGGGCGTGGATCTCGACGGCGCCGAGGCCTGGCTTCGCGCCGGCGCGGTCGCCGTGAGCGTGGGCGGACCGCTGCTCGGCGATGCCTTCAGCGGCGGCGATCTGCAGGCTCTGCGCGAGCGTGCCGCGGCGTTCGTCGGGGTCTGCGCGCGGAGCATGGGGTGACCTCTGCGTCTGTGGTCACGCTCGGCGAGACCATGGCGCTCGTGCGCACGACCGAGGTCGGCTCGTTGCGTCATGCGAACTCCCTGGCATTCGGGATCGGGGGCGCCGAGAGCAATGTGGCGATCGGTCTCGCGCGTCTCGGCGTCGCGACCTCGTGGCTCGGCCGGGTCGGAGACGACTCGCTGGGCGAACGGATCGCGCGGGAGATCCGGGGCGACGGTGTCGACGTGCGGGTGATCCTCGATTCGGATGCCGCGTCCGGCCTGATGGTGAAGGAGCGACCTTCGGCATCCTCCACCGCCGTGCACTACTACCGTGCGGGGTCGGCGGGTTCGCGACTGCGTCCGGACGACCTGCCGGAGGGATGGATCGAGGCGGCCTCACTGCTGCACGTCACCGGCATCACTCCGCTGCTTTCGGACACGGCGCGCGCCACGGTGCGCGCCGCGATCGATCGTGCGCGGGATGCTGGCACGAGTGTGAGCTTCGACATCAACTACCGTTCGGCTCTCGCGAGCGCCGAGGCCGCGAGTCCCGTCCTGCGCGATCTCGCGGAGCGCGCGAACGTCGTCTTCGGCGGCGCCGAGGAGTTCGCCATCCTGTACCCCGGGTCTTCCATGGCGGATGCTGCGGCCAGACTGCACGACGCCGGATGCGCGACGGTCGTGCTCAAGTCGGGTCCGGACGGCGCATCGGCCTTCCTGGGCGACTCCGTCGTCGCGTCGCCCGGCTTCGCGATCGACGTCGTCGACACGGTCGGCGCCGGTGACGCCTTCGTCGCCGGCTACCTGAGCGCGATGCTCGACGGCTTCGATGTCGACGCCTCTCTGCGGCGCGCCAACGCCTGCGGGGCGATGGCCTGCCTGGTGCCCGGTGACTGGGAGGCTGCCCCGACGCTTCGCGACCTCGAGCGGTTCCTCGACGACGCCGCCGACCCCGTTCAGCGCTGAGCCGCGCGGACGATCACCCCTGCCGGTGCCGGCCTCTCAGCGGGCTCCGCCTTCCGCGAGATAGCGGAGCCTGCGCAGGGTCTCGGCATTGCGCCATCGGAGGATCGGTGTGGTGATGGCGCGCGGAAGCAGCGCCGCCGGCCCGCTCACGGCATCCTCCTGGATGCGCACCAGGCAGCCGTTCTCGCGTGCACGCACCATGAGGGTGACGTCCGCCTCGCCGACCGGCCAGCCCCGCGCGCGCATGACCACTCGATGGGGCGGCTCCCATGCGGTGATCTGCGTGGTGTCGTCCAGCAGGAACGGCCAGACGCCGACGGAGTGGTGGAGCTCCGCGCCCGAGCCGGGCCACGAGGAGTCGACCCCCCGCATCCGTGACGCTCCCACCACCCACGTGGGATAGAGCCACCCGTTGCCGAGCACCCGGAAGACGTCCTCCGGGGTGCAGTCCATCGCCGCGACGTTCGTTGCCATGATGCCTCCGTCAGTCCGGTTCAGACCGTCATTCGAGGCTCTCGCGCAGATCCTCGGGGGCATCGCCGCTGACGGCGTCCGGTCCGTCATTGAACGCGAGATCCCCCTGGCCGTCCTCGTCGAGCTCCGCCTCGAGCGGCTCCTCTCCCTGCGTCTCCGGCTGGCCGGTGTCCGTCGGGAAGGTGAGATCGGACAGATCCTCGCTCTCGTCGACGTCGTCCGTCGCGTTCTGGAACATCGGTTCCTGGCTGTTGGCGAGTGCATCGGGGTTCGACATGGGTGCTCCTCTCACTGAGTGGGCGTCCAGCATCCATCCGCCGGGGTTCCCCCGCAGGGGCGTTGACAGGAGCGCGCGGCCAGACTAGCCCGGCTTCGCTATCCGCCGCCGAGCTCCCGGCGTGCGAGTTCCAGCGCCTGCAGGGCCGCGCCCTCGCTCGAGTGGCTGCCGCTGACGGCGAGGACTTCACCCCCGGCCGTGGTCAGGCGCCATCGATACGCGCCGACGCCGTCCAGGTACACCTCGAACCGGCTCTTCGGCCCGGATGACGCGTGCTCGAGTTCGCTCGCGACGTCCCGGTTGCGGATCCCGCCGAGAACGGTGGCGCGCACTTCGGCCGCCGGAGCGCCGGGCGCAGGAGACAGGGAGGAGAGAACGCTGGCTGCGGTCGCCCGATCCTCGTCCGTCGCCCAGTCGGCCTGGGAGAGGGTTGCGATGAGGACGAGGCCCGCTGCGGCTTCCCGCGCATCGGCGCTGAGCGCCTGCGCGAGGGCCTGCTGGTACCTGCGCGCCCACTCCTGGCGCGCTTCGGCGGCTCGTTGACTGCGCCGCATCATCAGGAAGCTGACGATCGACCACACGAGTCCCAGCCCGGCGACGCTCGCCGCGATGACGGCGGCGATGAGCGTGGCGGCGGAGTCGGTCACCTTCCTCACCCTAGCGACGGCAGCGGACACGAAGAAGGCCCGGTCATCAGACCGGGCCTTCTCTTCGCTGTGCGCGAGGGGGGACTTGAACCCCCACGCCCGTAAGGACACTGGCACCTGAAGCCAGCGCGTCTACCATTCCGCCACTCGCGCGAGCGTCTCGTTCCGAAGAACTCAACTTCACGAGAATATCACGCGTTCTCACGCGCGCAGAACGCGGGCCGGACCCGCCCTGCGGTGAGACAGAGGTTCCAGCTCGAGACATCGCGTCGTACGACATGTCTCATGCTGCAGAGTACGTCTCACGCGGAAACGCCGGTCTCGCCGAGACGCCTCGATCGGGCCGCGGATTGCCGTTCTCGCGGGATTCCGCGGTCACGAGCGGCGTTCACCCAGGACACCTGGCTACGATGTCCCTACCGGTCGGCATGCCAGAGGAGCCCAGTGGGACTACTTGACAGCTTTGAGAAGGGTCTCGAGCGCGCTGTGAACAGCGCCTTCGCGAAGACCTTCCGCAGCGGCATCCAGCCGGTGGAGATCGCTTCGGCGCTTCGGCGCGAGGCCGACACCAAGGCGGCGGTCGTCAGTCGCGACCGCATCATCGCGCCCAACAACTACGTCGTGCGCCTGAGCAGCGACGACGCCGAGCGGATGCGGGGACTCGGCCGCGCCCTCACGGACGAGCTGCACGCCCTGCTGAGCAAGCACGCCACCGCGCAGGGGTACAGCTTCGCCGGTGCCCTCTCGATCTCTCTCGAGCCCGACGAGAAGGTCGCGACCGGCACCGTCCGCGTGACCTCGGGAACCGTCGAGGGGCGCGTCAGCTGGCAGGCGGTGATCGACGTCGACGGGCGCCGCCACTCCCTCACCAAGGCGCGTACCGTGATCGGCCGGGGCAGTGACGCGGAGATCACCATCGCCGACGCCGGATCCAGCCGCAAGCACGCCGAAGTCCTCTGGGACGGCGAGCGGGCCATGATGCGCGACCTCGGCTCCACCAACGGCACGAAGGTGAACGGCCAGAAGGTGCGCGAGGCCGCGCTCCCCACCGACACCACCATCACGATCGGCCGGACCGACCTCGTCTTCCGCATCGTGCCGATCGCGTCGCCCTCCCGTCCGAGCGACGACTCGACCCGCGCCTTCGGGGTGATGCCGTGAGCACTCCCAGTGAACTCGTCCTCCTCCTACTGCGCGTCGGCTTCCTCGTGCTGCTGTGGTTCTTCGTGTTCGGCGTCATCTACTCGCTGCGGGCCGACCTGTTCGGCGTGCGGGTGCGCAAACTCCCCACCGACGGCGCACCGGTCTCCGCATCCCCCGCTGCACCGGCCCCCGCCGCGAAACCGGCATCGGCGAAACCGGCATCCGCGAAGTCCAGCACGGGACCGGCGACGATCGCCACGGCGAAACGTCTCGTGATCACCTCCGGCCCCAAGTCCGGTCTGGAACTCCCCCTCGGCACCGAGCCCATGACCATCGGCCGCTCCAGCGAATCCGCGCTCGTGATCCGCGACGACTACACCTCGAGCCACCATGCACGCCTGATGCTGCGAGGCGACACGTGGGTCATCCAGGACCTCGACTCGACCAACGGCACCTTCTTCGCGGGCAACCGCGTCACCGGATCGCCGGTCGCGCTCACCCTCGGCACCCCCGTCAAGGTGGGCGCCACGACCTTCGAGCTGCGAGCCTGACCCCGGCATGGTCTTCGAAGGCTCGAGCGCCGCGATCTCCCACACCGGGAAGATCCGCTCCAACAACCAGGACTCCGGCTACGCCGGCGCGAACCTGTTCGCCGTCGCCGACGGCATGGGCGGCCACGCCGGCGGCGATGTCGCCTCGAGCATCGCCATCCAGCGCCTGGAGCCCCTCGACCAGGGGTACGCGACCACCGACGACGCTCAGGCGTCGCTGCAGGCCGCGGTGACCACGGCGGCCGGCGACCTCATCCGTGCGGCCAGGGAGCGGCCGGAGCTCGCCGGGCTCGGCACCACGGTCAGCGCGATCATCATGGTCGACGAGTACGCGGTCATCGGCCACATCGGCGACTCGCGCATCTACCTCTACCGCGATGACGCGCTGACGCAGATCACCGCCGACCACACCTTCGTGCAGCGCCTCGTCGACTCCGGCCGGATCACGCCGGAAGAGGCCAGGTACCACCCGCGGCGCTCGGTGCTGATGCGCGTGCTCAGCGACATGGACTCCGACCCCGAGCTCGACATGTTCGTCATGCCGACCCTGCCGGGCGACCGCTGGCTGCTCTGCTCCGACGGCCTCTCCGGCGTCGTCGACGAGACCCACATGCTCAAGGCGATGCGCCTCGGGATGGCGCCGGGTCGCACGGCCGACAACCTGCTGAAGCAGGCCCTCGACGGCGGCGCACCCGACAACGTCACGATCGTGCTGGTCGACGTCGGCGGGCATCACCCCCTCTCGTCGGGAACGCCGACCATCGTCGGCTCGGCATCGAACCCGTCGGGCATCCTCGTGCCCTCCGCGCGCCCTGCTCGCTCGAGCTGGCTGCACCCGGTGCGCCAGGCCGCCAACGAACCGAGCCACTTCGAGCCCGCGGCCGAGTACCTCGAGGAGCTCATCGAGGAGGACCGGCGCCGCGCGCGCCGTCGCCGCGCCGGCTGGATCGCCGGGCTCCTCGTCGTGCTGGCGATGCTCGGCGTCGCCGCCTTCGCCGCCTACAGCTGGACCCAGACCCGTTACTTCATCGGCGCAGACGACGACAGCGTCGTCATCTTCCAGGGCGTGCAGCAGAACATCGGCCCGATCACGCTCTCCACGCCGCTGGATGACACCGGCATCCTGCTCGCCGACCTTCCCGAGTACCAGCGCACCCGCGTCGAGAGCACCATCACGGCGCGCTCGCTCGCCGACGCGATGGCCATCGTCGATCGGCTGCGCTCCGGCGCCGAGGCGAACGTCATCGAGCAGACGCCGCTGCCGACGCCGATGCCCACGACGACCCCGACGGCGGGTACCCCATGAGCAGCGACGTCGCGGCCGACACCAGCGTCATCAAGGCCCTCAAGCGCATCCGGATGCCGCAGACGCAGCGCAACCGCGAGTTCTGGCTGCTGCTGTTCTCCTGCGCGCTGAGCGGTGCGGCCCTCACTCTCGTGCAGCTGGGCGCTCTCGGACTGATCGACCCGATGATCCTCCTCATCGGCGGCGGACTCGCCGTGCTCGCTTTCGCCCTGCACATCGTGCTGCGGCTCGTGGCCCGCGACGCCGACCCCTTCGTGCTCCCGATCGCGACCCTGCTCACCGGTCTCGGCATCGCGATGATCTACCGGATCGACATCGCGGTGGCGAACACGGGCTGGGATGCATATTCCACGAAGCAGCTCGCCTGGACCGCGATCTCGCTCATGGGTGCCATCGCCCTGGTGATCCTGCTGCGCAACTACCGCATCCTGTTCAACTACACCTACATCTTCGGCCTCTCCGGAATCGTGCTGCTCCTGCTGCCGTTCGTCCCCGGCCTGCGCATCCCGGACGCGAACGCCGCCGTCTGGGTGTCGCTCGGGGGCATGTTCGCCTTCCAGCCGGGCGAGCTGGCCAAGATCTGCCTGGCGATCTTCTTCGCCGGCTACCTGGTGCGCACCCGGGAGAGCCTCACGTCGGTCGGCACCCGCTTCCTCGGCATCACCTGGCCGCGCATGCGCGAGCTGGGTCCCGTCATCGTGGTGTGGCTGATCTCGCTCGGCATCATCATCTTCCAGCGCGACCTCGGCACCGGGACGCTCATCTTCGGCATGTTCGTCGCGATGCTCTACATCGCGACCGGGAAGACGAGCTGGGTGCTCATCGGCCTCGCGCTCGTCGTCGCCGGCGTCGCCCTCGCCACCCAGATCCTCAGCTACGTCCGCGGGCGCTTCATCAACTGGCTGTTCCTGTTCGATCCCGGCCAGGTCGACCCCGACGGCGCCGGATACCAGCCGATGCAGGGGCTGTTCGGGCTGGCACAGGGCGGACTCATCGGCACCGGCTGGGGCCAGGGGCGTCCGCAGGTCACCCCTCTCGCGCACAGCGACTACATCATCACCAGCCTCGGCGAGGAACTCGGGCTGATCGGCCTGTTCGCGATCCTCGTGCTGTACATGGTGTTCGTGAGCCGCGGGATGCGCATCGGCCTCGCGGGTCAGGATGACTTCGGCAAGCTGCTCGCGACCGGACTGTCGTTCACCATCGCGCTGCAGGTTTTCATCATGGTCGGCGGCGTGACGCGCGTGATCCCGCTCACGGGCCTCACCACGCCGTTCCTCGCCGCCGGCGGTTCGTCCCTGATCGCGAACTGGCTCATCGTGGCCATCCTGCTGCGGATCTCCGACGCCGTCCGCTCCCAGCCGAGGGTCGTGATCGGATGACCAAAGAGATCCGCCGACTCAGCGTCGTGATGCTGTTCATGTTCCTGTCGCTCTTCGCGGCCGCGAGCTGGATCCAGGTCGTCGACGCCGAGACGCTCGCGCAGAACAGCCACAATCGCCGCACCCAGCTCGACAGCTACGAGATCCAGCGGGGTTCGATCATCGTCGACGGCGTCAACATCGCCACCTCCGTCCCCAGCGACGACAAGTACCAGTTCCAGCGGGTGTACACCGATGCCGCGATGTGGGAGCCGGTGACCGGCTACTACAACCCGGCACTCGGATCGGCAACCGGCATCGAGCAGGCGCTGAACGCCGACCTCTCCGGCACCGGATCGAACGCCTTCTTCGCCGAGATCGAGCGCCTCATCTCCGGGCAGCCGCAGACCGGGTTCAGTGTCGAACTGTCACTGAACACGGCCGCCCAGCGCGCGGCCTTCGAGGGGCTCCAGGGACTCCAGGGGGCTGTCGTCGCGATCGAACCCCAGACGGGTCGCATCCTTGCCATGGCCTCGACTCCCGGCTTCGACACGAACCTGATGGCCACGCACGACGCGAATGCCGCGAACACGATCTACGAAGCCCTCGACGAGGACCCGGCGAACCCGCTGTACAACCGGGCGATCGCCGGCGGCCTCAACCCGCCGGGGTCGACATTCAAGATCCTCGTCGCGGCGGCGGCGTACGAGAGCGGCGAGTGGACAGCGGAATCGACTCTTCCGAACCCGGCGCGCTACCAGCTCCCGGGGTCGACGAGCACCGTGTCCAACGCCTGGGGCGGCACCTGCGGCACCGGCGAGACGGTCACCATCGCCGAGGCGATCCGCTTGAGCTGCAACATCCCGATGGCGGAGCTCGCCGTCGCACTCGGCGACACCAAGATCCGGGAGATCGCGGAGAAGTTCGGCTTCAACCGCAGTTTCGAGATCCCCCTCACCTCGACACCCTCCAGCTACCCCCGCTCGCTCGATGACGCGCAGACCGGCCTCACCGGCTTCGGCCAGGGGCAGGTCACCGCGACTCCCCTGCAGATCGCGATGCTCTCCGCAGGCATCGCCAACGACGGCGTCGTCATGAATCCGCACATGGTGGATGCGGTGATCGGCAACGACCTGTCGGTGCTGCGTGCATTCGAGAACACCGAGTTCGGCCGCGCCGTCGACGCGTCGGTGGCCGAC
This sequence comes from Microbacterium aurantiacum, assembly GCF_002872075.1. Taxonomy (GTDB): domain Bacteria; phylum Actinomycetota; class Actinomycetes; order Actinomycetales; family Microbacteriaceae; genus Microbacterium; species Microbacterium aurantiacum_A. The sequence goes on along the minus strand of NZ_PGGU01000016.1, from coordinate 381,675 downwards.
GAGGTGACCGCGGCCATGGTCGCCGGCGTCTCAACGGGGGCGGCGCAGGGTGCAAGAATAGACGGGGTCGACGTAGCCGGTAAGACCGGAACGGCCGAGAACGGGAACAAGCCGTACACGTTGTGGTTCACCGGTTTCGCACCGGCGGACGACCCAGCGGTCGCAGTAGCGGTCGTCGTCGAAGACGGCGGCGGACAGGGACAATCAGGATCCGGCGATTCCCTCGCCGCTCCGATTGCAAAGAAGGTCATAGAGGCGGTGCTGGGCAGATGAGGCCGACGCAAGGTGTGTCGTTCGGTGGTCGCTACGAGTTGCTATCGCGGATCGCGATCGGCGGCATGGGCGAGGTGTGGGAAGCGACGGATCACGTCATCGGACGTACCGTCGCGATCAAGATCCTCAAGGACGAGTACATGGGGGACCCCGGGTTCCTCGAGCGATTCCGCGCGGAGGCGCGGCACGCGGCTCTCGTCAACCACGAGGGCATCGCGAGCGTCTTCGACTACGGCGAGGAGAACGGCAGTGCCTTCCTCGTCATGGAGCTCGTGCCCGGCGAAGCACTGTCGACCGTCCTCGAGCGCGACGGCGCCCTGAGCGCCGACAAGACCCTCGACATCGTCGCCCAGACGGCATCCGCTCTGCAGGCGGCGCACGCCGCCGGCCTGGTGCACCGCGACATCAAGCCGGGAAACCTGCTGATCACGCCCGACGGTCGCGTCAAGATCACCGACTTCGGCATCGCACGCATCGCCGACCAGGTTCCGCTGACCGCGACCGGCCAGGTGATGGGGACGGTGCAGTATCTGTCGCCCGAGCAGGCGTCCGGCCACCCGGCCTCGCCTGCCACCGACACCTATTCGCTCGGAATCGTGGCCTATGAGAGCCTGGCGGGCCGACGGCCCTTCACCGGCGAATCGCAGGTCGCCATCGCGATGGCGCAGATCAACGAGCAGCCGCCGCCGCTGCCGCCGACCGTGCCGATCCCGGTGCAGAACCTCGTCATGGCGATGATCGCCAAGAAGCCGAGCGATCGGCCGTCCTCGTCGGCCACCGTGGCTCGCGCCGCCCAGGCGCTGCGCCGAGGTGACCTGAACTCCGCCGCCATCGCGGTTCCCGCCATCGCCGGCGGCGCCGCGAGCGACGACGACGCCACGCGAATGATGACCGGACTCGCCGGTGCGGACTCGACGCGCATCCTTCCGACCACCGCATCGCTGCCTGTCGAGGGCGACGAGCCGGTGAAGGAGAAGAAGAAGCGCAGCCCGTGGACGTGGCCGCTCATCGCTCTCATCGTCATTCTTCTCGTCGTGCTGGGCGGAACGATCTGGACGCTGATGAACCAGGGAACGACGGGCGCAGACCCGACGACTCCGCCGCCGACCAGCGCAAGCGCGACACCGACTCCGAAACCCACGCAGACGCAGGCGCCGGAGATTCCTCCTGTCGACGTCGACGCGCTCGGCCTGGTCGGCATGACCTGCGATGAGGCCCTGACAGCGGCGACCGCCGCCGGACTCGTGCCGACGTGCGCCGACGGCGGCACACCGGCTCCGTCCTCCGAGCTCGCCGGCACGGTCGAGTCGGTGAGCCCTCGCGGCTCCGTCAAGACAGGCACTCCGGTCACGCTCACGCTCTACGTCGACGCGGTGCAGGTGGGCGGACCGACCTCGGCTCCCACGCTCAGCGGTCCCGCGATCGCCGGTCAGAACGTCACCCTGAACTGGACGAACTTCGAGTGCCCATCCGGACTCCCGGTGCGCACGGCCTACGAGGTCACCCTGACGAACGCCACGTTCGACGGGACGGCGACCACGCAGAGCTTCGCCGCCGGCGTCCGCAACGCGCAGATCACGATCAACCCCGACACCGCGGGTCAGAATGTGACCGCCACGTACCGCGCCTTCTGCGGCAACGAGCGTCCCTCGGACAACTCGCCGCAGATGGAGGAGCTCATCGAGCCCGGCCCGGATGACGAGTCCGGCGGGATCCTCGGGTAGCGCCGTAGTCTGAAAGCAGCTTCACCAGTCGTATCAGGGGGTAGATCCGTGTCAACAGAGCAACGCGTTCTCGCGGGTCGTTACCGCGTCGACGAGCTCATCGGGCACGGCGGCATGGCCAAGGTCTATCGCGGGCAGGACATGACGCTCGGCCGGGAGGTCGCGATCAAGATCCTCGATCCCGATCTGGCGCGTGACACGGCCTTCCGCACCCGGTTCCGCCTCGAAGCACAGGCGGCATCGCGGATGTCGCATCCCTCGATCGTGCGCGTCTACGACGCCGGCGACTCGACCACGGGTTCGGGAGCGGCCTCATCGGATGACCCGCCGTACATCGTGATGGAGCTCGTCAAGGGCACCCTGCTGAAGGACATCATCTCGAACGGACCGGTTCCGGTCGCCGACGCCGTGCGCTACGTCGACGGCATCCTCGAGGCTCTGGACTACTCGCACCGTGCCGGAGTCATCCACCGCGACATCAAGCCCGGCAACGTCATGGTCACCGACAAGGGCCAGGTCAAGGTCATGGACTTCGGCATCGCCCGCGCGGTGTCGGACTCCTCCTCGACCGTCGCCGAGACCACGCAGATCATCGGCACCGCCGCGTACTTCTCGCCCGAGCAGGCGAAGGGCGAGCCGGTCGACGCCCGCGCCGACCTGTACTCCACCGGCGTCGTGCTCTACGAGCTGCTGACCGGGCGTCAGCCGTTCCGCGGCGATTCGCCGGTCGCCGTGGCCTACCAGCACGTCAGTGAGACGCCCGTTCCGCCGACCGAAGTCAACGAGGAATCCCCCGGGGCCCTCGATCCGATCGTGCTGCGCGCGCTCGCGAAGGATCCGTACCAGCGCTTCCCCGATGCGGCGAACTTCCGCGCCGCGCTCGATGCGGCCACCACAGGCCACGCGCCGAGCCGCAAGCAGCTCGGCGCACTGACGAGCGAGCTGTACGGACCGAGCCCGCGCCACGCGCAGGAGACGGCACGCTCGCTGCGTCAGCTCAGCACCGACACCACGATGGCCCGCACGCAGTCGGGACCACCGGTGGCATGGATCTGGGCCGGCGTAGCCCTGCTCGCGGTGCTTCTCGCCTCGGTGCTGTTCTGGGTGCTCACGATCAGCATGCGCCCGCCGGAGGTGCCGAGCACGGCACGCACCGTGCCCAATCTGGTGAACGTGTCGGCGGAGCGCGCTCAGGAAGACCTCGGCGTACTCGATCTCACGGCGAAGCTGGTGCTGGAATCCAGCACGGACATCGCCGAAGGCAACGTGATCCGCACGGACCCCGAAGCCGGGGTCACCGTCGCCGAGGGCGATTCGATCACCGTCTACGTCTCGACAGGCATCGAGACCAGCGTCGTGCCCACACTGGAGGGCCTGTCGCGAGCGGCCGCCGAGGCGGCTCTCACGGCCGCGGGCCTCGAACTCGGCTCCGTGACCCAACGCAACGACAACAATCTCGCTGCCGACACCGTCATCGAGGCGAGCCAGGTGGCAGGTGCCGAGATCGCACCGGGAACCGCGGTGAACCTGGTGGTCGCCAGTGGCAAGGTCAGCCTCGACAACGTCACGGGCTGGACAGTGACCTCGGCCACGACCGCGCTGGAAGAGCTCGGTCTGGTCCCCGTGCAGGTGGCGCTCGCGGACTGCCCCGCGACGAACCCGAACACCGTGACCTCGATGTCGTCGGCGCCGGGAGACGTACCCGTCGGCGCGACGATCGAGTTGCGCTACTGCACGGGCAAGTGATCGGGCGGCATCCGATGAACATCATCGACGTACCGTTCGGCACCACTGACTGGGCCACGATCGAGCCCACCGTCCATCCGGGAACGAGCGGGGCTGCTCACTGGCGCACGCAGGTGTTCGGCGACATCCGGGTCCGGATGGTCGAGTACACCCCCGGCTACGTCGCCGACCACTGGTGCACCAAGGGACACGTGCTGCTCTGCCTCGAGGGCAGTCTCGAGACGGAACTCGACGACGGACGGATGCTGACGCTGACGCCGGGGATCTCGTACCAGGTCGCCGACATGGCCGAAGCGCACCGGTCCTCGACGGCAACGGGCGCGAAGCTCTTCATCGTCGACTGAGCGGGATCGGACCTAACCGGTTCGGCCGACCGGGGGCGACAGCGGGTGCAGCGACGCCGAGCGCACCACGGCATCGCGGTCGCCGCAGAGTTCGAGCCAGTTCGCGAGCAACCGGTATCCGCCCTCGGTGAGGACGCTCTCCGGGTGGAACTGCACCCCGTGGATCGGCAGCGCGGTGTGTGCGATGGCCATCACGGTGCCGCTGTCCGTCGTCGCGGTGACCACGAGTTCCGGCGGCAGGTCGGATGCGGTCAGGGCGAGCGAGTGGTAGCGCCCGACATCGAAACGTGAGGGGATGCCGGAGAACAACGCAGAACCGTCGTGGACGACCGCCGACACCATGCCGTGCATCAGTTCGGGCGCCTCCGTCACAGCGCCACCGAACGCCTCACCGATCGCCTGATGTCCGAGGCACACCCCGAGCAGTGGCATGTTCATCCGCGCCGCGATGCGCACGACATCGAGTGACGCTCCGGCGTCGACCGGTGCTCCGGGCCCGGGGGAGAGCATGACGGCGTCGAACGGCCGCAGCAGCTGCTCCCATGCCGACGGGCTCAGCGGCCCCTCGGCATCCGTGGCATCGGCTTCGATCAGCATGACGTCCGCGCCGAGCTCGCGCAGGTAGCCGACCAGGGTGTGCACGAAGCTGTCGTGGTTGTCGACCACGAGCACGCTGGTCATTCGAGGTCGACTTCTCCCGGGGTGACGAACGGACTCACCCAGGGGAACACATAGAAGAACAGCCCGTACAGGATCGCGGCGACCACGACCAGCACGATGAGCAGCCGCAGCCACCAGGGACCGGGCAGCAGGCGCCAGAGTGCGGCGTACATCAGATGTCTCCCTCGCTGTGCATACTCATCCTCACACCGACGGTGCCGCCGGGGTCGGCGGGGGATCGGTCAGTGCCTTCGGGGGTCCTTCGGCACGAGGCTGGAAGCCCTCGAAGACGCCGTAGGCGACGATGCGCTCGGCGAGCGAGTACAGCGGGGAGCAGGCGGTGAGGGTGATGTATCGCTCGCCGGTCTGGGCGTCCGGCATCCGGGGAACATCGAGCAGCACGTCGACCGCGCTCGGCTGGACGTACTCCAGCGTGCGGAACCGGTAGGTGTACCAGCCGTCCGGCGTCTCGACGACGATGGCGTCGTTCAGCTGCAGCTTGTCGATCTGGTTGAAGGGCTTGCCCCAGGTGGTGCGGTGTCCCGCCATCGAGAAGTTGCCGACCTCGCCCGGCATCTTCGAGTCCTTGTAGACGCCGATGCCGAGGTCGTCGAGGGTGCGCGCGCGCGAGGTGCCGCCGTAGATCCCGAAGTTGTAGTCGGCACCGAAGCGCGGGACATGGAGGAGACCCAGCTGCTCGGTGTCGGCGGGAGGCTCAGGGATCACCGGTTCGTAATAGGTCGTGCCGTCGTCGGCCTCGACCACGGGAGGCGGCTCCGGTGCGGGGGCTTCGGCCCACTGCTGCGAGATCGCCGCACCTTCATCGTTCTTCTGCGCCGCGATGATGATGTCGCCGATCCACATCTGCCAGGCGACGAACAGCAGCACCAGAACGCCGGCCGTGAGCAGCAGTTCGCCGAGGACGCTCGTGAACGTCGCGCGGGGGCGGGACACCCGGCGACGCGTTCGTCGTGTCGCGGACACGGCGGAAGCAGTCATGGCGCGATCCTATCCCGCGGCGGTGAACGCAAGCCGTGACCGGACAGGGACCCCTTCTGTGGATGCGGGGTCACATGGGTAGAATGTCGGCATGGCACGAGACCGCAATACCGAAGAACCCGTCGTCGAGCGCGCCGAGGGCGATGCCGCTCCCAACGCGGTGTGGTTCAAGCCGGTGATGATCGGCTTCATGCTCCTCGGGCTCGCCTGGATCCTGGTCTTCTACATCTCGGGCACGACGTTGCCGATCCCCGGCCTCGGCAACTGGAACCTCGGCATCGGCCTGGGTATCGCGCTGATCGGCTTCCTGATGACGACGCGCTGGCGCTGACCGCACCTCTGTTCTTTGAAAGGCCCCTCGCGCAAGCGAGGGGCCTTTCGCTTGTCCACGGAGTTATCCACTCTGGACGCAAGGGCGCAGGGATGTCCCCGGAGTGAGCATCGGGAGGGGCCCGCGAAGCGGGAGGGAACCCGCTCTGCGAACGAAGGGGAGCATCCCGGAGCCCGACCCAGGAGAGCTCGGCCGCGGAGTTATCCACAGGTTTGTGCACAGGGTGGGGAGAATTACACCGGTGTTATTCACACCTGTTAACAACCCTGTTAAGAACTCCTGATCAGGAGAGAAGGATCAGCGGGGGCACCAGGGCGACGACGACGAGCAGAAGAACGGCGACCGTCGCGAGCAGGACGATCTGCCACGTGCGCTGCTCGCGACGGCGCGTCCTCGTGAGGATGAAGGCGATCAGAGCTCCGACGAGCGCTCCGCCGAGATGGGCTTCCCAGGAGATGCGCGCGACGAAGAAGCTGAACGCGAAGTTGATGCCGAGGACGACCAGGATGCCGGTGACGTTCGCGCCGAGGTGGCGCCCGATGATCAGCAGGGCGGCCATGAGGCCGAAGATCGCACCCGAAGCGCCCACCGTTGCGGTGGTCGGAGCGATGAGGGCAACGGCGACCGAGCCGCCCAGGCCGCTGATCAGGTAGAGCGCGAGGTAGCGGGCGCGGCCGAGCATGGGCTCGAGGGTCTGTCCGAGCATCCACAGTGCGAGCATGTTCAGGGCGAGATGGACGAAGCCGCCGTGCACGAACATCGCGGTGAGCAGCCGCCAGGGTTCGAAGATTCCGCCGTTGAGCTGTGGATACAGATAGGGCGCCGCGAAGCGGAGCGCCAGCGTGATCTGATCGCCGACACCGGGGATCAGCTGCAGCAGGCTGATGAATGTGGTCACAGCGAGCAGCACGTACGTGACGATCGGCTTGCCGCTGCGTACGGCGGTGATCGTGCCACCGCTTCCGCCCCAGCGGCGCTGGGCGCGCTTCTGGGCCGGCGTCCTGTTCTTGCGCTCCGCCGTCATGCACTCCGGGCAGATGACGCCGACCGGGGCCTGCGTCTGGCACTCGGGGCAGACGGTGCGCATGCAGCGCTGGCAGAGCACGAAGCTCTGCCGATCCGGATGCCGGTAGCAGAAGTTGTCACGATTGCTCGTGAACTCGGAGCTCGTCATCCGGATCGGCAGCGCGGGTCAGGCCGCGACGATGTCGACCGACTGAAGCACGACCGGCTCGATGGGGCGGTCGCCGGCGGCGGTGGGCACAGCGGCGATCGCGTCGACGACGGCCTTCGAGGCGTCATCGGCGACCTCGCCGAAGATCGTGTGCTTGCCCTTGAGCCAGGGGGTGGGGTCGGTCGTGATGAAGAACTGCGAGCCGTTCGTGCCCTCGACCTCTCCGGTGGCGGGGTTGCGGCGCAGGCCGGCGTTCGCCATCGCGAGGATGTAGGGGGCGTCGAAGTTCAGCTCGGCGTTGATCTCGTCGTTGAAGTTGTACCCGGGGCCGCCGACGCCCTGACCGAGCGGGTCGCCGCCCTGGATCATGAAGTTCGGGATGATCCGGTGGAAGACGACGTCCTTGTAGAGGGGGCCCTCGCCGGGCTTGCCGGTGGCGGGGTGCGTCCAGTCCTGGGAGCCGTCGGCGAGGCCGACGAAGTTCTTCACGGTCTTCGGGGCCTGGTCGCCGAAGAGGTTGATGACGATGTCACCGTGGTTGGTGTGCAGGGTCGCGACGTGGGAAGCATGAGGCATGCCCCTATTCTCGCAGAGCTTGCGGTGAGTTCGCCCGGTTCCGCATCGATCGCCGGCGCAGAAGGTAGCGCGCAGCATCCGATATGGCAAGGACCCGGGGATTCCCGCCCGACTTCCAGCCTCGTCTGGCAATATGGGGAACCCGTACTCCAATGGACAGGAGAGCATCGTGAGCCTCAGCCGCAAGCGCAAGAAGGAACTGCGACGTCTGCAGCACGACGCCACCGAGCTGTGGGAGTCGCAGCAGGTGCTCGTCGGCCACGCAGCCGACGTCGCCCGCGAGGCGAGCCGACAGCTCGCCGGTCTCGGCCGCGAGCAGGTGCTGCCCGCCGTGCAGGACACCTACAACCGCCGCGTCGCACCGGTCGTCGACCGCGGCGTGAAGATGGGCCGGCATGTCGTCGACGACAAGGTCGTCCCGATCGTCGGCGGCGTCGTCGGCAGCGCTCTCACGGCATGGGACTTCGCGAACGCCAAGCGTCACGGCGTCGCCGTCCCACCGCCGCGCGGCGCTTTCGGTGCCAAGAAGAAGAGCATGGGCCTCGGCTCCGTCGTCGCCATCGTCCTCGGTGCCGCTGCGGCCGTCGGCGTGCTCTACGCCGCATGGCAGGCGCTGCGTGCCGACGACGAGCTGTGGGTGGCGGACGACCCGCTCTCCGCTCCCGACGCGTGAGTTCAGCCGACCTGGTCGGCGGTGGTTCGGTGTCTGACAGCGACGATCGGCATGCCCGGGTTCGAGATGCCGCCGCCGCGCATGGTCTCGCCATCGAGATTCTCGAGCGCCCCGCGGCGGGCAGCCTCGCCGAGGCCGCTGAGCTGCTCGGCATCCCGCCGTCCGGGATCGTGAAGACGCTGGTCGTCAAGCGCGCGGACGACACCTACCTGTTCGCCCTGGTACCGGGTGGCCGGTCCATCTCGTGGCCGAAGCTGCGAGCGGTCGTCGGAGTCAACAAGCTCCGCCTGCCGGAGCCGGAGCTCGCCCTCGCCGCGACCGGCTACGAACGCGGCACGATCGTGCCGATCGGCAGCAGCACGCCGTGGCCGATCTTCGCCGATGAGTCGATCGTGGGTCAGCGCATCGCGATGGGTGCCGGTGCGCACGGCTACAGCCTGTTCGTCGACGCCGACGACCTCATCGCCGCCTACGGAGCGACGGTCGCCGACATCTCGGTACCTGAGGCCGCTCGCGACTGACGCGGTCGGCTACAGGATCTTCGCCATCCGCAGTGCGATGTCGACCAGCTTCACCCGCTGCAGCTCCGCGACGGCGGGCAGCGAGAACCACTCGGCCATGTCGGTGGATCCTCCGGTCTCGAATCGGAGCTTGCCACCGGTGACCCGCGCCCGGTAGACGATGCGCAGGGTGTGCAGCGGAGCATCCGCCGACTTCGCCGACCGGCTCACCCGCTGACTGGCGGGGATGACGCGGGAGTGGATGCCGAGCAGCTCGCCGACCTGCACGGTGTACCCGGTCTCCTCCCTGAGTTCGCGCCGCACTGCGTCCTCCGGGTCCTCACCGGGCTCGAGTCCACCGCCGGGCATCGTCCAGGCGACACGGCGACCCTCGATCCAGCGCGCCAGGAGAATCCGGTCATCGTCATCGGTGACGACCGCGTATGCCGCGACCCGCATGTCCATGGCTCTCACCCTAGCCGTCCGCACCGAGGCCGAACTGATCAGAAATCGAGAAGTGCCGGCGGGCAGGCGCGCGTAGCCTCGGATCCATCAGGCTTCACTGAACGAGAGGATCCGCTGATGACCGAGGAAAAGAAGAACTTCACCGACGAAGAGCGCGAGGCGATGCAGGCCGCCGCCAAGGAGTCGAAGGCGCGGCGCTCTCGTGCGAAGAAGTCGCCGGAGGAGCAGCGAGCGGCGGGCGAGGCCGACCTCAAGGAGGCCATCGCCAAGCTGCCGGACGCAGCCGACCAGAAGCTCGCCGAGAAGCTGCACGCCCTGGTCACGAAGGTCGCGCCGGAACTCGTGCCGCGCACGTACTACGGCATGCCCGCGTGGGGCAAGGACGGCAAGGTGCTGTGCTTCTTCCAGCCGGCGAGCAAGTTCAAGGTGCGCTACGGCACCTTCGGCTTCGAGCCGATCTCGAATCTTGACGACGGCACCGTCTGGCCGACCGCCTACGCGGTGACCGATCTGACCGACGCCGACCTGGATTTCTTCGCCGAGCGCATCCGGCTCGCCGTGAGCTGATGCAGCGCGCGGAGTAGCGTGGGGCGGGTGAGCACCCTTCCCTTCGCGACCTCCGTGTACGCCGCCCGTCTGGACCGTGCCGCCGACCTCGCCGCCGAGGCGGGGTTCGACGGGATCATCATCGGTCCTGGGCCCGATCTGCAGTATCTGGCCGGCGTGGAGGGGGACACGATCGAGCGCCTGACGGCACTGATCGTCAGACCCGGCCGGCCGGCGACCGTGGTCGTGCCGCACATGGAACTCGCGAAGGTGCGCGACACCGCGATCGGCGAACTCGGGCTGACCATCACCGACTGGGTCGACGGTGAGAACCCCTACGACCTCGTCGCCGCCGCGATGGGATCCGTGTCGCGCGTCGGCGTCTCGGACGCACTCCCGGCACTGCACGTCATCCCGATCGGGGAGCGGCTGGGCGTGCGGTTGGAACTCGCCACGCCGGTGCTGCGCGAGGGGCGGATGATCAAGGATGACGCCGAGATCGCCGAACTGCGTCGGGCCGGCGCAGCCATCGACGCCGTGCATCGCCGGGTGCCGGAGTGGCTGCGCGCCGGCCGGACCGAACGCGAAGTGGCGGCGGACATCGCCGAGGCCATCGTGGCTGAGGGACATCGCACGGTCGAGTTCGTCATCGTCGGGTCCGGCCCGAATGGAGCCGACCCGCACCACGAGGTGTCGGATCGCGTCATCGAGGACGGCGACATCGTCGTGGTCGACATCGGCGGCGCGGTTCCCAGCGGCTACAACTCCGACAGCACGCGGACCTACGCCGTCGGAACGCCGCAGCTCGACGCATCCGATCGCATCGCGACGCTGGTGCGCGCGCAGCAGGCCGCCGTCGATGCGGTGCGACCTGGAGCGACGGCATCGGAGGTGGATGCCGCAGCACGACAGGTGCTCGCTGACGCCGGTCTCGGCGATGCCTTCGTGCACCGCACCGGTCACGGCATCGGCGTCTCCGTGCACGAGGAGCCGTACATCGCTCCCGGCAACGAGCTGGTGCTTCGGGAGGGGATGGCGTTCAGCATCGAGCCCGGCATCTACTTCGCGGGCGACTGGGGCGCGCGCATCGAGGACATCGTCGTCGTGACCGCCGACGGCGGCGAGCGGCTGAACGTCGTCGAGCACCGCCTCACCGCCGTTCGCTGACACGCACGAACTGCTCTCAGACCGACGGAATGAGAGCAGTTCGCTCGTCGCCCTGCGGGGGAGATCAGGCGACGCGGCGGCGGATCAGGACGAGTCCGCCGGCGGCGATCAGTGCGAGCGCGATACCCGCGACGCCCGCCCAGAGCCCCGCATCTGCTCCGGTCGTGGCAAGCCCACCGCCGTCAGAGTCTCCTGGCCGCGTCGGGTTACCGGGGGTGCCGGGTTTGCCGGGCTCCGCGGCCGCCTTCACGGTGAGAGTCACTTCGCTGCTGCGGTCGCCTTGCACGAGAGCGACCGGGTGGGCGCCCGGTGCGGCGTTCGCAACCCGCAGCGTGTACGACACGTGGCCCGCCGCGTTCGCGGTGACGACGCCGACCTCTTGTCCGTCGAAGAACACGGACACATCCTGACCGGGCGTGAACCCGGTTCCGGTGAGCAGCACTCCGGTCGTCGCGAGGGCGTCCGGCGCGATCGAGGACAGGCTCAGCACCAACTGCGGATCACCGGGGAGGGGGTCTTCGGTAACGGTCAGAATCGCCTCGCCGAGGACGTCACCGGGGGCAAACCCAGGCCCCTGCACGAGCCGCACGGTGTGTGCGCCCGGAACAGCGTCGGCGATGGTGAACGAGGCAGACCCCGTACCCGTGGCGGACGCCGTGAAGGCGGCCACTTCGACTCCGTCGAACAGCACGCGCACCGGCACGTCCGCAGGGAGCCCTTCGGCCGTGACGTCGACCCCGTCGGTCTCAAGAGCGCCGGTGGCGATGGTGGTCGGCGAGAGGGTCACCTCGGCCGGATCGATCGGGGCTGCGGTCACGATGACCGTGTCAGATGCCTCCCACTGTCCGCTGCGCAGCAGCACGGTCGACGTTCCGACCCCGACGCCGGCGCGAGTGATGGTCGTTGCGACCGATCCGTCGGCGCTGCTCGTCACCGTCGACACGACGGCGCCGTCGAACAGCACCTCGATCTCGGCGATCTCGGGGAACCCCGATCCCTCGACCTGCACACCGGTGTCAGCGAGCGCCGACTGCGTGAGCGTCTCGGGGAGCACGGTCACCGTCGGGTCGTACACGATCGGATCGGCGGTCACCTCGAACGAGCTGGTCGCGCTCCACTGACCACTGGTGAGGACGACCGGATACTGCGCAACCGCGGCACCAGCCTTCACGAACGTGTACGACACTTCGCCGGTACCGGAGGAGTCGACCGTCGCAACGGTCTCACCGGCGACCTGGATCGAAACCGGCGCATTGGCCGGGAACTCGGCGCCGGAGATCTGCACGCCGCCCGCGGCCATCGCGGAAACCGTGAGCTTGTCCGGCGTGACCGCCGCCGTGGGCTCATAGACGATCGGGTCGGCTTCGACGGTCAGCGTCGCGGATGCCGACCACTGGCCGTTCGTCAAGGTGACGTTGTGGGTCCCCACGGCCGCTCCGGCGTGAACCAGGGTGTAGCTCAGCGATCCGTCGGTGCCGCTCGTCACGGTCGACACGACCGATCCGTCGAAGGCGATGTCGACAGGAACCGAGGCGGGGAACCCGGCGCCGGTGACGGTCACGCCCGCCCCGCCGAGCCGGGAGACCGTCGCGGTGGCAGGATCGACCGCCGCGGTGGGATTGTAGGTCGGGTCTTCGATGATGGTCAGGGTCGTTTCGGCCGAGCGGATGCCGCTGACCAGCCGCATCGAGTGATCGCCGACTGTCGCGTTCGGCCAGGAGAGGAGCACCTCGACGTCGCCCTCGGCGTCGGCGGTGCGCGCGGCGGCCTGCTGGCCGTCGATGACGAGGTTGACAGTGCTCCCCGGCGCGAAGCCCGCACCGGTGATGCGCACTGCCCCCGCAGGATCGGTGACCTGGGAGAGCGTCGCCGGATTCGGCGACACCGAGATCGTCGGCGCCGCGGCATCGATCGCCGCTTCGTAGGTGAACTGCTGGCCGCTGCAGAACAGGCCGGTACCGATCATGTCCGCAGCGTTCGAGCCTGCGCTCGTCACGGTGCCGTCCGCGTGGAAGACGCCGCCCAGCCAGTACTCCGCGCTGTAGTCCGCATCGATCTGGTACGTCCAATTCGCCGAGAACGAGCCGTCGGCCGCGATCGCGGTATCCGGAATCGCGTTGAAGGCGAGGGGCGTCTGGATCGGAGGAACGCCGCACGCGATCCATGCGGTCGTGGCGACGTCGGTGATCATGCCGCCCTCGACGGTGATCGAGAAGTCGTAGCCGTGGCTGTTCTCACCGACGTAGACGCCGTCCTCCGTGGCGGCGTGGGCGGGAGCCGCGATCGCGACGGCACTGAAACCGACGGCGAGGGCGACGCTTGTCACGGCACCGAGAAGACGGGAGGTGCGGGAGCGTGGATGCGATGTCATCGAGCTGTTCCTGACGAGAAGGGGCGAACACAATCAGGCTCAGGCTATGAAGGCGTCGATGCGTGCCGCATCCGTAGAAATACGGGAGTTCTTCGAATGACTCGAGAAACTGGTCCTGATCAGCGTGATCCGGATATCCTTCATGTGTTCGAGACGAGGGGGCGGCATGTTCATCGGGCGTATGGCCGAACTCACCCGACTCCGCTCGCATCTCACCGACCCGGACGACAGCGCACACCGCGTCGTGCTGCTGGAAGGCCCGATCGGGATCGGCAAGACGGCCGTGGTGAACGAATTCCTGCGGTCCGGTCTCTCCGAACGCGTGCTCTTCAGCCGCCCGGCCGAACTCGCCACGAACATCCCGTTGGATGGCATCCGCTCGATCATCGAGGAGCTCCTCGATGAAGACCTCCTCCTCCTCCTGGCGGAGCAACGACCAACGCGCGTCCTTCTGCGCAGCATTCGCGAGCGCCTGGCCGCCGACCCGACCGTGATCGTGATCGACGACGCCCATTGGCTGGACGCGCCGGCGCGCGGCATCCTCGAGCGACTTCTATCGGAACCTTCATCCACCGCCCTCTCCTTCCTCTTCGTCTTTCGTACCGGTGCAGCACCCGAGTCGCTGATCCGTGCGGCCACGCGTGGGGGATCCGCCGTGCACCGCATCACACTCGGGCCGCTCGACGAAGCGGATTCGGCGACGCTGCTGGCGGCTCACGGCGCCCAGGGGAAGGAGTACATCGAGCTCGCCGCCGGAAACCCTCTCTTCCTCCGCCTGCTCGCGGAATCCGGCCGCGGTGACGACGCCGACGACGTATCGCATCAGGAGATCGGTGACACGCTGCGCGGGGAGCTCCTCACCCTGGACGAGGAGTCGCGTCGTCTGATGCAGGCGCTGTCACTCACACCCCCCGTCGCACCGGAGACGCTCGGCGCCATCGCGGGTCTCGGCGCGCAGGACATCGCCGAGGGAGCTGATCGCCTGGCGCAGCGCGGCCTGATCGAGGCCGAGAGCCTGCGGGTCGTGCATCCGTTCATCCGAGCAGCTGCCTACCGCAGCATGACACCTCGGGAAAGACGGCTGGCCCACCGCACCGCGGCTCGAAACGCGTCCGACGTTCTTCAGCAGGCATCACACCTGCAGCATCTCGGCTCCCATCTCACCTCGGATGAGCTGGAGACCGTCCTCGAAGCGGCGGGGATCGTCTTGGCGACGTCGCCGCAGAGCTGCGTCGCCATGCTTCACCGCAGTCGTCGCATCCCGCACCGTGCGCGCGATCTGATGCTGGCCCGCGCCCTCCTCATCGACGGGCAGCCCGTCGAAGCCGAGGCGCTGCTGCGCGAAGTCCATTCCGCGCAGGAGCCGACCGGAGAGTCCTTCGCCCTGCTGATCCAGTCCCTCCGCATCCAGAGCCGCCCCGATGAGGGCATCGAACTGGTGCGGGAGGCACGGGCGATGCCACTCGATCCGGAGGTCGCCCTCGAACTCGTGACACTCGAAGTGATGCACGACAGCGATTCCGACGTCGCCTCGCGCACCTGGCTGGAGCAGAACGACGGCGACGTACCCGCTCACGCCGCCGCACTCGCCGGCCTGCGCGCCCTCGCGTTCCTTCGAGAAGGCGACCTCACCCGCGCGAGAGCCTCCTACCAGGCAGCGAAGGACGGCTTCTCGGCCCTGTCCGCATCGGAGATGCTGCGGGTGATCGACGTGACCACGGCGATGGGATGGTGCGCGCACTTCCTCGCCGACTTCGCAGTCGGTGCCGGTTTTCTCGAGCGCGCGATCCGCCTGGCGGAGACGCACGGGCGCTTCCATGTGCTTCCTCACCTCTATCTGATCCTCGGCTTCATCAGCATTCCCCTCGATCGATGCGAGGAGGCCGAGGAGCTCATCGAGCTCGCGATCGACGCGGCAGAGAAGTACAACTGGCCGGATGCCGTTCCTCTCGCCCTCACGGCATCGCTCGTCGCAGCACCGGGCAGGGTCGTACCGGAGGAGATCGTCGCCCGATATCAACGTCTCGCCGCAGCAGGACTCCCGCAGGTCGGCTGGTGGCGCCGCATCGTACGACTGATGCGGGCTCGGGCAGAGATTCTGCTCGGGATCCCGGTGGATGCCTCGGAGCTCGACCTCACCGACGGTGACATCTTCGCCTCGCAGAAGCACATCGGCCTGGGAGAACTCGCGTTGAAGCGCGGGGATGCTGCCGCCGCTCTCCGTCATGCAGATGCGGCGATCGCGTGGGGTGTCGAGGCGGAGCATCCCTCGCAGGCGGGCCACGGCACCCTGTTCCGTGCCCAGGTACTGGTGACTCTCGACCGCGCCGAGGAGGCTCTGGGGGAAGCCCAGCGGGCCGTGGAACTCTTCGACGAGGCCGGTGCTCTCCTCTATCGCCGCCTCGCGCGCGCGTGGCTGGCTCAGGTGTCGGATCGCGTCGAGATGGCGGGCCTCCGCCTCGACCAGCTCACACCACGGGAGCGCGATGTCGCGGACCTGGTCGCGGACGGCCACAGCAATCGGTCGATCGCCGAACGGCTGCACCTGAGCCCCCGGACCGTAGAGAGCCATGTCGCCAGGATCCTGCAGAAGACAGGGCTGCGCTCGCGGGCCGGCCTTGCCCGGCACCTGGACGCCGGACGACAGACCGCCCCGCTCGAGCAGACGCCCTGATCAGCCGACGGCTGTGCCCTCCAGTTCCACCAGCTGACCGGGGATCGCCAGTCGACTGACCCCGAGCATCGTCGTGGTCGGCGCGATCTGTGCCGCTCCCAGCCGAGCGGCGAGTATGCCGTAGTGGGGGAACAGCTGGTCGACGTCGGTCGTGTAGACGTTGAGGCGGATGAGGTTCGACAATGTCATGCCCGCGCTCTCGAGCACAGCCTCCAGATTGTCGACGGCCAGACCCAGCTGGGCCGAGATGTCGCCGTCGTGCAGGGGAGCGCCCTCCGCGCTCATCGCGGTCTGCCCGGAGATGTACAGCGTGCGATCGTGCCCGGAGACGAGCTCACCTTGGTTGAATCCCAGTTCCTGCGACCAGCTCACCGGGTTGACTGCTGTCCGTTCCATTGCCATTTCAGCTCCATCTCATCCACTGCGACTCAGGCTCCGGCCGATCGGCGAGCCCTCATCATCGAGCCTGTCAACGATTCACGACACCATGTGTCATGTATTCGCGTAGGGTTCTGGCATGCGCGCTGATCGCCTCGTCTCTCTGGTGCTGCTCCTGCGCCAGCGCGGCCGTCTCTCCGCGACCGCGCTCGCGTGCGAGCTGGAGGTGTCGACGCGCACCGTGCTGCGCGACATCGAAGCACTGTCCACCGCCGGCGTCCCCGTCTTCGCCGAGCGCGGCCGGCATGGCGGCTTCGAACTCCTCCCCGGGTTCCGCACCGAGCTGACGGGCCTCAATCACGACGAGGCCCTCGCGCTGCTCACCGCGGGGTCGGGGAGGGGCGAGCAGGTCTTCGGGCTGGGCGCGGCGCTCGCTTCGGCCATGCGCAAGGTGGTGGATGCTCTTCCGGAGGGCCATCGGACGACGGCGAGCGACGCCGCCCGGCGCATCCTCATCGAACCCGAGGCCGACCTGCTCGCCCGACGGCAGGTCACCGAGGACATCTCCGGTGCCGTCATGTCCGAGGTTCGCGGGGCCGTGCTTCGCGGACACCGGCTGCGCATCCACTATGCAGCGGCGGATCGCGAGCCCGCCTGGCGCACGGTCGATCCGATCGGCCTGGTCACCGTCCGCGACAGGGGCTACCTGCTTGCCACGGTCTCCGGTGCCGACCGCACCTACCGGCTCTCCAGGATCCTGCATGCTGAGGAGCTGGCCGAGATCGCCCAGCGCCCGCAGCAGGTCGACCTCGAACGGATCTGGCAGGAGCGCAGCATCCGCTTCCGCACCGGCGGAGACCAGATCGTCGTCGTGGCTCGGGTGGAGCCGGCGCGTCGAGAGGAACTCGTGAGCACCGCGCTCGCGGTGTCATCAGAGGTGGCGGACACAGACGGAAGGCTGCGTCTCGAGATGGCCTTCCAGGACGCACGGCATGCCGAGTGGGCCCTGTGGCAGCTCGGTACGGATGCCGAGGTGCTGGAACCGGAGTCCGTGCGGGCCGCACTGCGGCGACGTGCCACTGAACTGGCGAGGCTGTATCGAGACACGGGAGATAAGCCAATACGCGGCTGACGCCGGACGCAGAAAGAGCGCCGACCTCAGGGGCGACGCTCTCGAACTGTGGAGCCTAGGAGATTCGAACTCCTGACATCCTGCTTGCAAAGCAGGCGCTCTACCAACTGAGCTAAGGCCCCGAACGGGTGTTCAATTTGACGTGCAGAGTGGGGATACCAGGACTTGAACCTGGGACCTCTTCATTATCAGTGAAGCGCTCTAACCGCCTGAGCTATATCCCCGTCAACCTCCAAGACTTTACCCGATTCTGACCGAGAATCCGAATCGAGGGCAGGCGGCCGCTCCGACGCACTCATCGGCGCCGGAGCAGCCAATGCTCAGGTGCCCGGACGCAGGGTCGCCGTACCGGCGGAAAGCTCGACGTCGATGGTGTGCCGCGAGTTCGACGACTCGTCGACGCGGCTGTCCAGGGTTCCCGCGCTGACCTGGTCGACCACGTTGTACTCGGTGTCCGGGAGCGTCAGATCGAATGTTCCCGCACTGACGGCGATCGACACGGCATCCGGTGCGGCACCGGTGAGCTCGACCTCGAGGTCACCGGCCGACACGGTGAAGTCGGCCACGGTCACCTCGTCGAGTCGCACGTCGGCGCTGCCGGCGCTGACGTTGGCCGTGACGTCGACAGCCGAGCCGTCGACCGACAGCGAACCGGCCGACATCTCGATGTCGAGGTCGCCGAAATCGGCGTCGACGTCGAGAGCCCCTGAACTCAGATCGAACTCGGCATCCAGCCCAGCACTTCCCAGGTTCTGCGGCAGCGTGAGGACCACGGTCTGCTCGTCGCCGAACCACCCCCCGAGCCACCATCCGAACACCGATTCCGGGCCCTGCACGACCAGGTCGCCGTCATCGCGGCGCATCGACCAGTCGCCGCGACCGCCGGAGACGGTGAGCACGGCCTCGTCGACGTCACCGAATCTCACGGTGACGTCGGCAGCGCTCGCGTTCACGTCGATCCCGTCGATGCCGTCGACGTCCAGGCTCTGCTCGCTGGTGCTGCGGGAGAACTCCGAGACCGAGGCCACCGCCGCGGTGCCGGCCGTACCGACGAGCGCGAGTCCGCCGATCACGGCCGTCAAGGTGACGATCGTCTTCGAGTGGCCGTTGCGCGGCGGTCCCGCTGCCGGAACAACCGACGGCGCGCCGTCCGACGGTAAACCTGCCGACGGGGCTTCTGTGGGCGGCGGCGGCGTGAGCGGGGTGTGCTGACCCGGCTGGTTCTGCTCTTCAGTGCTCATCGTGTCACTCCTGTCTGGCCGGTCGGAGGCGTTGCTCCGCCGTAGTTCTCGATGTGGGCGAGCGCGGCGAGCACGCGGCGGTTCCCCGACTCGCCCTGTTCGAAGCCGAGCTTCTGGAAGATGGCGGTGATGTGCTTCTCGACGCTCGCCTCGGAGAGGAAGAGCAGCCCGGCGATCGCCTGATTCGATTTGCCCTCGGCGATCAGGGCGAGAACGGTGCGCTCGCGCTCGGTGAGCCGCAGCATCCGATCGTCGCGGTTGCGACGTGTGAGCAACTGAGCGACGACCTCCGGGTCGAGCACCGTGGCACCCTCCGAGATCCGCTGGACGGATGCGAGGAACTCCGAGACATCGGCCACCCGATCCTTGAGCAGGTAGCCGAGGGGCCCGCCCTGCGCGGCGATCAGGTCGCTGGCGTACCGCTCCTCGACGTACTGCGAGAGCACGAGGAGGGGGAGCGACGGGTGCGTGGATCGAAGCCCGAGCGCGGCACGGATCCCCTCATCGGTGAACGTCGGGGGGAGCCGCACATCGAGGATGCAGAGTTCCGGTGCGGTGTTCTCGACGGATTCCGCGAGACCCTCGGTGTCGGGGAGTGCGGCGACCACTTCGTGGCCGGCGTCCTCCAGCAGCCGGACGAGTCCTTCGCGGAGCAGAACCGAGTCCTCGCAGATCAGGATGCGCATGAGAAGCGTCCGTCCGTGTCGATGTCGTCGTGCCGGCTGAAGTGCGTGCAGATCAGGATGCGCATGGCACGTTCACCTCCAGCGACGTCGGGCCGCCCTGCGGGCTGTCCAGCCGGAAGGTTCCGCCGGCTGCGAGGATGCGGTTGGCGATGCCGTCGAGACCGCCCCCGGGCTGGACCTGTGCACCGCCGATGCCGTTGTCCTCCACGCGGGCCCACAGCGTCCCGCCCTCGCGGATCCGCACGATCACCCTGGCCTCACTGGCGCGGGAGTGCTTGGCGGCATTGGTCAGCGACTCCGCGATCGAGAAGTACACGGCGGCCTCGGCTTCACGGCTGCATCGACCCTCCATGCGCACATCGAGGTGCACCGGGATGTGGGAGCGACCGGCGAGCGCTGACAGCGCCGCGTCGAGTCCTCGATCATCGAGCACCGACGCGTGGATGCCGCGGGCGAGCTGCCGCAGCTCGGTGATGGCTGCCTTCGTCGATGTGTGCGCCTCGGAGATCAGCGCCTTCGCCGTCTCCGGGTCGTCGTCGATCTTCTGCTGGGCGAGGCCCAGGGTCATCCCGACCGAGACCAGCCGCGGCTGGACCCCGTCGTGGAGGTCGCGTTCGATGCGGGTGCGCTCGACATCGGCCGCCCGCACAGCGCCCTCGCGCTGAGCCGTCGTCGTGCGGACACGCTCGGTCAGCTCGGCCTCGCGACTGCGGACGACGATCGCCAGGCTGATCGTCCTGTGCAGCAGGGCGAGCCCCAGCACTCCCATCGCGCAGGCGAGCACACCGAGGATTCCGACCAGAGGCGCCCAGCCAGGAGCAACGGCGTTGCCGAAGATGCCGTCGACCGGACCGTCGGACATCAGCGGCGAGAAGGCGAAGATCGCCGACGACACCAGTCCCCATGCGAGGCGCAGCACGATCGTGCCGAAGACGCCGGCGATGGCGAAATTCGCCAGTGCGCGCCACATCCGCCCGTCGATCGACTGCCGGGCGAGCGAGCGCAACCAGCCGCCGAAGCCGGGGTGCCCGCTGCCCCGCCAGCGCAGGGGAGCGATGTCGACGCGATACAGACCGCCGACGCGGGCCACCTCGAACCAGCCGATCCCGAACAGGGCGTACACGAGGCCGACGAGCAGGAGCACGCCGACGCCGAAGGCGAAGAGCAGGCCGATGCCTGCCCCGAGCAGACCGGAGAGCGTTGCGAGAACGGCCGATCCGATCACGCCGAGAGCGGCGAGATGCAGGATGGTCGTGATCACCCGCAGCGGGGGTTTCGCCGTCTGCGTCGGCGTCGGGGTCGCAGTCTGTGTCGTCATGGTTCAAACGTAGGGCGCGGCCCCCGGCCGCCGACACCGAGTCATCCGGAGATCCGAGTTCGGGTTTTCCCTACTCGCCCATCCGGGAAAGCAAGAAGCGAGGCGGATGCCGCAGCATCCGCCTCGCTTCTGAACCGGTGGTGAACCGGCCGAAGGACTAGTTCGACATGAAGCCGACGAGCAGCCCGCCGGTCACCTTGACGGCGACGTTGTAGATTCCTGCGATCACGGCGCCGAGCACGGTGAACACGATGAGGTTGAGGATCGAGACCACGGCGGCGAACGCCATCACCTGGGGAAGGCCCACGACCTGCGAGAGCTGGATGCTGCCGTCGGTGAAGCTGGCGACGATGCCGTCGGCTTCGGCCAGCAGCCCGGTCGCCTGCAGCACCAGGTAGATGAGGAAGAACGACACCATGGTGACGATCGCCAGGGCGACGGCACCGAGGAAGGAGAGCTTCACGGCCGACCAGAAGTCGACGTAGACCAGGCGCAGACGGACCTGCTTGCCGCCGGTCTTGCGCGTCGACTTCTTCGCCAGCTTGTCGGCTACTGTGCTCATGCGTCTTGGCTTTCCTCAGGGGTCTGTGTGGTCTCGGTCGCGGTCGCCTCGGCATCCGCTGCTTCCTCGACTTCTTCAGCGAGGCCCCGCTCGATGTTGCGGGCGATGGCGAGGATCCGGTCGGCTTCCGTCGTCCGGGCGAACACCACTCCCATGGTGTCTCGGCCCTTGGCAGGCACCTCGGCCACGGCAGAGCGTACCACCTTGCCGCTGGACAGAACCACCAAGACCTCGTCGTCCTCGGCCACGATCAGACCACCCGCGAGAGTGCCCCGATCGTCGTGGAGTTTGGCGACCTTGATGCCGTATCCGCCGCGTCCCTGGACGCGATACTCCTCGACCGCGGTGCGCTTCGCGTAACCGCCGTCGGTCACCACGAACACGAACTGACCGGGTGCTGCGACGGATGCCGAGAGCAGGCTGTCGCCCTCACGGAACTTCATCCCCTTGACGCCGGCGGTCGCGCGTCCCATCGGACGCAGCGCCTCGTCGGTGGCCTGGAAGCGCACCGACATGCCGCGGCGGCTGATGAGGAGGATGTCGTCCTCCTTGTTCACCATCAGCGCGCTGACGAGCTCGTCCTCCTCGTTCAGGCGGATCGCGATCACCCCGCCCTGGCGGTTGGTGTCGTAGTCGCCGAGGCGGCTCTTCTTGACCAGACCGTCGCGCGTCGCGAGCACCAGGTAGTCGGCCACCTGATAGTCGCGGATGTCGAGGACCTGGGCGATGCTCTCGCCGGGCTGCAGCGCGAGCAGGTTCGCGACGTGCGTGCCCTTCGCGTCGCGGCCCGACTCCGGCACCTCGTAGGTCTTCGCGCGGTAGACGCGTCCCTTGTCGGTGAAGAACAGCAGCCAGTGGTGCGTCGTCGTCACGAAGAAGTGCTCGACGATGTCATCCGCCCGCAGCTGCGCGCCCTTGATGCCCTTGCCACCGCGGTGCTGCGAACGGTAGTTGTCGCTGCGCGTGCGCTTGATGTACCCGTCTCGCGTGACGGTGACGACCATCTCCTCCTCGGCGATGAGGTCTTCCATCGACACGTCGCCGTCGAAGCCGTGCAGGATGTGCGTGCGACGCTCGTCTCCGAAGCGCTCGACGATGCCCGTGAGCTCTTCGCGGATGATGGTGCGCTGGCGCAGCTCGTCGGCGAGGATCGCCTTGTACTCCGTGATCTGGGCTTCGAGTTCGGTGGCCTGATCGATGATCTTCTGGCGCTCGAGGGCGGCCAGGCGGCGCAGCTGCATCTGCAGGATGGCGTCGGCCTGGATGTCGTCGATGTCGAGGAGCTTCTGGAGTCCCTCGTTCGCCTCCTGCGTGGTCTGCGATCGGCGGATGAGGGCGATGACCTCGTCCAGAGCATCCAGTGCCTTGAGGTATCCGCGCAGGATGTGCATGCGCTTCTCGGCCTCGTTGAGCCGGTACTGCGTGCGGCGGACGATCACTTCGATCTGGTGCGCGATCCAGTGGGTGATGAAGCCGTCGATCGCGAGCGTGCGCGGCACGCCGTCGACGATCGCCAGCATGTTCGCGCCGAAATTCTCCTGCAGCTGCGTGTGCTTGTACAGGTTGTTCAGCACGACCTTGGCGACGGCATCCCGCTTGAGGACGACGACGAGGCGCTGACCGGTGCGGTCGGACGACTCGTCGCGGATGTCGGCGATGCCGGTGATCTTGCCGTCACGGGCCAGGTCGCCGATCTTCACCGCGACGTTGTCGGGGTTCACCTGGTACGGCAGTTCGGTGACCACCAGGCAGGTGCGACCCTGGATCTCCTCGACGTTGACGACCGCGCGCATCGTGATCGAGCCGCGACCGGTGCGGTACGCCTCCTGGATGCCCTTGGTGCCGAGGATCTGCGCGCCGGTCGGGAAGTCGGGGCCGGGGACGCGCTGGATGAGGCCGTCGAGCAGCTCCTCGCGGGAGATGCCGGGGTTGTCGAGCGCCCAGAGCGCGGCATCCGACACCTCACGCAGGTTGTGCGGCGGGATGTTGGTCGCCATGCCGACCGCGATGCCGACCGAGCCGTTGACGAGCAAGTTGGGGAAACGAGCCGGGAGGACGGAGGGCTCCTGGGTCTGGCCGTCGTAGTTGTCGTGGAAGTCGACGGTGTCCTCTTCGATGTCCCGCACCATCTCGAGGGCGAGGGGCGCCATCTTGGTCTCGGTGTATCGAGGGGCGGCCGCACCCATGTTGCCGGGGGAGCCGAAGTTGCCCTGGCCGAGAGCCAGCGGGTAGCGCAGCGACCACGGCTGCACGAGACGGACGAGGGCGTCGTAGATCGCCGAGTCGCCGTGCGGGTGGTACTGACCCATGACCTCGCCGACGATGCGGGCGCACTTCGAGAACGACTTGTCGGGGCGGAACCCGCCGTCGTACATGCCGTAGATGACGCGGCGGTGCACCGGCTTCAGACCGTCGCGGACATCGGGAAGCGCACGCCCGACGATGACGGCCATCGCATAGTCGAGATAGCTGCGCTGCATCTCGGACTGCAGGTCGACCTGGTCGATCCTGCCGTGGTCGTGCACCGGCTCGGCGCGCTGCTCACCCTTGTCGGTGGGGAATTCTTCGTCAGTCATGTGTGTGTCAATCCGGTCGTTGATCGTGCGAGGCGAGGCGAGACGCCGGCACTCAGATGTCGAGGAAGCGGACGTCCTTGGCGTTGCGCTGGATGAAGCCGCGGCGCGACTCGACGTCTTCACCCATCAGCACGCTGAAGATCTCGTCGGCGGCCGCCGCGTCCTCGATCGTGATCTGCTGCAGGGTGCGGGTGGAGTGATCCATCGTGGTCTCCCACAGCTCCTTCGGGTTCATCTCACCGAGACCCTTGTAGCGCTGGATGCCGGCATCCTTCGGGATCCGCTTGCCGTTGTCGAGGCCGTGCTTGAGCAGGGCGTCGCGCTCGGCGTCGCTGAAGACGTACTCGTGTGCGGAGTTCGACCACTTCAGGCGGTACAGCGGCGGCATCGCGAGGTAGACGAAGCCCGCTTCGATCAGACCGCGCATGTAGCGGAACAGCAGCGTCAGCAGCAGCGTCGTGATGTGCTGGCCGTCGACATCGGCATCCGCCATCAGCACGATCTTGTGATACCGCGCCTTCTCGATGTCGAACTCCTCGCCGATGCCCGTGCCGAAGGCCTGGATCATCGCCTGGACCTCTTTGTTGCCCAGTGCCTTGTCGAGGCGCGCGCGTTCGACGTTGAGGATCTTGCCGCGCAGCGCCAGGATCGCCTGGGTGTGCGGATCGCGACCCTGCACCGCCGAGCCGCCTGCGGAGTCACCCTCGACGAGGAAGATCTCGCTGATCGACGGATCCTTGCTCGTGCAGTCCTTGAGCTTGTCCGGCA
Organism: Microbacterium aurantiacum; assembly: GCF_002872075.1. GTDB lineage: Bacteria > Actinomycetota > Actinomycetes > Actinomycetales > Microbacteriaceae > Microbacterium > Microbacterium aurantiacum_A. The sequence continues at coordinate 356,791 of NZ_PGGU01000016.1, read as the reverse complement.
TCGCGGCCGACTCGAAGACGCTCTTACGACGTGCCGTCTCGCGGGCCTTGCGCGCGGCGAGGCGGGCGGTGGCCGCGTCGATCGCCTTGCGGATGACGTTCTTCGCCTGCACCGGGTTGCGCTCGAACCAGTCGCCGAGCTGGTCGCCGACGACCTTCTGCACGAACGCCTTCGCCTCGGTGTTGCCGAGCTTGGTCTTCGTCTGACCCTCGAACTGCGGCTCGCCGAGCTTGATCGAGATGACGGCGGTCAGGCCCTCGCGGACGTCGTCGCCGGAGAGGTTCTCGTCCTTCTCCTTGATGATGTTGTTCGCGCGGGCGTACTTGTTCACCAGGGTCGTCAGCGCCGCGCGGAAACCCTCTTCGTGGGTGCCGCCCTCGTGCGTGTTGATCGTGTTCGCGTAGGTGAACACGTTCTCGGTGTACGAGGTCGTCCACTGCATCGCGACCTCGAGTGAGATCTTGCGCTCGGTGTCTTCGGACTCGAAGGCGATGACCTCATCGTTGACGACCTCGGCATGACGCACCTTGTTCAGGTACTCGACGTAATCGACGAGTCCGCGTTCGTAGAGGAAGACGTCGCTCTTCTGCTTCTCGACGACCGCGCCATCCACCTCGATCTCGTATGCCGAGGAGGGGCGCTCGTCCTGCAACTCGATGCGCAGGCCCTTGTTGAGGAAGGCCATCTGCTGGAAGCGCGTGCGCAGCGTGTCGTAGTCGAACTCGGTCGACTCGGTGAAGATCTCGGCGTCGGGCCAGAAGGTGATGACCGTTCCGGTCTCGTCGGTCTCCTCGCCCTTCTCCAGTGCCTGCTGCGGAACGCCGCCGTTCGCGAAGCTATGACGCCAGACGTGACCCTGACGCTTGATCTCGACCTCGAAGCGGGTCGAGAGGGCGTTCACGACCGACGAGCCGACGCCGTGCAGGCCGCCGGAGACCGCGTATCCGCCGCCGCCGAACTTTCCGCCGGCGTGCAGGATCGTCAGCACGACCTCCACCGTCGACTTCGACGGGTCGGAGGAGTGCGGGTCGACCGGGATGCCGCGGCCGTTGTCGACGACGCGCACGCCGCCGTCTTCGAGCAGCGTGACGAGGATCGCGTCGGCGTGACCGGCCATCGCCTCATCGACCGAGTTGTCGACGATCTCCTGGACCAGGTGGTGGAGCCCTCGGGGACCCGTCGAGCCGATGTACATGCCGGGGCGCTTGCGGACGGCCTCGAGACCCTCGAGGACCTGGATCTCATCGGCACCGTATTCGCCGGGCTGCTTCGGCGGGCGAGAGGAGGGGGTGCTCGCGGATACGGGGGTTCCCCCGGTGGTCGATTCCGTCTCGTCAGCGGGGGATTCAGGCGTCATCAGAGGGCGTTCTCCACATCGATATCACGAACTCCCATTCTAGCGGGATTTTCGTGCTCAATGCGGCTCAGCGGCCACGTGCGGCTCTGTAATCGATCGGAACCCCCTCGATGATGCCCTACCCGTAGGTATCGCGCGGGCCCCGCCCTGGAACGACTCTGGGACCCCATTTCCAGGAGGGGACGTCCGGCCCGATGAAACGGAGGTTCTCCACTCCTGCATCCGGGTACCGTCGGCCGATCTCGGTGAGGATCGTCGCGCGCATGAACTGCAGGTTCTTCGCCCACGCCGTCGAATCGCACTTCACGGTGAGGACGCCGTTCTCCAGCGACACCGGTTCGGAGTGCTGGGCGGTGCCGGCGCCCGCGAGGTCTGCCCACTGGCGCACCAGGTCTTCCCGGGCGAGGGTGATCTGCCAGCCGGAGTCCCGGCTGAGCTTGTCGAGCACCGATCCGAGCGCTCCGGGATCGCGACCGGGGGTGAACGGAGCGTTGTCATCGTCGTCCGCGATTCGCCGCTTGCGCTTCCACGACTTCGAGCTCGGCTTCAGACCGCGCAGCCGCAGATACGTGGCGACGGTCTCCGGCGTCTCGGATGCGGCTGTGTCAGTCATCTGTTCCTCCCGCCTGGCTCTCCGCGCGTTCGTCGCTGATGGTGCCCGCATCGATCCGCACCACATGGGCGTGCAGCACCGCAGGGATATCCTCCTCCACCGCCGCGGTCACCACCACCTGCTCGTAGCCGGCGGTGAGGGCGGCCAGTCGCTGTCGTCGATCGGCATCGAGCTCGGCGAAGACGTCATCGAGGATCAGCACCGGATCTCCCGCCGGCGATTCGCTGCGCAGCAGCTCGGCCGACGCCAGCCGCAGCGCCAGCGCCACCGACCAGGACTCGCCATGCGAGGCATACCCCTTCACCGGCAGGCCGCGCACGCGCAGGATCAGGTCGTCGCGGTGCGGGCCGACCAGCGTGAGTCCCCGGTCGAGCTCCTGCGTGCGCTTGGCCAGCAGCGCCGCGCGGAACAGATCGGCGATCTCGCCGCGGGTGTCGGATGCCGCGTCCTCGCCCTCCTCCGGGTCGCCGCCGCGCACCGACAGCGCCCATTCGAGCTGCGGCTGATGATCCGCGCCGGCGATCGCGGCGTAGGCCGTTGCGATCGGCGCCTGCATGTCGGTGGCCAGCCGCTGTCTCGCATCGATGATCTCGGACCCGAGCGCGATGAGCTTGTCGTCCCAGATGTCGAGCGTCGTCAGTGCTTCGCCCCGGATGCCGCGGGCTCGTGCGGACTTCAGCAGCGCGGTGCGCTGCTTGAGCACGCGGTCGTAGTCGCCGAGCACCGCCGCCATGCGCGGTGTGCGCTGGATGAGCAGCTGATCAGCAAAGCGCCGGCGAGAAGACGGATCGCCGCGGACGATCTGCAGATCCTCGGGGGCGAACAGCACGACGTGGGCGTAGCGGGGGAGTTCGTTGATCTTCGACGGCGAGCCGTTTATGCGCGCCTTGTTCGAACCCTGCCGGTTGAGCTGCACCTCGGCGAGCACCTTGCGTTCGCCGTGCGACAGCCGGGCCCGGATGATGGCGAACTCCTGCCCGTCGCGAACCATCGGAGCATCCGACGACACCCGGTGGGAGCCGAGTGTGGCGAGGAAGACCACGGCCTCGGCGAGGTTCGTCTTGCCCTGCCCGTTGCGGCCGACGAGAACGTTCGGGCCGGGGTGGAGGGAGAGTTCCGCGGTCGGATAATTGCGGAAGTCCACGAGGCTCAGGTGTTCCACAATCACGTGGTCAGCCTACCTTCGGGGTGGGACACCGGTTCGGTCGTCCCGAGCGGGAGGATCCCGCCGCCTCGGTGAACACGAAGGCGACGGGGTCCTCTCGCGACGACTCGTCAGGGGAGCGGTCCGTACAGGACCGGCGTCGTGCGGGCGTGCGTCGCCTGCTCGAACGCATACCCCAGTCCGAGGAGCGTGCCCTCATCGAAGTCACGTCCGAGGAATTCGAGGTTGACGCCGGCGCCCGGGTTGTCCTCGCCCTCGATCGTCTGCCCCATCGGCACGGTCACCGCGGGCATTCCGGTGTTCGGACTCAGACGCATGTTGGTCGCCTGCGTGCTGAACGCGTTGGTGCTCGGGTAGATGATCGCGTCGAGATCCCACTCATCCATCAACTGCGTGACGAGTTCCTTGCCCGCCGCGAGCTGGAGCGTGTGCGTGCCGTTCTCACCCGCCCACGCCTGGTAGGTCTCCTCCGTCACCGCGTTGCGTGTCTCGTAGACGGGCAGACGCGAAGTCACGTAGTTGCCGGTGGCGAGGATGTCGGTGAGGGTCCGAGCCTCGACGTCGGCGCCGAGGTGCGTGCCGATGTAGGAATCGAGGTCGTGCAGGAACTCGTTCGTCGACCCGGAGGGCTCGGACAGCACAGCGGCGAATCCCTCCGGCGCAGAGATCTCCACCACGGTCGCACCCTGTGCTCCGAGAGCGGAAGCCGCCTCGCCGAACAGCCGGACGGTACCTGTCTGCGTGCCCACCATTGCGGGGATGTAGCCGATGCGCGCGCCATCCAGGGACGTGTCATCGAGGAAGGAAGTGTACGAGTCCGGGACGCGCCCGTCCTGTTTCAGGGTCACCGGGTCCTCCTCGTCGATCCCGACGACGGCATCGAGGGCGACGGCCGCATCCATGACGGATCGCGTCAACGGTCCGCCGGTGTCCTGTGACAGGGCGAGTGGAATGATGCCGTCCCGGCTGGCGAGACCGACCGTGGGGCGCACGCCGACGAGCTGGTTGTAAGACGAGGGGACACGGATGGATCCACCGGTGTCCGTGCCGAACCCGATGCCGGCGAGGTTCGCCGCGATCGCCGCTCCGGTACCGCCGCTGGATCCACCGGCGGACTTGGTGGTGTCGTAGGGGTTCGCGACCAGCAGCGTCGATCCGGGTGTCTGGAACGACGAGAACTCCGAGGCGAACCCGTACGCGAACTCGTCGAGGCTGGCCTTGGCGAAGATCACCGCCCCCGCGGCACGCAGGCCTTCGATCATCTTCGCGTCCGTGGTCGTCTGGTTCTCGTTCCAGCATCCGCAACCACCCGTCGTGACCATGTCGACGGTGTCGTAGTTGTCCTTGACGGCGATCGGGATCCCCAGGAGCATGCTCGTCATGCCTTCCGCCGAACGCGTGGCGTCTGCCGCCGCGGCGGCGGCGAGGGCCTGATCTCCGACCGTGATGATCGAGTTGAGTGCACGGAAGCCGCCCGGCACGATGGCGCGGTCATAGGCTTCGATGCGATCGATGTAGTGCTGGGTGAGTTCGACGGATGTGGTCACGCCGGCGTTCATCGCCGCCTGCATGTCGATCACCGATGCCTCGATGATCTCGAAGGCGCCGTCGTCGTAGATGATCCGGTGTGACAGATCAGCCAGATCGACCACGGTGAGGGTTCCGTCGAGGTCCGTGTCCAGCACCGCGAGATCCTGCCACCCGGCTGACCCCGCGGTGAGACCCAGCGACGCGGCGGCGAGGTCGACATCGGCCGTGGTGACCTGCGCATCTCCGGTGACATCGAGTTCGGTGTAGTACGGCGCGAGCATCGGCGCACTCTCGGGTTCGGCGGCGGACGCCGGCGACATCGTGAAGGCGGACGCGGCGACGGCGCAGCCGATCGTGAGAACAGCGGTGCCGCGAATCGTGCGGAGCTTCATGGTGGTCCTTCTGCGGTCGAGTGTGCGAACGGGGCCTGCGGTGATCGAGGTCATGACCTCGCCCCCCGACGACGGAGGATCAGCACGATTCCAGTGGCTACGGCGGCCAGCGCGCCGGTGGCGGCGACGATCCATGGCGTCGCTTCCCCGCCTGTGCCGGCGAGCGGATCCCGTTCCACGGGCGGGGGAGTGGACCCGTTCGACCCGGATCCGCCGGTGCCTCCTCCGCTACCCGGATCCGTTCCGCCACCGGCATCTGCGATGACCGTGCTCGTCGCCGCGCCGACCTCGATATCGGCGGATGCGCCCGTGGAGTCGACCAGGGTTCCGCGGAGTAGGGTCACTGCCGCATCTCCTGGCGCGAGTGCGGTGAAGGTCAGGGTCACAAGGGACTGGGCTCCCGATAGACCGGGCGAGGTGCCGAGTCGCGTCGCCACCGCCGAGACCGCACCGTCCTCAACGTTCGCCGCCGAGATACCTCCGGCGGGGAAGACCTCGCTGCCATCTAGGAGTGACAGGAGTGCGGGGTCGAATCCGATCGAGAGCTCGTAGGCGTAGACATCGATGAGGCCCTCGGCCGAGACGGTCACGGTGATCGTCTCGCCGACTGCGGCCTTCGGTTTATCGGCAGTGATGGTGAGCGTGTCCGCCGGTTCGGGTGTGGTCTCGGCTGAAGCAGAGGATGCGATTCCCAGGGTCGATGCGGTGATGGCGGCTGCAGCGAGAAAGGTCGCGATGAGACCTCGCCCGCCGCGGATGAGGGTGTGATCCGGCATGCGTTGCGTCTTTCGTCAGAGGAAGACGAGCGCGGCTGCACGGCTGTTCGGAGCAGCCGTGCTCATCGGGTACGCACACTCTGACAGCGGCATGTTTCGTGCCAGGGACTCCGCGTTTCGACGATGTAAAGCGGGGAGTCATCAGCGCTCGGTCGGCGAAACGACGGTCGTCGCGATCAGGGCGCGACGGCGAAGGCCGAACGGGTGCTGCTGATCCTGTGGATCAGCGAAGGAGGAGGTTGGGCTGCAGCAGGTACTTGAACGAGTCGAGACCGGCCTGCTCCACGGAGGTCTGGCTGGTGATCAGCACCGGGCTGAGCTTGTTCGCGTTGTCGCTCGAGGTGAAGGTGACGCGTACGAACTCGCTCTTGACCGCGCCGAGGGCCTCGATCAGGTACTGCGGGTTGAGTCCGAGAGTGACGTCATCGCCACCGGAGAGGATCGCGTCGACGGATTCCGAGGCACGGGCGTGCTCGTTGCCGGAGGCATCCATCGTGACGCTGTCGCTGGTGAATGTGAATCGCAGCGGAGCTGCGCGGTCGAGCACCAGCGACACTCGGCGGACGGCTTCGACGAGGTCGGCCGTGTTGACGACCGCGTAGTGGTCGGTCTGCTCCGGGAAAAGGCGGCGGACCGGGGGGAAATTTCCCTTGATGAGCAACGACGTGACCGTCTTGTTGCCGGCGGTGAAAGCGATGATCTCGCGCTCGCCTGCTCCGGAGAACGCGATCTGGATGGTGCCGGCGTGACCGAAGGTCTTCCCGACCTCGAGCAGCGTGCGGGCAGGAACCAGAGCTGCCTGTTCGACGGCCGCACCGTCCCAGGGGATGTCGCGGAGCGACACCCGGTAGCGGTCGGTGGCGACGAGGCTCAGGCTCTGACCCGAGACTTCGAGCTGCACACCGGTGAGCACCGGGGTGACATCGTCGCGAGAGGCGGCGAAACCGACCTGGGCGATCGCGGTGCCGAAGTCGTCGGCCGGGACCACGCCCGTGGAACCGGCGACCTCGGGGATCGATGGATATTCCTCGACGGGCATGGCAGCCAGGGTGAAGCGGGCCGAACCGCAGGTGACGGTGATGCTGCCATCTTCCTCGACGGCGATGTCGATCGGCGCGTTCGGCAGGCGGCTGGCGATGTCGGAGAGCAGACGCCCATGGACGAGGATCGTGCCGGGTGTTTCGACCGTGGCTTCGATGGTCGTGCGAGCGGATGCCTCGTAGTCGAATGCCGAGAGCGTGAGGCCCGAGCCATCCGCCTCGATCAGCACACCGGCCAGGATCGGCTGCGGGTTGCGCTGGGGCAGAAGCTTGACGACGAACGACACAGCCTCGCTGAAGACATCGCGGTTGACCTGAAACCTCACGGGTGCTCCCTTGTCATCGTTCTCTGATGTGCCGTCATCATCCGGTCCCTGTGTGCAGGGCTTCCCATGCTAGCCCCACACTCCTGTCGTTCCCTACGCCCGGGTTTCGCACCTTCTGGTGATCGGATCGCGCTCATCAAAGGGTTAACTCCTTAACGGTGTTAACCGCTGTGGATTCTGTGGATAACTCGGTGGATAGTAGTCGCGAGTAGGGAACTACACGGCTGTCACTTGTGGAATCCCTGAGGAATCCGCGGTTCGGCGGCATCCACAGGGAATGGAGCAACCGGGTAGTTATCCACAGGTTGGCCCGATTCGCCCACATCCGTCCCGATGTGAACGGGTTCCATCCACAAGTTATCCACATGTGCATAGAGGCATCTATCGACGGCGCGCCGACCCCCTTGGGACGCAGAAGGGGCACGGAGACCCCTGCGGATGTCCGTGCCCCTTCTGCAGAGCCTCGTCGCTCGCTCGTCAGCGTCGCCCGAGCTGCGTGGTGATCTCGGTGACCTGGTTGTAGATCGAGCGCCGCTCCTTCATGAGTTCGCTGATCTTCTTGTATGCGTACATCACGGTCGTGTGATCCCGGTTGCCGAACAGCTGACCGATCTTCGGCAGCGACAGACTGGTGCGTTCGCGGCACAGATACATCGCGATCTGACGTGCGGTGGCGATCTGCTGGGAGCGGCTCGAGCCGTACAGGTCGTCGACGGTGAGCTTGAAGTAGCCCGCGGTGGCGGTGATGATGTCGGTCGGCGAGATGATGTTGTCCTCGGCCGTGTCGATGATGTCGCGGAGCACGGTCTGGGCGAGAGAGATGTCGAGTGCCGAGCGGTTCAGACTTGCGAAGGCGGACACCCGGATGAGCGCGCCCTCCAGTTCCCGGATGTTGGACGAGACGACCGTGGCGATGTACTCCAGGACCTCGTCCGGAATGTGCAGCGACTCGCTCTGAGCCTTCTTGCGGAGGATCGCGATGCGGGTCTCGAGGTCGGGAGCCTGGACGTCGGTGATGAGCCCCCACTCGAAGCGGCTCCGCATCCGGTCCTCGAAGCCCGTCAGGTGCTTGGGTGCGACATCACTGGTGATCACGACCTGCTTGTTGTGATCGTGGAGCGTGTTGAAGGTGTGGAAGAACGCCTCCTGCGTCTCCGCGCGTCCCTGCAGGAACTGGATGTCGTCGATGAGGAGGATGTCGACGTCGCGGTAGCGCGCCTGGAAGGCCGCGCCTCGGTTGTTCGCGATCGAGTTGATGAAGTCGTTCGTGAACTCCTCGCTGGAGACGTACCTCACCTTGACGCCGGTGTACAGCGACTGCGCGTAGTCGCCGATCGCGTGCAGGAGGTGCGTCTTGCCCAGGCCGGAGTCGCCGTAGATGAAGAGCGGGTTGTAGGCCTTCGCCGGGGCTTCGGCCACGGCGACCGCGGCCGCATGCGAGAACCGGTTCGACTGGCCGATGACGAAGTTGTCGAAGGTGTACTTCGGGTTGAGGCGCGACTCGTGCCGGATCGGGGTCGGCTGCTCCATCGGCGACTCGGGGCGGGGCTGCTCGCTGCGGCCGAAGTCGGTGACCGAGATCGGCGCCGTGGCCTGCTCGATGAGTTCATGGTTCACGACCACGCGGTACGAGGTGACCTCCTCGCCGATGTGGGAGAGGGCTTCCATGATCGGCAGGCGCAGACGTTTGTTGATCTGCGCGGCGGTCAGGTCGTTGGGAACGTCGAGGTACAGCGTCGCGCCCATCACACCGGCCGGAACCGCGAGGCTCAGGAAGCCCTGCAGCTGGGGGGTGACCCGGTCATCATCTGCCAGCAGCTCCTGCACCGTCGTCCAGATCGGCACATCGGGCAAGGCAGGTGAGGACATGGTGCTCCGGACGGGGCTCGCGGAAGGTCGGAAAACTACGGCCCCCCTGTGGATAACTTCGGATGCCACGGTAGTCACCGCGGCTGAGAACGGCAACCTGCCCTGGAGATTCCGCGCGCGTGTTGCGCGCACGCGGGCGACCAGGTTGTGGATAATGGCTGTGCGCATCCTGCCGGGTGCGGTCACTCGCTGTGCGCAGATTTGCTCTGCGCGCCGCCAAGACGTACCCTTAGTCGGTTGACTTATGCCATTTTTGGCAGTTCCCCATGTCTCCGGTCGCAGTGAACCCGGTGGCAGTATTCCCGGAGTGATTCCATGACTAAGCGCACCTTCCAGCCCAACAACCGTCGTCGCGCCAAGAAGCACGGCTTCCGTGCCCGCATGCGCACTCGTGCCGGTCGCGGCATCCTCGCGGCCCGCCGTGCGAAGGGCCGCACCGAGCTCTCCGCGTAGCCCGCTGTGCTCGCCCGCCCGTATCGTCTGACCCGCGGGAGCGACTACCGACTGGTCGTTCGACGTGGTTCACGCTGTGGCGGGGCGCGCGTCGTGACTTCGATGTTGTCGACGGGCGAGAGCAGAGTCGCGAGATTCGGCTTCATCATCAGCAAGCAGGTGGGTACGGCTGTGGTGCGCAACACCGTTCGACGGCGGCTCAAAGCCGTCTGTGCGGAAGCGCTCGAGCTCGTCCCCGAGGGCACGGATGTCGTCATCCGTGCCCTTCCTGCGTCCGCGTCGGCGAGTTTCGCCGAACTGCGGGCAGACGTACACCGCTGCCTCGGGCGGCTTGACGCAGATCGGCCGGCACCATGACGGCCCTTCCCCAGTCATCGGTGGGCACGGGGCATCTTGAGGCGAAGGATGCTGTGCGCAGCATCCCGCTGATCCCGCGCAACCTGGTGCTGGGCTTCCTCGCCGGCTATCGCAAGGTGATCTCCCCGCTGTATGGAGACGTCTGTGCGTACTATCCCTCCTGTTCCGCCTACGCTGTAGGTGCGGTGCAGCAGCACGGTGCCGCACGGGGAGCGCTGCTCTCCGCCTGGCGCATCCTGCGATGCAATCCCTGGTCCCGCGGTGGCGTCGATGACGTACCGCCGCACGAACACTTCCGCCACGACCTGACCTCGAATGGTTTCGTCGTCCCTGCTCGAAAGGACTGACCGGTGGGTCTCGACCTTCTGTTCGCAAGTACCTCGCCCCCGCCGGCCGCCGGCGGGTTCGATCTGCTCAGCACCATCCTCTGGCCCCTCAAGTGGGTCGTCGAGCTGGTCCTCGTCGCGTGGCACGCGCTGTTCACGGCCGTCGGGTTGCCTGCGGCATCCGGCATCACCTGGGTGCTCTCGATCGTCGGTCTCGTCATCGTCGTCCGAGCCGCTCTGATCCCGCTCTTCGTGAAGCAGATCAAGAGCCAGCGAAAGATGATGGAAATTGCCCCTGAACTGCGGAAAGTTCAGGAGAAGTACCGCGGTAAGAAGGATCAGCTCTCTCGCGAGGCCATGAGCCGCGAGACGATGGCGCTGTACAAGAAGCACGGCACGACGCCCATGTCGAGCTGTCTGCCGTTGCTGGTGCAGATGCCGATCTTCTTCGCCCTCTTCAGCGTGCTGAACGATGTGACCAAGCACGCCGGCTGGGGTGTCGGCGGAGTCGGGCTTCTGAACGCCGATCTCACGCGACAGTTCTACGACGCCAAGGTCTTCGGTGCGTCTCTGCATGAGACGCTCGGCAATGCGGTGGACGCGCAGAACGTCACCGCGATCATCATTCTCGCCACCCTGGTCGTCCTCATGATCGGGTCGCAGTTCTTCACGCAGCTTCAGATCATCTCGAAGAACCTGTCGCCGGAGGCCAAGACGGGCCAGGCGTACCAGATGCAGAAGATCATGCTCTACGTGCTTCCGCTGGGCTTCATCTTCTCGGGTGTCTTCTTCCCATTGGGTGTCGTCGTGTACTGGTTCATCTCGAACCTGTGGACCATGGGGCAGCAGTTCCTCGTCATCCGTGAGATGCCGACTCCCGGTTCCGAGGCAGCGAAGGCGCGCGAAGAGCGACTCGCGCGCAAGGGCAAGGCCATCGACTCGTCCGGCAAGGTCGTTCCGATGTCGGTGTACGAGGCCGAGCAGCAGCGTCTGCTCGAGGCCGTGGAGAAGGCGAAGGCCGAGACACCGAAGCGCCAGCAGCCCGTGGGTAAGAAGCGCGCGAAGAAGAAGGGTCCCACCGCATGACGACCGAGAGCGTGACCGCACACACCGAGCCGACGGTGGCCGAGCTCGAGAACGAAGGCGACATCGCCGCAGACTTCCTCGAAGAGCTGCTCGACATCGCCGACATCGATGGCGACCTCAATCTCGACGTCCGCCAGGGTCGGGCATATGTCTCGGTCGAGGCAGAGGGAGACGGACTCGCGCTGCTCTCCGCACCCGACACCGTCCAGTCCCTGCAGGAGCTGACTCGTCTCGCCGTGCAGAACAAGACCGGTTCGTTCTCGCGCCTCATCCTCGACATCGGCGGATCCCGCGACGTACGTCGTCGTCAGTTGGAGACGCTCGTGGATGCTGCGGCTGCGAAGCTGGACGAGGGAGCATCCCAGGCATCCCTGCCCGCGATGTCGAGCTACGAGCGCAAGCTCGTGCACGATGTCGCCGCCGAGCGGGGCCTCGTCTCGGAGTCGTACGGCGAAGGTGCCGATCGGCACACGGTTCTCCGCCGTCGTTGATGTTTCACGTGAAACATCCCGCTGGAGATCGCTCGTGAACGCAGTCGAGGCGGAGCCGGCGGTCACGGCTGATCTGTTCGGCGACAGAGTCGAGCTTGCCCGATCCTTCACCGCCGCCCTGGCCCGAGTCGGGGAGGAGCGCGGACTCATCGGCCCGCTTGAACTCCCACGACTCTGGACCCGTCACATTCTCAACAGTGCGATCGCAGCACCTCTGTTCTCCGGGTCTGTGGCGGACATCGGTTCCGGTGCTGGCCTCCCGGGGATCGTGCTGGCCATCGCTCGCCCCGATGTGCACTGGACGCTCATCGAGCCGATGGAACGTCGTGTCACCTGGCTCAATGAGCAGGTGAACGATCTCGGGCTGGACAACGTCGAGGTGCTGCGCGCTCGCGCCGAAGAGGTGGGTCGTCCCAAGGGTTTCGACGTCGTCACCGCACGTGCCGTCAGTGCTCTGCGCACACTCATCCCCATCACAGCGCCTTTGGTGCGCGATGGGGGAGAGCTAGTCTTGCTCAAAGGGATGAACGCCGCGAACGAGATCGAGGCGGCGCAGAAGCAGGTCAAGAAGTTCCGGCTCTCCGGGGTTCGCGTTGAAGTGCTCGGTGAAGGTGTGCTGCCGGAGACGACACGAGTTGTTCGGGCGGTTGTTCGGGGCTGAGGCCGGGCTTCGATGTTTCACGTGAAACATAGGGCTTTTGCGGGTAGTCGGTTGGTGCGGTGGGTATCTTAGAAACGGGCTTCGGGATGCTCCCCTTCGTTCGCAGAGCGGGTTCCCTCCCGCTTCGCGGGCCCCTCCCGATGCTCACTCCGGGGACATCCCTGCGCCCTCTGTGTCGGTGATCAGGACGGTTCTCCATCATTGGTGGTGAGTAGAGGGGTGGCAGCGTCTCGCTTCGCTCGACGACTGCGTGCGGTGATCTTCTGATGCACGCTGAGTGAAGGACATCACTGCTTCGGTTGGATAGGAAGCGCCGTGGTCCCGAGGCGAGATGTTTCGCGTGAAACATGCGTGATGATGTACGCGGGGAGTAGCTGTCGATTGATCTGCCGGCGAGCCCGGGGATGCACGTGGATGCGTGTCTGGACAACAGTGTCGCGATCGATGCGGTCTACCTGATCTTGGAATCGGCGAGCGAGCATCGGGTATTGCACTCGCGATGAGGGCTGGCGAGTGTCGGCGGCGTATGTGGGTGCGCGCGACGAGTACGGCTGGCCTCCACCGGATCGTCTATTGCGGATCGCACCTCAACGGCCTCATTGGGAGTGGGTGATCTCCCCGCTGGAACGATGGGAGTCATACGCGAACGACCTCGCCATCTCCGAGGCTCGCGACCTCATCCGTCAGGCATTGCACGACTCCGTATGTTTCACGTGAAACATACGCCCAATGGAGGCGTGGTGATCCCCGCTCGTCTGAAACTCGATCGGACGCGCTGATCCAGTCTCTCCGAGCGCTGTTTCACGTGAAACATCTCCCTCTAACCCGCGCCGCGCCCTCCGCAAACGAAGTGACGACGTTCTTCATACGGCGTACATCAGAAGATCACCGCGCAGTCGTCGAGCGAAGCGAGACGCTGCCACCCACCTGCCGCAACAGACTGTTGCTACTCGCCCGCGGGTGAGCATCGGGAGGGGCCCGCGAAGCGGGAGGGAACCCGCTCTGCGAACGAAGGGGAGCATCCCGGAGCCCGTTTCTAGGATGCCCAACGCACCAACAACACTACGAGCGACAAGCAACGTCCCCCGTTGCGATTAGAGTGGAACGCGGCCCCGAAAGGAGTGGATGTTTCACGTGAAACAATCCGAACAGGCATCACCGAAGTCTTCTTTCGGGATGGATACGCCGCTCGCGCGGGAACTCGCTGACCTCTCCGCCCGCCGCCGCGCGCTGGAAGCCGTGAACGTCGAGTTCACCGGGGAGACGCGGGTTCTCACCGTGTCGAACCAGAAGGGCGGGGTCGGAAAGACCACCACGGCGGTGAACATCGCTTCTGCTCTCGCGGGACTGGGCGCCAAGGTGCTCGTCATCGATCTCGATCCGCAGGGCAACGCCTCGACCGCGCTCGGCGTTCCGCACAGCGCGGACATCCCCAGCGTCTACGACGTCCTGATCGAAGAGTTCCCTCTTGCGGACATCATTCAGGTCAGCCCGGAGAACCCCAATCTCTTCTGCGCACCGAGCACGATTCACCTCGCCGGCGCAGAGATCGAACTCGTAGCCCAGGTCGCCCGCGAGCACCGCCTCCGCCGCGCACTGGAGGAGTACCTCCGTGACAGCCCGGTGGACTTCGTGATCATCGACTGCCCTCCGTCCTTGGGGCTGCTGACGATCAACGCCTTCACCGCGGCATCCGAGGTCTTCATCCCGATCCAGTGCGAGTACTACGCGCTGGAGGGTCTGAGTCAGCTGCTCGGCAGCATCCAGATGATCCAGAAGCACCTCAATCCCGAGCTGCACCTGTCCACGATCCTGTTGACGATGTTCGATGGACGCACCCGGCTCGCGCAGCAGGTCGCGGAAGAGGTGCGGAGTCACTTCCCGAGCCAGGTTCTGGAGACCGTCATCCCGCGTTCGGTGCGGGTGTCGGAAGCGCCGAGCTTCGGCCAGACCGTGATCGCCTACGATGGGCAGTCCGCCGGCGCCATCGCCTACCGCGAGGCAGCCGTCGAGATCGCGACACGTACCGTGTCGCAGAGCAAGGAGAAATGATGGCCAAGCGCACTGGACTGGGCCGGGGGATCGGCGCACTGATCCCCACCGCCGATCAGATGGAGCGTCCCGTCGACGTCTTCTTCCCCGGCGCGAATCTCCGACCGGCTCACGGGATCGACATCAATGGCCCCGAGGCCCAGCCGAAGGAGGAACTGGCCGAGGTCCCTGGTATCCACCTGGTTCAGATCGACCCGCACAAGATCGTCCCCAACCCGCGCCAGCCCCGTACTCACTTCGACACCGAAGACCTGGCGGAGCTCGTGCACAGCGTTCGCGAGTTCGGAGTGCTGCAGCCGGTCGTCGTGCGCAAGAACTCCGAGGGCGAGTACGAGCTCATCATGGGGGAGCGGCGCACGCGCGCCGCCCGTGAGGCCGGCCTCGAAGCGATCCCGGCGATCGTTCGTGAGACCGCCGATGAGGATCTCCTTCGCGACGCGCTGCTCGAGAACCTGCACCGCTCCGAGCTGAACCCGCTGGAAGAGGCATCCGCCTATCAGCAGCTGCTCGAGGACTTCGGCATCACCCAGGAGCAGCTGGCCACGCGCATCGGTCGTTCCCGCCCGCAGATCAGCAACACGATCCGCCTGCTGAAGCTGCCGGTGCCCGTGCAGCAGCGTGTGGCGGCCGGCGTGCTCTCGGCCGGCCACGCCCGGGCGATCCTGAGCCTTCAGACCCCGGAGGCCATGCAGCGCCTGGCTGACAAGGTCGTGAACGAAGACCTCTCGGTGCGTGCCACGGAGGAGGCCGCGAAGTCGCAGCCCACCGCGGCCGGGAAGGCGCCGAAACCCACTCCCGGGGCTCGACGCGCGTACCTCGACGAGGTGTCCGGCAAGCTCGGAGACCGCTTGAACACCCGCGTGAAGATCTCTCTCGGCGCGCGCAAAGGCCAGGTCACCATCGATTTCGCTTCGATCCAGGATCTGAACCGCATCCTCTCCGAACTGGGCGAAGAAGGATACGGTCAGGGCTGATCCCCCCAGCGGCGGATCGCTTCGCCTAGACTCGCGTCAATTCGACGATGAGGGGGATGACATGTCCAGAGTCCAGACAGCAGCCGGCATCCAAGGACGTGTGATCGCGGTCAGTATCGCTGCAGCACTCGGTGGATTCCTCTTCGGGTTCGACACCGCGGTGATCAATGGCGCTGTCGACGCCCTCGCCGGCGACGTATCGGGGTTCGATCTGGGAGTCGGTCTCAAAGGCTTCGCAGTCTCGTCGGCGTTGATCGGCTGCGCCGTGGGTGCCTGGTTCGCCGGACCCATCGCGAACAAGCGCGGTCGGATCCCCGTCATGGTCGCCGCCGCTGCGCTCTTCTTCCTCTCGGCGATCGGGTCGGGACTCGCGTTCAGCGTTGTCGATCTGATCATCTGGCGCGTGGTCGGTGGACTCGGTGTCGGAGCCGCATCCGTCATCGCTCCCGCTTACATCGCCGAAGTCTCGCCGGCACACATCCGCGGACGACTCGGGTCTCTCCAGCAGCTGGCGATCGTGACGGGCATCTTCGCGGCACTCCTCTCCGATGCGATGCTCGCGGGCATCGCTGGGGAGGCCGCAGCGCCGCTGTGGGGTCTCACCGCCTGGCGCTGGATGTTCATCGTCGAGGCGATCCCCGCCCTCGTCTACGGGATCATGTCGCTGCGCCTCCCGGAGTCTCCGCGCTATCTCGTCGGAAAGGGCGAGTTGGAGAAGGCGGAGCAGGTGCTGACGACGGTGACCGGAACAGTCGACGTGAAGGCGAAGATCGCGGAGATCACCGGAACGATCAACACCGATCGAACGGGATCGTTGCGTGATCTGCGCGGGAACCGGTTCGGCCTGAAACCTGTGGTGTGGGTCGGAATCCTGCTGTCGGTGTTCCAGCAGTTCGTCGGCATCAATGTGATCTTCTACTACTCCACGACCCTGTGGCAGTCCGTGGGCTTCGGTGAAGCGCAGGCACTGCTCATCACCGTGATCACCTCGGTCACCAACATCGTCGTGACGATCATCGCCATCATGCTCGTCGACAAGGTCGGCCGACGCGTCATGCTGCTCGTCGGTTCGGTCGGGATGACGCTCACGCTCGGCCTGATGGCGCTGGCGTTCTCGTTCGGCACCCTCGACGCTGCCGGAACGGTCACGTTGCCCGACCCGTGGTCGACGGTCGCTCTCATCTGCGCCAACGGTTTCGTCGTGTTCTTCGGTGCCACATGGGGGCCGCTGGTCTGGGTGCTGCTCGGGGAGATGTTCCCGAACTCGATCAGGGCTGCAGCCCTTGCCGTGGCGGCGGCGGCGCAGTGGGCGGCGAACTTCTTCATCTCGACGACGTTCCCGGCCTTCTCCGAGATCGGCCTCACCTTCGCCTACGGGTTCTACGCGTTCTTCGCCCTGCTGTCGTTCTTCTTCGTCTACTTCAAGGTGGCCGAGACGAAGGGCAAAGAACTGGAGGAGATGACCGACGACGCCAAGGTGGAGCGCCGACCCCGCCGGTAGCGCGCGTAGGCTGGAATGGTGTCAGAGTCCATTCCACGCCGCGCGAGTCTCGAAGTTCTGCGTGCCGAGGCGGCGGACGAACTGGCCGTGCTGATCCAGGAGCGCCTGCTCGGCGGCGAGGACCCGTGGGAGTTCATGGAGGACCTGCCCAGCGTGGACGAGCTGGTCGTCTACCTGCTCCGCGCGGACAACATCAATGCGAACGACGGCGTGCGCCCCAATGCCGCGCGACACTACCGGGTGCTCCGTCAGATCGCCCTCGAGTATCCCGATCTGACGCCGGCGGTCTGGGGACTGCTCGACGAGAAGCAACGGCACCGGAGATGGGACCCGACGGTCTCATCCTGAGACGGGGTCGGGGCCTGCGTCGCTAGCCTGCCTGCGCAGCCAGTGCCACCACGACGGCGACGACGGGTACGGCCCCGAGAACGATCGCGATGGCGCCGAACAGTCTCGGCCGCGAGAAGATGGCCGCCGCGATCCCGAGAATGACGGCGACCGCTCCGACGACCACCGATGCGTAGAAGAACAGGACAGCCAATACGACGGCGTTCGTCAGACCCTGGTCCGAGGAGCCGCCGATGAGCCAGTATCCGAGGATCATCAGTGTCGCCACAGCCCCCAGTACAAGGGAAGTGATCGCGAGTCCAAGCCGGGAGTTGCTCGGTGAGAGTGTCGTCATACGAGGAGACTATCGGCCCGCGGGATCTGAGCGATCCGCCGCGCTCATGAAGAAGCCCGCCCCCTCCAAGCGGAGGGGGCGGGCTTCGTCATGAAGAGCCGAGTGTCAGCCGATGAAGGCTTCGAGGTCCTTCTCGAGCGCGAACTTCGGCTTGGCGCCGATGATGGTCTGCTTGACCTCGCCGCCCTGGAACACCTTCATCGCCGGGATCGACGTGATCTGGTACTTCATGGCGAGCTCGGGGTTCTCATCGACGTTGAGCTTGAGGATCGTGATCTTCTCGGGATGTTCCGACTGGATCTCGTCGAGCACGGGGGAGACCATGCGACACGGGCCGCACCATTCCGCCCAGAAGTCGACCAGTACGGGACCATCGGCCTGCAGCACGTCCTGCTCCCAGGTCGCCTGGCTCGTCGCCTGTGCACTCATCAGAAATTCTCCTTGATCGTAGGATTCGCCTGCTACAACAGCGGGCGACCGGTATGTGTTCCCGAGGGGTCATGCGACGATGATCTCCGCGGCTTCAGCCGCGGGAACCTCGACCGATGCGTCCTCGAGGTCGGCGAGGAAGTGCTCCGCGTCGAGTGCGGCCACCGTTCCGGTTCCGGCAGCGGTGATCGCCTGACGGTAGGTCGGGTCGATGACGTCGCCGGCGGCGAACACGCCGGGGACCGAGGTGATCGACGTGCGACCGTCGACCCAGATCGTGCCCTCGGGGGTGAGGTCGAGCTTGCCGTGCACGAGGTGCGTACGCGGGTCGTTGCCGATCGCGACGAACACGCCGTCCAGCGGGAGGTCGCGCAGCGATCCGTCGACCGTCGAGCGCAGCTGCACGCCGGTGACGGCATCCGCACCCTGGATCTCGGCGACCTCGCTGTTCCAGATGAACTCGATCTTCTCGTTCGCGAACGCGCGCTCCTGCATGATCTTCGACGCGCGCAGGGAGTCCTTGCGGTGGATGACGTACACCTTCGACGCGAAGCGGGTGAGGAAGGTGGCCTCTTCCATCGCCGAGTCGCCGCCGCCGACGACGGCGATGGTCTTCTCGCGGAAGAAGAAGCCGTCGCAGGTGGCGCACCAGGACACGCCGTAACCGGAGAGGCGCTCCTCGCCGGCGACCTCGAGCTTGCGGTAGGCGGAACCGGTCGCGTAGATGACGGTGGATGCCTCGTGCACCGCACCACTGCCCAGTGTGACCGTCTTGACGGGTCCGTCCAGGTCGAGGGACGTGACGTCGTCGTAGAGCACCTCGGTACCGAACTTCTCGGCCTGCTCCTGGAACTTGGCCATCAGCTCGGGGCCCTGGATCCCCTCGGGGAAGCCGGGGTAGTTCTCGACCTCGGTGGTGTTCATCAGCTCGCCGCCGACCTCGACGGAGCTCGCGATGAGCAGCGGGTTGAGGCTCGCGCGCGCCGCATAGATGGCAGCCGTGAAACCGGCCGGGCCGGAGCCGATGATGATGACCTGACGCATGTGCTCTCCGTTGCTGAAAGTCTGTTCCCCTGGTTCAACCCATGGTAACGGCGGGTCATTCCCGGAGACAGCGTCGATGGAGCCCTGACATGAACATTCGGTGCCGGCTCCCAGCCGGCCGACTCAACGACCAGGCAGGAAGCGCCGCAGCATCGAGGTGGCGACCTTGAGCTCCGGGGCGCGCAGCAGGAGCAGCACGAGGATGTAGACCGCGACGGCGGCCGCACCGATCACCGCCGTGCCGAGGGCGCCGAAGAGCTTGTCGGCGGTGGTCCAGCCGGTGTTCCCGCCCAGGAGCAGGAAGGTGCCCCAGCCGGCGAACCCGGCCGAGATCGCCGCGATGACGTAGCGACCGAGCGACAGCGCCGTGCGGCCGAGCTCGAGACTGCCGAGACGTCGACGCAGCATCCACACGGCGATGATCATCTGCACGATGCCGGCGATCGACTGACTGAGTGCGACCCCCGCGGCCAGCTGGGAGAGCGGCACGAAAGAGGGGAGCGCGACAGCGGTGGCGACGATGATCGCGCACTGCACGACGGTGAACCAGAACGGCGTGCGCGTGTCGCCGTAGGCGTAGAACGTGCGCTGCACGATGAACAGCACCGACAGCGGAAGGAGCCCGACGAGGTACGCGATGAGCACGGGAGCTGCCGCGGCGGCGTCGGCGGCGTCGTTGGTGAAGATGCGGGTGGCGGGCACGGATGCAGCGACCAGGGCCACCGTCGAGACGACGATGAAGAGCGACACGACGCGGATGCAGCGGGCGACGTCGCCGCGCACATCGTCGTCTCGCCCTTCGGCGGCGTGTTCGGAGATCTGCGTGAAGTACGGGGTGCCGATGGACACCGTGAATATGGAGTACGGCAGCATGAACACGAGCCAGGCCGCCATCATCATGAACCCGGACGGGTGATCGCCAGACGCGGCCGAGACGATCGTCGCCTGCACGAGTCCGGCCAGCTGGCCGGCGATGACCATCGCGAAGGTCCAGCCCGCAAGCCGGCCGACGTGCCGGAGTCCGACGCCGCGCCAGTGGAAGTCCGGGCGCAGGTGCAGACCGGTCTTTCGCCAAGCGGCGAGCAGGATCACGGCCTGCACGGCGATCCCCAGGGTGGCCGTTCCCCCGAGCACCGAGATCATCGCCGGATCCCACATGTCGACGTTGCGACGGTCATCGCCGAACAGCGCGATGAAGAGCAGAAAGCCGGCGATGGAGATGACGTTGTTGGCGATGGGGGCCCAGGTGTACGGGCCGAAGACGCGTTTCGCGTTCAGGGTCTCGCCGACGAGCGCGTACAGGCCGTAGAAGAGGATCTGCGGCAGGCACCAGTAGGCGAATGCGGTGGCGAGGGCGTGCTGGTCGGGCGTGAAGTCTTTCGCGTAGACGAACACGAGCCACGGGGCGAGGAGCATCGCCAACGCTGTCGCTCCGACGAACACGATCGTGCCGAGGGTGAACAGCTTCGAGATGAACGCCTGGCCGCCGTCTTTGTGGCTCCCGGCCCGGACGATCTGCGGGATGATCACGGCGGTCAGGATGCCGGTCTGGATGATCGTGAAGATGTTGTTGGGCAACTGGTTCGCGGTGCCGAAGGCGTCACCGGCCCGCCCGATCGATCCGATCGCGGCGACCAGCACGATCGTGCGCAGCAGACCCGTCAGCCGTGAGACCAGCGTTCCCGCCCCGAGAATGGCGCTGGCCCGGCCGAGACTGCTCAATGCTCCTCCTCGAGCGGTGCCGCCTCGGCATCCGCCTTCACGTCTTCAGCTGCCGCATCCGCATCATTGCGACGCCGGCGGCGCACCGTGCGCACCACGCCCACGACGATCAGCAGCGCGGCCAGCCCGCCGAAGATGACGAGGCCGATGGTCTCCCATTCGGCGCGCACCGAGACATCCGCGTAGCGGGTCGTGCCGATGTCGACCCCGGTCGGGCTCTTCAGGCTGAGTCTCACGTCGAGCTCGCCGCTGCCGACACGCGCCGACACGGGAACCTTGACGCGGGTGTTGCTGGCGGCGTCCGCACGGGCCTCGGTCTCGCGCTGCACGTCGAGGCGCAGGTCGGAGGGCTGCGCGAGCAGACGGACGTTCACCGGCCACGGCAGATCGTTGCGCACCCAGAAGCCGAAGTCCGCATTCGCTCCGAACAGCTGGATCGTGCTCGTCGGCTCGATTCCCACGGATCCCAGAGTGGTCTGCGTGGCGGTGCGATGCTCGTCGACGGCCGTCGTGAACTCATCATCGGTCTTGCCGACGGCGATCACCCGGAGGATCTGGATGCGCTCAGGGCCGAGCAGCAGCTGCGGTTCGTCGAGGATCGTCGAGAAGGCGTTCAGGGTGACCTCGTCGGCCAGCATCGCCTGCAGCGCGGTGGCACGGGAGGCATCCGGGGCTGCCGTCAGGGTCACGGCCGACGGAGCAGCGGAGCGGAGCGCCGAGAGGTCGAAGGCCGGAGTGTCGACGGCCGAGATCGCGGCGCGCAGGGCCGCAGCGGTGCGGGTCTCGTCGCGCTCGAGTCCGATGAGAAGCGGGACACCCGGCGCGCTCTGCGCAGCCAGGAAGAGATGCCCGTTCGCGGCCGCGAGCGCACCGGCGCGCGCGTCGGTGTCGGGTTCGGCTGCCGCGGCCGACAGAGCGGCCGACATGGCGGCGTCGGTGATGAGGAGGTCGTTCTCGCCGGCGACGGCGTGCCCGCTCACTCTCTCGTCGATGGAGGTGGAGGGCAGGATGGTCGTCGCGGGCCCGCCGAGGTAGCCGGCGAAGGTCGCGAGGTCGTCGCCGGTGACATCGCCCCGCGGCCAGAGGATGCCGGGCATCGCTCCCGTGACCGTGGTCAGTGCCGTGTCGTCGGGAACGGCGGGTTCGGGGGTCGGTGACGGCGTGGGTTCCGGGGAGGCGGTGTTCGGGGCGCTCGGGAACAGCTTCGGGTCGAGGAAGGCGCGCAGGGTGGTCGGCTGCAGCAGTGCGGGGAGAGCGGCGTGGGCCTGCGTGGCGGCATCCGCATCGCCGAACTGCAGTGCGAACCGTTCATTCGGAAGAGCCTCGAGACGCGCCAGCCATTCGACCACCCGGCCCGGGGCCGACGTGCCCAGCGCCCGGATCGCGGCGGGGATGGCCGGATCGATCGCCAGCGCGGCGGCAGTGCCGACGACCCCTTCGAGCTGCGCGGTGAGAGCGCCGTCCGGCGCGGTCAGCGCGACGAGTTCGTCGAGGGTGAGGAGCGACCCGCTCGCAGGAGTCGCGGTGATCGGCACGAGTACTCCGACCTGCGGCGCAGGGGCGGCGGTGACGATGAGGACGCTTCTCGAGGCGACGTCGGTCAGGATGGCGGGGTCGGAATCGGCGCCGTCGGTGCCGCTGAGTGTGGCCCGCAGCGGATAGACACCGGGGGTGAGGTCGGCGAGGGATTCCTGCGGAACGGTGATGCTCGTGGTGGAGGAGGCGCCGGGCTCGACGGAGGTCGTGCCGTCGGAGCCCAGGGGGGTGAACACCGCGTCGATCACCCCTTCATCCAGCCAGGCCGAGAGGGATGCGCCATCGCTGAGCGCAGTGCGACCGAGTTCGAGGACCACGCGCCCTGCGGAGAGTTCGGCGTCGGCGCCGTTCTGCACCGTCAGTTCGGCGGTGGTGGCCGTTCCCGGGGCCACCGCTCCGTTCAGGCCGACCGACATGAAAAGTTCCACGAAGCCCTCTTCGGACTGCGCGTCTGTCGCGGCGTAGCTCGGAGCGGCACCCATCCCGCAGATGCCCAGAACGATCGCGAATGCGACCGCGCCGCGCGCGAGCCGCAGCAGCTGCGCGCGAAGGCCGGTTTCGGGAGTGATCACGGTCATAGGGTCTTCCTCGAACGCCGGCGACGCTGGCTGCTCGTGAGTACTGACCCTGTGATTCTAGGTGTGCGACCGAAGGAGAACCCTGAAGACGCGTAGAGTGACGGCCGTGTCCGACACCCCTGCGCCCGTACCCGAGCCGTTGCACTGCGCTGCGCTCGCCGCCGACCTCGACGCCGCGGACTTCCGCTCCGAACCGCTCCGGCGCCTGTGGGGAGAAGAGGCCGACGATGCTCTCGGGCGGGGGATGCGCGAGCCGATCCTGCGCGCGATCTCGGGTGACGAGGGAGTACTCGCGACGCTCGGACGACTGTTCGTGCTCGGGATGCCTCAGCCGGCGAACCTCGTCGCAGCGGCCGTCCCCCGCCTCGGGCTCAACGGGCTGACCGCTCTGGGTCTGGCCCGCGCCGACGCGGAGACGGTGACCCCGTGCGCGCTGCTGCGCCCGCAGTCTTTCGTCGATGCCGACGGCGTCGGGGAGTGGTGGATCGCCAGTGACCTCGACGAGACCGCGCTGGGGACGGCCCTTCCTGCCGACCACGTGCTCGGCGTCGGCGGCGCATCACGCACTCTCGCTGAGACGATCCTTCCCATCGAGGTCGACCGGGCCCTGGATCTCGGCACCGGGTGCGGCATCCAGTCGCTCCTCGTCGCCCGATACGCCCGTACGGTCGTGGCGACCGACCTCTCGGCACGTGCCCTCGCCTACGCGGAGCTCAACGCGCGGATCAACGGCGTGTCGAACATCGTCTTCCGCCACGGGAGCATGTTCGAGCCGGTGGCCGGAGAGGCTTTCGACCTGGTGGTCTCGAACCCGCCGTTCGTGATCACGCCGCGCGGCGAAGGAGTGCCGGAGTACGAGTACCGCGACGGCGGTCTCGTCGGCGACGCGCTCGTCGAGCAGTTCATCCGTGATGTTCCCTCGTATCTGACGCCCGGGGGAGTCGCCCAGCTGCTCGGGAACTGGGAGACGCGCACGGGAGCGCATGGCCAGGAACGGCTGTCGTCATGGGTTCCGGCCGGTCTTGACCTGTGGGTGGTGCAGCGGGAGGAGCTCACGCCGCTCGGCTACGCGGAACTCTGGATCCGCGACGGCGGCACGACCCCGAGGGATGCGGCGTTCACGCCTCTGCTCTCCGCGTGGCTCGACGATTTCGCCCTGCGGGGAGTGACATCGATCGGCTTCGGCTACGTGCTGCTGCGTCGCCCGGCTTCGGCGGATTCGCCGTTGCGGCGGATCGAGACCGTATCGCAGCCGGTGTCCGGCGTCGGCCGGGCGCTGCGAGACGGTCTCGCGGCGCATGACCTGCTCGCCGCCGGTCTTCCACCGACCCTGGTGACCGCGCCCGACGTCACCGAGGCGAGGCACCTGCTCCCCGGTGACGACGATCCGAGCGTGATCGAGCTGCGTCAGGGCGGCGGATTCTCCCGCACGCTGTCCGTCGACCCGGCGCTCGCCGCATTCGTCGGCGCGTGCGACGGCGAACTGACGGTCATGCAGATCGCGGCCGCGCTCGCCGACCTGTTCGAGGTGCCGTTCGCCGATCTGTGGGCCGACCTCGAGCCCCGCATCCGCTCGCTCGTGTTCGACGGGTTCCTGGCGCCGCCCGCATCGTCGGGCGTACGGGAATAGCCGGCAGCATCCATTCGTTCGCATAGATCATGAAGGCTTTCGGATTCCTCTCGTTCGGGCACTACGCCGACGTACCCGGCTCGGCGACCCGCACCGCGGGTGACATGCTGAAGCAGACCATCGAGATCGCAGAGGGCGCCGACGAGATCGGCGTGAACGGCGCCTACGTGCGGGTGCACCACTGGGCCCGTCAGGCCGCCTCGCCGATGCCGCTGCTCAGCGCGATGGCTGCGCGCACGAAGCGCATCGAGGTCGGCACCGGCGTCATCGACATGCGCTACGAGAACCCGCTGCAGTTCGCGGAGGAGGCGGCCGCTCTCGACTTCATCGCCGACGGGCGCATCGCGCTCGGTGTGAGCCGTGGGTCACCCGAGACCGCGCTGCGCGGTTACGAGACGTTCGGGTACGTCGATGAAGAGGATGCGGAGCGCGGGAGCGTGCTCGCCCGGGAGAAGTTCGACCTGTTCCTCGCCGCCATCGAGGGCGAGCGCATCGCCCCCGGCGATCCGCGGATGGTCGGCGCCGGGCGCTACCTCGCGATCGAGCCGCAGTCGCCGACGTTGCGCGACCACATCTGGTGGGGCTCCGGTTCACGGGCGACCGCCGAGGACACCGGGCGCCGCGGTCTCAACATGATGAGCTCGACGCTTCTCACCGAGGCTACGGGAGTACCGTTCCACGAGCTGCAGCGCGAACAGATCGACCTGTACCGCGCCGCCTACAAGGCGGCCGGTCACACCGGCACTCCGCGCGTCTCGGTCAGCCGCAGCGTCTTCCCGCTCGTCTCCGATATGGATCGCGCCTACTTCGGACTGCGCTCCGAGGAGAACAGCGATCAGGTCGGAATCATCGACGGCTTCCGCTCGACCTTCGGCAAGACCTACGCGGCCGAGCCGGACGTGCTGATCAATCAGCTGCTCGCAGACGAGGCTGTGATGGCCGCCGACACTTTGATGCTGACCATCCCGAACCAGCTCGGCGTCGACTACAACCTGCACGTGCTGGAGTCGTTCGCGAAGCACGTTGCACCGGCCCTGGGCTGGAAGCCGAACACCGAGGGGCCGGTTCAGGGCGATCC
Organism: Microbacterium aurantiacum; assembly: GCF_002872075.1. Taxonomy (GTDB): domain Bacteria; phylum Actinomycetota; class Actinomycetes; order Actinomycetales; family Microbacteriaceae; genus Microbacterium; species Microbacterium aurantiacum_A. The sequence goes on along the minus strand of NZ_PGGU01000016.1, from coordinate 331,123 downwards.
CGTCTCAGACGCATGACGGACCGCTCGAGCATGGTCGTCGTCCGCGAGGCGTCCTTTCCCGAAGACGAAGCCGCAGTCTCCGCCCTGCTGGAGGACTACCTCAAGCAGACGGAGGCGGAGAAGGCGGATCACGACCTCACCCCACGGGCAGCTGCACTTCCCGATCGCTACGCCCATGAGATCACGGACCCCGAGAAGTCGCTGGCCGGGATGCGTGTGCTCGTGGCGTCGGTCGACGGAGTGGATCGCGGGATCATCGTGGTTTCGAGGGGTGCCGAGGTGTCGGAGATCAAGCGTTTCTGGACGACGCCGCCGGCGAGAGGTCATGGCGTGGGAAGCGCACTGATCGGTGAAGCCCTTCGTCACGCCGCTCGCCCGGTGAGACTGTCGGTGTGGGACTGGCGCGAGCCGGCCATCCGCATGTATCGGGGACTGGGATTCTCGCCCGCCGTTCCCTGGGACGAGCGGGAGAGGCTTCTGTTCCTCGAGCTCATCTGAGCGGCCCTGACCGCGAGCGCATCCGCCCTCCGGCCGACGAAGCTGATTCGCTACGGTGGGACGCATGAGCTACACAGGGGACTCGTCGGTCGGTGGACGTGTGAGAGATGTCGAGAAGGACTACGCACAGCGGCAGACGAGGCTGTTCCGCAACTTCGCCCTCGTCGAGGGAAGCGTGCTGCTGATCGTCGTGGTGGTGGTCTACGTGCTCGGACTCGTCGATCCCGATGTCGGAGTCTGGGTGCTCGCCGGCGTTGCGCTGATCGGAGGGGTTTCGCTCAGCGCGCTCCTCATGCAGCACTTGAAGAAGCGTGCGGCGGCACTGGCGCAGGCCCGCGGAGAGAACCCGCTGTTCTGAGCGACATTTCCGCCTGAAACGGGCCTTCCAGCACGAGACAGAGCCCGCCCGGCCCTGGTCTCATGCCGGAAACTCTGTCTCATGCCGGGGGCTCGTCCTCACCCCTGGTCGACGCCGAACAGGCCCTTCCCGTGCTTGTGCAGCAGCTCGTACGCATCCTCGTAGGTCTGCGGCTCCTTGTCGCCCGGCAGTCCGTATCGCGACAGGAGCAGACCCAGCAGGCCGTGGGCAGGCGGCGTGAGCGGCTTGTCCTTGTGTGCGTGCGCCGGGTGCGGCGGAATCGCCTCGGGGTTCTCCGGGTTGAACGACGGCCTCGTCTCGGGCCAGTCCGCAGGATGCCGCGGCTTGTCGAGGTTGATGACGTTGAACAGGTCGTTCGCGGTGGCGTCGCGCCGGGTGAGCGGCTTGAGACCGTGCAGCCTGCTCAGCGTCGCGATCACCGAACCGTGGTGCATCTCGTCGTTGATGACGGTACCGCTTCGGGTGTACGCGGACACCGCGATGGCGGGAACGCGGCAGCCGAGCCGATCGAACTCGAAGCCCATCTCGCCGGGACCGTCCGCCGGGTTCGGCGGGGTCGCCTCGGGCGGCGGCACGTGGTCGTAGCATCCGCCGTGCTCGTCGAAGGTGATCAGCAGCATCGTGTTGACGGCGTTGGAGCCCTTCTCGGACTTGCTCTGCCGGATCGCGGTGTAGATGTCGTGGATGAGCTCGTCGCCCGCGCGCACGTCGGAGAACGCGCTGTTGATCACCTCGGAGCCGTACACGTCGCTCTCGTGCAGCGCTCCGAACGGCGGGTGGAAGTCGTTGTGGTTGTAGACCATGCGCGGTTCGATGAACGCGTACGCGGGCAGTTCGCCGTGCTCGGCATCCGCGTAGAAGTCGTCCATCGTGCCGAAATGCTCGGTCTTCCAGAACTTCTCCAGCACGGGTGCGTGCAGCACGCCGGTGAAGGACACCATCTGCAGCTCGTCGAAGTACACCTTCCAGCTCAGGCCCGCGTCCTCGAGCCGGTTGAAGACGGTCGGCACGGGGGGCGCATCGATCCACTTGTCGTAGCCGCCGCCGTGCTTGTTCGTGACGAAGCCGTGCGAGGTGGAAGCGTGGAAGAAGTGCCTGTTGCAGAACGTCTGCGACGGCACGGCGCAGAACCAGCTGTCGAACACCGCGAACTCCTTCGCGAGCGTCGACAGCGTCGGCAGCATCTGCGGGGAGAACGACCCCATGATCTGGTTCGCCTCTTCGGGGGTGGGAGCCGTGCCCTTCTTCAGGCGCATGTAGTTGATGATGTAGTCGGTGAGGAAGCCGCCCATCGTCGCCTTCTCGCCGTTCTGCGGAGCGTTGAACGGATGCTCCATGCTCTCCACGAAGAGCGCCGCGTTCGTCTCGGGCACGACGGTGTTGAAGAGCTGGGTGTTGACGTGGGGATACTCCTCACCGGGGTCGGGGTTGGGGTAGCCCATGATCTTGTCGGTGTCGCCCTGGTAGATGTGGGTGGGGACCCACGTCGTCCCGTCGATCGAGAAGTTGCCGTAGTCGCCGAAGTTGAGGCCGTCGAAGGTCTGCCCCTCCGGCAGGTCCTCCTTCGAGTACAGGTAGCCGAGCAGATTGTCGAAGGACCGGTTCTCACCCATCACGACGACGAGGTGGTCGAATCCGGGCGCATGCCGCGGAGCGAGCGCGCCGAAGTCGTTGGATCCTTCGAGGAAGCCATGACGTTCGCCGATCGCATTCCCGATCGCCGCCCCGCCGACGCCGCCCGCCACGGCACCCGCGACGGCGGCCCCGCCGATCTTGAAGAAATCGCGCCGGGAGGTGGCACGCTTGCTCGCCGCGAGATCGTCCGCCGCTGGGCCGTCTGTGTCAGTCATGAGGCTGATCCTATATATCGGCCTCCGCCGGGAGTACGGGGGCACCCCGGTACGCTGGAACCCATGCTCAATATGGCCGACGGCCTGGCCCGCCTCGGCGCGCTCGCCGCGCACCCCGTCGTCGCGACGCTCGCGCGCGCCTTCGCCGACGCCGGTTTCGACCTCGCCGTCGTGGGCGGCCCGGTCCGCGATGCGCTGCTCGGACGCGAGACCCACGACCTCGACTTCACCACCGACGCACGGCCGGACGACATCCTCCGCATCGTGAAGCCGATCTCCACTGCGCACTGGGACATCGGCCGCGCCTTCGGCACGATCGGCGCCCGCGTCCAGGGCGAGCAGGTGGAGATCACCACCTACCGCGCCGACAGCTATGACGGCGTCACGCGTAAGCCGACCGTCGAGTTCGGCGACACCATCGAGGGGGATCTCGCTCGCCGCGACTTCACCGTCAACGCCATGGCCCTGCAGGTGCCGGCGGTCAAGCTGGTCGACCCGGCCGGCGGCGTCGAAGACCTCGTCGCCGGCATCCTGCGCACCCCGGCCGACCCGGGCGTGAGCTTCGGCGACGACCCGCTGCGGATGCTGCGGGCCGCCCGGTTCAGCGCGCAGCTCGGCTTCGAGATCGAAGAGGCGACGACCGACGCGATCACGCGGCTGCGCGAAACGCTGACGATCGTCAGCCCGGAGCGCATCCAGTCCGAACTGGTGCGGCTCATGCAGACCGACGACCCCGTGCGCGGCATCCGCGCCCTCGTCGACACCGGCCTCATCGAGGAGTTCCTCCCCGAAGTGAGCGCGCTGCGCCTCGAGGTCGACGAGCACCACCACCACAAGGACGTCTACGAGCACTCGCTCACCGTTCTGACTCAGGCGATCGAACTCGAGCACGCCCGCAACCCGGGGGCCGAGCCGGATGTCGCCCTGCGCATCGCCGCGCTGTTGCACGACATCGGCAAGCCCCGCACGCGCAAGCTCGAGGACGGCGGCGTCGTCACCTTCCACCACCACGACATCGTCGGCGGGCGGATGGCGCGCAAGCGGATGCAGTCCCTGCGCTTCGACAGCGGCACGACGGATGCCGTCGCCACCCTCATCGAACTGCACCTGCGCTTCTTCGGCTACGCCGAGGGCGCGTGGACGGATGCCGCGGTGCGCCGCTACGTGCGAGACGCCGGCGACCTGCTGGAGCGCCTGCACATACTCACGCGTGCCGACGTGACCACGCGGAACCGGCGCAAGGCCGCACGGCTCTCCAGCGCGTACGACGACATCGAGTCGCGCATCGCGGCGCTCCGCGAGCAGGAGGAGCTCGACTCCATCCGCCCGGAGGTCGACGGCAACCGCATCCAGGAGATCCTCGGGATCAAGCCGGGCCGCGAGGTCGGCGAGGCCTACCGGTTCCTGCTCGACCTCCGTCTCGACGAGGGCGTGCTCGGCGCGGACGTCGCCGAGCAGCGGCTCCGGGAGTGGTGGGCCGCCCGCGGCTGAGCCGTTCGTGGGCATCCGGACGCATCTCGCTGTCGGCAGTCGTTCCGGTACATCTGTCGGCTCAGATCACAGATGTCGGCCCCGAAACCCTTTTCTCCGCCGACGATCGCGATTCCCGACCGACAAAACGCACCGGTCTCGAGGCCATTCCGCCCGCGGCATCCGGCTCGTACACTGGGAGCGCTCCCCGCCGACGATCGGAGACTTCGTGGCCGCGCCGTGGCACCCTTCGGGTGATGCCCTTCCGGAGGCATCGCGTCTGCTCATCGAGCGCGCGCACGAGGAGCTGATCGCGGGGAACCTCGAAGACAAGCGACTCCTGCAGGTGCGCCCGCTGGTGCGCGAGTCCTGGGAGCGATCGCTGCGAGGACGGGTCGGGCCGGAGGCCGCGCCGGGGCTCGAGCTCGCCACCGAGGAGATCGAGGCGTATCGGCTTTCGCATCCGCTGGCGTCGGTGATGGACATGATCCGTTCTCTCCTGCTCGGGGCGAGTGAAGAGGATTCCGGCGTCGTGATCGCGGTCGGAGATCAGGCCGGCCGTCTGCTCTGGGTCGAGGGCGACCGTCAGGTGCGCTCGCTCACGGGCGACATGGGATTCGTCGCCGGAGCGAACTGGGCGGAGGATGCCGTCGGCACGGCCGCACCGGGCACCGCCCTGACTCTCGGGCAGTCGGTGCAGATCCGCGGCGCCGAGCACTACAACCGGCTCGTGCACCCCTGGTCGTGCACCGCGGCGCCGGTGCGAGACCCGGAGACGCGGCGCGTGCTCGGGGTGATCGACATCACCGGAGGCGACGAGGTGGTCTCGCCGCAGGCGCGCCTTCTCGTCGACGCGACCGCACGTGCGGTGGAGTCCGAACTCATGGTGGCTCGACTGCGCCGTCGCAGCGAGACTCCTCGGCCGGCCTCGACCTCGACGCGGGCGAGGCCGACCACCCGGGCGACCCTGCACGTCCTCGGGCGAGACCGAGCCCGGCTCGAGACCGAGGCGGCATCGGAGGAATCGGTGATCGAGCTCAGCGCCCGCCACGCCGCGATCCTGCTGATGCTCGCCGTGCATCGCCAGGGGCTCTCCGCCGAGCGCCTGGCCGAACTCGTCTACGGTCCGGACACCTCGGTCGACACCCTTCGTCCCGAGATGGTGCGCCTGCGCAAAGTGCTCGAGCGGCACGCGCCCGGGCTGGTCCCGGATTCGCGGCCGTACCGGCTGCCGATCGTGCTCGAGACGGATGCTCAGGACGTGCTGTCGCTCTTGGACCGCGGTGCGCACCGTGTGGCGCTGACGGCGTATCGCGGGCCGGTGCTGCCGGAGTCGACCTCCCCAGGGGTCGAGGAGTTCCGCGAGTCGGTGCGCGGCGCACTGCGCGAGGTGATGCTGTCTGAGGCCAGCCTGGACGTGCTGCTCGCCTACGCCGAGATACCCGAGGGGCAGAACGACGCCGCGACACTCCGCCTGGCCTTGGAGATGCTGCCGGCACGCTCACCGAAGCGCGCCGCCCTGGTCGCCCGCATCACGCGCCTCGAATCCGACTAGCGACCCGCGGCGCCAGCATCCACCGCTCCCGTCGCGAAAAGGCCCGGTGTTCAGCGCGAATACCGGGACATTTCGCGACGGGAACGAGCTGACCCGGCCGGGCGCAAGTACCCGCAACGTTGCGCATCCTCGCGCAACCCCGGCGGAGCTACGTTCTGAGCACAGCCGCAGAGCACCGAAGCCGCGGCCCGTCGAAGGAGTCAGGATGACCATCGTCGAAGAAGACGTGTCCACCGCCTACGCCGCCCCCGGTCAGCCCGGAGCCGTCGCGAACTATCGTCCCCGGTACGGCCACTACATCGGCGGCGAGTTCGTCGAACCCGCGAAGGGGCAGTACTTCGAGAACATCAGCCCCGTCAACGGCAAGCCGTTCACCGAGGTCGGACGCGGGACCAGCGAAGACATCGACCGGGCTGTCGATGTCGCCTGGAAGGCGTTCGCGGGCTGGGGGAAGACCAGTCCGGCCGAACGCGCCGTCGTCCTGAACAGGATCGCCGACCGGATCGAGCAGCACCTCGAGGAGATCGCCGTCGCGGAGACCTGGGAGAACGGCAAGCCGGTGCGCGAGACGCTCGCCGCCGACATCCCCCTCGCGATCGATCACTTCCGCTACTTCGCGGGTGTGCTGCGGGCGCAGGAGGGCGGGATCAGCCAGCTCGACGAGAACACCGTCGCCTACCACTTCCACGAGCCGCTCGGCGTGGTCGGGCAGATCATCCCGTGGAACTTCCCGATCCTGATGGCCGTGTGGAAGCTGGCGCCGGCGCTCGCCGCGGGCAACTGCATCGTCATCAAGCCCGCGGAGCAGACCCCCGCATCCCTGCTCTTCCTCTTCGAGATCATCGGCGATCTGCTCCCCGCCGGCGTCGTCAACATCGTCAACGGCTTCGGCATCGAGGCGGGTGCGCCGCTCGCCCAGCACAAGCGCATCCGCAAGGTCGCCTTCACCGGTGAGACCACGACCGGGCGCCTGATCATGCAGTACGCCTCTCAGAATCTGATCCCCGTCACGCTCGAGCTGGGTGGAAAGAGCCCGAACGTCTTCTTCGAGGATGTCGCGCGTTCGACCACCGACCCCTTCTACGACAAGGCGCTCGAGGGCTTCACGATGTTCGCCCTGAATCAGGGGGAGGTGTGCACATGCCCGTCCCGCGCCCTCATCCAGCGCTCGATCTATGATGGCTTCCTCGCGGACGGACTCGAGCGGGTGAAGAAGGTCGTGCAGGGCAACCCGCTCGACCCCGCCACGATGATCGGCGCGCAGGCATCGAACGACCAGCTGGAGAAGATCCTCAGCTACATCGACATCGGCACGCAGGGCGGTGCGCGTCTTCTCACCGGCGGCGAGCGGGTCGACCTCGGCGGCGACCTCAGCGAGGGCTACTACGTCGCTCCGACCGTCTTCGAGGGCACGAACGACATGCGCATCTTCCAGGAGGAGATCTTCGGCCCGGTGCTTTCGGTCACGAGCTTCGACGGGTTCGACGACGCGATCTCCATCGCCAACGACACCCTGTACGGCCTCGGCGCCGGTGTCTGGAGCCGCAGTGGCGACACCGCCTACCGCGCGGGACGGGCGATCGAGGCGGGTCGGGTGTGGACCAACACCTACCACCAGTACCCGGCGCATGCCGCGTTCGGCGGGTACAAGCAGTCCGGCATCGGTCGCGAGAACCACAAGATGATGCTCGATCACTACCAGCAGACGAAGAACCTCCTCGTCTCCTACGCGGAGGGCCCGATGGGCTTCTTCTGAATCGCATCCGCCCGGCGGGCGCTTCGGCATCCGCCGGGATCCGACACGAGAAAGGGGGCGACATGGCCGGCAGTCAAAAGGAGCGGGTCGCCGTGACGGATGCCGCCGCATTCCTCGTCCGCGAGCTCTCGATGCAGCACGGACCCCTGATGTTCCATCAGTCGGGTGGATGCTGCGACGGCTCATCACCCATGTGCTACCCGGTGGGGATGTTCCTCACCGGCCCGAGCGATGTGCTGCTGGGTGCACTCGACGTGGGACTGGATGCACCTGTCGAGGTCTTCATGTCGGAGTCGCAGTTCGAGTACTGGAAGTACACGCATCTCACGATCGACGTCGTACCGGGACGTGGCGCGGGCTTCTCGGTCGAGGGGCCGACCGGTATGCGATTCCTCATCCGCTCCCGGATGCTGAGCGAGGCCGAGCTGGAGTACTTCGGCCTCGCGTCGCATGCAGGCGCATGAACGCAACCGCGCGCAACCTGGGCGGGTATACCCTTTCCCACACGCGCCGTGAAGTGTCAGTCCCCAGCTGATCGCCGGCGTTGACGGCTCTGCCGTCGTTCGGAGGGGGAGTCGATTCTCTTCTGATCCCGAGGGGGGACGGGGTGGACGTCTGTCCCCACAGGCGCCCACCCCGACACCCGGTCTTGCCCCCTCGCCCGGTTCAGCGCAGCTGCATCCAGAACCAGAGCATGCCGAACGCGGCCATGACCACGATCGGCACCCAGGTGAAGCGCCGCTTCAGGCGACGCCCCTGCGCCGCGACACCCGGGGGAGGCGTCAGCATTCCGGCGGGAGCCGCGAACGGCAGCGCCTGATGGGTACCCGGTGCGGATGCCGCGACACCCGGGTTCTCCAGCAGCAGCCGCTCATCGCGCCAGCGCGCCCACTGGTCGAACTTCGTGATCAGCGCGCCGACGGCCCCGAAGAGCCACGCCCAGGTCGCCGAATCCAGCGTGGTGACCTGGCGTTTCGTGTACAGGAACAGCCAGTCGTCGACGATCTCGACGTCGAGCTGCGCGGCGTTGTCGATGAAGCGCGCCATGATGTCGGGCGTGAACAGGTAGAGAGCGTCGCGTTCGTAGCCGGCCGGGCAGTACAGCGTGAAGTACCTGTCGAAGTCGCCCTCGAGGGAGAGGCGCTGCTCCTTGTGGAACGACGCCGGCAGGTTGGACCCGAACACGGAGTTGTTGCCCTCGGCGTCGAGCACGATGTTCGGCAGCGGCACATCGAGCTTCACGGCGACGTAGCCCCAGGTGTAGGTGGTCGAGTTCTTCCCCGACTTCACCGTGTACTGATAGTTGCCGAACTCGACGAACCGCGGTGCGGTGCCGCGCACCAGATCCTTCGCGACGCGTCCGCCACCGATGCTGAAGATCATGCCGGGCAGGGGCGGGTCGGCGACCTTCGCCTCGTAGCTCATGCCGTTCGCCTGAGCGAAGCGGTTGAGGCGGTAGCGCCGCTCGCGCGCGCCGCGATAGCCGAACCATGCCAGTACGCCGCCGCCGATGAGGATCGCGGCGAGGACGGCCAGCGGGATGGCAGCGATCCACGGCGATCTGCTGGACGCGCTCATCGCGAGGGCGATCGTCGATGCGACCGGAATGAACACCATCCCGGCGATGACCAGCGCGACGACGGCGATGACAGTCGACGCCGACGCCCCGGATGAGCCTCGTGCCCGCAGTTCGGCGGCGAAGGCGCTCACCGCGCGCGCGTCGACCGGCTCCGTGAGCGGGCGGGCGTCGAAGGCCACCGACGGCTGCGGAGCGGTCACGCGTTCACCTCATCCGCATCCCAGGTGAGCTCGGAACCCTCGTCGATCGGGAAGGCCTCGAGGCGATCGTCGGCGCGGATCGCCTCGACCAGCTCCACGGACCCCGCGATGATCGTCGAATCGAAGTCAACCTCGCTGACCAGCACCCAGGCATGGTCGTCGGGCCACAGGATGCTGGGACTCTGCGCCGACGGCGGGAAGCCGTGCTCTTCGGCCGGCCGGTCCCGCCAGGGTGCGTCGAGGATCCAGTCGGGGTGCGCGAAGGACCGCGGTGCGGCAGAGAACAAGACGTGCCCCCGATGGGGGAGTTGGAGCCTCGGGCCCTCGGAGATCTCGCGGGAGAGGATCCCCTCCTGCCACGTCTTTCTCCGGAACACGCTGTTGAAGGGGTCGCGGCCGCTGCGATCGAGCATCGCCTGATGGTTCGGGTCGTCGCTGAAGGAGTAGAACCCTCGTGACGGGCCGTGGCCGCGGAATCCGAGGAGGCCGCCCCACCCCTCCCAGACGGCGGCCCAGCCGGCATCCGGGGTCGACGTGTGCGTGACGAGGTGCTCGGCGACGGCGGCGAGCGGCTCGATCTCCAGCCGACCGATCGGCGGATCCAAGTACCGCCATCCCGCGCTGTCCCGGGGCCCGTCCTCGTTCTCGATGATGCGCCCTGGCGCGACGAGGTGCTGCCACTGAGCTCCGGGATGCATCGTCGTGCCCATGGATGCGGCGGTGTCGGTCCAGCTCACCCGATCACCGATGATCTCCGGGTCGCGTGCCTGGAAGGCATCCCACGCGTCGCGGTGCGCATCGTAGGGGAGTCCGGGCCACTCGTCTCCGACCGGGCGGTCGCGGTGCGCGGGGTGGAACACGCGCGCATACGCCGGGTATCCGCGCGGCACGACGACGTGCATCGTCCAGGCATCCGTCGGAGGGCCGTCGTCGAGCCGCTCGCGCAGCCAGTCTCCGGCCGAGGTGTCAGACGTCCATCGCATGCGACCCACGGTACCTGCGTGCGTCAGACAAAACGCACCCCACGGGAGCTTCGGCGAACGTTTCGTCTCGCCTCGTTCGTGCGCCGGGTGGCCGCAGGAGACACCCGAAGAACCCGCCCGAGCGTCTTCGGGCGGCTCCTCCATAATCGGAGCATGACTTCCCCCGCACGCATCGCCTCCCTCGACGGCCGCCGATTCCGGATGGTGTCGTCGACGACCTCGGCGGTCGATCACGAGGCTCCGAGCATCTTCGAATACTTCGAACGCGACGGCGCGATCTGGGGCGGGTACGAGGGTGACACCGTCACATTCGGGAAGTTCGTCGGCACCCGCACGGGCGACACCATCTGGGTCTCCTTCGTGCACGTGCTCGCCGCATCCGGTGCGGTCGTCACCGGCGATGGCGAGAGCGACCTGGAGCTGACCGACGACGGAGCGATCCGTCTGGTCGAGCACTACGAGATGCACGGGCTTCCCCAGCTCAGCGTGTGCGAGGAGATCCTCGCGGGCTGAGAAAGCCGATCAGCGCGGCGGCAGCGTGTCGCGGCCGGGAGACGCCGGCGTCCAGCGGGTCATGCCCAGCGGGATCTCGGTGCGGCGCTCCGGAAGGTCCGACGGCAGCAGGTACGCCCGGCGGATCACTTCGTCCAGCACCACGACGCTGACGACCGTGCGCACCTCCGGCAGCTGCGCGATGACTCCCGTGGAGAACTCGTGCACGCCGCTGACGTCGACGGCACGGATCAGGAGCATCGCGTCGTGCTCGCCGGTGGTGATGGCGCACCATTCGACGTCCGGCATCTCAGTGACCTGCTCGCGGAAGGACTCCCAGGCCTGCGGCATCACCGTCACGAACACGAGCGCGGCGATCGAGAGCCCGGCCTTGGCCGGATCCACCCGCGCGCTGAACCCGGTGATCACCCCGTCGTGCACGAGCGTCTCCATCCGCGTATAGGCGCTGGCCCTCGAGATGCCCACCCGTTCGGCGAGCGACGCGATCGAGACCCGGCCGTTGTCACGCAGCACATCGAGGATTCTGTAGGACACGTCGTCCAGCGGCATGGCACTTCGTCCAGATTGCTTCGGGACTTCCGAGACTCTGCTGGACATAATGCTCCTTGTAGGTGTGGTTGGCACCAGATCGTGACAGCGTTACCCATTCTTGATAGACGGATCGCCGCCTATCGTGGGAATCTGAACCCGGTCGTCCACTCGATGTCGACCTACCCGAATGTACTCCTCGCCCTTGGAGGCCGCCATGATGTCGCCCCGAAGCACATCGTTCATCGCCCTGGGAGCCGTCGCGCTCCTCGCCCTCGCCGGCTGCTCGGGAGGGAACTCCGCGAACAACGGCGGTGACTCCGCCGCCGGGGACTCGCTCGTGATCGACACCGCGTTCACCGTCGAGACCGCCGACCCCGGCCACACCTACGACCCCACCGGCAACATGCTCGCCAAGGCGCTGTACGAGACGCTCGTCGACTTCGAGGGTTCCGACGTGTCCACCCCGGTCCCCGGGCTCGCCTCGTGGGAGCAGAACGACGCCGCGACCGAGTTCACCTTCACGCTCGAAGGCGATCGCGTCTTCTCCGACGGAACGCCGGTCGAGGCGAAGGACGTGGTGTTCACGCTGCAGCGCATCCAGGGGATGGCCGACGCGAAGCCGAACTTCCTGCTGGCCGGTGTGACCATCGCGGAGGTCGACGAGAAGACGATCACCTTCACCACCGAGACGCCGCTGCTGCAGCTGCCAGCGATCCTCGCCAACCCGGCACTCGGCATCGTCAACTCCGACGTCGTGATCGAGAACGGCGGCAGCATCGACGGCAGCGACAGCGCCCAGAAGTTCCTCGACGGCGAGTCCGCCGGGTCCGGGCCGTTCACGCTCGACACGCTCGATCTCGCCTCGCAGATCGTGCTGACCAAGAACGACGAGTACAACGGCGACGAGGAGGCCGGCTACTCGCGGGTCGTCATCCGCAACGTCACCGAGAGCGCCACGCAGCTCGCCAACCTCAAGGGCGGCGACTCGATGGTCGCGATGGACCTCAACGGCGACCAGGTCGCGAACCTCGGCGGCGGACTCCAGGTGGAGTCGGTGCCGTCCGGCCAGACCATCTTCCTGCTGCTGAACCAGTCGGAAGCCGTCGCCGGCGAACTCGCGAACGTCAAGCTCGCCGAGGCGATCCGCTACGCGCTCGACTACGACGCTCTGCTCGAACTCGCCGGTGCCGGTGCCGTGCAGGCGACGGGCGTCATCCCGCCCGGGTTCGAAGGCGCGCTGGACGGCGGCATCGAGCAGGACCTCGGCAAGGCAGAGGCGGCGCTCGCCGCGGCCGGCTACACGGGTCAGACCCTGAAGCTGCAGTTCCCGAACGACTACCCCGTGGGCGGAGTGGAGTTCACCCCGCTCGCCGAGCGCGTGCAGGCCCAGCTGGCGGATGCGGGCATCACGGTCGAGCTCGCACCCGCGCCGTTCGCCACCGAACTCGACGCGTACGTCAACGGCACCGAGGGCTTCGGCCTGTGGTTCTGGGGTCCGGACTACGCCGACTCGGCGAACTTCCTGCCCTTCGGCCCCGGCCTCAAGGTGGGCCTGCGCAGCGGCTGGGCAGCCGAGGCGAACCCGACGATCGCCGGCATCGCGGCAGAGGCCGCCAGCGCGACGGATCCCGCCCAGCGGACGTCCGCCTTCACGGAGTTCGCCGAGGCGATGCAGGCAGAAGGCCCCTTCGTGCCGCTGATCGTCCCCGGTCGCAACATCTCGACGGCGGATGACGTCTCCGGCGCCGTGTACAACTCGGTCTGGGAGATGGACATCGCCGAGATCGCCCCAGCCGGCTGAGCGGGGCCACCGTCATGACGACCGTGGCCGTGCGGCAGCAGGCGCAGCGGCGCCGGTCCCCGCTTCTCGGGTACCTGCTGCGCCGGATCGGCACCTCTGCGCTGCTGCTGCTCGGCGTGACCATCGTGACGTTCGCGCTCACGAACCTCGTTCCTGGCGATCCGGTCTCGGCGGCGCTCGGCGAGGGCGCCTCGCAGAACCCGGAGACCCGGGAGGCGTTCATCCGGGCGCACGGACTCGATCAGCCGCTCGTGGTGCAGTACCTCATCTACATGGGGAACCTGTTCCGCGGAGACCTCGGCGACTCGCTGGTCACCGGCCGTCCGGTGACCAGCGATCTCGCCACCGCGGTACCGGCGACGATCGAGATCGCGATGTGCGCCATCGTCGTCAGTCTCGCGGTCAGCGTGGTGCTCGGCACCCTCGCCGCGTACCGGCGCGGGCTCGTCACCGACCAGATCGTCCGGGTGGTGACCCTGGTAGGCCTGAGCGTCCCGACGTTCTGGCTGGCGCTGGTCAGCTTCTACGTCTTCTTCCTTCAGTTGCGCATCGCACCGGGCTCCGGCCGCATCTCACCGTCGATCACCCCGCCGCCCCGGATCACCGGGCTGTACACGATCGACTATCTGCTCAACGGCGACGGCGTCGGATTCGTCGACGCGATGGCGCACCTGGCCCTGCCGGTGATGGTGCTGTCGCTCGTGACGATCGGCCTGCTCACCCGGTTCATCCGCACCTCGGTGCTGGAGGTGCTCGGCAGCGACTACGTGCGCGCGGCCAGAGCCAAGGGGCTGCCGGCGATGCGCGTCATCCTCGACTACGTGCTGCGAGGTGCGGCGCTGCCGATCCTCACGGTCGTCGGCGTCGCGTTCGGCTCGCTGCTCTCGGGCACCGTGCTCGTCGAGTCGGTGTTCGCCTGGCCGGGCCTGGGCACCTACGCCTACAACTCGGCGTCGAACCTCGATCTGCCCGGCATCATGGGCGTCGGCCTCGTCGTCGGCGTCATCTACCTCGTGATCAACTTCGTCGTCGATCTGCTCTACGGCGTGCTCGATCCGAGAGTGAGGATCGCATGACCGCTCGCACCGCACCCCTCGGGCGGTTCCGCTTCCGCTGGCCCCGGGCCTGGCGCACCCCGCTCGGCATCATCGGCACCGTCATCGCCGCCGGCTGGGTCATCGTCGCCTTCACCGCGCAGTGGTGGGTGCCGTTCGGGCCGAACGCGCAGGTGCTGCCCCGCCTGCAGCCGCCGGGCATCGACACGCTCCTCGGCACCGACGGCAACGGCCGTGACATCTTCTCCCGGCTGATGACCGGAGCCACCGTGAGCCTTCCGCTCGCGCTCATGCTCGTCCTCGCGGCGATGGTGATCGGCACGGTGATCGGCGCCGTCGCCGGCTACTTCGGCGGATGGCTCGACGAGACCCTCATGCGCATCACCGACCTCTTCATGGCGTTCCCCACCGTGATCCTCGCGATGGTGGTCGCGGCATCCCTCGGGCCCTCGCTGTTCAATGCGGTGATCGCGGCGATCGTGGTGTCCTGGCCGCAGTACTCCCGCGTGACGAGGAGCATCGTGCTGGGACTGCGGGGACAGAACTACGTGATCGCGGGGCGCCTGCTCGGCCACTCGCCGCTGCGGACGCTGTTCGTCGACATCCTGCCGAACATCGCCGGCCCTGTGCTGGTGCTCGCGACCCTCGACATCGGCGCGGCCATCCTGCTGCTGTCCGGCCTGTCGTTCCTCGGCCTCGGGGCGCAGCCGCCCACCGCGGAATGGGGCTCGATGATCTCCTCGGCCATCCAGAACTTCGACGCGTGGTGGCTGGGCGTGTTCCCCGGTCTCGCCATCCTCACCGTCGTGCTCGCCTTCAACCTCCTCGGTGACGCGATGCGCGACGTGCTCGACCCGACCGCCGAGATCGCGCACGAGAAGCAGGCCGAGCACAACGCCTCGGCGAAGGTGGGTGCCGCATGAGCGCGCTGAGCATCCGCGATCTCACGATCGACATCGGCCGGCCGCTGGTCCGCGGCGTCTCCCTCGAACTGGAACCGGGGCGCATCCACGGTCTCGCCGGCGAATCCGGCTCCGGCAAGACCCTCACCGCGCTCGCCGTTCTCGGCCTGCTGCCGCGGCAGGCGCGCACCGGCGGCTCCATCACGCTCGGCGGGGAGCAGCTGCTCGGGATGCGCCGGCGTGCGCTGAACCGCATCCGCGGCCGCCGGGTCGCGATGGTCTTCCAGGATCCCTCGGCATCGCTGCATCCACAGCTGCCGGTCGGACGCCAGCTGACCGACCACATGCGGGTGCACCTCGGGCTGCGCGGTGCGGCGGCGCGCGAACGCGCGGTGGAACTGCTCGAGACCGTGCAGGTGCCGAACCCGGCCGAAGCACTCCGGCGCTACCCGCACCAGTTCTCCGGGGGTCAGCGTCAGCGCATCGCGATCGCGTGCGCCCTCGCCTGCGACCCGGATGTGCTCCTCGCCGACGAGCCGACGACCGCGCTCGACGTCACCGTGCAGGCCGGCATCCTGCGCCTGCTGCGCGACCTCGCCTCCGAGCGGGAACTCGCTGTGCTGCTCGTCACGCACGACCTCGGAGTGATGAGCGCCATCGCCGACGAGGTGATGGTGATGAAGGACGGCCAGGTCGTCGAACGCGCCGACCGCGAGACGCTGTTCCGCTCGCCGCAGCACGAGTACACCCGGAAGCTCCTCGCGGCGCTGCCCGGGTCACGGATCGAGGAGGACCCGAATGACTGAGATCGCTGTCCTCGATGCCAGAGACATCGTGGTGCGCTACCCCGGCAGCCCGCCCGTGATCGCCGTCGACGGGGTGTCCGTGCAGGTCGCCGTCGGGGAGACCGTCGCGCTGGTCGGCGAATCCGGAAGCGGGAAATCGAGCCTGGCGCGCGCCGTCGTCGGCATCGAGAAGGTCGCGGCCGGAACCGTGCGCTTCCGTGACGCCGAGGTCGCGCCCCTCGGCATCCGCCGTCGCCCGACCGCCCTCACCGGCATCCAGATGGTGTTCCAGGATCCGTCGACGTCGCTCAACCCGCGCCGCCGGATCGGCGACCAGATCGCCGACGGCATCGCCACCGCGCGCCACCGCGGCGAGGCAGGGTCGCGGGTCGAGGAGTGGCTCGAGCGCGTCGGCCTGCCCGCCCAGGTCGCGACGCGGTTCCCGCATCAGTTCTCCGGCGGCCAGAAGCAGCGCATCGCCATCGCCAGGGCGCTCGCCGCCCGGCCGGCCCTGCTGGTGGCCGATGAGCCGATCTCGGCACTGGACGCCTCGACCCAGACGAGCGTCGCCGCCCTGATGCGCGATCTCGTCGCGGAGGCCGGAGCGGGGATGCTGTTCATCTCGCACGATCTCGCCGTGGTGCAGCGCATCGCCGACCGGACGCTCGTCATGTACGGCGGGCGGGTGCTGGAATCGGGGCCCACCGCCGAGCTGTGGGCAGACCCGCAGCATCCGTACACCCGGTCGCTGCTCGCGGCGATCCCGGAGCCGGACGGCCTGGGACGGATCCCGGAGGCGCCGACCGCCGAGGACCGGATGCTGTGGACCGAGGTCGCTCCGGTCGTGCGCTGAGGGGCGGCACAGGTCACCCGGTGTTCACCCGGGCGTCGCCAGTCGGCAAGGGGGGAGTGCCACCATGCCGGATACCTGTCCAGCCCCGGGAGTTCTGTGCGCACGCCATCGGTCACCGTCATCCTTCCCGCAAAGGACGCCGGAGCGTTCATCGGCACGACGCTGGAGACCCTGCTGCGGCAGTTCGACGATCCGGCCGCGCTGAAGCTCGTCGCCATCGACGACGGGTCCAGCGACGACACCGGAGCCCAGATGCGACGGTACGCCGAGCGCTTCGCGCACGCCGAGGTGCTCGTCAATCCCCGCGCGGTCGGGCTCGCCACCGCCCGCAATCAGGGGCTGGCGCATGTGGAAGGCGAGGCGTTCTGCTTCGTCGACGGGGATGACTGGATGCAGCCGCAGCGCCTGCAGGTGCTGGCCCGTCGGCTGGGCGAGCTGGACTGCGACTTCGTGCGCACGGATCACGTGCGCGTGACCGGCACGGAGCGCGTGCTCGTGCGCGCGCCGTTCGCCTGGCGGGAGGTGGTGGCCTCGCCGAGGGAGGCGATCCTCCCCGCCGACGACACGACGATGGTCGACTATCCGTACGCCTGGGCGGGGGTGTTCCACCGGCGCCTCATCGATCGCGGACTCGCCGCGTTCCCCGACGGCCTGTTCACCGCCGAGGACCGGCCGTGGATCTGGCGCCTGCATCTGCAGGCAGAGACCTTCGCCGTCGTCGATGCCCCCGCACTCCTCTATCGACGGGGCGTCTCCACCTCGCTCACCCGGGTGCACGATCGCCGCCAGCTCGACTTCGCCCGCTCGCTCGGTCAGGTGATCGACATCGTCGAGCAGGATGCCGAGGCGGAGCGCTTCCTGCCGAAAGCCGTGTGGACCGCGCTCGCCCTGAGCTCGCACCACCTCGTCCGCTCTCGGCAGATGACGCCCCGATTGCGCGCGGAGATGCGCAGCGGCATCCGAGAGCTGCTGCGCCGTTTGCCCGCGACCGAGGTCGCGGCCGCCCTGGACGACTTCGCGGGGTCGCGGCGGAGGGTGCTCGCCCGGTCGCTGCGCGGGGCAGGACGAGCCTCATGACGCAGCTCTTCGCCCTGCACAGCGCCTACGGCCTCGCCACCGCCGCGGCCGCCATCGACGAGGGCGTGTTCGACGGGGGAGGGACGCGCATCCTCGTGCCGTTCAACTCGGCCAGGGTGCCCGAGACGACGCGCGGCATCGACGAGCTCCCGAACCTCGCCCGGCTGCGTGCCCGCTTCGATCGGATCGAGTCGCTCGACGCGCTGCTCACACCGCTGCATCCGAGCGCCTGGGACCCGTCCGAGGGTGAGCTGCTCGTGCTGCGCCGCCTGCTCACCCGCGCGTGGAAGCTCGAGGGGGAGCTGGAGCTGTGCGTGCAGAGCCCCCAGGTGGCGCCGGCGCGCACCCTGCTCTCCCTCTTCCCCGACGCCCGGCTGACCATCATCGGCGACGGGCTGATGACGTACTCGCCGATCCGCGTCGCGCTGCCCCGCACGGTCGTCGAGCGCATCGGGCGCGTCGTGTACGCCGATGTCGTGCCGGGCGTCGAGCCGCTCGTGTTCACGGAGGCGGGCGCCGTCCGGGTGCCGGTCGCAGCTGGGAGCTTCGGGCGCGTGCTCGCCGAGACGGCGGCATCCGACTCCGAACTCGATGCCCTCGCCGACGGTACTCCCACGGCACTCGTGCTCGGGCAGTACCTCGCAGCCCTCGGTCTCGTCGCGCCGGCCGAGGAGATCGCGATGCAGGCGGAGATGGTCGATCGCGCGGCCGGGTGGGCGCCGGGCCGCATCGTCTTCAAGCCGCACCCGGCCGCCCCGCCGCAGCTCGTCGAGGCGCTGCGCGAGCGCGCGCTCGGCCACGACATGGAGTTCGCGGTGTACGAGGGGCCGGAGTCCGCAGAATTGGTCGCGGAGAGGCTGGATGCCGTCGGCGTCGTCGCCGGCTTCTCGACCGCACTCCCCACCGTGCAGGCGCTGTCCGCCCGGCCGATCGCGGCGGCGGGCACGGCGGCGGTGCTGCGGCGATTGGCCCCCTACGAGAACAGCAACCGGGTGCCGGCGACGATCGTGGATGCGCTGACGAGACCGGCATCGCCCTACCGCGAGCCCGGTCGCCTTCAGCTGCTCGTCGACGCCGTCGGTTACGCGATGCAACCCGTCATCGCGGCGCATCTGCGGCCGCGCGCGGAAGAGCTGCTGCGCACGATCAGCGCCACGGAGCGCGAGCGGTACTTCTTCGCGGAGCGGCTCGCCGAGCTGCGCCTGCCCGGCGCGCCGAGGGAGGGGTTCGCCCGTCGGATGCTGCGCTCCGCCGGCGGCGTCGGACGCGTCGAGGAACTCCGACTGACCATCGCCGGAGCGCGCAAGCGCGCCGCACGAGCATGGAAGGTGGTGCGGGGCCGATGACCCGAGTCGCCGCGATCATCCCCGCCAGAGGCGGATCCAAGCAGGTCCCGCGGAAGAATCTCAGCAGGGTCGGCGGTGTGCCGCTCATCGTGCGGGCGGTGCGCGCCGCTGCGGCGGCCGACGGCGTCGACGTGGTCGTCGTCACCACCGACGACGACGAGATCGCCGCGGTGAGCGCCGCCGCCGGAGCGCACGTCGTCCGCCGCCCGGCCGAGCTCTCCGGCGATACGGCATCATCGGAGAGCGCCCTCCTGCACGCGCTGGATGCCCTGGAGGGCGAGGGGATGCCCGTCGATCTCGTCGTCTTCGTGCAGGCCACGTCGCCGTTCATCCCCAGCGCGGGGATCGACGAGGCCATCGAGCTGGTCCGCTCCGGTAGCTGCGACAGCGTCTTCTCGGCGCACGAGACGTACGGGTTCCTCTGGGCGCGGGGCGAGGACGGAGCGGCCGTCGCCGTCAATCACGACGCCGCGCACCGGCCGCGGCGCCAGGACCGCCAGCCGCACTTCCTCGAGACCGGGGCGTTCTACGCATTCACGGCCGATGGGTTCCGACGGGCCGGGCACCGCTTCTTCGGCCGGATCGGGATCGTCGAGGTGCCGGAGTGGACCGCGGTCGAGATCGACGACGCGCAGCACCTCGCCGTGGCATCCGCCGTCGCCGGCCTCGTGAGCGGATCCGAGGCGATCGAGGTGCGCGCCGTGGTGACCGACTTCGACGGGGTGCACACCGACGACACGGCCCTCGTCGACAGCGAAGGCCGCGAGTTCGTGCGCGTGAGCCGGGAGGACGGCATGGGGGTGTCGCTGCTGCGGCGCGCCGGCATCCCGATGCTCATCCTCTCCACCGAGACGAACCCCGTCGTGCGCGCCCGAGCCGAGAAGCTGCGAGTGCCGGTGCTGCAGGGCATCGACGACAAGCAGGCGGCGCTGGCCGACTGGGCGGCCGAGAACGGCATCGCGCTCACGGACATCGCGTACCTCGGCAACGACGTCAACGACCTCTCCGCGATGCGGTCGGTGGGGTGGCCGGTGGCGGTCGCGGATGCGCATCCGCTGGTGCGATCCGAAGCCCGCGTCGTGCTCCGCGCCGCCGGGGGACAGGGCGCCGTCCGCGAGCTGATCGAGCGCGTTCTGCAGGTCGACCGACCCCGGTAACCCGCGATTCGCACGATGTTCACCCCCGGCGCGTACCCAGGAAGCTGAGGCTACGACTGGAGGACGACATGACCGTCACAATCGGATCGCGCGTGATCGGAGGGGGCCGTCCCGCATACGTCATCGCGGAGATCGGCCTGAACCACAACGGCGACGTGGACATCGCCAAACAGCTCATCGACGTGGCGGCCCGTGCCGGTGCCGATGCGGTGAAGTTCCAGAAGCGCACCCCGGAGATCTCGACGCCGGAACACATGCGCGACGTGCTGCGTGAGACGCCGTGGGGCACGATGACCTACCTCGACTACCGTCGCCGCGTCGAGTTCGGCCGTGACGAGTACGTCGAGATCGGCGACCACGCCACACTGCAGGGACTGGACTGGTTCGCGTCCCCGTGGGATGTGCCGAGCGTCGCGTTCCTCGAGGATCTCAACGTGGTGGCGCACAAGGTCGCCTCGGCCAGCCTCACCGATACCGAGCTGCTCGTGGCGCTCCGCGAGACCGGCAAGCCGATCATCCTCTCCACCGGCATGTCGACGATCGAGCAGATCGACCGGGCACTCGACACCCTCGGCACCGACCGGGTCGTGCTCATGCATGCCACCTCGACGTATCCGATGGAGCCGGAAGAGGCCAATCTCCGGGTCATCAGCACGCTCCGGGATCGCTATCCCGGCGTGCCGGTGGGCTATTCCGGACATGAGCGCGGACTGCAGATCTCGCTCGCGGCCGCAGCCCTCGGCGCCGTCGCGGTGGAGCGCCACATCACCCTCGACCGCACGATGTGGGGCTCGGATCACGCTGCCTCTCTCGAGCCGACCGGCCTCGCGCACCTGGTGCGCGACATCAGAGTCATCGAGACCGCCCTCGGTGACGGGGTGAAGCGCGTCTTCCCCGGCGAGCAGGCGCCGATGGCGAAGCTGCGTCGCGTACCGGCATGACGTCCGCCTCGCACGGAGATCCGCTGCGGGTCGTCGCGATCGCCGACGCCGACTCGTTTGTGAAGTGGTCGGCGTCGCTGCTCGACGCCGTGCCGGGCATCCGCCGCCACCTGCTGATCGTGCGCACCCCGCTGACCGTGAGCCCGGCGCAGCAGCGCACGGCGCTCGCGGGCACGTCCTTCGTGGATGCCGGGGTGACGCGGGTCGGATTCGACGAGCTCGACGGCTGGCTGGGCGGGCACCGCCCCGATGTCGTCGTGCTCGCCGGCCGCGGACCCTTCGTGCGCCTCGTCGCCCGGCGCATCGACCGGATGCGGCGGCGCCCCGTCGTCGTCAGCGGACTGCCCGGGATGTCGATCCCCGCCCAGCGCGGGGCGCTCGAGTACCGCCGCGAGAGCGACCTGCTCGTGCTGCACTCGCATCGGGAGGAGCGGGCTTTCGCCGAACTCGGCAGGCAGATCGGGGTGACGTTGCCGACGGCGCTGGCCACCCTGCCCTTCGCGCGGTCGCTCACGATCGAGAGCACGCGCGCGGTTGCCTCGGCACGCGTCTCCGCGCAGGTTCGCGCGAGCGCCCGCGGCCACTCGGCCGGAAGGGTCGCCCTTGCCGAGCGCCCCGCGCCGCGCCCGTCCGGTACCGATCTCGTGTTCGCGGCCCAGGCGCTGGTGCCGACCGAACGGCAGGAACGGGCGGAGCTCGCTCGGGTGCTCCGACAGGCGGCGGAGGCCGATCCGACTCGGCGCGTGGTCGTGAAGCTGCGCTCGCGGCCGGGAGAGGCCGAAACGCACCTCGAGCGCGACGCCTACGCCGATCTGCTCGCCGCGCGGCCGGCGAACCTGGTGTTCTCGCATCAGCCGATGGCGGCGGCCCTGGAGAGCGCAGAAGGCCTGGTCACCGTCAGCTCGACCGCGATCGTGGAGGCGATCGCGCGCGACATCCCGGTGATCGCCCTCGACGTGTTCGGCGTGAGCAAGCCGCTGCTGAACACCGTCTTCGTCGGCAGCGGGCTGCTGGGCGGAGCGGAGGAGGTCGTGGGGCGGCGGTTCCGGCATCCGCATCCGCAGTGGTTGCGCGACAACTACTTCCACTCGGATGCGGAGTCCACGTGGTGGACCCAGGTCGAGCAGCTGGTCGCGCTGCGCCGCGAAGGCCGACTGCGTGCGAAGCCCGTGCCGGTCGGGCGTGGCGGAGCGCTGCACGCCGCGTGGCACCGCGCGAGCGTGCTCGGCGCCGAGGACCGCACGGTCGCCGGACGCGTCGCACTGGGGATCGGCAGTCCGCTGGTGCGCGGCATCGTCGCGCTGCGACGCTCGCGCGGTCGCGCGGGCGCCGACACGTGGGCGGATGCCGGCACCGACTACACGCTCGAACCGACCCCGCACCGCGACCCGATCCGGCGCTGATCCGGCGTCGGGCGGAGGACGGCCGGCGGGCGGCATTCGCGACACGCCCGGATCTCCGCTAGACTGCCAAGGTTGTCTGCTCGATTCCGGGATCTCCGGAAGACGGCCGGCACGTTCACACACCCTCCTGCTTCCGGGAAAGCCCCGGAAGCCGTTCTAGTCCGAAGGAGGTGGGTAAGTGACGCACCAGTACGAGCTCATGGTCATTCTGACCCCCGAGATCGACGAGCGCCAGGTCGCCCCTACGCTCGACAAGTTCCTGAAGGTCATCACCAACGATGGTGGCTCGATTGACAAGGTCGACATCTGGGGCAAGCGCCGTCTTGCATACGAGATCCAGAAGAAGAACGAGGGCATCTACGCCGTCGTCAACTTCACCGCTACCAGCGAAGCCACGCAGGAGCTCGATCGTCAGCTGAAGCTGAACGAGCAGATCATGCGCACCAAGGTGCTGCGGTCTGAAGAGGCTCAGGCGATGGTCATCGCAGAGGCGAAGCGCTCCGACGAGAAGGCAGCCCGCAAGGCCGCCAAGGCTGCGAAGGCCTAAGTCTCATGGCCGGCGAAACCGTCATCACCGTTGTGGGAAACCTCACGGCCGACCCCGAGCTGCGCTACACGCAGAACGGGCTGCCGGTGGCGAACTTCACCATCGCATCGACGCCGCGCAACTTCGACCGTGCCGCGAATGAGTGGAAGGACGGCGATGCGCTGTTCCTCCGTGCATCCGTCTGGCGCGAGTTCGCCGAGCACGTGGCGGGTTCGCTGACGAAGGGCATGCGCGTCATCGCGCAGGGTCGCCTGCGTCAGCGCTCCTACCAGGACCGCGAGGGCAACCAGCGCACCGCGATCGAGCTGGAGGTCGACGAGATCGGCCCCTCGCTTCGGTACGCGACCGCGCAGGTCACCCGTGCGGCCTCGACCGGCGGCGCCGGTGGCGGTGGCGGTGGCGGTGGACAGTCTCGTCCCGCGCAGCAGCAGGTGTCGGAGGAGCCGTGGTCGACGCCCGGTTCCTCGACCAGCGCAGATGCCTGGAGCACTCCGGGCAGCTTCGGCGACGACACCCCGTTCTAAACAACTTCGGATCCGTTTCCTGAGCTCGTCTCGGGATCGCATCCGCTCATCGAAAAGGTAAAACAATGGCTGGAAAGTCGAGCGGCGACCGCCGCAAGCCGCGGAAGGGTGGCAAGCCCACCGCTCCCGCGAAGTCCATCCGGGTTGGCGTCATTGACTACAAGGACGTCGCAACCCTTCGCAAGTTCGTCTCGGAGCGCGGCAAGATCCGTGCCCGTCGTATCACCGGTGTCTCGGTGCAGGAGCAGCGTCTGATCGCCACGGCGGTCAAGAACGCACGCGAAATGGCGCTCCTGCCTTACGCCGGCGCCGGACGCTGAGGGGTAGGGACATGGCAAAGCTGATTCTCAAGAACGAGGTCGCCGGGCTCGGTAGTGCCGGTGACGTGGTCGAGGTCAAGAACGGGTTCGCCCGCAACTACCTCATCCCCCAGGGCTTCGCTACGGCGTGGACCCGCGGTGGCGAAAAGCAGGTCGCATCGATCCAGGCCGCGCGTCAGGCACGCGCGATCCACGATCGTGACGACGCTGTGGCCGTCAAGAACGCCCTCGAGGGCACCAAGGTCCGCCTCGCCGTCAAGGCGGGTGGCGAAGGTCGCCTCTTCGGATCGGTCAAGACCGAGCACATCGCGGATGCTGTCGCAGCCGCAGGTCTCGGCGCGATCGACAAGCGCAAGGTGCACATCACGTCGCCGATCAAGACGACCGGTGAGCACGAGGCCACGGTTCGCCTGCACGACGACGTGACCGCAGTCATCACGCTGCAGGTCGTCGCCGCCAAGTAAGGCACGATACCCGCACGAATGCCCCTGTCCTTCGGGACGGGGGCATTCGTCGTTTCCGGGCGTGCTCAGTGTCCGCCCGCGGCACGCGAGAGGCGGTCGGCGAGGCGGCGGGCCTCGGCGGCGAGAGCGGGCGTATCGGCGACCGAGAAGTCGAGGTCGAGCATGCTGAGGTGGCGGAGCAGCGCCGCCGGATCATCGGAGCCGCTTTCCAGCACGCAGCTCTCGTCATCCCGCCGGGTCAGCCGCCCCGCCGACGAGGGCAGACGCTCGGCGACGACCGACAGCGGCGCGAGGATCACGACGCGCGCCCGGTACTCCCAGGGCGCGGAGGCAACGCCGCGGTCGACATGGTCGGCCGGGCCTTCGGGCGGCAGTTCGCGAGGCACGAACCGCCGGCCCGTGGGCAGGCGCGGAGAGAGCCGGTCGACGCGGAAGGTGCGCCAGTCGTCGCGTTCGAGATCGAAGGCGAGCAGATACCAGCGGCCGGCGCGGAGAGCCAGCCGGTACGGCTCGACGATGCGGCGCGACTCCGACTCGGAATGCGAGCGGTAGTCGAACCGGAGCTGCACCGCATCCCGGCACGCGGTCGCCAGAGTGAGGAGCAGGTCGGAGCCGACAGAGGGGCCGTGGAACGGCACGGCGACCATCGTCGACTGCATCGTGCGGATGCGGTGGCGGAGGTGCGACGGGAGCACCTGGTGCAGCTTCGCCAGGGCGCGGACGGAGGCCTCCTCGAGATCGGCGATCGAGCCGTCCGCTGCCGTGCTCAGTCCCACGGCCACCGCAATGGCCTCCTCATCGTCGAGGAGCAGCGGAGGCAGCGCTGCACCCGCGCCGAGCTGGTACCCGCCGGCGACGCCGGGGGTGCTCTCGATGGGATAGCCGAGTTCGCGCAGACGTTCCACATCCGCGCGGATCGTCCTGGTGGTGACCTCGAGACGCTCGGCGAGCAGACGGCCCGGCCAGAAGGGCCGGACCTGCAGCAACGACAGCAGCTGCAGGAGACGTTCGGAAGTTCTCAACATGATCTCAAGTCTCTTTTATATTGCGGAAGCGAACGTTCCGCAATGACTTCTACCTTGGAGTCATGAACAACACGACGAGCAGCATCCGCCCCTTCCGCATCGAGATCGCCGACAGCGCCCTCGACGATCTCCGCACTCGGCTCACGCAGACCCGCTGGCCGCGCGACCTCGACGGGACCGCGTGGGAGCGCGGCATCCCGGTCAGCTACCTGCGCCCGCTCGCCGAGTACTGGCGCGACCGGTTCGACTGGAAGGCGCAGGAGGCGCAGCTGAACGAACTGCCCCACTTCGTCACCGACGTCGACGGCCAGCCGATCCATTTCGTGCACGTGCGGTCTGCGGTGGCGGGCGCCAGGCCGCTGCTGCTCCTGCACGGGTGGCCGAGCTCGTTCGTCGAGTTCCTCGATGTGATCGGACCGCTCACCGACCCGGTCGCGCACGGCGGTCGCGAAGAGGATGCCGTGCACGTGGTCATCCCATCGCTGCCCGGTTTCGGATTCTCGCCGCTGAGCGGGCAGGGGTGGGGCGACCTGTTCCGCGTCGCCGGCGCGATGGCCGACGTGATGACACGACTCGGCTACGACCGCTTCCTTGCGCAGGGCACCGACGTCGGTTCCGGCATCGTGGGGATGCTGCCGATGGTGGCTCCGGGGCGCGTCATCGCGACGCACGTCAACGGCCCGAGCCCGTTCCCCCTGGGGGCCGCGATCCCCGTCGACGGTCTCACCGGCGCCGACCGGGAGCGCGCGGAGCGCTTCAACGTCTTCCGTGAGGACGGTGCGGGATATCTGCACATCCAGGCCACGCGTCCGCAGACGATCGCCTACGGCCTCAACGACTCGCCGGTCGCCCAGCTGGCCTGGATCGTGGAGAAGTTCAAGGAGTGGAGCGACCCGGCGGCAGCTCTGCCGGAGGATGCCGTCGACATCGACCGGCTGTTGACCACCGTGAGCCTGTACTGGTTCACTGAGGGCGGCTGGTCGTCGGCCCATGCGCTCTATGAGGGGATGCAGGTGTATCGCCGTTTCGCCGCGATGGCGGCCACCGACAGCAACGCGTCCGGCGAGGGCGCGTCCGACGAGGGCGCGTACGACGCGGGCGCCGCCGGTGGGTGGGAGGCTCCGCCGATGCCCCCGGCTGCGGCCTCGGTCTTCGCTGCCGACTTCTCCGTTCGCTCAGTCATCGACCCGGCATCCGCATTCGAGTCATGGACGGAGCACGAGAACGCCGGACACTTCCCCGCGATGGAAGCACCCGAGACCCTCGTCGCCGATCTCCGCCGCTTCTTCGGCGAGCACCGCTGACCATGGGGGCGCAGACGCTCAGCGACCGGGCCCTGAACAGGGCGCTGCTGTCCCGGCAACTGCTGCTCGATCGCGGCGACCACTCCGCGATCGATGCGGTCCGGCTGCTCGTGGGGATGCAGGGGCAGGCGCCGCTGGCGCCCTACGTCGGTCTCTGGTCGCGGCTGCGCGATTACCGGCCGGAGGCTCTTGCCGAGGCCCTCGAGCAGCGCCGCCTCGTTCGTGCGACCCTGATGCGCGGCACCGTGCACCTGGTGACGGCGGATGACGCGCTGGTGATGAGGCCGCTCACGGAAGCGGCTATCGCCCGAGGGTTCCGGATGGGCTTCAGCAAGCGTCTTCCGGCCGAGCAGGCGGAGGAGGTCACCGCGCTCGGCCGGGAGCTGCTGTCTGAAGCGCCGCTGACGCGGTCGGAGCTGCGCGCGCACTTCCGCGAGCGCTGGCCCGACCGCGACGCGGACGCCATGGCCTACGCCGTCAGCTATCTGCTGCCGACCGTGCAGCCGACGCCGAGGGGCGTGTGGGGGCAGCCGCAGGGCCAGGCGCGGCTCGCCCTCATGGACTCGTGGATCGGTCAGCCTCTCCAGGCGGATCCATCGATCGACGATGTCGTGCTGCGCTACCTCGGAGCGTTCGGGCCGGCCAGCGTCGGCGATGTCCAGGCGTGGTCGGGGCTCACCGGACTGCGTGAGGTGCTCGATCGCCTGGCGCCGCAGCTCATCGTGTTCGTCTCGGAACGGGGGGAGGCGCTCTACGACCTTCCCGATGCGCCACGACCCGACGCCGGCATTCCGGTGCCGCCGCGCTTCCTTCCCGAGTACGACAACGTCCTCTTCTCGCATCGAGACCGGGCCCGGATCATCGACACAACCGGCCGCATCCCGTTGCCGCCGGGCAACGGCGCACGCGCCGGCACCTTCCTGCTCGACGGCATGTTCCGGGGCACCTGGGGCGTCGAGGGAGAATCGCTGCGCATCGTTCCGTTCGCCGCGCTGGATGACGCCTCCGTGTCTGCACTGCTCGAGGAGGGGCGGCTTCTCGCGGCGTTCCTCGGCGTGACGACCGCGACCGTCGACGACGATTGATCGGGCGCAGATCGCTCGAGAGTACTCCTGTGATCCATCCTTTGTCCATGAGACTTCCGGGCGTGACGGGTGGACATCCGGCGAAGGCGCGCCCGGGAGAGATCCGGCTTGACTTTCCCCAGGTTCTGCACATCTCCCCATCACGAGCTCAACCTTCAATCACGCCTTGAAGTCGATTCCCATCCACAGGGTGGGGAAACATGAAAACCCTGGTCCCCGCAAAAAAGAAAGTCAACAGGCAGGGCAGTCCACGGGGTTATCCACAGGCGTTGTGCACAGACACTCCGGCTTTGTCCGCACGCTTTCCACATAGTTATCCACAGGCCGTGTTGCGTGTGGAATCGGCCGCTCCTAACGTGGTCGAGCGACCGAATGTCGGGGGCTCCTGGTTCGCTGTGCGAAGGGTGGGGACTCACCGTCATCGCAGGCAATCAAGCTCGGGCAGCAGCCGAAGCAATCACGTCGCATCGAAGGGGGCAGTGTGTCGATCGCCGACATCTCGGAGGAGCGACTCGGGGGAAAGCGCCCGCCGGAGCGCGTGCCACCGCACGACCTTCTCGCGGAGCAGAGCGCGCTCGGCGGCATGCTGCTGTCGAAGGATGCAGTCGCCGATGTGATCGAGACGCTCAGGGGCGCCGACTTCTACATCCCCAAGCACGAGCTCATCTTCGAGGCGATCCTCTCGCTGTACTCCCACGGTGAGCCGACGGACGTCGTCGCGGTCACCGATGAGCTGATCAAAACCGGTGAACTCGGCCGAGCCGGCGGTGCCGACTACCTGCACACGCTCACCTCGATCGTCCCGACCGCGGCGAACGCCGGCTACTACGCGGGCATCGTGTCGGAGCGGGCGATCCTGCGTCGGCTGGTCGACGCGGGCACGCGCATCGTCCAGCTCGGCTACGACGGCCAGGGCGATGCGACGGACATCGTCAACAACGCGCAGGCCGAGATCTACTCGATCACCGGTTCCGAGACGGCCGAAGACTACGTTCCGCTGCAGGTCGCGGTCGACGCCGCGCTCGAGGAGATCGAAGCCGCGAGCGGCCGCGACGGATCGATGACCGGAGTTCCGACGGGCTTCAAGGAGCTCGACGAACTGACCAACGGCTTGCACGGCGGACAGATGATCGTGGTCGCCGCCCGACCCGCCATGGGTAAGTCGACGCTCGCACTCGACTTCGCGCGCTCGGCATCCATCGGTCACAACATCCCCTCGGTCTTCTTCTCGCTCGAGATGGGCAAGAGCGAGATCGCGATGCGTCTGCTCAGCGCCGAGGGTGCGATCCCCCTGCAGAATCTGCGCAAGGGAAACCTCGATCCTCGGGACTGGACCACAGTCGCCGCGACCCGCGGGCGCATCAACGATGCGCCCCTCTACATCGACGACAGCCCGAACATGACGCTCGTCGAGATCCGCGCGAAGTGCCGTCGCCTGAAGCAGCGCGAGGGCCTGCGCATGGTCATCATCGACTACCTCCAGCTGATGACCTCGGGCAAGCGCGTCGAGTCACGCCAGCAGGAAGTCTCCGAGTTCTCCCGTAGCCTCAAGCTCATCGCGAAGGAGCTGCAGGTTCCGGTCATCGCGCTCTCGCAGCTGAACCGTGGTCCCGAGCAGCGCACCGACAAGAAGCCCGCGATCAGCGACCTTCGCGAGTCGGGCTCGATCGAGCAGGATGCCGACATGGTGATCCTGCTGCACCGCGATTCGGTCTACGACAAGGACATCCGCCCCGGCGAGGCCGACCTCATCGTGGCCAAGCACCGTAATGGCCCGACCGCGACGATCACCGTCGCGTTCCAGGGGCACTACTCCCGGTTCCGCGACATGGCGCCGGGTGGGGACTTCGCGTAACAACGAAGGTTTCGCGTGGGAGCGGGTCGCTGTCTCAACGCGATTGTGCGGATCAGAAGGTCCGATCGGCCAGATCTGCTTGGATGGCGCGGATGTTCGCTGCGAGGACACCTCGACTGAGAAGCCCGGGTCCGAGCGGACCGCTCGTGTCGTCACCGAGGAGCGGCAGCCGTCGTAGCGCTGTCCTGGCTTCCGGGCTCAGCTGATCGAGCTGCCAGCGGATCTCTTCACAGACAGCATCGGCCTGATCGGGTCTCGACAAGCCCGCAGCTTTGGCCGCGTATGCGGCGGCCCCGAGGGCATGGGCGCCCATATGCGCCACGCCGGCGGCTTGCGCAGCGGCTCGGGCGGCCGCGATGGCCGGCTGGGTGGTGACGACGTGCGCAGCGCGTCCGGCGACGAAGCGGCGACGGATCTCTCCTGCGGCATCGAGCTCGCCGCGCGCGAATGCCCGGGTGCGAGCGATCGCATCTCGCGGCCGCGAATCGGCAGGTGACTCCGACTCGAAGAGCGCGAGGACTCGTTCGGCGCAGTCCGCTGCCCACCATGCCACGAGCCGGCGGTCGATCTCGCTCAATGCCTGCAGCGATGCCATCACGCACTGCCCGAACGACGAGAAGCGCGGGCTCGTGCTGCCTCATGCGCGTCGTGCAACAGCGAGATGACCTGCTCCGACGTCGAAGCTGCCGGGTTCACCACCGACACCCATCCGGCAGCCCCGTACAGAGGGTGCGAAACGAACACATCGGCATCAGCAGGGGTGGCATCGCGATCCACAATCTGCGGTGCGCGGTCGCGTCCGACGTGGATGTTCACGCGGAACCGGCCTGGCTCGTCGAGTCGCGATTCCTCGTCACCTGG
This sequence comes from Microbacterium aurantiacum, assembly GCF_002872075.1. GTDB lineage: Bacteria > Actinomycetota > Actinomycetes > Actinomycetales > Microbacteriaceae > Microbacterium > Microbacterium aurantiacum_A. The sequence continues at coordinate 300,504 of NZ_PGGU01000016.1, read as the reverse complement.
ATAGTTCTTCGTCACGATGGTTCCGTACGGCTGAGTCCGCTCCGGCATCACACCATCCGGGGCGTAGTAGAAGAAGGCATCACCCCACGCCAACTCCGGCGAATCGCTCCCCTCTCCCGGAATGACCACGAGCACGCCCTCGAAGTCGTTGACAGTATCGACGATCTCTTTCATCTCCATCCCTCAATCGTCCCCTTCAAGTGCTTATGTGGACTTTGACGCGATGGGAGCACGCATGCAGACGACGAAGTCTCAAGAGGCGGGATGGACAACAGCTGCCGTCGCCCGGATCGTGGGCTATTCCACCCAACAGGTGCGCGATCTCGAACGTCTCGGAGTCCTCCCCGCCGCCGAGCGCACCCCCAACGGATACCGGCGCTACGAGGAACGCCACATCACCGCGCTCCGCGCCTATCGCGGACTGGCCGCCGCGATTGGCCCCGTGCCGGCACGACAGATGATGCCCGCCCTCATGCAGGGCACGCTCGAGGCCGCTGCAGAGAAGATCGACGACCTGCATGCCCTGCTCGCCCGAAGCCGAGACCAGGTTCGCGAAGCAAGCCACGGTCTCCACGCCGTGCTCGCCGACACCGCTCACGTGTTCGACGACCACGACTCCATGTCGATCGGCGAACTCGCAGAGGCGCTCGGTGTTCGCTCCTCAGCGCTGCGCCACTGGGAGCACGAAGGACTCGTCAACCCGGACCGGATCAGCCAGTCCCGAACACGTCGATACACGGCTCGGGCAATCAGTGAAGCGCGTATCGTCGCCGCACTCCGAAGCGGCGGACACCGCATCCCGCCGATAGCGCGCGTACTCGATCAGCTTCGCGAGCACGGCCTGACGGCGGAAGCGCAAGCGCTTCTCGACGAGCGGCTGTCCGACCTCAGCCGCCGCAGCGTCGCACTCCTCGGCGCCTCAGGAGATCTCCACGCCCTGCTGAACGAGCGCCAGCAGACTGCCGTGGCGCACTGAACCGCCATTGGGGACAGGCTTCACCGGAACTGGGGTGGCGATCCCGGGACAGCTATTGACACGCCCACGCGTCCCGGTCATACTTTGGATGACGTTATCCACCGCGAGCGATCCCGAACGATGCCGCGGGGAAACCCGTCGTCCGAAGCATCATGTACATCATTGACGAGTACGTCACAAAGGAGTGAATCCATGCGATCTGTACAACGGGGTACCCTCACCCTGACCGCCGGCCTGGCCGCGGTCGCCCTCCTTGCCGGCTGCGCCGGCGGCGGGGCCCCGGCCGACACGAAGCCGGACGCATCAGAGCCCGTCACGATCGACGTGTGGGGCTGGGATGCGGAAGTGACCCAGCAGGTCGTCGACGCCTTCAACGAGAGCCAGGACGACATCACGGTGAACTACGTGCTGCAGGCGAGCAACGTCGCCACGCAGACGAACTTCCGCAACGTCATGGAGTCGAAGCAGGGCGTCCCGTGCCTCGTCCCGGGTTTCACTCCGCTCTCGACATCGCTCGTCAACGGCTGGGCGCAGGACATCACCGAATACGTCGAGCCCGTGGCCGACCGGTACAGCCCCGGTGCACTGGCCAGTGCGAAGATGGGCGACAAGTACTACGGCGTGCCGGCGGGGCCGTCGGCGCAGTTCATGATGGTCAACTCCAAGACCCTCGCCGACAACGGCGCCGAAGCACCTGCGACGTGGGAAGAACTCGTCGAGACCGGGAAGACACTCGCTCCGTCGGGCGTCAAGATCATCAATTTCGCGGGCGAAGACCCCTCGTCGCTGATCAACCTGTCCCAGCAGGCGGGCGCCCAGTGGTTCAAGATCGACGGCGACAGCTGGACGGTCAACCTGCACGACAAGTCCACGCTCAAGGCGGCGGGCATCATCCAGGAGATCGTCGACAACGACCTCAACTCCACGCAGACCTACCAGGACCGCCCGGCACTGTACTCGTACTTCGACAGCGGCCAGCTCGCCGCCCTGCCGACGCAGTGGTGGTCCCTGACCGGTCTGCAGACGAACCTCGTGAACTCCCTCGGACAGTGGGACGCAGTCCCGCTGCCGCAGTTCGAGGGTGCGAAGGAGCGCGTCACGTCGGGCCTGGCGAACCCGGGCATCGTGCCCGTCGGCTGCGAGCACCCGGAAGCAGCCGTCGCGTACGCCACGTTCGCAGCGGTCGATCCTGACGGCATCGCCGCCAGCAAGCACCCGGAGACCGGCGCCATCGGTGTCCCGACCGCGCTCAAGGACGTCTCGGACTACACCGAGGCGGTCGTGCCCGACAAGCTGTTCGACCAGTCGCCCGCCGAGGTCGGCACAGTGATCGCCGACGCCCAGGCCGAGACGATCGGCAAGTTCGAGCAGGGACCGAACTACGACGCGTGGTTCCCCGAGCTGCAGGATCAGTGGGGCAAGTTCATCGCCAAGCAGATCACCCTCGAGGAGGTGCTCGCCAACGTCGAGGCGTACATCGCGAGTGATCTGGAGAGCAAGGGCATCGACTACACCGTCGCAGACTAGGCGGTGCTCCGGCGCACCGTGTGGTGCGCCGGAGTCGGCATCGAAGGAAAGGAGACGCGGATGTCTTCCACAGCAACGCTCCGTGATCCAGAGGTCAGGACCGGATCCCCATCCGAACCGGACGATGGACGGGCACCCGCGTCTCCTCGCCTGTCGTGGCGCACCCTCCAGCGACTCAAAGGCGCCTCGTTCACGTGGCCGTTCTTCATCGGCTTCGCCTTCTTCACGGTCATCCCCGTCGTTCTGGCGCTCGGACAGAGCTTCTTCTCATCGAAGTCCTCCGGTCTCGGGTTCGGTGAGGCCGAGATCAGCTTCTCCGGCTTCGAGAACTTCGCCCGAGTCTTCGTCGACGCCGTCTTCTGGGAGTCGATGCTGCGCGTCGCGATCTATGCCGCGATCGTCGTTCCCGTCACCCAGATCGTGAGCCTCACACTCGCCCTCCTCGTCGACGCCGTCACCCGCAGAGTGGCCGGCCGCTTCCGGCTCTCGCTGCTCATCCCCTACATGATCCCGGGCATCGTGGCGACGATGATCTGGATCTACCTGTACAGCCCCGTGGTCGGCCCCTTCCAGCCGATCTTCGACGCGCTCGGTCTCGACATCAACTTCTTCTCCGGTTCGCTGGTCTGGTTCTCGATCGGAAACCTCGCGCTGTGGGGGAGCATCGGCTTCAACATGCTCATCCTCTACGGCGCCCTGCAGGCGGTGCCGCGCGAGATCTTCGACGCGGCACGCGTCGACGGGGCATCCGACTTCCGTGTCGCCATGTCGATCAAGGTGCCCTATGTCCGCGGGTCTCTCGTGCTGACCGGCGTGCTCTCGATCATCGGCACGCTGCAGATCTTCGCGGAGCCGACCCTCTTCCGCGCGGTGTCTCCGGAGACCATCACGAAGGACTTCACCCCGGCGATGGTGATCTTCAACCAGGCGTTCCAAGTCGGAAACCTCAACTACGCGGCCGCCCTGTCGATCATCCTCGCCGCCGTCGTCGGCCTCGCGTCGGCCGTCATCTACCGCTTCACGAACAAGGCTGAACAATGACTCTGACAGATCTCGATCGCGCGGCCCTGGAAACGACCGACGACGTGAAGAAAGTCGAGCGGGCGGCGATGCGTGCCGCCCGTCGCAGCCGACGACGCGCAGAGGAAGGCGATCACTCCGGCCTCGCCTCCGCCCGCGGCGGTTCGAAGTGGTTCGTGCTCGCCGGACTGATCCTCTTCACGATCTACTCCGTCGGCCCCGCATGGTGGCTCATCGTCTCGGCGACCAAGTCCAAGGAGCAGCTCTACACGACCAACGGCCTCTGGTTCGCCGACTTCCGGCTCTTCGAGAACCTCGCGTCGCTGTTCACCTACCAGGACGGCGTCTTCGGGCTCTGGATGTGGAATTCCACGGTCTACGCGCTGGCCGGAGCGATCGGCCAGACGATCGTCGCGCTCGCCGCCGGCTACGGCCTGGCGATGTATCAGTACCGCGGCAAGGGGATCTCGATGGGGTTCATCATCGGGTCCTTCCTGATACCCGGCGCCCTTCTGACGATCCCGTCGTATCTGCTCTTCGTGCAGGTGGGTCTCTACGACTCGGCCTGGGCCATGATTCTTCCGGCGTTCTTCGGTTCGTTCTCGGTCTATCTGGCGAAGGTCTACGCCGAGGGCGCCATGCCCCCGGAACTGATGGAAGCCGCTCGCATCGACGGTGCCGGCGAGTACCGCATCTTCTTCAGCATCGGCCTGCGCCTGCTGACCACGGCCGGAGCGACGATCTTCCTGCTCCACTTCGTCGCGATCTGGAACGCGTTCTTCGGCCCGCTCGTCTTCCTCCGCTCCGCGGAGCGGTGGCCGGTGATGCTCGGGCTCTACTCGTGGCTGCAGCGTGGAGCGGACTCCACGGTCGACCTCACCAGCCTGGTCATCACGGGGTCGCTGGTGGCGACCATCCCGATGGTGCTGCTCATGCTCGCGATGCAGCGGTACTGGAAGGCCGGCGTCACGATGGGAAGCCTCAAGTAGCGGATGCCGGCCCGCCCACGATCAACGGGGTGAGGTCAGCCAGCCGGCGAGTCGCGCCAGGAGCGCGCGATGGCCGGCGGATGCGTAGGACTCCTCGTCGTGACCCAGAGTGTCGACGGCGATCCTCGATGCGCCGTGCTGCCGCACCCAGGCGGTGGGTTCGACGGCACCGTCGACGAGATGCGTCGCCACGACCTGCCTCTCGCCGAACTGCTGCAGACGTGCGTACCGCTCATCGAAGACCGCGAAGGCCTCGATCGTCGGTCCGGACGGCAGCTCGCCCCCGGTGATGTCGGCGATGTCTGCGGGTGGATGCCACGACAGGCCGGGCACCCACATGCCGCCGATCGCCGGCGCCCATTCCGGATAGTCGCGCAGTGACGACAGAGCACTGTGGACGGCGAGAACGCCGATGCCGCGCTCGAGGGCGGCGGCGAACCCCGACGTCGATGCCCGAGGTGCTGCGCCGGCCGAATCGGCGGAGCGCCACGGATCACCGGCGTTCACGACGACGAGGTCCACCCCCTGCAGGTTCGCCATCGCGTGATCGACATCGTCATCGATCTCGACGTCGAACCCCGCCGGCTCGAGTACGCGCGCGAGCAGCGGACTCGTCCTGTCGAACGGATGCCACGGGTCGGCGTAGCGCCCAGAGCCGCTGGCGATGACTGCCCGCATGTCGTCCTCTCTCCGGAGCAGCTCACGGTCCCGAGCGCCCTCGATGTCCATCATGACATCACCTCTGATACGCTGATGGATAACGACATCCACTCGATGCGAACATCGATGCTTGCACCAGGACAGAGGAGTCCACCATCGCCGAGGAACTGCTTCTGTCGCCGACGGCCGCTGTGGCCGCGAGGCTCGAACCGAGCGCCGTCGCGGACCTTCACTGGTCGCCGCAGCAGCCGGCATCGTTGTCGTCGTTCGATGGATCGAACCTCATCGGACGCGACGGCGTCGCGCTCATCGAGGTGTTCACCGCGGCCGAGCAGCGCGCGCGATCGAGCCAGGCCTATGTGCGGTCCGCGGTCGGCGAGCGGCTCCGGGTGAGATCGGCGCAGGAGACCCGGGATGCCGATGCCGATCTGCTGACGATCGAGCAGTACGACGAGGTCAGCGGCCTCGTCGTGCGCACGACGGTGACCCGGCCCTCGGGGCTCGGCGTGATGCGGTTCGAGACGGTCATCCGCAACGACTCCGACGAGCCGGTCATCCTCACCGCGATCTCCAGCGCGTCCTTCGGCTTCGGCAAACCGCAGACGGAGTCGCTGAGCGGACTCGCCCTCGGCGTCGCCGCCAGCGAATGGCTGGCGGAGAACCGCTGGCGGGAGCATCCGCTCACCGACGTCCTGCCCGCCCTCGACCTCGCCCTGCACGGCCAGGACGGCCGCGGGCACCACAGCCTGACCAGCCGGGGCGGGTGGTCGAGCGGAGAGCACCTCCCGACCGGCTACCTTCTCGACCACGAGACCGGCGAGACCATCGCCTGGCAGATCGAGACCAGCGCCGGCTGGCACGTCGACCTCGCCGCCGCGCGCGACGGGGCGACGCTGTCGCTCCTCGGCCCCGCCGATCTCGAGCATCAGTTCGCTCACGAGCTGCAGCCCGGAGCGTCGTTCGAAGCCGTTCCCGTGGCCGTGGCCGTGTCTCCGGACGGGCCGGACGGCGCGATCGCGCAGCTGACGGCCTATCGCCGATGGCTCCGCCGAGACGTCGCCACGCCGGATCTGCCGATCGTCTACAACGACTTCATGAACACGCTGATGGGGCAGCCGAGCACAGAAGCACTTCTCCCGCTGATCAGGGAGGCGGCCGCGGCCGGGGCCGAGGTGTTCTGCATCGACGCCGGCTGGTTCGCCGATCCCGAGATCGGCGACTGGTGGGACACCGTCGGCGAGTGGTCCGAGGCACCCGATCGGTTCACGCTCGGTCTGCGCAGCGTCTTCGACGAGATCCACCGACTCGGGATGAGGTCGGGGATCTGGCTCGAGCCCGAGGTCGTCGGCGTGAACAGCCCGATCGCGGAACTTCTTCCCGAGGAGGCGTTCTTCCGCCGGTTCGGCACGCGTGTGCGAGAGCACGACAGGTACCACCTCGATTTCCGGCATCCGGCGGTGCGCAGCCGGATGAATGCGGTCGTCGACCGCCTGATCGCCGATTACGGGGTCTCGTTCTTCAAACTCGACTACAACATCAATCCCGGTGCGGGCACGCAGTGGCAGGCGGCGGGAGCCGGCGACGGCCTGCTCGGGCACACCCGGGCGTTCCGCGACTGGCTGATCGGGATCCACGAGCGACACCCCGCGGTGCTGGTCGAGAACTGCAGCTCGGGCGCGATGCGGGCCGACTACTCGCTCCTCGCGGTCACCCACCTGCAGTCGACGAGCGATCAGCAGGATCTTCTTCTCTACCCGCCGATCGCCGCCTCCGCGCCGGCCCACATCCTGCCCGAGCAGAGCGGCAACTGGTCGTATCCTGCTGCGGCGATGACGGCCGAGGAGATCGCCTTCACGATGGTCACCGGCCTGAGCGGCCGGCTGTATCTCTCCGGCTTCCTCGATGCGCTCGACGACGAGCAGCGCGCGCTCGTGCACGAGGCCGTGCGCCTGCAGCTGAGCGACCGTCACCTGCTCAGAACGGCCATCCCGTTCTGGCCGCTGGGGCTTCCCGGCTGGGATGACGACGTCGTCTGCCTCGGCTATCGCCGCGCCGAAGACATCGCGCTGTTCATCTGGAACCGGGGAGAGACACCGGCCGAGATCCTGGTCCCCGGGGTGCACGGAACGGCGAGCGTCGCCTACCCGAGCGCGTCTTCCGGCTGGTCCACCGTGTCAGGATCGCAGGGACTCATCGTGACGACGACGCCGGGACCGACGGCGCGCATGATCACGGTGGCGGGAGGAGTGCGATGAAGGCGGCGTTCGCCATGGCGGCCGAGACCCTACCGTTCGTGTTCGGCGAAGAGGAGCTGCGGCGACTTCACGAGCTCCTCGACATCGACACGGAGCGCACGTTCGGATCGATCGATGCCCTGAGCGATGAGGAGATCGACGGACTCGAGCTCCTGATCACCGGATGGGGTGCGCCGATGATCGGCGAACGCGAGCTCGCACGCCTCGCCTCGCTGCGCGCCGTGGTGCACTGGGGCGGCGGGATCGGGTTCATCGACCCGAGCGCGACCGAGCGCGGTCTCGCCGTCTCGTCGGCGCGATCTGCCAACGCCGTACCCGTCGCCGAGTTCACGATCGCGATGATCATCCTCGCGGCCAAGGACGCGTTCTGGGCATCGCAGCGCTACCGCACCGAACAGCGCGAGATCTTTCGCGAGATCGAACTGCCGCACACTGGCCTGTACCGAAGGACGATCGGGCTGGTCGGCGCATCGACGATCGGCCGGCTGGTCATCGAGCAGCTCCGGGACCGCGATGTGGACGTCCTCGTGTACGACCCGTACCTGATGCCCGACGATGCCGAACGGCTCGGGGTCGAGCGTATGGAAGACCTCGAAGCGCTCGCGCGGCGCAGCACCATCCTCTCCCTGCACGCGCCCGCCTTCGCGCGGACGGACGGCATGATCTCCCGGGCGGTCCTCGCGGCGATGCCCGACGGTGCGACGCTCGTGAACACGGCTCGCGGCTCACTCGTCGATCAGGACGCACTCGTGGAAGAACTGACGAACGGGCGGCTGCGGGCGATCCTCGACGTCACCGACCCGGAGGTGCTGCCGGTCGGCCACGCGCTCTACTCCCTTCCCAACGTCTTCCTCACGCCCCATCTGGCCGGATCGACCGGCAACGAGCTGCGGCGGCTCGGACACGCCGCTCTTGCCGAGGTGGAGCGCTTCGTGTCCGGCCGGCCGTTCGAGCATCCGTTCCCGCTTTCGCAGTGAACCGGTCCATGACTCCACGCACCGAGTACGCGGGGTATCTGTACGCCCATTTCAAACGCGAGTCGGCAGACGGGGAGCAGATCCACTTCGCGTTGAGCGACGGCAACGACCCGCTGCACTTCGACGACCTCAACGGAGGTCGGCCGGTGCTCTACTCCCGGTCGGGAGAGCGCGGTGTGCGCGACCCTCACATCGTGCGATCGCCGGACGACGGCCGGTACTACATGGTCGCGACGGATCTGCGCCTCTTCGGCAACCTCGACTGGGACCGGCACGTGCGCTCGGGCAGCCGCTCGATCATGATCTGGGAGTCGGACGATCTGGTGCACTGGGGGGAAGGGCGCCTCGTCGAGGTCGCACCGGCGGAGGCCGGCAACACCTGGGCGCCCGAATCGATCTGGGATCCCGAGCAGGATGCCTTCGTCGTGCACTGGTCGTCGACGCTCTACGACGACGAACGGCACGAAGGCCAGAGCCACAACCGCATCATGTACGCGACGACGCGGGACTTCCTCCACTTCTCCGAGCCGCGCGTGTGGATCGACCGGGGCTGGCAGACGATCGACGCCACAGTGATCCCGCACGAGGGCCGGTACTACCGGTTCCTGAAAGACGAACGCGCGCGGGGCGGCACGGCTCCGCACGGCAAATCGGTGTTCTCCGAGACTGCCGCTTCGCTGACGGCGGGCGAGTGGACGCCCCTGGCCGACGGCATCGGTCTCGACGCGATCAGTCGAGGTGAGGGACCGCTCGTGTACAGGTCGAACACGGAGGACAGATGGTTCCTCTGGATCGACGAGTTCACCGCGGAGCGCCGCTACGTGCCGTTCGAGACGACCGATCTGGCCGGCGGTGCCTGGACTCCTGTCGAGAACTACCGTCCGCCGAGGGACCCCTGTCACGGCGTGGTGCTGCCGGTCACCGCCGAGGAGTACGAGCGGCTCCGCGCCGCCTGGGACAGCTGACCCGGCCGGTCGCGCCCGGCCCTCCGAACGCACGATGCCCCCTCCCCGAGATCACAGGGAGGGGGCATCGTGCGCGAGAGTCAGTTCAGCGTGAACGTGACCGTCTGCGTGTTCCCGGCGACGTCGTAGACGATCAGGGTGTTCGCACCCTGAACGGCCCCGAACACACCCGGAGCGACGAAGTTGATGTCGGACCAGTTGTTGTTGCTGAGATCCTTCACGACCCCGTTGAGCTCGACCTTGTCGATCTTGCCCGCGTCATGGAGCTTGAAGCTCACCCTGTCATAGGTCTGGCCGGTCGCCACCGTGAACTCGGAGCCCTCCTTCACCGTCGCCGTCGGCGCGGTCGCATCGATCGTGAACTCGAATGTGCCCGTCGCCGACACGTTCCCGCCGACGTCGTGCGCGTTGTACCGCAGCGTGTACGCGCCATCCGGCAACGGCACATTCGCGGCGTGGCTCCCGCTGAGTGCACCGTCGGCGATCTCCGACTGCGTACTCGCGATCAGAGTGTCACCCTTGTACACGTTCGCGACGATCTGGGAGAGGCCACGATCGTCCGTCGCATCCACCTGCAGATCCAGCGACGAGAACGGACCCGCCGTGGTCGGCGCAGCCAGCGTCGCCTCGGGCTTCACGGTGTCGGCATCGATCGCACCGGCGAGGAGATCAGCGGCGGCGTCCACCTCGTCCTGGGTGGCACCCTTGTCGTCGGCGACGGCGCGGGCGGCGTCGCGTGCGCCGACGAGAGCTGCCCAGGCATCGGCGCTCCCGCTCCAGCCCTCCTCGGTCAGCGCTGCGGCGTCATCGATCCAGACCGCGAGGCCGGACTTGTCGATCACCTCGACGATGAACTGGAGTTCGGCCACATTGCAGAAGCCGTTGCCGCCGTTGATGCGCAGAGCCCCGTACTGGACGGGCTCGGCCAGGGTGAGCGTGTTCCAGCCTCGGACCGGTGTGCCCGTGTTCGCGAACTCCGTCCAGGTGGAGCCGCCGTCGTCGGAACCCTGGATGCTGAGACCGGTCGCCCGCAGGGGTGCACTGTCTCGGGGGGAAGTACTTCACGCCGACCACACGGTAGGTGCTCCCATCCGCCGGAAGCACGGTGTTCGTGCAGAACTTCGTCGTCGTGTCGGTGAACGTGGCCGTATTGCCGTCGAACATGCGCCAGCCGTTCGCCGCCGCATTCGTCGTGCCGTCTCCGGTCCCGGTGTTCGCCGTGACCCAGGACGGATCGAAGGTCGCCGGCGCCTCGGACGCCGACGCGTCCAAGAGGTCCCACGCGTCGACGACGCGCTGTGCCAGCGCCTGCACGTCTGCCCCCGATTCGGCCAGTGCCGTGCGGACGGCGGCGATCTCACGGGGGAACAGCAGCCGTGAACCGCGCGTGTAGGTGCTCAGATCCACGGCGTCGGCCCGTTCGAGAAGCGGCTCGATGTCATATGTCGACGTGCCTAGGAGCCGGAGTTCCGCGATGTGGATCAGCATGCCGTTCTTGACACGCAGGTACCGGTAGGCGCCGTCGTCCATCGCGGGAAGGTTCTGCCACGTCAGCGTCTTGAACGTCGGAGCGGTGAGCGTGGTCCAGGTCGACAGGTCGTTCGAGCCTTCGAACACCAGGCCGTTCATCTGCCGCACGCCCTCGTTGTCCTGGCGCGCCAGGTAGTCGAGGCGGTCCATGGCGACCCGGGTGCCTTCTCCGAAGTCCCAGATCAGGTCGGCCTGGCCGTCGACGGTGGCGATGTTGCTGAAGGTCGTCGCCTTCGCGTCGAACATCTTCGCCGCTTCGCCGGCCTTCGCCGCATCGGCCGAACCGTCCGCTGCGATCACGGCGGCGGTCGAGAGGTCGATGAGATTCCGCTCATCCGCGCCGTACAGCGCGGTGCCGTCGGTCGCGCCGTGGATCGTCGCGGCCGCTTCCGCGTCCTCCGTCGTGTGGTCGATGGTGACATCGAGGCGACCGCCCCCGCTGAGGTCGCCGAGTGTGCCGGTGGCCTTCCAAGAGAGGGAGTCCTCGCTCGTCGCGGCGAGCTCCTGCCCGCCGACCTTCACCGTCGCGGAGCTGATCGGCTTCGCGCTGGTGAACGTGACATCGATGCGGTCACCGGCGATCACCCTGCTCGCCTCGGCGTCGGGAGAGGCCACCGAGACGCTGGTGATGTCTCCGGGGACTTCGGAGCGCTCGCCGAAGACATGGAACTCGGCGACCGACCAGATTCCCGGATATGCGGGGTCGATCGGCGGGCCCGGCTCGTCGAGCTGGAGCCTCAGGTAGCGGAACTCCTCGCCGCGGTGTTCGGCGATGACGGGAATGGTCTCCATGTCATTGGTGGCGCCGGTCGGCCGCTCCGAGAGGAGGACCCACGTGATGCCGTCGTTGGAACCGTAGACGTTCGTGCCCTGTGAGCGCATCGGGAACGAGAAGCGGGCCTGGAGGCCGAACTCCTCGACCGATACGCGATACCGGGCGCCGTAGTCGAGCGTGACGAACCCGACGCGGAGATCGCCGAAGTGACTCTCGTTGCTGCCGTCGGCGAGGGCCCGGGCCTGGTCGACGGTCATGTTCACCGGCGTGACCGCTTTTCGATAGTCGAGAGAGCCGTCTGCCAGCCGCGGGTTGAGCAGTTCGAGCGCCTCGATGGCGTCGAGCAGGGCTTGGAACGCGGTGCGGAACTCCTCGTCGCTGCCGTTCTCGGACGCCTCCTTCGCGTCGGCGAGTACGGCCTGATACGGCTCGTCGGAAGCCGAGGTGTAGACCGCGCCCTCCTCAGTGCCGTCGGCGATGGCGGCGGCGATCATCTTGGGCCGGTTCTCGGTCACGACGAGCTCGAAGGTGCGCGCCGAGATGGCGTCGCTGTCATCGGCGAGGATCTGGACCTCATGGGTGCCGCGATCACCGGAGCCCGGCCTCCAGGTGACGGTGCCGGTTGCGGCGTCGAGCTGCGCGCCGTCGGGCAGGCCGGACGCGGTGTGCGCGGGGGCGCCGCCCGTGTCGGTGGCGCCGAGTGCGAAGGTGGAGGTCGCGTCCGGCCACAGGTAGTAGCGGCTGCGTGCCTGCTCGAAGGCGGGCGGCGTGAGGTTCTTCTGGGCGTCGAGCATGACGCTGTCGATGTCGACGGAGGAGCCATCGCCCGTGATCCGGAAGAAGTGGGTGTGGGGCCCGCCGGCGGGATAGGTGATGTATCGCCATTCGCCGTGCGTGTCCGGCAGTTCGATCCGCGCCATGACACCGGGCTCCCGGTCAAGCGTGTTGCGCGGGTCGGGCTCCTCCTTGTCGAGCACCTCCAGGACGGCAGGGCCATCGGTGCGCACGAGGACGCCCAACTTGCTGTTGCCCGGGTACATCACGCGGCTGACGACGCTCACCGTGCCGTCGGCATCGGCGGTCGCGCGGGCGAAGGTGCGGTCGTCTTCGGTGACGATCTCGGTGCCCTCGTCGAGCGCGATGCCGTAGTTGCCGAGGGTGAGTGCGGTGTCATCCACCGGGGTCGGTTCGGTGCCGGCGATCTCCGGCGGAAAAGCCACCCAGTACTCGATGCTCTTGTCGCCGGGGCTCCAGAAGTTGTTGACGCCGGTGCCGTACTTGTAGAGCGGGCCGTCCATGCGCTGGTGCAGCAGAGCGACGTTCGGGGCTTCTGCTTCCACATCGACGCCCTCGACGTACTTGTACTGGTAGTACAGCTCGTTCAGCGGGTTGAACATCCGCCCGCGGTAGGCCGGGGAGATGGTGCCGCCGGTGCCGCGATCGTCGATGTACGGTGTCGGCTGACCCATCATGTATCCGTCGAAGGCGTTCGCGCCCGCGAGGAGTCGGTTGCCGAGGAACCCGTAGGCGGAGACGGCGTCATCCGCGGTGGAGACCGTGCCGTCCTCGGGGTCCACCTTGGTGCCCTGCACGTGGAGGAAGCGGGCCATGGCCGCGAGGTTGTCGATGTTGCACTCGGCGTGGGCCTGGTCTCGGCCCATCTCGCGGAGTTGCACGAAGTCCTCGCCGTAGGGGTTGGCGGGGTCATCGGCGTCGATGAGCGGGATCTGCTGCGCGATCGAGCCGTTGATGTAGTCATCGAACGAAGCGTTCACGGTGGTCCACTCGACGCCCGTGGCGTAGGCCTCGGCGTCGTCCGCATAGATCGCGGTGGCGATGCGGCCGTAGAGCCCGAAGTTGTGCTGGTTCATCCATCGACCGTTCGAGTACAGGAACTTCTCGACGACGGGGTTGGCGAAGTTGGTGAGCAGGCGTTCGTCGTCTTCGGTGCTCCAGACGATGTCGTAGCCGTCCTGGGTGCCGGGGGTGTCGTCGGCGAGCGGGTCGGTCGCGCGGATGATCTCGGCGGCCATGAGGAACTGCGACAGCGGTTTGCCGGTGTGGATGTGCGCGTCGGCGAAGTACACGAAGCCGTCGGGATTCATGCTCGCCCAGGTGCGCAGCGCCTGGATCGCGTTCTTGCGGTAGACCTCGTTGCCGGTCATGACCCACATGAGGGACTGGGTGAGCGCGCCGAAGGAGTCGTTGGTCTGCCTGCCGCGCAGGCTGCCGTGGTTGAAGTTCGGATCGAGAGCGACATCGGGTTCGGCGGCGGACTTGGAGTTGGATGCCCGGTACCCGGTACCTGCGGCTCCGGTGGCCGACATGGCGCTGAAGTAGGAAGCCCAGGGCTCCTGGCCGGTGCGCACCATCTCCTGAGCGTTGCGCAGGTCTTCGGCGGAAAGTCCCACGCCGGGGTGGACGAATCCGGCGTCGCTGATGGTCTCGTTGATCGCGACGACGTTGTCGGTGATGAGGTCTTCGTCGACAGCCGCTCTCGCGGGCGATGCCGCCACGAGGAGGCCGGCCACGACAGCCATGGCGGCAGCCACGGCGGTCATTCGTGATCGTGTGCGGTTTCGGGCTTGCGTCATTGCATGCTTCCTTCCCTGGGCTCCGCGTAACGCGGCGGCCACTCGGCCGCACCGCCGTCGAAGCATGGATATCGATATCCTTTGTTTCGAAGGCTATCGAGAGCGCGGGCAGGAATCAACCCCTGCACAATCGTTTGTGCAGGGGTTACTGGTGCAGGAAGTCCGTGCGCGGCGGGATGGCCTCCGGTTCGAGGAACAGCTTGACGACGGCGGCGCGAGAGGTTCGGACGATGAGCTCGCCGGGTGTCTGCTCCCAGACGACGGGGCCTGATTCGCCGAGGATGGTGACTTCCTTGATCGGGCGAGTGAGAAGTCCCGCGCCGCGGCCGAAGGCGCGGATGCGCAGCTCGTCGTTCTCGGGTTCTGCCAGGGGGATCGCGTAGACGTAGTCGCCGGTCACGTGGGCGCGGGAGGTGAAACGGAAGTCGGATGCGGTGAAGCTCCGCGACTCCGAGTCGACGAACGAGCCGACAGCCACCTGCGTCGGCCCCTCACCGGAGATGACCCACGGCCGGGTGCCGTAGATCGCCTCGCCGTTGGCGGAGAGCCAGTCACCCATCGCCAGAAGGAGTTCCTGCTCTGCCGCGGGGATCGTGCCGTCCGGTTTCGGGCCGATGTTCAGCAGCAGGATGCCGTTCTTGGAGACGACATCGGCGAGCTCGACGATCAGGTCGTTGGCGCTCTTGTACTGGTGGTTCTGCACCCATGACCACGCGGTCTTCGACACGGACGTGTCGTTCTGCCACACCGCCGGACGGATGCCTCCCATCGTGCCGCGCTCGATGTCGTACACGGCGGAGCCCTCGGCGAAGGCGTCCCACTTGTAGTTGATGACGACCTCGCGGCCCCACGCCGCCGCGCGGTTGTAGTAGTACGCGGCGAGCTTCGCGACGTACGGCTTGAACGCCGGATGCTCGATCCACCAGTCGAACCACAAGACCTGCGGGCGGTAGCGGTCGATGATCTCGACGGTGCGCAGCAGCCAGTCCTCCAGGAAACGCTCGCTCGGCGCGGTCTCCTCACGCTGCGCCGGACCGTAGAAGTCCAGGGTCTGCGCGGCGAGCACATCGGAGTCGAACTTCGCTCCACCGTTCATGAAGAACCAGTGCTCGGCACGGTGCGACGACGCCCCGCGCACCATCCATGCCCGGTCGGTGGCGGCGCTCAGGTCGCCGAACACGTCACGCTCGGGCCCCATCCGTGCTGCGCTCCACCGGGACCGTTGCGTGTCGTACATCGCGAAACCGTCGTGATGCTCAGCGACCGGCACGACGAACTGCGCCCCTGCCCGCCGGAACAGCTCCGCCCACTCGTCGGGGTCGAACCGATCCATCGTGAACGAGGGGATGAAATCCTTGTACCCGAACTCACGATGGTCACCATAGGTCGCGACGTGATGCTCGAATTCCGCGGTGCCCTCGCGGTACATGTTGCGCGAATACCACTCGTTGTTGAACGCCGGGACGGAATACACGCCCCAGTGGATGAAGATGCCGAGCTTCGCGTCGGCGTACCACTCCGGCGGCGTATAGCCGCGGAGGGACTCCCAGGTGTCGGTATAGGGGCCGGCGTCGATCACGGCCTGTACGGCGTCAAGTGCTCGGGTGTTGTCCGCGACATCGACCGGATCGGGCAGTGCGGCAAGGTCGAGTGGTGGCAGAGACTCGGTCACGAGCGTTCCTTTCGAGTGGGAGGGAGATTCGTCGGGCCCAGGCGGCACGGAGCCGCTCGTCCTCTGCGGCGCGCCCTCGTGCGAAATCACCGTGGCGTCGATCGTGTTCCATCCTCGAGATCCTTGGGAGTGACCATACGAGCAAACGTTTGCTCACGCAATATCCTCCATACTGGAGACGTGGTCAGCCTCAGTGATGTCGCGGGGCGCGCAGGCGTTTCGGTATCCGTCGCATCGCGCGCTCTCTCCGGCGATCCTTCGGCTCGGCTGAGCGAGATCACCAGGAAACGCGTCCATGCCGCCGCCGCAGATCTCGGGTACCGGCCGAATCACGCCGCACGATCCCTGCGTCGAGCTCGCACCGATGTCGTCGCCCTGATCGTGCCGGACGTGACGAACGCGCTGTTCGCGGAACTCACCCGGGGGGCGGATGCCGAGGCGGTCTCGCGAGGACTCACCGTTCTGCTGGGTCGCGGTGACGACACTGCGACCGGTGTCGCTCTGGCGGGAAGGCTCCTGGCGGAGGGGCGCGTCGACGGCGTGATGCTCCAGCCGCATGACGGGACCGATCCGAACGAGCTCGCCGCGCTGGCGGCATCCGGCGCTCCCGTCGTCATCGTGCACGACGAGATCCCCGGGGCGAGCGCGATCCTTCTCGACGATGCGGCGGCGGCGGTGGTCGCGGTCGAGCATCTGGTGGCGATCGGGCGTACGCGCCTGGCGCTCATCGGCGGGATGCCGTCATCGTCGAGCGCTCGCCGCCGCGAAGACGGCTTCCGTTCGGCACTCGCCCGGCACGGCATCCCGGCACGCGAGGAGTGGATCACGCGTGTCGGGTACGGCCCGGAGGACGGCCGTGAGGCGATGAGACGACTGCTGGACACCGAAGATCGTCCCGATGCGGTGGTCGTGTCGAACGTGAACGCCGGCTTCGGTGCTCTCGCCGAGGCCACGCGGCTCGGAGTCGCCGTGCCGGAGTCTCTCGCCGTCGCGGCGATCCACGATTCATGGCCCGCGGCATACTCGGCGCCTGCACTCACCTGCATCCGTACGCCGCTCTACGAACTCGGCCGCGCCGCGGTGGCAGCACTTTCCGACCGCATCGGGGGAGGCGGCCCCGAGGTCATCCGGATCTCCTCGCCCGCTCCGGTGATCCTGGCTCGGGCCTCGACTCGGGTCTGAACGACGCGGAGTGACACCCGGGCGTATCGTGCACTACAGTGAACAAACGTTTGCGCACGTCGGGTGTTCGTCCGATGCGCAAACGATCAGATTCACACCGGCAACGCCGGCCGAACCGGGAGTGCAGATGTCGACCATCTCGTCCATCGAAACCTATGACATCCGTTTCCCCACCTCGCAGAGCCTCGACGGCTCCGACGCGATGAACAAGGACGGCGACTACTCCGCGGCCTATGTGATCCTCCGCACTGACGACCCGGAGCTCGCCGGCTACGGTTTCACGTTCACGATCGGGCGCGGGAACGACATCGTCACGATGGCTGCTGCGCAGCGGGCGCTTCCTCTCGTCGGCCGGAGCGTGACCGAGATCGTCGGTGATCCCGGCGGCATCTATCGGGAACTGCAGTCGGACTCGCAGCTTCGCTGGCTCGGCCCCGAGAAGGGGGTCATCCACATCGCGCTGGCCGCGGTGATGAACGCCGTGTGGGATCTCGCCGCACGCGTCGCCGGAGTGCCGCTGTGGCGGCTGCTGGTCGAGATGAGTCCCGAGGAGCTGGTGGATGCTGCGGATCTGCGCTATCTCTCCGACGCCCTCACCCGCGAGGAGGCCCTCGCCCTGCTGCGTGAACAGGAGCCGTCACGCAGGGCGCGGATCGCCGAACTCGAAGCCCGTGGCGGCTATCCCTGCTACACGACCAGCGCCGGATGGCTCGGATACAGCGACGACAAGTTGCGCCGTCTCCTGCAGGAGGCGGTCGACGAGGGATACCGGCACATCAAGCTCAAGGTCGGCGCGAATCTCGAAGACGACGTGCGACGGCTGCGCATCGCGCGCGAGACGATCGGCTGGGATGCCCGGCTCATGATCGACGCCAACCAGGTCTGGGATGTCCCCGAGGCCATCGACTGGATCGGTGCGCTCGCCGAGTTCCGCCCCCATTGGATCGAGGAGCCGACCAGTCCCGACGACGTCCTCGGCCATGCCGCGATTCGCAAGGCGGTCGCCCCCATCGGCGTCGCCACCGGTGAGCACGGCATGAACCGCGTGCTGTTCAAGCAGTTCCTCCAGGCAGAGGCCATCGACTATCTGCAGCTCGATTCCGCGCGACTGGGGAGCGTGAACGAGATCATCGCCGTCTACCTCCTGGCGGCGAAGTTCGGAGTCCCGGTCTGCCCGCATGCCGGCGGCGTGGGGCTTTGCGAACTCGTCCAGCACCTGTCGATCTTCGACTTCGTCGCCGTGTCCGGGTCGCTCGAGGATCGGGTGACCGAGTACGTCGACCATCTTCACGAGCACTTCGTGGACCCCTGCATCGTCGAGCGGGGGAACTATCTGCTTCCCTCTCTGCCGGGCTACTCCGCACAGATGCACGAGGATTCGATCTCCGCGCACACGTTCCCGCTCGGAACGTACTGGGCCAGTCGCTGACGAGAACCGACCGAGAGGAACGACCATGGACCTGACGGACGACCTGGGGACAGACCCGGGCGCGCTGATCGCCCGCGAGCCGGCCGAGCGATTCACCGATGCGTTCCTGTTGGGCAACGGGTCGCTGGGGGCGACCGTCTACGGCGGGCGCGGCATCGAGACCTTCGATCTCAACCTCGACACGCTCTGGTCCGGTGGTCCCATCTCCGCCGAGGAGAGGGTCGATCCGACCCTGATCACCGATCTGCGCCGTGCGATCGCCGCCGAGGATCACCAGCGTGCAGACGCGCTCGCGGTGCGCATCCAGTCCGATCGCTACACCCAGTCCTACCAGCCGGTCGGACGAATCCAGTGGGTCTGGGGCGACGTATCGCGCGACGGCGACTACCGCAGGAGCCTGGACCTGAACACGGCCGAGGCGACCGTCGTCCATGCTGGCGAGGCGATGACCGCCTTCGTCAGCGCACCAGACGGCGTGCTGGTCGCCCACACGACCGGTGCACTGAGCGCGGGCTCCGCCGAGCTCAGCAGCCCGCACCCCGTGCTGCGCGAGGAACGGTTCACGTCGAACGCCGTCGAATGGATCCTCGCCGCCGGCCGCGTTCCGAGGCATGTCGCACCGAACTACGTGACCTCGACCGACCCCGTGGTGTACGGCGACGAGGAGGTCGGCACCGGAGCCACGGCGCCGGCGGGCATGGGATGGGCCGTCGCGGTGGCGGTCGTCCGTGAGGCCGGTGGTGGTGCGCGGTTGATCGCTGCGGTGACCAGCGGCTTCCGGGGCTACCGCGAACCCGTCAGCATCGATCTCGAGCAGCTCATCGCAGAGGCACGCGCACGGGTCGAGTCAGCCCTTGAGGTCCCCGCCGGCGAGCTGAACGATCGGCATCGCGCCGACTACAGCACGTTCTTCCATCGCAGCGGGATCGACCTGACGGCGTCGGAGAACGCAGCGGCCGTCGCCGCTCAGCGCTACTTCGATCTGGGGCGCTACCTGCTCATCTCCTCGTCGCGTCCGGGCACGCAGGCCGCCAATCTGCAGGGGATCTGGAACGTCGATGTGCGACCGGGCTGGAGCGCGAACTACACCAGCAACATCAACGTGCAGATGAACTACTGGGGCGCCGAGGCAGCCGGTCTCGACGATCTCGCGCAGCCTCTGCACGCGCTCGTGGAAGACCTCGCCGAGGCCGGTCGACGCACCGCCGAGCTCCGCTACGCGGCCCGCGGTGCCGTGGTGCATCACAACACCGACATCTGGCGATTCAGCGACCCGGTCAAGGGCGAACCGCAGTGGTCGAACTGGAGCATGGGGCTGGCCTGGATGTGCGCCCACCTCGGAGACCGGCTCGACTACCGCTGGTCGGAGGACTTCGCTCGACGTGTCGCAGAACCGGCCACGCGCGCGGCAGCGGAGTTCGTGCTCGACCAGCTGGTGGAAGACGGCGATAGGTGTCTGCGGGTGAGCCCGTCGAGCTCGCCCGAGCACCGATTCACGCACGGCGGCGCGGTCGCCAGCGTCACGGCCGGAGCAACCATGGATCAGGAACTCGCCCATGAGGTCCTGTCGCGTCACGTCCGGCTCGCCGGCGCGCTGGGGCTCGACGACGCGCTCGCCGCGGAGGCGGCATCCGCCGTCGCCGCCCTGCGGCTGCCCGGCATCGACGCCGAGGGGCGGACGGAGGAATGGGGCCCGGGGTTCTCGGCCACCGAGCTCGACCATCGGCACCTGTCGCACCTGTACGGCGCGTTCCCCGGATCGCGGATCACGGCCACGCGCGACCCGGAGATGTTCGAGAGCGTGCGCCAGGCCCTGACGTCGCGACTCGCCCACGGCGGCGGGTACACGGGCTGGAGCCAGGCCTGGGTCCTCTGCCTCGCCGCCCGGCTGGGTGAGACGGAGCTGACCGAGCTGGCACTGTCCCGGCTGCTCGGAGACCTGAGCTCCGCGTCGCTGCTCGACCTGCATCCGCATGGCGGATGGCCCGGCGGGTACATCTTCCAGATCGACGGCAACTTCGGGGCGATCGCGGGGATCGTCGAACTCCTGCTGCAGAGTCACGACGGTGCGGTGTCGCTTCTGCCGACCCTGCCGCCGAGCTGGAGGAGCGGATCTGCGCGCGGTCTGCGCGCGCGGGGCGACATCGGCGTCGACATCTCCTGGGCAGATGGCGAGTTGCGGACAGCGGAGCTGCAGATCCCGGCGCCGGGCGTGATCGTGGTCGAACTGCCGGAGACCGTCGACATCGGGCCGTTCGATGTGCACGGAGCGCCGGTGCGATTCGTGCCCGTGGCGAGCGTGGCGGGACGCCGCCGCATCGAGTGGTCTGCGGACGTGCCCGGGCGTTACCGGCTCGCGCGGCGGGTCGAGTCGGATGCTGCGCCCTCGTCGGCGGAGCGATAGCGAGCCGCAGGTCAGGCGACGTTTCGGATTAGGATAACGTTTGCACACCAGATGCACGGAGAGGAGCCCGGTTTGCCTGCGGAGAAGCCGCCGACGCTGACGGATGTCGCCCGCCTCGCCGGCGTGTCGGTCCCCACGGCTTCTCGTGCGCTCAATCCCGGCGTGCGCGGTGAGCAGAGCGGATCCCCGGTGCTGAGACGGCGCGTTCTGGATGCCGCGCGCGCGCTCGGCTACTCCGTGAACCCGGCTGCCCAGGCGACCAAGGGCGGGCGCTCGCGCACCGTCGCGCTCGTGGTGAGCGACATCGAGGACTTCGGCTCAGCGACGATGATCTCCGGGGTCATGCACGCGGCCGAGAAGCGCGGAGTCTCCGTCGCCGTCCGGACGACCCTGGACGATCCGCTTCGCGAGTTGGAGTTGCTCACGACACTTCGCGGTGAGCGGCATCGCGCCGTCGTGATCGCGACCGGCCGCACGACGGATGAGCACCGCGAGCGGGCACTGGGTGCGCAGCTGAAGACCCTTGCAGAACACGGAACGCGGATCGTGATCGTCGGCGACAGCTCGCTCGGCTTCCCGTCCGTCACCGTCGACAATCACGAGGCGGCGCGACTGCTGGCCGACGCCCTGGCCAGAGCCGGCAAGAAGCGGTTCGCTGTTCTGTCCGCACCGGAGATCGAGATCACCTCGAGAGACCGCGTCCTGGGCTTTCTCGACGGGCTCGCCGCCAACGACATCGCGGTCCGGCCGGAGGACATCGTCCACCGCGCCTTCTCGCGAGACGGCGGGTACGCGGCGATCGACCAGCTCAAGGACCGCATCGCGGACCTCGACGTGATCGCCGCGATGAGCGACGCGATGGCGGTCGGTGCGATCGCACGTCTGCGCGAACTCGGCGTCGAGACTCCGCGAGACGTGGAGGTCACCGGGTTCGACCACGTCCCGATGCTGGGAGACGTGCTTCCGCGGTTCAGCACCGTCGAGGTTCCGCTCGAAGCGTTCGGAGAGGCCGCACTGTCGCTGGCTCTGGACAACGACGAGACCGAGGCGGATGCTCACATCGCCTTACGGGCGACGCCCATCGTGCACGGCACGCCGATCAGCCGCTGACCACTGACCGTCGGCGGACGGTCACATTCTCGGAATCCCTGGCAAACGATATCCAAGTGCGGGTACGATCTGAGACATCGTCAGCGACACAGAACTCATAGGAGAGCAGATGGACAGCGCAATCGAGGTCGTCACCGAGGGAGCGGTCATCCGTCCCGGAACCGTCTTCCGGGACGACCGCGGCCGGGTCGCCCAGCTGCACGGCATCGGCATCCAGCGCGTCGGGGAGACCTGGTACGCCTGGGGAGAGGACAAGGCCGCCGGAGGCACGTTCACGGCCGTCGCCTGCTACTCGTCGCCTGATCTCGTCTCCTGGCGTTTCGAGGGCGACTCCCTCAGCATTGGCGACGGAGATCTCGCGGCCGATCGCGTGATCGAACGCCCCAAGGCGCTTCGTCGTCCGGACGGCGCCTGGGTGATGCTGCTCCACGTCGAGACGGCGGACTACTCCTACGCCCGCGTCGGATACGCGATCTCCGACACACCGGCAGGACCCTATCGGTACCTGCACAGCGAGCGGCCGATGGGCAACATCAGCCGCGACATCGGGGTGTACCAGGAGGACGGCGTCGGCTACCTCCTCTCCGAGGACCGCGACAACGGACTGCACATCTATCGTCTCCGCCCCGACTACTTCGGCGTCGAGAGCCTCGTCGCAACGCTCCGGCAGCAGGCGCGATCGGAGATCGGCTATGAATCGCCCACGCTCGTGCGACACGAGGGCCTGTACTACCTCTTCGGCTCCGACCTGACCGGGTGGAGCACGAACGACAACATGTACAGCACCGCACCGTCGCTCGAGGGCCCCTGGAGCCCATGGCGCCCCTTCGCCCCCGAAGGCTCTGCGACGTTCGACTCCCAGGTGAGCGTCGTCGTGCCCGTCGGAACCGGTCACCTGTACATCGGCGACCGGTGGCAGAAGGACGCGCTCGACACCTCGCCGGCCGTATGGCTGCCGATCTCGCTCGCGGACGGCGCGGCGACACTCGAGTGGCACGATGCGTGGAACCCCGAGGACGCCTTCGGATGAGCCTCTCACCCGACCGGACGCCGTGCGTGGTGAGCATCCAGAACCCGGTCCTGCGGGGGTTCAACCCCGACCCGTCGTTCCTCCGCGTGGGCGATGACTACTACCTCGCGACCAGCACGTTCGAGTACCACCCCGCCGTCCGTCTG
This sequence comes from Microbacterium aurantiacum, assembly GCF_002872075.1. GTDB lineage: Bacteria > Actinomycetota > Actinomycetes > Actinomycetales > Microbacteriaceae > Microbacterium > Microbacterium aurantiacum_A. The sequence continues at coordinate 277,263 of NZ_PGGU01000016.1, read as the reverse complement.
CACCACTCGACCGACCTGGTGCACTGGGAGACGATCGGCCACGCGCTCGACGACGGATTCGATCTGAAGGGCATCCCGGACTCGGGCGGAGTCTGGGCCCCGAGCCTCTCGCACGCCGACGGCATGTTCTGGCTCGCGTACTCGGTCGTGCGGACCATGGACGGCGACGACAAGGACATCGACAACTATCTCGTCACGGCGACCGACATCGGCGGCCCGTGGAGCGCCCCGGTGCATCTCGGCTCCCGCGGGTTCGACTTCTCGTTCTTCCACGACCCCGACGGCTCGCACTGGATCGTCGGGGTGCAATGGGATCAGCGGCCGGAGTATCCGTCGTTCAGCGGGCTGGTGATCGAGCAGTACCTGCCGGAAGAGCGACGGTGCGCGGGCGAGGCGAGACTGATCTACTCGGAGGATTCGCTCGTCGAAGGGCCCAATCTCTACGTCATCGACGGCTGGTACCGCCTGCTCATCGCGGCCGGCGGTACCGGCTGGAACCACGGCATCACCTCGGCGCGCTCTCGCTCGCTGTTCGGTCCCTACGAGCGCGATCCGCGCCCTGCGGTGCTCACGACGCGGGATGCGCCGGGCGAACCGCTCCAGAAGGCGGGCCACGGGGAACTCGTGCAGACCCCGGCCGGCGGCTGGCTGCTCGCCCATCTCGCCAGCCGGCCCACCATGCACCTCGGGGAGCGGTACTCGACGCTCGGTCGTGAGACGTGCCTGCAGGCGGTTCGCTTCGATGAGGACGGATGGTTGCGGCTGCGCGACGGCGGACATCATCCGCAGACGGTCGTGGCGATCGAGGACGTCGGCCCCGATGCCTCACGCGCCGCCGGATCGCCGGTGCACCGGGGATTCGCCGATGAGTTCGACCAGCCGGAACTCGATCGCCGACGGTGGTCGACCCTTCGCGCGGCAGTGCCCGGCGACGTCGCCGACCTCCGCGCCCGGCCCGGCTGGCTCCGGCTCCGAGGCGGCCATTCACCCTCGTCGGTCTTCGATCAGTCGATGCTCGTCACCCGGGTCGAAGAGCACGTGAGCACGGTCGAGATCGTGCTCGACGCCGCACCGACATCGCCGCGCGAGGCGGCGGGTCTCATCGCCTGGTACGACCGCAGCGGGTGGATCTGGCTCCAGCTGACGTTCGACGCCGAGCACGGTCGCCACCTCAGGGTGGTTCAGCGCGACGGCACGCGCACGACGCGTTCCGAGCCGGTCGCGGTGCCGGCCGGCCCGCTCCGGCTTCGCGCCGAGCTCAGCGGTCCGGAGCTGCGATTCGCGGTGGCCGGCGCCGAGTCGGAGTGGTCTGCGGTGCCGGGCGTCTGGCCGGCGTGGACTCTGTCCGACGACCATGGTGATCGCCTCCGATTCACCGGGCTCTTCTTCGGGGTCCGCGCCGACGATCTGGACAGTCGCGGCTGGGCGGCCGACTTCGACCGGTTCGAGATCGGTTTCGCGGTCTCCACGTCTGCATCCTCTTCGTGATGCGCTGATCGGCGAGGTCGCCTGTCGGTCTCCGGGGGCCTCGGCTACCGGTCGGTTTCAGCGAAGAGCGGGGTCAGGAATCGGCGTTCGTATCGCCGGATGCACCTGGTGCGCTGGGCGTAGAGATACGCCTCCACGCAATCCGGGTCGTTCGCAGAGTCCTGACGATAGCGCTCGTACGACGCGAGGGAATCGAACGTGAAAAGAGCGAACGCCTCGTCGCTGTCGCCTTCGCTGGGAAGGAAGTAACCGTGGTGGCGTCCGCCGAAGCGCTCCACGAGAGCGATCCAGAGCCGTCCGTACTCACGGAACTCGTCCAGCTTGTCCGGGTCGATCTCGTATCGGAGGTGAATGGAAATCATGGCGTCCTCTCGGGTGGTGCAGGGGTCTCGGCGCGCTGACAACTATTCCAGGACCCAGGGCGCGTCGAGGTGCGTGCCCGCAGCGCAGGGCCGCGCACGTCAGTGATCGGGTAGGGTTCCGCGGCGCCGCCGACCGGCCTAGACTCCTGCCCGAAAGCATCCGTTCGGCCTCGCCTCACCGATGACGCGCGGCGACGCGGGGCGTGAAGGAGACGACGATGCAGACCCTGACGATCGACTTCATCTGCTCCCTCGACGGCTACGGCGCCGCCGAGGGATGGCCGGGCTGGTGGGGAATGGAGAGCCCCGCGTACCTCGATTGGCTCGAGAACGCTGACGACAAGGACGATCCTCTGCTCATGGGCGCGAAGACCTATCGGGTGATGTCGACGCTCACGGCCGGCGGAGAACCGGGCACCGAGGTGCTCAACGGCATCCCCAAATACGTCTTCTCCTCGTCCCTGCCGGAGCCGCTCACGTGGGAGAACTCGACGCTGGTGCGGGAAGATGCCGTCGCGTACGTCCGGCGGCTCAAAGAGGATTCCGATCGGCCGTTGCGCACCATCGGCAGCATCGCGCTGTGCCGATCACTGCTCAGGGCGGGTCTCGTCGACCGGTACCGTGTCGGGATCTTCCCCGTCATCACGGGGGTCACCGGGCACGACCGGATCTTCGACGGCTACCCCGATGTGCGGCTGGATCTCGTCGAAGCTCGCACCTTCGACATGAGCATCCAATTGCTCGAGTACATCCCGACCGTGCTGGACGGCCCTCCCTCCTAGGCTGGAGCCATGACAAAGAACAGCCTCTGGACCGTCGTCGGCGTCATCGTCGCCGTGGTGATCGCCTGGTGGATCGTCGGAGCGCTGTTCTCACTGCTCTGGTTCATCGCGAAGCTGGCGATCGTCGCCGTGGTGGCCGTCGTGGTGTTCTTCGTGCTGCGAAACCTGTTCCGTTCCGACGGCGACTGACAGCGCAGGATGCTGCGCGCGGCGTGCCTGTCTGCTGCGTCTACGCTTTACGAGTGACCGACCCGACCACGACCGCCGAGCGTCTCGTCCGCCGTTTCGCCCGTGAGACGAACCTGCTCGTCGCCGGTCGCGATTTCTCCGTCATCGGGACGGATGCCGTCGCGGAAGAGCTGCGCCGGCTGATCCCGGCTCTCGGTGGTCATCTCGCGGGCGGCGGAGTCGTCTTCGCGCCCGGTCAGGAGCCGCAGATCCTGATGGACGGCGGTCTGCTTCCTGCCCGATCGACGGCCGAAGAGCGGGTGGACATCGCCGGCGCGCACATGCCCGTGTCGTCGGCCATCGCCCGCCGTCTGGGCGATGCCGGTGCGGTGCGCGGCATCCGCATCGGAATCGCCATGGTGCTGGAGCCCAAGACCGCACAGCTCGCACTCCTGCTCCGCGACGCCGGTGCCGATGTCGCGGTCTACGCGCACCCCGACGAGATCGACGTCGATGTCGCCGATGTGCTGCGCACGCGCGGCATCCCGGTCGACGGCGACCCCGCGCTCGCCGGAGACGCGGAGCGCAGAGCCGCGATCGCGTTCCTGCGCCGTGGATTCGATCTGCTCCTCGACGATGGCTCCCACCTGATCAGGCTCGCGCACGAGGAGGGGCTCGCCGCCTCGCTCCGCGGCGCAGCCGAGGAGACGACCAGCGGCCTCACCCCGCTGCGTCTCATGCAGAGCGAGGGGCTGCTCGGCATCCCGGTCATCGCCGTCAACGATGCGGCGATGAAGACCTCCTTCGACAACCGCTACGGCACCGGGCAGTCGTGCGTGTTCGCGATCGCCGACGTACTGGATGCGGCCGGGATCGGGATGCGCGACCGGCCGGTCGTCGTGATCGGGTACGGACCGGTCGGCGAGGGCGTCGCCGCCCATCTCCGCGCGTTCGGCGTCAGCGTCGGCGTCGCCGAGACCGACCCGGTTCGCGCGCTGCGGGCGGCGCACGACGGGTTCGAGATCGGAGCACTCGAAGAGCTCGCACCGGGAGCCCTGGTGATCTCCGCGACCGGTGCACCGCACACCATCGGCACCGGCATCCTCGCGGCCGCGCATATCGTCGCCGTCGCCGGCGGCGTCCCTGGCGAGGTCGACGTGGATCTCGCAGCGTTGCGACCGGAGCACGAGCATCTCGACAGAGTCGGCGACGGGGCGTTGCTGATCGCCCGCGGCGGCTGCGTGAACCTCGCTGCGGCGGAGGGCAACCCGATCGAGATCATGGATCTGTCGTTCGCCGTGCAGCTCGGCGCCGTCGAGCACCTGCTCACCCGCGACCTCCCGCCGGGACTCCACGCGTTCCCGGCCGAGGCGGATGCCGCGATCGCGCTGGCCGCCCTCGAGGCGCGCGGCGATCGGATCGACGAGCGCGGCAGCGCGCAGATCGAGGCACAGGGCGAATGGCGCTCGCCGCGATACCGGGAAGCGTCGGCATGAACGGGGTCACCGTGTACTCGGCCGGCCTCGTCGTGCCGATCACGGCGCCGCCGATCTCGGACGGCGCCGTCGCGGTGCGCGATGGCCGCATCATGCACGTCGGCGAACGCGCCTGGGTGCTGAGATCCCTCGCCGAGCGCGGCATCGCCGCGCGCGAGGTGCACTGGCCGGGCATCCTCACGCCGGGACTCGTCAACGCGCACACCCACCTGCAGTACACCGGCATGGCCGACGTGGGACGCGGCCGCTACGACGGTTTCGACGACTGGGTGCGCGCGTTCGATCCTGTCTACGAGGCGGGCAGGGACTGGGGGATGGATGCCGCTGCCGGCGCCGAGATGGCGCTGCGCTCCGGCACCACCGCCATCGCGGACGTCGTCACCGACGATGCGGCGGCCACCGCTCTCCACGACGCACGACTGCACGGGATCACCTACTGGGAAGTGATGAGCTGGACCAACGCCGACTGGGCGCGGACCGGTCGCGCCCAGGTCGAGCACGCTCTGGACGCGCTCAGCACGCCGCCCGGTACCGGGCTGTCGCCGCACGCCCCGTACTCGCTCGACATCGAGCCTCTGCTGGAGATCCCCGACATCGTGCGAGAGCGCGGCGGACGCATCCACATCCACCTCGGCGAGGCGGCCTTCGAGAGCGAGTTCGCGCACGAGCTTCCCCAGGCCTGGCACACCGCCGGACTCGCCAGCTTCCAGGAGCTCCGGGATGCGGGGTTCGGCACCAGCGCCACCGAGTTCGTGGACCAGCTGGGCGTGCTCGGCCCCGACTGCCACATCGCCCACGGCGTGTACATGAGCGCACGAGACCGTGCGATCCTGCGCGAACGCCGCACGACCGTCGCGCTGTGCCCGAGGTCGAACGCCGTCATCGGACTGGAGGAACCGCCGATCGCCGCCTACCTCCGCGAGGGCAGCCCCATCGCGGTCGGCACCGACTCGCTGTCGTCGAGTCCCTCACTCGACGTGATGGCCGACGTCGCCGAGCTCGCGCGGATCGCCAGATCGCAGGGTTACACCGACCGAGATCTGCACGCCCGGCTCCTCGGGGCCGCGACGATCGGCGGCGCCCACTCCATGGGGATCGACGTCGGTCCCGAACGGACCGGCTATCTCGCGGTCGGGGCGCTCGCCGACCTGACGTTCTTCGACCTCCCGGCAGGGGCCGATGCGATCGCGGAGCTGGTCGAGGCCGGCGCAGGCCGGGCCACCGCCACGGTCGTCACCGGCGAACTCCGCCACGCCGCCGCGGCCTTCCCGGCCGCAGAGGGAGAGATCTCATGACAGACCGACCCGAGACCGCCGAACGCCTCGATCTCGCGGCGCACCCCGAGGGCGGCTGGTTCCGGCGCACCTGGACGAGCCCGAACGCCGTCGAGACGCCGAACGGCCTGCGGCCTGCCGCCACCTGCATCCACTACCTCCTGCAGGCCGAGGAACGCAGCGAGTGGCACGTCGTCAGCAGCGACGAGCTGTGGCTCTGGCATGGCCCTGGGCGGCTCGAGCTGAGCCTCGGCGGCGACGGTGCCGAGCCCGCTGAGCCGACCATCGTCGTGCTCGGACCCACGGACGCCGCACAGGTGCTCGTGCCGGGCGGAGTCTGGCAGGCCGCCCGCCCTCTCGACGCCGCCGAGGTGCTCGTCTCGTGCTTCGTGTCGCCAGGTTTCGATTTCGCCGATTGGCGGCTCGCCGAGTCGCCTACTCTGATACAAAACCCGAACTCTATCCAGGAGTAGCCGTGCCCTTCGCGCCCACCCTTCGCCGCGCCGCGGCTGCTGCCGTCGCCGTTCTCGCCGCCGTGTCCCTCACCGCCTGCGCCGGCGCGGCGACCCCCTCCGCCGGTTCCGATGATGGCTCCCTGCAGACCGTCACCGCGGGCAAGCTCACGATCGCGACCGGCGAGCCCAACTACGAGCCCTGGTTCGTCGACGACGAGCCGTCCAACGGCAAGGGCTTCGAGGGAGCGGTGGCGAACGCCGTCGCCGAGCAGCTCGGCTTCGACGCCGCCGACATCGTCTGGGTCCGCACCGGCTTCGACGCGGCCATCGCACCTGGACCTAAGGACTGGGACATCAACATCCAGCAGTTCTCGGTCACAGACGAGCGCAAGAAGGCCGTGGACTTCTCTTCGTCGTACTACACGACGTCGCAGGCGGTCGTCGCTCTGAACGACTCGCCCGCGGCAGCGGCGACGACCATCGACGACCTCAAGAAGGCCACCGTCGGCGTCGCGGCCGGCACGACGAGCTACAACGTCGCCAAGGAGCAGCTCGGCGAGGCGAACCTGAGTGTCTTCAACACCGTCGACGACGTCGTGCTCGCCCTCAAGGGAGGTCAGATCGACGCGATGATCACCGACCTGCCCGGCGCCTTCTATGTCACCGGAGCCCTGGTCGACAACGCCGCGGTCACCGGTCAGTTCGCCAGCACTGACGGAGGAGACCAGTTCGCGGTCGTGCTGCCCAAGGGGTCTGCGCTCACCGGCGCCGTCACCGATGCCGTCGACGCTCTCCGCGACGCGGGCACCCTCGACGAGCTGCAGCAGGAGTGGCTCAGCGACGCGGTCGACGTCCCCGTCCTGAAGTGACCCAGCTCTCCGCCGAGATGGCGTGGGAGCCGAGCGAACTCGAGCTGTCACGTCGCGCTCTGCGGCGCCGGGCGACCACCCGCTCGGTTCTGATCGCATTCGTCAGCAGCATCGTGCTGCTCGGCGTGCTCGCTCTCGTCATCGTCAACACCCCGGGCTGGGCGGTCGTCCGACAGACGTTCTTCGACCTCGACATCGGGGTGAAGAGCATCGGGCCGATCCTGCAGGGACTGCTCACCAACCTGCTCGTGCTCGCGATCGCCGCGGTCGGCGTCGCGATCCTCGGGACGCTGCTCGCGACGATGCGGTCCCTCCGCGGGCCGGTGTTCTTCCCGCTGCGAGCCGTCGCGGCGGCGTACACGGACTTCTTCCGCGGGGTCCCGCTGCTCATCGTGCTGTACCTGATCGGCTACGGAATCCCGGCGCTGATGATCTTCCCGCGGATGCCCCCGGCGTTCTGGGGAACGATCGCGATCATCGTCACCTACTCCGCATACGTCTCCGAGGTGCTGCGCGCCGGTATGGAGGCGGTGCACCCCTCGCAGCGCGTCGCCGCGCGCTCGCTCGGGCTCAGCCATGCGCAGACGCTGCGGATCGTCGTCATCCCGCAGGGGGTCCGAAAGGTCGTCCCGGCGCTGATGAACGACTTCGTCTCGATGCAGAAGGACGTCGGCCTGATCTCGGTGCTCGGTGTGATCGACGCCGTGCGCGCAGCTCAGCTGCAGGTGGCCGACACCTACAACTACACCCCCTACGTCGTCGCCGGTCTCTTCTTCATCATCCTCAGCTGGCCGATGATCCGGCTCACCGACGGCCTCACGGCCCGGCTGAACAGGCGCGAGCAGGCCGGAGGAGTCGTATGAGCGTTCCCGTGATCGAGGCCCGCGGAGTGCGCAAGCGCTTCGGCGACCACGACGTGCTTCGCGGTGTCGACCTGGGAGTCGGCACCCACGAGGTCGTCGTGCTCATCGGAGCATCCGGATCGGGCAAGTCCACGCTGCTGAAGACGATGAACCTGATCGAACGGGTCGACGACGGCCAGATCTTCCTGACCGGCGAGGACATCACCGATCCCCGGGTGGATGCCGACGCCGTGCGCGCCCGCATCGGCGTGGTCTTCCAGCACTTCAACCTCTTCCCGCACCTCACCGTGCTCGACAACGTGACGCTGGCGGCGCGCAAGGTGCATGGGATGCCGAAGACCGAGGCGCACGCACGCGGTCGCGAGCTGCTCGAGACGCTCGGGCTCGGCGCCAAGGCCGACGAGTACCCCGATCGGCTCTCCGGTGGCCAGCAGCAGCGTGTCGCGATCGTCCGCGCTGTCCTCACCGAGCCGGCCGTGCTGCTGCTCGACGAGATCACGAGCGCGCTGGACCCGCAGTTGGTCGGCGAGGTCCTCGATCTCGTGCGTGAGCTGAAGCGGCGAGGTACCACCATCGTGATGGCGACGCACGAGATGTCGTTCGCCCGCGAAGTCGCAGACCGGGTGGTCTTCCTCAAGGAGGGCGTGCTGATCGAGCAGGGGCCGCCGTCGCAGATCTTCGACGCGCCGCAGCATCCGGCCACCGCGGAGTTCCTGGCGCGAGTGCGGCACTGAAACACGACGAGGATCGATGTCGGAGGCGTGGTCTAGCGTGATGGCGTGACTGTGCGACTCGAGGGAATCACCGTGCTGGCCGGCGATGTGGCGGCGCTGACGGCGTTCTTCCGTGACGCGCTCGAACTGCGGCCGGCCGTCGTCGAGGAGCACTACGCGGCCTTCGAAGGCGACGGGGTGCGGTTCGCGGTTTTCTCGCGCCAGGGCATGGGGGCGAACACGCATGATCACCCCGACTACCGCAGGCCGAGATCGGGTCAGGCGTTCGAGCTGAACTTCGAGTGCGATGATGCCGCAGCGGTGGATGGCCGGCTCGCGCACATCAGGAGCCTCGGCGGCCTCGTGATCGCCGAGCCCGTGCGCACGGACTGGGGTCACTACTCCGCGTTCTTCGCGGATCCGGAGGGGAACATCCACTCGCTGTTCGCGGTGCTTCGCGACTGACGGCCGCGACGCCGACGTCCGGTCTCAGGACGCGGACGGCTTCAACGGCAGTCGCGGGCCGTGGTTCCACGCCAGGATCGCCGGCTGCTCGCGGTCGAAGCCCAGCACCGAGACCGACCCGGCGTCAAGCGTGATCTGCGCGGCGAATCTCGGGGCAGCGCGCAGGAACACCGCCGCGAGGATGCGCAGGTAGTGCCCGTGCGCGATCAGGGCGACGTCGCCCTCGGCCATCGCGGGGAGCACGCGGGTGAGCACACGGGACGCGCGCGCGGCGACCTCTTCGACGGTCTCGCCAGGCGTGTCGCCTCTGATCACGCCGTGCGCGAAGGCGGTCCAGTCGTAGCCGAGCTCGGCGCGGATCTCCGAGGTCGTGCGACCTTCGTAGCCGCCGTAGTCCCATTCGATGAGCAGCGGGTCGACCTCGGCATCCAGCCCAGCCAGCTCCGCCGTCCTCCGCGCACGCTCCAGCGGCGAGCTGAGGATGAGCCGGAAGTCGTAGTCGCGCACGAGTTCACCCGCCGCGCGAGCGAGTTCCTCACCGCGCGCGGTGAGCGGGATGTCGGTGCGGCCGGTGTGCTTGCCGGTCCTCGACCACTCCGTCTCTCCGTGCCGGAGCAGCACGAGTTTGCCCTGCGGGTTGTCGGGGGCCGGGTGATCGGGCAGCGGGTCGGATGCATCCACACGGCCACCGTACTCCGCCGAGCGTGCTCCGCGCGGTCAGGGACGAACGCGGACCGTGCGTCCCTCGAACGTCACGAGGTCGCCGTCGTGCAGCTGGCGCCCGCGCCGGCGATCCACCTCGCCGTTCACCGTGACGTACCCGTCGATGATGACCTCTTTCGCGTTTCCGCCGGAGTCGAGCAGGCCGGAGAACTTGAGGAACTGACCGAGGCGGATGACGTCGCCGCCGATGGCGACATCGTTGATCGGGCCGGGCTTCGTCATCCTTGAATGCTAGCCGCCACGTACCCGTGCCATTTGTCACGACTACAGGTGACACCGCGACACTTACGCGGACCGCGCCCCACTGATGGCATGGAAGCATGACCAGATCTTCACCCCTCGCCATCGGATCCGCCGTCCTCGCGGCGGCCCTCGTGCTCGCCGCGGGCCTCATCTCCACGCCGCCTTCTCCCCGACTCCAGCCGCACACGAGCGGTGATCCCGCTCTCGCCCGGGCGGTGGAGCACGCGGTCCGGACCGGGGGTGCGCTCGATCGCGTGAGCGTCGGCTTCGTCGACCTCGAAACCGGGGACAGGACGTTGACCGCCGGATTCGGGGCCGATGACGACACCGAGTACGAGATCGGCTCGGTCACCAAGACCTTCACCGGCAACCTGTTCGCGATCGCGATCGAACGCGGTGAGGTCACGCCGACCGAGACCCTCGCGGCGGTCTTCCCGGTGCTCGAGGGCACTCCGGCCGGTGGGGTCACGCTGGAGAGCCTGTCGAATCATCACTCCGGGCTGCCCGGCCTCGATGAGGCCTCGACGCCACGCGTGCTTCTGGACACGGTCACCAACCGTGATCCCTATCGAGGAACGGTGGACGACCTGCTCGAACAGGCCGGACGTCAGCAGCTCGTCGCCCCGGGACACTTCCTCTACTCGAACCTCGGGATGTCGCTGCTGGGCCAGGCCCTGGCTCACCGTGCGGATCTCGGCTACCCGGAGCTCGTGCAGGAGAGGATCTTCGATCCGCTCCAGATGACGCACAGCAGGATCGTCCTCGACGGATCCGAGCAGCCGGACCTCACGGCCGGATATTCGGTCACGGGGATTCCGCAGGAGCCCTGGTCGATCGGCGCCTTTGCGCCGGCCGGCGGCATCCGCTCGACGATCGGCGACATGGCCAAGTACCTGCGGGCGCTCCTCGACGGCAGCGCCCCCGGCGGGTCCGCGATGGATCACCACCTCGATGGGGAAAGCGGGGCGGAGGGCTATGCCTGGTTGATCATCGAACAGGAGGACGGTCCGCCGTTGACCCTCCACAACGGGCAGACCGGAGGATTCAGCTCGTTCCTCGTGCTCGATCGCGAGCGCGGCAGAGGTGCGGTGGTGCTGTCCAACACGGCGGCCCAGCTTCCCGATGTCGTCGTCGATCTCGTCACGAAGGGCGTCACCCAATGAACCTCTCGCCTTCCCTCCTGCTCGCTGTCGCCCTCGTCGTCTTCTCGGCGCTCTACGCGCTCAGAGCGTGGGCGCCCAAGCGATTCGGCATCGCGGATCGACTCGGCGCCAGCGCGGAGTCGACGGGGCTGCTCGCCCTGTTCACCGTGCTGCACTTCGCGACGGGGTGGGCCGGAGTCCCGGTGCTGCTGTGGGTGGCGTCCGTGGTCCTCGCCGCCGGGGGAGTCGCCGGTCTCGTGCTGCGCATCCCGGCTCTCCCGTGGCTGCGCGGGCGTCGCCGACTCGGCCTGCGCATCGTGATGCTCTCGATCGCAGGAGTCCTGTGCGCCCTCGTCTTCATGCTCGGAGCGATCTCCGCCTGGGGATAGGGATCCTCAGAGCACGATGTCGTGAGGCTCGTCGAGAGTCAGCCACGTGCCCGGACGGGCGGTCCGTGCGGGCAGCCCATCGGCATCCGCCAACGGGCCCAGATCGATACCGGTGATGCCGGCGATGTCGGCCACCGGCACCTGGAACGTGCGGAAGGCTCCGAGCGGCGGCGCGGCCAGCAGGCCCTCGGGGGTGTCGATGAGTTCGGACTGGTCCAGCAGGAAGCCGGCCGCCGCGAGACCGTCCGGGCCCTGCCAGGCCGCGACCTTCCAGAAGCGGAGCGGGATGCGGATGCCCCGATACGGCGGATCCTCGTCATCGAGAACCGGGGCGGTGAAGACCGACACGCGCTGGTCGGTCGTCTCGGCGTACTCGAGCACGTGGTCCTCGAGACCGAGCCACAACTCCTTCGACTGGTTGAAGCCGGAGGCTTGCGGGGCGGCGTTCGGGTAGAAGAACGTCGCCTCGGTGGCCTCGCGTGCATCCTCGGTGTCACCCCAACCAGGATCGCGCCGCCGCACCAGGTGGCCGCGGTCGAGGTCGTTGCGGGCGTAGACGTCTGGGCCGGTCTGCTCGTCGGCGTCGGCCCGCGGGTCGAGGCGCCACTCGCCGGTGCGCGGGAGTTCGCGCAGCCGCGCGCCGTCGATGTTCACCGCGGTGGCGGCGGCGAGTCGCCGCTCGGGGTCGAGCAGCACGGAGAACCGCGGATAGGGGAGCGTGCGGGTCGCGCGTGCCGGGATCGGCATCGGCAGCGGAGTGGCGAGGAACTGCGTGTCGTAGCCGTCGGTCATGCCTCTATCGTGCCGGATGCCGCCGACGTCACCGCCTGGTCGGGCGGCCGGGTTTCAGCGCGGCTCCCCCTCGGCGTGCCGCGGGCTCGGATCGGGCGGGATGATCTCCACCGGCGGGGCGGATGCCGCGTGCGCTCGCCACCAGACCACGAATCCGATCGCGGTGAAGACGCCGTAGAAGACGTACATGAATCCGGTGGCGTAGTACCCCGAGCCGAAGAGCAGCGGCACCCCCACCACATCCACCGCGATCCAGATCAGCCAGAACTCGGTCCAGCCCTTGGCCATGCCGTAGGTGGCCAGCAATGACCCGACGAAGGTCCAGGCATCCGCCCATACCGGCTCCCAGGACCCGAGGGCGCGGAACAGCGGGGTCAGTGCGACGGTGCCGATGATCATCACGAGGACGAGCCCGATGCGCGCACCGGTCGGCGCCCATCGCGGCGTCACCCGACCGCCGCCGGACGACGCCTGCCGCCATCGGACCCAGCCGTAGATCGCGACCGCGATGAACATCACCTGGCGCGCGGCCTGTCCGAGCAGATGCGGGAGCGAGTGGTCGGGGCTGAGGATCGAGCCGAGGAAGACGGTGAGCAGCAGCACGTTGCCGATGATCCCGACCGGCCAGGCCCAGATCTTGCGGCGCATGCCGCCGAGCGCGCTCGCGAGCCCGAAGGCGTTGCCCACGACCTCGCGCACGAGGAGCACCTGCCCTCCGGGCAGCGTCCAGTACGAGTTGAAGCCGTCGATCAGCCACTGCAGCGCGTTCATCGTTTCCCGCATCCGCGCTTTCGGGAGCGCATCGCCGACGCTAGCAGGAGCGGCGACCAGCACCGAGCCCGCGTCAACCGCCGATGTAGCTCATCTCGATGCGCTGGCGCGCCTCACGCAGTTCCGGGGTGAGGCTCGCGCGCACCTCGGAGTAGCGATCGTCACGGGCGCCCCAGATCGACGCCATCGCGACCGCGAGCTGCTCGTCGTCGGCGCCACCGCGCAGCAGCGCGCGCAGGTCGTGACCCTCGGTGGCGAACAGACAGGTGAACAGCTTGCCCTCGGTCGAGATCCGTGCCCGGTTGCAGGTGCCGCAGAACGTGTTCGTCACCGACGAGATCACGCCGATCTCACCCGAGCCGTCGGCGTACCGCCACCGCTTCGCGGTCTCACCGGTCGAGAGGGCGCCCACGGCCTCGAGCGGGAAGAGCGTGCCGATGCGCTCGACGATCTCCGCCGAGGGCACCACTTCGTCGAGCGACCAGCCGTTGGACGTGCCCACATCCATGTATTCGATGAACCGGAGCACGTACGGGGTTCCTTTGAACCGGGCCGCCATCGCCTCGATCTCGCCGTCGTTCAGCCCGCGTTTGACGACCATGTTCAGCTTGATCGGGCCGAGGCCCACGGCGTGCGCGGCATCGATGCCGTCGAGCACGCGGGCGACCGGGAAGTTCACGTCGTTCATCCGCCGGAACAGGTCGTCGTCGAGCGAGTCGATCGAGACTGTCAGGCGGTCGAGCCCGGCATCCTTCAGCGCCTGCGCCTTGAGGGTGAGCGCCGAGCCGTTCGTGGTCAGGGCGATCTCGAGCCGCTCACCTTCGGGCGTGCGCAGAGCGGCCAGGCGGGCGATCAGGTCTTCGATGCCCCGGCGCAGCAACGGTTCACCGCCGGTCAGTCGCAGCTTGCGGACACCGTGGGCGGCCGCGACCCGCGCGATCCGCTCGATCTCCTCGAAGCTGAGCAACTCGTCGCGATCGAGGAACGCGTAGTCCCGACCGAAGACCGTCTTGGGCATGCAGTAGACGCAGCGGAAGTTGCAGCGGTCGGTGACCGAGATGCGCAGGTCGCGCATCGGGCGGTCGTACCGGTCGAGCAGGTTGCCCGTCGAGGGCAGGCGCGACGCCCCGGTGGCCCGCGGATCCGCAGCGGGAGCTGGAGTGGTCGACATCGCCTGTGCCCTTCGAGTGGCTACGGTAGCACCGCTGCGGACGAGCGGCGCATCGAGACGTCCTGGTGAGCGACCGAGAAGCCGAGCTGTGCGCCTGGTCGGGCGCCGCGAGCGAGCGCGCTCGATGACGGGCAGTCGACGGCGATCTCCGGATGCTCCGCGGTGAAGAGCCGGATGCCACCGGGGATCGGTTCCATCAGCGACACCGTCCCGGTCCACGCATTGGCGACCTCCGCGGCCGCCGAGGCAGGGCGAATCCGCACCGAGCCGGGCGCGAACACCGCGGTGCCGGTGTCTCCCGCGCTCAGCCGGTCGCCGTGCCCCGCCCACCGCAGTCCGGAGTGGCTGCGCAGGATGCCGTCGGCATCGGCCGTGCCCGCCAGGAGGTTCACGCCGGCCACGGCCGCCACGAACGACGAGTTCGGGTGACCGAGCACGTCGGCCGTCGTGCCCTGCTGTGCCACGCGTCCGTCATGCAGCACCACCGTCCGGGCGGCCAGCACGACGGCATCCAGCGGGTCGTGGGTGACCAGCACGATCGGGATGCCGACGCGGTCGCGCAGTTCGGAGACGAGACGCCGGGCCTGACCGGCCGTCTGGGCGTCGAGGGCGGCGAACGGCTCATCCAGCAGCAGTGCATCAGGAGAGGCCGCCAGCGCGCGGGCCAGGGCGACGCGCTGCTGCTGGCCGCCGGACAGTTCCGCCGGCCGTCGCTGTGCCAGCTCGTCGAGGCTCACCTCGGCGAGCTGCGCGTGCGCGACCTCGTGTGCCTCGCCGCGCGGCATCCCCTGCGCGCGCGGCCCGAACGCGACGTTCTCCAGAGCGCTGAGGTGCGGGAACAGCATCGGACGCTGGCCGAGCAGGCCGATCCGGCGCCGTTCCGGCGGCACTGAACGATCCAGCGTCCGCCCGCCCAGAATGATCCAGCCGTCGACCGCGCTGTGGTGCCCGGCGATCGCACCGAGGAGCGTCGACTTGCCCGAGCCGTTCGGCCCGATGACCGCGAGCACTTCGCCGGCATGTGCCGTGATGGCCGCCTCCAGCAGGAACGCACCGACACGGGCGCGGATGTCGACGTCGAGCGTCATCGGATCGCATCCGCTCGCCAGCCGCGCATGAGCACGAGCACGCCGACGGCCACGATGATGAGCATGAGCGACAGGGCGATCGCGGTGTCCTCCCGAACACCCGCGCCGTTGAATGCCGTGTAGATCGCGAGGGGCATGGTGCGGGTGACGCCGGGTGCATTGCCGGCGAACAGCGCCGTCGCACCGAACTCGCCGAGGGCGCGGGCGAAGCAGAGCACGGAACCCGCCACCAGCCCCGGCGCGACGAGCGGCAGCGTCACCCGGCGGAAGACGGTGAAGCGGCCGGCGCCGAGCGTCGCCGCGACCAGTTCATGGCCGGTGCCGGCGGTGCGCAGCGCGCCCTCGACCGAGATGACCAGGAAGGGCAGCGCGACGAACACCTGCGCGATCACCACGGCGGCGGTCGTGAACGGGATCTGCACGCCGGCCGCCGTCAGGGCACCGCCGAGGATGCCTCCGCGGCCCAGCAGCGAGAGCAGGGCGATGCCGCCCACGAGCGGCGGCAGCACGAGCGGCAGCGTCGCCAGGGTGCGCAGGATCGAGGCCAGCCAGCCAGGGCTGCGCGCGATCACCAGCGCCAGCGGGATGCCGAGGACGGCGCAGATCAGCGTCGCGATCGTCGCGGTCGACAGCGACAGCCCGAGCGCCTGCATCGCCTCGGGCGAGGTGATCGTCTCCGGGACGCCTGCCCAATCGAGGCGCAGCAGCAACGCGATGAACGGAAGCACGAGAAACAGGGTGGCGACGCCGGCGGGGATCGCGATCCACACCGGCAGGCGGGGCATCCGGCCGTCCTGCGGCGGTGGCGGCATGCTCATGGCGCACCGAAACCGAAATCGGCGAGCACCTGCCGGCCGGCGTCGGACAGCACGAACGCGACGAACGCGTCCGCCGCGTCCGGGTTCGCGGCGTCCTCGAGCGACACCAGCGGATACACGTTGGTCGCACGCTCGGCTCCGGCGATGTCGATGCCGGCGACATCGCCGGCGGCCGCCAGGACGTCGGTGCGATAGACCAGACCCGCGTCGGCCTCGCCGGATTTCACCTTGCTGAGCACGGCGATGACGTTCTGCTCCTCGCTCGCGGGCGCGAACGTCACATCGGCCGCGTCGAGGAGGGCGTGCGCCGCGGTGCCGCACGGCACCTCGGGAGCGCAGAGCACGACGGTGAGGCCGGCCGCTGCGAGCGCATCGAGCGAGCGGATGCCCTCGGGGTTGCCCGGTGCCACCGCGATCTGCAGGGTGTTGGTCGCGAACGTCTCCGGAGCGGCCGCGAGACCCGCATCCACCACCTTGGTCATGTTCTTCTCGTCGGCCGCGGCGAAGACGTCGGCGGACGCGCCTTCGAGCAGCTGGACGGCCAGCACCGAGGAGCCGTCGTAGTTGATCGGGCGCACGTCGACCCCGGGATGCAGGTCCTCGAAGTCCGCCGCCAGTCGATCGAAGGCGCCGGAGAGCGAGGCGGCCGCGAAGATCGTGAGCTCACCGTCGAGGCGCGGGTCGCCCACGGCATCCGATCCGCCGGACTCGACGGGGAGCGCCGAGCATCCGACGGCACCGAGGGTGCCGATCAGAGCAGCGGCGGCGAGCATCCGCCGGATGCGGGGAGCGATCACTGCGCGGCATCCCGTTCCGTCTCGAGGATCACCATGGTCGCCTTGACCACGGCGACGGCCTTCGACCCGACCTCGAGTCTCATCTCCCGCGCCGCTTCCGACGACATCAGCGTGATCACCCGATGCGGACCGCACTGCAGCTCGACCTGAGCCATGAGTCCGTCGATCTCGACATGCGTGACGAGGCCGGTGAAGCGATTGCGTGCGCTGCGGCGCACGTCGCCGACGTCGCTGGCCTCGGACGCCATCGCCTTGGCGCGCGCCGCCAGCTCCGATCCGTCGACCACCTGGCGGCCGGAGGCGTCATGATCCAGCGTGAGGATGCCGTCGGCGACCCATCGACGCAGTGTGTCGTCGCTCACGCCGAGCAAGGAGGCGGCCTCACTGATCCGAAAATGCGTCATGAAATGAACCTTAGCCCCGCATCTGCGGAATGGCAATCAATAATATCGCATCGCGGAAGAGTAATTCCAAAAAAGTTGGACGTGGAGTGGTTTCGCTGTTACTGTCGGAGAGCCCCGCCGAGCTCCCTCGAGGTCCACGGTCCGGCGAAGAAATCACAGTCAGCGGATCGACGAGGATCACGCCCGAACGCGTGAATCCTTGAGCATCCGCATCGAACGCAAGGAAGTTCTCCCACCATGGACTCCACCGGTACCACCACGTCGATCGCCGCGGACGCGGCATCCACCGGGCCCACTCCGGCCGACTACCTGGCGCGAGCGGTCGACCTCGCCACCGAGAACGTCCGGAACCAGGGCGGCCCGTTCGGCGCTATCGTCGTCTCGGCCGACGGGCGCGTGTTCGAAGGCGTCAACCGCGTCACCGCGAACCTCGACCCGTCGGCGCACGCCGAGGTCACCGCCATCCGCAACGCCTGCCAGGGCCTGGGCACCTTCGACCTCAGCGGCGCCGTGCTGTACACCAGTTGCGAGCCCTGCCCGATGTGTCTCGCGACCTCGCTGTGGGCTCGGATAGAGAAGGTCTACTTCGCCGCCAACCGCGACGACGCCGCGGATGCCGGCTTCGACGACGCCGTCTTCTACCGCTATTTCGAGGGCGGCGAGGACGACAGGGCGATCATGCCCGTCGTGCAGGAGCCCCTCCCGCCCACACAGCGGGTCGCCGCCTTCACCGAGTGGAGCCGGACGGCCACTCGCATCGACTACTGATCCCGACCCCGCTTCATCCACCCGAGCAGGAGAGTACTTTCATGACTCAGACCGCTGATGTCCGCAATGGCGCGGACGCCCCGGACGAACAGCCGCCTGTCAGCGCGCTCGACCGATTCTTCGAGATCACCAAACGCGGCTCGACCATCCCGCAGGAGGTCCGCGGCGGCCTCGTCACGTTCTTCGCGATGGCGTACATCGTCATCCTCAACCCGATCATCCTCAGCAGCGGCGAGGACGTCACGGGAACCGCACTCGACTTCGCGCAGGTCGGCGCCGTCACAGGTCTCACCGCCGGTGTGATGACCGTGCTGATGGGCCTGTTCGCCCGCGTGCCGTTCGCGCTCGCCGCAGGCCTGGGCATCAACTCGTTCCTCGCCGTATCCGTGGTCGGCGACGTGAGCTGGCCCGAGGCGATGGGGCTCGTGATGATCAACGGCGTGCTCATCGTGCTGCTCGGCGCCACCGGCATCCGGACGGCGATCTTCCATGCCGTCCCCCAGGCGCTGAAGGCGGCGATCACCGTCGGTATAGGCCTGTTCATCGCCTTCATCGGCTTCGTCGACGCCGGATTCGTCAACCGCACCCCCGCCGGTCCTCCGGTGCAGCTGGGCGACAACGGATCGCTCACATCGATCCCGACCCTCATCTTCGTCGGGACTCTGGCGCTGATGGGCATCCTCATCGCCCGCAAGGTGCCGGGTGCGATCCTCATCGGCATCGTCGCCGGCACGGTCACGTCGATCATCGTCGAGGCGACGATGAAGATCGGACCGATGTTCGGTGAGAACGGCGAGAACCCGGGCGGCTGGCACATGTCGGTACCGGGTATTCCGACGCAGTGGCTGAGCATCCCTGACTTCTCGCTGATCGGTCAGTTCGACCTGCTCGGATCCTTCGGCCGAATCGGCGTGCTCTCGGCGGTCATGCTCGTCTTCACGCTGCTGTTCACGAACTTCTTCGACGCGATGGGTGCGATGACGGGCCTCGCGAGGGAGGCGGGCATCGCCCGGAAGGACTCCACCTTCCCGCGGCTCCGCAGCGCCTTCGTGGTGGAGGGCGCGGGCGCGGTGATGGGCGGCGGCACCTCGAGCTCGTCGGCCACCGTCTTCATCGACAGCGCGGCCGGCATCGCCGAAGGGGCCCGAACGGGCCTCGCTGCCCTGATCACCGGCGGGCTCTTCCTGCTGTCGATGTTCTTCACGCCGCTCACGGCTATCGTGCCGATCGAGGTGGGGGCGGCGGCACTCGTCATCGTGGGTGCGCTGATGATGTCGCAGATCCGCGAGATCAAGTTCGACAAGTTCGCCGTCGCGATGCCGGCATTCCTCACGATCGTGACGATGCCGCTGACCTACTCGATCGCGAACGGCATCGGCGCCGGGTTCATCGCCTGGGCCGTCGTCAACACCCTCGCGGGTCGTGCCCGCAAGGTGCACTGGCTGCTCTGGATCGTCGCCGTCGGATTCGCGGTGTACTTCGTGCGCGGACCGATCGAGACGATGCTCGCCGGCTGAGCCGCGGCATCCGCCCGATGAGGCCGTCCCCACACGGGGACGGCCTCATTCGTGTGCGTACCGGGACGGCGGCGAGAGCCGGCGGTGCCGAACACGATCAGTTCGTCGGCTCAGAATCCCGGATGCCGGTCGGATCCGGCCGTTTCGGCCGACAGAGCGCACTCCGGACCGACAAAGCGACCGTGCGCAGGGCGGAGGAGGGGCGGAGGCTGCGGGGAGCGGGCGCATGCGGGGTGGGCCGGTGCGGATGCCGGACGGATCAGTCGCGGGTGACGTCGACGGGTGCGGCCTCGTCGATGAGCTGCAGCATCCGGGCGGCGACGCTGACGGCGATGGCCGCCGGCTGCTTGCCCGGCACCTCGGGGATGCCGATGGGTGTGGTCACCCGCGCGAGGTCGCTCTCGGTCTGGCCGAGCTCGAGGAGCTTCTTGCGGAAGCGCGCCCACTTCGACGTCGACCCGATGAGCCCGATCGACGCGATGCCGTCGGTGCGGAGCGACTGGTCGACGACCGCCAGGTCTTCGACGTGGTCGTGCGTCATCACGAGCACGTGTGCGCCCGGCGGGAGCGCGGTCAGGGCGGCCTCCGGTACCGGCGAGTGGGTGATGTGCACGCGCGCGACGCTGCCGGCGAAGATGCCGGATGCGTCGCCGACCCGGTCGGGCGCGAGCATCTCGGGGCGGGAGTCGATCAGGTGCAGGTCGAGTTCGTGCCGGGAGAGGATGCGGGCCAGTTCCAGCCCGACGTGGCCGATCCCGAAGATCGCGACCGTCGGCGTCACGCGCATCGGCTCGAGCATCATCGTGACCTCTCCTCCGCAGCACTGCACGCCGTACTCCGTGACGGCCTTGTCGCTGAGCGTGAGCGTCAGCAGTTCCGGCTCGGCGGATCCCGCCGCCAGAATCTCGCGTGCACGGTCGATCGCTGTCGCCTCGAGGTTGCCCCCGCCGACGGTTCCGAAGACCTCGCCGGGGGAGACCACCATCTTCGCGCCGCCGTTGCGCGGCGCATGGCCGCGCACCAGGGCGAGGGTCACGACGACCGCGGGAGTGCGCCGTGAGCGCAGGTCCTGCAGAGCGTCGAGCCAGTCCATCGCGGGCTCCGATCAGCGCGCGGCCGCGAGTTCGGGCTCGGGCTCGGCGCGGTCGGCGCGCGGGTCGGCGGCAGGATCGGCCGCCTGCTGCGCCGAGCGGACGGCCCAGAACACGGCCTCCGGAGTGGCGGGTGAACCGAGCTCGACCGTGCGTCCTGCCGGGCCGAATGCGGCGACCGCTTCGCGCAGCGCCTCGCGGGCACTGAACGCGAGCATGAACGGCGGTTCGCCGACGGCTTTCGAGCCGTACACGGCACCGTCTTCGCGGGCGTTCTCGAACAGGCGCACGTGGAACTGCTCGGGCATCTCCGAGAAGCTGGGCAGCTTGTACGTCGACGCGGACTGGGTCTGCAGGCGGCCGCGATGCGGGCCGTCGCCGGTGTCCCAGCGCAGCTCCTCCAGGGTCAGCCAGCCGGCGCCCTGCACATAGGCGCCCTCGATCTGACCGATGTCGAGCATCGGAGAGAGCGAGTCGCCGACGTCGTGCACGATGTCGACCCGGCGCAGCGTGTACGCGCCGGTGAAGCCGTCGACCTCGACCTCGGTCGCCGCGGCCCCGTAGGCGAAGTACTTGAACGGCGAGCCCTGCATGATCTCGGGATTCCAGTGCAGGCCCTCGGTGCGGTAGTACCCGGCTGCGAACAGCTGCACCCGCTGCAGGTATGCGGCGTTGGCGACCTCGCCGAAGGTGAGGCGCTGAGCGCGGTTGCCGAGGCCGGTCACGAAGCCGCCCTCGAACTTCACGTCACGCGCGTCGACGTTGAGCAGTCGGCCGGCGACGCCCGCCATCCGCTCGCGGATCTGCTCGCACGCGTTCTTCACCGCGCCGCCGTTGAGGTCGGCACCCGACGATGCGGCTGTGGCCGAGGTGTTGGGCACCTTGTCGGTGCGCGTGGGAGCCAGGCGCACCTGGTGCAGCTCCAGCCCGAGAGCGGTCGCCGCCACCTGCATCATCTTCGTGTGCAGGCCCTGTCCCATCTCGGTGCCGCCGTGGTTGATGAGGACGGAGCCGTCCTTGTACACGTGCACGAGGGCGCCGGCCTGGTTGAAGGCGGCGAAGTTGAAGGAGATGCCGAACTTGACCGGGGTCATCGCGAGCGCCCGCTTCACGTGCGGGCTCGCGGCGTTGAACGCGGCGATCTCGGCGCGGCGCGCCTCGACATCTGCCTCGCTGTGCAGCTGATCCCAGATCGTCGTCATCCGGTCGGCATCCTTCACCAGCTGCCCGTACGGGGTCGACTGACCCGGCCGGTAGAAGTTCTTCCGGCGCAGCTCGAGCGGATCGATGCCGAGGGCGGGAGCGACCCGGCCCAGGATGTCCTCGATGAGGAACACGCCCTGCGGACCCCCGAATCCGCGGAACGCGGTGTTCGAGGCCTTGTTGGTCTTCACGATCCGTCCGTGGGCGTGCACGTTCGGGATCCAGTAGGCGTTGTCGAGGTGGCAGAGCGCGCGCCCGAGCACCGGCTCGGACAGGTCGAGGCTCCATCCGCCGTCGCACGTGAGCACGGCATCCAGTCCCTGCAGTCGGCCGTCGGTGTCGAAGCCGACCTTCCATTCGATGAGGAAGGGATGCCGTTTGCCGGTCATCGTGATGTCCTGCGTGCGGTTCAGGCGCAGCCGCACCGGGCGGCCGGTGAGCTTCGCTCCCAGCGCGGCGATCGCGGCGAACCCGTGCGGCTGCATCTCCTTGCCGCCGAACGCGCCGCCCATGCGCAGCGACTGCACGGTGACCTCGCTGGCCGAGATCCCGAGCACATGCGCGACGATGTCCTGCGTCTCGGACGGATGCTGCGTCGAGCACTGCACGAAGTACTGGCCCTCGGAATCGCGAAGCGCCAGCGAGGCGTTCGTCTCGAGGTAGAAGTGCTCCTGGCCGCCGAACTCGGTGACGCCTTCGAAGACGTGCGCTGCGGCTGCCAGTGCGCTCGCCGCATCCCCTCGCTCCACCGTGCGGGCGATGCCCTGATACGAGCCGGCCTCGATGGCCTCCCGCACGGTGATCAGCGACGGCAGCGGTTCGTACTCGACAGTGACGCGCTCGGCACCGAGGCGGGCGGCCTCCTGCGTCTCGCCGAGCACCCAGACCAGGGCGTGCCCGTAGAACATCGCCTCGCTGGGGAAGAGCGGCTCGTCGTGCTTGATGCCGGCGTCGTTGACCCCCGGCACGTCGTCGGCGGTGAGCACCCGCACGACGCCCGGGACCTCGTAGGCGCCGGAGACGTCGACGGTGACCTTCGCGTGCGCGTTGGTGGACTGCACCGGCCAGGCGGTGAGCACGCCGGCGGTGTGCGCGGCGAGGTCATCCGTGTACATGGCCGCCCCGGTGACGTGGAGGGCGGCGCTCTCATGCGGCGCGCGTACTCCGACGACGGGGTTGGCCGGGCGATCGGCGAGAGCGCTCATGCCGGCACCTCCTTCGAATCGATGACCGTCGTGCTGTACAGCTTCAGCAGCGCGGTGTTCAACATGAGCGAGCGGTATCCCGCGCTCGCGCGATGGTCGGACATCGGGGTGCCTTCACCGCCGAGGACCTCGGATGCCGCGCGCACGGTGGCGATGTTCCACGGCCGGCCGATCAGGGCGTCCTCGGTCGCGCGGGCGCGGAGCGGCGTGGCCGCGACGCCGCCCAGTCCGATCCTGGCGGCGGTGACGACCCCGTCCTGGATGTCGAGTGCGAACGCGATGGCGACGCTGGAGATGTCGTCGAAGCGACGCTTGGCGATCTTCTGGAAGGACGTCACCCGTGCCAGCGGTCGCGGGATGCGGATGGCGCGGATCAGCTCGTCCGGACGCCGCACGGTCTGGCGGTAGCCGGTGAAGTACTCGGCGAGGTCGACCTCGCGCTCGACGATCCCGGATGCGCCTGCTCCTGGGGCGGATGCCAGGACGAGGCGCGCCCCGAGGGCGAGGAGCGCCGGCGGTGTGTCGCCGATCGGCGAGCCCGTGCCCAGGTTGCCGCCGAGCGTCCCGCGGTTGCGGATCAGCCGGGAGGCGAACTGGGGGAACAGCTGGGCGAGCAGCGGCACGGTGCCGTTGAGGCGCTGCTCGATTTCGGACAGCGCCAGCGCGGCGCCGATCTCGATATGGCCTTCGGCGCCGGAGGCGACGTCATCGGTGACGGTCAGGGTGCGCAGCTCGTCGAGCTGCTCGATGGCGATGACGAGCGGTGCGCGACGGCCGCGGATGTTGACCTCGACTCCCCAGTCGGTGGAACCGGCGACCAGCAGGGCGTCCGGTTCGTCGCGCAGCATCCGCAGCGCGTCGTCGAGCGAGGCGGGGCGGACGAACCGGGCGCCGTCGATCTCGGCATCCGTGGGCACCGCGCGGGGCGCCGGTTCCGCGAGGCGCTGCTGCAGGGGATCGTCCTGCTCGGGCGAGCCCAGCGTGTACGCGGCGTCGCGGATCGGCCGATAACCGGTGCAGCGGCAGAGGTTGCCGCTGAGCGCGTGCAGGTCGAAGCCGTTGGGCCCGTGCTCGGCGTCGTGCTCCGAGCATCCCTCGTCGTGCTCGTCGAGCGCCGGGGGTGTGCGGTCGCTGCGGTAGAACTCGCCCGCCATGCTGCAGGCGAAACCCGGAGTGCAGTATCCGCACTGCGATCCGCCGGCCTCGGCCAGCTTCTCCTGCACAGGATGCAGTGCCTCTGTGGTTCCCAGGCCTTCGGCCGTGACGATCTCCTGCCCGTTCAGGGCATAGACCGGAACGAGGCAGGCGTTCACCGGCGTCCATGCCGTGCCTCCGTCGGGGGTCGGCGTGGCCAGCAGCATCGCGCAGGCGCCGCATTCGCCCTCGGCGCAGCCCTCCTTGCTTCCGGAGAGCCCGGAATCGCGCAACCAGTCGAGGGCGGTCGCGTGAGCAGCGGCGCCGGCGAGCGGGCGGCGCCGGCCATTGACGTTGACGGCGATGTCATTCATGGAAGATCTCCTCAGATCCGGCGGTGGTGCGGGGAGCAGCTGCCGGATGCCGACTCGAGTGATGCGAGTCTATGCTTCCGGCCGTCCCTTCTCCATCGAGAGTTCAGCTGACACTATTCCATGATTCGGAAATGCGATTCTGAACTATGGAAAGAGTATGCCGGTCTGAGGATGTGGTCAAGTGGCGAGGGCGGAGATCTCCGCGACGATCTCGCGGAGCACGGGTACCGACCGCTCAGCGAAGCCTTCGTCGACGCGCGCGACCGGGCCTGACACCGACACCGCGGTGGGCACCGGCATGTCGGGAACTGACATCGCGTAGCAGCGCACGCCGATCTCCTGCTCGCCGTCGTCGATGGCGTATCCCCGCTCCCGGGTCAGCGCGAGGTCGGCCAGCAGGGCCTCGATGGAGTCGAGGGAGCGCTCGGTGGCGCGTGGCATGCCGGTGCGCGCGATGATCTCGCGGACGGCGTCGTCGCCCAGCTGCGCGAGGATCGCCTTGCCGACGCCGGTCGAGTGCAGGAAGGAGCGGCGGCCGACCTCGGTGAACATCCGCATTGCGTGGGGCGATGGGGCCTGCGACACGTAGATCACCCGGTCGCCGTCGATCGTGGCGAGGTTCGCCGTCTCGCCGAGGCGTTCGACGAGGTCCTTCAGCTGCGGCATCGCGATCTGCCCGAACTTGCGGTTCGCCACTTCGCCCAGGCGCACGAGCTTCGGGCCGAGCGCATAGCGGCGGTTCGCGAGCTGACGGGCGTATCCGAGGGAGACGAGTGTGCGGAGCAGCCGATGGATCGTCGGCAGCGGCAGGTTGGCCGACGTCGACAGCTCGCTCAGGGTGACATCGCCGCCGGCGTCGGCGATGAGTTCGAGCAGGTCGAAGACTCGGGCGACGGACTTGACGCCATCGGTTGCGCCTGCGGGCATGCGGGGAC
Organism: Microbacterium aurantiacum; assembly: GCF_002872075.1. Classification (GTDB taxonomy): domain Bacteria; phylum Actinomycetota; class Actinomycetes; order Actinomycetales; family Microbacteriaceae; genus Microbacterium; species Microbacterium aurantiacum_A. Next base: position 251,763 of record NZ_PGGU01000016.1, on the reverse strand, counting down.
CTCTTGTCTGCGGCAACTATCCGCATCGTGGAAATGATCTGTCGAACAGGCTATCCCATCGCCGGATTGCAGAGCAGATGGAACGGGCGGGACTCGAGCGGACGGGGCGCTGCTCTTGAAATTCCGTATAGTGGAGGTTAATATCCACATAACGAACAACGGACTACAGCTCGCGCCAACGAAGGAGGAGCGGTCGCATGACCATCCAGATCACCCGTGAATGCCGCATCGACGGCGCCGACGACATTCTCACCGCGGATGCGCTCGCCTTCGTCGAGGAGCTGCATCGCCGCTTCGACGCCCGGCGCCGGGAACTGCTCGACGCCCGTCGGGAGCGCCGTGATGAAGTCGTCCGCACCGGCCGCCTCGACTTCCTGCCGGAGACCGCTCACATCCGCGAGTCCGAGTGGCAGGTCGCCCCCGCACCCGAGGCGCTGCAGGATCGAAGGGTCGAGATCACGGGACCTGCCGCCCCGCCCAAGATGGCGATCAACGCCCTCAACTCGCAGGCGCGGATCTGGCTCGCCGACCTGGAGGACGCCGCCAGCCCGACATGGGAGAACGTCGTCGCCGGCGTCAAGAACCTGAGAGACGCCGCCCGTGGCACTCTCGCGTACACGTCGCCGGCGGGCAAGGCCTATGCGCTGCGCACCGACGTGCATCGGCCCACCGTCGTCGCCCGCCCGCGTGGCTGGCACCTGCCGGAGCGGCATGTGCTGATCGACGGTGAGCCGGGCAGCGGTGCGCTGGTCGACTTCGGGCTGCACTTCTTCCACACCGCCCGTCAGCTGATCGCCAACGGCCACGGACCGTACTACTACCTCCCGAAGATGGAGAGCCACCACGAAGCACGGCTCTGGAACGACATCTTCGTGCACGCGCAGAACGCCCTCGGCATCCCGCAGGGCACGATCCGCGCCACCGTGCTGATCGAGACGATCCCTGCGGCGTTCGAGATGGATGAGATCCTCTACGAGCTCCGAGACCACGCCTCGGGTCTCAACGCCGGGCGCTGGGACTACCTGTTCAGCCTGATCAAGGTCTTCCGCGACCAGGGCGAGGCGTTCGCGCTGCCCGACCGCGCCGACGTCGCGATGACGGCGCCGTTCATGCGCGCCTACACCGAGCTCCTCGTCAAGACGTGTCACCGCCGCGGTGCATTCGCCATGGGCGGGATGGCCGCCTTCGTGCCCAACCGCAACGACCTCGATGCGACCAGAGCGGCGTTCGAGAAGGTGCGCGCCGACAAGACGCGGGAGGCGAACGACGGCTTCGACGGGTCCTGGGTCGCGCATCCCGACCTCGTCCCGGTCTGCCGCGAGGTCTTCGACGAGGTCCTGGGCGAGCGGCCCAACCAGCTCGACCGCCAACGTCCCGAGGTGTCGGTCACGGCCGATCAGCTTCTGGATGTGGCATCCGCCTCCGGAAGCGTCACCGAGACCGGCCTGCGCACCAATCTCGCCGTCGCCGTCACTTACACGGCGGTGTGGCTCTCCGGGAACGGCGCCGTCGCGATCAACAACCTGATGGAGGACGCGGCGACCGCCGAGATCTCCCGGTCGCAGGTCTGGCAGCAGCTCCGCAACGGGGTGCGGCTCGCCGACACGGGGGAGCAGGTGACGCCGGCCCTGGTCGAGCGTCTGCTCGCCGAGGAGGTCGCCACGCTGCGCGCGGGAGTGCCGGATGCGGAGTTCACGGCATACTACGAGCCGGCGACCCGCCTCGTCTCGACGATCTGCCTCGACGACGACTACGTCGACTTCCTCACGCTGCCCGCCTACGACCTTCTGGTGCACGCCGAGCATGAGGCGATCGCGTGAGCACCGTCCTCGGTGCCGCTGATCTGCTGCGCGTGGAGAAGCGTCTCGCAGCGACCGACGAGCTGCTCGAGACGGCGTACCCGGGTGACGACGGATCACGCCAGCCGGTGCACACCGTCTACGTGCCGGCCGACGTGTTCGCTCCCGATCTCGCCACGCAGTGGGGCGCGCAGGCGCTCGCCGCGGTCGATGACATCGGGGGGATGACGCGGCTCGCCGAACTCGTCGGGGTCGCACCGTCGCTCGTCGAACGCGTCGCGGACCGGGTCGTCGCGAAGCTCGTCGCCGAGCCGATCGAAGACCTCCGCCTGGACTTCGAAGACGGCTACGGCGACCGCGGCACCGCCGAGGACGCGGATGCCGAACGGGCCGCTGCCCTGGTGTCGGCCGCCGTCGTTGCGGGGACCGCACCGCCCTTCATCGGCATCCGCTTCAAATGCTTCGAGAAGCCGACCCGCGCCCGGGCGCTGCGCACCCTCGACATCTTCGTGGGCGGGCTGATGGACGCGGGCGGGCTGCCGGACGGACTGATCCTCACACTGCCGAAGGTGGCGACGACGGCGCAGGTCGAGGCGATGGCCGACGTCGCTGAGGCACTGGAGCGGGCGCACGGCCTGGCGCCGGGGCGTCTGCGCTTCGAAGTGCAGGTGGAGACCCCGCAGCTCGTGCTCGGACCTGATGGGCGCTCGCCGCTGGCGCAGTTGCCGCTGGCCGCTCCTGGACGGATCTCGGCCCTGCACTACGGCACGTACGACTACAGCGCGTCACTCGGCATCGCCGCGCACTGCCAATCCATGGAGCATCCGGTCGCGGACCTGGCGAAGGAGATCATGCAGCTCGCCGTCGCCGGCACCGGCCTCCGCCTGTCCGACGGCTCGACGAACATCCTCCCGCTCGGCGAGAACGCCGACGAGGCGTGGAAGCTGCATGCACGACTCGTCAGGCGATCGCTCGAACGCGGCTTCTATCAGGGGTGGGATCTGCACCATCATCAACTGCCGACGCGATACCTGGCGAGCTACGCGTTCTACCTCGAGGGGTACCCCGAGGCTGCGGCGAGGCTGCACGCCTATCTCGCGCAGACGGCGGGCGCGGTGCTCGACGAGCCGGCGACGGCCCGCGCGCTCGCCTGGTTCGTGCTGCGCGGCGTGCAGTGCGGAGCCATCGACGTGGCAGAGGTGCGCGCCGACATCGACATCGACGTCGACGGGCTCACCGCCCTCGCCCACCCCCGGCTCGCGCACGTCTGACGAGCGAACGACCACCCGACACCCGAGGAGAATCATGGGCTACTACACGCCGGCCGGCGGACTTCCCGGCCAGAGCGAGCTGCTCACCGACCGCGCCATCGTCAAAGAGGCGTACACCGTCATCCCGAAGGGGGTGATGCGTGACATCGTCACGAGCAATCTGCCGGGCTTCACGCAGACGCGGTCGTGGATCATCGCCCGCCCGATCGCGGGCTTCGCCACGACGTTCTCGCAACTGATCGTCGAGATCCAGCCGGGAGGGGGCGCGGCTCATCCGGAACCGGAGGCCGGGGTCGAAGGGGTGGTCTTCGTCACCACCGGCGAGCTGACGCTGACCATCGCGGGGGAGCAGCACGTGCTCGGCGAAGGGGGTTACGCGTACCTGGCGGCGGGCGAGAGCTGGTCGTTGTCGAACGACGGGTCCGCGCTGACCTCGTTCCACTGGGTGCGCAAGGCCTACGAGAAGGTGCACGGCATCGACGCACCGCCGTCGTTCGTCACCCGCGACCAGGACGTCGAACCGCGCGCGATGCCGGACACCGGCGGTGCCTGGGCGACGACGCGGTTCGTCGACCCGGATGATCTCGCGCACGACATGCACGTGAACATCGTCACATTCCAGCCCGGCGGCACGATCCCGTTCGCGGAGACGCACGTGATGGAGCACGGGCTCTTCGTGCTCGAGGGCAAGGCGGTGTACCGGCTCAACGACGACTGGGTCGAGGTCGAGGCGGGCGACTTCATGTGGCTCCGCGCGTTCTGCCCGCAGGCCTGCTACGCGGGCGGACCCGGCCCGTTCCGCTACCTGCTGTACAAGGACGTCAACCGCCAGGTCATGCTCACCACCCCCGGTGGGGCGTAGCCGCGCAGCATCCGCAGCACCCTCGAACGCCTCGCACTCCTCGGACTGCGGGGCGTTCGTGCGTCGGTCGACGGCGCTCGCGAAGGTCTCCGCGCACGGTTGACGCGACTCTTTCGGTCGCCTATAGTTTCATCTAGTAGAAACTGTCTTCCGTATTACGGAAATCACAAACGGGAAAGCGAGTGACGATGACGTACACGGTGAACTGCTCGATCCTCCTCACGGAGCTGCCCCTGCTCGAGCGCCCTGCCGCCGCGAAGGCGGCCGGCTTCGACGCCGTCGAGTTCTGGTGGCCCTTTTCGACGTCTGTGCCGCTCGACGCCGACGTCGACGCCTTCATCGCCGCCGTCCGCGACGCGGGGGTCCGCCTGAGCGGCCTGAACTTCAACGCCGGCGACATGCCGGGCGGCGACCGCGGCCTGCTGTCCTGGCCGGCGCGCGGCTCCGAGTTCCGCGACAACCTCGCAGTCGTCGCCGGCATCGGCGACATCCTCGGCACCAAGGGGTTCAACGCCCTCTACGGCAACCGCATCGTCGGGGTCGACCCGGCGGCGCAGGATGCGGTCGCGGTGGAGAACCTCGCCGCGGCGGCCGCCGCCGTAGCTCCCATCGGCGGCACCGTCCTGGTCGAGCCGGTCAGCGGCGCCGACCGGTACCCGCTGCGCACCGCGGCCCAGGCGCTCGATGTCATCGACCATGTGCGCACCGCGACCGGCGCGCGCAACCTCGCCCTCCTCGCCGACTTCTACCACCTCGCCGTCAACGGCGATGACGTGGCCGCGGTGATCGAGGAGCACGCCGCCTCGTTCGGCCACATCCAGATCGCGGACAACCCCGGCCGGGGCGCTCCCGGCACCGGAACGCTTCCGATCGACGCCTGGATCGCCCGCAGCCACGAGCTCGGATACGACGGCTACATCGGTCTCGAGTACAAGGCGCCCATCGAGACCGCCTTCACCTGGGCGACCGAGAGCGTCAGCGGAACCCGCTGACCATCCACCCCCATCGACTCGGCGGCAGCAACCGCCTCCCCACTCCGTACAGAAGGAACATCATGAGCAGCATCGCAGTCATCGGCCTCGGAATCATGGGCCTGCCCATGGCCAGGAACCTCCTCACCGCCGGCCACTCCGTCACCGGATACAACCTCACCCAGGACCGCATCGACGCGCTCGTCGCCGCGGGCGGGCGGGGAGCCGCCAGCATCGCGGATGCCGTGGCCGACGCCGACATCATCATCACGATGGTCCCGGACTCGCCGGATGTCGCGGCCGCCGTCCGCGGCGAGGACGGCGTCTTCGCGAACGCCCGCCGGGGCGCGCTGTGGATCGACGCCTCCAGCATCCGCCCCGATGTCGCCAAGGAACTCACCGAAGAGGCGATCGCCGGCGGCCTGCACGCCGTCGACGCGCCGGTCTCCGGCGGAGAGCAGGGCGCGATCGACGCCGCACTGTCGATCATGGTCGGCGGCAGCGACGCCGACTTCGCCGCGGCACTCCCCATCCTCGAGGCCGTCGGCAAGACCGTCGTCCATGTCGGCCCGGCCGGCGCCGGACAGACCGTCAAGGCCGCGAACCAGCTCATCGTCGCGGTGAACATCCAGGCGCTCGCCGAGGCGATCATCTTCCTCGAGGCGTACGGCGTCGACACCGATGCCGCGCTCAAGGTGCTCGGCGGCGGCCTCGCCGGCTCCAAGGTCCTCGACCAGAAGGGGCAGAAGATGCTCGACCGTGACTTCGCCCCCGGTTTCCGCCTCGCCCTGCACAACAAGGACATGGGCATCATCACCGCCGCCGCACGACAGGCCGGCATCACCATCCCGCTCGGAGCCCACGTGGCCCAGCTCGTCGGCTCGACCGTGCAGCAGGGCGACGGCGGCCTCGATCACTCCGGGCTCTTCAAGCTGACCGCCGCTTTCGCCGGCCGCAGCTGACCCTCAGACGACAGGAGACTCTCATGACTCGCATGCGTGCGGTGGATGCCGCCGTGGCCATCCTGGTGAAGGAGGGCGCCACCGAGGCGTTCGGCCTTCCCGGGGCGGCGATCAACCCGTTCTACTCCGCGATGCGCGCCAACGGCGGCATCCGGCACACTCTCGCCCGTCACGTCGAGGGCGCCGCCCACATGGCGGACGGCTACACCCGTTCCGCCGACGGCAACATCGGCCTGTGCATCGGAACGTCCGGCCCCGCCGGCACCGACATGATCACCGGGCTGTACGCCGCCTGGGCGGATTCGCTGCCGATCCTCTGTATCACCGGCCAGGCGCCGGTGGCGAAGCTGCACAAGGAGGACTTCCAGGCGGTCGACATCGAGACCATCGCGAAGCCGCTCACCAAGATGGCGATGACCGTCCTCGAGGCCGCTCAGGTTCCCGGCGCCTTCCAGAAGGCGTTCCAGCTGATGCGCGAGGGTCGGCCGGGGCCGGTGCTCATCGACCTGCCGATCGACGTGCAGCAGACCGAGATCGAGTTCGACATCGACACCTACGAGCCGCTCCCGGTGGCCAGGCCCGCTGCATCCCGCCGTCAGGCCGAGAAGGCGATCGACATGCTCACCGCGAGCGCACGCCCGCTGATCGTCGCCGGTGGCGGCATCATCAACGCCGGCGCGTCGACGCAGCTCGTCGAACTGGCCGAGATTCTCGGCGTGCCGGTCATCCCGACCCTGATGGGCTGGGGCACGATCCCCGACGACCACGAGCTGAACGCCGGGATGGTCGGCCTGCAGACCTCGCACCGCTACGGCAACCAGACGATGCTCGCGGCCGACTTCGTCATCGGCATCGGCAACCGCTGGGCGAACCGGCACACCGGAAGCGTCGAGAAGTACACCGAAGGACGCACCTTCGTGCACGTCGACATCGAGCCGACGCAGATCGGCCGGGTGTTCGCGCCCGACTTCGGGATCGTGTCGGATGCCGGGGCGGCGCTGGACGCCTTCCTCGAGGTGGCTCGTGAGCGGCGTGCCGCCGGCACACTGCCGGACTACTCGGCGTGGGCGGCGAAGAGCCGCGAGCGCAAGGCCACTCTGCAGCGCAAGACGCACTTCGACAACGTGCCGATGAAGCCGCAGCGCGTCTACGAGGAGATGAACCGTGCCTTCGGCAAGGACGTCACCTACGTCACCACCATCGGCCTCTCGCAGATCGCCGGCGCCCAGCTGCTGCATGTGTTCGGACCCCGCCGGTGGATCAACGCCGCGCAGGCGGGGCCCCTCGGCTGGACCGGGCCCGCCGCCCTCGGCGTGGTCCGCGGCAAGCCGGGGGAGACCGTGGTCGCGCTGTCCGGCGACTACGACTTCCAGTTCATGATCGAAGAGCTCGCCGTCGGCGCGCAGCACAAGCTGCCGTACATCCATGTCGTGGTGAACAACAGCTACCTCGGCCTCATCCGCCAGTCGCAGCGCCCGTTCGACATGGATTACCACGTGTCGCTCGCGTTCGACAACGTCAATTCGCCCCACGTCGAGGGCAGCACCGCGAACGGCTATGGCGTCGATCACATCAAGGTCGCCGAGGGGCTGGGCTGCAAGGCGATCCGTGTCGAGCGCCCGGAGGATCTGGCCGCGGCGTTCGCCGAGGCGCAGTCGCTCATCGACCGGTTCCAGGTGCCCGTCGTCGTCGAGGCGATCCTCGAGCGCGTGACGAACGTGCCGATGGGCGCCGAGATCGACAGCATCAACGAGTTCGAAGATCTCGCGGTCATGCCGGAGGATGCTCCGACGGCGATCCTCTCCCTCGCCAGGGTCTGACATGCGGCTGGTCATCGCTCCGGACAAGTTCAAGGGGTCGCTCACGGCCCCCGAGGTGGCCGAACGGGTCGCCTCTGGGGCTCGTCGAGCCGATCCCTCGATCGAGGTCGTCGCCATCCCCGTCGCCGATGGCGGCGAGGGGACCCTGGATGCCGTGCTGGCGGCCGGGTTCGAGCGGCGCACAGCGGTGGTGGCCGGTCCCACGGGTGAGCAGGTCGACGCGGCGTTCGCTGTGCGCGACGGCGAGGCTGTCATCGAGATGGCGCGGGCCTCCGGGCTCGACCTGCTGCCCGACGGGCGCAAGGATGCGCTCGGCGCGACGAGTCTCGGCACCGGTCAGCTCGTGCGAGCGGCGCTGGATGCCGGATGCCGGCGTATCGTGCTGGGGATCGGCGGCAGCGCCTCGACCGACGGCGGCGCCGGCCTGCTGCAGGCGCTCGGCGCGCGCTTCCTCGACGATGCGGGTCGCGAGCTCCCGGTCGGGGGCGGCGCCCTTGCGGGCCTGGCAGAGGTCGATCTGAAGGGCCTGGATCCGCGTCTGGCCGAGACGGAGATCACCCTGGCGAGCGACGTCGACAACGTGCTCGTCGGGCCGTCGGGTGCCGCAGCGGTCTTCGCTCCGCAGAAGGGTGCCTCGCCGGCCGATGTCACCGTGTTGGATGCCGCACTCGCGCGTCTGGTCGAGGTGCTCGCCGCGACCGGCGATGCGCTGGCCGTTCCCGCCGCCGAAGCGTCATCGCGGGCCGGCGCCGGAGCCGCCGGCGGTGTCGGCTTCGCCGCGATCGCACTCGGCGCGAAGAGGCGCGCGGGCATCGACGTCGTCCTCGAGATGACAGGTCTGGCCGATCGTCTGCGCGGGGCTGACGCCGTCATCACCGGAGAAGGCAGCCTCGACGAGCAGAGCCTGATGGGCAAGACCCCGGTCGGCGTCGCGCGTGCCGCAGCCGCTGCCGGTGTTCCCGTGTACGCGGTGTGCGGGCGCACCACGCTCTCCGCAGAGGTCGTCGCCGATGCCGGTTTCGCCGGGGTGCGCGCGCTCTCGGAGCTGGAGCCGGATCCCGAGCGGAGCATGAAGAACGCCGGAGTGCTGCTCGAAGAGCTCGCAGAGAGTATGGTGCGGGCCATGCCGGTGCCACGCTACGACGTCGTCCTTCGCGGCCGCGCGCTCATCGACGGCGCATTCGCGGATGCCGAGATCGGCGTGCGCGCTGGCTGCATCGCTCGGATCGCTCCTGCCGGGGCCGAACTGGATGCCGACCACATCGTCGAACTCTCCGCTGACGAGGTGCTGCTGCCGGGCCTGGTCGACACGCACGTGCACGTGAACGAACCCGGCCGTACCGAGTGGGAGGGCTTCGAGTCCGCCACCCGCGCCGCCGCAGCCGGCGGCGTCACCACCATCGTCGACATGCCGCTGAACAGCATCCCGCCGACCGTCTCGGTCGCAGCCCTCGACGAGAAGCGTGCCGTCGCCGATGGCCGCGTCTTCGTCGACGTCGGATTCTGGGGCGGTGCCGTTCCGGGCAATCTCGCCGACCTGGCGCCGTTGCACGACGAAGGCGTCTTCGGGTTCAAGTGCTTCCTGCTGCCGTCGGGCGTCGACGAGTTCCCCGACCTCTCGGTGGAGGAGATGCGTCAGGCGATGGCGGTGCTGGCCGGCCTCGGCTCGATGCTCATCGTGCACGCCGAAGACGCGCACATCATCGAGGAGTCCATCCAGGCGGGCAGTCGAGACTACGCGCCGTTCCTCGCCTCGCGCCCCCGGTCCGCCGAGGACGCGGCGATCGCCGAGGTCATCCGCGGCGCGGTGGACACCGGCGTCCGGGCGCACATCCTGCACCTGTCCAACGCCGATTCGCTGGGCCGGATCGCCGCGGCCCGCGTCGACGGCGTCGATCTGAGCGTCGAGACTTGCCCGCACTACCTGACGCTCGCCGCCGAGGACATCCCGGCGGGGAACACCGCGTTCAAGTGCTGCCCGCCGATCCGCGAGAAGGGCAACCGCGACGAGTTGTGGCGCGGGATCGCGGACGGCACGATCGACTTCATCGTCTCGGACCACTCGCCCTCGACGCCCGAGATGAAGTTCGCCGGCGACGGGGACTTCGCGGTCGCTTGGGGCGGCATCGCGTCACTGCAGCTGGGGCTTCCTCTGGTGTGGACCGAGGCGCGCCGGCGTGGACTCGCCCTCGAGCACGTCGTGGCACTCATGGCCGAGAAGCCGGCGGCTCGCGTCGGACTGGCCGACAAGGGCCGCATCCGCGAGGGCAGCGCCGCCGACTTCGTCGTCTTCGCCCCCGAGGAGACCTTCACCGTGGATGCCGCCGCGCTGGCGCACCGGCATCCGATCACCCCCTACGACGGTCGCGAGCTGAGCGGTGTCGTGCGGACGACCTACCTGGCCGGGATTCCGGTCGAGAAGGACGTTCCGCGCGGACGGCTGCTGCGTCGCGCCGGTATCGAGAATGGAGCACGCTCATGATCAACTCCTCAGAAGAACTGGAGGTCGGTCAGACCGCCCCCGACTTCTCCCTCACCGACGCGACCGGCACGGTGCGCACCCTCGCAGAGCTGCGTGGCACGCCTGTGATCGTGTACTTCTACCCGGCCGCCTTCACACCCGGGTGCACGACCGAGGCATGCGATTTCCGTGACAACCTCGGTTCGTTCCAGAGCGCGGGGTATGCGGTCATCGGGATCTCGCCCGACCCGGTCGCGAAGCTCGCCGAGTTCGCGGCGGCGGAGCAGCTGAGCTTCCCGCTGCTCTCCGACGAGGATTCCGCCGTCGCCAGGGCCTGGGGCGCGTGGGGGCAGAAGAAGCGCAACGGGCGGACCTTCGACGGGCTGATCCGGACGACCGCCGTCATCGACGCCGAGGGTGTCGTGTCGTCGATCGAGTACAACGTCGACCCGGAGGGTCATGTCGCCCGTCTTCGCGAATCGCTCGCGGTGCAGAGGGGAGCGTGACGGATGCTGCTCGACGAGTTCAATCGCGCGGATCGGGGCGATGCGATCGCCGTGCTCCGACCGTGCGTCGACGTGACGCGGTGGTGCGAGGGCATCGCCGACCGTCGTCCGTACGCCACCGTCGACGATCTCATGATCGTGGCCGGCGAGGCGGCGGATCCCTTCATCGCGGAGGAGATCGAGGCCGCGCTGGCGCACCATCCGCGGATCGGCGAGCGCGCCGACGGTGATAGCCGGGAGGCGGCGATGTCGCGCTCCGAGCAGACCGGGGTGGACCCCGCCGACTCCGAGGTCCAGCAGGCGCTTCGTGAGGGGAACCGCCGGTACGAGGAGCAGTTCGGCCGGGTCTTCCTGATCCGTGCCGCCGGCCGCAGTGCGCAGGAGATCCTGTCGGCTCTGCGGGATCGGCTGCAGAATGATGCCGTCGCCGAGGAACGCGTCGTCGCAGGTCAACTGCGCGAGATCGCATTGCTCCGATTGAAGGGAACCGTGACCGCATGACCGCATCGCCGTCGAACGTGTCGCACATCACCACGCATGTGCTCGATGCCGCCCAGGGGCTCCCTGCCCCGGGTGTGGCGGTCCAGTTGTCCGCTCTCCGTGACGGGGAGTGGCAGCTCCTGGCCGAAGCCGTGACCGATGCCGACGGCCGAGCGAAGCAGCTCGGCCCGGAGACCGTCCCCGCCGGCACCTACCGCCTCCGGTTCGACACCGGCGCGTACTTCGCGAGCCGAAGCACCCCGACCTTCTTTCCCGAGGCTCAGCTCACCTTCGTCATCGATGACGAGACGCGGCACTATCACGTGCCCCTGCTGCTGAGCCCTTTCGCCTATTCGACCTACCGAGGAAGCTGAACCATCATGACCGACACCCTGACTCGTTCGACGGAGACCGAGATGACGACCACGACCGACCGCATCGTCCTGGGCCACAACCAGTACGGAAAGGCGGAGGTGCGCGTCGTCAAGGTGACCCGCGACAGCGATCGGCACGAGATCGAAGACCTGAACGTCACTTCGCAGCTGCGAGGCGATTTCCAGGCCGCCCATCTGGCCGGCGACAACGCGCACGTCGTGGCCACCGACACGCAGAAGAACACCATTTTCGCCTTCGCCCGTGACGGCATCGGCTCGCCGGAGAGTTTCCTGCTGCGCCTGTCCGATCACTTCACCGGCGAGTTCGCCTGGGTCGACGGCGGGCGCTGGCTCGCCGAGAGCTACGCCTGGGATCGCATCCGGGTCGACGGTGCCGAGCACGATCATTCCTTCGTGCGCAACGGGCAGGTCACGCGCACCGCGGTCGTCGTCGCGGACGGCGCGCGGCGGCACATCATCGGAGGGCTCAAGGGCCTGACCGTGCTGAAGACCACGCAGTCGGGTTTCGTCGGCTACCCGAAGGATCGCTACACCTCGCTCCAGGAGACGACCGACCGCATCCTCGCGACCGACGTCACCGCTCGCTGGCGATACGCGGAGGGCGAGGAGGCGCGCGAGCTCGACTTCACGGCGATCTACGACGACGTCAAGCGCCTGCTCCTCGAGGAGTTCACGCGCCGCTATTCGGCGGCCTTGCAGGCCACGCTGTTCGACATGGGCCGTCTCGTGCTCGAAGCGCACCCCGAGATCGCCGAGATCCGCCTGTCGATGCCGAACAAGCACCACTTCGTCGTCGATCTCTCCCCGTTCGGACTCGACAACCCGAACGAGGTCTTCTTCGCCTCCGACCGCTCCTACGGCCTGATCGAGGCGACCGTGACTCGCGAGGGACAGGCCGAGGTTCCGCAGGCATGGGAGGCGGCGACCGCGTTCTGCTGAACAGCGCTGCACGCCCTGAGGCTCATGACGACAGCATGAGCCTCAGGCGCGCGGCGGTGCTCTGCGTGACCGGGCGATGATGATCACGGCGATGATGGCGAGTACCGCGCTCACAAGAGGACCGACGCCCACGATGAGATAGGGCGACTTATCCTCGATGAGGGGGTCGATTAAGGGGCGCAAGGAAATAGGCGCGAGGAACAACGGGATGAGCACCTGCAGGGCGGCGGAGATGGTCGACCAGACCAGAGCAATGCGGGATCCGCGGTGAGCGAGGACGCCGATGTAGATCGTGGCAGCGACAAGGACGGCGGCGAGTCCGCCGAGTACCAGGGGGACGTGAGCGAATGCTCCGCTCATGCCTTCTGCGCCGAGCATCGGGAAACCAGTGGTCAGCGAGGACCACGCAAGAATGGCCGGCCCGAGAGCGGAAACCCAGACGAAGAACGCAGCACCCAGGTTGGTCGACGTCGCCGAAGGAGCGGGGCGCACAGCATCGGTCACGCGAGACTCCTTCGATCGTGAGGCCTGTCAGACGTGAACGTCTGCCGGGGACTCCTCACCCTCGTGGAAATTCGGCTTCTTGCCCAGCATCCGCGCGATCAGCAGTACCACTCCGACGATCGCGAGACCGAGCACGAGGCCGGCGATCGCGGAGAAGAGCGTGTCGCCGATCCAGACCACTACGGCTCCGAGCGGTTCGAGGGCGTGCTCGATGCCGTGCAGGATGTCTGCACCGAAGTGCACACCCACCTCGGCGAGGTTGACGAGCACGAGGTGGCCGCCGACCCAGAGCATCGCGACGGTGCCGAGGATGCTGATGAAGCGGAACACGGCGGGCATCGAGTTCACGATGCGGTTGCCGGTGCGGACGACGTGTGCGGTGCCGCTCTGGGCCATCCGCAGGCCGATGTCGTCGATCTTCACCAGCAGCGCCACCGCACCGTAGACGACGCCGGTCATCAGCAGGGCGATCACGGAGAGCACGGCGAGGGTCATCCAGATGCCCATGCCCGCGTCGAGCCCGGCGAGCGAGATGAGCATGATCTCGGTCGAGAGGATGAGGTCGGTGCGCACGGCGCCGAGCACGAGCCGCTTCTCGTCGCGGGATTCCTCCTCGCCGTGCCCGTGCTGCACGCCGAACCACTCGAGCACCTTCTCGGCGCCCTCGAAGCACAGATAGGCGCCGCCGATGATGAGCAGGTACGGCAGCACGAAGGGCGCGAAAGCCGTCAGCAGAAGCGCCGCCGGGATGATGACGAGGAACTTGTTCGCGAGCGAGCCGAGGGCGATCTTGCCGACGACGGGCAACTCGCGCGCGGGCGTGATGCCCTGCACGTACTGCGGCGTCACGGCGGCGTCGTCGATGACGACACCCGCGGCCTTCGCGGATGCCTTGAGCGCTGCGCTCAGGATGTCGTCGACGACGGCGAGCAGACCAACCGACATGTGTCCCCCTGTATCTGGATCCGGTTAGCAACTCTATCCACGTCGGATGGCGCGGCGAACGCCCGAGAGTGCGCTTCGGCGCGGGAGGGACGAGACTGGTGATGCGTCGGGACCAAAACGAGGCATCCGTGCGTTGTACCCCATGGTGCCGCGAGCCGGCGGCATCAGAGGCACCAGCATCGAGGAGCAGACACCATGAGCGACACCGGAAACATCACCCGCACCCCTGGTACCGAGACGGCGGTCCTCGCCGGCGGATGCTTCTGGGGCATGGAAGATCTGATCCGCCGTCAGCCGGGCGTGCTCGGCACGCGCGTCGGCTACACCGGCGGCTCGAACGATCACGCCACCTACCGCAATCACCCCGGGCACGCGGAGGCCGTCGAGATCGTCTTCGATCCCACGAAGACGACCTACCGCGACATCCTCGCGTTCTTCTTCCAGATCCACGATCCCTCGACGCTGAACCGCCAGGGCAACGACATCGGCTCGAGCTACCGCTCGGCGATCTTCCCGCTCTCGCCCGAGCAGGAGCAGGTCGCGCGCGACACCATCGCCGACGTCGACGCATCCGGTCTGTGGCCGGCGAAGGCCGTGACCGCGATCGAGCCCGAGGGCCCGTTCTGGGAGGCCGAGCCCGAGCACCAGGACTATCTGATCCGCTACCCGAACGGCTACACCTGCCACTTCCCGCGCGCCGGCTGGGTCCTGCCGCGGCGCGAGGAGGCCGCGACCGCCTGAGTGCCGCCCCACGAGGCGACATCATCCGCACGAGGCGACACGTCGTACGTGGTGTCCCATGCGGAACGTGTCGCCTCGTGCGCGCCGACGCGCGACGCGCGCCTCGGCGTACGGGCGTCAGCCCTCCGCGAGGAACGCCAGCGCCGCCTCGCGGAACGCCCGCGAACCCGGAGCGTTGAAGTGGTTTCGGTCCGGGATCTCGAAGAAGCGTCCCTGCGGGGCGGCGGATGCGAGATTCCGGGAGCCTTCGATGATGGCGTCCTTCGACCCGGTCGCGAACAGGATCGGCTGCGGCGGAGCATCCGCCGGATCCGGGTCGATGGTCCGCGACCTCCGCATCCCCTCCGCCAGCGCGACGAGTGCCTGCAGGTCATTGCCGGCGACGCGCTCGGTGAGGGCGATGTAGTTCTGCGTCGTGGGGTCCTGCACCGGCGTGCCGTCGGCGACGAACGCCCGCACCTGGTCGAGATTCAGGCGGGCCAGGGGGATGCCGTCCGGCACGCCGCCGAGCACCGCCCGGCCGATCCGCTGCGGAAGGTCGCGGACGACCTCCCAGCCGACGCGCGCGCCGAGGGAGTATCCGACGTAGAGCGCATCGTCGACGAGGTACGCATCCATCACCGCCTCGACGTCGGTCGCGAGCGTGCGGATGGCATAGTCCGCCGGCAGATGCGGCTTCTGACTCAGGCCGTGGCCGCGCTGATCGAGGGCGAGCACCCGGTATCCGGCGCGCGTGAGGTCGCGCACCCAGCCGGTGAGCACCCAGTTGTCCCGGGCGTTCGACGCGAAGCCGTGCACGGTCACGATCACCGGGGCATCGAGTTCGCCCCAGGTGTACGTCGCGAGCCGGACGCCGTCGCTCGCATACACATGCTGCGGCTCCGGCATCGTGGTCAGGTCGGAGAGAGGAAGGGCCACGTCATCCATCATGGCCCTTCCCACCCGACTCGGGCTCGCGATGTCGTCTCAGTCGGCCTTCTTGCCACCGGCTTCGAGCACGTCACCGGCCGGGAGCTCCTGATGCCCGCCGAACTGCTGGCGCATCGCAGAGAGCACCTGGTTGGCGAAGTGATCCTCGTCGCGTGACGCGAAGCGCTCGAACAGCGATGCGGCGAGCACCGGAACCGGCACACCGATGTCGACGGCGGCCTTGACGGTCCACCGGCCCTCGCCCGAGTCGGAGACGCGGCCGGCGAGTCCGTCGAGGGTGGGGTTCGCGTGCAGCGCGGTGGCGGTGAGATCCAGCAGCCACGACGAGATGACCGAGCCGCGACGCCAGAGCTCCGAGACCTTCGCCGTGTCGATGTCGAACTGGTAGAACTCCGGCTCCTCCAGCGGCGCCACCTCGGCGGAGTGCTCGGCCTCGCGGATGCCGGCATCCGCGTTCTCCAGGATGTTGAGCCCCTCCGCGAACGCGGCCATGATGCCGTATTCGATGCCGTTGTGCACCATCTTCACGAAGTGCCCGGCGCCGGCGGGGCCGCAGTGCAGGTAACCGAGTTCCTCGGGGGCGAGTTCGCCTTCACGGCCGGGAGTGCGGGGGATCTCTCCTGAGCCGGGAGCGATGGTCCGCAGGAGCGGATCGATCGTGGCGACGGCGGCGTCCGAGCCGCCGACCATGAGGCAGTAACCGCGTTCGAGGCCGAACACTCCTCCGCTGGTTCCGACGTCGACGTAGTCGATGCCGCGCTCCCGAAGGGCCGCCGCCCGCCGCACGTCGTCGCGGTAGTTGGAGTTGCCTCCGTCGATCAGGATGTCACCGGGCTCGAGCAGCCCGGCGAGCTCATCGACGACGCCGCCGGTGAAGCCGGCCGGGATCATCAGCCAGATGGCGCGGGGTGCGCTCATCGACGAGACGAGGTCGGCGAGGCTCGCAGCGCCGGTCGCCCCGTCGGCGACGAGGGTCGCGACGGAATCCGAGTTCACGTCGTAGGCGACGCACTCGTGCCCCTCCCGCATGATGCGACGCGCGATGTTGGCGCCCATTCGGCCGAGGCCGACCATTCCCAGTTGCATGACTGCTCCTTCGTCTCAGTCGGCCAGCAGGCCGTCTTCGTTGTACTCCGGTGCCGGCAGCGCCTCGAGGCGCAGTCGGCGCATGATCTCCTTGACCTCATCCTTCGGCCGGCGGCCGAGCTCGACGATGACGCCGTTCTCATCGTCCTCCAAAGGCTCCAGGGTCGCGAACTGCGATCCGAGCAGCGTGCTCGGCATGAAGTGGTCGAGACGGCTGTTCAGCCTCGCGGCGATCGCCTCGCGGGTTCCGTCCAGGTGCACGAACGCGACGCCGGGCCCACTCAGGCGGTCGCGGTAGGCGCGGCGCAGGGCGGAGCAGGTGATGATTCCGGGAGTCCCGGATGCCGTGTGCAGGTGGATCCAGGCGGCGATCCGGTCCAGCCAGGGCCAGCGATCCTCATCCGTGAGCGGCTCGCCGGAAGCCATCTTGGCGACGTTCTCGGCGGGGTGGAGGTCATCGCCCTCCTCGAGGTCCCAGCCGAGGCGGCCGGCGAGCATCCCGGCGACGGTGGACTTTCCGGAGCCGGAGACGCCCATCACCACCAGCACGATCGGCGGATCGGGTCGGACCTTCTCGGACGCTGATTCGTTCGTCGCCATGGTCACACCACCAGGTCCAGCAGGAGCACGCCGGCGAGGCCGACGACCGAGATGAGGCACTCCAGCACCGTCCAGGTCTTGAAAGTCTGGGGGAGGCTCGTGCCGAGATACTGCTTGACGAGCCAGAAGCCGGCGTCGTTGACGTGGGAGAGGAACACCGAACCAGAGCCGATCGCGAGCACGAGGAGTGCGACCTCAGGGCCGGGAAGCGTCGCGGCGACCGGTGTCATCAGCCCTGCCGCCGTGATGGTGGCGATGGTCGCGGATCCGGTCGCGATCCGGACGAGCACCGCGACGAGCCAGCCGAGCAGCAGCACGGAGATGCCGCTCTCGAGGACGGCCCGGGTGATGACCTCGCCGATGCCGGTATCGATCAGCACCTGCTTGAAAGCACCGCCGGCGCCGACGATGAGCAGGATAGCCGCGATCGGCGGGAGGCTGCTCTCGAGCGAGTGCGCGACGGATGTGCGGTTCATCCTGCCGCCGGCGCCGAGGACGAAGATGCCGAAGACGAGAGTGATGAGCAGTGCGATCGTCGGCGTTCCGACGAAGTCGATGAAGCCCTTCCAGGCATCGGCCGACTCGGGCGCGAAGACTGCGGCGATGGCCTTCGCCATCATCAGGATCACCGGCAGGAGGATGCTGGCGAGCGCCGCGGCGAACGAGGGGCGGGGACGCCGGGTAACGTCCTCTCCTTCGTCCTCGGCGGTGATGAACATGTCCGGCACCGGCACCGGTGCCCACCGGGCGGCGAAGCCGCTGAACAACGGTCCGGCGACGATGATGGTCGGGATGGCGATGATCACGCCGAAGGCGAGGGTGAGCCCGAGGTTCGCGCCCAGGGCGTCGATCGCGATGAGAGGACCCGGATGCGGCGGCACCAGGCCGTGCATCGCGGAGAGGCCGGCCAGGGTGGGGATCGCGATCTTCATGAGCGCGACGCCCGAGCGGCGGGCCACGAGGATGATCACCGGGATGAGGAGCACGAGCCCGATCTCGAAGAACATCGGCAGGCCGATCACGGCGCCGACGACGCCCATCGTCCAGGGCAGTGCGCGGGGGCTCGATCGGGCGACCAGCGTGTCGACGACGCGGTCCGCACCGCCGGAGTCGGCGAGCAGCTTGCCGAACATCGCCCCGAGGGCGATGAGTACGCCGACCCCGCCCATCGTCGAGCCGAACCCGGTCGCGAAACTGGTGAGGGCCTGGTCGGTCGCCATTCCCGCACCGATGCCGACGCCGAGCGCGCCGATCGTCAGGGCGAGGAACGGATTCACCTTCAGCCAGGTGATCAGCACGATGATGACGGTGAAGCCGATGAGCGCAGCGGTGATCAGCTGAGCATCCGAGCCGACCGGCACGATCGGCGCAGGATCGGCCATCGGCAGAAGTGACAAGGGAACCATGGTGTTCCTCTCCATTGAGGGATGTGCAGCGAGAGCGACTGCGCTTCCGTCTGATATTTGAGACTACGGTAGCCAAATAGTATGACTATTGCAAGGAACAATCAAAAATAACAAGGTTTTCAAAGTGCTGGGTGGGGAATGATCGGTCTTGTCCCGTACTCTGACGGCATGGCCCAGACTCCGCTGCACGACGTGATCGTAGAGCGCTGGGGCGCCGACATCGGGGCCGCCCGCCGCCCGCCGGGCAGCCGGATCGTGATGGAGCAGGCCGTGCTCGAGTTCGGGGCATCCCGCAGCGCGATCCGTGAGGCCGTGCGCGTGCTCGAATCGCTGGGCATGGTGGAGTCCCGCCAGCGCGTGGGCATCACGGTGCTGCCTCCACGGTCGTGGAGTCCCTACGACCCGCGTGTGCTGCGCTGGCGTCTGGACGGACCCGATCGCGTCGAGCTGCTGCGGAGCCTCAGCGAACTGCGCGGGGCCGTCGAGCCCGTGGCTGCGCGGCTCGCGGCCGAGCGCGCCACTCCGGAGCAGTGCGGCGCGCTGGCCGCCGCGGTGATCGGAATGGCCTCGACCGCGCGTGCGGCCAACGCCGACGAGTACCTCGGCCACGACATCGACTTCCATTCCGTGCTGCTGCAGGCATCGGACAACGTGATGCTCGCGAGCCTCGGGTCCATCGTCATCGCGGTGCTCGAAGGGCGCACGCACCATGCACTGATGCCATCCGTCGCCGAAGCCGCGGCTCTCCAGCTGCATGCAGACGTCGCCGCCGCCGTGCAGTCCGGAGACGCAGCGGGGGCGGAGCGGGCGATGCGCGCGATCGTCGCCGAGTCGACGGATGCCATGGTCGAGATGGCGGACTCCTCGGGCGGCGCCTGAACGCGGAGAACGCCGGGGGATGCGGATCCCCCGGCGTTCTCGATGTCGTGAAGGTCAGACCGCGGCGCGGAGGGACTCTCCGAGCGCGGCATCCACGTTCGTCCAGTACTGGAAGAAGCGCTCGCGGATCTCGGGGATCGTGATCGACCGACCCTGGCCGGTGAGCGTCTCGAGGAAGCGGGCACGCTGTTCATCGTCGAAGACCACGCGGTACAGGGTTCCGGCCTGACCGAAGTCGTCGTCGTCGAGGTGCAGGGTCGCCGCCGAGCGCATCAGCTCGCCGTCGGACTCCCAGCTCGCCTCGACGCCCGCTGCGGGGTCGGCGACCGGACCGCCGGCGGCGCCGAACGAGTTCGGCGTGTACACGCGGTGCTCGGCGGGGTTCGCCTTGTACTGCATCTGGCCCTCGTGCATGTAGTTGCGCACCTCGGCCGCGTGCGGCTGGTTCACCGGCAGTTGGTTGTAGTTGGCCCCGATGCGGTAGCGCTGGGCATCCGCGTAGGCGAAGACACGAGCCATCAGCATCTTGTCCGGCGAGATGCCGGTGCCCGGAACCTGGTTGCCGGGCGAGAAGGCGGCCTGCTCGATGTCGGCGAAGAAGTTCTGCGGGTTGCGGTTCAGCGTGAAGGTGCCGACCTTGATGCGCGGGTAGTCCTTCTTCGACCACGTCTTGGTGAGGTCGAACGGGTTGAAGCGGTAGTCCTTGGCCTCTTCGTACGGCATGACCTGCACGTAGACGTCCCACGAGGGGTGCTCGCCCCTGTCGATCGCGTCGAACAGATCGCGGCGGTAGAAGTCGGCATCCGATCCGGCCAGCTGCTGGGCCTCGTCGGCGCCCATGCTCTCCACACCCTGGTGGGAGAGGAAGTGGTACTGCACCCAGAAGCGCTCGCCTGCGGCGTTCACCCACTGGTAGGTGTGCGAACCGTAGCCGTTCATGTGCCGCCAGCTGCGGGGGAGGCCGCGGTCTCCCATGAGGTAGGTCACCTGGTGGGCGGTCTCCGGAGAGAGCGTCCAGAAGTCCCATTGCATGTCGGAGTTGCGCAGTCCGGAGTCGCCGAGGCGCTTCTGGGAGTGGATGAAGTCCGGGAACTTCATCGCGTCGCGCAGGAAGAACGTCGGGGTGTTGTTGCCGACGATGTCGAGGTTGCCCTCGGGCGTGTAGAAGCGCAGCGCGAAGCCGCGCACGTCGCGCCAGGTGTCGGGGGAGCCCTGCTCGCCGGCGACCGAGGAGAAGCGCAGCAGCGTCTCGCTCACCGCTCCCGGCTGGAACGCCGCGGCGCGCGTGTACGCGGAGACGTCCTCCGTCACCGTGAACTCGCCGAAGGCGCCGCCGCCCTTGGCGTGCGGGTTGCGCTCCGGCACACGCTCGCGGTTGAACGAGGCGAGCTTCTCGACGAGGTAGCGGTCGTGCAGGACGGTGGGGCCGTCGGCCCCGACGGTCAGCGAATGCGCATCGCTGGCGACCGGGGTGCCGGTCTGGGTGGTCGTGGACGGTTCGGTCATGTACTTCTCCTTCTGCGCACGGGGCGACGCTCGCTCCATCTGTGGACGGGACCGAGCGGGGGATGCTACCGTGCGGCGTTCTGGCAACTGGGACAGACGCCCCAGAAGGTGACTTCGGCTGTCTGGACGGTGAATCCCCCCGTCTCGGAGGGGATGAGGCACGGTGCAGCGCCGACCACGCAGTCCACATCGCCGACCGCACCGCAGTGGGTGCAGACGACGTGGTGGTGGTTGTCGCCGGTGCGCCGTTCGTAGAGCGCTGCGGAGCCCGCCGGTTCGATCCGTCGGATCAGCCCCGCCGTCGTCAGGTCCGCAAGGATGTTGTGCACCGACTGGATCGACGTCGTCGGAAGCACGTCGGACACGGTGCGGTAGACCCGCTCCGCATCCGTGTGTGCCATGGAGTCCAGTGCCTCGAGCACGGCGACCCGGCCCGCGGTCGCCCGAAGGCCGGCGTCGTGCAACACCGCGCCGAGGTCTGTCTCCATGCCCTCACGCTAACACCGGTTGTTTTGAATAGCTAAAAATACCTGGCCGGGCGCGAGTCCGGCTCAGACGAAGCGCACCGTCTGCTGCAGGCGCGTGCGCACGTCGAAGAGCTCGTTGCCGCCGATCGCCCGTGCGCCGGGTACGCCCTGGCGGAGCACCATGGCCAGAGCGCTGCGGCGCACGACGACGACGGGCACTCCGCGGATGCTGCCCATCGGCGTGACCGCCTGGGCGAGGTCGTCGTCGGGGAGCACGATGATCGCGCCCCCGAAGCGCACCTTCGCGGCGCGGGAGACCACGCGCAACCGGGCCAGAAGGGTGGTGACGGGCGCCCGGTGACCGAGGCTGGGGCCGGTGATCTCGCCGCGACGGAAGCCGACGATCCCGCCGAAGTCCTCCGACATCACGCCGTACAGACCGGACGGGCTGAGCACGACATGGTCGAGCTTGTCCTCGAGATCCGTCCCCGCTGCGACGTCGTGCCAGACGGTGAAGCCCATGCCGAGGTCGGCGACCGTGCGGGCTGTCGCCTCTTCGGCGAGCGCGTCGGCGAGCAGCCGGCGCAGCTCGCGCGGAGCCTGCCGAACCAGTGCGGGATCGTACGGGTCGGGCACCTCGACTCCGTGGCCCGCCCACTCGCGGATGAGCGTGAGATAGCGCTCGCGGCGCCATCCGCCCGGGTGCCCGTACGAGCGGGCGCGCGGACGAGTATCGGTGCGGGCGGCCGGAGGCCGCCATCCGCTCCACTCGCTCTTGTCGGCGAAGCCATGACCGCGGTCGTACGCGGCCCGCCCCTCCGGCGTGCCGACGAGCTCCCAGGCGTACTGCACCTGGATGAACACCGCCGCATCACCGCCGGTGTCGGGGTGGGTCTGACGCATCCGCAAGCGGTAAGCGCGCCGCAACTCGTCGTGGTCGACCGTGGGCGCGACGCCGAGCACCTCGTACGCCGAGGCGGAGAGCGGACTGTCGAACATCGCTCTCCTTCCGACCGCGGGACCCAGGATATCCCGCGGATCGAGGCGAAAGCCGTGAGCGATCAGCCGGGAAAGGGATCATTCGGCAAGAAAGGGGATGCGCTGCGCCGAATCGTTTCGATAAAGTGTCGGGAGGCACCCGCGCGATGCCCCGTCCTCGATCCGCATCCGAGTCCTGCGAGCCGCTCCCTCATGGCCACCTCCCTCACCACGGGCCGCCCGTGGCGTGTCATCCTGTCCTTCTCCGTTCCGCTCCTCATCGGCAACGTCGTCCAGCAGCTGTACCAGTTCGCCGACGCCATCGTCGTCGGACGGCACCTCGGCGTGGACTCCCTCGCCGCCGTCGGCGCGACCGGCAGCCTGCTGTTCCTGCTGCTCGGCTTCGCCTGGGGCCTGACCAGCGGTTTCGCCATCCCGATCGCCCAGGCCTTCGGCGCGGGCGACGAGACGGCGGTGCGCCGATCCGTCGCGACGGGCGTGCTGCTCACGGGCATCACGAGCGTGGTGCTGACGATCATCGCCCCGCTGATCTCCGAGTCGACGCTGGTGCTGCTGCAGACGCCGGAGGAACTCCTCGCGGAGGCGACCGTCTTCACCCAGATCAGCTTCATCGGAGCCGGGGCGACGATGTTCTTCAACTTCCTCTCCGCGATCATCCGGGCGATCGGCGACTCGCGCACGCCACTGGTGTTCCTCACCGTGTCGTGCGCCCTGAACGTCGGTCTCGTCGTGCTGATGGTCGGTCCGCTCGGATGGGGAGTGGCCGGGGCGGCGCTGGCGACCGTCGTCGCGCAGGCCGTGTCGGTGCTGCTGTGCCTCGAGTTCGTGCGGCGGCGGCTGCCCATGCTGCATCTGCGGCGCGACGACTGGCGCGTCACCCGCGCGGATGTCGCCGAGCATCTCCGGCTCGGACTGCCGATGGGCTTCCAGGCGTCGATCATCGCGATCGGCACGCTCGCCGTGCAGGTCGCGCTGAACACTCTCGGCACCGACGCGATCGCCGCGTACACGACAGCCGCTCGCGTCGACAGCCTCGCGGTGGCCTTCCTCTCGTCGATCGGTCTCGCGATGTCGATGTACGCCGCACAGAACCTCGGCGGGCGTCGTCCTGACCGCATCCGCCGCGGCGTGATCGAGGCGACGTGGATCGCCGTCGGCACCGGCGTTCTGCTCGGCGTGCTGCTCATCGCGTTCGGCGTGCCGATGGTGCGCCTGTTCATCGGGGACGGCTCCGACGACGTCGTCGAACTCGCGCACTTCATGCTGATCGTCAACGGATGCGGCTACTGGGCGCTGGGCCTGCTCTTCGTGCTCCGTGGCGCCTTGCAGGGACTCGGCCACACACTCGTGCCCACGGTCACCGGCGTGATCGAGCTCGTGATGCGCGTCGGAGCCGCCGTCGTCCTCGGCGCGATGATCGGGTTCTCCGGCGTCGCACTGAGCAATCCGCTGGCCTGGCTCGGCGCGATCGTGCTGCTCGTGCCGGCATACATCCGTGCGCATCACGACCTCGGACGGATGGCGGTCGATCCGGTCGAGGCGACCGAGACCTCGGCGATCGCGATCGTCGGCCCGGTGGACGGATCGATGGTGGTGGATGCCGTCCTCACGCAGCCCACGCGGACCATCCGCCGATCCCGGCTGCGCCTTCTGAATCGCCGCTGAACAATCCGTCACGGTTGAGGAACATCCCCCTTCAGGAGGATGCCGGAGCCGGTTGCGGTCCGTAGTCTGAGAGTGCGGAGATTCCGCTGACGGGGGGTCGTCATGACGTCATCGATGTGGGTCAATGACCTGGCGCAGGTACTGGTGCCGATCGGAGTGGCCGGAGCCGTGCTGGCCGGGCTGTGCGCGGTGATCGCGGCTTTCGCGATCGTCCGGGGTGCGGGCGGGCTGTGCGCAGGAGCGGTGGGGGTGTGGATCCCGGGTGTCATCCTCAGTTCCACGTCGTCGTTCGCCGGCCTGTGGCTTCCATTGCAGCTGTCCGTCTTCGCGCTGGCCGTGGGTCTGGTCGGCGGCGGGATCATCCGCGCGGTCGTGAGTGCGACGGCGCCGCGGCGGGCTCTGACGCGCGCAGCGCGCGCCGAGGTGCGGGATGCCGCGCGCGTCGCCGCAGATGCGCGGATCGCCGCCGTCCCCGCGAAGTCTGCGGCCGGTGCGATCACGGTGTCCCCGCTCGCCCAGCAGAGTCCGGCTCGCGCGGCCTGACGGCCCGCTCGGATGCGGCGCGTGTGCGCCGCCATCTGCGAGAGCGGGTCCATCGCGCTCGTCAAGCCCCTTGGCGCGAAGATCCTCCTCGAGGATGATGCCGATGGAACCGGAGAGGGATGCCGGGAGCGGTCGTCCGTTCCTAGCCTCGAAGGAGCGGAAGAGCCGCGGATCGGGGATCCCATGACGACATTGACTGTGGCGAATGCGCTGGCGGCGATTCTGGTGCCGCTCGGAATCGCCGGGGCCGCGCTGGCGGCTGTCTGCGCGGTCGTCGCCGGTATCGCCATCGTGCGCGGATCCGCGGAACTGTGTGCCGGCGGAGTCGCCCTCTGGATCCCCAGCGCGCTGCTCAGCTGTACGGCACTCTTCGCGCACCAATGGCTGCCGCTGCTCGCCGCCGGCGCCGCTCTCGCCGTGATGCTCGTGCTCGGCGGCGCGGTCCGCGCGATCATGAACGTCGTTCGGCATGGGGCGTCGGCTTCCACCTCCGATCGTGCGGTCTCGAACGCGCCGGCAACGGTGACGCGTCCTGCCGTCGGCACGGCCACGCCCACGGCATCCACCGGAACGATCGCCCTGGGCCGCCCGGCAGCCGCATCCTGACCGGGTTGCTACGGGAGTCGCCAGCCGTTCACCGCGGCAGCAGCCCGCTGCCGTCACGCAGCTCGAACACGAGCTGCGTCTCGGTGCCGCGCACGACCGGGTGGACCGTGATGTGCTCGAGCACGATGTCGCGCAGCGCCGTGGCATCCTGCACCGCCACATGCACCAGGAAGTCATCGACGCCGGCGACATGGAACACCTGCAGCACCCGGGGGATGCTCGCCAGTGCGTCGAACAGGGCGATGACCTTGGGGCCGGTGTGATTCGCGAGGCGCACCTTGATGATCGCCTGGAGCGGGAAGCCGAGCGCCGCCTCGTCGACACGGATGCGGGTGTCGCGGATGATGCCGCGCGTGCGGAGCGCCCGCACCCGATGCGCGCAGGTCGACTCGGCGAGTCCGAGCCGATGCGCCAGTGCCTTGTTCGTGATGTCCGCGTCACGGGTGAGGGCGGCGAGCAGCTCCAGGTCGATCTCGTCGAGGGCGGTTCCGGCCTCTTGCGATTTCATCAACTCGTGGTGCCCCGATCCCGTGGATGTTGCACAGAATAGCAATCTCCCAGGCGGAATCGGCGAAGTCTGCCGATTTGGCCCATTCTCATTGCGATTCCGGCAACGTGGAGGGATGACTGCACCGCTGCATCCCGACACCGTCGCCGTCCACAGCGGCCGTTCCGACCTCGAGGGTCTGGGCGTGCACGCGCTGCCGATCGATCTGTCGACGACGAATCCGCTCCCCGATATCGAGCGGGGCGGCGACTCGTATGAGGCGATGGCGACCGGTGGCCGCCCGCCGGCAGACGGCAGCATGGTCTACGCCCGCCTCTGGAACCCCACGGTCGCGCGCTTCGAGGAGGCGCTCGCCGAACTCGAGCACGCCGAGGCATCCGTCGCGTTCTCCTCCGGCATGGCTGCTATGACCGCGGTGATCCTCTCGCAGTGCGCGGCCACCGGCAACCGGCACGTCGTCGCGGTCCGCCCGCTCTACGGTGGCACCGATCACCTGCTCGGCTCCGGCCTGCTGGGTGTGGAGACCACGTACTGCCGGCCGGACGAGGTCGCCGCATCCGTCCGAGCCGACACCGGCCTGGTCGTCGTGGAGACGCCGGCGAACCCGACCCTCGAGCTCACCGACATCGCGTCGGTCGTCGCGCAGGCGGGCGCGGTGCCGGTGGTCGTCGACAACACCTTCGCGACGCCGGTGCTGCAGAACCCGATCGACTTCGGCGCGGCGATGTCGCTGCACAGCGCGACCAAGTACCTGGGCGGGCACGGCGACGTCATCGCCGGCGTCGTCGCGTGCAGCGAGGAGACGGCCGAGGCGCTGCGCCGGGTGCGGGCGGTGACCGGCGGGCTGCTGCATCCACTCGGTGCCTACCTGCTGCACCGCGGACTCACGACCCTGCCGGTGCGGATGCGTCAGCAGCAGGAGAACGCGCGGCGGATCGTGCAGTGGCTGATCGACCGCCCCGAGGTCGCCGAGGTGTTCTACCCGGGCCTCGACGGCGACCCGCACGGGATCGTCGCCCGGCAGATGCGCGGCACCGGCGCGATGATCGCGATGCGGCTCAGTGGCGGTTACGCGGCGGCGAGCGCCATCGCATCGGCGGTGGGGCTGTTCACCCACGCGGTCTCGCTCGGCGGCGTGGACTCGCTGATCCAGCATCCCGCCGCCCTCACGCACCGCCCGGTTCCCCCGGAGGCTCGGCCCGCCGCCGATGTGCTGCGCCTCTCCATCGGCCTGGAGAACGTCGACGACCTCATCGCCGATCTGCGTCAGGCGTTCGAAGCCGTCGTGGCGGGACGGGATGCCGAGTCATCCGTCCCGGTGGAGGAGCTGCACGCGACCCGCTGAACTTCGGGGGTCAGCGCCGTCGCGCGCGCAGGAGGCGCTTGCCGATCACGCCCTGCCGCGGGCTGAACAGGTAGACCAGACCGAAGACGACACCCTGAACGACGACGACCAGCCCGCCGGAGGCGGCGTCGATCCAGTAGCTGAGGTAGATGCCGATCACGCTCGACACCGCCGACATGATCGGTGCGATCACCAGCATCCGTCCGAACCTGTCGGTGAGCAGGTAAGCCGTGGCACCGGGGATGATGAGCATCGCCACCACCAGCACCACGCCGACGACCTGCAGTGCGACGACCGACGTGAGCGCCAGCACGCCGAGGAGGAGCGCGCCGAGGATCTTCGGGGAGAGGCCGATCGCGAAGGCGTGCGTGGGGTCGAACGCATAGAGGGTGAGGTCGCGCCGCTTCACGATGAGAACGGTGAACGCGATCGCCGCCAGGATGCTGATCTGCACGAGGTCTGCGACGGAGACCCCGAGGATGTTCCCGAAGATGATGTGGTTCAGGTCGGTCTGGCTCGGCGTGACCGAGATCAGCACCAGGCCCAGGGCGAACAGAGTCGTGAAGACGATGCCGATCGCGGCATCCTCCTTGATCCGGCTCGTGCCGCGGATGAGACCGATGAGCGCGACCGCGAGGAATCCGAAGACGAGGGCGCCGAGCGCGAACGGGGCGCCGAAGATGTAGGCGAGCACGACACCCGGCAGCACGGAGTGCGAGACGGCATCGCCCATCAGCGACCAGCCCACGAGCACCAGCCAGCAGGAGAGGAGGGCGCAGACGATCGCGGCGATCACCGTCGTCACGAGGGCACGCACCATGAAGTCGTACTGGAGCGGTTCCATGAGGAGGTCGAGGATGCTCATGCGGCACCACCCTCGGCAGGATCCTCGAGCCCGAACGCTCGGGCGAGATTTGCCGGCAGCAGGGCCTCTTCCACGGAGCCGTGCATGATCACGCGGTGCAGCAGCAGCACCGCCTCGTCGGCGAGCGACGGCAGCGCGTGCAGATCGTGCGTCGAGACGAAGACCGTCTGGCCCGCGGCTGCCAGCTCCCGCAGCAGGCGCACGATCGTCGCCTCCGAGCGCTTGTCCACGCCCGCGAACGGCTCGTCGAGCAGCAGGATATCGGCTTCCTGCGCGATCCCGCGGGCGACGAATGCGCGCTTGCGCTGCCCGCCCGAGAGCTGGCCGATCTGACGATCCGCCAGTGCCGTCAGCTCGACGCGCTCCAGCGCCTCGTCGACCGCGACGCGATCGGCCGGCCTCGTCCGGCGGGTGAATCCCTGGCGGCCGTACCGCCCCATCATCACGACATCCCGGACCGAGACGGGGAACGCCCAGTCGACGTCTTCGCTCTGCGGCACGTATCCGATCAGTCCGCGCCGGCGTGCGGTGGCCGCGTCGACGCCGTCGAGCAGCACGCTGCCGGTGCTGGGGCGGATCATGCCGACGATCGTCTTGAAGAGCGTGGACTTGCCCGATCCGTTCATGCCGATGAGCCCGGTGACGCGGCCGGCTTCGACGGTGAGCGAGACGTCGTCGAGGGCGAGCACGTCGCCGTAGCGGACCGTCGTGCCGCGCACCTCGATCGCGGAGCTCACGGGGTGCCCCCGGTCAGGGCGTCGATGATGGTCTTCGCGTCGTGCCGGATCAGGTCGAGGTAGGTGGGAACGGGGCCGTCGGGCTCGGAGAGCGAGTCGACGTAGAGCGTGCCGCCGAACTCGGCCCCGGTCGCCTCGACGACCTGCCGCATCGGCTTGTCCGACACCGTGGACTCGCAGAACACCGCCGGAACGTCGTTCTCCTTCACGAACTCGATCGTGCCGGCGATCTGCTGCGGCGTCGCCTGCTGCTCGGCGTTCACCGCCCAGATGTACGCCTCGGTGAGCCCGGCGTCGCGGGCGAGGTACGAGAACGCCCCCTCGCAGGTCACCAGGGCGCGCTGGCTCGCCGGCAGCTGGGAGAGTTCGCTCACCAACTGGTCCTGCACCTCCTGCAGCTGCGCCTTGTACGCCTCGGCGTTGGCGGCGAAGTCGTCGGCGTGAGCAGGGTCGAGTTCGCTGAACGCCTCGGCCATGTTGTCGGCGTACAGCTGCACGTTCACCGGGCTCATCCAGGCGTGCGGGTTGGGCTTTCCCGCATAGCTGTCCTCGGTGATGTCGATCGGGTCGACGCCGTCGGACACGACCACGTGCGGCACATCGACGGAGTCGACGAACTGGGCGAACCACACCTCGAGGTTCAGTCCGTTGTCGAGGATGAGGTCGGCGTCGGTGGCCTTGCGGATATCGCCGGGCGTCGGCTCGTAGCCGTGGATCTCGGCCCCTGGCTTGGTGATCGACTGCACGACGAGGTGTTCGCCGGCGATGTTCTCGGCGATGTCGGCGAGCACCGTGAAGGTCGTCAGGACGACGGGCCGCCCGTCGGACGCGTCGGGCTCGCTGTTGCCGCAGCCCGCGAGGGCGAGAGCGCCCAGTGCGGAAAGGGCGACGATCACTCGACGGGCGGAATTTTTAGGCACACCGAAAACATACCAGCGGATGCTCCGCATCGGGCGGACTGCTCAGAGCAGAACAGCTGAGAGCAGATCCCGCCCCGCTCGCCCGCCGAGCCGCGCACGATGAGGTCATGAGCGAAGAGCATCCTGTCCCGCAGTTCGGCCCCGAGGCCCGCCGTGCCCTGTTCCACGAGCGCGTGCTCGTGCTGGACGGAGCACTCGACGACGACAACGGCACGCTGCTGATGACGCAGCTGCTCGCGCTCGCCGCCGAGGACGCCACGGCCGACATCGCCCTCTGGATCCACTCGCCCGGCGGCTCGGTGCCGTCGATGCTGGCGATCCGCGACATCATGCGGCTCATCCCGAACGACGTCGCGACCCTCGCGCTCGGCCTCGCGTGCAGCGCCGGACAGTTCCTGCTCTCGGCGGGCACTCCGGGCAAGCGCCGGGCGCTACCGCACGCGCGCATCCTCATGCATCAGGGTTCGGCGGGCATCGGCGGATCCGCCGTGGAGATCGAGGCGCAGGCCGACGATCTGCGTCACATGCGCGACACCGTGCTGGGTCTCATCTCCGACGACACCGGGCAGCCGATCGAGCGCATCTTCGAGGACTCCCTGCACGACCGCTGGTACACGTCGGTCCAGGCGCGGGAGTACGGATTCATCGACGAGATCGTCACCTCGATCGAAGGCGTCATGCCGCGCCGACGCGCGCGGGTCGGACTGGGAACGGATGCTGCGGCATCCGCCCCGAAGGGAGCGAAGTCATGAGCAGCTACACGATTCCGAACGTCATCGCCCAGCATCCGCGCGGCGAACGCATCATGGACGTCTACTCGCACCTGCTCGCCGAGCGCGTCATCTACCTCGGCACCGGCATCGACGCCGGCGTCGCGAACGCGCTGATCGCGCAACTGCTGCATCTCGACGCCGACAGCCCGGAGTCCGGCATCCAGTTCTACATCAACAGCGAGGGCGGTGACCCGGGCGCGGCCCTTGCGATCTACGACACCATGCAGCACATCCGCCCGGCGGTGGCGACGACGTGCGTCGGGCAGGCGATCGGGCCTGCGGCGCTGCTCGTCGCATCCGGCGCGCCGGGTCAGCGGGCGGCCCTCGCACACGCCAGGATCGTGTTGCACCAGCCCGCCGGTCAGTCGCGCGGTGCGATCCCCGACCTCATCCTCGCCGCCGACGAGGTGGTGCGGGTGCGCGCCGACATGGAGGAGATCCTCGCCAGGCACAGCGGCCGCTCGCTCGCCGAGCTGCGCACCGACACCGATCGCGACCGGGTGTTCGCGGCATCCGCGGCGCTCGAGTACGGACTCATCGACAGTGTGCTGGGGGAGCGGACCGCGCCCTGAGCCTGTGCGACCTGCAGGGTCGGATCACGGATGCATGACGAAACGCCGTGATTCGGTCCTGCAGATGTGCATCGGTCCTGCAGGTGGCACGCGGAAAGGCTGATGCCGGGGCGAGTCAGGCCGCGAGGGCGAAGGCGCCTCGGCCGGCCGAGACGGCGGCGGATGCCAGAGCAGAACGCAGCTCATCGGCCACGGCGCTGGTCAGCTCGATGAGCGACGTCTCCAGCGCCCCGCTGATCGCGGCGATCATCTCGCTCGACGGCTCTTTCAATCCGCGCTCGACCTCGGAGAGGTACTGCGGCGAGACTCCCGCCTTCTCGGCGGTCTCGGTGAGCGTCTCTTCGCGTTCATGGCGACGTCGGCGCAGCTGGTCGCCGAGCAGCTGGCGCCACAGCGGCTCGGGGTCGGTCGCCTTCGGGCGGGGGGTGCGCGGGAGGTGCAGGAGCTCGGCCATGCCCCACGGTAACGCCGCGTCCTTCGCGGTCTCCAGCGGTTCTGCTCAGAGCAGAACGGGTCGGCTGCTCGCCGCTCGACAGATCGTGACCACCGCCGCCGGTAGCCTCGCATCATGAAGAATTTGCTGAGCGTCGACGAGCTGATCGCACTGCAGGCGGAGGGTGCCTCGGTACGTCTGATCGATGTGCGCTGGCGGCTGGACCGCCCGGACGGGCACGAGGACTATCTCGCCGGACACCTCCCGGGCGCGGTCTATGTGCCGCTCGACACGGAGCTCTCCACCCACGGCCGCGCCGACGAGGGGCGGCATCCGCTGCCGTCGACGGCCACCCTGCAGGCGGCGACGCGCCGCTGGGGCATCCATTCCGGAGACCTCGTCGTGGCGTATGACGACGCGAAGGGCATCTCCGCGGCACGCGCGTGGTGGCTGCTCCGCCAGGCGGGCATCGACATCCGGGTGCTCGACGGCGGGCTCCGCGCCTGGACCGCGGCGGGATACGAACTCAGCACGGACGATGTGATTCCGGAGCCCGGCGACGTCGTGCTCGATGAGATCGGCGCCGGCGCGCTCTCGATCGACGAAGCCGCCGCGTTCCCGGCATCCGGAGTGCTCCTCGACGTGCGCGCCGCTGAGCGCTTTCGCGGCGAGACGGAGCCGCTCGACCCGCAGGCGGGACACATCCCAGGTGCCAAGAGCCTCCCGACGCTGCGCCATCTGGATGCCGAGGGCAAGGTGCTCGATGTCGAGACGCTCCGCACCACCCTCGCCGAGGCCGGCGTGACCGCGGGTACGCCGGTCGCCGCCTACTGCGGGTCGGGCGTCACCGCCGCGCACACGGCACTGGTCCTCGCCGAGGCCGGGATCGACGCGAAGGTGTTCCCGGGTTCGTGGAGCCAGTGGTCGAACACGCCGGGCCGCCCCGTCGCGACCGGATCCGAACCCGGCTGAGGGCCGACCTCACTCCCTCGAACCGTAGCCCCAACGCAGCTCCACTGCCCCCGGCCCGAACGCGCGGTGCACCAGGTGCACCGACCCTCCGCGGTCCACGGACACGGGGGTGACCACGGCTCCACCGGGCGTCTCCACTCGCTCCTCGCACCAGTACGGGAGCGCATCCGGATGGAAACGGATCCAGAGAAGAAGCTCGCGGCACTGCCGGCTGACGGCATAACCGGATTCGCGGGTCGGCGGATACCCCGGCGGATACGTGATCGACCATTCGACGATCGTCGTCTCGGGCGCGGTGATCGGCGCATCCAGTTCGAACAGACCGCCGTGCACCTGACCGCTCGGGTGCGAGTAGAGCGCTCCCAGATGCCCGCCCGCGACCGCGGTGAGGCGCGGGGCCGGTGCGTCGATGCCCGGAGTCATCTCCAGGAAGGGAATCGCGCGGGTTGTTCCCACGGTCGCCTGCACGATGCTCCGGATGCTCGACACGGCGACGTTCCCATCGGGCCCCACATCGGTGACGGAATGCGTCGTCACCTCGCGGGAGGTGTTCGGGTAGGGAACGCCGAACGCGGCGTACGCGTCCGTGACCGCGCGCTCGACATCGATCGTCCCCAGGGGAAAGCGGGCCGACCCGACCGGACCCGTCCGGTGGCTGCGTCCGAGCAGCCCGGTGAGCGCGCCGTGTTCGAGGTCGAGCAGCGACTCGATGTCGGAGAGTGCGGCGACGGACTGCGCACCCTCGGGCCGCCGTGCGCCGGAACGCCAGTAGCTCAGCGTCGCCATCGACACGGTGTTCCCGCGCTCTCGGAGCCGCTCGTGCAACCATGCCAGCGTCACGCGGCGGGCGTTGATGGCATCACGGAGAGCAGATGCGATCCGCTCGGATCCCGGACCCAGGTGATCCTCTTCGATCTTCATCACAGACCCCCTCCGGTATGTGAAGAATTCCCCTTTACAGTGAGCATACGACCGCATGGGCGCCTCTTGGGGATGAGGTGGCGAAGTGGGGTCAACAGGCTGTACCCGAAGCAGGGAGGGGCTCGATCCTGCGGAGGACCTCGGCCTGACGCAGTGAACCCCCACGCTGCGAAACCTGATTGAGGCCCGGCGGTGATTCTGGGGAGATCCGCCGGGCCTCATCACTCCCGTGAGGCGGCAGGACGGAGCGTCCACCGTCGCCCGCAGCGCGGCGCTCCGGGTTCGGCACCCCGCGTAGACTGGGGGGAACACCCCGGAGGATCCTGGATCGTCATGTCTGCCCCTGCTCGCACCTTCACCGTGCGCAACGTACAGCTGATTCGTGCACTGTTCGCGGCGGCCGCAGCTTTGATGATCACGTTCTCGCCTGACCACTCGGCGGCCGTCGGTCTGTCGGTCTTCAGCGGCTTCGCGTTCGTCAGCGCGTTCGTCCTCGTGCTCGCGGCCTGGCTCGCCGTCCCCGCCGGCTCCCGGTGGTCGTACCTGCTGCTCGCCGCGCTCGGATTCGCGGCCGGCATGCTCAGCGGCATCCCGCCCTGGCGCAGCGACGACCTGTTCTTCGCCGTCGTCAGCGCTTGGGCCCTGATCACCGGCGGCATCGAACTGCTCGCCGGCATCCGCGCCCGACGCATCGACGACCCGACCGCGCGCGACTCGATCACCGTCGGCGCCTTCGGCATCCTGCTCGGCATCCTGCTCCTGCTCATCCCCGCCGGGCTCGTGCAGGAGTACTCGATCGAGAGCGCCGGAACGTTCGAACTCACCGGCATCATCCTCGGCGTCGGGATGCTCGGCGCCTACGCGGCCATCGTCGCGGTCTTCCTCGGCATCGCCGGGCTCAGCCCCCGCGGCCAGGACACAGCGGT
Source organism: Microbacterium aurantiacum (assembly GCF_002872075.1). Lineage (GTDB taxonomy): Bacteria > Actinomycetota > Actinomycetes > Actinomycetales > Microbacteriaceae > Microbacterium > Microbacterium aurantiacum_A. The sequence continues at coordinate 217,448 of NZ_PGGU01000016.1, read as the reverse complement.
GGATGCCGGCATCACCGAACCCGACCAGAGCGCGACGCCGGCAGCGGCGGATCGCGGAGGAGAGCGATGAGCGACGAGAAGCCCACCCGTCGGGACATCCTGCGACCGCTGCATCTGCTCGGCATCGCCCTCGCCTGCGGCATCTTCGCGATGGTCGTGACCCTCGTCTCGACCGGCGCCTTCACCGCACGGGTGAACGCGGCGATCGCCGCCGGCACCTATGACGGACTCACCCCGATCGCGCTCGGCCTCGTCGTCGGCGGCGGCGCATTCATCGCCACCCTGCTGATCCTGGCGATGCTGATCCTCGCCGTCGACCCGGCCGAGGTCACGAAGACGGTCGATCGTCCCGTGCTGTTCGACAAAGAGCCGGCCGACGGCGCGGATGACGTGAACCCCGGGGGCGCTGCGCCGCGCGCATAGTAGCCCCCCGTGCGTGAACGACGCCGCTACCGGCGTCGTCGAGTGCACGGGATCTCGTCGAGTGCACGGGTTCTTCACGCGAATAAGCCGTGCGTTCGGCAACAGGCCGTGCACTCGCCGCAGAACCGTCGGCGCACGAAGGCTCGACTCCGCGGGATCGCCTACTTCGCGAGGCGCTCGGCGATGCCGATGTAGGTCGCGGGGGTGAGGGCGATGAGGCGCTGCTTCGCGGCATCCCCGATCTCCAGGCCCTCGACGAACGCGGCGAGCTCCGGTCCGCCGACGCGGTGACCGCGAGTGAGCTCCTTCAGCAGCGCATACGGGTCGCTGATCGTGGAACGGCCGGCGACCACCTCGGCGCGGATGACGGTCTGGATGGCCTCGGCCAGCACTTCCCAGTTCACGTCGAGATCGGCGAGCAGCACGTCGCGCGACAGCGAGATCTCGTTCAGTCCGCGGCGCAGGTTGTCGAGCGCGAGCAGCGAGTGCCCGAACGCGACGCCGATGTTGCGCTGCGTCGTCGAGTCGGTGAGGTCGCGCTGCAGGCGACTGGTGACGAGCGTCTGCGACAGCGAGCCGAGCAGTGCCGCCGACAGCTCGAGGTTCGCCTCGGCGTTCTCGAACCGGATCGGGTTGATCTTGTGCGGCATCGTCGACGAGCCGGTGGCTCCGGCGACCGGGATCTGCGCGAAGTAGCCGAGCGAGATGTAGGTCCAGATGTCGGTGGCGAGATTGTGCAGGATGCCGCCGGCGTGACGCACCCGGTCGTAGAGCTCGACCTGCCAGTCGTGCGACTCGATCTGCGTGGTGAGGATGTTGAAGCCGAGACCCAGGCCCTCGACGTACTCGCGGGCGATGGTCGGCCAGTCCGCATCCGGATCGGCGGCGAGGTGCGCCGACCAGGTGCCGGTCGCGCCGGAGAACTTCGCCAGGTAGTCGGATGCCGCGATCTGCGCGCGCACCCGCTCGAGACGCCATGCGAAGACGGCGATCTCCTTGCCCATGGTCGACGGGGTCGCCGGCTGGCCGTGGGTACGGGAGAGCATGGCGGCATCTGCGTGCTCGACGGAGAGCTCGCGGAGCTTGGCGATCACGGAGTCCAGGGCCGGCAGCCAGACGTTCTCGACGGCGCGCTTCACGGTGAGCGCGTACGAGACCGAGTTGATGTCCTCGCTGGTGCAGGCGAAGTGGGTGAGCTCGGCGATGCCGTCGAGACCGAGCGCCGACAGCCGGTCGCGCACCAGGTACTCGATGGCCTTCACGTCGTGGCGGGTGACGGCTTCCTTCTCGGCGAGCCAGTCGATCTCGGTCTGTCCGAAGTCGCGGTAGAGCGCGCGCAGGCGCTCCTTGTCGGCATCCGGCAGGGGTGAGGTCTCGAACAGCGAGCGGTCGGTGAGGGCGATCAGCCACTCGACCTCGACCTCGACCCTGGCGCGGTTGAGACCCGCCTCGGAGAGGAAGTCGGCGAGACCGGCGACGGCAGCGCGGTAGCGTCCGTCGAGCGGGCTCAGTGGCTGCGGCGGAAGCGAAGGCTGGAAAGTCAGGGGAGTCCTCCTGATCGGGCCCGTCAGATGCGGGGAGTGCGGGGGAGACGCAGGGCGGGTTCGAGCTGGTGGAACAGACCCCGAGTCGCCGCCTCAATCATACCGAGCACGGAATCGAACATGTCCGCGCCCGCGTAGTACGGATCGGGGACGTCGAGGCCGTCGGCATCCGCGTCGAAGGACATCAACAGGGTGACCTTGCCCTCCTCATCTTCGCCGTTGGCCCACTCACGGAGGATCCGCTCGTGCGTACGGTCGAGCGCGACGATCAGGTCGTTGTCGGCGAAGGACGCCGTGGTGAACTGCCGTGCCCGGTGCTGCGAGCCGTCGTACCCCCGCCGTGACAGCGAGTCGATCGTGCGGTGATCGGCGCGCTCGCCGAGGTGCCAGTCGCCGGTGCTGGCGCTGCGAGACACGATCCTCGACCCGAGACCCTGCCGTTCGGCGAGGTCGCGGAACACGACTTCTGCCATCGGCGAGCGGCAGATGTTCCCCGTGCAGACGAAGATCACGCGGAAGGGATCCGGGGATGTCACAGAGTCCATTGTGCCCGGCGGCGGCGCTTCTGCACAGCCGAGTCCTCGCACTGGTTCTGCACGGAAGCGATTGCGTCCGAGCTCTCCACCCGTCGCGCGAACCGGCATCCCGGCAACGGCGCGGACCACGGATGCTGGGCGCATGTACTCATTCGCGATCGCCGGAGCCGGCTCCTCGGAAGCACTGTGGGCCTGGATCGCCGCCAGGCGCGAGATCGAGTCGGCGACCGCCGCTCTCGACGTCGCCGTCGCCGGCCTCCAGACACTCGCCGAGGACAGCGACTGGCAGTCGGACGGCGTGCGCGCGCTGCATGCGCTGCTCTCCGATCTCCGGTCGCGCGCCTCGGCAGAGCTCGCGAGCCTCTTCGAACGCGAGCGTGAACTGGAGAGGATCGGTGCCGCATGAGTGACGAGCTCGACATCAGCCACGGCGGTGCGATCGCGGTCGACACCCAGGGGCTGCGCGACGTGGGAGTGCGCATCGCCGCCGTCGCAGCGCATTTCGCCGACACCCAGGCGTCGATCCGCCGCGCGCACGGGATCATCGTCGACGCACCGGGGCTCAGCGCTGCGCTCGACACGGTCGCGCTGTGGACGAGCGGTGATCGCGCGGGAGAACTTCGGGCCCGGTGCGAGGAGGCGAGCGTCGGCACGCTGCTGATGGCCGACGCCTACGAACTCGTCGAGCTGCGCGCCCAGGCGGATGCGCTCGCGCTCACGGATGCCGCGGCGGCGGATGCGCTGTACGCGCGGATCGAGCGGCTGGAGGCATCCGATGAGCGGCTGGGTGGGATGGCGGACATGCTCGTCGCGGGCTGGAAGGACGGGCGCTACGAAGGGCTCGCATCGCAGTACGACCTCGGCGGGATGATGGCGCCCCTGTTCGTGAGCGGCGGCCTGCTCGGATCGACGCTGGGGCTGGGCAAGGTGCACCCGGGGAGCACGCTCAGCGGCAGGGCCGATCCGGTGACGGTGCGGCCCGTGGCGACGTCGAGCCCGGTGGGCACGCCGGCGAGTCTCGCCGACGCCTTTCGCCGCCTCCCGGAGGCGCCCGAAGCGCAGATCAGGATCGATCGCCTCACGATGAGCGACGGTTCGACCCAGTTCATCGCGTACATCAAGGGAACCCAGTCGCCGTTCTTCGGCGCGGGCGATCCGTGGGACATGAAGTCGAACGCCGAGCTCTACGCGGGCAAGACCTCGGCCTCCTACCAGGCCACCCTCGACGCGCTCGAGGCGGCGGGCGCCCGGCCGGGGGATCGCGTGGACCTGTTCGCGCACTCCCAGGCGGGAATGATCGCATCGCATCTCGCCATGGAGAGCGAGTTCGACGTGCAGGTGATGGTGACGGCGGGCAGCCCCACCGAGCCGACGCTGCGCGAGGACCAGCTGCTGGTCCAGCTGGTGCACTCCGACGACATCGTCTCGTCGCTCGCCGGAGGAGGGTCCCCCGGCGGCACCGGGTCACCCGGCAGCTTCACCGTGACCAGAGAGGGAGACGCGTCCGACGGGGTGCAGGACGTCTGGGTGGACACCCACTGGATGCACTCCTACATCGAGACTGCGGAGATGGTCGATGCATCCGACGACCCGCGGGCCGTGGCACTCGACGACTACTGGAGGATGCTCGATGAGGCCGAGGTGATCGAGTCGACGGAGTACAGCGCCGAGCGCACGGGCTGGGCGCCATGATGCCCGGCGGGGAAGAGCGTCGGCGGAGTTCTACATGGGGCGGGCGAGGTCAGTGCGAATCCTGGAGAAGATCGCGAGATCGACGCGCCCGGTATCCGTGAAGCCGGCGTTGCGGGCGATGCCTTCCGCGGTGAAGCCTGCCTTCTGCGCGACCCGTATCGACTTCTGATTGTCCGGCGCGATGCGCAACTCTATGCGTTCGAATCTGAGTTCGCGGATCATCCAGGTCGAGCGAGTGTTGACTGCGGTGGGCATCAGTCCTCTCCCACGATGCCCTGCGGCACTCCAGTATCCGAACTCTGCACTCATCGCGCGCCAGTCCACTCGCTTGGCATCGATGCAGCCGGCGAATTCTCCGCGGTCGCGGATGGCGAGCACCAGGCCCCGTCCGCTGTCGCGGAGCTCACGGGTGATGCTCGTGCACCAGGACTCGGCAAGCGCACGCGTGTAGGGATCGGGGAGGGGCAGCCACCGGCGGATCTCGTCGTCGGCCACAGCATCCAGCAGCGCGGGGACATCGTCGATCGTGAACGAAGACAGAGTCAGTTGTCCGCCCGCTTGGACGGTGACGTCGTCGAACTGCGGCACGTCAGTCGCGGCGGGGCTGGCGCTTCTGCGGGCGCAGGATGAAGCCGAAGATGCCGTTGATCACCGAGATGATGATCGCGGCGAGCACGCCCCACCAGAAGTGGCCGACGGTGAGGCCCCAGCCGAAGCCGCTGGTGATCCAGGCGGTCAGCCAGAGCAGGAAGCCGTTGATGACGAAGCCGATCAGGCCGAACGTGAGGATGTAGAGCGGGAAGGCGACGATCTTCACGATCGTGCCGATGATCGTGTTCACCAGCGCGAAGATCGCGCCGACCGCGAGCAGCGTCAGCACGAGCTGCAGCGTCTCGCCCGGAGGGAAGGCGGTGATCGCCACCTGCAGCACGGGGATCAACGTCACCACCCACAGGGCGAAGGCGTTCACGATGACTCGGATGATGAAGCGCATGATCGTTTCAGTGTGGCACGATCGGCGCCCGATGTCAGCCGGTCAAAGGCGGATGTGCACGCGGATGACTTCGGCGATCTCCTCGAGCTCGAGGCGACTCTGGGCGACACCGAGCACGAGGTCGAACGCCTCCTCGTTGGTAAATGTCAGCTCGAAGCCGTTGAGGCGGATGAATGCGAACGTGAGGTACAGCGACAGCCGCTTGTTGCCATCGAACAGTGGATGGTTCTGACCGAGGGAGCTGATGAGCGCAGCGGCCTTCTCCTCGAGCGTCGGATAGGCGTCGACGCCGAACATGCTCGCCGATGGCCGTGCCAGCGCGGAGAAGAGCAGGCCCCGATCGCGAACGCGAAGTCCGAGCTTCTCGATGACGGCGAGCGCTTGCTCCGGCTCGATGTACTCGATCATCGCCGCGCGGTCACGCGTCTTCGAGCCGCTTGATCGTCTCGGCATATCGCTCCGAGATCTCGTCCGCGATCGCCAGCACACGATCGGTCTTCGACTCGCTGTTCGCGAATCGTGTCGCTGCTTCGATGATCACCGCGTGCTTCGAGATGTGGCGGGCGCGGGCGATCTCCTCGAGCTTCGCGTCGAGTTCTTCCGGGAGCCGCACGGTCATGGCCATACCAATATGGTACTACTCTCGGAAACGCCGCGGCCAGGTCGCATCCGTCGCTCGTAGACTCGGTTCGTGACCGAGCCCATCCTGCCCCGCATCCGCCCCGCCATCGCCGCGCTGGCGCCGTACCGGCAGGGAAAGCAGGCCGGCCCTGACGCGTTCAAGCTGTCCAGCAACGAGAACCCGTTCGACCCGCTGCCCTCCGTCGTCGCAGCGCTACAGCACACGACTCCGGTCAACCGCTACCCGGATGCCTCGGCCGGCCGGCTGCGCGAGCGCCTCGCCGTCCGCTACGGCGTCGACTCCGACCAGGTGCACGTCGCCGCCGGCTCCGTCTCGATCCTGCACCAGCTGATCCTCGCGACCTCCTCGGTCGGCGACGAGGTCGTCTACGCCTGGCGCTCCTTCGAGGCGTACCCGAGCCTTCCCCTCGTCGCCGGCGCCACCGGCGTGCAGGTGCCGCTGACCGCCGATTCGCGGCACGACCTCGACGCGATGGCCGACGCGGTCACCGAACGCACCCGCGCCGTCATCCTGTGCACCCCGAACAACCCGACCGGGCCGATCATCACGAGCGCCGAGTTCGCCGCCTTCGTCGACCGGGTGCCGAACGACGTCCTGATCGTCCTCGATGAGGCATACGCCGAGTTCGTCACGGCACCCGGGGCCATAGACGGCCTGAAGGAGCGTTCCTTCGAGAAGCATCCGAACGTGGTCGTGCTGCGCACCTTCTCCAAGGCCTACGGGCTCGCCGGCCTCCGCATCGGCTACGCGATCGGCAACAGCAAGGTGCTCGATGCCGCCCGCACCACCGGCATCCCGCTGTCCGTCACGTCGGCCGCTGAGAACGCGGCGATCGCGAGCCTCGACGCCGAAGCCGAGCTGCTCGATCGTGTCGCGGTGATCGTGGAGCGCCGCACCCGTCTCCGCGACGGCCTGCACGCCCAGGGCTGGGACGTGCCCGACGCGCAGGGCAACTTCATCTGGCTGCCGACGGGGGAGCGCACCGACCAGGTGGCCGCCGCGTTCGTCGCCGCGGACCTCGTCGTACGGCCGTTCAGCGGCGACGGCATCCGCATCTCCGTGGGGGAGGAGGCGTCCGTCGCCCGCGTGCTCGAGGTCGCGGCCGCCGCCCGCTGACCGGCCGTTTCTCCGGTTTCCCGGCAGATACGAGGGCGTCCTAGGTATGCGTGCCCCGGCATGCCGGCGCGGGTAGCGTAAGAGCCGTGACTACCTCCGACACCCCCCTCGTGCGCGTCCTCGACGCGACCGGACGGTTCGCGCCGTCGGACGCCGCCGAGCGATACCTGCCCCTGATCGACGCGATCACGGACGCCGAACTCGAGCAGTTCTACCGCGACATGGTCGTCATCCGCGCCATCGACGTGCAGGCGACCAACCTGCAGCGACAGGGGCAGCTCGCCCTGTGGCCGCCGAGCCGCGGGCAGGAGGCCGCGCAGGTGGGTTCGGCCCGTGCCGCCCGCGCGCAGGACACGATCTTCCCCTCGTACCGCGAGCACGCGGTCACCCGCATCCGCGGCGTCGACCCGCTCGACATCATCAAGTTGATGCGCGGGGTCTCGCACGGCGGCTGGGATCCGAGCGATCCCAAGAACGGCAACACCCGTCTATACACACTGGTGCTCGGATCGCAGGCGCTGCACGCCACCGGCTACGCGATGGGTCTCTCCTTCGACGGCAAGTCCGGCACCGGAGACGTCGAGAGCGACCAGGCCGTCATCGTCTACTACGGCGACGGAGCCTCCAGCCAGGGCGACGTGCACGAGGCCATGGTCTTCGCGGCGAGCTACCAGACCCCCGAGGTCTTCTTCCTGCAGAACAACCACTGGGCGATCTCGGTCCCGGTCTCCACGCAGTCGCCGGTGCCGCTGGTGCAGCGCAGCGCCGGCTACGGCATCCCGAGCATCCGCGTCGACGGCAACGACGTGCTCGCCAGCTACGCGGTGTCCCGCGTCGCCCTCGACGAGGCGCGCAGCGGCCTCGGCCCGCGCGCGATCGAGGCCGTCACCTACCGCCTCGGCGCGCACACCACCAGTGACGACCCCACGAAGTACCGCGGCTCCGACGAGGAGCAGTCCTGGGCAGAGCGCGACCCCATCATCCGGATGCGCGCGTTCCTCGAGGGCCGCGGAGCATCGGCCGCGTTCTTCGACGACGTCGAGACCGAGGGGGCGGATGCCGCGGAGGATCTGCGCTCCCGCACCGTCGAACTCGGACCGCCGCCCGCCTCGAAGATCTTCGATCACGTCTACAGCGAGCCGCATCCACTCATCGACGAGCAGCGCGCATGGCGCGACAGCTACGAGGCCTCGTTCGAGGGAGGCGCGAAATGACTCTCGAGACGATGCCGTTCAGCAAGGCGCTCAACGCGGGCCTGCGCAAGGCCATGGAAGACGACCCCCGCGTCCTCATGATGGGCGAGGACATCGGCAAGCTCGGCGGTGTGTTCCGGGTCACCGAGCACCTGCTGCGCGACTTCGGCGACAAGCGGGTGCTCGACACTCCGCTCGCCGAATCCGGGATCGTCGGCACCGCGATCGGCCTGGCGATGACCGGATTCCGTCCGGTGTGCGAGATCCAGTTCGACGGCTTCGTGTTCCCGGCGTTCGACCAGATCACGACGCAGCTGGCCAAGCTCACGAATCGTCACGAGGGCCGTCTCTCGCTGCCGATCGTCATCCGCATCCCGTACGGCGGCCACATCGGCGCCGTCGAGCACCACCAGGAGAGCCCGGAGGCGTACTTCGCGCACACCCCCGGCCTGCGGGTGGTGTCGCCGTCGACGCCGAATGACGCGTACTGGATGATCCAGGAGGCGATCCGCTCGAACGATCCCGTGATCTTCATGGAGCCGAAGAGCCGGTACTGGCAGAAGGGCGAGGTCGACCTCGAGTCATCCGCCGTCCCGCTGCACGCCTCGCGGGTGGTGCGCACCGGCTCCGACGTCACCCTCGTCGGTCACGGCGCGATCGTCACCACGCTGCTGCAGGCCGCGGCGCTCGCCGAGGCGGAGGGCACGAGCTGCGAGGTCGTCGACGTGCGTTCGCTGTCGCCCATCGACTACGAGCCGATCCTCGACTCGGTGCGCAAGACCGGTCGCATGGTCTACGCGCAGGAGGCGCAGGGCTTCACCAGCGTCGGCAGCGAAGTCGCGGCGACCGTCATGGAGCGCGCGTTCTACGCGCTCGAGGCGCCCGTGCTGCGCGTGTCCGGCTACGACACCCCGTTCCCGCCCGCGAAGCTCGAGGGCTCCTACCTCCCCGATGCCGATCGCATCCTCGAGGCCGTCGATCGTTCACTGGCCTACTGACTCCACCGTCCGGAAGGACTCGCAATGAGCACGCAGAACTTCAACCTCCCCGATGTCGGCGAAGGCCTCACCGAGGCTGAGATCGTCACGTGGAAGGTCGCCCCGGGCGACACCGTCGCGATCAACGACGTCATCTGCGAGATCGAGACGGCCAAGTCGCTGGTCGAGCTGCCGTCCCCGCACGCCGGCATCGTCGGCGAGCTCCTCGTCGGTGAAGGTACGACCGTCGAGGTCGGGTCGCCGATCATCACCTTCGTGACGGATGCCGTGGATGTAGCGCCTGCCGCTCCCGCACCCGCTGCAGAGGAGGCCGGCGGCTCGGTGCTCGTCGGCTACGGCACCGGGGGAGGTGCCACCTCGCGTCGGCGCAAGCCGCCGGAGCGCCCGGTGCTCTCCTCGGTCGGCGTCATCGCGAAGCCGCCGATCCGCAAGCTCGCCCGCGACCTCGGCGTCGACCTGACCGCGGTCACCGCCACCGGCGGCGACGGCGAGGTGACGCGCGACGACGTGATGAACCACGCCTCGCAGGCCAGCGTCTTCCGCAACATCCAGACTCCCGAGTGGGGAGACGTGCGCGAGGAGACTGTTCCGGCTCCGCACGCCGCCGCGGCCGGCATCGCCCGCGGGGTCGCGCCGTCCACGGCATCAGAGGACCGCACCGAATCCATCCCGGTGAAGGGCGTGCGCAAGGCCACTTCGTCTGCCATGGTGCAGAGCGCCTACTCCGCGCCGCACGTCACGGTGTGGAAGGAGATCGACGCCTCCCGCACGATGGAGCTCGTCAAGCGGCTGAAGGCGTCGCCGGACTACGCCGAGATCAGGGTCTCGCCGCTGCTGATCATGGCCCGTGCCGTCATCTGGGCCGCCCGTCGCACGCCGATGGTGAACGCCGCCTGGGTCGACAAGGATGGCGGAGCCGAGATCGCCGTGCGCCACTACGTGAACCTCGGCATCGCTGCGGCGACGCCGAGGGGTCTGCTCGTCCCGAACATCAAGGACGCGCAGGACCTCGGCATGAAGGATCTCGCCCGCGCCCTGAACCGCCTGACGCTGACCGCCCGCGAGGGCAAGACCACGCCGGCCGACCAGCAGGGCGGCACGATCACGATCACGAACATCGGTGTGTTCGGGATGGATGCCGGCACGCCGATCATCAACCCCGGCGAGGCCGGGATCGTGGCGCTGGGAACGATCAGCCAGAAGCCGTGGGTCGTCGACGGCGAGGTGCGCCCCCGGTGGGTCACGACCGTCGCCGGCTCGTTCGATCACCGCGTGGTCGACGGGGACGGCATGAGCCGGTTCATCGCCGACGTCGCGTCCATCCTCGAGGAGCCGGCGCTGCTCGTCGACTGATCTCGGCCGACCCTACGGCAGGAGAAATCCCGTGGGCAGGAGAATCCGCACAGAGTCCTCCTGAGCCGGGGATATCTCCTGAGCCCGGGACGCCGGGGCGGATGCCGCGGCCTATGCCCGCGCGCTCAGTCGCCGCTCCGCCAGCAGTGGCACGGCGTGCTCCCTCGCCGCGCGGCGAGCGGTGGCGACGGCGCCGAGCGACACCACCTCGCCCCCCAGTGTCGAAGCGAGCAGCTCAGGCGCCGGAAGGTGCAGCTGCTCGGGCAGGATCACACGCGCGGCGGCGAGAACGGGTTCGATGCTCTCGGCTACGGCGCCGCAGACGATCACGCGTGCGGGGTCGTACATGCTGCCGAGCACGCCGACGACACGGGCCAGTGTCTCGCCGACGCGGGAGGCGACGAGAAGGGCGCCCGGGTCTCCCGCTGCGGCCGCGGTGAGCACCGCGCGGGGATCGATGCGGCGGGCGTCGGTGAGCCGGCCCATCGCGCTGCCGCGGTCGATCTCGCCGCTCTCCACGGCTGCGCGCACCTGATCCTGCAGGGCGTACCGGAGTCCGAACGCCGAGCCGACGCCGATGATGTGATCGAAGACGACGCCCTCGCCGACTCCGCCGTGAGCGCCGTGCAGCACGTGGCCGTCGACCACGACGCCCCCGCCGAAGCGCTCGCTGGAGAGAAGCGCCACGTAGTCGCGGCATCCGACCGCTGCTCCGGCCGAACCCTCGGCGATCGCGGCGAGCTGCGCGTCGTTCTTGATCTCCACGACGGGTGCCCAGTCGCGCAGAGCCTCGGCGAGGCCGGGGTTGGTGCGCTCCCAGAAGCCGTCCGGATGCGGCGGCGAGACGCCGTCGCGGTCGACGGGCGCAGCGACGCCGATGCACATCGCGAGGATGTCGCTCCGGGATCGATCGGTCTCATTGAGAGCGCGCTGCAACTGCCCGATGATCGTCTGGAGTCGCTCGGCCGCCGACTGGGAGGGGTCCAGATCGGTGCGGTGGTGCACGAGGGTGCGATCGAGCGGGTCGGCGATCGTCACCGCGAGGTGGGTGTCACCGGCGTCCACGCCGATCACGATGCCGATGTCTGACGAGAGCGTGAAACGCCGCGCCGGGCGACCGGAGCGGTAGCTGCCGGCGGCTCGAGCGTTGGGCAGCTCTTGAAGCACCTCGGCGCCGACGAGCGTGTCGATGGCGTCGATCGCCGTCGATCGGGTCAGCGAAGTGCTCGCCATCGCCTCCGTGGCGGTGAACTCTCCCGCGGTCCAGGCGAAGTCGAGAACAGCACCGACACTCGCGCGGCCGGTGCCGAGGTCTGCGGAAACATCTGCCACAGCTCTTGACCTCGCTCTCCCTCAGATGAGAGAGTACCCTTCATCAGTAGATTTGCTCACTAGATTTAGTCCATGAATCTACCTTGGGAAGGACAACGGTGTCTCTGAAACGCACACGCTCGATCCGGCTCGCCGCCGGCGCGACCGCCCTCGGGCTGCTCGCCGCATCGCTCACCGCCTGCGCCGCCGGATCGGATCGGGAGACCATCCGCTTCACGTTCAGCAAGCGGGAGGCGATCGAGTTCATGACCGAGCTCGTCGCCGAATACAACTCCTCGCAGGACGAGGTCCGCGTCGAGATCGACACCTCCGGGGTGGACGTCGTCTCGGCGAGCTTCGTGCGGGGCAACCCGCCGGACATCATGCTGGCCAACTACAACATGGAGATCGCTCGGTTCGTGCAGCGCTGCACACTGTCCGATCTCGCCGGCACCGATGCCGCCGCCAGCACCCGCGAGGACCTGCAGCCGCTGCTGGATCAGTACGGTTCGTGCGAGGGGCGCACCAGCGCCCTGCCGTACTCGGTGATGGCGGCATCCGTCATCTACAACAAGGACATCTTCGCGGCCAACGGCCTCGAGATCCCGCAGACCTGGGACGAGCTCATCGCCGTGTGCGAGCAGCTGAAGGCAGCGGGCATCACGCCGTTCTATGCGACATTCAAGGACGACTGGACGGTCGGCCAGGGCTGGTACGACTACGCGCTGGGCGGTTCGATCGACGTCATCGACTTCTATGAGCAACTGGCGGCGGAAGGCGCCGACGTCGGCCCGGATTCCGCGGTGTCCTTCCAGAACGACTTCGCCGAGCCCATCGAGCGGATGCTCCAGCTCACCGAGAACTACGTCAATGAGGATGCGTCGAGCCGTGGCTACGGCGACGGCAACCTCGCCTTCTCGAAGGGCGAAGCCGCGATGTACCTGCAGGGCCCGTGGGCGTTCAGCGAGATCGCGAAGACCGCGCCCGACCTTCCGCTCGGCACCTTCCCGCTGCCGATGACCGACGATCCGGCCGATCTCGCGGTGCGCGTCAACATGGATCTCGCCGCGATGATCCCGGAGGGCTCGCGGCATCAGGAGGCTGCCCGCGACTTCCTCGAGTTCCTCTACGAGCCGGAGAACATCGAGGCCTACAACGCGTCACAGCTCGGCTTCACTCCCACGAAGGATGCCGCGGCACCCGACGATCCTCGGATCGAGGGGATGGTCGAGTACTACGACAGCGCCCAGGTGTACCAGGGCCCCTCGGTGCTGGTCCCGAAAACCATCCCCGTCTTCAACTACGTGCAAGCGATCGTTCTCGGCGCCGACCCCGTGGCCACCCTGCGGACCATGGATGCGGACTGGGCCCGAGTCGCCTTCCGCGCACCCGTCCCGAGCGCGACAGAGGAGTCCGCGAAATGACCACGACAACGACCATCGTGACCGGCGGCCCGCGCCAGCTGCGCCGCCCCGCGAAGCGCGTCGAGCCCATCTACTACCTGTTCCTGCTGCCGACCCTGGTGCTGTTCACCCTCGCCATCACCGTGCCGGCGGTCGTGGGTATCTTCTTCAGCTTCACCGATTCGATCGGCATCGGCGACTGGAGCTTCAACGGGCTGACCAACTACATCGCGCTGTTCAGCGACCCGGCGATCCTGCAGAGCTACCTGTTCACATTCGGGTTCTCGATCGTCACGGTGCTCGCCGTCAACGTCGTGGCGTTCCTGCTGGCCGTCGGGCTGACCTCGCGCATCCGCTTCAAGACCGGCCTGCGCACGATCTTCGTGATCCCGATGGTGATCTCGGGCATCATCATCGCGTACGTCTTCAACTTCCTGTTCTCCAACTCCCTGCCCGCGGCCGGCGCGGTCACCGGCATCCCCTGGCTTTCCACCAGCCTGCTGGCGAACCCCGACCTCGCCTGGGTCGCGATCGTGATCGTGACCGCCTGGCAGGCCGTTCCCGGAACGCTCCTCATCTACATCGCCGGGCTCCTCTCGGTGCCCGGGGAGGTGTACGAGGCCGCCGACATCGACGGCGCCAACAAGTTCCAGCAGCTCACGCGCATCACCCTGCCCCTGGTGGCGGGGTACGTCATGATCAACGTCATCCTCGGCTTCAAGGGATTCCTCGGCGCGTACGACATCATCGTCGGCCTCACCAACGGCGGGCCGGGAACCGCGACCCGCAGCATCTCGATGACGGTGATCGCCGGATTCAACGGCGGCGACTACGCGTACCAGATGGCCAACGCGACGATCTTCTTCATCGTCGCGATCATCATCTCCCTCCTCCAGCTCTCGCTGACGCGCGGAAGGAACGCACTCTGATGTCCACGCAGACGCTCACCACCCAGGCCGTGACCACCGCCGGCCGCAAGCCCCGCATCAGGATGGAGCGGGTGAACTGGCCCGGAACGATCATCCTGATCCTGTGCGCGGTCACCGTGCTCCTGCCGCTGTACGTCACGCTCTCGATGGCGTTCAAGACGCAGGCGCAGGCCGTCGACGGCAACGCCTTCTCGTTCCCCGCGCCCTTCAGCATCGAAGGCTTCGTCCAGGCATGGAACCTCACGAAGTTCCCGGTCGGTGCAGGGATCTCACTGCTGGTCACCGCGGGCACGGTCTTCGCCACGATCGTGCTGGCGGCATTCGCCTCCTACGCGATCGTGCGCAACTGGGACCGGAGGCTCTTCCGGTACTCGTTCTTCTACCTGCTCGCCGCGATGTTCATCCCGTTCCCCGTGGTCGCGCTGCCGCAGATCCAGCTCACCGGCCAGGTCGGGCTGGACAACCCGGCGGGCGTGATCATCCTCGCGACGATGTTCCAGATGAGCTTCAGCGTGCTGCTGTTCACCGCATTCCTGCGGTCGATCCCGCTGGAGCTGGAGGAGAGCGCTCGCATCGACGGTGCGACGACCTGGCAGACCTTCTGGAGACTGATCTTCCCGCTGCTCGCACCGATGAGCGCCACCGTCGGGATCTTCGCGTTCCTCTACGCGTGGAACGACTTCATGATGCCCTCGCTGATCATCTCCGACCCGGCCCTGCAGACGCTTCCCGTGCGGCAGAACCTCTTCCAGACGCAGTTCAGCAACAACTACCATGTGTCCTTCGCCTCGTACCTGATGGCGATGGCGCCTGCCATCGTGGCCTACCTGTTCACGCAGCGCTGGGTCATGGAAGGCGTCACTCAGGGCGCCGTCAAGGGCTGAATCGCCCGTCCTCTCGAACCTCCGACCAACCACCCCAAGAAGGAGCTGTACCCCTCATGACCGACGCGCTTCTCGTCGAGACCCGCAAGGCCGACGCCACCTGGTGGCGGCAGGCCGCCGTCTACCAGATCTACCCGCGGAGCTTCGCCGACGCGAACGGCGACGGCGTCGGCGACATCCCCGGCATCCTCTCCCGCGTCGACTATCTCGCCGACCTGGGCATCGACGCCGTGTGGCTGAGCCCGTTCTATCCGTCCGCGCTCGCCGACGGGGGATACGACGTCGCCGACTACCGCGACGTCGATCCGCTGCTCGGAACTCTGGAGGACTTCGACGCGATGGTCACAGCCCTCCACGCCCGCGGCATCCGTGTCGTGGTCGACATCGTCCCCAACCACACCTCCGACCTGCACGAGTGGTTCCAGGAGGCACTCGCCGCCGGGCGCGGATCGGCGGCGCGCGAGCGCTACATCTTCCGTGAGGGCACTGGCGAGAACGGCGAGCTGCCGCCGACCGACTGGGAGTCGGTGTTCGGCGGCCCCGCCTGGGAGCGCGTCGAGGACGGCCAGTGGTACTTCCACAACTTCGCCACCGAGCAGCCCGACCTGAACTGGGACAACCCGGAGGTCCGAGAGGACTTCCTGACGACCCTGCGCTTCTGGTCCGACCGCGGAGTCGACGGGTTCCGCATCGACGTCGCGCACATGCTGACGAAGGATCTCACCGAGCCGCTGCCGTCGCGCGCCGAGCTCGAGCTCATCCCGCAGGACGGCAAGCATCCGCTGATCGACCGGGATGACGTGCACGAGATCTACGCCGAGTGGCGGCGGGTCTTCAACGAGTACGACCCGCCGCGCACCGCCGTCGCCGAGGCGTGGGTCTCCACGTCCGAGCGCCGGGCGAAGTACGCCTCGGCAGAGGGGCTCGGCCAGGCGTTCAACTTCGATCTGCTGGTCGCGGACTTCGACGCCTCGCAGTTCCGCTCGATCATCGCCGAGAATCTGGCGCAGTCGCAGATGAGCGGGTCGTCGACGACCTGGGTGCTCTCGAACCACGACGTCACCCGGCACGCCACGCGCTACGGACTCCCGGCGCTGAACGGACGTGCGGTCAAGCAGGGCACCGAATGGGTGGCCGCCGGTGGCCCCGAGGACCGGCTCGACCGCGACGGCGGACGGCGCAGGGCGCACGCGGCGACGCTGCTCCTGCTCGGCCTGCCCGGCAGCACCTACCTCTACCAGGGCGAGGAGCTCGGGCTGCACGAGGTCGCCGAGATCACGCCGGAACAACGACAGGATCCCGCCTTCTTCCGTGGCGGCGAGTTCGACGGCCTCGGCAGGGACGGATGCCGGGTGCCGCTGCCGTGGACGGCATCCGGCTCGTCCTTCGGGTTCGGATCCGGCGATGCCCACCTGCCCCAGCCGGCCTGGTTCGCCGAGTACGCAGTGGATGCCGAGGCGTCCGACCCGACATCGACGCTGTCGCTGTACCGGGAGGCTCTGCGCCTGCGGCATCGGCTGCAGACGGATGAGCGCCTGGAGTGGATCGAGACGGGCCGCGATGACGTGCTGCGATTCGCGCGCCCCAACGGCTGGCAGGTCGTGACGAACTTCGGCACCGAACCGTTCGAGATCGGTGCGGATGTCGACGGCATCGTGCTCTCGACTGCCGCGGTCGAGGGCGGCGTTCTTCCGGGTGAGACCACGGCCTGGATCGCTCCGGCGGGGCTCGTCGGCTGAGCCGCATCCCGCGCAGGGGAAATCCCCGGCTCAGGAGAATGCGCGTCGATTCCTCCTGACCCGGGGATTTCTCCGGACCCGGGGATGATGCCGGGGCCTGTGCCAGTTTGATAATGGTTCTCATTAGTGTTTAGAGTGGGAACATGCACAAGCCCGTCGTCGCCCTCACCCTCGTATCCGTCGCCGCCTTCGCGCTCGCCGGATGCTCCAGCGCACCGGCTGCGGGCGGATCGGACGACGGGAAGATCCAGGTCGTCGCGAGCACGAACGTGTACGGCTCGCTCGCCGAGCAGATCGGCGGCGATCGCGTCGAGGTGACCTCGATCATCTCGTCGGCGACGCAGGACCCGCACTCCTACGAGTCCAGCGCCCGCGATCGCCTCGCCGTGCAGAAGGCCGAACTCGTGATCGAGAACGGTGGCGGCTACGACTCATTCATCGAGGAGCTCCTCGACGGGGCGGACCCCGAAGTCGTCACGGCCGTCGAGTACTCGCACGAGTACCCCGGGGCCGACGCGCACGAGGGTGACGCCCACGCAGAGGACGAGCACGCCGAAGAAGAGCACGCCGAGGACGAGCATGCCGGTGAAGAGCACGCCGGTGAGGGTCACGATCACGTCGAGGGGTTCAACGAGCACGTCTGGTTCGACCCGCACACGATGGTCGATGTCGTCGGAGCGATCGCCGATGAGCTGACCGAGCTCGACCCCGCGGGCAAGGCCGACTTCGCTGCGTCCGCCGCGAAGATCGTCGCCGATCTGGAGGGCTTCGAGGCCGACCTCGATGCGCTCAAGACCGAGGCGGCCGGCGCACCCGTCTTCATCACCGAACCGCTTCCGGGCTACATCGCCGCCGCGGCCGGCCTCACCGACGTCACCCCGGCCGGCTTCGCCGAAGCGGTCGAGGAGGGCGCGGACGTCGCACCCGCCACACTGCTCGAGGCGCTCGCCGTGATCGAGAACGGGCAGGCGAAGGTGCTGCTCACCAACGCGCAGACCGGCGGCTCGGAGACCGAGCGCGTCGAGGATGCGGCCGAAGCGGCCGGCATCCCGGTCGTCGCCTTCAGTGAACTTCTCGAGGACGGATCGTCGTACTCTGAGTGGATGCGCGATGCGATCCAGAACCTCGCCGACGCACTCCACTCGTGAGCGGCGGCGCTGACGCGCGCGCTCGCACCTCCGAACCGGCACCGATCCTCCAGATCACCGGGGCCGCTCTCCACCGTGGAAACCACGAACTCTGGGCGGGACTCGACCTGACCGTCGAGCCCGGCGAGTTCATAGCGGTGCTCGGTCCGTCCGGTTCCGGCAAGACCACGCTGCTGCGCAGCATCCTCGGCCTGCAGCCGCTCTCCGCCGGCCGGATCCTCGTCGGCGGCGAGAAGGTTCAGCGGGGTAATCCTCGGATCGGCTACATCCCGCAGCAGCGGCCGATGGCTCCGGACACCAGCATGCGCGCACGTGATGTCGTCGCACTCGGCGTGCAGGGCACCCGCTTCGGGTTCCCGGTTCCTCATCGCGGCGATCGGGCGCGCGTCGATGCCCTCCTCGACGGAGTCGGCGCAGCGCACTACGCCGAACGTCCGGTGGGGCTCCTCTCCGGCGGTGAGCAGCAGCGCCTGCGCGTCGGCCAGGCGCTCGCCGACGCACCGAGCCTGCTGCTGTGCGACGAGCCGCTGTCGAACCTCGACCTCGCCAATCAGCGCGGCATCACCGACATCATCGACCGGGAGCGTCGCGAGCGCGGCGCCGCCGTGCTGTTCGTGACCCACGACGTCAATCCGATCCTCGGCCGCGTCGACCGCATCCTCTACATCGCCGGCGGGCGCTTCGTGTTCGGGACTCCGGAGGAGGTCCTGCAGAGCCGCGTGCTCACCGACCTCTACGGAACCCCCGTCTTCGTGCTCCGCGCGGGCGACCGGCTGGTCGTGGTGGGTGTGCCGGATGCGGAGCCGCACCACGAGCACGGGGAGATCGCATGAGGCTCATCGTCGACTGGGGCGACGTCTTCTCCTTCCAGGACTACGGCGCCCTCGTGGAGCTGCTCGCCAACTCGATCCTGGCCGGTGCCGTGCTCGGCATCGTCGGCGGGCTCATCGGCGTCTTCGTGATGCAGCGCGACCTCGCCTTCGCGGTGCACGGCGTGAGTGAACTCTCGTTCGCCGGCGCCGCCGCGGCGCTGCTGTTCGGCGGCAGCGTGGTCGCCGGCTCGATCGGCGGAGCCCTCGTGGCCGCGATCCTCATCGGCATCCTCGGAGCCAAGGCCAGGGACCGCAACTCGATCGTCGGCGTGCTGATGCCGTTCGGCCTGGGCCTCGGCATCCTGTTCCTCTCGCTCTACGAGGGCCGCAGTGCGAACCGATTCAGCCTGCTCACCGGACAGATCGTGTCGGTCTCGAACCCCGACCTCGGCTGGCTCCTCGGCATCAGCATCGTCGTGCTGCTGGGCCTGCTGCTGATGTGGAACCCGCTGCGTTTCGACTCTCTCGATCCCGAGTCCGCCGCCGCGCGCGGAGTGCCCACCCGCTTCGTGAGCCTCGCTTTCATGGTGCTGCTCGGCCTCATCGTCGCGGTCAGCGTGCACATCATCGGCGCGCTGCTCGTGCTCGCGCTGCTGGTGACCCCGGCTGCCGCCGCGATGCGGGTGACCTCGGGTCCGGTGGCGGTGCCGCTGCTCGCCGCCCTGTTCGGCTTCGTCTCCGCCGTCGGCGGCATCCTGCTCGCGCTCGCCGGCACCCTTCCGGTCAGCCCGTACATCACGACGCTGTCGTTCCTCATCTACGCCGTGTGCTGGCTGGTGCACCGGGCGCGGGCGCGCGTGCGCCGCGTGGCGCCATGAACGCCTCCCAGCCGCGCGCAAGCCACGCCGTTTAGACTCTCGGTATGGCTCAGCGGAACACCTGGCAGCGTGAACGAGTGCGGGAAGCACTCTCCGGCGCGCGCGGATTCGTGTCCGCGCAGAGCCTTCACGCGACGCTTCGCGGCGAGAACACCGGCATCGGCCTCGCCACCGTCTACCGTGCGCTGGCCGGTCTCGCCGCCTCCGGAGACGCTGACTCGCTGCAGAGCCCCGAGGGTGAGGCGCTGTACCGCGCCTGCTCCACCCAGGAGCATCACCATCACCTCATCTGCCGATCCTGCGGTCTGACCGTCGAGATCGAGGCGAAGGACGTCGAGCAGTGGGCGCATCGCACCGCCGCGCTGCACGGCTTCACGGATGCGGCGCACGTCGTCGACATCTTCGGCCTGTGCACGCCGTGCGCGAAGAAGCGCGACGCCGCGGGAGCGCCGATCGCGTGAGCGTGCTCACCCCGTCACGGCACCCCCGCCAGACGACGCGCTCGCCGCGTTCGGCCTGGGTGGGCGCCGGAGTCGGTGCCGGCATCCTGCTCGTGCTGTTCCTCATCGACCGCTTCCTGCCGAGGCTGTTCACCGTCTCGCTGCCGACGCGGGCGCAGGACGGCCTGACGCTCGCGCTGAGCGTGCTCATCGAGGCCCTGCCGTTCGTGATCCTCGGGGTCATCCTGTCGATCGTCGTGCAGGTATGGCTCCCGGCCGACGTCATCCACCGCTGGCTGCCGAAGCGGGCGTGGGCGCGCCGGGCCGTGCTGTCGCTGCTCGGGATGCTGATCCCGGTCTGCGAGTGCGGCAACGTGCCGTTCGCCCGCGGCCTGATGATGCGCGGCCTCGCTCCCGCCGAGGCGCTGACGTTCCTGATCGCGGCGCCCATCGTCAACCCGATCGTGATCCTCACCACGCACGCGGCGTTCGGCTGGGACGGCGGCATCCTCGTCGCCCGCCTCGTCGGCGGCTACCTCATCGCCAACCTCATCGGATGGATCTACAGCCGGCACCCCTCGCCGAACGCGCTCCTCACCGAACGCTTCATCGACACCTGCGACCGGGTGACGCACGAGCACGGCACGCCGGTGCGGCGCAGCCTCACGCAGTTCCTCGTCGAGCTGCGCGCGGTCATGCCGGCCCTGGTCATCGGGTCGGCGCTGGCCGGAGCCGTGCAGGTGCTCATCCCGCGCGACGTCCTGCTCGCGATCGGTTCGAACCCGGTGCTGTCGATCGTGGCGATGATGGTCCTGGCGATGACCGTCGCCATCTGCTCCAACGTCGACGCGTTCTTCGCGTTGTCGTTCGCCTCGACGTTCTCCTCGGGAGCGCTCATCGCCTTCCTGCTGGTGGGCCCTCTCGTCGACATCAAGATGCTCGCGCTGATGCGCACCACCTTCACCGCCCGCACCCTCGGCGGCATCGTCGGGGTGGTCGTGCTCGCGGCGTTCGCGATCGGGATCGGGGTGAACGTCTTTGTCTGAGCACGCTCCTTCTCGCGCACAGGCCCTCGCCGCCCGCTGGCTCGGGGTCGGCCTCGCCGCCGTCATCGCGGTGGTCACCCTCGGGCTCGGCATCGCCGGTCAGCTGACGCTGTACATCAGCCCGGAGACCGTGTGGTTCGCCTGCACGGCGGCGGTCGTGACGCTGGCCGGGGCGATCTGGTCGTGCACGCTCCCCATCGGCAGCGAGGGCGATCACGGTCACGACCACGGTGCGGATGCTCCCGCGGGCGCTCCGCGTCGCACCCTCGCCCGTGCGGGTGCCGTCTCGGCCGGCGTCGTGGCGACCGGAGTCGTCGCCGCAGCCCTTCTCCTTCCTCCCGCCTCGCTCTCGGTCCAGCTCGCGATGTCCCGTGCCGGAGAGGCCACCACGCTGTTCGCCGGTGCGGACGACGTCACGCTCGGGGTCGCCGACACCACGACGTTCGGCGTCGGGGAGTGGGCGAGCGTGTTCGCGACGGCGACCCGGCCGGAGGCGTATGACGGAGCATCCGTCACCCTCACCGGTTTCGTGACGCCGGCCGGTTCCAACTCCGACGAGGTGCAGCTCACCCGCATGGTGATCACGCACTGCGTCATCGACGCCCAGCCGGCCGCGGTGTCGGTCAGCGCCGACCCCGGGGCATACGCGACCGGGCAGTGGGTGGAGGTCACCGGGACGGTGAAGGCGGATGACGGCGGCGAGCTGCGCATCGTGCCGACCTCGGTGGTCGAGATCGACGAGCCGGGTGACCCGTATGAGTACTGACGAGGAGCGGCCCGTCCCGCGGACCCGCGCCGAGATGCGCGCTGCGCGCGAGGCGGCGGCTGCGGCGGACGCGGCCGCATCCGATGTCACTTCGGGGCCCGACACGCCAGATGTCGGACCGATTGCGCCGGAAGTTCCGACATCTGGCATGTCGACCCCCAGTGCTGCTGCCCTCGACGGGCCCGCCGCGGCATCCGGCCCCGACGTCCCGGTCGATGCCCCTGCCGAAGTTCCGGTTGCGGCATCCGACCCGGCCCCCGGCGCTTTGTCGGCTGAAAGTACACTCGTCGGTCGAAACGCCGAGGTTTCGACCGACATTCGTGATCTGAGCCGACAAAGTGACGATGTCTGGCCCGAACGGACTCCGGTCGAGCCCGCGGCAGCGGCACCGGCCCCCGGACCGGATGCGGTCTATGAGCCGCCGGTGTCCGCTCCTGCATCCGCTCCCGCATCCGCATCCGCATCCGCATCCGCATCCGCATCCCGTCCCAATCGCCGGTTCCTGGTCGCCCTCGCCGCCGTCATCGGCGTTCTGGTGCTCGTCGGCGCGGGCCTGGGCTTCGCGAGCCTCGTGCAGGGGCCGCGGTTGACCGGCACGCAGGTCAACGCGACCGAGGCCATCGACTCCTCCGGCAGCCGGGTCATCCTCACGGCGAACCAGGCGCTCGCCGCCATCGACCCCGCACAGGTGACGGTCGAGCCGGCCGTGCCGTTCACCGTCGACGCCGCCGGCCGCGGTGTCGGCATCCGGTTCACGGTTCCGCTGGACGACTCGACGAAGTACACGGTGACGGTGAGTGACGCGATCGGGATCGGCGGCGGGCCGAGCGCCGATCTGACGACGACGTTCACGACCCCGGCATCCAGCCTCTACCTGCTCCAGCGCGACGCGAACGGCAAGGACCAGGATGTGATCTTCCGCACCGACCTCTCGGGCGAGAAGGCGGTGCCGGTGTTCTCCGATGAGCGCATCAACGACTTCCGGGCGACGTCGACGCAGCTCGTCGTCTCGGTCGCCGACGGTGAGGACGACACCTCCCGACTGCTGGTGATGGACCGCAAGGGCGAGAACCAGCGCGAACTGCCGCTTCCGGGTGAGGGTTTCGTCGGCGCGATCCAGGTGTCCGAACGCGGCGGGCTCGTCGGCTACAGCTACTCCGACCGCGAGCTCAGCGACACCTCCGGTCGCGCCAGCGTGCTGGTGACGCAGTCCCTGAACGGCGACGACGAGCCGCAGATCGTCGAGGTCGGCGACAAGGAGGCGAGCATCTTCTCCTGGCAGTTCGTGCCGGACAGTGCCGCCGTGCTGTTCATCGACTTCGACGGCGCGCTCGCCCTCGTCGACCACTCCGGCGATGCGGGTGTGCAGTCGCTCGGGCTGGCCGCGACGATCCAGGGGATCTCGCGCGGCACCTACACGGCGATCGTGGAGCGCACCGACGGAACGGTCGTCGAGCTGAACCTCGCCGACGGTTCGGAGCAGCCGCTCGCGGCATCCGACCCCGACTACGGCAAGGCCACGACCATCACCCCGTTCCCCGGCGGAACACTGCGCCATGTCGTCGCCCGCGACGAGGTCGGGATGCCCACGGGGCAGGCCATCATCCGGGTGGATGAGGCGGGCGCGGCGGAACCGCTCGTCGAAGTCGGATCCAACGACTCGATCCTGCAGGCGTGCGCCTCGCCGAGCGGGCAGTACGCCGCCGTCGTGATCGCGCCGGAGCTCGTCGACAACCCCTACGACAACATGCTGCTTCCGCTTCCGCGGAACCTCGAGACCCACCTCATCGACCTCGCCTCGGGCAAGGAGCTCGTCGCCCTCACCGGATTCGACCCTTCCTGGTGCCAGACGGCGCCGCGGTTCTGATGGGTACCTCCTTCTGATGGGCATCGCGTTCTGATGGGCGACGGTGCGCTTCGGCTCGCCACCCGCGCCGAATTGAGCGGCCTCCCGCTCGAGGTCGCGCCGCGGTTGCTCGGCGGCGAGCTGCGCACCGTCGTGACGATTGTCGGAGTCGCCGAAGAGGTGCGGCTGCGGATCACGGAGACCGAGGCCTATCACGGGCACGGAACCGGTCCGGAGCCGGACCCCGGCTCGCATGCCCGGATGGGGCGCACGGCACGCAACGCCACGATGTGGGGCGAGCCCGGTCATCTGTACGTGTACCTCAGTCACGGCATCCACTCCTGCGTCAACGTCGTCTGCGGCCCGGAAGGGCAGGCGGGCGGTGTGCTGCTGCGCGCGGGTGAGGTGGTCTTCGGAGCGGATGCCGCAGCGCGACGCCGTGGCGTCGCCACGCCACTGAGCCGAACGGCGCTGCGCGACCTCGCGCGCGGACCGGGGCGGCTCGGGCAGGCGGTCGGACTGCGGCATCCGCTGCACGACGGCATCGATGCGATCGGCGGGACCGAGCTGCACGGAGCCCGCGCCCAGCTGTGGCTGCGGGAGCGACCGGTGGAGCCGACGTCGGGTCCGCGCGTCGGTGTGGCCGGCGTCGCCGGGACCGCCGCGTTCCCGTGGCGATTCTGGATCGGCGACGACCCGACGGTGTCGCCGTTCCGCTGGGGCCGCGGCGCCGCCGAGGCGGCGGC
>NZ_PGGU01000016.1:0-192946 GCF_002872075.1 Microbacterium aurantiacum | reverse complement strand
GTCTCTGGACTGACCGACTCCCTCTCCGGGTTTCACAGAGCGCAAACGGCTCGATAAACAACTCGAATACAGCCCTTTGCGCTCTTTGAATCGTCGGGGAAGGGGTGGGGAACGGGGCGGGCGACGCCCGGTGCATCCGCCGTGCTAGACTGACTCTTTGTCTGCGCACACTCCTGTGCGCAGTTCGTGTGCTTCCCCTCCTGAACTCCGAGCGATCGGGCCAGGGGAGAGGTATGCAGACAAGGGATCTTGGGTGAGACCGTCCGGTCTCACGGTAATGAAGGAGTCACATCATGGCAGCAGTGTGCCAGGTGACCGGAGCTGTTCCCGGCTTCGGACACGCAATCTCGCACTCGCACCGCCGGACGAAGCGTCGCTTCGACCCGAACGTGCAGAAGAAGACCTATTTCGTCGCGTCGCTCGGTCGTAAGATCACGCTGAACGTGTCCGCCAAGGGCATCAAGGTGATCGACGTGCGCGGGATCGAGAACGTCGTCAAGGACCTCCAGGCGAAGGGTGTGAAGCTCTAATGGCCAAGAAGGCTCAGGACGTTCGTCCGATCATCAAGATGCGTTCGACCGCAGGCACGGGGTACACCTACGTGACCAAGAAGAACCGTCGCAACACCCCTGACCGCCTGGTGCTGAAGAAGTATGACCCGGTCATCCGTCGGCACGTCGAATTCCGCGAGGAGCGTTAATCATGGCGAAGAAGAGCAAGATCGCTCGTAACGAGCAGCGCAAGGTCATCGTCGAGCGTTACGCAGAGCGTCGCGCCGAGCTGAAGAAGACCCTCGTCGACCCGAACGCGACCGACGAGGCCCGCGAGGCCGCCCGCGTCGGCATGCAGAAGCTGCCGCGCAACGCGTCGCCGGCTCGCGTCCGTTCGCGCGACGTCATCGACGGCCGCCCCCGTGGTGTCCTCACGAAGTTCGGCATCTCGCGTGTCCGCTTCCGTGACATGGCGCACCGCGGCGAGCTGCCCGGCGTCACCAAGTCCAGCTGGTAAGTCTCAGCAGACAGCCGAAAGGGGCGGGGATCTTCGGATCCTCGCCCCTTTCGCGTACCCGGCAGCCGTCCGCCCCGCACGCCTCGCTGCGAAGGACTCCGCACGGTACGAAGGAACGGATGCGGCAACTGGCTCCTTCGCAGTGTGAGATCTCCTTCGCAGCATGCGGGAGGCACTGCTTCTGCACTGTCGAGCACCGCGCCGGCTCATCCACGGTTCGCGATTTCTGGCCGCTGCTGGTGGAGTCACCTGCACCAGGCTGTCGGCATGGACCCGGTCGCCATGATCCGCACGCTCGGCGGGATCGCCCGCACCCGCACACTTCTCACCGCCGGCGTCAGCGCTCACGCGCTGCGGCGCGCGAAGGAGACCTCGCAGATCCGGACGGTGCGTCGCGGATGGGTTGCGAGCGCGGACGCCGACCCTCACGTGGTGGGCGCCGTGCGCCGCGGCGTGCTGCTCAGCTGCATCACCGTCGCCGAGAGGCGGGGGCTCTGGGTGCCGCAGCGGGGGCACATCCACGTCGTTGCGAAACCCAATGCGGCCAGGATCGAGGTCCCGGAGAAGGTCGTCGTTCACTGGTCGCGGCCGGTCGTGCCCCGCATCCCGGATGCGGTCGAGGACGACCTCATCAACACGCTGGTGCTGGTGGCACTGTGCCAGCCGTTCGAATCGGCCCTCGTGATCTGGGAGTCGGCGCTGAACAAGCAGCTCGTGGAGCGCGCGCAGCTTCTCGGACTCGACCTGCCCGCCGCCGCGAGAGCAGTGCTGGATCAGGCAAGACCGTTCGCAGATTCTGGGCTCGAGACCATCGTGATCTTCCGGCTGCGGTGGCTGAAGGTGCCGATGCTGCCGCAGGCGTGGGTGCACGGCCACAGAGTGGATCTGCTGATCGGAGACCGTCTCATCATCCAGATCGACGGTGCGACTCACACCGGAGCCCAGCGCACCAGCGACATCGAGCATGACGCGCAGCTGAAGTTGCGCGGATATCACGTGCTCCGCTTCAGTTACGAGCAGATCATGGAGCGCTGGCCCGAAGTACAGGCCGTCATCATGCACGCCGTCGCCCAGTGCCTCCACGTTGCCTGACTCGCACTCATCCGCACTCGCCTGCTGCGAAGGACATCGCGCGCTTCGAAGGATGCTGCCGCGGCATCCGTTCCTTCGTAGCGGGTGTTCTCCTTCACAGCGAGCGGGACGTGCCGACCGCCTTGCACGGGCCCCGGAATCACGCGGATGGGCCCCCGAGAACTCCCCAAAAGTCCCCGAATCGTGGTGCCAGAGTGACGAAAGTGACGCGACACGCCACCGAAATGCCCAAAACCCGCGAAATGACGCGGAAATACGGCCAGTCGTTGATACATTCAAGGCGGTCACTCGACCAGGGGCATCCGCTCCGACACCAACAACGATGCGACGGGAACCTCGTCGCTGGAGGATGACATGGCTGACAAGTCCATCACCAAGACCGAGCTCGTCGCGAGCATCGCTTCCGCCACCGGCCAGAGCCAGGCCACCGTCTCGGGTGTCCTCGACGCGCTCTTCGGCACTGTCTCCGACGCCGTTGCCAAGGGCAGCAAGGTCTCGATCCCGGGCTGGATCTCCTTCGAGCAGGTCGACACCGCAGCTCGCACGGGCCGCAACCCGCAGACCGGCGCCGAGATCAAGATCCCGGCCGGCAAGCGCGTCAAGGTGACCGCTGGTTCCAAGCTCAAGGCTGCCGTCAAGTAGGACCGCACCTCATCGAAGGCCGTCTCCGATCCGTCGGGGACGGCCTTCGGCGTTCGCGGGCGCCGGCGCGGGCGGGCGGATGCGCATCACCCTCGGTCGGGCGATCCGGACGTGCGGCTTAGGCTTGACAGGTGAGTTCCCGTGCGCCGTCGACCCGAAGCAGTTCGGCATACCGCGTCGCGGGCATCGCGATTCTCGCGTCGGCCGCTCTCGTCGCTGTCGTGATCGCGCTGATCGCCGGCGGCGGCGCGGCGCCCCTCCTGCTCGGCGATCCCGGCCCGTTCGTGCGCTGGGCGACGCCGATCGCGAAGCTGATCATGAACCTCGGCGCGGCCGCCATGCTCGGCTCTCTCGTGCTGGCGCTGTTCGCCCTGCGCAGCGAGGAGGAGCCCTTCGACTTCGCCTTGAACATCGCGTCGATCGGCGCCGCCGTGTTCACCGTCGCGTCAGGCCTCGCCGGTTTCCTCGCTTTCATGGCGGCGTTCAACCCGAAGATCTCCATCGAGCGCGAGTTCGGCACGCAGCTCGGCCGCTTCCTGCTCGAACTGCCGCTCGGCCAGTCGTGGCTCATCACCACCATCATGGGCAGCGTGATCACGGTGCTCGCCTTCGCGTGGCGCACCTGGACGCCCACCCTCCTCACGGCGATCCTGGCTGCGGCATCCTTCCTCCCCCTCGCCTCGCAGGGCCACGCCGGAGACCTCGCCGGCCACAATGTCGCGGTCAACTCGATCCTGCTGCACACGGTCGGCGCGGCGGTCTGGCTCGGGGGACTTCTGCTCGTCGTGCTGCTGCGGAACCGCAGCGGCATCGACATCACGTCGCTGGTGCGCCGCTACTCGAGTCTCGCCATCGCCTCGTTCGCCGTCGTCGCCGTCTCCGGGGTCGCCCGTTCGCTCGTCGCCATCGTCGAGTGGAGCCAGCTCTGGACGCCGTACGGCGCGATCCTGTTCGCGAAGGCCGTCGTGCTGCTGGGGATGGGCGCGCTCGGCGCCTGGTACCGCGTGCGCCTCATCCCGAAGCTCGAGAGCGAGCGTCCCGCCCGGTGGTTCTGGATGCTGGTGCTCTGCGAGGTCGCGCTGATGGGCGTCGCCTCGGGGGCGGCCGCCGCCCTCTCGCGCACGCCTCCGCCCGCGGGAGAGGAGTCGTTCGCGCAGACGCCCGCCGAGATCCTCACCCGTTCGCCGCTGCCTCCGGAGTTCACGCTCGATCGCTGGTTCACCGCCTGGGACCTCGACATCCTCTGGCTCGTCGTCGCCGGATTCGGCCTCTTCCTCTACCTCGCGGGCGCCTGGCGCCTGCACCGCCGGGGCGACCGGTGGCCGATCCATCGCACCGTCTTCTGGGTGCTGGGGATGCTGATGCTCGTGTGGGTCACCGGCGGCCCGATCAACGCGTATCAGGAGTACCTGTTCAGCGTGCACATGCTGGGGCACATGATGCTCTCGATGGCGATCCCGCTGCTGCTCGTCTCCGGGGCGCCGATCACCCTCGCGCTGCGCGCGGTCCGCAAGCGCGACGACGGCACCCGCGGCGGACGCGAGTGGATCATGTGGGCGGTGCACTCGCCCTTCGCCCGAGTCGTCACGCATCCGTTCGTCGCCGCAGCCATCTTCATCGTCTCGCTGTGGGCGTTCTACTTCACCGATCTCGTCCGCTGGTCGATGTACGAGCATCTCGGCCACGAGTGGATGGTGATCCACTTCCTCACGTCCGGCTACCTGTTCGTGATGAGCCTCGTCGGCGCCGATCCGGTGCCGTACCGGCTGCCTTATCCCGGGCGCCTCATCACGCTGATCGCGGTGATGGCGATGCACGCCTTCTTCGGCGTCGCCATCATGATGCAGGAGGGGCTGATGGTCGCCGACTGGTTCGGCGCGATGGGACGCGACTGGGGGCCCGCGCCGATCGACGACCAGTACATCGGCGGCGGCATCGCCTGGTCGATCGGCGAGATCCCCACGCTCATCCTGGCGATCACCGTCGCGATCCAGTGGAGCCGCAGCGACACGAAGCTGCAGCGTCGTCGTGACCGGCACGCCGACCGCACCGGTGAGGCCGAGCTGGAGGAGTACAACGCGAACCTGGTGGCGCTCGCCGAACGCGACCGGCGCCGCGAACAGCGCGCAGGGCGCTGAGCCCGCCGGAGCGGCTCAGCCCACTTCGGGCTGATCGCCGGGTGACCCGACCTTGATCGAGGCCGACCCGTCGGGCAGGATCACGATCGTGCCGTTCACCTGGAAGGGCACGTCCTCCGAGATCGGGCTGACCGAGCCGTCGAAGAGCGACTTGACGTCGACGTCGATGTGGGCGACGGCGTCGGCCGCGGGGATCATCCAGTGCGCGCCGTCCGGGGCGACCGTGACCACCGGCTGCGTGGTGATCGACCACTTCGGCGCGGACGCGATCCGGTTCGCGACCTCCATGCCGAACGGGCAGGCCGTCGGCTGCAGCACCTCCTGTGCGGTGCATTCGACGAGGAACTCCTCGACTCGTTTCTGCACCACCGCGACGAACTCCTCGGTCGGCTCGGTCTGCAGGTCGACGGGCGTCGTCGCCAGGGGGGCGTCCGCGAGCACGCTGACGCCTGCGGATGTCGAGATCGCCGTGTCGACGGTGACCGAGTACAGGCCGGGTGTGAACACGAGAAGGGGGAGCGGATCGAGCGGGGCGGCCTCCGTACCCGCTGCGGAGACCTGGCGCCGGTCGACCTCGAAGCCGTTCACGGCGAACTGGTCGGCACCGCGCACGGTGAGCTCGATCGCGGCCAGCGGGCTGGTCGAGAACCGCCAGTTCGGGGTGACGCCCACCCAGCCGTCCTGCTCGACGGCGAACGTGGTCGATCCCTCGTGCTTGCCGGCCCGGTACGACACGGTGACCGACGTCGCTCCGTCGACGGTCTTCTCCGAGTCGATCTCGACGTCGGTGAGAGGAGCGAGCGCCGTCTGGCGCAGCAGCGCCTCGGATGCCGTCGCGTCGATCCCGGCCGTCGCCAGCGTCTCGCGATCGAGGGCGACACCCGGCACGTGCAGCGCATCGGCGGCGCGCCCGGACGAGAGGAGGTCGAGGTAGCGCGCGACGAAGGCCGAAGGACCGTAGAACTGCTGGTACAGAGTGACTCCGCCGGCGCCGATGGCGGCGACGAGCATCACGCCCACCAGGGCGAGGAGTGCGAGGTCGACGCCGAGACGGGCACGCCGAGGCGCTCTCGTCTCTGCCGAATTCATGGCGCCAGTCTAAGAGTGCGTCCTGGGACGATGCCGAGCGTCGCGGGTGTCGAGCGGATGCCGAGGCTCCGGCGCGCCGTAGCATGGATGGGCATCCGCATCCGCCCGCTCCCCGTGAGAGATCCGTGTCCCTTCCCGCCCTGTCCGAGGAACAGCAAGAGCTGTTCCGTCTCATCGAGGACACCAACGAGCACGTCTTCATCACCGGACGCGCCGGCACCGGCAAGTCGACACTGCTGCAGCATTTCGCGTGGAACACCGAGAAGCAGATCGCGATCTGCGCGCCGACCGGTGTGGCCGCTCTCAATGTCGAGGGGCAGACGATCCACTCGCTGTTCCGTCTGCCCATCGGGCTCATCGCCGGCGGCGACATCGACCAGAACGACGCCACCCGCCGCATCCTGAACGCGATCGAGACGCTCGTCATCGATGAGATCTCGATGGTGAACGCCGACCTCATGGACGCGATCGATCGTTCGCTGCGACAGGCCAGAGGCCGTCGGGGGGAACCGTTCGGCGGCGTGCAGGTCGTCATGTTCGGCGACCCGTACCAGCTGGCTCCGGTGCCGCCGCGCGGCGACGAGCTGCGGTACATCCAGGACCACTACCGCTCGTTCTGGTTCTTCGACGCGAAGGTCTGGGCCGGGTCGTCGGATGCCGAGGGCGGCCTCTTCGACCTCGGCCGTCACGGTGCCGAGCTTCACGTCCGCGAGCTCGTGCAGATCCACCGCCAGTCCGACGACGGGTTCAAGGCGATGCTCAACGCGGTGCGCTACGGGCGCGTGACCGCGGAGATCGCCGGGGTGCTCAACGCGCAGGGCGCACGGACGCCGCCGGATCCCGATCCCGGCGAGACGCCGATGATCACCCTCGCCACGCGCAACGACATCGTCAACAACATCAACGGGCGTCACCTCGCGGCGCTGCCGGGCAAGGAGCAGACCGCACGGGCCGAGGTCTCCGGCGACTTCGGCCGAGGCGAGGCCGCGCTGCCGGCCGAGGCCGAACTGAAGCTGAAGGTCGGCGCGCAGGTGATGTTCCTGCGCAACGACACGTCGATGTCGGGGGAGCCGCCGCGCTGGGTGAACGGCACGATCGGCACGGTCACGCGCATCCTCGGCGGTTCGGTCCGCGTCGACATCGACGGCGAGGAGGTCGACGTCGAACCGGCCGTGTGGGAGCGATACCGCTATGCCTACGAGCCGTCGACCAAGAAGCTGAGCCGTGACGTGGTGGCCGAGTTCACCCAGTTCCCGCTGCGTCTGGCGTGGGCGGTCACCATCCACAAGTCGCAGGGCAAGACCTACGAGCGCGCGATCATCGACCTCGGTTCCGGCGCGTTCGCGCCAGGGCAGACCTACGTGGCACTGAGCCGGCTCACGTCTCTGGACGGCCTGTACCTGTCACGGGCGCTGCGGCCCAGCGACATCCGCGTCGACGAGGACGTGCGCCGCTTCATGCGGGAGGCGTACCTGGCGGCATCCACTCCCGAGCTCCCGAAGGGCTGAGATCCCGGGGCGGATGCTCAGGCGGCTGCGCGGGCGCGATCGAGGTCTTCGAACAGCTCGGTGTTGAAGCGGTAGGCGAGAAGCACCTCGTCGATCACGCGCTCGCGCTCGGCTTCGTCCCACGGGGCGGCGTCGAGCTGCTCGCGATAGACGTCCTTGAACGCGGACGGGTCGGCGATGTCATCGAAGAGGTAGAACCCGATGCCGTTGGTCTCGAATCCGAAGCGCCGCGCCATCACCCGGCCGATGAAGACGCCGCCGGAGAGGTCGCCGAGGTAGCGGGTGTAGTGATGGGCGACGAAGCCGCCCGCCCAGGTCGCGCCGACCTGGCGGATGCGATCGACGTAGCGCCGGGTCGTCGGCAGCAGCGCGATCTGCTCTCGCCACTCGGGGCCGACGAGGAACTCGAGGTCGGCCTCGAGCGCAGGAAGACGGGTGAGCTTGTCGCTGAGGAAGACGGATGCGACGGGGTCATGGCGCATCCGCTCCGCTGCGCTCTCGAGCGCCTCGTAGATGAAGTAGTGCTGCGCGACGAGGGCGGTGTAGTCGTCGCGCGACGCGCTTCCGCTCAGGAGGTCGGCCATGAAGCCGGCGTGCTCGCTGGCGGAGTGCGACCCGGAGGAGCGCTCGCGCAGCGCCGCGGAGAAGGAGAGGAGCTCGGACATGGCATCAGTGTAAGGCGTGCCTTACTTTGACGGAAGCCCTGCGGAGTCCTCCCGGGGTCAGGCGTGCGGACGGGGCTCGATGCCCAGTCGCGCGCAGGCGGCGTCGTAGATCGCGACGACCTCGCGCCGAACGGCGGGTCGATCGGCGATGGGCCCGCTCGGCCACGCGACGCGCAACTGGATCGACGCTGCCCCGCGTGTGATCTCCCAGACGCCGCCGTCGCCGTCGAACCCGGTCATCACGGCACCCGTCACCGCGCCGCCCTCGGGGTCCGCGAATGCGCGGGCGATGAGAAGGTTGTCTGCGGCGTGATCGCCGTTCATGTGGCGGAGGACGGCGGTCACCACGTCGGCGTCGAAGATGTGCGGCACGCTCACACTGTACGGGGAGCGGGGGAGAGCGTCCGATGCGGTCTTTCAGGATCGGCGTTCTAGACTCGGGGAACACGTCTCCGGGGGTTTCATCCATGCAGCTTCTCTCGTCGCGCAGCCGGCGCGCGGCCGCGGCCACTGCCGCAGTGCTCGCGCTCATCCTCACGGGCTGCGCGCCCGGTGACAGCGACTTCTCCTACACGCCGCCGGCGCAGGTCGACGGCGACCTCCCCGAAGAGACCCTCGTGCCTCTGCAGGAGGCCGTCTCCGCCGCCATGACGGCGGCCGGAGCATCCGGGGCCATCGTCGGGGTCTGGGTCCCGTGGAGTGGCAGCTGGGTGTCCGCGATGGGAACACAGGAGCCGGGCGGTGCCGAGGTCAGCACCGACATGTCGTTCCGGATCGCCGACGTCACCCGCCTGATGACCTGCGACGTGTTCTACGGCCTCGTCGACGACGGCATCGTCAAGACCACCGCCAAGGTCCCCGACTACGTCTCCGGCGTGGCCGACATGAAGGACGTCACCCTCCTCGACCTCTGCAACGGCACCAGCGGGGTGGGTTCCTCCGAGGAGATCGTGAAGTCGTCCTGGCTGAACACCCCCGAGCGGCACTGGGCGCCGCTCGAGCTCGCCAGCTACGGTCTGGGCCGAGCCCGGGTTCCGGCGCACACCACCTACCGCGACTCCGACGCGGGTTACCTCCTGCTCGGCCTCGCCCTGGAACGCGCTTCCGGGATGAGCGCATCGGCGCTGATCGCCAAGTACGTCACCCGGCCCCTCGATCTCGAGAACACCTCGCTGCCCGGCGCGGCGGCGGCCCCGCCGTCGACCGGTCCGGTGCTGAACGGCCACTACCTCACCCCCGTCGAGGGCGGATACGACTGCACCGCGCCGGTGGACATCACCACGCTCTCCGCGAGTTCGGGCTTCACCGACTCGGGGGCCGTCTCCACCATCACCGACCTCGGCCGCTACATGCAGGCCGAGGCTGAGCAGGCGCTCCGCTCGAAGGAGGAGCCCGCTCGTTTCGCCGCTCCCCTCCCGGCGTATCAGGACGCGCCGTCCTGGTTCCAGGCGACGGGTGGTGCCTACGTCGTCGGCTCGATGATCGGCCAGCACGGCTGGACCCCTGGCTACGCCACCGCGGCCTATTCCGATCCGGCGACAGGCTTCACGGTGGCCGTCGTCCTGAACGATTCCACGGCCGGCAGCGCCGTCGTGACCGCTCTCGCCTGGGAACTCGCGGCGATCGCCTCGAAGGCGCCCGCCGCGTCGGGGCAGACCGCGCCTGAGTTCGGCCTCCCGTTCACCGCCGAGCAGTATCACGAGCAGATCGCGGCTGCAGCGCTGCCGTGCGTGGCACCACCCGCGGCCGAGGGGTAGGCGGTCCGGGCCGAGTGCCCGCGGTGAAGGGAGAAGGTGGCACGATGGCGATCATCGACAATGCGATCTACGTCAACGGCATCCGTACCGAGAACCCGCAGAGCCTGAGCGAGACGTTCGAGCGGATGCGTGAACGCGGCGGGTTGAGCTGGATCGGGTTGTATCGACCCAGCCCCGAGGAGATCCGCGAAGTGGCCGATGAGTTCGGCATCCACGAGCTCGTGGTGGAGGATGCCCTGGCGGGCCATCAGCGCGCGAAGCTGGAGCGCTACGGCGATGTGCTCTTCATGGTGCTCCGCCCGGCTCGCTACCTCGATGCCGCGGAGGAGGTGGAGTTCGGCGAGGTGCACGTGCTCGTCGGGCCCGATTTCGTCGTCACCATCCGGCACGCGGAGTCACCGGACCTCGGGCGGGTGCGCCGACGGCTGGAGGGCGACCCCGAACTTCTCGCCCGCGGGCCGGAGGCGGTGCTCTACGCGATCCTCGACGAGGTCGTCGACGAGTACGCGCCGGTGCTCGCCGGTCTGGAGAACGACATCGACGAGATCGAGAGTCAGCTGTTCGAGGATGATGTCGACGCCACGCAGCGCATCTATGAGCTGGGCCGCGAGGTGATCGACTTCCAGCGCGCGACGCAGCCGCTGTCCGGGATGCTGGATGCTCTGCTGCGCGGCTCCGAGAAGTATCAGGTCGACGTGGAACTGCAGCGGTATCTGCGAGACGTCCTCGATCACACCCTGCGCGTGACCGACCGCGCGACGACTTTCCGCACGGTGCTCGACAACGCGCTCACCGTCGAGTCGACGATCGTGGCGCGCCGCCAGAACGAGGAGATGCGGCGGATGACGGAGCTCAGCATCCGCCAGAACGACGAGGTCAAGAAGATCTCCGGCTGGGCAGCGATCCTGTTCGCCCCGACGCTGATCGGCGGCATCTACGGCATGAACTTCGACGTCATGCCGGAGCTCCACTGGGCGTGGGGGTACCCGATGGCCATCGGCCTCATGCTCGCCATGGGCGTCGGGCTGTACGCGGTGTTCAAACGCAAGGGCTGGTTGTAGGGCCGGATCGCCGGCTCGCGCGTCAGAACAATCTCGCGTCAGAACAATGGAGCGGGCAACGCGCCCTCGAGTTCGAGCAGTGCCCGCTTGGTGGCGAGGCCGGAGCCGTGGTCGCCGCCCGAGTATCCGCCGAGGCCGTCGCTCGCCAGCACCCGGTGACACGGCACGACGATCGGGACGGGGTTCGCGCCCATGATCGCACCGATGCCGCGGGCGGGCACACCGGTGCCGCTGCGTGCCGCGAGCTGCCCGTAGGTCACCGATTCGCCGTAACCGACGTCCTCGTGGAGCGTCGTCAGCACGATGCGTGTCGATTCCGACTGCACGCCGACGTCGACGGGCAACGTGAAGCGCCGCAGGTCGCCGGCGAAATAGGCCGCCAGCTGCCGCAACGCATCCGTCAGCAGCGGATCGGGTTCATCCACGGCATCCTCCGGCCGCGTCGGCCGCCAGCTGACGCGGGTGATCGCCGCCCCGTCGGACACCACGCCGATCACGCCGACCGGGGTCTGCAGTGTGCCGAAGTATCGCATGGGCCGAGCTTACGCGCCACGGACGCCGGTGAAGCCGGGCGAAGTGCGGCGTTCTCTCTCAGCCTTCGTCGTCGATCGGCATCCCCGGACCCGGCCCAGGACGCACCGGGGCATCCGGGGCGATGTCGACGCGGGTGATCCCATCGTGCTCGCTGACCTCGACGCGGGGGGCCGCATCGGCTTCGGTGGCGTCCGGTGCGGACGTCAGCTGATCGTGACGCTTCTCCTCGTTCGTCATCTCGTCGACGCGCTCGTCGTCAGGCTTCGTCATGGATCCTGTCCTTCTCCTCGGTGGTGTCGGTCGTGGAATGGGCGCGGCGCCGCCACCTCGCCAGCAGGTAGAGCACTCCTCCGGCCGCGAGCAGCGCCGCGCCGAAGAGCCAGACGACGGGGCGCTGCTGAGTGAGGAGCAGGATGCAGGATGCGATGCCGAGGATCGGCAGGAGCGTCCAGACGCGGAAGTGGTCGTGGTCGACGCGGTCGCGTCGGAGCACCAGCACCGACACGTTCGCACTCAGGAAGACGAAGAGGAGCAGCAGGACGACGGTCTCGGCCAGCGTCGCGAGATCGCCGATGAGGGTGAGGCCCATGGCGACCACGGTGGTGGTGAGGATCGCGACCCACGGCGTCCTGCGCTTCGGGAGCACCCGCGACAGGGCGTCCGGGAGGAGCTTCTGCTCCGACATCCCGTAGGTCAGGCGGCTCACCATGATCATCGTCAGAAGCGCGCCGTTGGCCACGGCGATGAGTGCGATGAGGCTGAAGAGCCACGAGGGCACGCTCACACCCGTCGCCTCGACGACCGCGAGCAGGGGGCCGGTGGACTCCTGCAGTTCGGCGGCTGGGAGGGCGACCGAGCTCGCGAGACCGACCAGCACGTAGACGACGCCCGCGGTGAACAGCGAGGCGAAGAGCGCGCGGGGGTAGTTCCGGCTCGGATCCTTGACCTCTTCGATCATGTTGGCGGAGGTCTCGAAACCGACGAACGAGTAGTAGGCGATGACCGCTCCGGCCAGCACCGCCACGGCGACGCTCGTGCCCTCCGGGGCCTGGGTGATCCGGGAGAGGTCGCCGCCACCGCCGCCGACGAAGATCGACACGACGGCGATGACGATGACGAGCCCGCTCAGCTCGATGGCTGTCATCGCCAGGTTGGCGCCCATCGATTCGCGGATGCCGCGGGCGTTCAGAGCGGCCACGAGGGCGAGGAAGACGATGGCGGCAGGGATCGTCGGCACGTCGATGAAGGTGCTCAGATAGTCACCGGCGAAGGCGATCGAGAGCCCGGCGGCGCTCACCACCCCGGCGGCCAGCATGCAGAAGCCGACGAGGAACGAGACCAGCGGGCTGCGGAACGCCCGCTCTGCGAACACTGCCGCGCCGCCGGCGCGCGGGTACTTCGTGACCAGCTCGGCGTAGGAGCCCGCGGTGAGCAGGGCGAGCAGCAGTGCCAGCAGCAGCGGCGCCCACAGCATCCCGCCCACCTTCTCGGAGAGCACACCCATGAGGGCGTAGATGCCCGCGCCGAGCACGTCGCCGAGGATGAAGGCGAAAAGCAGTGGTCCGGTGATCGCCCGTCGCAGGCCGGTCGGTGCAGCACTGTCTGTCTTGATCTCGGTCGTCATGCCGCCAAGCTAGAGATGACCTTCCCACGCCGCACCGGGGTTGACAACGTCGGGCGGCCTCAGGACGGCTGCTCCTCCGTGACGATCACGATCTTGCCGGTGGCGTGCCCCGCAATCGAACGCGCATAGGCCTCTCGCACCCGTTCGAGCGGGTGCACGGAGTCGATGGGCAGTCCGAGGTCGCCGTCGGCCAGCATCCGCGCCACGACGGCGAGTTCCGCGGATCCGGCTGCCGCGCCCCCGACACCGGCGACGGGATGCCGTTGCCGCGCCTCGTAGTCGGCCACGGTGTTGATCCGGTGCGGACTCACTCCGAGGGCGAGCGCGATGGCGACGGTGCCGTGGCCGACGGTGTCGAGCACCGCCGTGAATCCGTTCGGTGCGGCGGCGCGCAGCGCGTCAGGAAGACCGGGCCCGTAGGCGACCGGCTCGATCCCGAACGAGCGGAGAAGGTCGTGATTGCCCGGGCTCGCGGTGCCGATCACGCGCGCGCCGCGGTGGATGCAGAGCTGCGCGGTGAGGGTGCCGACACCGCCGGCGGCTCCGCTGACGAGCACCGTGTCACCGGCGGTGATGCGCTGGGACTGCACGCTCGCGAAGGCGGTGCGCCCGACCACGTTCAGGGCCCCGGCGACGACGAGCGACAGGCCGTCCGGAACTCGCACCAGAAGCGCGGGATCGATCACGAGATGGTCGGCCTGCGCGTGGAACCGGAGCCCGCCGAACACACGCTCCCCGGGCCGCCATCTCTCCACATCGGCGCCGGTGCTCACGATGGTTCCCGCGAAGTCGTAGCCGTTGCCCGAGGGAAGGCTGCGCTCATAGGGGTCGTGCATCGGCTGGCCGCTGAACAGCTTCCAGTCCACGGGGTTCACCCCGGCGGCCGCGACGCGCACGAGAACCTCGTCCGACGCCGGTACCGGTACGGGGCGGTGTTCGAGCTCCAGCACCTCTGGACCGCCGAAGCGCCGGAAGACGACGCGCCGTGAGCTGTCGGCGCGCGCCTGTGTGGTCATGACTCCACCCTAGGAGCCTCAGCGGATGCCGAGGCTCGGTCCGAGTCGTTGCCGTCACGATAAATCTTCTGATTCTTATGCGAAGAAGCCTGCATATCAGGAGCAATTTCTTTCCTAGGCTCACCTCAAGTCCTTTCCCGAACCGAGGTCCGCCTGCTGTGTCCCCCACTGATCCCGCCCTGCCGCTCGGCGTCGCTGCGGAGACCCGTGATGCCTTCTTCGTTTCGGACAGCACGGGTATCACGGCCGAGACGCTCGGCAACGCCCTGCTCGCGAACTTCCCCGGCGTGCGGTTCCGCCGCCACACGGTGCCCTTCGTCGACACGGTCGACGGGGCGCAGAACGTGATCGGCAGCATCCGTTCCAGCGGATCGACAGGCGGCGCCCCGATCGTCTTCACCACTGTGAAGTCCGCGCAGATCCTCGCCGCGCTGAGCGGATCCGGCGCCGTGATGATCGATCTCCTCGGCGGCCACCTGCGCGAACTCGAGACGAGCCTGGGCAGCGCAGCATCGGAGCAGCTGGGCCAGTACCACGGCGTCGGCGACATCGAGCGCTACTTCGCCAGGATGCGTGCCGTCGAGTACGCGATCGAGCACGACGACGGTCAGAGCATGCGCGCCCTCGACATCGCCGACGTGATCATCATCGCGCCGTCGCGCTGCGGCAAGACGCCGACGACCATGTACCTGGCGCTGCAGTACGGGCTGCTCGTCGCGAACTACCCGCTCACCGACGACGACTTCCCCGCCGACGGTCTTCCCCGCGCCGTCGCGAAGTATGCCGCGAAGTGCTTCGGGCTGACCACAACGCCGCTCCGGCTCAGCCAGGTACGCCATGAGCGCCGTCCGGACAGCACCTACTCGAGTCTCGCCCAGTGCACGCTCGAGATCCGCCGGGCCGAGGACCTCTATCGCCGCAACCGCGTTCCCTTCCTCAACTCCTCCACGAAATCCGTGGAGGAGATGTCGGCCGTGATCATGCAGTCCATGCGGCTGCGCAGCTGACGCCCTCCTCCCACCCCGCGCACGACGCACACCCTTCAGGAGTCCTCATGACCAACATCCTCTGGTTCACGCACATCGGCATGGCCGACGTCCCCCAGGTGGGAGGCAAGAACGCCTCGCTCGGCGAGATGGTCTCGAACCTGTCGGACGCCGGCGTCAGCGTGCCGGGCGGCTTCGCGACCACCGCCGACGCGTACCGCGAGTTCCTCGCGGCGAACGGCCTGTACGACCGCATCCGCTCGACCGTCGAGGCCCTCGACATCGACGACGTGGCAGAACTCGCCCGGGTGGGCGCGAACGTGCGCGAATGGATCGAGCAGCAGCCGCTTCCCGCCGCGTTCGAGGCAGACATCCGTGAGGCGTACGCGACGCTCGTCGCCGCCGATCCACAGCCGGACTCCGTCTCCTGGGCTGTGCGCTCGAGCGCCACTGCCGAGGATCTCCCTGACGCGTCGTTCGCGGGGCAGCAGGAGACGTTCCTGAACATCAGCGGGATCGACAACATCCTCGCCGCGATCCGCAGCGTCTTCGCCTCGCTCTACAACGACAGGGCGATCGCCTACCGGGTGCACCATGGCTTCGACCATCACGACGTCGCGCTGTCCGCCGGCATCCAGCGCATGGTGCGCTCCGACGTCGGGGCGTCCGGCGTGCTCTTCACCGTCGACACCGAGTCCGGGTTCGATCGGGCCGTGTTCATCACCAGCTCGTACGGTCTCGGCGAAGCCGTCGTGCAGGGAGCCGTGAACCCCGACGAGTTCTACGCCTACAAGCCGGCGCTGCGGGAGGGGCGACCGGCGATCCTCAAGCGCTCGGTCGGCGAGAAGGCCGTGAAGATGGTCTACGCCGACGGCACGCACGCGGGCGGCAGCACGGTGTTCACCGACGTCGCGCCGGCGGAGCGCGCGCGGTTCAGCATCACGGATGCCGAGGTCGAAGAGCTCGGGCGGCAGGCTCTGATCATCGAGGCGCACTACGGCCGCCCGATGGACATCGAGTGGGGCAAGGACGGCGTCGACGGAAGGCTCTACATCCTGCAGGCCCGCCCGGAGACGGTCGTCTCGCGCACCGACGGCAACGTGACGCGACGCTTCGTCCTCGAGGAGGCCGGCACGGTGATCACCGTCG
This sequence comes from Microbacterium aurantiacum, assembly GCF_002872075.1. Lineage (GTDB taxonomy): Bacteria > Actinomycetota > Actinomycetes > Actinomycetales > Microbacteriaceae > Microbacterium > Microbacterium aurantiacum_A. The sequence continues at coordinate 176,677 of NZ_PGGU01000016.1, read as the reverse complement.
GCCGCGCGATCGGCCAGAAGATCGGGGCGGGTCCCGTTCGGGTGATGCAGTCGCTCGAGCAGATGGATGCGTTCCGGGTCGGCGACGTGCTCGTCGCCGACATGACCGACCCGGACTGGGAACCGATCATGAAGCGCGCCTCCGCGATCGTCACGAACCGCGGCGGCCGCACCTGCCACGCGGCGATCATCGCGCGTGAACTCGGCATCCCGGCCGTCGTCGGCACGGGGGATGCCACGATCGCCCTGCGCGACGGGCAGGACGTGACCGTCTCCTGCGCGGAGGGCGACAACGGCTTCGTCTACGAGGGCATCCTCGGGTTCGAGGAGGTCATCACCCGGCTCGACGAGATGCCGGAGAGTCCGACGAAGATCATGCTCAACGTCGGCACACCCGACCAGGCCTTCGCATTCTCGAAGCTGCCGAACCGAGGTGTGGGGCTCGCGCGGCTGGAGTTCGTGATCAACCGCCAGATCGGCATCCATCCCCGTGCGCTCCTCGATCACGCGACCCTGCCCGCTCCGCTGCAGGCCGACATCTCCGAGCGCATCGCGGCCTACGACTCTCCTCGCGAGTACTTCGTGAAGCGGGTCGCAGAGGGCGTCTCGATGATCGCCGCGGCCTTCGCGCCGGAGCCGGTGATCGTGCGGCTCAGCGACTTCAAGTCCAACGAGTACGCGAATCTCATCGGCGGCGACATCTACGAGCCGCACGAGGAGAACCCGATGCTCGGGTACCGCGGGGCATCGCGGTACATCTCGGCCGACTTCGGAGAGTGCTTCGACATGGAGTGCGAGGCGCTGAGGTTCGTGCGTGAGGAGATGGGCCTCACCAACGTCGAGATCATGGTGCCGTTCGTGCGCACGATCGGCGAGGCGCATGCTGTGACCGAGCTGCTCGGCGAGAACGGGCTGCGCCGCGGCGAGAACGGGCTGCGGGTCATCATGATGTGCGAGCTGCCGTCGAACGCCGTACTGGCCGACGAGTTCCTCGAGTACTTCGACGGATTCTCGATCGGCTCCAACGACATGACCCAGCTCACCCTGGGCCTGGATCGCGACTCCGGTCTGGTCGCCTCGACGTTCGACGAGCGCGACCCGGCGGTGCTGCGGATGCTGTCGATGGCGATCGAGGCCTGCCGCCGCGCCGGCAAGTACGTCGGCATCTGCGGTCAGGGGCCCAGCGACCACCCCGACCTCGCCGAATGGCTCGTGGGTCAGGGCATCGAGTCGATGTCGCTGAACCCCGACACGGTCGTGGAGACGTGGCTGCGCCTCGCGAAGCTCGGGGCGCCGGTGGCCTGAATCGCCGCCCTGAGGTTCAGGTGGCACCTGCGGTCGCTATGACACTCGGATAGCGGCACGAGGTGCCACCCGAACAGGTCTGACCCGGTTTCGAAACACGCAAACGGCTCTATCCGCGGTGCGGATAGAGCCATTTGCGCGATTCGAACGTCAACGCGGTCAGCTGATCTTCTTGCGGTAGATCGCGATCGCGAAGGCGTAGGCGACCACGAGGATGCCGACGCACCAGGCGAGGGCGACCCAGAGTTCGGTGCCGACCGGCTGCTGCGCGAACAGCGACCGGATCGAGTTCACGATCGACGTGACCGGCTGGTTCTCGGCGAACCAGGCCACCGGTCCGGGCATCGTGCCGGTGGGCACGAACGCCGAGCTGATGAACGGCAGGAAGATGAGCGGGTAGCTGAACGCACTCGCGCCGTCGACCGTCTTCGCCGAGAGCCCCGCGATCACCGCGAGCCAGGTCAGCGCGAGGGTGAACAGCACCAGGATGCCGGCGACGCCGAGCCAGGCGCCGAGGGATGCTCCGGTGCGGAACCCCATCAGCAGTGCCACGCCGATGACGATCGCGACCGACACGAGGTTGGAGACGAGAGACGTGATCACGTGTGCCCAGAGCACGCTGGATCGAGCGATCGGCATCGACTGGAACCGCTCGAAGATACCGCCCTGCATGTCGAGGAACAGCCGGTACGCGGTGTAGGCGATACCGGACGCGATCGTGATCAGCAGGATGCCGGGGAGCATGTAATTGATGTACGACTCGTCGGACCCGGTGTTGATCGCACCGCCGAGCACGTACACGAACAGGAGCATCAGCGCGATCGGCGTGACCGCGGTGGTGATGATCGTGTCGGGGCTGCGGAGGATGTGGCGCAGCGACCGGCCGGTGAGGACCCGGGTGTCGCTGAGGACGTGGGAGGTCATGTCAGTTCCCTTCTACTGCTGCGGTCTCGCCGACGAGGGCCAGGAAGACGTCCTCGAGGGAGGGCTGCTTCTCGACGTACTCGACTTTGGCGGAGGGGAGGAGTTTCTTGAGTTCGGCGAGGGTGCCGTTCTGGATGATCGTGCCCTTGTGCAGGATCGCGATGCGGTCGGCGAGCTGCTCGGCCTCGTCGAGGTACTGCGTGGTCAGCAGCACGGTGGTGCCGCCGTCGGCGAGCTCCTTGATGGTCTGCCACACCTCGATGCGCGCCTGCGGATCCAGGCCGGTGGTCGGCTCGTCGAGGAAGATGATCGGCGGGTTGCCGATCAGGCTCATCGCGATGTCGAGCCGGCGGCGCATGCCGCCGGAGTAGGTGCCGGCTCTGCGGTTGCCCGCATCGGTGAGCGAGAAGCGGGCCAGCATGTCGTCGGCGATCGCCCCGGGATTCTTCAGGTGGCGCAGTTTCGCGACCAGCACGAGGTTCTCCCGACCGCTGAGCACCTCGTCGACGGCCGCGAACTGCCCGGTCAGGCTGATCGACTGGCGAACGTCGTTCGGTGCCGTGGCGACGTCGAACCCGAGCACGGATGCGGTGCCCGCATCCGCCTTCAGCAGGGTGGAGAGGATGCGGACGAGCGTGGTCTTGCCGGCGCCGTTCGAGCCGAGGAGGGCGAAGATGCTGCCTCTCGCGACCTCGAAGTCGACGCCGCGCAGCACGTCCAGCTCCTTGAAGGACTTGGTGACGCCCTGGACGCGGATGGCGGTTTGAGTGGTCATCGCTGCTCACCCCGCTTCGCGTCGTCGATGTCCTTGATGAGGCGCGTGCGCTCCTTGTCGATCCAGTGCTTGCCTCCGTAGGACTGCGCGAAGGTCTCAGCGAAATCGACGGGGTCGTCGCCGACGATGTCGCTGACCGGCGTGCCGTCGACCGCGGCGCGCTCCCAGAGATCGGCCAGATCGGTGAACATCTTCATGAGCGTCTCGCCGTCGGTGATGCCGCCGAAGTACATGAAGTACCGGTGCATCGCCTTGGCCGCCGTCGCATAAGGCTCCGGGAGGCCGTCGATGCGGGCCTTGTCCTGCTTGTACTGCTTCTTCTGCTCGAGCGAGCCGGTGAGGGCTTCGATCCATTTCGCGGCCATGGTCAGACTCCTTCGTTTCGTGAGTTGTTGTTCTTGCTGTTCGTGTGCAGCTGTTCGATGCGTTCGACGAGGAAGCTCCAGGTCTTCCAGAACTCCTCAAGCTGTTCCCGCCCGTTCGTGCTGAGCGAGTACACCTTGCGAGGCGGCCCCTTCTCGGAGGGGACCTTCTCCACATCCACGAGGCCCTTCTGCTCGATCCGCACGAGGAGCGCGTAGATGGTGCCCTCGACGATCTCGCTGAAACCCTGGTCTCGCAGCTGTGCGGTGATCTCGTATCCGTACGCCGGGCGTCCGGCCAAGATCGCGAGGACGACACCCTCCAGAGTGCCTTTCAGCATCTCCGTCATCTGGTTGCCCATTCGGATCACCTCCTTCTACTTAGTGTTGCTGGGTACTGGTAGACGGTAACACTAAGTACCGGTAGTTAGCAACACTGAATAGTGAAGTTCTCAAGAATCCCGTCCGGGCGTTGAGTGCACGCACGACAGGAGGTCCCGGATGCCGATGGCATCCGGGACCTCCTGTCCGATCGTGAAGCGGTGGCCTCCGCTCACTCCGGCGGGCACCGCTTCGTCACTTGATGGAGCCTCGAGTCACGCCGGAGATGACCCATCGCTGCGAGAAGATGTAGACGATCAGCAGCGGCGCCATGGCCATGAGGTACGACGCGAAAGCGACCGTGTAGTCGGTGTTGAACTGCCCCTGGAGCACGTACTGCGCCAGCGGCAGAGTGCGCGCGCCGGGGTCGGTGAGCACGACGAGCGGCAGGATGAAGTCGTTCCACGCCCACACGCAGGTGAGGATGCCGACGGTGGCGTTCATCGGTGCGAGGAGCGGGAAGATGATCTGCCAGAAGATCCGCCAGGTCGATGCGCCGTCCACTCGCGCGGCCTCCTCGAGTTCGAGGGGGATCGAGCGGATGTACGCCGAGTAGATGAAGACGTTCAGCGAGAGTCCGTAGATCGTGTACAGGACGATGACGCCGACCTGGTTGTCCAGCCCGAACATCGCCGTCTGCTTCACCAGCGGCAGCATGATGATCGGGAACGGGATGAACAGGGCGGCCAGCAGGTAGTAGAACACGCCCTTGAAGAACGGCCGGTGCATGTTCCTGGCCAGTGCGTAGGCCGCGACCGAGCTGGTGAGCATGGTGAAGACCACGGCGCCGACGGTGATGAATGCGGTGTTCATCAAGGCCTGCGGGAACTGGGTGCGTTCCCACGCCTCGGAGAAGTTCTCCCAGCGCACGACGGTCGGCCACTCGAAACCGGTGCCGCTGACGAGCTGGTCGGGCGTCTTCAACGCGACGACCACCGCGAGGTAGAGCGGGATGAGCACGGTGAGGGAGCAGACGGCGATGACGGCGGTGGCCCACCAGTTGGTCTTGCGGGTGTCGTCATCTCGATCGGCGTTGCGCCGAGAGCGACGGCTGGTCGTGATCGCCGCGGTGGACGGACGTGCTGTTGCTGTGGACATCAGGCGTCCACCTCTCTGCGCTGGAGGACACGGAACTGCAGGAGTGAGACGATCGTGATCACGATGAAGAACATCACCGCGTTGGCTGTCTGGTACGCGAACTCGCCGCCGGCGTAGCCGCCCTTGAAGATGAGCATCGTGACCGACTCGGTCGATGTGCCGGGGCCGCCATTGGTGAGGGCCACGATCGGATCGAACACCTGCAGGTAGCCCTTGAGGCTCAGAACGACGTTGATCGTGAAGAACGCGCTGATGAGAGGAAACGTGATCGATTGGAACTGCCGCCATGATGAGGCGCCGTCCAGGGAGGCCGCCTCGTAGAGCTCGACAGGAATGGTCTGCAGCCCGGAGAGGTAGATGATGATCGTGAACGCGCATCCTTGCCAGACGGCGAGTGCGACGATCGCCAGCCAGGCCCAGTCCGGGTTGGACAGGATGTTGTCGGCGAACAGGGGGATGCCGGGGAGGATCCTCGGCAGAGAGTTCGTGAACAGATACTGGAAGACGAAGCCGATCACCAGCGCGGCCAGGATGTACGGCACGAAGTAGACGCCTCGGAAGAAGTTCCGCGCCTTGATCTTGGCGTTCAATCCCATGGCGATCGCGAGCGAGATCGCGTTCGTCAGGATGGTCGCAGCGATCGCGAACAGGAATGAGAACCCGTACGAGTTCCACGCCCGGTCGTCGCGGAACAGATTGAGGTAGTTCGAGATGCCGACGAAGTTCCAGTCGCCGTAGCCCGCGTAGTTCGTGAAGCTGAAGAACACTCCGACGAGCATCGGGACGGTGTGGAACGCCGCGAAGGCGATCACGCACGGCCAGATCATCCAGTAATAGGCGGACATCGCCCGCTTCGAGGTGCTGCGCACCCGTGGGGCGCGCGGGCCACCCGCAGTGGTCGATCTGACCGCTTGAGTGAGAGTGCTCATTTCAGTCCTCCGTCACGGGGATCGTGCGGGCGGCGATCTTGCGCCACTCGTTGTCGAGGGTGGCGAGCGTCGATTGCGCATCGCCGGTGAAGACCGCCTCCTGCACGTACTCGGCGAGAGGGATGCCGGGAGGGACCTGGTGGTCGATGAACCCGGTGATCCTGCCCTCGTCGAAGAACGGCCTGACCGATTGCAGAGCGAGGTCGTCGCCGAGTTCGGCGCCCTCGACGGACGGGATCATGTTCTGCGACGACGCGAGGCCTTCGATCACGTCCTCCCGGAACATGAACTCGATGAAGCGGAGAGCCTCCTCGCGGTGCGGCGTGTTGCGGCCCATGGTCACGACCACGTCGACGCCGGAGACGATCAGCCGATCTTCGGCGACGTCCGTCGGGTACGGGAAGATGGCCGCCTTGATCTCGGGATTCACCTGCTTGATGCCGTTGATCGCCCAGATGCCCTGCATCATCATCGCGGCCTCCCCGCGCGCGAACGCGGCATTCCCCTGGTCGTAGGTGCTCCCGCGAGAGCCCTCCTGCGCGTACTCGAAGAGCTGCTGTTCGCGCTCCAGCGCCTTGGCGAAGTCGTTCTCGAATGAGACCGGAGAGTCCGCTCCGACGTTCTCGCCTTCGGCGCGCATCTCGTCGAAGAACCCATCCTGTGCGGCGTACGCGCCGAGGCCGTTGAAGGAAGGCATCGCCGTCCAGGAGTCGGCGAGCGTGGCGTAGAAGGGCTGGATGCCGGCATCCTGCAGCTGCTCGCACACGGCGATGAGCTCGTCCCAGGTCTCCGGCACCTCCAGGCCCTGCTCCTCGAAGATGTCGATGTTGTAGATGATGCCGTTGGCGTTGTTGATGTAGCCGAGACCCCCGATCTCGCCCTTCTTGTTGCCGAGGTCGGCGAGGATCTTCTGCACAGCGGGGTTGATGGTGTCGAGTACCGGCTCCTCGGAGAAGTCGTAGAACACGCCGGCCTGCGCGAGGCGACCGAAGTTGCCGTTCGCGTTCAGGGTGATGACGTCGGGCGCTTTGTCCTTCACCAAGAGGGTCCGGATGATGGTGTCGGCATCCGCCACCTGGTTCTGCACCACCCGGATGTCGGGATTCTCGGCTTCGAACTCCTCGATGATGCGATCGAAGTCCTCGCGTGCCTCTCCCTTGAACTGGAAGAAGTTCAGTGTGGTGACGTCGTCGTTCGCCGTCGTGCAGCCGCTGAGCGCGATGCCCGCAACGGTCATCGAAGCGAGGACGGCGAGGCGCCGCCGACGGTGACCGCCTCGAGGTCTCCGTGGTCGTTGATCTGCCATGATGCGCCTCCTTGCGCTTAGGGATGGCCGCCGGTGGATGCCGGGCGGCTCGGACGATCGGTGGGGTCAGGCCGCTGTGAGCTCCAGCAGCACGAGTTGCTCAGGATGGAGAACCGGAGCCTGGATTCCCGCCGCAGCGAGTTGACGCCCGGTGAGAGTGGGCGGCCAGTCGATCCAGGGCAGTGAAGTCTGGCCGGGCCCGTCAGCCGGCTCTCCGGCGACGATGTTCACGATGTAGCGGCGATCAGGGTCCAGGCCCGGGATCGTGAAGCGGCCGGGGGGATAGGTCGGGCTGGTCTGCACCTGGGCGTATGTGAACAGGGCCGCGGAGCCGTCAGCGGCCACGACGCCGCGAACATCACGGGTCGGGTCGGTGTCAGCATGGATGACGCGTCCCGAGTGCAGCATCCCACGGTGCCGTTTGTGCAGCGCGACCCAGTCGGCGACGGCGGTGAGGCCGTCGGCGTCGAGCGTGGTGAGGTCCCATTCGATGCCGAAATGGCCGGCGATAGCGACGCCGCCGGACAGGCTGAGGGAGACGGTCCGACCGGTCGAGTGCACGAGAGGACTGGTCAGGTGGGCGCCCATCAGTTCGGGCGGCACCACGACTCCGGTGTATCGCTGGATCTGCAGCCGTTCGATCGGATCGAGCGTGTCGCTCGTCCAGATCCGGTCGGTGCGGTCGAGGATGCCGAGGTCCACGCGAGCGCCGCCGGACGCGCACGATTCGATCTCCAGGTGTGGATGCCGTCGCTTCAGCTCGTCGAGCAGTCTGTACAGGGCCAGCACGTTCTCATGCACCCGGGGGAGACGGGTGCGCGCGTCGCCCGCCTCCAGCAGGTCGCGGTTGTGGTCCCACTTCAGGTAGGCGATGTCGTGTTCGGTGAGGAGCGCGTCGAGCCGCTCCAGGACGTATGCCCATGCATCCGGGTGCGACAGATCCAGCACCTGCTGCTGTCGGGCGCTCATCGGCAGCTCGGCTCGCGCACGCAGCAGCCAATCCGGATGCTCTCGGGCAAGGTCGGAATCGGGGTTGACCATCTCCGGTTCGACCCAGAGGCCGAACTCCATCCCGAGTCTGCGCACGCGATCGATCAGAGGGTTCAGGCCATCCGGCCAGACGTGCTCGTCGACGTACCAGTCTCCGAGACCGGCGGCGTCGTCGCGCCGGCCGCGGAACCAGCCGTCGTCGAGCACGTAGCGCTCCACTCCGACCTCCGCCGCCCGCTCGGCCAAGGCCGTGAGGTGGTCGAGGTCATGATCGAAGTAGACGGCTTCCCAGGTGTTCAGGGTCACCGGCCGAACTCGACGCGGATGCTGCGGGCGGGCGCGCAGTTCGGCATGGAAGCGCGCGGACAGTTCGTTCAGGCCGTCGCCCCAGGCCCCGATCGCCCACGGCGTCGAGTAGTCGTCCCCCGGGCTGAGGATGATCTCACCAGGGGCGAGCAGTTCGCCCGCGGTGAGGAAGGCGTCCGCCGTCGGGGTGCGCTCGGCGGCGAGTCGGTTGCTGCCGCTCCAGGCGGTGTGCACGGCGTGCACGATGCCGCGCTCGAAACCGAAGCCGCGGGTACCCGCGGCGAGGATGAGGGTGGCGTCCGCGCCCGGGCGTCCGCGCCGGCTCTCGCGGAGATGCGTGCCGATGGTGAAGGCGTGGCGTTGCGGGGCGCGTTCGCGGAGGTGCCGGCCGGTGGTGTCGAGGAGCTCGACCGCACCGACCGGCAGCGGAAAGGTCGGCGCGAGAGCGACGAGCTCGTAGTCGTCCGTGGCGGTGTTGCGGATGGTGATCCGCTGGCGGAGGAGGCCGGATGCGGTGATCTCGAGTTCGATCCTGGCGACGAGTCCGCCGTCGACATCGGCGGCGTCGATCGTGACGGAGGTCGCGGTCGCGTCGACTCCCGTGGTCTGAAGGTTCGTGGAGAAGTCGCGTCCACGGCGGTGCCCGATCAGTCCGGGAGTGCCCAGCCACCCGGAAGCCTCCTGCGCGATGACGGTGAGCGGTGCGGGGGAGTCGAGGCCGCCGGACACGCGTTGCGGCACCGCTGCCCGGCAGAGCGACCCGACCTCGGCCTCGTCGAGATCGCCGAGGTCGGCGCCCCAGTGCACGATGGCGGGGAGCGCGACGGATGCGAGGTCGAGGATGACGCTCGTTCCGCCGTTGCGGAGGTGGAGGGCTGCGGTGGCCATGAATAATTTCTACGGTAGAAATAATTGGATGTCAAGGTCTGTTCGTGATTTCTGTCACGATGGAAGTATTCGATGAGGGGGCAGCATGACGGATCCCGGGGTGACCGAGAGCGCTCGCGCGCTGGCGAGGGAGATCCTGATCCATGGCCCGATCTCGCGGAGCGTGCTGGGGCAGCGGCTCGGTCTGTCCGCTGCGAGCCTCACCCGGTTGAGCAAGCCTCTGATCGATGCCGGTCTCGTCGTGGAGGGAGACGATCCTTCCGCGCGAACGGTCGGTCGTCCGACGAAGCCTCTCGACGTCGATGTCGATGCCCGGCGCTTCGTCGGCGTGAAGATCACGGGCGATGAGGCGGTGGCGGTGCTCACCGATCTCCGAGCGAACGAGAAGGGCACAGCCGCTGTCGTGCTCGAGGAGCACGGACCGGAGTACGTGGCCGATCAGGTGGCGGTGCTCGTGGCCCGGCTGGCCGGCGTCCCCGTGGATGACGTCGTACCGGGCATCGCCGGGGTCGGGGTGAGCGTCGGCGGCAACACCGTCGATCGGCGCGTCGTCACCAGAGGGCCGTTCCTCGGCTGGCGTGACGTCGACCTCGGTCGATTGCTCGTCGACCGCCTGGGGGTGCCGGTCGACATCGAGAACGATGTCGTCGCGTTGACCGTCGCCGAACAGTGGTTCGGTGCCGGACGGGGGATCCCGAACTTCGCGGTCGTCACGATCGGCGCCGGCGTCGGGTACGGGCTGGTCGTGCACGATCGCGTGGTGGTCACCGCCGACACCGGGTTCGGATTGGGTGGTCACATCCCTCTCGATCCGGAAGGACCGCGCTGCGCGGACGGTCATCGTGGCTGCGCGACCTCGATGCTCACGATCCCGAGCATCGAGAAGCTGCTGGGCGAGCGTCTCGGCCGCACGGTCGATTACGCCGAGGCGCTTGAACTCGCCAGGGTGGGGGAGGCTGCTGCGGTCGAGGTCTTCGCGCGCTCGGGTGCCGCTCTCGGCCGCATGCTCGCCCTGATCTCCAACTTCGCGATGGTCAACACGATCGTGATCGCCGGTGACGGCATCGGAATGTGGGAGATCGTCGAACCCGCGGCCCGGGAGGCGCTCAGGGCCGGGCGCGATCCTGAGGCGAACGCGGTCGAACTGCATGTCGATCGCTCCGGCTTCGACGTGTGGGCGCGCGGGGCCGCCGCGACCGCCATCCAGTCGGCGTTCGAGGAGTTCCGTCTCGTCGGCTGAGCACTCAGGTCGCCGGTCGCCGTCATTCCGCGTCTCGTTCCTCCATCTGCGCGACGCTTCGACGCCCTACGATGTCCAGCGAATACGGGCGCGGATGGAGGCAGTCGTGGACGAAGAAGCACCGGTCGGGCATGTCGTGCACCTGGTTCGGGCATTCGATGAGAGCGGGGTGCCGTCTCGCATCGGATTCGGCACGCGGTTGAGTCGGACCGCGCGGCTCGTGATCTGGATGCTCGTGGCTCTCGCCGCCGCCGGGACGGCCTTCCTGGTCATCATGCTGTGGCGGGATGACTCACCGTGGTGGTTCGACGTCATATTCACCGTGATGCCGTCGTTCTTCGTCTTCGGATGCGGTTTCGCACTGTGGGAGTCGGGCCGTCTCTCGCGCCGTGAACAGCGGCTCGCCGAGCGGTGGGCGCTGATGCGGGACCGCGCGGCGCCGACCGGAGGTCAGGTCAGCGACCGCCAGGTGTCGCTCGCCGAGAATGGCGGCGTGTCGGCCTTCACGCTGACCGTCGAGAGCGATGCCGGCACGTCGATCCGCGCGCGCTGGCACCGCAGCAATCCGGACCACCGCGACGCGACCCTGCTGCAGACCCAGATACCCGCGATCGGGTCGCGTGTGCGGATCTGGGGCGTCGGGATGCCGGACGACGACGCGCCCGTCATCGTGCAGGCGCTCGATGCGAGCGTCATGGCGTGATTCCGGAAACGTGACTGTAACGACCCGGACCTTGCTGCGAAACGACCGTGCGCCACTCTGAGAATCACCCGACGCCTCCGTGCGTCCTCGGAGAGAGGCTCGACCGTCATGGATCAAGGCAATACCGCGTTCATTCTCATAGCTGCTGCACTCGTGCTGCTGATGACGCCAGGACTGGCGTTCTTCTACGGCGGCCTCGTGAAGGCCAAGAGCGTCATCAGCATGATGATGCTCAGCTTCGGGTCGCTCGGACTCATCGGCGTGCTCTGGGTGCTGTACGGATACGCGATCGCGTTCCCCGGCGCTGAGGGCACGGTCGCACCGTGGTCGATCGATGCCGCCGCTGCCGGATTGAACAGCCTGCTCGAGACGCCGGAGGGCGCCGCGTACCCGCCGCTCGCGTTCGTCGCGTTCCAGGCGACGTTCGCCATCCTCACGGTGGCGCTCATCTCGGGAGCGATCGCCGACCGTGCGAAGTTCGGGTCGTGGATGATCTTCGCCGCGATCTGGGCGACGGTCGTCTACTTCCCCGTCGCCAGCTGGGTGTTCAACTTCGGCCTCGCGGAGGACGGCAGCTTCGCCTACGGCGGCTGGATCACCCACGGGCTGCAGGAGGCGTTCGGCGTCGGCGCCATCGACTTCGCCGGCGGTACCGCCGTGCACATCAACGCCGGAGCGGCCGCCCTCGCGCTGGCCCTCGTGCTCGGTCGTCGCGTCGGGTTCCAGAAGGGCGCTCACGTGCCCCACAACCCGCCGTTCGTCCTGCTCGGCGCCGGACTGCTGTGGTTCGGATGGTTCGGGTTCAACGCCGGATCCGAGCTCGCCGCCGACGGCACGGCCGCCTTGGCATTCGTCAACACCATCGCCGCCCCCGCTGCCGCCCTGCTCGCGTGGCTCGTCGTCGAGAAGTTCAAGGACGGCAAGCCCACCTCGGTCGGTGCCGCATCCGGAGCCGTCGCCGGCCTCGTCGCGATCACGCCCGCGTGTGCATCGCTCCACCCCGTCTGGGCGATCCTTCTCGGCATCATCGCCGGCGCCGCGTGTGCACTGGCCGTCGAACTGAAGTACAAGCTGGGCTTCGACGACTCGCTCGACGTCGTCGGCATCCACCTCATCGGCGGCGTCATCGGAACCCTGTACCTCGGCTTCTTCGCCAACGGCACCGGCCTGTTCATGGGCGGTGACGGCACGCAGCTGCTCGTCCAGGCCATCGCCGCATTCAGCGTCATGATCTACTCGTTCGTGCTCGCCTGGATCATCGGATTCGCCATCCAGAAGACGATCGGGTTCCGCGTGAAGAACGAGGACGAGGTCGCCGGAATCGACACCGTCGTGCACGGAGAAGAGGGCTACGTCCTCGACCCGATCCGCGCATAGCTGATCCGCGGTGTCACTGTGCTGGACGCCGCCGCGCGTCCAGCACAGTGACACTCTGCATTCGGCGGGAAAGCACCACACGGAACGATCGCGGAAGGAGCGATTTCGCGATGAGACCGGTCAGCGTTCGGCGGTTCACCGAAGCTCCCCGACACGCCCTCGCCGTAGGCGCAGGAGGGGTCCGCGACCTGTGGGTCGGGACAGATGACGCCTCAGGTTCTCCTTGGCAGCTGCAACTCGTCGAACTACGAGGGCCGCACGGCCGCATCCAGCTGCCGGAGGGCATGAACCAGCTCGTCGTGGGGGTCTCGGGCGCTCAGGTGATCGTCCAAGCAGACAGCACGCGTCCGGCACCGCTCCGGCGCGATCAGGCTCTCCTCACGCGTGCGTCGTTCGTCGACTTCCATCGACCCGGCATCCGCGGCATCGGTCTGAGCCGGGTGCTGGTGCTGAGCTCTGCCGCCTCCGTGCCCGCGGCGACATTCGAAGCCACCGCGGTCGACGGGCCCCTCCAGGTGGCATCGACCACGCTCGCCCTCGTCGTCATGCGGGGAGGCGTCAAGGTCGGCGCCGTGGCCGCCGGCCGGGAATCGGCGATCATCGTCGGCGGGGACGCTCCGTTGAACGTCGTCGCCACGTCTGCCCAGGTGCTCAGCTTCGCCCGGCCGTCTCGCGAGGCCTGACCGCGGCACGGCGGCCGGGCCTCGCGGGCACGTTCAGCGAAGGTCGCGGCGGAGGGGAGCCGCGATGGCCACGGCCACCGCGATGGCGGCGTACGCCAGAAGGACGACTCCTCCACCCAGAGGGGTGAGCCCGGCGGGCGGCGCCGCTGCCGGGAGTTCTGCCGAGAGCGCATCACGGAGGAAGGTGAAATCGGTCAACGCCGACGTCGCGCCGCCGGGGAGGAACGGGTAGATCGTGTTCACCCCCGGGATGAGCATCAGCACGTACTCGAGCACGTAGAAGTACCCGAGGGTGACGCCGATCGCGATCAGCTGGTGGCGCGCGAGGGCGCCGATCGCCACGCCGATGATCATGTAGATCGCCGCCGCAAGGGCGAGCCGGACGAGAAGGGGGGCGAGCTCGCTCCACGGCATCCCCAGCGGCTGACCGTGCAGTGCCGCCCCGCCGGCGACGGCCGCCGCTGCGGACGCCGATGCGATCACGCCGTAGGCCAGGCCGAGCAGCGCGTAGACGGCAAGTTTCGCGAGCACGACGCCGACGCGGCGAGGGGCGAGGAGGAAGGTCGTGCCGACCGTACGGTGCCGGTACTCGGAGGTGACGGCGACCGTGCCGATCAGTGCCGGGATGAACAGGAGCACCGACGTGAGGCTGAGCAACATCTCGACGCCGGCGGCGGTGTCGAGCCCCGGAAGAGGCGGATTCGCGTTCTCGGGGCCGATGACGGCGATGAGTCCGGGGAGGAGTCCGCCGCAGAGGGCGGCAGTGAGGAGGGCCCACCAGACGAGCCGGGTGGCGAACAGGCGGCGGAACTCTCCGCGGACGAGGGCGATCATGAGGTGCGCTCCAGTGCGGGGGTGTGGGGTTCGGAGTGCCGGGTGGCGTGGAGGAACGCTCCTTCGAGGGTTCCGTTCTCGGCGACGAAGCCGGCGAGGGGTCCTGCCCAGACGAGGCGACCGCCGTCGATGAGGGCGAGATCGTCGATGCACTGCTCCAGCTCGGACAGCACGTGGCTCGAGAGCAGGACAGTGCCTCCGCCGGAGGCGAAACTCCGGAGGAAGGAACGCAACCAGGCGATGCCGGCCGGGTCGAGGCCATTCGACGGCTCGTCGAGGACGAGCACCCGCGGATCGCCGAGCAGGGCGTTCGCGATCGCCAGCCTCTGCTGCATGCCGGTCGAGAATCCGCGGATCCGGCGATCGAGGAATCCCGTGATGCCGGTGATCGCCGCCACTTCGTCGACGCGATGATCGTCGATCCCGGCGAGCGCGGCGCTCACGCCGAGATGCGCCCTCGCCGTCATGGCCGGGTGCGCGCCGGCGATGTCGAGGACGGCGCCGACTGTCCGGGCAGGCATGCGCAGGTCGCGGTAGCGAACTCCGCCGAGGAGAGCGGCGCCGCTGTCGGGTCGGCTGAGTCCGAGCAGGATGCGGAGGGTCGTCGACTTTCCGGCGCCGTTCGGACCGAGGAATCCGGTGACCCGGCCCGGTTCGGCGTTGAAGGTGATGTCGTCGACGGCGGTGACATCACCGAACCGTTTCGAGATCCCGCGGACCTCGATCCGCACGGGATTCGCGTCGGTGGGGGCAGGGGTCATCTCGGCTCCTCCGCTAGTCTTCGTATGAGAACGATGCGAATGTTCTCACCATGAGAATAATGAATCGAGAGCCGATGCGCAAGACGACACCGATCGCCGACGTGATCATGCACCCTGTGCGGATGCGGATCATCCAGCAGATCGGCGCGCGTGAACTGACGACGACCGCGCTGCGCGAGACTCTGCCGGATGTCGCGACGGCGACGCTCTACCGTCATGTGGCCGCACTCGTCGATGCCGGCATTGTCGCGGTGATCGGCGAACGGAAGATCCGCGGCGCTGTCGAACGGACCCTCGCTCTCGGCGAGCGGATGGCGCACGTGGATCGCGAAGAGCTGCAGGCGATGGGTGCCGAGCAACTGCGTCAGGCGTTCCTCACGTATCTGGGGCAGGTTGCCGAGCGCTTCGACGCCTCACTGGCTTCTGACGATGTGCGGGCGCGTGACTACCTCGGCTTCGGGATGACGCAGCTCCACGTGACCACTGAGGACCTCGCCGAGCTGCAGACGCGCCTGGGAGAGCTGCTCGCCCCCTATCTCGACGCCGATCGGGAGGATGCGCGAGCGGTCACGCTCGCCACGATCCTGCTGCCGTGACCGACCCGGGTCGGCGTTCCGGAACGGGCAGCGAGAAGCCCCGCTCATCCGAGTGGACGGCGGGGCTCGTTCTCCAGGAAACGCCTGGTCAGAGGGACTGACGGGAATCGAACCCGCGCTATCTGCTTGGGAAGCAGAAGTTCTGCCATTGAACTACAGTCCCGGACCCGGTCCGAGGATCAGGTGAAGGCAAGCCTACCTGCCCGGTCGCGGATGGCAAAAGCGCCCGGCGCCATCTGGCCGTAGGCTGGTGCCGTGCTTCTCAGCGACCGCGACATCAGGGCAGAACTCGCATCAGGCCGCATCGGCCTCGACCCGCACGAGCCGGAGATGATCCAGCCGTCGAGCATCGACGTGCGCCTGGACCGCTACTTCCGCCTGTTCGACAACCACAAGTATCCGTTCATCGATCCGTCCGTCGATCAGCCCGAACTCACCCGTCTGATCGAGGTCGATCCCGAAGAGCCGTTCATCCTGCACCCCGGCGAATTCGCGCTGGGCGCCACGTTCGAGCAGGTGACGCTGTCGGATGACATCGCCGCGCGCCTCGAGGGCAAGTCGTCGCTCGGCCGGCTCGGCCTCATCACGCACTCGACCGCGGGGTTCATCGACCCCGGCTTCACCGGTCACGTGACACTCGAGCTCGCGAACGTCGCGACGCTGCCGATCAAGCTGTGGCCGGGCATGAAGATCGGCCAGCTCTGCTTCTTCCGCCTCACTTCGCCGTCCGAGAACCCGTACGGCTCGGGGCCGTACGGCAACCGTTACCAGGGGCAGCGAGGGCCGACGGCGTCTCGCTCCTTCCAGAATTTCCACCGCACCGATGTCGGCACGACCGACGTCGGCGCCATCGGAGGATGACATGAGCGGCGACGGCACGGATGCTCCGCAGGACCCGAACACGGTTCCGGGCTCCGTGCCGCCTCCGCCTTCCGATGATTCGGCAGGCGTCCCGGCGGACCCGCCGCTGACCGAGCCCGATCTTGCGGACCCGAACTCCGTCGTGCCCGATTTCCAGGTGCCGGCCCCGCCGACGTTCGGCAGTGCTCCGCCCGCTCCTGATGCCGGCACGGTTATCCCCGAGCCGGTCATCCCCGAGCCGGTGCTGCCGCCTTCGGCCGTGCCCGAGCGGGTCGCTCCACCGGCCCCGCCGGCTGCATCCGTTCCGCCGCCGCCGGCTGCACCGGCGCAGGCGGCGGTTCCTGCCCCTCCCACGCAGGCCGCGAGTGGATACACCGACGCCAACCCGTACCTCGAGCCGGGGACGGCGGCTCCCAACAGCTACCGCGGCTGGACGTTCGGCATCTTCGCCGGCCTCGCCGTGCTGCTCATCGGCGCGATCATCGCGCTCATCTACCTCTTCAACAACGCTCCGTGGGAGTTCGCTGACGCAGAGGCGCCTCCGGTGATCGAGTCGTCGGCTCCGAGCGCTCCCGCTTCGGTTGAGACGACCGAAGCGGATCCCGTCGCTCCGGCATCCGGTCCGTGCGATGAGCTGTGCCTCGAGATGGCGTCGACGGTCGGCGACAGCGTGACCGGCCTCGACGGCGACGTCACCTGGCAGCTCTCCGGCGCCTGGGAGACGGCCGATATCGCGGTGCTCCCGGCGAAGGAGACGGCCGGGGCCGAGTACGAGTCGTCGGTCGGCACCCTCCGCTTCACCGTCTGGGGCTTCGAAGACGATGCGGCGGCAGACGACGCGTTCGCCACGCTCGCTGAGGAGCGCGGCGAGCCCGAGGCCACCGAAGAGGTCTTCGAGGGTGGCGTGGGCATCCGCAACGACTACCGCGCAGACCGCTCGTTCAGCGTGCTGTGGTCGGTGACGGGTGACGAATCCCGGCCCTGGGTGCTGTTCGTCGAAGGCCCCGACGACGACGACGCCGTCCTGCAGTTCTACTACTCCCTGCCGATCTGAGCCGAGGGGCGTATGTCGGCCCTGCGGCCCAGCACAGAAGGGGATGCGGCGTGGATCGCCGAACTCCGCGCCGTCGTTCTGCGTGATGACCTGCAGCGGCTGGGTCGTTACGACCCTGTCCGGGTGCGACGTCGGTTCATCGATGGTTTCGTTCCGGCGTGGACCCGCGTGATCGTCGTGGACGGAACCGACGCCGGTTCGATCTCGATGCGCGCCGACGCCGACGACGTCTGGCTGGAGCACTTCTATCTCCGGCCCGACCTTCAGGGGCGGGGGATCGGGAGCGCGATCCTCGGCGCGGTATTGCAGGAGAGCGCCGGGCGGCGTGTTCGCCTCAACGTCCTCACCGGAAGTTCGGCGCGCCGACTCTATGAACGACACGGCTTCACCGTCGACACAGAAGACGACGTCGACGTCTTCATGAGCATGTCCGTGCCGGCGATCTCGCCCGGATGAAATGACAGGGGGACGGATGCCGCGGCATCCGTCCCCCTGATTCTCGTGACCGTCAGGCGTCGCGCCCCCGGGTGAAGCCGGCATCGAAGCCGCGCTCGTACGCACCCTGTGCGAAGTGCGCGAATCCGGCGCGGCCAGGTCCGCGACGGTGACCACGGTGGTCGCCGTGCGGGTGACCTTCGTGATGGCCGTGGCCGTGGCCGTGGCCGTGGCCGTGGTCGTGGTCGTGGTCGTGGTCGTGCTCACGCTCGGCGTGCGGGCCGCAGTCGGCATGCCCGCCGAAGCCGTGGTGTCCGAAGTCGCGAGGGCCGAAGCCCTGCCGTCCGAAGCCGCGAGGGCCGAAGCCGAACCGGCGGCCGCGGGGGAGCTCGGTGTTCTCGTCCCAGCCGAATGCGCGGGCGATCTTCTCGAGCGAAGCGAGGGTGGTCGCCATGTCCTCGTCGGAGACGGCGTCGGTGACGCGAGCGCGGATGCCGTCGACGACCGCACCGAGCCGTTCCTTGGCGGCGCGTCCTTCGTCGGTGAGGGTCCAGCCCTCGCCCTCGGGGGCGACCCAGCCGCGCTCGATGAGCCGGTGCAGCTTGTGCTCGGACAGCGGACGACGGGAGGAGGCGGAGCCGTCGATGATGTTCAGCATCCGCCAGTCGCGACGACTGGCGCCGTCGGACTCGAAGGCGGTCGCGAACTCGGCGGCCATCAGGCGATCGGCGGCCTTCAGCCAGTAGCCGAAGGGGCGGGAAGAGTTGTCTGGGTTCTGCGTGTCAGGGGTGTTCATGAGGGGAATCCTTTAATGTCAGTGTGCATGTGATTGTCACAGTGCATGTATATGTAGTGTGACATGCGATATGAATGCATGTCAAGTCGCATGTAAAGTTGCAGGGTGGACCCCGAAGAGACCGACCCTGCCGAAGCGATCGCCCGTGCGCTCTCGCGGCTTCGTGGGCGCCGCCCGCAGGGCCGCGGCCGCGGCGGTCCTCACGGATGGCACGGCGGGCCGCATGGGCATGACGGCTCGCACGACGACAAGTTCGGCCGGCACGGGCATCCGGGCATGCCGCCGTGGATGGTCGACGGCCCCGGCCGGCTCGGTGCACCCGCACGTCTGCGGATGCTGGAGGCCCTCGCCGCCGCATCCACCCCGCTCAGCGTCAGCGCCCTGGGAGAGGCGATCGGCGTCGACCAGCCGCGCGCCTCACGACTGGTGCAGCAGGGCGTCGAGCTCGGCTATGTGCGCCGAGAGGCTGACCCTGACGACGCCCGCCGCACTCGCATCGCACTCACCGACGAAGGACGCAAGCTCGCGAGGGGGATGCGCGGAGAGCGGCGCGAGATGCTCGGACGAGCGCTCGCCGTATTCACCGAAGAGGAACAGCGTGACCTCGCCCGCCTGCTCGGCAAACTCGCCGACAACTGGGAGAACTGAGGCGCAGCGGACCGGCGCCGTTCAGGCGAGGTCGCCTCGCGCCGAGCTCACGTAGGCGACGATGCCGCGATGCAGTTCGGCGACGAGGAGTCGGCGCTGCGCGGGGTCGACCTCGGCGACGATGAGTGGCATCAGTCCCTTGACCATGCTCAGGATCACCGTGGCCATGGTCTGGATGCGGCGATCCTCCGCGTCGGGCATGATCGCCGCGATGGCCTCGCGGACCCGCTTCTCGATCGCGTCGTGCGCGGGTGCGACCGCGGCGCGCATGGATGGCGGCATGTCGGTGCGGGCGAACAGTGCCTTGAAGCCCGGATGCTCGATGTTGAAGCCGACGATGCGGGCGAGGGCAGCGTCCAGCTCTGTCTCGAGATTCTCCGTGGTGAGCCCGCTCAGAAGCTCGAGCGTGGCGAGGCGCTCCGCATAGGCCTCGGCGAGAGCTCGTCCGACTTCGTCCTTGTTGGCGAAGAACTGATAGAGCGAGCCGGGGGAGATCCCCGCCCTGGCGGCGATCGCGTTCGTCGTCGCGGCCTCGTACCCGGCCTCTCCGAACACGGCGGCGGCGGCGAGCAGGATCTGTTCGATGCGCGCCCGTCCGCGCGCCTGGCGGCGCGGTGCTCCCGCTTCTTCGGACACTCCTTGACCTGCTCTCGATTAAATGCGAGTATTTGCTCGTAAAACGAATACGACTAACTGCTCGCATTCTATCGGAGGCTTCTGATGCTCGTACGTGCCGTCTCGACCCGACCGCGGACTGTGATCACCGTCACCGCGGTGATCTTCGCGATCTACCTGGCGCTGGGTGCCGCGGTCTTCGACGCCCTGTCGCTGAATCGCTATGACGCTCCCGGCTCGGAGTCGCTCCAGGTGCGCACTGCGCTCGCCGATCGGTTCGGCACCGGGAGCCCGAACATCGCCGTTCTCGTGGAGTCGGACTCCGGAGTCGATGACCCCGCCGTGGCCGCGGCCGGGAGGGAGGTCACTGCGCTCATCGCAGAATTCCCGGGCATCGGAGAGGCCTGGTCCTACTGGACGCCGGGTGCGCCGGCGTCGCTCGCCGGAACGGACGGCACGACGGCGCTCGTGCTCGCCTGGGCGTCCGGCGACGCGGACCTGGTCCGCGGTGAACTCCTGCCGGCGCTGGATGCGGCGATCGACGGGCAGTTCGACGATCCCTCCGTCCGTCTCACGCTGGGTGGAGCCGACGAGGTGTTCCGCACAGTCGCTGAGCAGGCGCGCGCCGACTTCCTCCGTGCCGAGATGATCGTGGTGCCGTTGGTGCTCGGGCTGCTCTGGCTCGTGTACCGCCGCTTCCGCGTGGCGCTGGCGACCCTCACGGTCGGCCTCTACTCGGTTGCGGGTACGCTCGCGATCCTGCGCCTCGTCAGCGGCTTCACCGACATCTCGACCTTCGCGGCCAACATCGCGCTCGTCATGGGCATCGGTCTCGGCGTCGACTACGGGCTGTTCATGACGTACCGGTTCCGCGAGGAGCTGCGCCGCGGATCGGATCCGGAGCAGGCGACGAAGGATGCGGTGCGCTCTGCCGGGCGGACGATCCTGTTCAGCGGGGCCACGGTCGCCGCATCCCTCGCCGCGCTCTTCGTGTTCCCCCTGCCCTTCCTCTCGTCGTTCGCCTACGCGGGCATCGCTGTCGTCCTGACGGCGATCATCGGCTCCACGGTCTTCCTCCCCGCTGTCCTCCGCCTCCTCGGCACCCGCGTGCTCCGCAGGAACGATGTGGCGGTCGCCGCGGAGGCCGGCGGGTGGGCGCGTCTGGCCTCACGCGTGATGCGGCGCCCCGTCGCATTCGGCGCACTCGGGATGGTGGTCCTGATCGCCCTCGGGGCGCCTGCGCTCGCCGCCGAGTTCGGAGCGCCCGATGACCGGCTGCTCCGCGCGGGCCAGCCCGTTCGCGACATGTACGACACGATCCGCGAGGACTTCGATGCGGAGGATGCGGATGCCGTGTACATCGTCGCCCAGTCGGCGACCGACGCCGAGATCGGGCGGTTCGCACGCGACGTGTCGCTCGTCGACGGCATCCTGCGGGTCGATTCGCCGGCAGGATCGTTCCGGGATGGTGCCCTCGTCGAATCGGCGGAGGCCGACGCCGGCCGGTTCCGCGACGGCGACGCGGCCTACCTCACCGCGCTGCCTGCGTCGGATCGTCTGTCCGACGACCCGGGCGACCTGGTCGCCGACGTCCGAGCCGTCGACAGGGCCTTTCCCGCTCTCGTCGGGGGCTACCCGGCTGAGCTCGTGGACTATCGTGCTGCCGTGTCCGAGCGCCTTCCCGTGGTGCTGGTACTCATCTTCGCCGTCACCTTCGTGCTCCTCTTCCTGATGACGGGCAGCGTCGTCGCCCCGCTCAAGGCGTCCGTCCTCAACCTGCTGTCGCTTTCGGTGATGTTCGGCGTGCTCGTCTGGGGGTTCCAGGAGGGAGCGCTCGCGCCGCTGCTGGGCTTCACGCCGACCGGCGTCATCGAGCCGAGCATCCCGCTGCTGATGTTCTGCGTCGCCTACGGCCTGTCGATGGACTACGAGGTCTTCCTGCTCGCCCGGATCAAGGAGGAGTACGACCTCACCGGCGATCCGCGCGCCTCGGTGGTGCGGGGAATCGGCAGATCCGCACCGCTCATCGGCGCCGCCGCGCTCACGCTGGGCACGTCGTTCCTCGTCTACGCCACGAGCGAGGTCACTTTCCTGCAGCAGCTCGGCGTCGGGATGGCGCTCGCCGTGCTCATCGATGCCACCGTGATCCGCGGCATCCTGCTCCCCGCGTTCATGCGGCTCGCCGGGCGTGCGAACTGGTGGGCGCCCGCCCCGCTCCGGCGGCTGCACGCGCGGATCGGCTGGCGTGAGCCCGCGCTGTCCGCAGGCGCCCTCGAGTCGTCCGCGCGACGCGGGCTCAGCGAACCTGCTGCGCCTTGAGCGGCAGCAACAGGAGGAAGCCGAGCAGCAGCACGAGCACGATGCCGAGGATCCCGAAGGCCGTCTGGTGGGTGAGCGCGATGAGAACCGTCCAGGCGCCGGAGGCCATCCAGCTCGCCGCCCGTCCGGTCGTCGCGTAGAGCCCGAAGATCTCGCCCTCGCGTCCGGCCGGCGTGACCCGGGCGAGGAACGAGCGCGACGCTGCCTGAGCGGGGCCGACGAACGCGCACAGGATGAGGCCGCCGATCCAGAAGACGGTGGTGCCGGCATCCACCAGGAAGAACACGGCGAGTCCGGCCACGACCATCGCGCCGAGCGAGATCAGGATGATCCGCTTCGGACCGAACCGGTCGTCGAAGCGCCCGGCGATGATGGTCGAGATGCCGGCGATGAGGTTCGCGGCGATGCCGAAGATCACGATCTCGAGGAACTTGAATCCGAACACCGTGGAGGCGATCACGGCGCCGAAGGCGAAGACACCGCCCAGGCCGTCGCGGAATACCGCGCTGGAGAGCAGGAACCAGAACGTGGGCCGGGTCTCGGGGTTGCGATAGAGTCCGGCGACGTCCTTCACCAGCAGTCCGTACGAGGCGAAGAACCCGACCTGGCGCTCAGGGCGGCCGAGGGAGGGTTCGGGGACGTTGAGGAAGATCGGGATGGAGAAGACGATCGTCCAGATCGCGCAACCGACGGCGATGATGCGGAACGGCAGACCGCCGTCGCTCGAGATGCCGAACCAGTCGGCCATGTAGAAGATCACCACGAGCACGAGGGCGAGGATCCCGCCGAGGTAGCCGAATCCCCAGCCGAGTCCCGAGATGCGTCCGACGGTCTTCGGATTGGCGATGCCGATGAGCATGGCGTTCGAGTTGACCGCGGCGATCTCGCCGAACACGGATCCGGCCGAGATGAGTGCGACGCCCAGCCAGAACAGCGACGGCTGCGGTTCGACGAACCAGAGACCGAGCATGCACAGCACGAGAGCGCCGGTGCCGATGCCCAGCCACAGTTTCTGGCGTCCCGCTGCGTCCGCTCGCTGGCCGAGCACCGGCGCGAGGAACAGGATCGCGAAGGCGGCGATCGTCGACCCGAGGCCCAGGCCCGAGGTGAGATCGGCGATCGCGAACTCCTTGACGGGGTCCTCGTCGTCCAGCCCCTGCATCGCCGCCGGCAGGAACGCATCGGTGGTGAGGTAGAGCGCCGTGAAGATGAACGTGAGGATGACGGTGTTGAAGGGCTGCGTCGCCCAGTCCCACAGCGCCCAGGAGTACACCTGCTTCTTCGGTGCCGGCGTCTCGCCGCGCAACTCGAGTCCGATCACGCCGATCGTGCCCGGGCGTGCGGGCGCTTGCGGCTTCGGGGTCATCGCATCGTCGCTCATGATCGAAGTCTGGCGCCGCGCGGTGAACGGCCGGTGACGCCGCGCCGCGCGGGAGCCGCGAGTAGGGTCGACGCATGCCGAAGACGGACGCACCGGCGCACACGACCGTGCTGTTCGAGGGCGTGAGCGACCGGCTCGCCTTCGAAGCTGTCGCGCGCCGGCTCGGCGTCGTACTCGATCCGGAGACCGTCGCCCTCGTGGACCTGGGCGGCATCACGAACCTGCGCCGCCGGCTCGTCGGTTTGCGGTCCGGCCCGATTCCGACGCGAGTGCTCGGGCTCTACGACGGGGCCGAGCGGGGATACGTGGTGCGCGTCCTCGCCGACTCGGGGATGCTCGATACCGTTCTCGATCCGGCGGCGGCGGGCTTCTTCGGCTGTGAGCGGGATCTGGAGGAGGAGGTGATCGTGGCGGCAGGACCGGACCTCGTGCGGAACACCCTCGCCGCGCGTGGCGAGCTCACTCGGTTCGAGATGTTCCAGGGACAGCCGGCGCAGCGCGCCCGAACGGTCGAGGCGCAGCTGCATCGCTTCGCCGGTACGGCCGCGGGGCGCAAGGCACGGTTCGCGGCCGACATCGTCGACGCCCTCCCGATCGAGCGGATGCCGCGGCCCCTGGTCGCCCTGCTGGAGGCGGTGCTCCGGGATCCGCAGGTCGAGGCGCCCGCCCCGTCTGCTCCCGTCGCGAAATAGCCCGGTATTTCGGCCGGATACAGGGTCTTTTCGCGACGGGAGCGACGGCTGGTCATTCGGGGAACTACCGACCGCTTTCGAGGGTGCGTTCGTTCCAGGTGACGTGATGGTTGTACAGCCAGTCGTTGCGGGTGTCGTCGCGTGCTCTCCTCAGGAAGACCGGCAGCATCGCGTCGCGTATGGCGATGCCGAGCCGAGATCCGGTGACGCGCTTCTGCTTGTTGATCGCCTCGGCGTAGCGGACGACGGCCTCAGCGCGCGGTTGGCGCAGCCGCTGGTACTCGGCGAATGCGGTCGTGGCCTCGGCGTCCCGCAGACAGCGGGCGAGCGTGATCGAATCCTCGAGCGCGAGGGACGCTCCTTGGCCCGCGCTCGGTGAGATCGCGTGCACAGCATCCCCGATCGCGACGACGCGGCCGCGGCTCCAGTGCGGTACGCGCGGGAGGTCCTCGATCGGATAGCCGCGCAAGTCGCCCGCGGTGTGCGCGAGGATCTGCGGGACAGGGTGGGGATCGTCGGCATGCAGGTCACGCAGTCGCGCAAGCCATTCCTCGCCGGATATGGTGCGCAGATCGGCGCGATCGCCCTCCTTCGTCGTGACGTTCGCGAACCAGTACACCTCTGCGTCCTCCCGCACGAGGTACCCGAAGAACGAGCGGCGGCCGAAGACCATGTGCTGGGCACCCGGCGTCGGAGCGAGGCCGGGCACTCGGGCGAACCCGCCGAGCCCGACCAGACGGGAGAATCGTGGCTCAGGCGCGTCCGGGTCGATGTGGCGGCGTGTTCGCGACCCCACGCCGTCGGCGCCGATCAGCACGTCGCCGGTCGTACTGCGCCCATCGGCGAACGTGGCGCGCACCGTGGCACCCGACTCTTCGATCTGTTCGAGGCGGGTACCGAAGGTGAAGGGGATGCCGGCGGCCAGGGCGGCCTCGCGCAGGACGCTGTGGAGGATGCTGCGGCGCACGACCACGCCGCCGCGGCCGGGTTCACGCACCGGTCCGTTCGGAACGATGCCGAGCTGCTTGCCCGTGCTCGACCACATGACCATCTCCGGCGCGGGGTGACCCTGCGCGACGAGCCGGTCGCGGAGACCGAGTTGCTCGAGTACGGCGAGCCCGTTGGTGGCGACGTTGAGGAAGAGCCCGGCGTAGGCGTCGGGCTCGGCGGCGGCCTCGAAGATCTCGACCTCCCAGCCGGCACGACGCAGGAAGAGGGCGGTCGCCGGTCCGGCGACGCCACCTCCGATGATGAGCGCGCGGGGCATGGGATCCTCTTCTCGGTAGACTGATGATGAGAGTCTCGATGATCGAGCCTCTCTAATTTAGAGAGAGTATCCGGAGATGACCGATTCGTCAACGCGTGCGAGCGAACTGGAGCGCGCGGGTGAGGTGATGCGGGAGTTCATGGCTCGCGCGGTTCTGTTCCAGGACGCCGTCGCCAAGTGGGGCGGAGTGAACAGCACCGACCTCCAATGCGCGGGCCTGCTGATCAGTGAAGGCCCGGCGACTCCCGGCGAACTCGCCGAGCGCACCGGACTCACTGCAGGCGGCGCGATCACGACGGTCATCGACCGCCTTGAGCGCCAGGGCTACGTCTCGCGCGACCGGGACCCCAACGATCGGCGCCGGGTCATCGTCACGGCAGATCCAGAGGCCGTCTTCGCGCGATTCGGCGCGGTCTACGGCCGTGTGGGGGCCCGCTGGAACGCATACCTGGAAACCCTGAGCGACGAACAGCTCGCGTTCGCGAACGACCTCTTCGCGCGCGCGGCCGAGGTCAACCGAGAAGAGATCGAGCAGCTCCGCGCGCATCCGGGAGTCTGAATCAGGCCCCGACGGATCTGCTCCCGTCGCGAAATAGACCGGTATCGCGGCCGGATACCGGGTCTTTTCGCGACGGGAACGGTGGTGGGATGCCGGGGGTCAGGTGTACGACGCGGCGAGCAGTTCGGCGAACAGCTCTTCGGCGTCGCAGTCCACGCGGCGGCGGGTGAACCAGTCGCAGACGTTCACGCAGTCGCGGTGCAGCAGGTCGAGCCCCTGCGGGTTCGCGATGATGTCGACGATCTGCGGCAGATCGATGACGCGCACCCGGCCCTCGTGCACGAGCAGGTTGTACGCGGACAGGTCGCCGTGCGCGAAACCCGCCGCGGCGAAGACCCGCATGATCTCGGCGATCTGCGCATAGAAGCCGGCGAGCTCGGCGCGGTCGCTGCGCATCTGCGCGAGACGCGGAGCAGCGGTGCCGTTCGCGTCTCCGATGAACTCCATCAGCAGTTCGGTGCCGCTGACCTGCACGGGATAGGGCACCGGTGCGCCCAGCTCCCACATCCGGCAGAGCGCCTCGAACTCGGCGAACGACCATTGGATGGCGGCGACCTCCCGTCCGTGGCCCGACTTCTTCGCGAGAGCACGCGCATCGCGGGTGTTCCGCGTGCTGCGCCCCTCCGTGTACACCGACGAACGGTGGAAGCTCGAGTGGTCGCTGCCGCGATACCGCTTGGCGGCGAGCAGGGTGCGCTGCGCCGGGTCGTCGGGAACGGCCCGCTCGAGCAGGAAGACATCGGCTTCCTTGCCGGTCTTGAGGATGCCGAACTCGGTGTCGAGTGCGCCGGCCGACGTCACGACCCACGAGGGCCGGGGCTCCGGCCCGCGCTCGGTCGGGGTGACCGACGGCCAGGTGGTCCAGCGCTGACCTTCGCCGGGTTCGACGTCGGCGAAGGCGAGAGTGGTTTCGAAAGGGGATGCGTCGAAGGACGCAGAGAATTCAGACAAGGTGTGGCTCCAGGAGAGGAGGCCACAGGCGGTGGCCTCAGGGAAGGATGTCGGCGAGCGGCGCGACAAAGACGGTGTTCATGTCTTCGGCTCCTCTCGCTCTGACCTTCCGGGCGCATCCCGGTGCGTCGTCGAGCCTAGGCCCTGCCGGGGCCGGGTGTCCAGAGCGGGCCCGCGCCAGAAGAGCAGCGGTCCACGGACGAATGGTCGGATTCGGTGGACGACCGGTCGGGTCGCAGCATCCGACCGCTGCCAGTCTGGAACCATGACGATCACCGCTCCCGTTCCCACCACTCCCGCCAGCCGTGCGGAGAGGATCCGCTATGGCGGGCTCATCGTCGTCATGCTGATGAGCTTCCTGCTGGTGACCGCCGAGTTCCTCCCCAACGGCATGCTCACCGAGATGGCGGCGGCGCTCGGCGTCACGCCAGGGCAGGCCGGGCAGACCGTGACGGTCACCGCGCTCGTCGGGTTCATCGTCGCTCCGACGGTCGGACTGATCTTCCCTCGCCTCGATCGCCGGTCGCTGCTCGTGTGGATGGCGCTCGCCGCCGCGGTGTCGAACCTCATCGTCGCCGTCTCACCCAATCTCCTGATCGTGCTGCTGGCCCGGTTCCTGCTGGGTGCGGCGATCAGCGCATTCTGGTCGATGTCGATCACGGTCGCCGTCCGGATCGCCGGGCCGGAGCGCCTCGGTCGCGCCGTGATGTTCACCTCGGCCGGTGCGTCGCTGGCGACAGTGGCCGGCGTGCCTCTCGGCGTCATGCTCTCGGAGATCGCCGACTGGCGCGTCGTCTTCGCC
The DNA here is from genome assembly GCF_002872075.1 of Microbacterium aurantiacum. Taxonomy (GTDB): domain Bacteria; phylum Actinomycetota; class Actinomycetes; order Actinomycetales; family Microbacteriaceae; genus Microbacterium; species Microbacterium aurantiacum_A. Next base: position 148,840 of record NZ_PGGU01000016.1, on the reverse strand, counting down.
GTGGCCGGTGTCGCGACCGGGCTGCTCGCGGTCGGCCTGCGCACGCTGCTGCCTTCGGTGCCCGCGGCGCAGGCATCCAGCATCCGCCTGCTCGTCGACACCGTGCGCCGTCCGGGTGTCGGGCTCGGCCTCATCGGCCACGTGCTCGTGGTACTGGGACACTTCCTCGCGTACACCTACGTGCGGCTGGCGCTGGAGCGCATCCCCGACGTCGACGCCTCCACGATCGTGGTGCTGCTCGCGCTCTTCGGCGCCGGCGGCCTCGTCGGCAACATCGTCATCGGCATCGTGATCGACCGTTCCTTCGAGTTCTTCGCCGTGCTCGCACCGGTCGTCATCGGGGTCTCCGTCGCGGCGATGCTGCTGCTCTCGGGCACGGTCGTCGGGCTGGGGATCGTCGTGACCGTGTGGGGCTTCTTCTTCGCCTCATGGCTGATCGTCGTCAACACCTGGGTGGGGCACCGGATGCCGGATCGACTCGAGGCCGGCGGCAGCCTCGTCGTGGTGGGCTTCCAGGGCGCGATCATGGTCGCGGCCGGGGTGGGCGGACTGCTCGTCGACACCCTCGGCGTCGAGCTCGTGTACATCGTCGGTGCGGCCGTGCTCATGGTCGGCGCCGTGCTGTTCGGGCTGTCGAACCGCACCAGGGCCTGAGGGGCGCCCGGCCGGTCGGCACGCCGGAGAACCCAGACGATCGCGGATCGTCTGGGTTCTTGCGATGGGATGCCGGGGTTACGCCGGAACGGCGGTGCGGTGCGCCATTCGCCACGCGGAGGGCGTCAGGCCGGTGCGGCGGCGGAAGGCGCGACTGAAGCCCTCGTCCGAGGCGTAGCCGAGTTCGCGGGAGATCGCCGAGACGGGGTCACCGGCATCCAGCATCCGCTTCGCGGCGTCGACGCGCACCTCGGTGACATAGTCCGCCGGAGACCGGCCGAGTGCGCTGCGGAACCGTTCGGCGAACACCGAGCGCGACATCGCGCCGACGCTCGCGAGGCGCTCGACGGTCCAGTCCCGGCCGGGCTCCTCATGGATCGCATCGACGACACGGTCCAGGAACGGATCGTTCGACAGGGACGGCCACCCCTCCGGAGCGCATCCGTTCTCCGCCCAGGCCCGGATGACCGAGAGTAGTACCGTCGTCGCCATCATCCGGCAGATGAGCGGGTCGCCCTGGCGCACCGGGCACGCATCAGCGCCGACCTGGCCGCCCATGTTCTCGGCGAGGGCGGCGGCGGCGGGCTCGAGCGCATCGAACCCGGTCACCGTGATGTGCGCCGGCAGCACGGTGCGCAGTTGCGCCGTCGCATCCGAGAGCTCGAGGTCGACGACCATCAGCACGGAGTCGGCGTCTGCCTCGAGGGCGTAAGGCCGATCACCGAGTGTCAGGAACGCGTCTCCGGCGACGAGTCGTTCGCGGTCCCCGCTCAGGTCGACCGCGACCAGGTGCGAGGTGCGGTCCACATCGAGACGGCAGCCGGTGCTCAGCGGCGGGTGGCCGTGCACGCCGCCCTCGGCGACGTAGACGAGATTGGCCGCACCGGGTGCGAGCGGCAACAGGGCGCCCGATTCCAGGCGCAACCGCCTGGCCACGCCGACACGGAGGTCGACGGAGCCGAGCACCTGGGTGAGGGCATCCGGGTCGACTGTCGCCATGACTGAGGGAACGCCGGGCCGGCGGCGGGTATTCCGGCGTGCGCATAGCTCGGTCTTCTACGCTGGGCAGAACGACCCGAGGAGTCCTGTGTTCCGTACGCCCGACCGCCTGTTCCGTGTTCTCGCGATCGCGGAGGCGATCACCTGGACCATTCTGATCTCGGCGATCATCGCCCGCGCCCTCGGCGCCCCCGGCGTCGTGGTCACGATCGGCGGCGGCATCCACGGGTTCGTGTTCCTCGCGTATGCCGCGACCGCGGTGCTCGTCGCCGTCAACCAGCGTTGGCGGGCGGGCGTCGCCGTCCTCGCCGTCGCGAGTGCGATCGTGCCGTATGCGACCATCCCGATGGAGATCTGGCTGCACCGCACGGGGCGGCTGCGCGGAGCGTGGCGCCTGGAGGAGAGCGAGGACTCGCGCGACCGCCTCTGGTACGACCGGCTGATGCGGTGGTTCCTCCGCCGCCCGTGGATGCTCGGAGCGCTCCTCGCCGTCGGCATCGTGGCGCTCTACGTCATCCTGCTGCTGGCGGGACCTCCCGGCGGGAAGTAGAGCGGGGATCAGGGGGAGACGACGATCGCGTTCTTGTCGATGACCTCGGCGAGCACCGCGTTCGCGTCGCCGCCGGTGCAATCCACGATGAGGTACACGCCGACACCGGTGCGCGTGAACGCCCGGGCCGACATGATCCACGACCGCTCGCCTTCCACGCCCAGCACCTGACGGTTCTCGACGCCGCCGCTCCCGCTGATCTGGTAGTTGAACTCGCCCGTGGTCGCGGCCGGCGTGATCGTGGCCGCATCGCTCTGCAGCAGGGCGGCGAGCATCGCATCCGACGATGCGCTGTCGTCGCCGGCGGTGACGGGGACATCCGCGATGTATCCCTGCCAGAACCGGGCGGTGCAGGCGCCGTCGGCGGTGCCGTACGTCCAGCCGCCGTCGCCGTTGTCAGGGGCGACGACGGTCCAGCCGTCGTCGGTCATCAGCCCGTCGCCCCACTCGATGTACGCGGTCTCGGTGAGCTCCTGGCCCTGGTCGAACGACAGGCCGTCGGGGAGATCCCCGCCCGCCTCGGCGGGCTCGTCGCTCGGCTCCGGCGAATCCGCCGGCTCCTCGACCGGCGCCGGATCGGCGGGAGGAGGCGGCAGCAGGCATCCGCTGAGCGGCAGCGCCACCGCGATGACCGCGGCCCCTGCGAGGAGGCGGAACGTCGATGTGACCTCAGCGGTGCGCGTCATGCCGGTCAGCATAGCCCCGGGTGCCGGAGATCAGTGCCTCGTCAATGCGCCGTCGCGACGCCGATCGTGTCGTGCACGATCACCGCGGCGACCCGCGCCCCGGCGCCGGCCGCGACGATGAGCTGCTGCGGTCCCGGCGCGGCGACGTCACCCGCGGCATACAGGCCCGTCACGCCGGTGCGTCCGGAGCGATCGGTCAGGAGGTGGCCGGCGCCGTCGAGCGGCGGCGCGATGCCGTCGAGGAACGACAGGTCGGCCTCCCAGAGTGGCCGCACGAAACCGCCGTCGAGCACGACCTCACCTCCGTCGGCGAGGCGCACGGCCTCGAGCCGGCCTCGGTCGCCGACGAGCTCGACGATCGGATGCCGTTGCACGGCCACGCCGGCCGCCGCGAGCTCCGCCTCCTCGGTCGTGGTCACCGTGTCGGCGCCGTTCGTGAACACCGTGAGGCTCTCGGTCCAGCGTCCGATCAGCCGCGCGCGATCGGCGAGATCGGCCGATTCGCCGATCAGAGCCAGCCTCCGGCCGCGCAGCTCCCACGCATCGCAGGCCGCGCAGCTGAACAGGCTCATGCCGTAGAAGCCGCGCAGGTTCGGCACATCGGGCAGCGTCTCGCGCAGGCCGGTGGCGAGCAGCACCGACCGTGTCGAGACGACCTCGGTGGGTTCGCGCCGGCCGATGGCGGCGGCGAATCCGGCATCCGTCTTCGTGAGCGACGCGACCCGCACCCGCGTGCGCACCTCGACGTTCGGGTAGGCGGCGAGCTCCTCCCTGGCGAGGCGGCGCAGCTCGTGCGGCGGCACGCCGTCGCGGGTGAGGAAGCCGTGCGAAGTCAGAGTGGCGGCGTTGCGCGGGCGGTCGGCGTCGACGAGCAGCACCCGCACGAGGGATCGACCGAGGTTGAGCGCGGCGGACAGGCCGGCCGGCCCGCCGCCGATGATGAGCACGTCGTACTCGCGGGCCGCGTCGGCGGCAGGTCCTGGTGGCACCTCCGCCGCGGCCGTCTCAGCCATGCTCGCCGTCCTGGGGCGGGAGGGCGGCGATGATGGGGTGGTCGAAGGTGAGGACGCCGGTCTTGGCCGCACCACCCGGAGAGCCGATCTCGTCGAAGAACTCCACGTTCGCCTTGTAGTAGTCCGCCCACTCCTCGGGCAGGTCGTCCTCGTAGTAGATCGCCTCGACCGGGCACACCGGTTCACAGGCACCGCAGTCCACGCATTCATCCGGATGGATGTACAGCGACCGCTCCCCTTCGTAGATGCAGTCCACGGGGCACTCGTCGATGCAGGCACGATCCTTCACATCGACACACGGCAGAGCGATCACATACGTCATCGCACCAGCGCTCCGTCGCGGGACACCGCCACCTGCTCCTCGCGGGGAACGACCTTGACGCGTTCGCGCGTGTGCGCGTGGTTCTCGCCGAGGTGGCGCTCGTGCGCGTCGAGGGCGAGCCAGCCGTCCCACGTCGTGTACGCGGTTTCGCGCTCGTCCAGGACTGCGAGCACGTCGTCCGCGTCCGCCGGCGCGGTCAGCAGCCCTGCCTCGGCATCCGCCACGAGGTTCGAGATCGTCTCGAGTGCATCGGACTTCGTGTGGCCGATGAGCCCGACCGGCCCGCGCTTGATCCAGCCCGTCGCGTACAGACCGGGCTCGCCGACGACTCGGCCGCCCTCGTTCGGAACGACGCCGCGAGCCGGGTCGAAGGGCGCTCCGGCGACCTGGGTGCCGTAGTAGCCGACGGCGCGGTACACAGCCTGGATCGGGTACTCGCGGATCTCGCCCGTCCTGACCAGTGAACCGTCGGGACCCGGTGCGGTGCGCTCGAAGCGGATGCCGGCGACCCGATCCTCACCCGTGATCTCGACGGGAGCATGCCAGAAGTGCAGGTGCAGTCGGCGCGAAGCCCCGGTCTGCGGCCGCTCGCGCCAGCCGTTCAGGGTGCGCAGCATGACCTTCAGCTGGTTGGTGGATGCGGCTGCCGGGTCGACGTCGTCGAAGTCCTCCTCGTAGAGCACGATGTCGACGTCGTTCACCTCGCCGAGCTCGCGCAGCTCGATCGGCGTGAACTTGATGTCGGCAGGGCCGCGTCGGCCGAACACGTGCACGTCGGTCACAGCCGACGACTCGAGGCCTTCGAGCACGTTGTCGGGCACCTCGGTGGTGCGCAGATCCACGGCGTGCTTGGCGAGAACGCGGGCCACGTCGAGCGCGACGTTGCCGTTGCCGATGACCGCGACGGAGGAGGCGTCGAGGGGCCACGTGCGCGCGACATCGGGGTGTCCGTCGAACCAGGCGACGAAGTCGGCGGCGCCGTACGACCCGGGCAGATCGACACCGGGGACATCGAGCGCGGCATCGCGGATCGCGCCGGTCGCGAGGATCACCGCGTGGTAGCGCTCGCGCAGCTCGTCGATGGAGATGTCGCGACCGACCTCGACGTTGCCGATGAAGCGGATGGTGCGCCGGGTCGCCGCAGGCTCGTCGTCGGATGCCGCGGGGAAGGCATCCAGCATCTCGTGCAGCGAGTTGACGATGCCCTTGATGCGCGGGTGGTCGGGGGCGACGCCGTAGCGGATGAGGCCGTAGGGCGCGGGGAGCGACTCGAAGAGGTCGATCTCGACGCGGCCGTCCAGAGCCGCGACAGCGCCGGCGAGCAGATTGCCGGCATAGATGCCTGCGGGGCCGGCCCCGACGATGGCGACGCGCAGGGTGGGAGAGGAGGAGGTCATGACGAAGGAGGCCTTTCGGTCTGCGGGCTCAGCGCGTGCGCGAGAAGAAGGAGGAGAAGGAGGGGCGGATGCCGTCGTCCGGACGCTGATCGAGGGTGGATTCGACCGCCTGGATCAGGCCGGTGTCGACGGCGAGGCCGGCGTCGAGGGCGTCCGCCCAGCGCGGGCGCGGCGAAGGCGCAGCATCCGGTGCCGCCGGAACGGCCGCGGAGGCGAGCGATGCCGCATCCGGGCTCAATCTGACGACGTCGCCGATCACGACCACGGCGGGGGAGCGCACCTGGCGAGCCGCAGCGAGGTGCGCGATGGTGCCGAGTGTGCCGACGGTGATCCGCTGCCGCTCGCCGAAGCCGTCTTCGATGATCGCGACCGGGCAGTCCGCGCCGCGGGGACCGGTGGCGAGCACATGCGCGGAGTGCGCGAGCGTACCCACGCCCATCAGCAGCACGACGGTGTGGTCACCGCCGCCCGTGACCTGCTCGATCTGATCGTGGCCGCTGACGACGGTGAACGATGCAGCGATGCCGCGATGGGTGAGCGGGATTCCGGCCACGGCCGGAACGGAGACGGCGCTGGTGACGCCGGGAACGATCTCGACCGGGATTCCGGCTGCCTCGCAGAACAGCTGCTCCTCGCGGCCGCGGCCGAACACGAACGGGTCTCCGCCCTTCAGTCGCACGACGCGTTTCCCTGCGGAGGCGAGTTCGACGAGCAGCGCATTGATGCCGTCCTGCGAAACCGGGTGGTGTCCTGGCAGCTTGCCGACGTCGATCACCTCGGCGTCGATCTGCTCGCCCTCGTCGACGAGCTGCTCCAGCACGGTGCGCGCACCGAGCCGATCGGCGACGATGACGTCGGCCTCCTGCAGGGCTCGGAACCCGCGGAGGGTCAGCAACCCGGCGTCGCCGGGACCTGCCCCGACGAGCGTGACCCGGCCGGTCATCGTGAGCCGCCCAGCATCAGGCCGCGGTTGCGGAGCATCCGCCGCTCGATCGGGCCGAACAGTGCCAGTTCGATCAGAATGCCGATCGCGAGGATGAGCAGGATCGTGGCGAGCACGCCGGCGAGATCCGCGAGTTCGCGTGACTGGTTGAGCATCGTGCCGAGGCCGAAGCCGATCGTTCCCCCGCTGGTGATGATCTCAGCCGCCATCAGCGACCGCCAGGAGAAGGCCCAGCCCTGCTTGAGGCCGGCGAAGTAGCCGGGGAGGGCCGCGGGCAGAGTGACCGAGGTCGCGAGCTGCCAGCGGCTCGCGCCGAGCACGATGCCGACTCGGCGCAACTGCGGCGGCACCTGATCGATGCCGGAGAGGAGCCCGTTCACGATCGAGGGGATGGCGCCCATCAGGATGACGAAGTAGGCGGTGGCATCACTGAGCCCGAACCAGATGATCGCAGCGGGCACCCAGGCGACCGAGGGCAGCACCGTGAGGCCGGAGATCAGCGGGCCGGCGGCGCGACGGAGCAGCTTCCACTCGGCGAGCAGCATCCCGAGCGCGGTGCCGACGAGGATCGCGATCAGGAACCCGATGACGCCGCGCTCGAGGCTCGTGGTCACCGCCTCCTGCAGGCGGCCCGACTCCCAGGAATCGCCGAGGGCGCCGGCGACCGCCGCAGGGCTCGGTGCCTTGTCGGGGCGGGGGTTCGCGACGACGATGTACAGCTGCCACACGGCGAGCAGGGCGATCAGCAGCCCCACCGGCGGCAGGGTCTTGCCGAGCACGTCACGCCAGAGCGACCTCTGCGGTGCGGTGTCGGACTGCAGGCGATCGAGGCCGGCGGAGAGGGTGGCGAGGTCGTCGTTCTCGACGGTCTCGTTCGTTGCGACGGATGCGGCTTCAGGAGGCATTGCGGCGGATCTCCTTCCGGAGCTCGGCGGTGATCTCGGTGGCCAGCGCCGCCACCTCGGGCGACTCGATGCGCCGGCCGCGGGTCGAGGCGACCTTCCATTCCCCGGCCACCCGGCCGGGGCGGCTGGAGAGCAGGATGACGCGCTGGCCGAGGCGCGCAGCCTCGCGCACGTTGTGGGTGACGAACACGATGGTGCGGCCGGTGGCCCGCCACACGCGCTCGAGCTCCTCGTGCAGGAGGTCGCGGGTGATCGCGTCGAGGGCTGCGAAGGGCTCGTCCATGAGCAGTACGGAACGGTCCTGGGCGAGGGCGCGGGCCAGGGCGACGCGCTGTCGCATACCGCCGGAGAGTTCGTGCGGGCGCTTGTCCGCCGCTTCCGACAGGTTCACGGTGCCGAGCAGACGCTCGGCCTCCTCGCGGCGCTCGCGGCGCGCGACGCCACGAAGGCGCAACGCGAGTTCCACGTTCTGGCGCGCAGTGAGCCAGGGCATCAGCGCGGACTCCTGGAACATCACCGCGGCGCCGCCGGCCGGCGTGCCGATGGATCCTGCGGTCACCGGTTCGAGTCCGGCGATGAGGTTCAGCAACGTGGACTTCCCGCAGCCGGAGGCGCCGAGCAGGCAGACGAACTCGCCGGGGGCGATGTCGAGCGAGACGTCGTCGAGGACGACCGGTCCCGATCCGTAGCGCTTCGTGACGTTCGAGATGCGCACCGCGGGGTCGACGGCGGGCGCCGGCGCCGCGACCGGTGCGACGCTGTCGAAGCTCGGCGTCAGCCTGGTCACGGGCACCTCCGCATCCACCGTCTTCCCCGCGGGCGCAGTCATCATTCCTCCCCGAGGTCGGCGGCGGAGACGGGCTCCGCTCCGTCCTTCTCGAGGAGGGCGTTCAGTGCGCGCAGGTCGAAGAGCCCGTCGATCGAGCCTTCCTTCTGCGTCCCGGCGGCGAGACCGTCCTCGACGAGCGTCTCGAAGGCCTCCGCATGCGGATCGACCGTGAACGTCACGTTCTCGAGGGCACGGGCGAGCACCTCGTCCGAGAGCCTCTTACCGGTCGCCTCCTCGAGCGCGTCGTTGATGACGGCCGGGGCCTCCTCGGCATTCTCGTCGAGCCAGGTCACGGCGGCGATGTGCCCCTGGAGCAGCTCCTCGACGACGTCGGGGTGCTGCTCGGCGAACTCCGCGCGCACCAGCAGGACGGTCGTCGGGAAGTTCCCGTCGGGCCAGAGGTCCTTCTCGTCGACGAGCACGTGCGCTCCGGCCTCGACGACCAGTCGCGAGACCCAGGGCTCCGGCAGCCAGGCACCGTCGAGCTGCCCGTCCTGGAACAGGGTCAGCGTCTGGGCGTTCTCGGTCGGCGTGATGGTGACGTCGCCGCCACCCGAAGTCGAGGTCTCGAAGCCCTCTTCCGCGAGCCAGCTGCGCAGCGCCACATCCTGCGTGTTGCCGAGCTGCGGGGAGGCGATGTTGGTCCCCTCGAGGTCTTCCGGCGTCTCGATGCCGTCGCGGACCACGAGCGCTGCGCCACCCGACGTGGCGCCCGCGATGATGTGGGCGGACTCTCCACCGGACTGGATGAACGTGTTGATCGACGGGTTCGGGCCGATGTAGGTCGCGTCGATCGCGCCGGCGGAGAGCGCCTCGATCGCGGCGGGGCCGGCGTTGAACACCTCGGTCTTCAGATCGACGTCGCCGAGAGCATCCTGGAACAGGCCCTCGGAGAGGCCGACCAGGGCCGGTGCGTGCGTGACGTTCGCGAAGTATCCGAGGCGGACCTCGGTGAGATCGTCGCCCGTGGCCCCGCCGGAGTCGGGCTCAGCGGATGCCGAGGCGCAACCGGCCAGCATCATTGCGGTGATTCCCAGAGCGGTGAGTGTCTTGATGGTGCGGTTGATCTTCACGGTTTCGCCTCCTTCAGGGTGGGTGTTCGAGTGGGATTGAGCAGGTCAGGGTGCGTCGTCGACGATCACGACGGTCGCCGCGGCGAGAGTCGCGCCGTCGGCGGGGTGGATCAGCAGCAGGGCGCCGCCCTCGCGGCCCTGTGCATACGGCTCCAGCGGCAGTTCCGACGCGAGGCGCAGACGCACCCGGCCGATCTCGTTCACGGCGAGGTCATCGGCGTCGTGATGGGCGAGCGTCTCCAGGTCGTACCGCGAGAGCACCTCGGCGACGACGGCCTGAATCGTGGAGGTGCCGTGCTTGACGAGCACCCGGGTGCCGGTGGTGACGGAGCGCGGATCCAGCTGGAACAGCTCGACCACGGCCTCCTTCCGGCCGGCGGGCGCCGTGCCCGCGCCGACGATGAGCGCGCCGCGCGCGGCATCCACGTCGTCGGCGAGCGTCAGCGTCACGGACTGCGACGTCGTCGCGGCATCCGCTTCGTCGCCTGCGATGTGGATGCCGGTGACCGTCGTGGCGAGTCGTCCGGGGAGCACCTCGACCCGATCGCCGACGCGGACGGTGCCGGAGCTGACGCGGCCCGCGAAGCCACGGAAATCGCGGTAGCGCTCGGCGTCCGCTGCGGGGATCGTGGGGGCGAGGCCGCCCTGTGGCCGGAGCACCAGCTGCACCGGCAGCCGGAACTCGGCGGCGTGCGAGACGGTCTCCTGCTGACTGGGGAGGGTCTCGAGCAGCTCCAGCAGGGTGGGGCCGTCGTACCAGGGGGTGCGTCCGGAGCGGTCGACGATGTTGTCGCCCTGCAGTGCGGAGACCGGCAGCACCCGGATGCCGGAGAGGCCGAGTTCAGTCGCGACGCGGCCCGCTTCGCGTTCGATCTCGTCGTATCGCGCCTCATCGAAGTCGATCAGGTCGATCTTGTTCACCGCGATGATCACGTGCGCGACGCGCAGCAGCGACACCACCGCGAGGTGTCGCCTGGTCTGCTCGACCACGCCCTTGCGGGCGTCGACGAGCACGATCACGGCGTCGGCGGTCGCGGCGCCGGTGACCATGTTGCGGGTGTACTGCACGTGGCCGGGGCAGTCCGCGAGGATGAAGCTGCGGCGGCCGGTGGAGAAGTAGCGGTAGGCGACATCGATCGTGATGCCCTGCTCGCGCTCGGCGCGAAGGCCGTCGGTCAGCAGCGCGAAGTCGAAGGCACCGTGGGCGAAACCGCGGTCGCGGGAGGTCGCGGCGACCTGCTCGAGCTGGTCGGCCAGGATCGCCTTCGCGTCGTGCAGCAGCCGGCCGACGAGGGTCGACTTGCCGTCGTCGACGGATCCGGCCGTCGCGAAGCGGAACAGGGTGGAGCCCTCGGCGAGCAGGGATACCGCCTCAGCCGGCGCGTCGAGAATCGAGGTATCGGTCATCAGAAGTACCCGTCCTTCTTGCGATCTTCCATGGCGGCCTCGCTGATGCGGTCATCCGCCCTGGTGGCACCGCGTTCGGTGAGCGTCGAGCGCGCGACCTCCGCGACGACGGATGCCGTGTCCGCGGCATCCGATTCCACGGCGCCGGTGCAGCTCGAGTCGCCGACCGTCCGGTAGCGCACGACCCGGCGTTCGGTCGGTTCATGGTCGCGCGGCAGCGAGAACTCGCCGACCGACCACCACATGCCGTCGCGCCGGAACACCTCGCGCTCGTGCGCGTAGTACAGCGGCGGGAGAGCGATGTCCTCGCGAGCGATGTACTGCCAGATGTCGAGCTCGGTCCAGTTCGAGATCGGGAAGGCGCGTACGTGCTGGCCGGGGAGGTGACGGCCGTTGTACAGGCTCCACAGCTCGGGGCGCTGATTGCGCGGATCCCACTGCCCGAACTCGTCGCGCAGCGAGATGATCCGCTCTTTGGCGCGGGCCTTGTCTTCGTCGCGGCGAGCGCCGCCGAACACCGCATCGTGCTTGCCCGCAGCGATCGCGTCGAGCAGGGGCTGCGTCTGCAGGGTGTTGCGGGTTCCGTCCGGACGCTCGGCAAGGCGGCCGTCGTCGATGTAGTCCTGCACGCTGGCGACTTCGAGCCTGATGCCGAGGCGTTCGACGGTCTCGTCGCGGAACGCGATGACCTCGGGGAAGTTGTGGCCGGTGTCGACGTGCAGCACGGGGAACGGCACCTTGCCCGGGGCGAACGCCTTGGCGGCGAGGTGCAGCACCACGACGGAGTCCTTGCCGCCGGAGAACAGCAGCACGGGCTTCTCGAACTCGGCGACGACCTCGCGGATGATGTGGATCGCCTCGGCCTCGAGCAGGTCGAGGGTGCTCAGCGACGTGATGGTGCTCATAGGTGCAGCCCGCATTCTGTCTTCGAGAGTCCTGCCCAGCGGCCGGATCGCGGATCCTCGCCGGGGGCGACCGCCTTCGTGCACGGCGCGCACCCGATGGAGGGGTAGCCGTTCGCGACGAGGGGATTCACCGGCACCTCGTGCACGGTGGCGTAGTCGATGAGGTCGTCGAAGCTCCAGCTCGCGACCGGGTTGACCTTGACCAGTCCGTTGCGCTCGTCCCAGACGATCAGCGGGGTGTCGGCGCGAGTCGGGCCTTCTTCGCGGCGTACGCCGGTGAACCACAGCTCGTAGCCGCCGAGCGCCCGCTGCAGCGGCTCGACCTTGCGACGTGCGCAGCACAGGCCGGGATCGCGGGCGAACAGTTCGGCGCCGAATTCGGCATCCTGCTCGCGCACGGTCTGCTCGGGTTTCACGTCGACGATGCGCACGTCGAGGGCTGTGGCGACCTCGTTGCGGGTGAACGTGGTCTCGGCGAAGTGGTAGCCGGTCTCGAGGAAGAGCACGTCGACCCCCGGGAGGCTCTGCGCGACCAGGTGCGGCAGGGCGGCATCCGCCATCGAGCAGGCGACGGCGGCCTGGGAGACGGCGAAGTTCTCGGCCACCCACGCGACGACCTCGGCCGGGCTCGCTTCGTCGGCGGCGCGACTGCGCAACTCGATCGCGCCGCGCTCGGCGAGGGCCTTGAGCTCCTCGGCGGAGCGGCGGGCCGGGCGGATGTCGACCAGGGTGCTCACTGCAGAGCCTCCTCGTCGGCGCGGTGCGCCCACTGCGCGAAACTCTCCGCATCCTCGCGGTCGGCGAGGTAGCGGCGGATGACGCGCTCGGCGTAGTCGGCGATGCCGTCAGCTGCGACCTTCAGGCCGCGCACGGTGCGGCCGAGCCCCGCCTCTTCACGGTCGACGCCGGCGAGACCGCCGCCGAGGTGCACCTGGTACCCGGGAACCTGTTCCCCGCCGATCAGGACGAGCTGGCCCTTCAGGCCGATGTCGGCCGTCTGGATGCGGGCGCAGGAGTTCGGGCACCCGTTCACGTGCAGGGTGATCGGGCGGCCGATCTCGGGCTCGAGCTCGCCGAGGCGATCCTCGAGCTGGCGGATCGCCTCGGCGGCGTTCGCCTTGGTCTCGACGATGGCGAGCTTGCAGTACTCGATGCCGGTGCAGGCGATGGTGCCGCGACGGAACAGGCTCGGGCGGGCCGAGAGGCCGATCGCGTCGAGACCCGCGACGAGGCTCTCGACCTCGGTCTCGGGAACATCGAGGACGATGAGCTTCTGATACGGCGTGGTGCGCACGCGCTGCGAGCCGTGCACCTCGGCGAGGTCGGCGAGAGCGGTGAGCGTGCTGCCGGAGACGCGGCCGACGAGGGGAGCGGCGCCGACGAAGAAGCGGCCGTCCTTCTGGGCGTGCACGCCGACGTGGTCGCCGATGCTGGTCGGCTTGGGTGCGGCCGGGCCGTCGGGGAGGGGGCTGTCGAGGTACTCGTTCTCGAGCACCTCGCGGAACTTCTCGGTGCCCCAGTCAGCCAGGAGGAACTTCAGACGCGCCTTGTTGCGGAGGCGGCGGTAGCCGTAGTCGCGGAAGATCTGGGTCACGCCGTGCCAGACCTCGGCGACCCGGTCGGGCGTCACGAACGTGCCGAGGCGCTCGCCGAGACGCGGCACCACGGAGAGGGCGCCGCCGACCCAGAGGTCGTAGCCGATGCCGAGTTCGGGGTGCTCGACGGCGACGAAGGCGCAGTCGTTGATCTCGTGGACGACGTCCTGGCTGGGGTGGCCGGTGATCGCGGTCTTGTACTTGCGGGGGAGGTTCGCGAGCGTCGGGTCGCCGATGAACCGGGCGGCGATCTCGTGGATCTGCGGCGTCGGGTCGATGATCTCATCGGCGGCGATGCCCGCGACGGGGGAGCCGAGGATGACGCGGGGAACGTCGCCGCACGCCTCGGTGGTGCTGAGGCCGACCTCTTCGAGGCGCCGCCAGATCTCGGGGACGTCTTCGACGCGGATCCAGTGCAGCTGCACGTTCTGCCGGTCGGTCATGTCTGCGCTGTCGCGGGCGAACTCGGTGGAGATCTCGCCGATCACGCGCAGCTGGTGGGTCGTGAGCTGGCCGCCGTCGATACGGACTCGCAGCATGAAGTACTCGTCTTCGAGCTCGTGCGGCTCGAGTTGCGCCGTGCGGCCGCCGTCGATCCCTGGCTTGCGCTGCGTGTACAGGCCCCACCAGCGGAAGCGCCCGTGCAGGTCGGTCGGGTCGATGCTTGCGAAGCCGCCCTGCGCGTAGACCGTCTCGATGCGCTCGCGCACGTTGAGTCCGTTGTCGGCGAGCTTGAACTCCTCATTGGGGTTCAATGGCTCGGTGCCGTCGACGAGCCACTGCCCGTGCGGCTTCGTCGGTACGCGGGCTGTGCGCGTGCGGGCACCGCGGACTGGCCCTGACTGTACGGGCCCTGGCTGCTGGATGGTCATGGTCCTGCTCCCTGGATGGCTGTCTTTCAACCTAAGGAGTTGGACCTGGTTCATTAACCGGAGGCGACTCAGTGCGTCAAGCAACGTCACACGGCGTCATCCAGTGAGAAATATGACGCCGGACACTGGTGCTGAAGCGGTGTGATGTGCTTGGGCGCTCGCCCTCAGTCGCCGAGCCGAGCCTCGGCGTCGACGTATCGGGCCACGACGAGGTCGATCAGGGCCTGCGGGACCGGGCCGCCGTCGAGGAGTGGGAGCGTGATCGTGCGGTCTGCGGACTGGCGCTCGGCGAGGTCGAAGAAGTACCCACGCGCGAGCAGGTAGATCGAGACGACCGCGTCCGGGTGGTTCGTGAGGGCTGTCGGCAGGTCGGGCTGGCGGGCGGCGAGGTAGGCGAGTTCGACGTCTCGCCCGATTCGGTCCTTCAGCAGGGATGCCATGCCCTCGGCATCCGTCAGCGAGCGCGGATCGCGGGAGCCCGCGACGGCGAGGATGACGGGGCCATCGGATGCGGGGGGCAGGCGCTGCGCGAGAACGTCGGCGAGGAGGGGGTCCGGCCCCATGGGGTCGGCGACGACCGCATCCGATCGCTTGCCGGCGATGCCGTGCAGGTCGTGGTGCACGTGGAAGCCGCTCGACAGCAGCAGCGGCACGATCACGACGGGGCCTTCGATCTCGAGTGCCAGATCCTTGGCGTCGGGCTGCTGCACGTCGACGAAGGCAGCCGTGACGGTCACGTCGGGCAGCGCCTCGGCGACACGGTCGACGAGCTCGGCGATCGTGCGGGCGCCTTCGGCATCCGACGTCCCGTGGGAGACGGCGAGCAGGGTGGGGCGGGGCATGCGGTCAGCCTAAGCCGTGCGTGTGACGGCGGTGTTTCGAGGTCGGTGGGCGAGCTCGCCTCAGGCCTTGCGGTCGTCGTAGGTCTCTCGGGCGGCCTGCACCTCTTCGATGTGGGACTCGGCCCAGCGGCCGAGGGCCGTGAGTGGTTCGCGCAGGGTTTCGCCCAGCGGAGTGAGGGCGTAGTCCACGCGGGGCGGCATCTCATCGAACGCGGTCCGGGTGACGATGCCGTCGCGCTCGAGGTCGCGCAGGGTATCGGCGAGAACCTTGCCGCTGATGCCGTCGACCGCATCGCGAAGTTCACCGAAGCGCAGGGAGCCGCCGCTCAGCGCGATCACGATCATCGCCGTCCACTTGTTCGCGATCCGGGCGAGCGATGTGCGCGACGGGCAGGTCGCCACCATGACGTTCCAGACGGGCTGAGACATCGGTCTCCTTAGTTACGTTGAGGTAACAGGTTACTAGATGTAACCATGGACGTTCCAGGCAGACGATAGAGGAGACAGAGAATGAACGAGCACACTCCGGCAGCCGTGGCCGCCGACTACTTCAACGCACTCGCCAGCGGCGACGTCCCCACCGCGATGGGCCTGCTGAGCGCCGATGTGGTGTGGCACCAGCCGGGTGCGAACCGCTTCTCGGGCGACCACGTCGGCCTCGACGGAGTCGGCGCACTGCTCGGCGGAATGATGGAGGCCAGCGAAGGCAGCTTCCAGCTCTCGGTCGCGGGCGCTGCGATGGAGAACGGCGAACTCGTCGCCGTGCCCGTCCGTTTCACGGGCGCGCGCGCCGCGGCTTCGATGGACATGGGCGGGATCGACCTGCTCACCGTCCGCGACGGGAAGATCGTCGAAGTCCACCTCTTCTCCGAGGACGGTCCGGCGGAGGACGTGTTCTGGGGGCAGGCCTGATCGGCCGCCTCGGCTCCGGCGACGGAGTGATCAGGCGGTTTCGAGCAGCCGCATGACCCCGGCGGGATAGACGGGCACCTGTTCGGCGCTGTCGTCGAACGGACGCCAGACGACGGGGACGACGCTTCCATCGCTCTCGGTGAGCGTCGCTCCCGTGGCTGCGGGTTCGGGATGGAGGCGTCCGGTGTACACGAAGACGATCTCGTGGCCGGCCTCGCCGTCGATCCGGAAGATGTTCTCCACGACGCCGACGTAACGCACATCGCTGATCGACGCTGACAGTTCTTCACGCACCTCGCGATGGATCGCGGCGCTGTGTGTTTCGCCGAGCTCGACGCTGCCGCCGATCAGCCGGTGATACCCGTCCGGATGCTCCGCAGTGGGCGCATTGAGGCTGACGGCGTGCGCGGTTCCGTCCGCGTTCGGAGCGACGAGCATGGCCTTCACCCGGATGTGGCTTCGATCGATCGGCACCCGGGCCACGTTAGCCGAGACGG
Source organism: Microbacterium aurantiacum (assembly GCF_002872075.1). Taxonomy (GTDB): domain Bacteria; phylum Actinomycetota; class Actinomycetes; order Actinomycetales; family Microbacteriaceae; genus Microbacterium; species Microbacterium aurantiacum_A. Next base: position 132,439 of record NZ_PGGU01000016.1, on the reverse strand, counting down.
TCGGTGATCTGGTTGATGTGTCCGCCGCCCCCTGAGTGCGCGCGATGCGAGGAGATATCCGATCGCACGGAGCTTGGCAGTCGATGCGTCCACGGCCTGTGCGATGGTTGCGACATGAGAACGCACCCTCTGTGGCGACCTTTCAACCCTGGCGCGAATGCCGCCCGGCAGGGAGAGCGAGTTGCATCCCGGCAGACGGCCCCCGGTCCCGTCCAGGCATATGACGAACGTTGGCGAGAGCAGTTCGACGAGATCAGCCGGGTGCTCGCGGAGTCGATCGGCGACCTCGCCGTGTCGGTTCGCCACGTCGGCTCCACGTCGGTGCCCGGCCTCGCTGCCAAGCCTGTCATCGATGTCGATTTGACCGTCCCAGACGTCGAAGATGAACCCGCCTACCTGCCTCGGTTGGAGGCCGCAGGGTTTCTCCTCATCTTCCGTGACGTGATGAGCGGCGATCCTCACCGCCAGCTGACGTTCGCCAGCCCGAACACCAACCTCCACGTCTGGAGTCCGGGTGCGATCGAGCCGCAACGGCACGTGGTCTTCGCCGACTGGCTCAGGACGAGCGCCAGTGGCCGGCAGCGATACAACGCCGCTAAGGCCGCCGCGTCAACAGCTGACGGGACTGCCCGATACAACGATCTGAAGGCAGCCACGGTGTACGACATCTACGAGCAGGCTTTCATCGCCGACCGACGGCACGACCACGACCCGCACCCGCGAGGCCAGGCCCAGTAGCTCGTCATCCGTGAGACGAAGGCTGCGGCGTCAAGCGGACTGGAAGTGCGGTATCGCCCCGGATTTCAGTGCCCGCTCGGGTCGTTATCCAGTCGTGATCTGGTTGGATATTTTATGGCTTGGATCTGGTGTTTGAATGTCGGTGGCCTCTGGTGTACTGGGGGTTATGACGGCGCTGGTGGATGCGACTGTGGAGCAGGTGGGGGCGCTGGGCGCGCTCACTGATTCTGTCGTGGAGATCGAGCGCACGATCAGCCAGTTGCAGGCCGCGCGCGATGGGCTTCTCGCCCTCGGGTCGCGGCTCGCACTCGAAGTCGCGCAGCAGGCGGAGCACCCCGACTACGGCGACATGGCCCTGCGGACGGTCGCGGCGGAGTTGGGTGCGGCGTTGCGGGTCAGTGACCGGACGGTGCAACGACGGATGGCGGCGGCGTCGTTCCTGGTGGAACAGTTCCCGCGGGTGTGGCAGGCACAGGGGGCCGGGCGGATCAGTGCGGCCCATGCCCGGGTGATCCTCGACGCCGGCGAGCATCTCGACGATTCCGTCGCGCGGGATGCGTATGCGGAGCAGTTGATCGCGTTCGCCGAGCACGAGTCCCCGAACCGGGTGGGGCGGATGGCTCGGCGGGTCGCGGAGCGCTTCCAGGCCCGCCCGATCGAGGACCGGCATCAGGATGCTCGCGACAAGCGTGGCGTGTGGATCAACGACCGGGCCGACGGGATGGCCGAGTTCGGTCTGTCCGGGCCGGCGGCGCTTGTGCACGGTGCGTTCGAGCGGCTCACCGGGATGGCCAAGATCGTGCAGGCGGGATCAACGGAGCAAGCCCAGCCTCGTGTCGACGAGTGCGCCGAAGACCCGCGCACCCTTGATCAACTCCGCTGCGACCTCGCCTTGGACCTGCTGCTCACCAGCACTCCCGCCGGGCACGACAGTGAAGAGGGGCTGCTCGCGTCGATCACCGCCCACGTGTCGGTGAACGTCCCGGTCACGACACTGATGGGCGCCGGTACGACCCCGGCGGAGCTGAACGGGCGCATCCCGATCGACCCCGCGACCGCCCGCGCCCTGGCCGGCGCGGCATCCGGCTGGGACCGGATCCTCACCCACCCGATCACCGGTGCCCTCCTCGCCGTCGACCGGTACCGGCCCTCTGCCCACCTCACACGACATCTGAAGGCCCGTGATCAGCGCTGCCGCTTCCCGACCTGCGGTCTCCCCGCCACGAAATGCGACCTCGACCACAACCACGACGCGGCTCTGGGCGGCGCGACCAGCGAGGAGAACCTCGGCGACCTCTGCCGCCGACATCACGTCCTCAAACACCACTCCCCATGGCACGTCGAACAACAAGGCGCCGGCATCTTCGCATGGACCGGCCCCACAGGGAAGGTCTACCTCGACCGACCCCCACCCCAGAACACCGTCACCTTCACCGAAGACGACACCCCACCACCCTTCTGACTGGAGAAGGCGGGTGCGGGGGCAGAAGGACTGGACGAGACCAGCGGATAGGAGAAGGCTCGCACGAGCCCTGCAAGCCAAACTTGAGTCGTCACGTATCAAGTTCTTTTGACAGCATGCGGAGCCCGGAGTACAGTTGAGTCATTGCGACTCAGGTTTGCTGATTCGCTGCAGACTTCAGACCGAACCCAGAAGGAGAATCACATGGCACGTGCTGTTGGAATCGACCTCGGTACGACGAACTCCGTCGTCAGCGTCCTCGAGGGCGGCGAGCCGAAGGTCATCGCCAATGCCGAAGGCTTCCGCACCACCCCGTCGGTGGTCGCCTACACGAAGGACGGGGAGGTGCTCGTCGGTGAGACCGCGAAGCGCCAGGCCGTCACCAACGTCGACCGCACCGTCGCATCCGTCAAGCGCCACATGGGCACGAACTGGACCTTCGAGGTCGACGGAAAGAAGTGGACGCCGCAGGAGATCTCCGCGCGCATCCTCATGAAGCTCAAGCGCGACGCCGAGTCGTACCTGGGTGACACCGTGACGGATGCCGTCATCACCGTCCCCGCGTACTTCAACGACGCCGAGCGCCAGGCCACCAAGGAGGCCGGCGAGATCGCCGGCCTGAACGTGCTCCGCATCATCAACGAGCCCACCGCAGCAGCTCTCGCCTACGGCCTCGACCGCGGCAAGGAAGACGAGCTCATCCTCGTCTTCGACCTCGGTGGCGGAACCTTCGACGTCTCCCTCCTCGAGGTGGGCAAGGACGACGACTTCTCGACCATCCAGGTGCGCTCCACCGCCGGTGACAACCGACTCGGCGGCGACGACTGGGACCAGCGTCTCGTCGACTACCTCATCAAGCAGTTCAAGGACACCTCGGGTGTCGACGTCTCGGGCGACAAGATCGCCCTGCAGCGCCTCAAGGAGGCCGCGGAGCAGGCGAAGAAGGAGCTCTCGTCCTCGACGAGCACCAGCATCAACCTGCCGTACCTCTCGCTGACCGACTCGGGTCCCGTCTCGCTCTCCGAGACCATCACCCGCGCGAAGTTCGAGGACTTGACCAAGGACCTGCTCGACCGCACCAAGAAGCCCTTCGAGGACGTCATCCGCGAAGCCGGCATCAAGGTCGCCGACATCGCTCACGTGGTCCTGGTCGGCGGCTCGACCCGCATGCCCGCCGTCGCCGAACTCGTCATGCGCGAGGCCGGCAAGGAAGCCAACAAGGGCGTCAACCCGGACGAGGTCGTCGCCGTCGGCGCCGCCCTGCAGGCCGGCGTCCTCAAGGGTGAGCGCAAGGACGTGCTGCTCATCGACGTCACCCCGCTGAGCCTCGGAATCGAGACCAAGGGCGGCATGATGACCAAGCTCATCGAGCGCAACACGGCCATCCCGACCAAGCGCAGCGAGACCTTCACCACGGCAGACGACAACCAGCCGTCCGTCGCGATCCAGGTCTTCCAGGGCGAGCGCGACTTCACCCGCGACAACAAGCCGCTGGGCACGTTCGAGCTCACCGGCATCGCTCCGGCTCCCCGTGGCATCCCGCAGGTCGAGGTCACCTTCGACATCGACGCCAACGGCATCGTGCACGTGTCCGCCAAGGACAAGGGCACCGGCAAGGAGCAGTCGATGACCATCACCGGCGGCTCGTCCCTCTCCAAGGAGGACATCGACCGCATGGTGCGCGAGGCCGAGGAGAACGCCGCCGAGGACAAGAAGCGCCGCGAGGCCGCCGAGGTCCGCAACCAGGCCGAGACCCTCGCGTACTCGATCGACAAGCTGATCAAGGACAACGACGACAAGCTCCCCGCCGACGTCAAAGAGTCGGTCCAGGCCGACGTCGATGCTCTCAAGTCGGCGCTCGCCGGAGATGACGACGACGCCGTGAAGACGGCGTTCGACAAGCTCAACGAGTCTCAGACGAAGCTCGGCGAGGCGATCTACGCCCAGTCGCAGGCGGACGCCGCGGCAGGCGCCGCTCCCGAGGGTGACGCCCCCGCCGGTGAGGAGTCCTCCGACGAGGACGTCATCGACGCAGAGGTCGTCGACGACGAGGACGAGAAGAAGTAATCATGACGGACAAGAACTTCGACGACAACGCCGAGGTTCCCGGTGAGGGGCCGGATGCTCAGGCATCCGGCCCCGCGCCGCAGAACCCGGACTCCAGCGAGGCCGCCGCGGCCGAGGGCTCTGACGAGACCCCGGCCGACGCCGCACCCGAAGAGCTCACGGTCGACGACATCCTCGGCACCGCCCAGACCGGCGAGGCCGCGGCGGAGGACGCCGTCCTCGCCGACCTGGAATCGACCCTGCTGAACGACCTCAAGCGACTGCAGGCCGAGTACGCGAACTACCGACGCCGCACCGAGGAGCAGCGCCAGGTCGAGATCGAGCGGGCGAAGGGCGAAGCCGCCAAGGGCCTCATCCCGGTGCTCGACGACCTCGATCGCGCCGCCCAGCACGGAGATCTCACCGAGGGGACGCCGTTCTTCGCGATCGCGGAGAAGGTGCGCCTCGTGTCCGAGCGCATGGGCATGGTCTCGTACGGCGAGAAGGGCGAGGAGTTCGACCCTCAGCGTCACGAGGCGATCTTCCAGCAGCCGACACCCGGCGCCGAGAAGACCACAGTGCTCGAGGTCGTCGAGCTCGGCTACCGTCTCGGCGATGTCGAGCTGCGCCCCGCGAAGGTCGTCGTCGCCGTGCCGGCCGAGTAGGCGCCGATGGCTAGCCAGGACTGGTTCGACAAGGACTTCTACAAGATCCTCGGGGTCGCGAAGGACGTCAGCGAGCCCGAGCTGAAGAAGGCCTATCGCAAGCTCGCCCGCAAGTATCACCCCGACTCCAATCAGGGCGATGCGAAGGCGGAGGCGACGTTCAAGGAGATCAGCGAGGCCTACTCGGTGCTCTCCGATGCGGATCAGCGCAAGGAGTACGACGAGATCCGCGCGATGGGCTCCGGTGCACGCTTCACGGCCGGTGGCGCGGGCGCCGGCGGCTTCGAAGACGTGTTCAGCCGGTTCGGTCAGCAGGGGCGCGGCCAGTCGGCCGACTTCGAGGACATCTTCGCGATGTTCAACCAGGGCCAGGGCGGTTCCTTCGGCACGGGCGGCTTCGGCCGGACCTCCGGCGGGTACCGCGGCTTCGGCGGACCGCAGCGCGGCGCCGACGTCACCGCGCGCACCACGCTCGACTTCACGACCGCCGTGCAGGGCGAGACGATCACCCTGCAGGGCGAGGACGGCAAGCCGTTCAAGGTGAAGATTCCGGCCGGTGTCGCGGATGGTCAGAAGATCCGCCTGCGCGGACGCGGTCGGCCCTCTCCCGACGGCGGCGAGAGCGGCGACATCGTCGTGCAGATCGCCGTCAAGCCGCATCCGGTGTTCACCCGTGACGGACTGAACCTGCGCCTCACCGTGCCGGTGACCTTCACCGAGGCGGCCCTCGGGGCGACCATCGAGGTGCCCACTCTCAGCGGCGACATCGTGAAGCTGCGCGTCGCGCCCGGCACCCCGTCCGGTCGGGTTCTGCGGGTCAAGGGTCGAGGCGTCACCACGAGCAAGGGCACCGGCGATCTTCTCGCCGAGCTGCAGGTCGCGGTGCCGACGCACCTCGACGAAGCGGCGCGGGAAGCGCTGGAGAGGTTCCAGGAGGCCGAACCCAAGGAGAACCCGCGGGCCGAGATGATGGCCAAGGCGAGACGATGACGAACGCGACGGCGACGGAACACCGGGAGCAGAGGTGAGGGACCATGGCTGAACGCCGCATGGATGCCGACACCCCGGTGTTCGCGATCGCCGTCGCGGCCGAACTCGCGGGCATGCACCCGCAGACCCTGCGTCAGTACGACCGCATCGGCCTCGTCGTCCCCGGTCGTACCACCGGGGGGTCCCGCCGGTACTCGACGCGCAATCTCGAGCAGTTGCGCGAGGTCGCGCAGCTGTCATCGGAGGGCATGAGCCTCCCCGCGATCGCGCGGGTGCTCGCGCTGGAGAACGAGAACCGGACGCTGCGACGCCGCGTCCTCGAACTCGAGGGTGCGCTGCGCACGGAGCGGGAGAACCGCCCCGGCATGCGCGTGTTCGCAGCGGGATCGGCCGGGGTCACCCCGCTGCCCGGCGGGCGCCGCATCCGCCGGTCCACCGAGGTGATGCTGTGGAGCCCGCGCGCACATCGCAGGGCCGACGAGGCCGACGGCGACGAGCGGGCGCGATAGTGTGGCGACACGATGAGGATGACCCGTCGAACGCTGCTTCTCGGCGCCGGTGTCGGCGCCGTCTCCGTGCTGCTCGCTTCCTGCACGCCCGGCCCTGACCCGACGCCGGCCCCGACCGCCACCGCGAAACCCACCCCGGGCCCGACCCCGTCGAACGGCGTCCCGCTGCCCACCGCTGTCGTGCGCAGCGCATGGTCGACCGATCCCTTCGCGCTCGGCGCGGCGAGCTTCATGCCCGTCGGTGCGCAACCAGGAGTGCGCGACGCCCTGGCGCGTCCCGTCGGCGACCGGCTCTTCTTCGCGGGCGAGGCGACGAGTTCCGACGCCCCGGGAACGATGCGCGGCGCGCTCCGCTCCGGACAGCGGGCGGCCGTCGAACTGCTGGATGCCGCCGAGAGCGGTGAGCGGATCGCAGTGATCGGCGCCGGCCTGGCCGGCTCCGCAGCGGCGGCGCGCCTGATCGACGGGGGCGCCGAGGTCACCGTGCTGGAGGCTCGGCCTCGAGTCGGCGGCCGGATCGAGTCGTGGACCGATGACGCATGGCCGGTGCCCGTGCAGTTCGGCGGCTGGCTGCTCGGCGGTGCGGATGCGGAGCTCCGCGGGGATCTGGAGACGCTCGGCACCCCGATCGCGGACCTCGTGCCCGCTGGGTGGTTCACGGCGGACGGCGAGGTCGAGCCGGTGGATGCGCAGCCGATGCAGGCGGCGATCGATGCGGCGAGCAGCCTGCTCGCCGACGTCTCGCTCTCGGATGCGTTCTCGGAAGCCGGCGTGGACGTCGCCGATCCGGGCATCACCGCGCTGCTCGCCTTCGTCGCGGCGACCACGGGCGCCGACGCCGAAGAGGTCTCCGCGTGGTTCCCGCCGGCCGTGCCCGGCGGCGACCTCGCCGCGTCGACGGGCGATGTCATCCCCGTCTTCGACGGCATGCTGGACGGCGCGCAGGTGCGGCTCTCGTCTCCTGTCAGTCGCGTCGCCTACGACGACACGGGCGTCAGCCTGCGACTCGGCACGGGGGAGTCGCTGTCGTTCGACCGCGTCGTCGTCACCGTGCCGCTCGGCGTGCTCAAGCAGCAGGCGATCGAGTTCCATCCCGCCCTGCCCCTCACGCACCGCGGGGCGATCACGGCGCTGGCCATGGGCGCCATCGAGACGATCTGGCTGCAGTTCGAGGAGCCGTTCTGGGATGCCGAGGCGAGCATCTGGCACGTCGTGGATGGCGATGCGCCGATTCGCACCTGGATCAACCTGCTGCCGGCGACGGGCGAGCCGATTCTGGTCGGATTGGTCGGAGGGGCGGCGGCAGAGGAGTTCGCGGCACTCAAGACGGATGAGGCGGTGGCCGCAGCGGCGTCGTCACTCGGGTTCTTCGTGCCGGCCGGAACCCCGTGACCAGCTGAACGGGCGCACCCTGCTAATGATCACGAGCACCGTCGCAACGGCGGCGAAGATCGCCAGAGCGATGGCGGCGGTGACGGCGAACTCTCCGAACCCGCTGACCTGCCGCGGATCGAGGAAGTAATACGGGTACCAGCCGATGAGCGGACCCCGCCACATCGTGACCGCACCCCACAGCAACGGGTAGGCCAGCGACGCCGGCACCACCCACCACGACACCCGGCGGTGTCCGGGGGTGAGGGTCCAGGCGAGCGCCGTGCAGGCCGGAAGCCAGAAGTGCATCACCTGATCGGACCAGGGGACATCGACGCGGATGCCGCGGAGTCCCGCCTGCCACACGATCAGCGCGAAGGCGAGGCCGGCGGTGATGGTCCAGGTCAGCACCATGGCGAGGGCGATCGTCAGCCATCGTGGATCGGCCTGGCGGCGGAAGGCGATGACGCCGGCGACGATGAGCAGCAGAACGAATGCGCAGTTCGACTGCACGGTCAGGTACGCGAGGAAGTTCTGGCCCGCGATCGTCTGCGAGCTGAGACCCCAGGCCAGCCGATGGATGAGCGCGGCCAGACACACCGCCGCCGCGGCCAGACGGGTCAGCGCGAAGATGCTCCGTGCCGTCACCGTCCTGCTGCCTCCCATCGCGTCGCGACTCTCGCGCCCACTGGCGAGTCTACGGAGCGATCGAGGGGATGCCGAGTTCGTGGCGTATCCTGTCAACCGTTAACAGGAGGTGGCGGTGACGCAGACGGTGAAGCGCGGGGAGTCCCTCGGCGCACAGGTGGCGCGAGTGCTCCGGCAGCGGATCGTCAGCGGAGAGCTCACCCCCGGGGCGCGCATCACGGAGGAGGCGCTGGCCGAGGAATTCGCCGTCAGTCGCGGCCCCATCCGGGACGCCCTGACCCAGCTCAGCTTCGAGAAGCTCGTCGAGGTGCAGCGTCCCCGGGGCGTGTACATCACCGGTCTCACCACCGACGACGTCGACCAGCTCTACAGCCTGCGCGGCGCGCTCGAGCAGCTCGCCCTCTCGCGTGCGATGCGCGTCGAGGACGACGCGCGGTGGGCGGCCATGGCGGCCGCCGTGCGGCGCATGGCCGCGGCGGCGGATGTCGGCGACCACGCCGCGTTCGTGACGGCCGATCTCGACTTCCACTCCCAGATCTACACGCTCGCCGACCACCCGCGCCTGCAGGGCGCCTGGAATCAATATCTGCCGACATTCGCGGCGTTGCTCGAGGTGACGATCAACCACGATGATGATCTTCACGAGTCGTCCGGCGATCACGTCGCACTCATGGAGGTCATGCGCTCCGGCTCGCCGGACGAGGCGGCAGGGGTGCTTTCAGCGCATCTCGACGGTGCCCGCGACCGGATGCTCAGCGAGCTCGCCGAGCGCCGGGACTGAATCGGTCGTGCGTCTGCAGGGGTGCCGTCGCACATTCGTGTTGACTGTTAACAGTCAACACTGCTAGCCTCGCGATGTCGACAACACGGTCGACCCACGTAGAGGAGCAAAGATGCCCCGCACGCGCATCACCCGGGCGGCCGCCGCGTTCGCCGCCCTCGCCGCCACAGCCCTCGTCCTGTCGGCCTGCACGAAGGTCGAAGAGGGCGAGACTCCTGAGTCGTCGTTCCCCGAGCAGGACATCCGCCTGATCATCCAGGCCAACCCGGGCGGCGGCTCCGACCTCTCGTCGCGCGCGCTGGCCACCGAGCTGGAGCAGATCCTCGGTGTCAGCGTCATCCCCGAGAACATGCCGGGTGCTGCCGGCGCCCTCGCCATGGAGTACGTCGGGTCGCAGAAGGCCGACGGCTACGTCATCGGCTTCGCGCCCGTCGAGATCGCGATGCTCAACACGACGCAGGACGCGAACGTGCTGCCCGAGAACTACGACCTGCTCGGGCAGATCATGCTCGCCCCCGGCGTCATCAGTGTCGGCGCGAGCAGCGGGATCGAATCGCTCGAAGACCTCGTCGAGAAGGCGAAGAGCGGTGCGGTCACCGTCGCGAACTCCGGCGCCGGCTCGATCTGGGAGGCGGCGACGATCGGTCTCGGTACCGCGACCGACGCCGAGTTCACCCCCGTGCCGTACGACGGCGGCGCGACCGCGGTCGCCGCTGCGGCATCCGGCGAGACCGTGGCATCCGTCTCGGGCCTGGGTGAAGCACTCGCCCAGGGCGAAGCGGTGCGCATCCTCGCCGTCATGCACGATGAGCGCCACCCGGATCTCGATGACGTGCCGACCGTCGAGGAGGCTCTCGGCGAAGAGGTGCTGTTCGGGGGATGGGGCGGGATCTACGCCCCGAAGGGTCTGCCGGACGACGTGAAGGAGACCCTCGAAGCCGCCGTCAAGGAGGCCGTCGAGTCCGACGCGTACCAGAAGTTCCAGAAGGACTCCGGAAACCTGGTCGTCTACCGCGACTCCGCCGAGTGGACGGAGTTCGTCGACGAGCAGTTCGTCCTCTTCCAGGATCTCCTGGGCTGATCTCCCGGTGGGGCGGGGCTCAACACCCGCCCCACGACAGGGAAGGAGAGAGATGTCCACCTCAGACACCGTCGAACAGGACGAGCATCAGGGCGAAGCCGCCTCACGGCCCCTCGAGATCGCCTTCGGCCTCGTCGCGCTGGCGTTCACCGCCGGCTACCTTTTCCTCACCACGCAGATAGGCCTGCGTCGCGAAGCGGCACCCGGCCAGATCGACGCCCGCTTCTGGCCCATGGTGATCGGCGTCACCGGCGTCGCGGTCGCCATCCTCATCCTCGTCGTCGCGATCACCCGGCCCGCCCCGGGTCGTGAGGATCTGGATCGCGTGCGGTCGGGCGGAGTCATCCGCGTCGTCGCCACCCTCGCGATCGCCGGCGTCTTCATCGCGGTGTGGTCCGTCGGCTCGGTCATCCTCTTCGGCTACCGCATCGAGATCTTCCCGATCGCCGCCGCCCTCCTGATGGCCGCCCTCATGCTCGTCTACGGCCACCGCCGCTGGCTGAGCCTCATCATCTACTCCGTCGCCGTCACGGCGTTCGTCTACGTCGTGTTCGGGATGCTCCTGAGGATCCCCCTGTGAACGCACTCATGGAGGGGCTCAACTCGCTCCTCGACATCTCGATCCTGCTCTACATGCTCGTGGGGCTGCTGCTCGGCTTCATGGTCGGAGCCTTCCCCGGCATCACCGCGACCATGGCCGTCGCGCTCGCCGCCGGCTTCACGATGACCCTCGAGCCCGTGCAGGGTCTCGCGGTGCTGCTGACGATCTACGTGGCCGCGAACTTCGGCGATCGGGTTCCTTCGATCCTCATCAACACCCCGGGGACGCCGGCCTCCATCGCGACGACGCTCGACGGCTACCCGATGGCCAAACAGGGCAGGGCGGGTCTCGCGCTCACGATCTCCGCGATGGTCTCGGCGGTCGGCATCCTCGCCTCGCTCGTGCTGTTCGCCGTGGCCGCCGTGCCGATCGCCAGCTTCGCCCGTGACTACTTCAAGTCGCCTGAGCTGTTCGCCCTCGTGGTGTTCGGCATCGCGATCATGATCGGCATCTCTTCGAAGTCGATGCTGAAAGGCATCCTGGCGGGCCTGTTCGGGCTCATGCTCGGCACCGTCGGCACGTACCAGGCGACGGCCGACCAGCGCTTCACCTTCGGGGTGCTCGAACTCGTCGAGGGCGTGAACTTCATCGCCGTGATCATCGGTCTCTTCGGCATCGCCGAACTGCTGGATCAGCTGCTCACCCATCACGCCTCGAACGTGCGCCCGATCTCGAGCCTCGGTCGCTGGTGGCCGAACAGGTCCGAACTCCGGCAGAGCGGCCGGGCGACCGCGGTCGGCGGTGCGGTCGGACTCGGCGTCGGCCTCATTCCAGCGGCCGGTGGCGACATCGCCGGGCTCATCGGCTGGGAACGGGCGCGCAAGGCGTCCAAGCACCCCGAGATGTTCGGCAAGGGATCGATCGAGGGCGTGGCGGCATCCGACACCGCCTCCAGCGCCACGCTGGGCGGATCGCTGACCACCACGATGGCGCTCGGCATCCCGGGCGACTCGGTGATGGCGGTGATGATCGGGTCGATGATCATCTGGGGGATCACCCCGGGCCCGACCCTTTTCACCAACCGGCCCGATCTGGTCGTGTCGATCGTCGGCATCATGCTCGTCGCGACCCTGCTGTCGCTCGGGCTCAGCCTGGTGCGCATGAAGGGCATGGTGAAGCTCCTCGACGTGCCGCAACCGTACCTGTGGAGCGGCATCCTGATCTTCTGCATCATCGGCACGTACGCGACGTCGAACAGCCTCTCGACCGTCATCACCATGCTGGTGTTCGGAGTGATCGGCCTGCTCCTCAAGCGGATGCAGGTGCCCGCGGGACCCATCGTCCTGGGCCTGCTCCTCGGCCCGCTCGCCGAGGAGAACCTGGCACGCACGCTCGCCATCCTGCCGACGCGGCCGTTCTTCGAGGTCGTCAGCCCGATCGCGATCGTCCTCATCGTGCTGGCGGTGCTGTCGATCGTGATGCCCGCCATCCGCGCCGCACGCAAGCCGGCGGCCGAGCGCACGTCGCTCGAGGAATCGATCCTCCGCCCCGAGACCATCCAGCAGATCGAGAAGGCGCACGACGAGCTCGCCGCGCAGCCCGACCTGCTCACATCGACCGTCCGCAACGTCGACGCGCCGCAGCGAGGCGTCCGCAAAGCCCGCAAGAACTCCAAGGAGAACAAGAAGTGACCCGTTACGACATCCTGACCGCCGTTCCCACCGCGTTCCACCGCGACGGGACGCTCGACCTCGAGGGGTCGCGGGCGATCTTCCGCTTCGTCGGACGGTCGGGCAACGAGGGCGCGTTCGTGCTCGGCACCACGGGCGAGTTCCCCGCGGTGGATGCCGGGGAGTTCTCCGTGCTCGTCGAAGCGGCACTCGCCGAGCTCGCCGGCAGGATGCGTGTGATCGTGCACGTCGGGCAGCCGAGCGCATTCGAAGCGGTGCGGCTCACCTCCATCGCCCGCGAGCTCGGCGCCACCGAGTTCGCCGCCCTCACGCCGTACTACCTTCCCGCCACCGACGACTCGATCTTCGAGTACTACCGGGCGGTGTCCGAGGCGGTCGGCGACGGCCGCCTGTACGTGTACATCTACCCGGCCCGGAGCGGGAACCCGGTCTCTCCCGAACTGCTGGTGCGGCTCGCCGGACTGCCGAATGTCGTCGGCGCCAAGATCAGCGAGCTGTCACTCGACGACATCGCCGCCTACCGCGCTGCGGTGCCGGCCGACTTCGAGCTGTACACCGGAGCGGACCGCGACCTCATCGCCGCCGTCGGAGTGGGGGCGCAGGGCGTCGTCTCGGGGGTGTCCTCGGTCACGCCGAAGCCGTTCCGGGCGCTGGCCGACGCCGGTCGCGCGAGAGATGCCGCAGCGATCAGCGCCGCGCAGACGGCCGTCGACGAGGTGGCCACGCTCATCGGCGGGGACATGGCGCGGATGAAGGAGGCCTACCGGGTGCTCGACGTGGTGGACACGCACTGCCGGATGGCGATCGCCGAGCCGACGGATGCCGAGCGCGCCGAGGTCGCCAGGGTGGTCGCCGCCCACAGCTGAGCCGTCGGCGGCTCCCTGCGAATTGCGGAGGCGCGGGGGGTGTCAAGGGGGATGCCGGGCTCCATGGCGGGCGGCGAGCATGGTCGGCATGGACTGCATCCGTGCGATGACCTGGAACGTCTGGTGGCGTTTCGGTGACGACTGGCGAAGGCGGGAACCGGGACTGATCTCGGTCGTGCGTGAACAGCGACCCGACGTGCTGGGTGTGCAGGAATGCTGGGGGACGCCGGAGCGCACCCAGGCGGATGTGCTCGCCGAGGCGGTCGGCGGGTGGCCCGCGTTCGTTCCCGTCGGCCTCCCTCCCGAGCCGGATCCGGTGGAGCACCCCTCCCAGGAGGGAGTGCGGATGGGCCTCGGGCTGGTCAGCCGCTGGCCGATCATGCGCGTCGAGAGGGTGGAGACGCCGTCGGAGGGGCGGGTCAACGCCGCTCTCGTCGCAACCGTCGCGCACCCGAGAGGGGAGCTCAGGGTCGTCGTCGGGGCGACGAGCTGGGAACCGGAGCGGGTCGACGAGACCACCGCCCAGGTCGCGGCCCTGCGCAGGCTCACCCGCGAAGGCTGCGAGCGACGGCCGCTGCCGAGCCTGCTGCTCGCGGACCTCAACTACGACGACACCCAGGCCCCGCTGGTCGGCATGGACCTGAGGGACGCGTGGGATGCCGCGCCCGCCGACGCGGACGAGCGCACCCTCAGCTCCACCAACCGCTTCGCGCCGCCCGAGGCCGTCGACCAGTTCGAGCGGCGCATCGACCACATCCTGTTCGCGCCGGGGTCCCTGGGGGCTCACGCGACGGGCGCGTGGATCGTGCGTGCGGAGCCGGATGGACTCCCCCCGTCCGACCACTATCCCGTAGTCGCCGACATCTGTGCGGGCGGCCGATCCTGATCGGGATGACCCCATCGTGGCTCTGCGGAAGCGTCGCCGGACGACGGAAGCCATGGGTCATCAGGTGAGCTGGGCATGCGGAAGACCCTAGTGTCTTGAAATCGATTTCGCTAGGTTCGGGTCATGAACGCCATCGATCGAGGAGCATCATGCCCGCCAGCACAGCATCCCGCCGCACAGCAATCGCGGCATTCTTCGTCCTCGCACTCGCCCTCGCCGGCTGTGCCGGAAGCGGCGGAAGCGATCGCGTGACCGTCGACCCGGATCCAGACAAGCCGTTCGTGCTGGAGGGTGTGTCGAACCTCACCGAGATCGCGCAGCTCACCGGCCCCGACGCGATGAACGACACCGCTGCGGTGTCGGTCGCCGGCACCGACCTCGGCTCGATGACGAACGTCGGCGACAAGACGTTCTTCTTCTTCGGCGACACCTTCGGCGAGCGGGATCCCGAGTCGATCGGCGGACAGGGCGAGTTCTGGAGGTCGAATGTCGCAGCCTGGACCACCGACGACGACCCGAGCGACGGCATCGACTTCGACAGCTGGGTGACGGATGAGATCGGGCTCGCTGCGCCCCTGATCGAGGGCGATCACGATGCCAACGGAGCCGGCGGCGAGGTCACGAAGATCCCGACCTACGGCTTCGCGATCGGCGAGACGATCTACGTGTCGTACATGTCGGTGCGGTTCTGGGGTGATCCTGGGGCCTGGGACGCGAATCACGCCCGGCTGATCGTCTCGCGGGGCGGCGGCGAGAGCTGGTCGCCCGTCGAGGGCGTCGAGTGGCCGGGTGACTCGAACTTCGTTCAGATCGCCCCGGCGCGGGTCACCGACGACGGCGCGGACTACGTGTACTTCTGGTCGATCCCGGCCGGTCGTTTCGGTGGAGTGCAACTCATGCGGGTGCCCGCCACAGAGGAGGCGGTCGAGGACCAGGCCGCCTATTCGTACTTCGCCGGAGTCGTGGACGGCACGCCGAAGTGGAGCAGCGAGATGGCGGATGCCGAGACGGTCGTCGGCGGCACGATCGGCGAGCTCTCGGTGATGTGGTCGACCTATCTCGAGCGCTGGATCATGACCTACTCGGATGCCGGGAATGCCTACATCCGAGAGGGTGTGACCCCGTGGGGACCGTGGGGAGACGCGATCGAACTCGTCTCCGGTGTGGACTACCCAGGGCTCTACTCGCCGTATCTGAACCCCCGGTACGCGACCGACGGCGGGCGCCGCATCCACTTCGTGCTGTCGCTGTGGGGCCCGTACAACGTGTTCTGGTTCTCCGCCGAGCTCGACCGTGCCGGATGATCGTGCGCTGAACGGATCTCTTGCGCATGAAATCGATTTCGCCTACTCTGGCGCTACCCGGTCACTGAGGATCGAACTGGCACGGCCGGTGTCCTTCGGCGAAAGCCGAGCACACAGCAACGACTCGTTGAGGAGTCTGTTCCTGAGGAGGAACCATGAGAATCACCACACGAACGCGTCGCATCGCGATCGCCGCCCTGGGGGCTGTGACCGTCGGATCGATGCTGGCGGCCTGCGGTTCGGGCACACCCGGCGAGGGCGCCGGGGGCGACGGCGGAGAAGACGGCAAGACCACCGTCCAGTTCTGGCACCGCACCTTCACCCCGGTGGAGAACGAGTGGTACGAGAACATCGTGAAGAAGTTCAACGAATCCCAGGACGAGATCAAGGTCGTCGACACCGAGGTGCCGGCCGACGCCTGGGACCAGAAGATGAAGGCGGCGCAGGCGGCAGGCAAGGCCCCCGACGTCTATACGCACCCGGGCAGCATCCAGGATGCGGTGAACGCCGGGCAGCTGCACGAGCTCAACGGCATCGTCCCCGAAGACGCGCTCGCCGAGATCATCGACTCAGCACTGCCCGTCTCGGCGGTCGGTGACACGTACTACGCCTACCCGCTGCTCCTCGAACCGCAGACGGTGCTGTTCTGGAACAAGGAACTGCTCGACGCCGCCGGCGTCGATTCCGGGAAGGCGCCGGCGACATGGGATGACCTGCTCGCCGCATGCGCCAAGATCCAGCCGACGCTGGCGGACGGGCAGTACTGCATCTCGCCGGCGCAGGACGCGGTCACCTTCGCGTGGTCCTCGGTCGGTCAGCAGTACAACTTCGCAGGGCACACCGCGCTGTCCTCCGACTGGACCGCTCCGGACATCGACGACGCCGGATACCGCGACATGATGACGATGTACAAGGAACTGTGGGACAAGGGCTACATGCCCAAGCAGCCGCTGGCCGCATACGTCGAGGGCAAGGACTTCGGCGAGCAGAAGGTCGCCTTCAAGGTGTCCGGCTCATGGATGATGTCGGAGATCGGATCGGACTACCCCGACCTGCTCGGAAAGACGGGTATCGGAGCGTTCCCGTCTGCCCGCGGCGCCGACGACCGCACGGCCACCACTCTCGGCAACTTCAAGTGGGTCGTCGATGCGAAGAGCAAGAATGCGGAGGCCGCCGGCGAGTTCCTCGCCTGGGCCATCGCAGGCGACCCGGAGAACCTCGTGCCGTTCTTCGTGGACACCCAGTTCACCAAGGTTCCGGTGCGCCAGTCGGTGCAGGATGCCGTGGCCGGGAGCGATGAGGCGGCGGATGCTCCGTGGTCGAGCGTCATCGTCGACGACATCGCGCCGACCGCGATCCCCGAGCCGACCTACCCCTGGGACATCTCGCTGGCCGTCGGCACCGCTCTCGAGTCGGTGATGAAGGGCTCGGCCTCGCCGGACGACGCCATCAAGACCGCGAATGCCGCGATCCAGACAGTGATCGAGCGCGACGGCCTGCCCGACAAGGCGCCGAAGAACTGATGCCGCTCCCGTGCGGGGCCGGGACCCCCGACCCCGCACGGTGATGCACCCGAGATCGCGACGAGCACGACGAGGTGAGAATGACCAGTCTGACTGGGGAAGAACGCCGGAGCATCCGGCAACGACAGAACCGCTACCGCTACCGCGACAACATGGTCGCCTATTGGTTCCTGCTGCCGGTTGTGGCGCTGCTGGGGATCTTCGTGATCTGGCCGGCGATCTACGCGATGTACCTGTCCTTCCAGGACTGGAGCTTCTACAAGGATCCGGAGTTCGTCGGATTCCGCAACTTCACCAACGTCCTCAGGGATCCGCTGTTCACCGCGACCATCGGTCGCGGGTTCATGTTCGTGCTGATGACGGTCCCGCCGATGCTCGTTCTCGCCTTCGGATTCGCCAGCCTCGTCGTGAGCGTGTCCCGTCGCGCGGCCAGCATCCTGAAGGTCAGCATCTACATTCCGACGATCATCTCAGCGGTGATCACCTCGATCATCTTCGTGGTGATCTACAACTACTCCGGCGGTCTCCTGAATGCCGGTCTCTCGGTGTTCGGCATCGACCCGATCGCGTGGATCGGCGACCCGAAGTGGGCGCTGCTGGCTGTCGCCGTGCCTGCCATCTGGCTCGGCATGGGACTGACCTCGCTGATCATGGTCGCCGCGATGGTCGACATCCCCACCGAGTACTACGAGGCCGCGGCGATGGAGGGCGCCAACTGGTGGCAGAAGACGAGCTACATCACGCTGCCGCAGATGAAGAATGTGCTCCTCTACCTGCTCATCACCGGATTCGTCGCCGCGATCCAGCAGTTCGAGCTGCCCCTCGTGATGACGCAGGGCGGGCCGCTGGACTCCACCACGTTGCCGAACCTGTTCATCTTCAACCACTTCCGCAACGACGTGAACGTCGGCTACTCGATCGCCGCCGCACTCCTGCTCTTCATCGTGCTGGGCACGGTCTCCGCGATCGTCTTCAAGTTCGTCAACTCCGAAAGGCTGGTGGACTGACATGGCGGTCATGCAGGAGACGACCCGCATCGTCCTGGCTGGGAAGGACCCGAAAGCGCAGCGCGCACCACGCGGGCTGAGCGGCTGGCTCATCCTCCTCGGCAAGGTGATCGTCGGCGCGCTGTTCGTCCTCGCCTCGCTCTTCCCGCTCGCCTGGATGGTGATCGCCGGTTTCAAGGCGAAGACCGAGGTCATTCAGACGCCGTTCCAGTTCTTCCCCGAGGTGTGGCTCTGGCAGAACTACGCGCAGATCCTTGCCGATCCCACGTTCCTGCGCACTCTGGCGTGGACGTTCATGGGGGCCGTGCTCTTCACCGTGCTGAGCCTGGCGGTCAATTCGCTCGCCGCCTACGCGTTCGCGCGGCTGGACTTCCGCTTCAAGGGGCTCATCTGGACGATCATCATCACGACGATGTTCATCCCCGGCATGACGATCCTGCTGACGAGCTTCATCGTCGTGACGAGACTGTCGATGCTCGACACCCTCGCAGTGCTCGTCATCCCCGGTGTCGCCAGCGCCGGGATGGTGTTCTTCATCCGGCAGTTCTACCTGAACATCCCCAAGAGCCTCGAAGAGGCGGCGATGCTCGACGGTTGCGGCCGCCTGCGCATCTTCGTGCGGATCTTCCTGCCGTTGTCGAAACCTCCGTTCGTCGTGATGGGCATCACTGCGTTCCTCGCGTACTGGAATTCCTACGTATGGCCGATCCTGACCGTCACGACGCCTGAGCGGTTCGTGCTGCAGCAGTATCTGGCCACATTCCGCTCGGAGCGCTCGACGGAACTGGGCCTGCTGATGGCCGGCTCGGTGCTCGCAGCCGCCCCGGTGATCATCCTGTTCCTGATCTTCCAGCGGCAGATCATCGGCAACATCAAGATGGCAGGCCTGAAGTAACCGACACAGAAACGGAGAGATCGATGGAGATCACTCGAAGGAACGTCCTGCGGGGCGCGGTCGCTCTCGGCGCGGGACTCGTCGCGTCGACGGCCGGTGCCGCCCCGGCGTTCGCGGCACCGCTCACCGTGGATCGCATCAAGGTGCTCGCGGGGACGCAGGGCCCGTCGCAGTACGGAGTCGGGGTGACCGATCTCGGCATCCCCGCGCGAACACCGGACGGGCGGATGCTGTTCGTCTTCGGCGACACCTGGGCCGACCATGTCGGCGGCGCGAACTGGCGCTCGCCGGTGGCGCTCTACTCATCGACGACCGACCTCGTCTCGGGCGTCACGTTCAACGGCTGCGGCGGTGCCGGCGCGAACACGCAGGGCACCGCGCCGCAGCTCTGGTACTACCCGCACGACGCGTACTTCACGACCGTCATTCCGTCCGACGTCATCACGATCGGATCGCGGATGTACCTGCACGCGATCGTCAACGGCCCGCACTTCGGAGCCGTGCGGTGGACCGAGCTCTGGAAGTCCGACGACAACGGCGCGACCTGGCAGCACACCGGACTGCAGTTCCCCGCCGACATGGCCGGCGGCAAGTTCCAGTGCATCACGTGGGGCCTCGGCAGCGACGGATACGTGTACATCTACGGCACGGGCTTCCAGCGCGACAAGGGCATCGTGCTCTACCGGGTGCCGTCGAACAACATGACGACGTTCTCGGCCTACCAGCCGTGGGGTTTCGCGAACGGCTCCTGGGGATGGGGCAAGCCGGTCACCGAGGTCCTGCCCGGGACATTCGGCGAGATGTGCCTGCGTCCGCTCGGCGGCAAGTGGATCCTCACCTGGTTCAACGCCGGCGCCTACCGGATCGACGCGATGGTGCTGAACACGCCGACCGACAACCTCTACACGGCGCCGAAGACGACGCTGCTGCACGGCACCGAGTGGGGGACGGAGGATGCTTCTCACGTCGCCCAGCTCTACGGGGGATACATCATCCCTGGGTCGACGCTCTCGGACCTCCATCTCAGCGTGAGTCAGTGGCATACCGGGAACAACAGCGTCTATCACTCCGAGCAGTTCCGAGTGCGAGGGCTGGTCTGATCCGGGGAGCGGCCGTCGGAGGACTCCTATTCAGCAGAATGAAAAGTGAGATTCCTACGGTGGGAGCAGGGAAACTCCCTGCTCCGCGCCTGGCGCGCGGTGTCCTGCCACGAAGGAACCACTCCTCATGACGAACACCTCCGCCCCCTCTCCGGTCGCGTCGCTGGGACTTCTCGTCCTCCGCGTCGTCGTCGGCGCGATCTTCGCCGCGCATGGCGCACAGAAGATCTTCGAGTTCACGCTCCCGGGCACGATCGAGAGCTTCACCGCGATGGGTGTGCCGCTGCCGGCCATCGCCGCGCCCCTCGTCGCCTTCGTCGAGTTCGGCGGCGGCATTCTCCTGGCTCTGGGCTTCTTCACCCGCGTGGTCGGCATCATGCTGGCCATCGACATGGTCGTCGCCCTCGTGCTCGTCCACCTGTCCGCCGGCCTCTGGGTCGGCAACGGCGGCTATGAGTTCGTCGCCGTGCTCGGCGTCGCCGCTCTCGCTCTCGCGCTCATCGGAGCCGGCCGCTTCTCGCTCGACAGGGCGCTGCTCCGGGGCCGC
Organism: Microbacterium aurantiacum; assembly: GCF_002872075.1. GTDB lineage: Bacteria > Actinomycetota > Actinomycetes > Actinomycetales > Microbacteriaceae > Microbacterium > Microbacterium aurantiacum_A. The sequence goes on along the minus strand of NZ_PGGU01000016.1, from coordinate 111,788 downwards.
GTTCCCGCCTGGTTGAGCTGAGGCGAGGTCAGGGTGCGTCGAGCGAGGACAGCTCTCGACGCACCCATGCCTCGACGCTTCGCGCGACCGCCGCGGGCATGAGCGTGTCGGTGTCGATGATCTCAGCCCGCCACCGCGGATCGCCGACTTCCACATCGGCCCAGCGCGACCACTGCATCGACGGGTCGCCGTCAGTGCGGATGACCTCGGGCGCATGCTGCGGGTCCAGCGTGTGCGCGCGGAACCACTCACCGAACCGGTTGTGATGAAAGATCGCGTCCGGATGCTCGCCGCGGCGCAGCAAACGCTCGCTGCGCACCTCCGGAGAACAGTGCAGGAGACACACCGCAATGCCGTCCAGCTGGTCAGCGGATGGCGCGGCGAGCAACTCGCCCATCGGGACCTGGCCGCAGAGCAGCAGGTGCGCGCCGTCCTCCTGCCCCGCGAGAGCCTGACGAACCCAGTGTTCGATCGCCCCATGCCGCCATGCGGTGTCCGCACCCTCCGGCACGCCGATCGAATCGAACTCGACGCACCGCAGATCCGTCCCCCAGCCGACCTCTTGAAGGTGCGTCAGGACCGTGGACTTGCCCGCTCCGCTCGCACCCGTAAGGGAGAACAGCATCCCCGGCGCCCTCAGTCCTGCGGGGCGCGCGGCGGCGTGGCGCCGATGTCGGGAACCGGAGCGGTTCCTAGGTGCACCTCCAGGTCATCGGCGGTCGGCGTCTTCGGGCGGCGCGCGGTGGGACGGTCGAGGTAGAACAGCGCGGTCGAGGCGATGTCGTCGCGCAACGGCAGGTAGCGCCAGCCGCTGCGCCAGCCGAGGGCCTGGATGTCGACCTTCGGCATGCCGGTCCGGAAGTGGATCGGATCGAGCAGGTGCCAGCGGTACATGCCGAAACGCTGCTGGCTCACGTAGAGCCCGTCGGGCCGGATGACCTGCGGCATCCCGAGATACGGAGTGGAGAACTCGGTGTAGCCCTGGCCGGGGATATCGAAGTTCCAGGCGCCGCCGAAGTAGTCCTCGGTGCCGGTGCCGCAGATGGTCGGATACTCGGTGTCGTCGTCGAGGTAGAACTTGATCTCGCCCTCGCCCCACCAGCCGTTGGAGTTCACGCCCCAGGCGATGTAGGTGCCGACGTACTGCCCCTGCCCCTCGATGCCTTCCAGGATGACGTGCGGGGTGAGGCCCTCGAGCGGATTCGAGCGGCGCCACTGGGCGTGGAAGTAGGCGTCGTTCGAGTGGTCGCCGCCGGTCTCGTAGGTCACCTGGTAGTAGATGCGGACATCGACGTCCGAGGTGTTCTCGATGGTCAGGCGGGCGCCGTCGCGGAACGGCATGGGCCAGTACGAGTTGAAGCCGCCGTGCGGGTTCGCGGCGATCGCCTGCGAGTTCACCTGCGCGAAGACGCCCCAGCCGTTGCAGAAGAAGTCCCCGTAGGGCACTTCGACTGCCGGTTCCTCGGCCCCGTCCCAGTAGGCACGCAGCAGGAGGGTGCGCCAATTGTCGGTGTGCGTGGTGATCCAGATGTGCGTGATCTTGCCGGCGCCCTCGATGTTCGCGAGGTCGAACGTCTCGCCGGCCTTCACGTCGACGCTGGGCGAGATCTTCCAGCCGGGACCGAGATCGCGGGCGTTGGAGGCTCCGGTGCCTTCGGTCGCGCGCCCGCCGCCACCGACGGCCCCGTCGAAGTTCTCGGGCGAGATCGATCGTGTCTGCACCGATCGGAGCGCGGCGATGGAAGCCAGATCAGAGGAAGCGAAAGTCATGGGCGCCAATGTAATCGATTTCAGGCAGGAACGCCAGAGAACTGGGGCGTGCGCGGTACATTGCTTGAATGTCCACGATCTACGACGTCGCAGAACTCGCCGGGGTGTCTCCCGCGACCGTCTCGCGGGTCTTCAACGGCACGAGCGTGTCAGAGGAGAAGGTCGCGGCGGTCCGGGATGCCGCGAAGCGGCTGAACTTCACCCCGAACCGCACGGCTCGAACGCTGCGACGGCAGAGCTCCGAGGTGATCGGCCTGATCATCCCCGACATCGAGAACCCGTACTTCACTGAGATGGCCCGTGGCGTCGAGGATGTCGCCTCCGAGGCCGGCTATTCCGTGGTGCTCTGCAACTCCGACGCCCAGGTGGAGAAGGAGGCGACCTACCTGCAGATCGCGATCGCCGAGCACATGTCGGGCATCATCATCGCCACCGCCGACGAGCACACCCAGCTCGACAGCATCCTCGCGACCGGGCGGCCCGTCGTCGCCGTCGACCGCAGTACGACCTACGACATCGACGGCGTCGTGATGGCGAACCGCGCCGCCGGCACCTCGGCCACGCAGGATCTGATTCGCGCCGGCTACAGGCGCATCGCCTACATCGGCGGCCCCGAGCACATCGACACAGCCGCCGAACGCGCCGCCGGCTGGCGCTCGGCTCTCGCGGCAGCACTCCCTGACCTCGACCCCGCCGAGCTGGAGCGTTTCGCGACGTTCCGTGTCGACGGCGGCCGCGCCGCGATGGAGGAGCTGCTTGCGCTTCCTCACCCGCCGGACGCCGTCGTCGCGGGCAACAACCTCATCGGGGTCGGCGCGATCCAGGTGCTCACCGAGCACGGTCTCACCCCGCCGCAGGTCGGTGTCGCCGTCATCGGCTCGCTGCCCTTCACCACGCTGTCGCCCACCGCGGTGACGGTCGTGCGACTGCCGGCGCGGCACATGGGCGTGACGGCCGCCAAGATGCTGCTCGAGCGCATCGGCGGTGATGCGCAGCCGGCACGCACCGTCGTGCTCCGCAACGAGGTGCAGTCGGCCTCGGCGATCCGGGCCTGAGCCTCCCGAAGGAGAAAGACCGTCATCTCCTTGCGGCATGAAATCGATTTCGCGTACAGTGGCGACAGGTTTCAGATTCCGGGGCCCTGGTTTCAAGGAGGACGCCATGCGATGCACCCTCGGTGTCGACGTGGGCACGTCGAGCACGAAGGGCGTGCTCGTCACCGCTGACGGCACGATCCTCGCCTCCGCGACACGCACGCATGACGTGAGCCGCCCGCGCACCGGCTGGGTGGAGATGGACGGCCGGGTCTGGTGGGACGAGTTCGTCGGGATCGCGCGCGAGCTGCTGTCTGCAGTGAAGGATGCGGAGATCCTCGCCGTCGGCGTGAGCGGCATGGGCCCCTGCGTGCTCCTCGCCGATGACGACGACGAGCCCGTGCGACCGGCGATCCTCTACGGAGTCGACACCCGCGCCGCCGCGCAGATCGAGCGGATGACGGCAGAGCTCGGCGGCTCGGAGATCACCCGCATCGGCGGCAGCGTGCTCACCTCGCAGGCCGGCGGGCCGAAGATCGCGTGGGTCGCCGACGAGGAGCCGGATGCCTGGGCCGGCGCACGTCGTCTGTTCATGCCCGCTTCCTGGCTCGCCCGCAGGCTCACCGGCGCCTATGTGCTCGACCACCAATCCGCCAGTCAGGTCTCGCCGCTCTACGACATCGAGAACGAGCGCTGGTATGAGCCCTGGTGGAAGCAGTATGCAGGCACGATCGAAGAGCCGGCTCTGGCCTGGGCGGGAGATATCGCCGGCGAGGTCACGGACGCGGCATCCGCCATCACCGGCATCGCCGCGGGCACCCCCGTCATCACCGGGACGATCGACGCATGGACCGAGGCCGTCAGCGTCGGTGCGCACGAGGCCGGCGATCTCATGCTGATGTACGGCACGACGATGTTCATGGTGTTCACCAGCGCCGTCGCGACGGGCGAGGAGACGCTGCGCACGCCGTCGATGTGGACGACCGCCGGCGCCTTCGCGGGCACGCGCAATCTCGCGGGAGGCCTCTCGACCTCGGGCGCACTCACCGCCTGGCTCAAGGACCTGACGGGCACTGACTACCCGCAGCTCCTCGCCGAGGCGGTCGATTCGGGCCCGGGGGCCAACGGCATCCTGCTGCTGCCGTACTTCGCGGGAGAGCGCACCCCGATCCAGGACCCGGATGCGCGCGGTGTCATCGCCGGGCTCACACTCGAGCACACCCGTGGAGACCTGTACCGCGCCGCCCTCGAGGCCACGGCCCTGGGCGTACGGCACAACGTGGAGACGATGCGCGCCGCCGGTGCCGACATCCGCCGGATCGTCGCCGTCGGTGGGGGCACCCAGGGGCAGCTCTGGCTGCAGGTCGTCTCGGACGTGACCGGGCTCGTGCAGGAGGTACCGGAGACGACGATCGGGGCGAGCTACGGCGCCGCCTTCCTCGCAGCGACAGCCGTCGCGAACCCGGGCGAGGAACCGCTGATCACCGAGTGGAATCCGATCGCGCAGACCATCAGGCCGGATGCCGGACTCCGCGATCTCTACGACACACTCTTCGACCGGTACGTGCGCCTCTATGAGGGATCGAAGCCCGTCGTGCACGAACTCGCCGCCGCACAACGAGGAGAGGCCGTATGATCCGTCGTGCCCGCGGCATCCCGCACACGTCCCAGGCGACCGCATTCCCGCTCGGCGGCATCGGCACCGGCAACGTGTCGATCGGCGCCCGTGGCGAGCTGCGCGACTGGGAGTTCGAGAACCTGCCGGACAAGGGCCGGCGCAACCCGCACTCCTTCTTCGCCATCCACGCCGCCCCCGAGGGCGGCGCGCCGGTGACCCGGGTGCTCGAGGCGCGACTCACCGGCCGGCACGACGCGGATGCCGGGTACGCCTTCGACCAGCTCGCAGGTCTTCCGCGGCTCGACGCGGCGACGCTGCACGGCGAGTATCCCGTCGTCGATGTCGACTTCGCCGATGAGAAGCTGCCGGTCGAGGTGACGCTGCACGCCTTCACTCCATTCGTGCCGCTGGACGCCGACGCCTCCGGCATCCCCGCTGCCGTGCTGCGGTACCGGGTGACCAACCCCGGAGACGCACCGGTCGCCGTGACCGTCGTCGGCAGCGTCTCGCACACGGCCGGTCGCGGCACGCCGGGGCCCGGCGCGCCCTGGGGGATGCGGGCGACGCAGACCGTCCGCTGGCGCGACGACGCAGGCGTGCGCGGCCTCGACTTCGACATCGAGCTGCCCGAGGACGATCCCGGCTACGGCACGCTGAGCCTGACCACGACGGATGCCGCCACCACCGCAAAACCGCAGTGGGTGACGAGCTACTGGCCCGACGGCGCACGGCTGTTCTGGAACGACCTGACCGATGACGGACTGCTGCAGGCCGAACCGCGGCTCACGCTGGAGGATCGCCCGCGCGGGCTGTTCGCCGAGCTCGATGCGGACCCGGATGCCGCACCGCTCTCCGAAGAGGAGATGCTGGCGAAGCTGCCGCGCATCCGCACCGGCTCGCTCGGCATCGTGCACACGCTCGCCGCGGGCGAGAGTCGCGACTTCGAGTTCGTGCTGGCCTGGAGCTTCCCGAACCGGCGCCGCGGTTGGCACGGCCACATCGTCTTCGACGACCCGCACGGCGACGAGACCGTCAAGAATCACTACGCGACACTCTGGCCGGATGCCTGGTCGGCCGCCGCTCATCTGCACGCGAATCTGCCGGCGCTCGAGGGCAACACGGATGCCTTCGTCGAGGCGCTCTACGGTGGAAGCCTCGACCCGGTGCTCGCCGATGCGATCGGTGCGAACATCGCCGCGGCCCGCTCCACGACGTGTTTCGTCGTGGAAACGCCGAACCAGGAACTCGGCGAGGGGCCCGTCTTCGCCGCGTGGGAGGGATCCTTCGACCACGGCGGATCCTGCGAGGGCACGTGCACGCACGTCTGGTCCTACGCTCAGACACTCGCCTGGCTGTTCCCGTCGCTGGAGCGCAGCGCTCGCCGTGCGGAGTATCTGCTGGAGACCGACGAAGCCGGAGCCCAGAAGTTCCGCGGCAACCGCGTCTTCGGCGGTCCCAGCTGGTTCATGGGCCCAGCGGTCGACGGTCAGCTCGGCACGCTGCTGCGCCTGCACCGCGAATGGCGGTTCGCCGGCGACGACGACTTCCTGCGCGAGCTGTGGCCGGCGGCATCCCGCACCCTGGACTACGCGATCCGCGAATGGGATCGCGACGGCGACGGCCTGCTCGACGGTGAGATGCACAACACGTACGACATCGAGTTCCACGGGGCCGAACCGCTCGCCAACGGGATCTACCTCGCGGCCCTCCGCGCCGGCGCCCGCATGGCCGGTCATCTCGGCGAGACCGAGCGTGCGAACGCGTGGAACGCGAGGGCGGATCACGTCGCCGCGGCGATGGACGAGACCCTCTGGAACGGCGAGTACTACCGCCAGGTCATCGACGACCCGGACGCGCACCGCTATCAGTACGGGGACGGCGTGCTGTCGGATCAACTGCTGGGTCAGTTCCACGCCTTCGTGAACGGCCTCGGATACGTGCTGCCCAAGGCGCACGTCGACTCGGCGCTCGGTGCGATCGCCACCCACAACCACCGCGACGACCTGTCCGCCCACGAGAGCACGCAGCGGGTATACGCGCTGAACGACGAGGGCGGGTTGCTGCTGGCCTCCTGGCCGCGCGGAGGTCGCCCGGCGATCCCCTTCGTCTACTCGGACGAGGTGTGGACCGGCGTCGAGCACCAGGTCGCGGCTTCCCTCCTCTTCGCCGGCCGCGTGGACGACGCGCTCCGCATCGAGCGCTCGCTGCGGGCGCGCTACGACGGCACGCACCGCAGTCCCTGGAACGAGATCGAGTGCGGCAATCACTACGCCCGATCGCTGGCCTCCTGGGCGCTGCTGCTCGGTGCCAGCGGTGCGCAGTGGGACGCTCCGGCCGGCGTGCTCGCGTTCGACCCCGCCGATCGCACGCCTCAGAATCTCCTGTTCACCACGGGCACCGGCTGGGGGCGCGTCGAGATCGATGACGATGCCCTCGTCCTCCACGTCGACGGAGGCACCCTCACCGTCGACGACCTTCAGCTGCGCGGCGAGAGCATCGCGCGCGGCGTCCGACTCCTGGCCGGCGAGAAACTCGTCACCCGGCTCATCCAGACCACAACACCGGAGGCATCATGACCACATACACCCTGCCCACCCCGGCATCCCGCCCCGCGGCGGTGTCCAAGACGGCCTACCTCATCGCGTCCGGCGACCTCCGCGAGGCCGCGAACACCGGCGGCTGGCCGGTGCAGGTCGAGCTTGAGGCGGGCGTCACCGGCGTCTTCGAAGAACTCGGCTGGTCGGTCATCCGGGCCAACGGCGTCGACCCCGAGACGGGGCACGGCTTCATCTCGAGCCAGCGCATGGGCCTCGAGGTGTTCAAGAACATCCCGGCGGATGCTCCGCTCATCGTCGCCGAGGCCGTCTGGCAGTACTCCCATCATGTGCTCGCAGGTCTGCGCACGCACCGGGGGCCGATCCTCACGGTCGCGAACTTCGCCGGGGACTGGCCCGGGCTCGTCGGCCTCCTCGGACTGAACGCCGGCCTGACGAAGATGGGCAAGCCGTACGCCTCGATCTGGTCGGTCGACTTCACGGACGACTGGTTCAAGAACGGCATCCGCGAGTGGACCGAGACCGGTGCCATCACCCACGACGGCTCGCACGTGCGCGCGCTGCCGGAGTTGCCGGAGAGCCCCGAGAAGCAGCTCGGTGAGGCCCTCGCCGCCCAACTGGTCGAGGAGAAGGCCATCATCGGCGTCTTCGACGAAGGCTGCATGGGCATGTACAACGCCATCTTCGACGACGAGCTGCTGAACAAGACCGGCATCTACAAGGAGCGCCTCTCGCAGTCGGCCCTGTACGCCGAGATGCTCACGGTCACCGAGGAGGAGGCCGACGCCGCCTACGACTGGCTGATCGGGCGGGGCATGACCTTCAAGTACGGGGAGAATGCCGCCACCGAGCTCACCCGCGAGCAGGTGCAGTGGCAGCTGAAGATGTACATCGCTGCCCTCCGCATCGCCGACGACTTCGGGCTCGACGCCGTCGGCATCCAGTACCAGCAGGGCCTGAAGGACCTCGTGCCTGCGTCCGACCTCGCCGAAGGCATCCTCAACACCACCGAGCGTCCTCCGGTCACCTCGCGCGACGGATCGCGGGTGCTGCACGAGGGCCGGGCGTTCCCGCACTTCAACGAGGCCGACGAGGGCGTCGCGGTCGACGCGCTCGTCACCGACCGGGTGTGGCGCGCGATGGGTCTCGTGCCGGACAACACACTGCACGACGTGCGCTGGGGCGAGGACTTCGACGGGCAGTTCGTCTGGGTGTACGAGATCTCAGGGTCCGTGCCGGCCTCGCACCTCGGCGGATGGGACCAGGCGGAGGGGTGGCGTCAGGGCCACGTGTTCTTCCCGGCGGGAGGGGCCACCATCAACGGCGTGTCCAAGCCCGGCGAGATCGTGCTGTCACGGGTGTTCATCGCCGACGGCATCCTGCAGGCCGACATCTTCCGCGCATCGGTCGTCGAGCTGCCGGCCGAGGAGACGCAGCGCCGCAAGGACGCGACGAACCCGGAGTGGCCGATCGCGCACGTCGTGCTGCACGGCGTCTCGCGTGACCAGTTCATGGCACGGCACAAGGCGAACCACGCGCAGCTCGTCTACGCGCCCGACGCCGAGACCGCCGACAAGGCGCTCATCGCCAAGGCGGCGATGTTCGCCGGCATGGGCATCACGGTGAACCTCGTCGGCGACGTGACGATCTGACGAGCGACGGCCGGCTCCGGAACAGGCCTGAATCGCTACAGTTGGGGCATGTCCAAGGCGAAGCGCGTCACCATCACCGACATCGCGCGGCTCGCCGGGGTCTCGCCCGGTGCGGTGTCCTTCGCCTTGAACGGCCGCCCGGGGGTCAGTGAGCAGACGCGGCAGCGCATTCTAGAGATCGCGGAGCAGCATCAGTGGCTGCCGAGCTCGGCGGCCCGCGCGCTGGTCGGTTCCCGCGCCGGGGTCATCGGCTTCGCCGTGAACCGCTCGGCGGGGACGCTCGGCGCCGAGGCCTTCTTCACCGACCTCATCGCCGGCGTGCAGTCGGCCCTCGCCACGAATCGCATCGCGATGCAGATGGTGCTCGTCGCCTCACTCGAGGAGGAGGTGGCGACCTACCGTCGCTGGCGCAGCGCCAATCAGGTCGACGGTGTGATCGTGATCGACCCGCGCGATGACGACCCGCGTCTCACCGTGCTGCGCGATCTCGACCTTCCGGCCGTCGTCATCGGCAGTCATGCCTCGGACGACGCGCATCCGGCCACGATCTGGCTCGATGACAGTCAGGTCGCGCATGCCCTCTTCGACTACCTGGCGGCGCTCGGGCATCGTTCGATCGTCTACGTCGCGGGTCCCGCCGAGTTCCAGCACACGCGGATGCGCACCGAGGTGCTCGTCGGGCAGAAGGATCGCGGCGTGACCGGAGAGGTGATCGCCACTGACTTCTCGCCCAGCGAGGCGGCGAACGCCATGCGACGACTGCTCAGCCGCCGCGAGCGCCCGTCCGCGGTGGTCTTCGACAACGACGTCATGGCGATCGCGGGCCTCCGCGTCGCCCAGGAGATGCGGGTCTCCGTGCCGGGCGATCTCTCCATCGCGTCGTTCGACGATTCGGTCGTCGCGGGTCTCGTGCATCCGTCGATCACGTGCATCACGCGTGACACTTTCGGGCTGGGTGCGGATGCCGCGGACTTCCTGCTCGAGCAGATCGACTCGGTCGAGATCCTGCCCGATCGCGTCGGGCCGTTGCCCGGTCTCACGGTGCGCGAGAGCACGGCCGCGCCGCGCTGATCCGCCAAGAAGCACCGGTCAGACGACGGTGTTCTGAGAGGTGTACTCGTCCCCGCGGAGCGCCGGACGCACGAGTTCGGTGATGCCCCGCGCGGTGAGCACCTCGGGCCTGGCGGCATCCACCGACGTCACGAACGCGGCATCGACACCGGCCTCGCAGGCATCCACCCAGGCCTGGAAGATCGAGCCGCCGGGGCTCATCGCTCCCCGGCTGAGCGGAATCTCATCGTCGTCGACCTCGACGACGATGCCGAGCGAGCGTTCCGGAGCCGCCTGCCGCTGGCGCAGCTCGGGGATGAGTTCGGCGAAGCGGCGCCCGATGGGCTTCGCGACGCCATCCTGATCGACGAGCCCCAGGGTGTACTCGAGCTCGGGAAAATCGGCCAGCGAGCGGCTCACGTCGTGCGAGCACCACCAGGTGACGCCCCAGAGGTTCTCGGTCCGGGCGGCCGAGCGCACGGTCGCCTCGAGGAAGTCCGGAGTCTCCTCCGGCGTCAGGCAGTTCGACGGCGCGCCGACCTCCTGCAGCCAGATCGGGCGATCCGGATCGGTGGCGAAGCCGCGCGCCAGTTCGATCATGTACTCCGCATGGCGATCGGATGCCACGGACCGGCCCCCGTACTTCTGCGCGGTGCCGTTGAAGATCCACGAGTGCACGGTGCTCATCGCGCCCAGGCGAGTGGCGAGCGCCGGGGTGAAGCCGTGACCGTCCATGTACCAGGCGGCGTCGTACTCGCTGTGCACGTGCTGCTGCGCGGGGGCGGCCCTCTGCGCGGCATCCAGCAGGGTGGTGATCCAGTTCGCCGCCTCGGCCTCGGTGACCGGCCAGGGGGAAGGGTGGGTGGATGCGGAGAACTGATTCGTCTCGTTGCCCAGCGTGAAGCCCAGGAAGTTGCCGGCGCCGCCGAGCCGCTCGCCCAGCCGCTCGACGAGCGCGACCTGGCCGCTGAGCGCGTCCGGGTGCGTGAACATGTTCTTGTCGTGCCAGGTGAACAGCCACGACGGGATGAAGTCGAAGCTCGACAGGTGGCCCTGGATGACGTCGACGCTCGCGTCGAGTCCGAACTCGGCGGCGACGTCGACCACGGCGCGGACATCGTCGACGGCCTCGGCGCGGATCAGCGTGCGGTTGGGCTGAAGCACCGTCCACAGCGGGAAGATCCGCACGTGGTCGAGGCCGAGATCGGCGAGGGCGGCGAAGTCGCGTCGCACCTCGTCGAGGTCCAGCGACATCCACGCATGCATCCACTGGGAGCGCGGCGTGTAGTTGGCGCCGAAGCGCAGGGGGGCGATCGACTCGGTCATCGCGATCCTTTCCGGGGCGCCGCCGGAGGCTGGACAAGGTGGCGACCGTGTGGCATAGTTCAGATACTATATCGTTTTAGTAAAGGGATGCCACCCGGCTCGTGAGCGGCACCCTTGGGCCACTTCGAAGGAGAAACGTCCATGACGATCAGAAAGACGCTCGCCGTCGGCATCACCGTCTCGGCTGCACTCGCACTGTCCGCCTGCACCGGAGGCACGGGTGGAACGACCGGCGCCAGCGGGCCGGTCGACACATCCGGCGAACTGTCCGGCACCATCCAGTTCCAGACCTGGTCACTGAAGAACGAGAAGTTCACCCCGTACTTCGAGGACCTCATCGACGCCTTCGAGGCGGAGAACCCCGAGGTCACCGTGGAGTGGATCGACCAGCCCGGCGACGGCTACCAGGACAAGATCCTCAGCCAGGCGAACTCGAACACGCTCCCCGACGTCCTGAACCTGCCCCCGGACATCGCCTTCCCGCTCGTGAAGGCGGGCAAGCTCCTCGACCTCGCGGTCGCGGATCCCGCGCTCGAGGAGAAGTACAACGCCGGCGCCTGGGAGGCCTACAGCAAGTTCAGCGGCGTCGAGGGAAGCTACGGTCTGCCGTGGTATCTCGGCAGCGACCTCTCCTGGTGGAACATGGAACCGCTGCAGGCGTACGGCGTCACGGAGGAGAACCTCCCGGCCGACATCGACGGATGGCTCGATCTCAGCAAGCAGGTCGCCACGGAATCGGGCGGCAAGGTGCAGCTGGTGTCGTCGATGCCGGGGCTGGACACCTTCATCGCCGCCGGCCTGGACGTCATGGACGAGGGCGGCACGTTCGTCTTCAACACCGACGAGGCCGCCGAGATCGTGCAGAAGTACGCCGACGCGTACGCCGCGGGCGCCATGCCGCCGGAGGCGCTGACCGGAACCTACTCGGGCAACGCCGAGATGTTCCTGCAGGGCAAGGTCGCCTACTCCACCGGAGGCTCCGGCTTCGCCGGCGACCTGCGCACCAAGGCCCCGACTCTTCTCGAGCACACCATCGCGACGCCGCGTCCGGGTGTCCCGCCGCTGTTCGTCCAGGGCCTCAACGTCTCGGCCGATTCGAAGAACAAGGAGGCGGCACTGGCCTTCGCCGAGTTCGCCACCAACGAGGAGAACCAGGTCGCCTTCGTGCAGATCGCCACCGGCTTCGCCCCCGGCACGGCCGAAGGGACAGAAGAGGTCGCCGCCGCGGTCGCCGATTCGGTCGACCCGGCCCAGGCTCAGGCCATGGAGGTCATGTTCGCGGCTCTCGGCGACGCCAAGGCCACGCCCTTCCAGTGGACCGGCGCGATGACCGACTACCTCAACCAGCAGATGGCGCTCGCGATCCGCGGCGACATCAGTGCCCAGGAGGCGCTCGACAAGATCGTGGACCACGCGAACGAGAACCGCATCGACCAGTAGGCCGTTCGGCACTCGCTGATCGACCATCCCTCGAGAACACCAGCACCCGCAGGAGGCGGAGTATGAGATCGCACAGACGGTTCACACCATGGCTGCTCGTGGCTCCCGCCCTCATCTGGGTGCTGGTGTTCTCGTTGTGGCCATTCCTCAACACGGTGGTGCTGAGCTTCACCGACGCCAGGCCCCTGCGGCCCGTCGAGCCCGTCGGTTTCGCCCAGTACGAGCGGCTCCTGTCGGACGAGCAGTTCGGCTACGCCATGATCACGTGCCTCATCTACGTGGTCGTGTGCGTGCCGCTGCTCACCGTGCTGCCGCTGATGCTGGCGCTGCTGGTCGAGAAGAACGTGCCGGGCATCGCCCTGTTCCGGACGACGTACTACTTCCCCGTCATCGCCTCGGCCGTCGTGGTCGCCCTCATCTGGAGCTGGCTGTTCGACAGTCGCGGCGTGATCAACCAGGCGCTCGAATGGATGGGCGTCGTGGACCAGCCGATCGCGTTCCTCGTCGATCGCTGGTGGCTGCTCGGCTGCGCCATCCTGCTCACGGTGTGGAAGGGCATGGGCTACTACATGGTCGTCTACCTCGCGGCTCTCGGGAACGTCGGCAAGGACCTGCACGAGGCGGCGATGCTCGACGGCGCCAGCAGCTTCCGTCGCTTCCTCAGCGTCACCATCCCCAGCGTGCGCGGAGCGGTGCTGCTCGTCTCGGCTCTCATCGCCGTCTCGGCGATGCGCGTCTTCACCGAACTCGACATCCTCTCGAACGGCACCGGCGGGCCCGGCGGATACGACATGTCGATCGTGATGCTCATCCGCCAGGTGGGCTCGGGGCTGAACGGAAACCTGGGCTATGCCGCCGCGATCAGCGTCGCGCTGTTCCTGCTGACCCTGCTCCCGCTGGTCGGGATCGCGATCATGAACCGCGAGAAGAAGGCGAAGGTGCTGGCATGAGCACCGCGACCGAACCACGCACTCAGGACTCGGCTTCCGAACACCCGGGTACCGAGCCGCAGCGCCTGCGCAAGGAGCGCAGCTTCCGCCGCAACGGATCGGGCGACTTCAGCAAGCCGACGCTCGCCGGACTCATCCTCCGGTACGTGCTGATGATCGGGGTGCTGCTGCTCGTCATCGGCCCGTTCATCTGGCAGCTCTCGACCTCGTTCAAGGGTCCGGGCGAAGACCTCTACACGTTCCCGCCGAACCTGATCCCGGCTCAGCCGACCATCGAGAACTACGGCACGGTGACCGACATCGTCCCGGTGTACACCTACGCCTGGCACTCGCTGCTGGTGGCGGTCGGCTCCGTGATCACGAACGTGGTGCTCTCGGTGTTCGCCGGCTACGCGCTGGCCTGCATGAAGTTCCGCGGAAAGTTCATCGTGCTCGGCATCCTGCTGTCCACCATGCTGCTCCCCGGCGAGGTGACGATCACCAGCAACCTGCTGACGATCAACGCGCTGGGACTCGCGAACACGCTGTGGGGCGTGTTCCTGCCCGGCGCGATCGCGGCGATGAACGTGCTGCTGATCGCGACCGCCTGCCGGATGATCCCCAAGGACGTCCTCGATGCCGCCACGGTCGACGGCGCCACGACGTGGCAGCGCATCCGCCACATCGTGTGGCCGAACGTGCGCGGCATGGCCAGCGTCGTCGCGATCTTCACCTTCATCGGGGCCTGGGACGACTACCTGTGGCCGCTGATGGTGCTCACCGACCCGGCGAATTACACCCTCACCGTCGGCATGGCGTATCTGAACAGCAACTTCTCGCCGGACCCGCGCCTGATCGCGGCCGGCACGATGGTCGCGCTCATCCCGATCATCGTGCTGTTCTCGATCATGCAGCGCTTCTTCTTCAAGGGCGTGCAGGAGGGCGCCGTCAAGGGATGACCGCGGCGGCACTGGTCCCGGCCGATGGGCCCGCGGACCCGCCTTCGTCACGCCCCGGATCCGGGGTCCTCGGCGGTCAGGTGCTCGCCTACCGGTTCGACCCCTCCCTCGGGATCCAGCACGTCGACGTGCCCGGCCTCGACGGCATCGCGATCGACGACGACACCGTTGTGCACTGGGCGTTCTACGCAGACGGCGCCGACGCCGTGCACGCACCTCACGCCGCACTCGCCGTCACCGTGGACGTCGTCTTCGACGACGGGACGCGGATGTCGGATGAACCGCGTACCCGTGATCGATACGGGTTCGGGATGGATGCCGCGTCGCAGTTCGCCGCCGCCTGGTCGATGCCCGAGCAGTGGAACGCCGACACCGTCTCGCTCGCGCCGTGGGCGGGGCGTCGCGCACGGGTCGTCGTCGTGCTCGGCACCGACGACGTCGCGGTGCGCCGCTCGGCCGAGGCGAACGGCTTCGTCGAGGTCGTCGCCGAGCGTGCGCCGGCGGCGGCCGGCGAGAGTCCGGCCGATCGTGTGGACACCCGCCGCGGCAGCCACTCCGGTTCGCGGTTCTCCCGGGGCAACACCATCCCGGCGGTCGCCGTCCCGCACGGGTTCTGCTTCGTCACGCCCGCGACGGATGCCGCGGACTCCCGGTGGCCGTACCGCCCGTTCGTGCACGACGATCCGGCCGGTCGCCGGCTCGAAGCCGTGCAGTTCTCGCATCAGCCGAGCCCGTGGATCGGTGATCGCGGGGTGCTGCAGCTCATGCCCTTCACCGGTCAGGCGGCATCCGATCGAACGGCCCGCCGGCACTGGATCGTGCGGGGCACCGAGCGTGCGCGGCCGCACGAATACGCGGCGGATCTCGTCGATGGATCCCGTCTCGAGGTGACAGCGACGGACCACGGCGGTGCCTTCCGGATCAAGGCCGGGCCGGACGCGAATGTCGGGTTCATCATCGATCAGCTCACCGACGATGGAGCGCTGCGGTTCCACGACGGCGGGGCGGCTTTCGAGGGCTGGATCGCGGAAGGCCCTGCGGACTGGGGCAACGCCCCGCGCACGTACTTCGCGGGATATGCGCTCGGCGGTGTGGCCGGATCCGGATCGCTGCACGACGCGGGTCGCGGGAAGGTGGCCGGATACGTCGCCGGGACCGGCGTGCTCGAGGTGCGGGTGGCGCTGTCGTTCCTCTCCCTGGAGCAGGCCCGTCGGACGCTCCACCGAGAACTCGGCGCGGAGACGTCGTTCGACGATCTCCGCGACGCGCTGCGGATGCAGTGGGATGACCTGCTCGGGGCGGTGTCGCTGCCGCCGGCGTCGGCACCGGGGGGCGACGACGCGAGACATCGCGCCCTCGCCGACGCCGAGGACCGCGCCCGACTCGCGAGCGCCCTCTATCGCCTGCACCTCTACCCGAACAGGGCGTCGGAGGATGTCGACGACGGTGGCGCTCTGGTGCGCCAATTCGCCGATCCGATGGTCGCGGCCGGTCCGCACGGCGACGACGAGACCGGCGCCCCGGTCCGCGAGGGAGAGCTGTTCGTCAACAACGGCTATTGGGACACGTACCGCACATGCTGGCCGACACTCGCGATGCTCGACCCAGAGCACACCGGCCGGATGCTCGACGGTCTGCTGCAGCAATGGCGAACGGGCGGGTGGATGCCGCGTTGGAGCGCACCCGGCTACGTCGACTCGATGGTCGGCACGTCGAGCGACCAGATCTTCGCCGACGGCGAGCGCTGGGGCGCACGGTTCGACGCGGGTGAGGCCTTCGAGAGCGCCTGGCGCGACGCGTGCGAGCCGAGCGCGGACTCCCGCTGGGGACGCAAGGGCATCGCCCGAGGCCGCTTCCGCGGGTACATCGAACGGGAGATCCCCGAGGGGATGAGCTGGAGCCTGGAGAACGCCATCAGCGATGCCGCGATCGCCCGCCTCGCCACACGCCTCGCCGACGGCCTCGATTCGCTCCCGTCGCAAGATGTCCCGGTATTCGGCGCGGAAAGCGGGACGATTCGCGACGGGAGCGCCGCTCGACGGATGCGCGCGGCCCGGTATCGGGCGTATGCCCGGTACTTCGAGAACCGGGCGCGGTCGTACCGGATGCTGTTCGATCCCGAGCACGGCTTCTTCCGCGGCCGGGATGCCGACGGGGCATTCGGTCAGGGGGCGTTCGATCCACGCGTCTGGGGCGGCGACAACGTCGAGACGAATGGCTGGGGCATGTCGGTGAGCGCTGTGCACGACGGCCATGGCCTCGCGGCCCTCTATGGGGGTCCGGCCGGCCTGCGCGCGCACCTCGACCGGCTGTTCGCCGAGCCGGAGACCGGCGACGAGGCTTTCGGCGGCAGCTACGGCACCGTCATCCACGAGCAGCGCGAGGCTCGCGCCCTGCGCAGCGGCATGTGCGCGATCTCGAACCAGCCGGCTCATCACATCCCGTGGATGCACGTCTTCGGTGACCAGCCGTGGCGCGCGGGCGCCGAGGTGCACGGTCTCGCTCGTCGTCTCTTCGCCGGCGCGATGATCGGCCAGGGATTCCCCGGCGACGAGGACAACGGCGAGATGAGCGCCTGGTGGCTGTGGGCCGGGCTCGGACTGTATCCGCTCGAACTCGCCTCGGGGATGCTCCGCATCGGCTGCCCCCTGTTCGACGACATCGTGGTGCGGCGAGCGGGCGGGGTCGAGCTGCGGGTGCGTTCGCACCGCTCTGTCCCGGATGCTCGCTATCTCGTCGCCGCCCGCCTCGACGGCGAAATGCTCGACCGCGCTGAGCTCGAGATCGACGCCCTCGTCGACGGCGCCGTCCTCGATCTCGAATTCTCGGACTCCGCCGAGGAGGCCGCCGCGAGCCCGCTGTGGCAGCGCGCCGTGGCCCCACCCGATCCGTGGCGCGCCGACCTCACGACCGCCGCCGGCGCGCCGATCGGCGACGCCGCCCTGTTCGACGACGCCGCCGACTCACCCGTCTCGCTCGCGCCGGGCGACTCCGCCGGCTGGCGATTCGGCGAGCCGCGGCGGGTCACCGACGTCACCCTCACGGCCGCGGCGGAGACGCCCGAGCACGCCCTGACGTGGGAGGCCAGCGACGACGGCATCAGCTGGCGCGTCGTCACCACCACGCACCACGAGCCGCTGCTCGCCGACCGCACCACGCCGTTCACCTTCACCGCTCCGGTCAGCGCGCGGATGCTCCGAGTGCGGGCGACGGACGCGGTCGACCTGCGGCAGCTCGAGCTGTTCGACCTCGGGAACGCGGAACCGGCCTGAGCCACGAGACCACCACGATGCAACGAAGCAGAGAGGAATCACGAGAATGAAGCAGTCCCACCCCTATCCGTCCGTCTCCCATCCGCGGAGGATGCGCGCGGCGCTCGCCGCAGCCGCCCTCGGCATCGCCGCCGTCGGCATGTCGCTGACGGCGACCGCCGCCACGGCATCCGTCGAACCGACCCCGCCGGTCGACGACCCGAAGCGTGTCGTCTACGTCGAGGTGAACAGCAACGACATGTCGAACGTCGCCGACTACACGCTGGAGGGCACGTTGCGTCCGGCGTTCGACATCGCCGTGATCTTCGCCGCCAACATCAACTACGACACCGAGAAGGGAGCGGCCTACCTGCACCTGAACGAACGCGTCACCGAGACTCTGGAGAACGCCGACAGCCAGATCCGCCCGCTGCAGCAGCGTGGCACCAAGGTGCTGCTGTCGGTTCTCGGGAACCACCAGGGCGCCGGGATCGCCAACTTCACGTCGCGAGAAGACGCCGCCGCCTTCGCCGACGAGCTCGCCGCGGTGGTCGATCAGTACGGCCTGGACGGCATCGACTTCGACGACGAATGGTCGAAGTACGGCGAGAACGGCACGGCGCAGCCGAATGAGAGCTCGTTCGTCCACCTCGTCGACGAGCTTCGTCAGCGTCTCGGCGACGACAAGCTGATCACCCTGTACAACATCGGACCGGCGGCCGAGGCCACCGAGTTCGACGGCATCCGTGCCGGAGATCTGCTCGACTACGCGTGGAATCCCTGGTACGGCTCGTGGGACGTGCCGCAGATCCCGGGTATGGATGCCGGGCAGCTGGCCGCGGGAGCCGTCGACCTGACCCGCACACCGCAGGCGACGGCGGCGGCGTTCGCCGAGCGCACGGTCGAGGAGGGCTTCGGGGCGCTGGTGACCTACAACCTCACAGCCGGTGACCACTCCGGGTACATCTCGAGCCTCACCGAGCCGCTCACCGGTCACGCCACGGCCCACCGGGCTCCGTGGTACGACGTGGACGTCGAGGCGGCGGCGACCTGTGCCGGCGGTGACGTGAAGCTGAAGGTGCTCGTCGACAGCGCGGATCCCGAAACGCTCAGCGCGGAGGTCATCTCGTCGATCGGCACACGCTCGTCCACCGGAATCGTCGCGGGGGAGCCGCGCGCGATCGTGCAGCACGCCAAACACGGCGCTGTCGCCGACGGTTCGCTGACCGTGCGGATCATGGGAGCCGAGGGCGGAACGGCCGAACTCGCCCTGCCGTACCAGGTGCCCGCCTGCCGCTAGACGCGGCTGCGAGGCAGCGCCTCGAGGCGATCGTCCCGTCGGTGAGTGGTGGCACTCGACGGGACGATCGTCGTCGGCGCGCGGAGCCTCACGGACGTGACTCCACGGCCCTCGGCCGGTAGCGTCGACCCCGGCACCCTGTCCTAGAATCAATTACTAGATCGTTTTAGTCACCCGTCCAGCTCGGAGACCCAATCACCCATGCATGACGACACCTCGCTCACCATCGGACGCGTCAAGCGCGTGCTCGACGAGCGCATCCGCCCGGCCATCCACTCGGCATCGACGCCGCTGGCGGTCGAGATCCACGAGCTGCCCGGCGAGCCGATCAGCCCCGTCGACGGCCTCGCGCTCGACTACGCGCCGACGACAGTGCCCGCCCAGTGGGGGCCGGCCTGGGGGACGACGTGGTTCAAGCTCACCGGCCAGGTGCCGACGGAGTGGGCCGGTCGTCGGGTCGAGGCGGTCATCGACCTCGGCTTCGACATCAACATGCCGGGCTTCCAGTGCGAGGCGCTCGTGTACCGGCCTGACGGGTCGCCGGTGAAGAGCATCAACCCGCGCAATCAGTGGCTGCCGATCGCCGAGCGGGCGCATGGTGATGAGCCGGTCGAGCTGTACCTGGAGGCGGCCGCCAACCCGGTGCTGCTGGACTACCACCCCTTCCTGCCGACGCAGGAGGGCGACATCCTCACCTCGTCTCCCGAGCCGCTGTACCGCACGCGACGCATGGACCTCGCCGTCTTCGAGCAGGACGTCTTCGAGCTCTCCCTCGACCTCGATGTGCTCTTCGAGCTGCAGGCCGAGCTCCCGCCGACGTCCCCCCGCCGCATGCAGATCCTGCAGGCGATGGATGACGCGCTCGACGTGCTCGATCTGCAGCGCATCGCCGAGACGGCATCCGACGCCCGCGCCCGTCTCGAGAGCGTGCTCGCCGCACCCGCCGAGGCCAGCGCGCACCGCATCTCGGCGATCGGCCACGCGCACATCGACTCCGCCTGGCTGTGGCCGGTGCGTGAGACGATCCGCAAGGTCGCCCGCACCTCCTCGTCGATGACGACGCTGCTCGAGGAGCAGCCGGAGTTCCAGTACGGCATGTCCAGCGCGCAGCAGTACGCCTGGCTCAAGGAGCATCGCCCCGAGGTCTTCGAGCGGGTCAAGGCTGCGGTCGCCGACGGCCGTTTCCTGCCGCTCGGCGGCATGTGGGTCGAGTCAGACACGGTGATGCCGACGGGGGAGTCGCTGGTGCGCCAGTTCTCGTATGGCCAGCGCTTCTTCGAGCGCGAGTTCGGCATCCGCTCCAAGGGCGTGTGGCTCCCCGACAGCTTCGGCTACTCTCCGGCGCTGCCGCAGCTGATGCGCCGTGCCGGGTTCGAGTGGTTCTTCACGCAGAAGATCTCCTGGAACCAGCAGAACGTCTTCCCGCACCACACGTTCCTGTGGGAGGGCATCGACGGCTCGCAGGTGTTCACTCACTTCCCGTCGATGGACACGTACAACTCGCAGCTGAGCGGCATGGAGGTCGCCAAGGCGTCGCGCCAGTTCAAGGAGAACCGGCTCTCCTCCCGCTCGATCGCCCCGGTCGGCTGGGGCGACGGCGGCGGCGGCACGACGCGCGAGATGACCGGACGTGCTCGCCGTCTGAAGGATCTCGAGGGCAGTGCGCGGGTGGAGTGGGAGCACCCCGACACGTTCTTCGACGCGGCGAAGGCCGAGCTGCCGCATCCGGCGGTCTGGGTCGGAGAGCTGTACCTGGAACTGCACCGGGGCACCCTCACCAGCCAGCACGGCACCAAGTCCCGGCACCGCTGGGCCGAGCACGCGCTCGTCGAGGCGGAGCTGTGGGCGGCGACGGATGCCGTGCGCACCGGCGCCGCATACCCTGCGGCCGAACTCGATGAGCTGTGGGAGCGGGTGCTGCTGCACGAGTTCCACGACATCCTGCCCGGCACCTCGATCGCGTGGGTGCACCGCGAGGCGGTCACCGTGCTCGAGGACGTCATCACCAGGGCGCGCGTCATCTCGGATGCCGCTCGCCGCTCGCTCGCCGGAGAGGGCGAACTCGAACTCGTCTTCTCGCCGTCCTCCGTCAGCGGACCGCTGCCCCTGGGGGCTGCCGTCGCGGCACCGGTCACGGACCGGGTCGCCGTCGACGACAGCGGCGATGGCATCCTGCTGGAGAACGGCCTCGTGCGCGTGCGCATCTCGGACGAGGGGCTCATCGTCTCGGCCGTCGATCTCGCCACAGGCCGCGAGGCCGTGGCATCCGGTCGCGCAGCGAACCTGCTGCAATTGCACCAGGACTTCCCGAACATGTGG
Organism: Microbacterium aurantiacum; assembly: GCF_002872075.1. GTDB lineage: Bacteria > Actinomycetota > Actinomycetes > Actinomycetales > Microbacteriaceae > Microbacterium > Microbacterium aurantiacum_A. Next base: position 90,585 of record NZ_PGGU01000016.1, on the reverse strand, counting down.
GATGCGTGGGACATCGACCGCTATTACCGCAACAGCGTGACCGACCTGCGCGATGTGACCTCGCTGTCGGCCCGGCTGACGGATGCCGGGGCCGAGGTCGTGGTGGTCCGGGAGTTCTCGCAGTCGACCATCACGCAGACGCTCACTCTCGCGCCGGATTCCCGCACCGTGAAGATCGTGAACGACATCGACTGGCGCGAGACCGAGAAGCTGTTGAAGCTCGCCTTCCCCCTCGACGTGCAGGCCGCGCACTCCGAGGCGGAGACGCAGTTCGGCTACCAGGCGCGGGCGACCCACACGAACACGAGCTGGGAGGCCGCGAAGTTCGAGACCTCCATGCACCGTTTCGTACTGGTGCGCGAAGCCGACTTCGGGGTCGCACTCGTGAACGACTCGATCTACGGCTACGACACCTCGCGCGAAGTGTCGGACGATGCGGTCACGACGACGGTCCGCCTGTCGCTGCTGCGCGCACCGCGCTTCCCCGACCCCGACACCGATCACGGCCGGCACGTCATCACGACGGGTATGGTCATCGGCGCCGGTCCCGCCGAGGCCACCCGCGCCGGCATCGAGCTGAACGCGCCCGCCGCAGTGGTGCGCGGTGCACGGGATGTGTCACCGCTCGTCTCGGTGCAGGGTGCCGGCATCGTCGTATCCGGCGTGAAGCTGGCCGACGACGGCTCTGGCGACGTCATCGTGCGCGTGTACGAGTCGCTCGGTCGTCGTGCCTCCGGCGCGCTGGCGGTGGACTTCGAGCACCGTGAGGTGCGCGAGGTCTCGCTGATCGAGGATGCCCTGGACGAGCCGCGCATCGGCGGCGAGCTGCAGCTGCGCCCCTTCGAGGTGCGCACGCTCCGCATCGTGCGCTGAGGGGGATGCGTTTCTGACCTCGCACCGTGTTCGCCCCGGTGCGAGGTCAGAAAAGCACGGGAAACGGCTCGCCGGGATGCCTTTTCGACCTCGCACCGTCCGGGAGGTGCGGTCCTTGTGACCGCCGTCGGTCTGGAGGACGATGACGAGATGGCGACGATCGAGGACCTGCGAGAGATCGCCCTCGCGCTCCCCGGCGTGGAGGAGCGGGTCAACGGCCACACCGGGGGACCCGCCTGGCGAGTCGCGAAAGGCGACATCGCGTGGATGCGCGGGCCGAGCGCTCGTGATCGCGCGCAACTCGCCGAGCGCGAGCGGTCGTGGCCGGAAGGCCCTGTGATCGGTGTGCGCGTCGCGAGCCTGGAGGAGAAGGAGGCACTGCTCGCAGCCGAGCCGGAGTTCTTCTTCACGATCCCGCACTTCGACGGCTATCCCGGCCTGCTCGTGCGCCTCGAAGACGTCGATCGGGAGCGGCTGGCCGAGATCATCGACGATGCGTGGCTGGTGCGGGCCCCGGCCAGGGCGGCGAAGGCGTGGCTCGCGGAGCGTGGGCTGGACTGAGCCCGCGCTCATGGCCGGCCAGTGCGTGGTCAAAATCGCATCGCAAAGCCTCCGCGGAGATGCGGAATCGACCTTGCACTCGGGAGGCGTCGCCGCGTGTGCTCAGTCGGTGACCAGGAACGGCCGCGCCGCGTCGAGGAACGCCCGCGGATCATCGGCCCACAGGCGGATGCGGGTCACCAGGTGATCTCCGCCCTTCGGCGCGAGCCCGGGCAGTCGCACCGCGAAAGGCCGCTCGAGCTCGATCTCGAGGTTCGTCTCGTTCTGCATCCGCTCGGCGTATTCAGCGCCGGTCTCGGTCTCGGTGATCCGAGGCTGCTTCGGCTCGTCGACACGATGGCCGATGGCGACCGAGGCGATCGCCTCCCATGGCACCGGCACGTCGACCTCCAGTCCGCTGCGCACCCGAATGCCGTCCGGACCGACCGAGTGCGGGCGCATCAGCATGGCGCAGAGGAGGCCGAGCATCCACGTGACGCCCCAGATCCCGAGGATCAGGATCGTGATCCGCACGACCGGCCACTGATGCACGATGAGGTCGAGGATCGGGATCTCGACGGCGGAGAGCCCGATGAAGATGAACAGGATCGTGAGCACCGGACGGTGGTAGCCGATTCCGGTGCCGCCGGCAGGGATCGCGGGGCGGCGTGCGATCGCGCGGCCGATGCTCGAGTACACCCGCAGCTCGGCGATGAGCGCGCGATGCAGCATGCTGAGGACGCGCGCTGTGCGCGAGGGCGCGGAGCTGCGGGTCTGGGTGGTCATGGCGCGGTCTTCTCGGACGCGGTGGCCGCTGCATCCGCGACGAGGGCCTGCAGGTGAGTGGCGATCGCGGTGACCCCCCGTTCCACGGTGTCGCGATCCGCCGGCGCGACGGCGGCGACCAGGGTGGCGTTGAGCTCGTCGTGTTCCTGCTGCATGCGCGTCATGGTCCGGGCGGCGTCCGCCGTCAGCTCCACGAGCACCGCGCGGCGATCCGTCGGGTGAGGGGTGCGGCGCACGTGTCCGGAGCCTTCGAGCGCGTCGACGAGGCCGGTGATGTTGCGAGGACTGACCTCGAGCAGTTGCGCCAGGGCCTGCTGGGTCGAGGGCCCCGCGTGCTGCAGCATCCAGAGCAGATGCACGCGGGCGGGAGTGAGTCCGGTGCCCTCGAACGCACGCGCCATGTCCTTCTGGAACAGGTCGGCGATCTGGAGCAGGCGATCCAGCAGCAACGGCGTCATGCCGTTACTTTACTACATTGTTACCTTACTTCACGATATTCAGGCAGGATCGAGCCGCAGCACGTCGGGCGACTCGCCGCCGGTCACGTCGTCGGCGATGCGGATGCTGCGGGCGAGGTCGTCCAGTGCCCCTGTCAGCGTGCCGAAGCGCTCGCGGTCGCTGCAGATCGCGGTGAGGGTCACCAGATGCGTGCCGGTGTCCCAGGTGTACGTCGTGAAGGGCGGTGACGCCGGGGCCTGCGGCACCGGCACGACCAGCTTCTCGCCGACCCCGAGGCTGCGGCTGCGGAACGACTCGGTGTCGTCGTAGTCCATCGGCATCGACGCACGTGCGATCCGCAGATCAGGGGTCAGGGCCTGAGCGGTCGCCATCGCCACGATGAGCTCCGGCTCGGCCTTCCACGTCCATACGAGCACTCGGCCGTCGGCCCGCTTCATGAGCAGCGGCGCCGCCTGGCTCATCGCCCACGCGCCGAACTTCGACCCCGGTCGCTCAGTCGCACCGAGCGCGCCGTTCACCTGGCTCAGCAGCATCCGGATCGCCGCCTTCCGATGCCGGCGGCCCTTCCAGCCCAGCGAATCGGTCACGGGGATCCACAGCGCGGGATCGGCGTCGGAGGTCAGTCGCATGCCACCACGGTACGCGGATAACGGACGCCGAGGCTGAGTGCGCCGGAATGGCGACGCTGCGCGAACAATCCCCTCGGGTAGAGTGGCCAGCGCCCCGACCAGGGCTTCCCTTGGCCGCCGTACCGTAAGGCAGCATGTCTGTGACCTCCCCCGACGATCCGATCGAGTCGATCGCCCCGTCGAGTGCCCCCACCGCCGGGCGTCCTCTGAAGATCCTGCTCGGCTGCGACACCTTCGCCCCCGACATCAACGGTGCGGCCCGCTTCGCGGAGCGGCTCGCCGCCGGTCTCGTCCAGCGCGGCCATGAGGTCCACGTCGCCGCACCCAACCAGGTGTACCGTCGTGCAAAGCCTGGTACCGAGGTCATCGAGGGCGAGCCGATGACCCTGCACCGGCTGCCATCCGTGCGCTGGCCTCCGCATGACTGGCTGCGTTTCGTGTGGCCGTGGCGCGCCAAGCACTACGCGCGCAAGGTCCTCGATCGGGTGCAGCCCGACGTCGTGCACATCCAGTCGCACATCATCATCGGCCGTGGTCTCGCCCGGATCGCCCAGGAGCGCGGCATCCCGGTGATCGCCACCAACCACGTCATGGCGGAGAACCTCCTCGACCACTCGATCTTCCCCGACGTCGTCGACCGCAACATCGTGAAGTTCGCCTGGGCCGACGGCCGGCGCACCTTCAGCAGTGCCCGCGCCGTGACCACGCCGACCCGCCGCGCCGCGGACTTCCTGGAGCGCACGATCGGCATCGAAGGCGTGATCCCGATCAGCTGCGGCATCGACCGCACGCAGTACACGCCGGTGCTCGGCGTGCGCGAGAAGAACCGGGTCGTCTTCGTCGGCCGGCTCACCGCCGAGAAGCAGATCGACGTCATCCTCAAGGCGATCGCATCGCTCGACCCGACCCTCGAGGTCACATTCGACATCGTCGGTGGCGGAGACCAGCGCAAGGCTCTCGAGCACCTGGCCGCGCAGCTCGGCCTCGCCGATCGCGTGGTCTTCCACGGGCGCATCGACGACGCGGAGCTGCGGGCGCTGCTCTCCCGTGCATCCGTGTTCGCCATCGCGTCGATCGCCGAGCTGCAGTCGATCGCGACGATGGAGGCGATGGCGTCGGCGCTCCCGATCGTCGCCGCCGACGCCGTCGCCCTCCCTCACCTCGTGCACGACGGCGAGAACGGGTACCTCTTCCGTCCGGGCGACGTCGCCGAGCTCACGGCCAGGCTGACCGACGTGATGACCGCCGAGCCCGCCGAGTACGAGCGGATGCAGCAGGCATCGCTCGACGGTGTCGTGATCCACGACATCAACCGCACCCTCGACACCTTCGAGGCGCTGTACCGCGACGAGCCGCTGCCCGCGTAGCCATGCACATCGTCTTCTTCGGCGATCAGCACCTGAACTCGCTCGGCGGTGCGCAGGTGTCGATGCGGCTGCAGCGGGAGTTCCTCGAGCGCGCCGGCCACACGGTGACCGTCGTCGCGCCGAAGATGCACGGGGCTCGGGCCGGCGACGGAGATCCCGCCCACGTCGACCTGCCGTCGATGCCGATCACGCTGGACCGCGAGTACTCGATGAGCTGGCCGGGGCGCCGCACCGACCGATTCCTCGACCGGGCGCTCCGCCGCCGATCGCCGGCCGATCTCGTGCACGTGCAGGCCGATTTCTGGGGCGCGTTCATCGGCCATCGCTACGCGCATCGGCACGGCATCCCGGTGGTGCACACCATGCACAACCGCGTCGACGTCGGCATCGCCGCGGTGACGCCGCTGCACGGTCCGGTGCTCTCGGTGCTGAACGCCTGGCGCCGCCGGGCCCTTCGCGGGATCGCAGATCCAGCCAAGGGAAGTGACGGATGGGCGTACCTGCGCGGTCTGGCAGCCGGCGCCGCTGCGGTGACGGCACCGTCGACCCACTTCGCGCACCGGCTCGAGCAGAACGGCGTCTTCGAACCGGTCGATGTCGTGTGGAACGGCATCGACGACGACGTTCGCGCGGCGACGCTCGCGGCCTCCCCTTCCGAACGTGCTCCCGGGCGTCCGCGCTTCGTCTGGCTCGGCCGGATGAGCCCGGAGAAGCGACTGCTCCCGTTCCTGGAGGCCTTCGTCGCCTCGGGGGCGGATGCCGACCTCGAGATCATCGGCGGGGGAGCGCAGCGCGCCGCAGCGGAGAAGATCGTCGCCGGACATCCGTCGGTACGGTTCTCGGGGCGTCTCACCTATCCGCAGACGCTGGCGCGTATCGCCGCAGCCGACGCCCTGGTGCAGACGTCGATCGGGTTCGAGACGCAGGGGATGACTCCGTTCGAGGCGGCCACACTGGGCACGCCGTCGGTGATCAGCGATCCCGACATCGCCGCGGAGCTCGGGGGCGGCCTGTGGGCGGTTCCGGAGGCCTCGGCGAGATCCGGGCCCGAGCGGGAGGCGCAGCGCTCGGCCGCGCTCGCCGAGACCCTGCGGCGTGCGGCATCCGACATCGCCGGGGGGACGGCGCCCAGCCCCCTGCCCGAGGTCGCGACCGCGTTCCTGCAGTCCTCGCGGACGGCGGCCATGATCGCGGTCTACGAGCGGGTGCTCTCCGCTCAGATGAATCGGTAGAGGAACGTCGCCATCCAGGCGACAACCGTGCCGATGACGCCGCTGCCGGCGATGCCGATGGCGATTCCGGCGAGCAGGTGCGGTGCGGGGCGACGCAGGGCCACGATGCCGAGGACCAGTGCGGCGCCGTATCCGATCAGCGTGATCAGACCGCTGGCGCTGGTGATGATCTCGATGGCGCCAAAGCCGGTGGTGGTGTAGAGGAGCGGTACGGCCACCGTTCCCAGCAGGCCGATCCCGAACGTGATCAGGGCGATGAGGAATGCCGCCCTGCCGAGCGGGTTGCCTGGTGCTGCGGGGTCTGGCGCACCGTAAGCGGGGTAGCCCGGATGGGGTTGGCCTGCATGCGCGTAGCCCGGGTGGATCTGGCCCGCTTGCGGCTGGCCCGGCTGCGGCTGGCCGACCTGGGCCTGACCCGGCTGGGGAGTGTGAGCCGGCGGATATGCGGGCTGCGGCGCCGCGGGCGGGTATCCGTGATCACCGGAGACGTACGGCGGAAGGGGAGGCTGCTGCGGCTCGCTCATGCGACGAGCGTAGCCCGACTGCGCGGAGCCGGCGTCAGTTCTTCGCGCCGGTCAGTGCGAGAGTTCCGCCCAGCCCGATCATCATCACGCCGCCCGTGCCCGACAGCGCGGAGATCCGGCGAGGCGATCGGGCGAACCAGGTGCGCGCGGTTCCGGCTGCGAGCGCCCAGATGCTGTCGCAGAGAAGTGCGAGCAGCTGGAAGGTCAGCCCGAGCAGCAGTAGTTGCATCCACGCAGGGCCCGCAGCGGGAACGACGAACTGAGGGAGAACGGCGACGAAGAAGGCGATCGTCTTCGGGTTCGTCACGCCGACGATGAATCCCTGCGTGATCAGCGTCAGCGCCGACGCCGGGCGGACGCCGAGCGCGTCGGCCCGGTGGTCATGGCGTTTCCTGATCGCCTGCACGCCGAGCCAGACGAGATAGAGCGCTCCGACGATCTTGATCGCCGTGAAGGCGACGACGGAGGAGGCCACGATCGCACCGACCCCGAAGGCCACGGCGAGGACCGCCGGTACTGTGCCGAGTGCGTTGCCGATGACGCTGAGCACTCCGGCGCGGCGACCGAGGGCGATCGAACGACCGATCACGAACAGAACGCTCGGACCGGGGATCACGATGATCACGACGGACGTGACGAGGAACGCCAGGAGGTTGTCGAGCGGGATCATGAGGTGACCATACACGCCGCCGGCGATCCGGGCCGGCTCAACGGTAGACGCGCCCGGATTCGGCTTGCTGGAGCGAGTCGCGGCCGGCGACGCGAGTCCAATCGGTGGGGGTCGGCCGGTAACCGTCGCGGCGTACCTCAAGGACGGTGGCGATGATCGCCCAGATGACGATGGCGGAGATGATGATGAGGAGTACCATGGCAGAAACACTACGATCGCAGCAGATCAGCCACGAGTGGCAGAAATGACTACGATCGTATGAAAACTGCCAATCCCGGGAGTGTGCATGAAGACGGTCGCCTGCGTGATCCAGGACGGGTTCGCCCCGTTCGAGTTCGGTGTCGCCTGTGAGGCCTTCGGGCTGGATCGCACGGATGACGGCGTACCCAACTTCGACTTCCGGATCGTCGCGCCGCGGGCCGGGGTGGTGCAGTCGAAGCTCGGATTCTCGGTCAACGTCGAGCACGACCTCTCCTTCGCCTACGAGGCCGATCTCGTGGTGTTCTGCCCGCTGCCTCGTGAGTACTGGTCGAAGATCGACCCGCTCCTGCTCGAGCTCGCCCGCGACGCGGTCGCACGGGACGCCTGGGTGATCAGCGTTTGCAGCGGCTCGTTCATCCTGGCTGCGGCCGGCGTGCTCGATGGCCGCCGTGCCACGACGCACTGGATGTACGCGCATGTCATGGCCGAGATGTACCCGCAGATCGACATCGACCCGGATGTGCTGTTCGTGCAGGACGACCGGATCATCACCAGTGCCGGCACCGCCGCCGGCATCGACGCCTGCCTGCATCTGCTCCGCCAGGAGATCGGCGCCGAGCTCACCAACCGCATCGCGCGCCGCATGGTTGTGCCGCCGCAGCGCGACGGCGGTCAGGCCCAATTCATCGATCGGCCGATCCCGGTGGCGCCGAGCGACTCATTCGCGGTCGTCGCCGACTGGGCGGTCGAGCACCTCAGAGACGATCTCACCGTCGACCTGCTCGCCGCCAAGGCGCTCATGTCGCCGCGCACCTTCGCACGGCGGTTCAAGGCGGAGTACGGCGCGACGCCGGCCGCATGGCTCGCGCGACAGCGCATCATCCATGCGCAGCGGATGCTCGAGCGCACAGGCCTCGGCCTCGACCAGATAGCCGAGGAGTGCGGTTTCGGTTCCGCCGCCGTGCTCCGGCAGAACTTCGCCCGCGTGCTCGGCACGACGCCCACCTCCTATCGCGCACGCTTCTCGTGCGCGGAGGAGGAGGAGGAGGCGCCGGCCGCCTGACGCCTTCGGGTGCAGGTCGCTAGCTGCAGCTCATCGATCCTGTGCGCAATGCGTGTCCGTCGGTCTCGCCGTCATCCGCCCACACGGCCGACCGCGACCCGGCGATGCACTGTGGCGCCAGGGCGAAGCCCTCGTTGTTGAGATTCGGCATGCCGATCGGCCGATCGTGGCGCGCGGTCACCGCGAAGGCACCGGAGGCGACCTTGAGCGCTGTGGCCTCGCCGTCGCAGGTGTCGTCGCACAGAGCCCACAGCGTCTTGGTGCTCGACTGGTACTCGAGCTCCATCACGGTGTCGAACCCCGAGCCGAACACGGCGAGACGGGTGTAGCTCGAACCGCCCTGATTCAGCGCGTAGGCGTACACGTCGCCCGATGCCTCGAGGCCGACGAAGAACAGCCCGGTTCCGTGATTCGCGTAGCTCGCCGGGTCGTAAGCGGCGCCGGTCCGCTGGTCGACGAAGCCGGCGGCGACGAGATCGGCATCCGGGATCCACGCGATCGACTCGAGGCCCTCGTTCGCGTCCACCGACGGCAGATCGCTCGTCAGGTTCCACTCGCGCGTCGCGGTGATGGCGCCTGAGCCGCTCGTCGCGTACTTCAGGATCGACGGACGGCTGGTGCTCTTGCTCGAGGCGTTGCGCTCGGATGCCACGAAGATGTCTGCGCCGACGACGGCGACGCCCTCGGCATCCACCGTTCCGGAGCCGTTCGGGTAGCGCAGGGTGCGCCCTCCCGACCAGCCCGAGGACGGCGCCCAGTTCGAGCCCTGCTGGGTCAGCCGGTGCAGCGTGCCGTTGCCGTTGCTGACCGCCCACAGCGCCGAACCGTCCGCGGAGAAGGCGAGACCGCTCATATCGGCGCCGAACGCGCCGGAGGAGTCGGCCGTCGAGACCAGGCTGCTGCCGGGCCACGCGCCCTCGGTCGGCTCGGTCGGGTTGCCGCCGCCCGGCGTGCCGGCGACGCCGTAGGCCTCGAGCTCGAAGAGTGAGTAGCCGTATGCGGTGCCGCGTTCGGTGGCGTTGATCCGCAGGTAGCGCCCGGTGCCGTTGAGGCCCGTGTGCTCGTCGGTCGCGCCGTCGCCCGCGGTCTCGGACGTGAGCGGCGTCCAGGTGGTGCCGTCGTTCGACATGTCGACGGTGTACCTCTTCGCGTACGCGGCCTCCCACGTGACGACGACCTTGCTCACCTTCGCGCCGGTGCCGAGGTCGACCCGGATCCACTGAGTGCCGGCGCCTTCCGCGCTGGCCCAGCGGGTGCTCGCATCCGCGTCGACGGCCTTGCCGGCCTCATGGCCCGGCGACTCGACGGAGGAGGCGACCACGGGCTTGCCTGTGGAGATCAGCGCGTCCGTCGGGTTCGGCGTGGGGGTCGGGGTGGGGGTCGTCGTGCCGGGGGTGCCGTACACCTGGACCTCGAAGAGCGAATAGCCGTAGGCGGCGGCGCGTGCGGTGCCGTGCACCCGCAGGTAGCGTCCGGCGGCGTTCAGGCCGGCGTGCTCGTCGATTCCGCCGTCGCCCGCCGCCTCGTGGGCGAGTGTCGTCCAGTTGACGCCGTCGGCCGATATCCGCAGGTCGTACTCCGAGGCGTGGGCGGCCTCCCAGTTCAGCACGACGCGTTCGACCCGCGAACCCGCGCCGAGATCGACCTGCACCCACTGGTCGTCGACCCCTTCGGCGCTCGCCCAGCGCGTGGCGGCATCGCCGTCGAAGGCGTGAGACGCCTCGAAGCCGGGTCCCTCCGTGGTCGACGAGGTCGAGGGCCGACCCTCGGAGATCAACCTGGTCGTGTCGGCCTGGGCGGCGATCGCCGCGATGCCCGTGAGGGGAATGACGATCGCGGCCGTGAGAAGGCCGAGCAGTGCTCTCCGTTGACGCATGATGCCTCGTTCTTTAAGAAAGGTTCGTTACGAACGATCATGCATCGGGTTGCCCGTGGGCGCAATGGGGGTCAGAGGTGCGGGTCCGACTCGCCGGGTCAGTGCGAGGTGGCCCAGTGGCCGGGGGAGGGAAGGATGACATCGTGTACGTCGACCCCTTCCGGAGCCACGGACGCCGTGCAGTACAGCAGCGACTGCGTGGGATAGCCGTGGGGGCGGTTGTCGCGGATGATCGCCCTGTCGTCCTGTGGATCGAGGCGCGCGGTGTCGGCAAGCAGTGCGACCCACGGATCCGCCCATTCGGCATCGTCCGCCGGCAGGCTCAGGTCGCGGAACGCCGGGAGCCAGGCGGCGATCCGCGGCGTCGCGAGATCGTCGAGATCGTCGTGCGCGATCATGTGCACACCCGCGGGCACCGGCGTCTCGCGGAGCTCCGCTCCGTCCCAGGAGAGCACTCGGGATGACTCGGGACCGATCTCGAGCAGGTTGAAACCGTGCATCGGCAGACGCGAGGCCGGCGATCGCCCGACGACGGATTCGAGGGCGAGCGAGCCGCGCGAGACCACCTGATCCTCCGGAAGGCCGAGGACGTCGGCGCGATTGAGCAGCACGGCCAGCCGGCGTTCCACGGGATTCGCGGCGAGCCATGCGCCACCGGCGCGTCGATCGCGAATGCCGATCACCCCCGGATACCGCTCCGGCCACCAGGAGCCGAGTGCATCCCACTCCCGCTCCGGGTCCTCGTCGCGCACCGCCAGCAACCGGGTCGCCCCGCCATCAGCGATGTCCATGACGACCGTGCACATGCTCGTCAGTCTAAGTCGCCCCGACGTCGTCGGGCTGGGGCAGAATCGAACCGTGAACATCGTCGTCGGAGTCACCGGTGGTATCGCCGCCTACAAGAGCGTGCACCTGGTGCGCCTGCTCACCAAAGCCGGGCATGAGGTGACGGTGATCCCCACGGAGGATGCGCTGCGTTTCGTCGGCCTGCCTACCTGGGAGGCGATCAGCCGGCATCCGGTCACCACGAGCGTGCACGACGACGTCGCCAAGGTCCGTCACGTCGCACTCGGGCAGGCGGCAGACCTGGTGATCGTCGCACCGGCCACGGCCAACACGATCGCGAAGATGACCGCCGGGCTGGCGGACGATCTACTCGGCACCACGCTGCTCGCCACCACGGCACCGGTCGTCATCGCCCCGGCGATGCATGCCGAGATGTGGCAGCATCCGGCGACGCAGGCGAACATCGCGACCCTGCGCGCGCGAGGCGTGCGTCTCGTCGGACCGGCCGACGGCGAGCTGGCCGGTGGCGACAGCGGGCCGGGACGGATGTCGGAGCCCGAGGAGATCTTCACCGCGGCGCTCGCGGCCCTCGCGCCCGGCGATCTCGACGGTCTCCGGGTCGCGGTCTCCGCCGGCGGTACGCGCGAGCCGATCGACCCGGTGCGCTATCTCGGCAATCGCTCCAGCGGCCGGCAGGGTGCCGCTCTCGCCATCGAGGCGGCGGAGCGGGGTGCCGAGGTGCTGCTGGTCGCCGCGAACGTGTCGCACGACGTGCTCGCGATCACGCAGCATCCGCGGGTCCGCATCATCGGCGTGGGCACGGCGGCCGAGCTGAGTGCCGCCATGCGCGAAGCGGCGGGGAAGTCGGATGCGGTGGTGATGGCGGCCGCGGTCGCGGACTACCGCCCGGTCGAGGTCGCCGATCGCAAGCTCACCAAGGAGTCGGGTCCGCTGACCTCGATAGCGCTGGCCGAGAACGAGGACATCGTCGCGGGGCTCGCCCGCGATCGTCGAGAGGGACAGGTGATCGTCGCTTTCGCCGCGGAGACGCCCGAGGCGGGCGGCGGGGTGGACGACGGCGAGCTGATGGAGCGCGCCCGGAGGAAGCAGCAGCGCAAGGGAGTCGACGTCCTGGTGGTGAACGAGGTCGGCTGGGACCGCGGTTTCGAGTCGGCGGACAATGCCGTGCGCATCCTCGGACCCGGTGGGGCCGTCGTCGGTTCTGCGGCCGGCTCGAAGAGGGACGTCGCCGGAGCGATCTGGGATGCCGTGGTAAAGTTGAGTCAATAGGACTCAACTTTAGGAGACTCTTCAGGAGGAGCGATGACCAATCCCGCGCAGGACGACCAGCGGTCCGCGCTCGAGCAGTTCGGGATCAACCTCACCGACCGCGCGCGCCAGGGCAAGCTCGACCCCGTGATCGGGCGCGACAGCGAGATCCGCCGCGTCAGCCAGGTGCTCACCCGGCGCACCAAGAACAACCCGGTGCTCATCGGGGAGCCGGGCGTCGGCAAGACCGCCGTGGTCGAGGGACTCGCACAGCGGATCGTCGCGGGCGACGTCGCCGAATCACTCAAGGACAAGGAGCTGATCACCCTCGACATCTCGGCTCTCGTGGCGGGCGCGATGTACCGCGGCCAGTTCGAGGAGCGCCTGAAGAGCGTCCTCAAGGAGATCACCGAGTCCGAGGGTCGGGTCATCACCTTCATCGATGAGCTGCACGTGCTGATGGGCGCCGGCGGCGGCGAGGGGTCGGTCGCGGCATCCAACATGCTCAAGCCCATGCTCGCCCGCGGCGAGCTGCGCATGATCGGGGCGACGACGCTCAACGAGTACCGCGAGTTCATCGAGAAGGATGCCGCGCTCGAGCGGCGCTTCCAGCAGGTGTACGTCGGCGAGCCGACCGTCGAGGACACGATCGCGATCCTGCGCGGACTCAAGGGCCGCTACGAGGCGCACCACGGCGTGACCATCGCCGACAGCGCGCTCGTCGCCGCGGCTGCTCTGTCGAACCGCTACCTGCCCGCACGTCAGCTGCCCGACAAGGCCATCGACCTGATCGACGAGTCCATGTCGCGGCTGAAGATGGAGATCGACTCCTCGCCCGTCGAGATCGACCAGCTCAAGCGCCAGGTCGACCGGATGAAGCTCGAAGAACTCGCACTCAAGAAGGAGAAGGATGCCGCGTCGAAGGAGCGGCTGAGCACGCTGCGCGAGCAGCTCGCCGAGATGGAACGCGAACTGGCAGGTCTCGAGGAGCGGTGGGCGCGGGAGCGCCAAGGGCTCAACCGGGTCGGCGACCTGAAGAAGCAGCTCGACGACGCGATCACGCAGCGCGACCTCGCGATGCGCGAGGCCGACTACACGCGCGCGTCGAAGCTCGAGTACGAGACGATCAAGCGACTGGAGCGCGACATCGCCGAAGCCGAGCAGGCCGAGGCTGCCGTGTCTGATGAGGGCCGCATGGTCAACGAGCAGGTCACCGATGAGGACATCGCCGCCGTGATCGCGGCATGGACCGGCATCCCGGTCGGCCGCCTGCTGCAGGGCGAGAGCGAGAAGCTGCTGCACCTCGAGACCGAACTCGGCAGGCGCCTGATCGGGCAGAAGGATGCGGTGAAGGCGGTGTCGGATGCCGTGCGCCGCTCCCGTGCCGGCATCAGCGACCCCGGCCGGCCGACCGGATCGTTCCTGTTCCTCGGCCCGACCGGCGTCGGAAAGACCGAGCTCGCCAAGGCGCTGGCCGAGTTCCTCTTCGACGACGAGCACGCCATGGTGCGCATCGACATGTCGGAGTACGGCGAGAAGCACTCGGTCTCACGTCTCGTCGGCGCCCCTCCCGGGTACATCGGCTACGAGCAGGGCGGTCAGCTGACCGAGGCCGTGCGACGTCGCCCGTACAGCGTGATCCTGCTCGACGAGGTCGAGAAGGCGCATCCGGAGGTCTTCGACGTGTTGCTGCAGGTGCTCGACGACGGGCGCCTCACCGACGGCCAGGGGCGCACGGTCGACTTCTCGAATGTCATCCTGATCCTCACCAGCAACATCGGCTCCCCGATCCTGATCGATCCCACGCTGTCCCTCGAGGCGAAGCGCGATGCCGTCATGACGCTGGTTCGGCAGTCGTTCCGTCCGGAGTTCCTGAACCGCCTCGATGACATCGTGATGTTCCAGGCGCTGTCGGAGGACGACCTCGCCCAGATCGTGGAGCTCTCCGTCGATCAGCTGCAGCGCCGGCTGCACGACCGGCGGCTCGAGCTGGCCGTCACGCCCGACGCCCGGTCGTGGCTGGCGGAGCGCGGCTACGATCCGATGTTCGGTGCGCGTCCGCTGCGCCGGCTCATCCAGTCCGAGGTGCAGAACAGGCTCGCGACGGCACTGTTGTCGGGAAGCGTGCATGACGGCGACACCGTGCGCGTGGACATGGCGGTCGACGGATCGGGGCTCGTTCTCACGGCTGCGCCCGCGCCGGTCGACGATGCGGCCGACGACGAAGTGATCGAGGCAGAGCTGCTCGACGAGTGAGACGACGAATGCCGCGGCCTGTTGGCCGTGGCATCCGCTCTCCGTGTGGTGAACGTCAGGCGCTGAGGATGACCGTCTCGTCGATCGGGCGGCGCACGCGCGGGGCGGTCTCGCCCTGCTGGATGCCCTCGGGAAGGGCCGCGGCGTCGCCGAGCTCGCCGATGGCGATGACCGTGGTCGCCGCGAAGCGCGGCGGGAGGTCGGCGAACTCGCGGACGACCTCGGGGTCGAAGCCGCTCATCTGGTGCACGAGCAGGCCGTCGTGGTGCGCCTGCACAGAGAGGTGGGCGACAGCCTGGCCGAGGTCGTAGACCGCGTGGCTGATCGCCGTGCCGTCTTCGGCCTCGGTCTCGGCGACGGCGACGATGAGCACAGCGGCGTGAGGGGCCCACAGCTGGTTGAACTCGACGAGCGAGTCGACGACCTGGGCGTGGAGTGCGGTGCCACGACGGGCGACGATGAAGCGCCACGGCTGCAGGTTGTACGCGGAGGGGCTCCAACGGGCGGCTTCGAGGGCGGCGGACAGCTTGGCCTCGTCGATGGCGGTGTCAGCGTCGAAGGCACGCGGGCTCCAGCGTCCGGCGAGGACGTCGAGCACGGTGTGCTCGGTGGGGGCGGTGCGATCGATGATGGGAGTGCTCACGGAGGTGCCTTTCGGATGGAGTGGATCGGACTCCATCGTCCGGGTACACCGGTGCCAACCGATTCATTCGCATGCATATTCCCGGATGTCCGAATCCATCCCGATGCGGGAGTTCCCTCAGGTGGGAAGGATGCGGTCCGCCGCCGCCTCGAGCGCGCGGCGGACCGCGCGGATGGAGGGAGCCGCGGCCGACACCCGCCGAGCGGAGGAGAAGATCTCGCGGCGCGGCGCCTCCGGCAATGTGACGAGATCGACCGAGGGGCTGTCGCCGCCCCAGACCAGTTCGGGCAGGAGTCCGACCGCGAGGCCGGCATGGATCAACCGAACGTGGGCGGTGAGGTCGGCGATCTCGTAGCGGACGTCGGGCTCGAACCCGGCGGTCCGGCAGAGCTGCTCGGCCCAGGCGCGCGACGCCGTGCCGGCCGGCTCCAGAACCCACGGCTCGTCGCGTGTCGACCACAGAGTCGCCACCGCATCCGCGCCCTCGCCGCTGCCTGGCCGGCGGGCGAGCGCGATCGCGTCGTGCGCGAGCACCACGCGATCGAGATCGGCGTGGATCGGCCGGGTGCGCCCCGGATACTGCTCGGCGAGGATGAGGTCGAAGTCGCGGCTGGAGACACCCACGAGGCCGGTCTCCGGATCGCACTCGGTCACCTCCACCCGCAGCGCCGGATGCTGCTCCTTCAGCGCTTGCAGGGCACTCGGCAGCAGCGAGTGCGCGGCCGACTGGAAGACGGCGACGCGCACGGTGCCGGTCACCTCGATGAGCGATTCGGCGACGGCGATCCGTGCGTGCTCGAGCTGGTCGAGGATGCCGATGGCCTCGGCCACGAGCACGTTCCCCTGCGGCGTGAACTGCACGCCCCGTCCCACTCGGCGCAGCAGCGGCACTCCCACCTCGCGCTCCAGCGCGCTCAGTTGCTGCGACACCGAGGCCTTGCTGTACGACAGCGCATCGGCGACGGCGGAGAGCGTTCCGCGGCGGGAGAGCTCCACGAGCATCCGCAGCCGGTTGACGTCCAGCATCCATGTCTCCAAGGTTCAGAAAAAGTGAACAGAATTCATGCAAATCGATTGATAGACGGAGCCTACCGAGCAGGATGAGAATGATCCAGCCGCACACGACCCGGGTGTGCGATCCCCGGAAGGTTCCCGCCAATGACTGTCGTTGCCACCCCGCGCACCGAAGACGTCGCCGCCCTCGTCCAGCGCTGGCTCGCCGAGAGCGAGACCCACCCGGTCGAGCCCGCCGCCCAGCGTCTCTCCGAGGTCCTCAAGGATCCGAACGGGCTCGCCTTCACCGTCGGATTCGTCGATGGCGTGATGCGTCCCGAGGACCTCTCGGTCGCCGGCCGCAAGCTGGCCGAGCTCGCGAAGATCACCCCTCAGTTGCTGCCCTGGTACCTGCAGGCCGCGATCCGCGTGGGCGGCGTGATGGCGCCGAAGCTCCCCGGCGTCGTCGTGCCGATCTCCCGCCGCGTGCTGCGCGCGATGGTCGGGCACCTCGTACTCGACGCCACACCCTCCAAACTCGGCCCCGCGATCGCGAAGCTGCGCAAGAGCGGCAATCGCCTCAACCTCAACCTGCTCGGCGAGGCCGTGCTCGGCGAGCGCGAGGCCGGTCACCGGCTGAAGGGCACCTACGACTTCCTGGCGCGCGACGACGTCGACTACGTCTCGATCAAGGTTTCCAGTGTCGTCAGCCAGCTCTCCATGTGGTCGTTCGACGAGGCCGTCGCCGACGTCGTCACGAAGCTCACGCCTCTCTACGAGCTCGCCGCCGCGGCAGAGGCCGCAGGCAAGGCGAAGTTCATCAACCTCGACATGGAGGAGTACCGCGACCTCGATCTCACGATCGCGGCCTTCACCACCATCCTCGACCAGCCGCAGTTCCGCGACCTCGAGGCCGGCATCGTGCTGCAGACCTATCTGCCCGACGCTCTCGCCGCGATGCAGCATCTGCAGGAATGGGCGACCGCCCGCCGCAGCCAGGGCGGCGCGCCGATCAAGGTGCGCGTCGTGAAGGGCGCGAACCTCGCGATGGAAGAGGTCGACGCCGCGATCCACGGCTGGCCGCTGGCGACATACTCCACCAAGCAGGACTCCGACACGAACTACAAGCGCGTGCTCGACTGGGCGATGACGCCGGAGCGGCTGGATGCCGTGCGCATCGGCGTCGCCGGCCACAACCTGTTCGACATCGCCTACACCTGGCTGCTCGCCCAGGCGCGCGGTGTCACCGGCGGGGTCGAGTACGAGATGCTGCTCGGCATGGCCACAGGTCAGGCCGAGGCCGTGCGCAAGGACGTCGGCCGCCTGCTGCTGTACACGCCCGTCGTGAACCCGGCCGAGTTCGACGTCGCGATCGCGTACCTGGTGCGCCGCCTCGAGGAGAACGCGAGCCAGGAGAACTTCATGTCGGCGGTGTTCGAGCTCGCCACAGACAGCACGCTGCTGCGTCGTGAACGCGAGCGCTTCGAGCGTTCGCTCACAGCCCTCGAGGCCGACCGCTCGGTGCCGAGACCGAACCGCATCCAGGACCGCACCGCCGAGGCACAGGTCCAGAGCGTCACCACCGAGGGCTTCGAGAACCAGCCCGACACCGACCCGGCGATCGCCGCGAACCGCGCCTGGGGCCGCGACATCCTCCGTCGCTCCGTGAGCACAGCGTTCGGCGAGGATGCCATCGCCGACGCGCGCATCGACACCGACGCGCAACTCGACGAGGTGTTCGCCGCCGCCGAGGCCGCAGCGATCAGGTGGGCGGCCCTGCCGGCCCGCGACCGTGCGGCGGTGCTGCACCGTGCGGGCGACGAGCTCGAGGCCCGCCGTGGCGAACTGCTGGAGATCATGGCCCACGAGGCCGGCAAGACGATCGCCGAGGGCGACCCCGAGGTGAGCGAGGCGATCGACTTCGCGCATTATTACGCCGAGCGGGCTCTCGACCTCGAGAACATCGCCGGCGCCGAGTTTGTGCCGTCGAAGGTGACCGTGGTCACCCCGCCGTGGAACTTCCCGGTGGCGATCCCCGCGGGCGGCGTGCTCGCCGGTCTCGCATCGGGTTCGGCGGTCATCATCAAGCCGGCCAAGCTCACCCAGCGCTGCGGCGCCGTGATGGTCGAGGCGCTGTGGGCGGCCGGCGTGCCGCGCGATCTGCTCGCGCTCGTCGATCTCGCCTCGCGCGACCTCGGCACCCGCCTGGTGTCGAGCCCGGTCGTCGATCGGGTCATCCTCACGGGCGCCTACGAGACCGCGCAGCTGTTCCGCTCCTTCCGGCACGACCTGCCGCTGCTCGCCGAGACCAGCGGCAAGAACGCCATCATCGTCACGCCGTCGGCAGACCTCGACCTCGCCGCCGCCGACGTGGCGCGCAGCGCCTTCGGGCACGCCGGCCAGAAGTGCTCCGCAGCGTCCCTCGCGATCCTCGTCGGCTCCGTCGCCGATTCCCAGCGCTTCGAGCGTCAACTGGTGGATGCGGTGACCTCGATGCGCGTCGGACTCCCGGCGGATCCGACGACCCAGATGGGGCCCATCATCGAGCCGGCATCCGGCAAGCTGCTGGCGGCGCTCACCACGCTGGACAAGGGCGAGCGCTGGCTGGTGAAGCCCGAGAAGCTCGACGCCGAGGGGAAGCAGTGGACCCCGGGTGTGAAGACCGGTGTCGCCGCGGGCTCGACCACGCACCTCACCGAGTTCTTCGGTCCGGTGCTCGGAATCATGCGCGCGAAGAACCTCGACGAGGCCATCCGCCTGCAGAACGCCGTCGACTACGGTCTCACCGCCGGCATCCATTCGCTCGACTCCGACGAGGTCGCCACCTGGCTCGACCGCGTCGAGGCCGGCAACCTCTACGTGAACCGCGGCATCACGGGCGCCATCGTGCAGCGTCAGCCTTTCGGCGGCTGGAAGCGCTCGGCCGTGGGCGCGGGTGCGAAGGCGGGCGGACCCAACTACCTCTTCGGACTCGGCGACTGGACTCCGGCCGAGCTGCCGTCGACGGCGGCCGGTGCGGCGATCGCCCCGGCGGTGGATTCGTTGCTGCAGGCGGCTGCCGGTGATCTGGATGCTGTGGAGAATGACTGGCTGCTGCGGGCCGTCGCATCCGACGAGCGCGCCTGGGTCGACGAGTTCGGAGCCGTGACCGACAGGTCCGAACTGGGCGTGGAGCGCAACGTCTTCCGGTACCGTCCGGTCGACGTCGACGTGCGCATCTCCGAGCATGCCCCGCTCGTCGAAGCGGTGCGCGTGCTGGCCGCGGCGCTCCGCAGCGGCAGCTCGTTCACGGTGTCGGCGCCTGCGCTGCCGTCGTCGATCGAGAAGACGCTGCGTGCCCACGGTGTGACGGTGAAGCATGAGAAGGATGCCGCGTGGGTCAAGCGATATGCGAAGGCCGAGCGCAGCTGGCACCGGGTGCGTCTCGTCGGCGGCGACGCCGGTGCACTGCACACCGCACTCGGCGGCTCCCCGGATGTCGCGGTGTGGTCGCACGCCGTCACCGGCGCCGGCCGGGTCGAGATGCTGCCGTTCCTGCACGAGCAGGCCGTCTCGATCACCAACCACCGCTTCGGCAACCCGACGACGCTCGCCGATGGCGTGATCTGAGACTCGGCCTCACTTAGCCGAGACCCCCGCAACGCACCGAGACCCCCTGCTGCGGCAGGGGGTCTCGGCGGTAGGGCGGGGTCTCGGCAGAGAGGCGGACGCGGGTCAGCCGCGCAGCGCCTCCATGAGCTTGACCCGCGCTCCCATGCGCAGCAGCGAGTTCTCGTAGATCTTCGCGCCGATCGCGATCGCGGCCACGCAGCTCGCGATCAGGATGATCAGTGACAGGATCGGCTCCCACCACTGCGCCTCGCCGACGAAGAGCCGCATCGGCATCCCGACCGGAGCCGAGAACGGCACGTACGACATGATCGTCAGCACCACCGGGTCGTTGTTGAAGAAGATCACGAGGAAGTACGGCGCCATCACGAGCATCGTGATCGGGGTGGTCGTCGCGCCGATGTCCTCCTGGCGGGAGACCATCGATGCGGCGGCCGCGAACAGCGACGCGAGCAGGACGAAGCCGAACAGGAAGAACACGGCGAACCAGATGATCGGCGACCCGAGAGTTGCCAGCACTTCCGTCTGCCCGGTGACGATGAGACCGACGGTCGCGATCGCCGCGAGTGCGAGGATCTGCGCCATCGCCAGCACGGTGTTGCCGATCACCTTTCCGGCGAGCAGGGTGCGGGACGGGATCGCCGAGAGCAGCAGTTCGACCACCCTCGTCTGCTTCTCCTCGACGACGCTCTGCGCGATCGTGCCGCCGAAGGTCGATGCCGCCATCAGGAACACGATCCCGAAGCCCAGCGCGATGATGTAGCGCAGCGCGGGGTTCGTCGTCGCCGGGTCGAGGATCTCCACCTCAGGGGTCTGCGCGAGCCCCATGACGATCGAGTCCGGAGCGTTCTCGAGCGCGATCACGGTGTATCCGAGCGGACCGTCGCCGGGGAGGACGGCTGCCTCCACCTTGTCGGAGCGCAGCAGCTCCTCGGCCTCGCCACGGTCGGCCACCTCGGTGATCGCGACGTTCGGCAGGGCTTCGACGACGGACGCCGTGGCCGAGGTCACCGCGACCTTCGTCGCCTCCGGGTTCTTGCTGGCGAAGCCGCCGATCAGAATGCCGGCCAGTGCGATCAGCAGCAGGATGCCGGTGGAGATCATGAACGCCTTGCTGCGCAACTTCGAGCCGATCTCGCGCTCGGCGACGAGCCAGATGGCGTTGGTGTCGCGGACGGAAGCAGGAGCGTTCACTGGATGACCTCCTTGAAGATCTGGGCGAGGGAGGGATGCCGCGGGGCGAAGCTGGCGACGTCGCCGCGTTCGACCGCCGAGCGCAGCACGCGCTGGGCCGTCTCGGGGCCGTCGGCGTCGAACAGCGCGTAGCTGCCCTCGAAGTCGACGACGGTCACACCGGGCTCGGTGCGCAACCACCCGGCATCGCCGGCGGAGATGAGCTCGTAGCGGTCGTTCGCATGCTCGGCGCGCAGCGCCTCACGGGAGCCGGAGGCGCGGATCGTGCCCCCGGCGAGGATGATCAGGTCATCGCAGAGCCGTTCGACCACGTCGAGCTGGTGCGAGGAGAACAGAATGGCGGCGCCCTCCGCCGCACGGGCCTGCAGCACGCCGGCGACCACATCGACGGCGAGTGGATCCAGGCCGGAGAACGGCTCGTCGAGGATGAGCACCTTCGGATCGTGCACGAGAGCGGCGGCGATCTGCGCGCGCTGCTGGTTGCCGAGCGAGAGAGACTCGACCATGTCGTTCAGACGCTCGCCGAGTCCGAGCTCGGTGAGCAGCTCGCTTGCGCGGGCTGTGGCATCCGCCTTGCTGAAGCCGTGCAAGCGGGCGAGGTACACGATCTGCTCGAGCACCTTCATCTTCGGGTAGAGGCCGCGCTCCTCGGGCATGTAGCCGAAGCGTCGACGGTCGTCGGCGGTGACCGGAGCGCCGGCCAGCTCGACGCGTCCGTCATCCGCGGCGAGCACGCCGAGGATGATGCGCATCGTCGTGGTCTTGCCGGCGCCGTTGCCGCCGACGAAGCCGGTGAGGCGTCCGGGGGCGACATCGAAGGAGACGTCGTCGAGCACCAGCCGCGAGCCGTAGCTCTTGGTGATGCCGTTCAGTTGGAGGTGGGTCATGCCGTTCACGCTACGGACCCCGGCGGCGCGCGGCATCCCCCGCACGGTTGATCCTGCCCGATCCCCCGATCGGCGGAGAGGAGGCTCAGCGCCGACCGGCGTGCAGGACCGTGCGCACGATGACTCCGGCGATCAGGGCCCAGAAGGCGGCGCTGACCCCCAGGATCGCGATCCCGGATGCCGCGACGAGGAATGTCACCACGGCAGGGATGCGCTCGCCGGGATCGTCGATGGCCTGCTGCACGGAGGAACCGAACGCCCCGAACAGTGCGAGCCCGGCGACGGCCGGGATCACGGCCATGGGCGCGAGGAGCGCGAGAGTCGCGAATGCGGCGGAGCATCCGCCGAGCACGAGGTACGACGCGCCGGTCGAGACGCCCGCGACCCAGCGGCGTTTCGGATCGGGGTCGGCGTCGGGCGCTGCGGCGAGGGCGGCGCTGATCGCGGCGAGGTTGATCGCGTGCCCGCCGGCCGGCGCGCCGAGCGCGGTGCCGAGACCGGTGACGAGCATCGCCGGTCGCCACGGCACCTCGTAGCCGTAGCTGCGCATGATCGCGATCCCCGGAACATTCTGAGAGGCCATCGTGACGATGAACAGCGGCAGCGCCAGCCCGACGAGTGCGCCGACGGTGAAGGTGGGAGCGGTGAGCTCGAGGTGCGGCAGCAGCAGTGCGGCATCGAAGGGCGCGCCTTCGCTGACGAGCGAGACCGCCACGACCGCGGCCGCGGCGACGAACGCGAGCGGCACGGCCCAGCGCGGTGCGAGGCGCGCGAAGACGAGCCAGGTGAGCACCACCGGCACCACCCCCCAGGGGTTCGCGACGATTCCTTTGATCGGCGCAAGGCATAGCGGCAGCAGCACGCCGGCGAGCATCGCCTGCGCGATCGACGGCGGGATGCGGGCGATGAGGGCACCGAGCGCCGGCCACAGCGCGGTGAGCAGGATGAGCGCCGAGGTGACCAGGAATGCTCCCACCGCAGCCGGCCATCCGCCATCGACCACGCCGGTGGCGGCGAGCAGTGCGGCACCGGGGGTCGACCAGGCGACGGTGATCGGCATCCGATACCGCCATGCGAGCACGATGCAGGCGATCGCCATCGTCAGGCTCACGGCGAGCAGTCCGCTGGCGGCCTGACCGGCTGTCGCTCCGACCGCGCCGAGCCCGGTGAGCACGACGGCGAACGAGCTCGTGAAGCCGACGAGCGCAGTGACGACGCCCGCCAGGATGGGGCGGGAGAGAGGAGCGGGAGTGTCGGTCATGGATGCCTCGGATCGGAACGGATGCTCCGAGGCTATCGGCCGTCCGGCGCGCTCCGCGGAGCGGGCCTAGGCCATTCCGCGCCGGTGGGCGATCACGACGGCCTGCACCCGATCGCGGGCCCCGAGCTTCTGCAGGACGCGGGACACGTGGGTCTTCACGGTCGCCTCGCCGATGAACAGGGCGGCTGCGATCTCGGCGTTGCTGCGGGCGTCGGCGAGAAGCGCCAGCACTTCGGCCTCCCGCTCGGTGAGTGGCTCTGTGAGAGGTTCGTGCACAATGCTGCGCGCGGTGGCGGGGCTTGCGGCGGGAGCGGCGGCCTCGACCCGAGCCGTCGTGAATCGCGCCAGCACTCGACGCGTCACCTCGGGCGCGAGCATCCCGTCGCCCGCCGCCAGAGCGCGCACGGCCGAGATGAGGTCTTCGGCTCCGGCGTTCTTCAGCAGGAATCCGCTCGCTCCGGCATCCAGCGCCTGGTACAGGTAGTCGTCGCGGTCGAAGGTGGTGACGATGGCGATCGCGGCGGACACCGAGGGGTCGGCGACGATGAGCCGGGTGGCTTCGATGCCGTCCATGTCGGGCATCTGCACGTCCATCGTGATGACGTCGGGGTGGAGAGCCGATGCCTGAGCGATGGCTTCGGCGCCGGTCGACGCCTCTCCGACGACGGTGATGTCGGGCTGGCTGTCGAGGATCGTGCGGAAGCCCGCTCGCAGCATGGCGTGGTCGTCGACGAGGAGCACGCGGATGGGGGAGTCTGGCATGCGGATGGTCCTCACGCGGTTGTAACGGTTGCGGCGGGGGGCGCCGGCAGCGGGACGGTCGCCCGCACCCGGAAGCCGCCGAGCGGGCGGGGGGCGAGGTCGATCGTGCCACCGGACGCGATCGCGCGTTCACGCATGCCGAGCTGGCCGAGACCCGGGCGGAGCGTCGTCACCGTTCGCCCGGTGTTGACGATCTCGACCTCGACGCTGTCGTCCGCGTAGCGCACGCGGACGTCGGCGGTGGCCCCGGCACCGGCATGGCGGCGGGCGTTCGTCAGCGACTCCTGGGCGATGCGGTACAGGTTCACCGCGACGAGCGAGGGCACGGGCGCCGGCTCGCCGATCACCGCGTACTCGGTCGGAAGTCCGGCCTCGGATGACGCCTCTGCGAGAGCGCCGATGTCGTCGAGGGTGAGGGTGGAGGCGCCATCCGTCGTCTCCCCGCCGGGTGTGCGCAGTGTCTCGAGAAGCTGCCGGAGCTCATGGATCGCATCGCGGGCCGACCCCTCGATGCCGGTGAGGATGCGACGCGACTGCTCGGGATCCTGATCGAGCACGACGCGCGCGGCGCCCGCCTGGACTCCCATCACCGAGACGTGGTGGGCCACGACGTCGTGGAGTTCGCGGGCGATCCGCACCCGGTCGAGCGCCACCGCCTGCGCAGCGGTGATCTCGCGCTGGTGCTCGAGTTCGACGGTGCGCTGCTCCAGCGCGGCGCGCTCGGAGGCGGCGAGCCAGGAGCGCTCGCCGAAGTAGTAGGCGCCGCCGAAGTAGAGGATGTTCAGCATGATCTGGATCAGCATGAACGCCACATAGGGGGAGAACGCGCCGGCGGCGACGTCCGCCTTGTTCGCCTCGTCGATCGCGTCACGGTACATCGTGACGATCAGCCAGGCGAACATGGCCAGGATCAGGGACACCCGCACGATGAAGGCGCGGCGTCGGCTGTTCATCCACGCGCCGACCGTGTAGAGCGAGACGAACATCGCGATGTTGCCGACGTAGATCTCCGGCACCTTGAACGTGATCGCGGCGAAGTAAGCCAGCGCGATGATGATCGCGACGACTCCCGGCCAGCGACGACGCACGGCCAGCGGAGCGGTGACCACGAACGCGTAGACGAGCGCCGTCCACGGCTCGGCCTGTTCATCGCCGTACATCTCGGCGACGGTCGACAACGCCGCGCTCAGGATCGCGCCGATGAACATCACGACGGCGAGAACGAGGTCGCTCCGCAGCTCGCGCGGGGACGGCGTACGGGTGAACGGCATCCTCCCACCGTATGCGGGGCGGATGCCGGCGGCATCCCCCGCGCGACGGATTCGCGGATCACTTGCTATTGACAAGTTTGCTTGCTTTTTGCAAGTATCGAGAAGTCCACACCGGACACCATCGAGAGAGGAGTCATCGTGACCAAGGTCTTCGTCAACCTGCCCACCAGTGATCTCGAGCGGAGCAAGGCGTTCTACACCGCGCTCGGCTGCGACATCAGTCCGCAGTTCACCGACGAGAACGCCGCGTGCATCGTCTGGAGTGAGGACATCTACTTCATGGTGCTCAAGCGCGAGTTCTTCGCCACGTTCACCGACAAGCCGATCGCCGACCCGAACGAGAGCGTTCAGGTCTCGGTCGCCTTCAGCAAGGACTCCCGCGACGAGGTCGACGACGTCCTCGCCAAGGGCCTCGCCGCGGGCGGCGCCGAGCCGAAGCCGGCGCAGGACTACGGCTTCATGTACTCGCGCGACCTGGACGACCCGGACGGCAACTCGCTCGGCTTCCTCTACATGACCCCGGAGGCCGTCGAGAACGGGCCGGAGCACATGGCGGAGCAGAGCGCCGCATCCTGACATGGCCGCGCGCAGCTACGGTCAGTACTGCGGTGTGACGACGGCCGTCGAGCTTATCGGGGAGAGGTGGGCGCTGCTCATCGTCCGCGATCTGCTCGTCGGTCCCCGTCGGTACACCGATCTCAAACAGGGCCTGCCGCGCATCCCCACCAACATCCTGTCCACGCGTCTGAAGGAGCTGCAGGAGGGCGGGGTCGTGCGCCGGGTGCCGCTGCTGAACTGCGGCCTGGTCTATGAGCTCACCCCGTATGGGAGGGCGTTCGAGCCGATCATGCTCGCCCTCGGTCGGTGGGGCTTCCAGACGATGGGAGACCCATCGCCGGATGACGTGGTCACACCGGACTCGCTGACGATGGCTCTGCGCACGGCGTTCCAGGCGGATGCGGCGACGGATGCCGAGTACGAACTGCACGTCGGTGATGTCGCCCTGCGCGCCTCGGTGCGCGAGGGTGTGTTGCGCGTGTACCAGCTCGCGCCAACGGCGCCGCCGATCGGGGGTGCGCTGCCCGCGGGTGAGCCGGATGCCGTGATCGTCGCCGGTCCCGGCATCCGTCACCTGATCGCCGGCGACGTGACGCCGGATGAAGCGATCGCCCAGGACCTTCTCGCCGTAGTGCGGGGCGAGGTCTCCTGGCTGGAGTCGTTCGCGGCTTCCTTCCACATCGCACCGCTGATCGCGCAGAGGAGCGTGGCATGAGCACTGCAGAATCCGGACGAATCATCATCGACCTGTTCACGACCCTTGACGGTGTCGCCCAGGGTCCGGGCGGCACCGACGAGGACACCTCGGGCGGCTTCGACTTCAGCGGCTGGCAGGCCGGTTACCCGAGTTCGGGCGTCGGCGGCCAGGTGATGGAAGGGATGACCCATCTCGACGCGCTGCTGCTGGGGCGTCGTACGTACGACATCTTCGCCGCGTACTGGCCGCACCACACGGATGGGGAGTCCGGCGCCATCGGCACGCTCTTCAATCGCGTGCCCAAGTACGTCGCATCGAAGGATGCCGACGTCGCGCTCGACTGGAACGCATCCTCGCGCGTCGGGGCCGACTTGGCATCAGAGATCGCCGACATGCGCGCGCGTCATCGAGAGGTGCACGTGATCGGCAGTCTCGACTTCGTGCACACGCTGCTGGCCGAGGGTCTGTTCGACGAGCTGAAGCTGTGGGTCTATCCGATCCTGCTCGGTGCGGGCAAGAAGGTCTTCGACGACCGAGCGCTGCCCTCGGTCCTCACGCTGCTTGAGCCGCCCGTCGCCGATGACGGCGGAGTGACGCTGCTGCGGTACGGCCGGACCGACCGGGTGCCGGAGCTGGGGACGTTCGAGTAGTCCTTTCGTCCGGGCGAGGACGAGCCCGTGTGAAAGATTCTTTCTCAAGTGAGTGGACTTTCCCCTACATTTGGATTCAGCACAGTGCCGCGCGATCGGCGAGTGACTCATTTCAGATCGGCGCTCGGCACTGTTGACGCGCGTCGTCGGACTCTCGAAAGGGGAGAGCCTTGACACAACGACGCACGGTTCGACGAGGAGCGCTTCGCGCGCTGCTCGCGGGGATGGCGGTCCTGACCATGGTGTTCACGGGCGCGGTCACGGCCGTCGCGGAGGATGCCGCGGCAACGGCGACCATCACCGGCCATGTCAGCCGTGAGGGCGACGGAGCGCCGGTCGCCGGTGCAGCTGTTTACTTGAGCCCCACGGCTGGCGGATTCTCATACAACGGCACCACCGATGCGAGCGGCGACTACAGCGTCAGCGGACTCGCGCCGGGTGAGTACACCGTCCATTTCGAGGCGATCGGCACCGGGCTCATCACTGAGTACTGGAACGGTGTCTACGACTGGACGAGCGCACAGCGCATCGTTGTCGGCGATGGCGAAACGATCACTGGGATCGACGCCTCGATGCAGTTGGGCGGGTCGATCACGGGCCAGGTGACCCGTGAGAGCGATGGCTCTCCGGTGTCCGGTGTGACCGTCCAGGTGTCATCCAACTCACCGGCCGCTCCGAAGTACGCGTGGACGGGCATGGATGGGACCTACCGGATCTTCGGGATTCTGCCCGGCGACTACACGGTGAGGTTTACCCCACCGGCCGACAGCGGGCTCGGGAGCGAAGCGTGGAACGGGGTGCTCGACGGCGGTGCAGCCACGCCCGTGACGGTTGTGGCCGGAGACGCGATCGATGCAATCGATGCTTCTCTGGTTGCGATGGCGACGATCAGTGGACACGTGACGCGTGAATCTGACGGCAGCCCGGTACCGGGATTCGTCGACGTGCTGCCGGTCGGTTCCGTCGGTGGTCCGAGCGCGGCAATCGGTGCTGACGGGAGCTACAGCATCGGTGTCAGTCCCGGCACCTACATCGTGCGCTTTCGCCCACTCGACGAGCGGCTGTTCTCAGAGTTCTGGGAGAATGCTCGACTCCAGGAAGACGCGACATCCATCACCGTCGCACCTGGCGATCAGCGCACGGAGATCGATGGGCAGCTGAGCTCCGGAACTGCGATCACCGGGACGGTTCGTGCAGACGGGGGCGCCGTCGCGAATGTGAACGTGGCGGCATACGACGGCGATCAGGTGGCAGGCAACGCCTATACGAATGCAGATGGTGAGTATTCGCTCACGCTTCCTGCCGGCGACTACACGGTGGTCGCTCGGGCGCCGTTGTACAACCCGATCCATGCCACTCAGTACTACGAGTCCGCTCCGACCCGGGCCGAGGCGACGCCGGTGCAGCTGGGTGCGGACGCTGACCGTTCGGGAGTCGATTTCGAGTTGGTTCTCGGAAACGACATCCGTGGCGCGGTAGCTACGGCTGATGGAGGCGTTCCTCAAGGCGAGGGCGCCACGGTCATCGCCTACCGCGCGGGTTCCGACGGGTGGCAGGAGATCGAACGCGTTCCCTCTTGGGGCAGTTTCTCGTTCAGCCCGAATCAGGCGATCGACGGCGGAACCCTGCCTGCAGGCACGTACACGATCGGAGTGGAGCTGCCCGGCTTCTGCACCCAGTACTACGGCGGTGCCGCGACGCTCGAGGATGCTGAGACGTTCGATCTCACCGAGGGAGAGACCTTCACAGCTGCTGACGTGGTTCTGACGGTCGACTGCCCGGCGCCGAAGCCGACTCTCACACTCTCCGCGAACTCGGTCAAAGCCGGAGGTGATGTCACGGTGACCGGCGAGCACTTCGCACCCGGCGAGAAGGTCGTGTTCGAACTCCATTCGGAACCGGTCGCTCTTGGCGAGCTGGTGGCCGGTGATGACGGAACCCTGAGCGGAACTCTCCGCATCCCGTCGACGGCTCCTGCTGGAGCGCATCACATCGTCGCCCTCGGCGAGGAATCCGCCATCGAGGTGAGGGTCGCCATCGAGGTGACCGCAGCCCCCGGTGGCGGCGGCACCGGTGGTGGCGGCACCGGGGGCGGCTCGGGCCTGGCGAACACCGGAGCGACCGTTCCGATCACCGCCGTGCTGACCGGACTCTTCCTGGCCGCCTTCGGCGCCCTCCTCCTCCGTCGCCGGCGCTCCGCACTCTGAGGTTTCGTCTGGGGTCAACCCTGCAAATACGCGGGGGTGCCGTCGCTTTCGGCACCGGGACCTGGGGTGAGCGAAAGGAACTGCCGAGTGTTCGATCTCTTCCGCATCAAGTTCAGCCAAGATGGTGGCTACGCGCGGGGCCGCCAAAGCGTGTCTTGGATTGCCCCGAAGCTTCAATTTGTCACAGGCTATGCAGATTACTGTGCGGAGTTCGCGGGCGCGTCGTTTGACGGAGGGCTCTACAGGGTACACAACGCCGAATCCGCCTCCAAAGCGGGGGATCTCCTTCGCGGCGCGTTTCCGGACTTCGCCAAGCGCATTGTCCCTTTCGGCTACGACTGGTTAGGGAGACAGTTTGCGTTCGACTTCGGTCGAATGCGTGAAGCGGAACCGCAGATCCTTCTGCTTGAGCCCGGCACCGGCCAAGCGCTGGAGATCCCGACGACCTTCATGGAGTTCTGCGAGGTTGAACTGACTACCGAAACAAACGCTGCTCTAGCTGTTGAGTTCTTTGACGAATGGTCGATGCGAACTTCGCGGACGCATGCCCTGACGCGAGAGCAATGCGTGGGATACGTCGTGCCTCTATATCTTGGCGGCAGCGACACTGTAGAGAACCTGTCGATTACCCAACTCGACGTCTACTGGGAACTATGTGGGCAGATGCTTCGATCCACTCGCGCCCTTCAGGTGGGGGCATCGATCGCCTCCGTCGAATTCACGACTCCGCCGATCGAGAGTCCACTCGCGAGAGAAATTCCATGACCAGCACGAGAAAATCCCGTGGCGGGATCAGCGCCACCGAGTTGATGGCGCAGCTCGAGAAGGACGAAGCTTATCAGCGTAAGCGGGCCGCCTTCGATTCTGAGTTGCAGGAGCGAGGTCGAACGCTCAGGGTGGCCGAACAGCCAATCATCGCCGATCTACTTCGCGTGGGGGTCCACGTGGAATCCGTCTGGGACCTGGTGAATACGGCAGAGCCGTACCCGGCGGCCCTGCCCGTTCTCATTGAGCACTTCGAGCGCGGCGGCTACCCGGACCGGGTGATGGAGAGCGTCGGCCGTGCGCTGGCAGTCAAGCCGGCCGTGGCTTTCTGGGAACGCCTCAAGTCGCGCTACTTGGCTCCGAGAAGTAAAGGAGAGCAAGAAGGAGCAGCGGTGGCATTAGCTGCTTGCGCCACTGCGGCTCAGCTCGACGACCTGATCGCCTTCTTGTCGATTCACGACCGCGGTGATTCTCGGGTCTACTTCATTCATCCGGTTCTTACGGTGGGTGGTTCCCGCGGACGGCAGGTCATTGAAGTGCTACGCGCAGATCCGGTCTTTGGGAAGGAAGCCGCAGCGCTGCTCCGGCGAAAATCTCGCGTATCTCCCAGGGAGTTGCAGTGAGCGGGTATACCTGCCCAGTTTGTGGTTACTCACAACTCACGGAGCCACCTCGGAGTAAAAGTGGAGGCTCCTACGAGATCTGTTGGTCTTGCGGCTTCGAGTTCGGCGTCACCGACGACGACCTTGGTCATACCTACGAGTCGTGGCGCCTGCTTTGGATCGGGCGAGGCATGCCGTGGGACAGCCACGCACTACATCCTCGACCTCGTGATTGGGAACCAAGCCGACAGCTTGCGGACCTACTCGGAGGCGGCGTTGAATCTTAGCTCGCGGCGTTGGACGGTTGCAGTGACGCGTGAAATTCGATCACTAGGTGTACTTCCGCGGGCACCTGAGAGGCAACGATGACGCCCGCTTCGGACCATGATGCACCGGGCCTGATCGAGCATTTCGAACGCACTCTGGGACCGATTCACTCCGGTTGGTCGGTTGATGCTGATGGTGCGGAGATGCCTTTCCAACTCGTTCGATTCGCGGGTGGGTCGGATACTGACTCCGTGGGGTATGCGACGCTCGGTCTGAGCAGGCAGGCGCTGTCGTCGCCCGATCCGGGGCGCTCTATCCGCCAAGAGCTGCTGGTCTTGGCCCCAGAGGCGCTAAAGCCGGACCATGTGGTGTCTCTGCTGATCCAGGTTGGCTCGATGGTTATCGGGACGCGGCGTGCGCTACGGCGTGGCAACGTGATTGGTCCGGCAGGACCGTTGGTTCCCGGGTCGGACTTGACGGCACTGTACGTGACGATGCCGGTGTACTTCCCCGATGAGTTCGCCACGTTCGCCGGGGATGAGGGCGACGTCCTTATTGCTTGGTTGGTCCCAATCACCACGGGCGAAGCGGACTTCATCTCGCGGCACGGTTTTGATGCATTCGAAGACGAACTAGTCGACCAGGATCCCGATCTGGTTGACTTCCGACGTTCGGAAATGAAGCTATAGATCTACCTTCAGCAGGCGTTGTGAGGCTGCTCGATGAGTGCTCTAGATGGGAATGTTCAGCGTGTATGAAGACGGCCGAGTGGTATCAAAGGCACCATGATCAAAGTTCGAGCTCTTTCGGTACCCTTCCCCCAGGCGCGAACGTGGTCGCAGTCCTCCCTGGAGCAAGGGTCGTCGTTGGCTGAATTCGTCAGCCAACGACTCACGACACCTGTGACGGCCTTT
This sequence comes from Microbacterium aurantiacum, assembly GCF_002872075.1. GTDB lineage: Bacteria > Actinomycetota > Actinomycetes > Actinomycetales > Microbacteriaceae > Microbacterium > Microbacterium aurantiacum_A. The sequence continues at coordinate 58,774 of NZ_PGGU01000016.1, read as the reverse complement.
GTCATGGCATCCGCGGGTAGCACCGTGCCCGAGCTTGATGACGACTCGAGGTTCATTGACCAACACGATGCTGACCTCCTCCTAGGTGAGTACTTTCAGTCTCTGGCGTCGATGCGACCTGGCATTCTTGTGGTCGAGGATGACACAGCTCGCGAGGGCGACCCGTGGCTCGAAGATGCTGTTCTCGTGGAGGACCGAGTGCTTCGCTGGGAGGAACTGCAAACGGATCCCTCCCGGCTAACGCAGCTGATCAGAAGCGGCGCATCCGGATATCCGCTGAACGCGTTCGTGTGCGACGAACGGGGGCGAACGGTCCTCCAACGTGCGGGAGGCTCCCTCAGTACCGTTGATGCTTTATCGCTGGCCCAATCAGTGCAAGTCGTCATCAACTCGGTCTACGACGCCGAAAGCTACCTGCTCATCGACTTCAACGCTTCAACCTGACAGCGATAGACGAGGCAGCGATAGAGACACGACGCCGTCTAAGAACACTTCCTCACCCCGCCCAGTGTCGAAGAAGGATCCGATCTTTGGGAAGGAAGCGACCGCGTTGACTCGATCCCGAGGAGACAGATGAGGCAGCGCCCCAAGGTAGGAGACGTGTTTCTGATCCCTGCCGGTGAAGGAAGCGTTGGTATCGGACAAGTCGCGGCGACGTATGGCAAGGACGCCTACTTTCTGGCTGTATTCGACGGGATCGTTGCAGAAGAGGACGCTGTGTCCCGACTCCGTGACGCGCTAGCGGGGGAGGTGCTCTTCTTTGGTCTCTCGCTTGACGCGAAATTCTACGTTGGCCACTGGCAGATCGTCTCCAATCTTCCCGTTCGCGCGGATCTCCCCTTTCCTGCCTATAAGGAGACGGTGATGTCCCCCGATCGCATTGATGCCGTCGACTATTCGGGTCTCCGTCGTCGCCCCGCAAGCAAAGACGAGGTAGGTGGGCTTTCGTACAGGACGATTGTTGCCCCCGTCCGATTCGAGCGCGCGCTACGTGCCAGCATCGGCCTCGATCCATGGTTGCCTGCCTACGAGGAACTTAAACCGCACAAGTTCCTCAGCCGCGATCTGTTTGGCTGAACCATGTCGTACCAAATCGTTGACGGCGCGGGCGGGCGCGACTTGGTGCTGTCCGGAGCTTGGAGCGCAGAGGCAGAAGAGATCGTCACTGGTGGCGTCGCCGATGGATTGGTCATCAACTACGCACGTGGATACTCGGACAGAGATATCGTGATCCCCGGTCACCTTCCAATCAAGCGCCTCAACATCATCTTGAGGAGCGCGAAGAACATGGAGCCCATCTACGCGATAGGCCATTCTCTCGAGTCGCTCAGCGTTCAGGTCGATCCTCAAGTCCAGATTGACCTTTCGCGGCTGCCGCGGCTGCGTCATCTTGCGACTGGCTGGAAGCAGGTTTCCGACTCTGTCCATGAAGCCAAGAACCTGCGTAGCATCTCGCTGCTTACCTACTCTGCTCCGGATCTGACTCCTCTCATCGCGCTGAGCTCTCTGACCAAGATCTCCCTGAAACACTTTCCGAGTATCAGGAGTTTGCACGGGATCGAGGAGTTTCGGCACCTCGAATCCCTCGGCATCTTCACCGGTCGATATCTTGACGACATCTCCGCGCTGGCGCGTCTGCAGGATCAGAACCTGATTGATCTGAGTCTCAGTTCTTGTAGGCGAATCAGCGCACTGGACGCCGTGGGAGATTGCGCCGGGTTGCGATACCTGGATATGAGCGACGGAGGCACGATCGATTCGGTAGCTCCACTTGCACGATTGAGGAGTCTGGTCCGCCTGTATCTGCACGGCTCGACTCGAATCGCGGACGGCGATCTGGCTCCGATCGCCGGTTTCACGAACCTCCACGACTTCCGAATGATGAACCGGAGCACCTATCGGCCATCGGTAGGAGAGATACAAGCATCGTTGCCGTCATGAACTCCGCACGCGGATGGGGATTCCTCCCCATCTGCGGATCCGGCGCCGTCCGGTAGCGTCATCAATGAGGACGCGCGGGGGGTGCGGGAATGAGTGCAGACAAGGTCATCATCGACTACGACCTCTTGACGGGGGTTCGTGAGGCCATCAAGACGGCTATCGCCGAGCTGGAGGATGCTCCTGAGCGCAGCGCCGACATCGCGGGAGCGATCGATCAGCCGCTGGACAGGGCAGAGCTGAGCGGCCTGGCCGCGGACTTCTGCGGTTCGTGGGAGCCGAAGCGCGAGGATCTGATCGCGACGCTCGAGGACATCTCGGCGCACATCGGCGATGTCGTCGACTCGTACTTCGGACTGGACAGGTGGTTCTGATCGTGGCAGCGAACGTCGAAGCCGGTACCGCAGGCGAGGCCATGGGCACTGGCGAGCAGATCCGCTCGATGAAGGGCGAGCCCGAGACCGTATCGTCGAGCGGCCGCAAGATGGCCGACCACGGCAACGTGATGAGCCAGCTCGCCACCCAGCTGCGCACGATCAAGGACTCCGAGATGTCGGATTGGCGCATCACTGGCAAAGCTGCCGAGAAGCTGCGCTCGTCGATCGGCGACGCCGCCGAGCGGATCGCTGTCGCCGGCGCCATCTACGGTCCCATCGGGATCGCGCTGCGTGACTACGGCTCGGATGCCTGTGGCTACCAGGACGAACTGAACTCCCTCGCGGAGCAGTGCCAGGAGCGCTGGACGACGTTGAAGGCACTTCGGGGTGAATACGCCGACGGCGAGGCGCCCGTCGTGGGCGACCCCGACTATGACGAGCAGCTGGAGAAGCGTCAGCAACTCCAGGCAGACATCTGGGAGGCGGACGGCGCGTGGAGCGAGGTCGCCGTGCAGTGGAACAACTTGTCCGTCGACTGGGGAATGGTGTACGACCAGGCGGTCTCCTGCCTGTCTGACCCCGATCTCGAAGCGATCAGGTCGGGGGAGAAGGTCCCGGGCGACGGCGCATCGACCCTGTATCCGAACGGCGACCCCATCCCCGAAGACGTCCACCAGGGTGGCGCGGGAGACTGCTACCTCCTCGCGGTGCTCGCCGGACTCGCCGACGGCGACCCGCAGAAGATTCGGGACATGATCACCGTCAACCCCGACGGCACGTACACCGTGCACTTCGCCGACGGTGACATCACGGTCAGCAGCGATCAGCTTCTGGACAACGACCAGGCCGACTGGGTGCGCGTCATCGAAGCCGCGTATGTGGAGCACGAAGGCAGCTACGACGAGTTCAACAACGGCGGCTGGCCCCACGACGTCATGGAGGACATCTTCGGCCACGGTGCCGATAAGAAGGATGACGACTCCAGCTTCTGGGACTTCGCGACCGGCGGAAACGACATCGACGACAGTTACGACGAGATGCAGGACGCGCTCGACAGCGGACGACCGGTCGCCGCGGCCGCGACGAACGGTCAACTCGGGTTCGACGGCGGCGGGCACGCGCTGACCGTGACGGACACGTACGAGGTCGACGGAACGCGTTACGTCGTGATTCGCAATCCGTGGGGTCACAACAACGGACATGGCGGCGACATCACCGATGCCGGTGGCGTGCTGAACGACCCCGACGACGGATACTTCACCATGACCATGGAAGAGTTCGCGAATTCGTTCTCCGACGTGGCGATCGCGAACCGATGAAGACGTCCAAGTGGCAGGGCCTCGCGGCGATCGTCGCCGCGCTGATGGTTCTCACCGCGTGCAGTCCAGTTCCTGAGGAGGACGCAATGCCCACCCCGCAGCCATCGACCACACAGGGCGCCTCCGATCCGAATCCTTCCGAGCCCATCAGCGAGTTGGTCACCGGAGCCGACGTGATCGCGTTCGGCACGGTCGAGTCCGTCGATCCGGTGGTGGAGGATGCTGAGGCAAAGGAGTTCCCCGCGCAGACGGCCGTCGTGCGGGTCGACGACGTCCTGAAGGGTGACGCTGCGGCGACCATCACCGTGTCGAAGCCCGCCGGCACCACGTACTACCTCACCGACCAGACGGAATTCTCCTACGACTCCCGACACGAGGGGATATTCGTCCTCACAGGTGCGGGCGAAGCCGGATACGAACTGTTCGGCAACCTCGGGGTGCACGACGACTGGGGTAACTGGCAGAAGTTCGAGCGTGTGCTCGCCGGACTCCCAGAGCACGCCCCCGCCGCGACGAAGGCAGAACTGGCGGCGTGGACGGCGCAGGCTGACATCATCGTCTTCGCCAGCGCACGCGGTGATGCTGACGACATCGTGGTGCACACTCCTCCGGCGGACTATGCGGCCTCGGCCACCCTGACTCCGATCGAGGTGCTCAAGGGAGATATGCCGGAGCCGCTCGATGTGGTGCAGGGGCCGCAGCCCGATGTGGCCGGCGGCACGTGGGCCTTCCCGGTGAAGGACGAGGGGCAGACCGGCGTCTTCTTCATCGATACGTCCAGCGGTACCCCGACGGTGATCAACACGACCAATCCGAGCGTGATCAACCGCCGAAAGGTTCCGGTGGGCTGAGCGCATCCGCTCTGGGCATGCACCACGACCCTGAGGCGATGATGCCGTCGTAGAGCGTTTCGAGCAGCTGAAGCTTCTCGTCGGGCAGCGCCGGGAACGCGACGAGGAATTCCACGCCTCGTCGGCGGCCGGTACCGGGAGTCGCCAGCAGGTAACGCACGACGTAGCCCTCGGTGTCACCGATCGCCTCGAGCGAGCGGTGACGCAGGATGGCCGGATCTCCGAGGGTCGCCCGGGCGCCGGCGGCGATTCGCTCGTCGACCAGCGCGTCGAGCGTGCCGAATTTCTCACCGCGGATGCGCCGCTCGATGATCGGGAAGACCAAGGGTGATTCGCGGTTCACCGGCATCATGATCACCACGATCGAGTCATTGCGCAGCGAGCCCACGCCCTTCGGCAATCGATCGGCCAGTCGGGGATCGTCTGCGGGCATCCGTTCCCAGCCGTCGTGAAGGGGCATCTCGTAGCTCGGCTCGACGTGGGTGAGCAGCTGGCGCAGCGAAGCGGTCACGCGCTCACCTCCGAACCTGCCAGTTGGGGCCAATTCTCCTTAGCGACGATCACACCAGAGGTGAGCGCATGGTCGGAGCGCCAGGGATCGGCATCCTCCGCGATCACCAGCGAAGGGAGCACCATGCTCTCGATGAACGCTCGCCTCATCGCCAGATCGGAGAACGACGGCGCGCTCAGGGTCAGATTGACGAAGAGATCGTCGTCGGCAAAGACCGCCGACCACCTGGACGTCGAATCCTCATCGGGCGCCAGCGAGAACCATTCGAGCCCCTCGCCGACGAGTTCCGCGTGCAGGGGGCCGATCCAGCCGTCCGCACCGCCGCGGACGAACTCGCGCGCGAGCCGGATGTTCGAGATCGGGGTGAGCTGGATCCACAGTCCGAACGGTTCGACGCCCTCTGGCCAGACGAGAACGACGGTCGCATCCGTGTCGGCAGCACGTCGAGCCATCGAGGTCAACACCCGGGTGCGCTCGGCCTCGGGCACATCCTCGGGGAGATGCTTTGCGGCATCGCCGGCAGCATCCGCTCTTGGCACGATGATGACGCCGCTGGGCGGCTCGAACAGCAAGGCGCGCATCGGCACCATCAGCTCTTGCTCTGTTCCTGGGCGATGCGCTCCGATTTGCGGCGCAAGGCCTCGGTGTCGCTGGCCGGAGGAGAGTCGACCCTGCCGCCAGATGGGTGACCCTGCTCCGGCACCTGCGCACCGGCAGCGCCCTTCGCCTGCTGCTCGAGGAACGCCGCCAGCGAGTCCTTGATCCGCTCGTCGGAGAAGCCCTCATCGAGCACCTTCTGTCCGTACTGCCGCTTCCACCCGTCCACCAGCTCCCGGAGCGCGGCATCGTCGACGTCGAGGCCCTTGCCTCCGGCCTTGACCAGTTGCTCGGCCACACCGGGAATCTTCGCGATGTCCTTCAGCAGGACGACATCGGTGATGGGAATGACATCGATGCCGTCAGTGATGACGTCGCCCCATGTCCCGGTGCCGTCGATGGCCTGATCAATCGAGATGTAGAGCGCGACTCCGCCTGCTGTCAGCGCGATGCCACCGAAGACCTCCTGCACACCGGGGATCGGAACCAGCGAAGCGAATCCTGCATACTTGGCGATCCATTTGGCCACCGAGTAGATCTTGTCGGACGTCTCGTTGATGACGTCATCCCATTTGAGGTCGTCGAGGCCCGTGCCGACGGCGTTGTTGGCCACCTGATGGAGGTCGACCCACGAGTTCCAGAGGTTGTCGATCTGCTCGCCCTCGGCGTCCCAGGCTGCCACGGCGTTGTCGAGCGCCGTCTGAGCGCCCTCGATCTCCTTGCCCTGCTCAGAGTTGGGATCGAACGGGCCGTACTCGCCGTCGTACTTCTCTTTGACCGTCTCGCGCTCGTCATTCGCGTTCCAGATCGGAGACCAGAGCTCCTTCATGCTCTCCGAGAGGTTCACGCACTTCGGGATCATCCACTCGAGGCCGTACCCGTAGATGAGAAGAGCTGAGCCGATGGAGATCAGTGCGTCGCTGAGCGGACCGAACTGCTCGGAGAACTGGCCGGCGTACTTGCGCAGGTCGTCGAGAGAATCGCCATCGCCCAGATCCGTCGCATCGCTGATCTTCTTCAGTGTGGTCACCGCCGTCTGCAGCTGCATTCCGATGACGACGATCTCGCCCGCTTTCTCCTTTATGGCGGTCGCGTCGTCGATCTGGAAAGTGCCACCGACATAGGTTTCGTTGTCGGGGATCGGCGAGCCCGCCTCGGTCTCGTCGGGCATGAAATCGGGCACGGAGACGACCCGCGTGCCGTTCTTGACGATGTCATACGAACCCACGGGTCACTCCTCGCTCTCGAGCTGGGCCAGAGCGGCATCGAGTTCGGCCCACGAGTCCCGCACGTGATCGACCTTGTTGAAGAACGCGCCCAGATCGAGCGTGATGGTCTCCGCCAGATCCTTGGTGTCGTCTGTGAGGGCTTGGAGGGTCTGATCGAGGTTGCCGCTCGGGTCGTCGGCCGGTCCGAGGTTGCTCCAGTACGGCACGTTGAATGCCATGTTCGTGAATCTCGTCTCGAAATTCGCGAACAGATCCATCGTCTGAGCCAACGTGATGAGCGTCGCTGCGAGCTCTTCCTGGCTGATCTTGACGCCGTCGTCTCCGCTGCCCATATGGTCCTCCCCAGAGTGCACAGGTGTAGTACCGCGTCGTCATTGTATTTCGCACGGAGTGCGACGAGCGATGGGGAGAACTGCCCATCGCACTCGATCAGCCCAGCATCCGCTCCACGACGCGGGCGAGCCCGTCGTCATCGTTCGATGCGGCGATCTCGTCGGCGGCATACTGCACGACCAGATCGGCACCCGCCATCGCGACACCGTGACCCGCCCAGCGCAGCATCTCGACGTCGTTGAGCGCGTCGCCGAAGGCGACGACGTCGGCGCGCGAGATCCCGAGGTGCTCACAGAGGCGCGCGAGCCCGGTGGCTTTGGTGACGCCCTCGGCCATCACCTCGACGAACGGTGCACCCGACAGAGTGGCCTCGAATCCGACCAATCCGAGGGAGCGGAGCTTGTCGAAGAGCGCCGCCGGCGCCAGCTCGGGATGCCGGATGACCAGCTTGAGACTGGGAGCGGCCAGCACCTGATCCAGCGGCACCCCACCCATCGTCCGAGGGTCGCGTTTGTGATCGGAGAGCTTCGCGACCTCGGCGTAGCCGTGCTGGGCGACGAACGTCTCGCCGCCCTCGCGCACGCTGGCGAACAGCAGACCGGGGATGCTGGCACGCAGGGCCTCGGCCAGGGTGCGGACCGTCTCGCTCGGCAGCTCCTCGGCGAACAGCATCCGTCCGTCGCCGAGGTGAGTGGCGTAGGCCCCGTTGCCGCACAGCGCCCACCCCTCGAACCCCGCGTCCGCAGCGATCGCGCGCAGGCCGATCGGCTGACGGGCCGTGACCGGGATCACATGGATGCCGCGAGCTCGCGCATCATCGAGCGCCGCCCGGGTGCGCGGCGTGACCGCGGATGCCGAGTCGAGGAGAGTCCCGTCGAGGTCGGTGGCGATCAGCCGGACGGTCACCGAGCGGCGCTCACGAGAAGATCATCGGCAGGTCGTCGTCGTCCTCGAGGGAGCCGAACGCGAGATCGACGACCACGGGCACGTGATCGCTCGGCTGCTCGCCCTTGCGCTCGTTGCGGTGGATGGATGCTCCGGTGACCGCAACCGCCAGCGTCCGCGAGCCGAGGACGAAGTCGATGCGGATGCCCTCGTTGCGCGGGAACTTCAGCCGCTGGTAGTCCCAGTAGGTGTAGCCCTCCGGCAGGAGCGGGCGCACGACGTCGGTGACGCCGGCATCCTCCAGAGCGAAGAACGCCGCGCGCTCCAGCGGCGAGACGTGGGTGGAGACGCCCTCGACGATGGCCGGATCGCCGTTGTCATGCGGGAAGGGGATGATGTTGAAGTCGCCGACCAGCGCCAGGGGCAGTTCGGGGTTCGCGGAGAGCTCGCCGGCCGTCGCCGTCTTCAGCGCCTCCAACCAGTGCAGCTTGTAGGCGTAGTGCGGGTCGTCCAGCGAACGCCCGTTCGGCACGTACAGGCTCCACACCCGCACACCGTCGACCATCACGCCGAGCGCGCGGGCCTCGAGCGGAGCATCCGGACCCTCATGCCCCTTCGCGAAACCGGGCATGCCGGCGAACGCGGTCTGCACATCGGTGATCGGCAGGCGGCTCGCGATGGCGACGCCGTTCCACTGATTCAGGCCGTGCACTTCGACGTGATACCCGGCCTCTTCGAACTGGGCGTAGGGGAACTGCTCCGGCTTGCACTTGATCTCCTGCATCGCCAGCACATCGATGTCTTCGCGCACGGCGAACTCGACGGTGCGGGTGACGCGGGTGCGGATGGAGTTGACGTTCCAGGTGGCCAAGCGCATGCGTCCAGCCTAGTTGCGGGGTCGGACGTTCCCGCCTTCTACACTGGATGCCGTGACCGCACTCGACGCAGACCGCCAGTCCCTCCTCGACCTCATCCAGGCGGAGGCGGTGTTCCACGGCGACTTCACGCTCTCCAGCGGCAAGCAGGCGACCTACTACGTCGACATGCGCAAGCTCACACTCGACCACCGCGCCGCTCCCGCGATCGGCCGCATCATGCTCGATCTCATCGGCGATCTCGACGTCGCGGCCGTCGGCGGTCTGACCCTCGGCGCCGATCCGATCGCGAACTCCGTCATGCATGCATCGGTCGCGACCGAGCGCCCGCTCGACGCCTTCGTCGTGCGCAAGGAGCCGAAGGACCACGGTCGCGGCCGCCAGATCGAGGGCGCCGACATCGCCGGCAAGCGCGTCGTCGTGCTCGAGGACACCTCCACGACGGGGCAGTCCGCGCTGAAGGCCGTCGAGGCGCTGCGCCGTGAAGGAGCCGAAGTCGTCGCCGTCGCCGTGATCGTCGACCGCAAGACCGGCGCACAGGCGGCGATCGAGGCCGAGGGCCTGGAATGGCGTGCCGCGTTCGACCTCGACGACCTCGGGCTCGACCCGCAGTGACGAGCACGGAGGTTCCGAGCGGGGGTGACCGCTACGCGCTCGCGGTCGACATCGGCGGCACCAAGATGGAGGCCGCGGTCGTCAGAGGCGACGGCGCGCTCGTCGTCGGCAGCCGCAGCCGGCAGCCGACCGGACGCGGGGCGACCGCCGAGTCGCTCGACGCCGCAGTCGCCGCGATCATCCGGCACGCGCTGGCGCAGCTCCCGGACGGCGGCGACCTCGTCGGCGCGGGTATCGGCAGCGCGGGCCCGATCGACCGGGACGGCGGCCGGATCCTCCCGGTGAACATGCCCCTGGCCGATGGATACGGCCTGGTCGATGCGGTGCGGGGGGCAGCCTCCGCTGTGCTCGGCCGTGAACTTCCCGTCGTGTTCGGACACGACGGCGGTGCGCTCGCGCTCGCCGAATCCTGGCTCGGCGCGACAGCTGACGCGCGTTCATCGCTGTCGATCGTGGTGTCCACCGGGGTCGGCGGAGGGTTCGTCGTGAACGGCGCGTACATCGCCGGAGCATCCGGCAATGCGGGGCACCTCGGGCAGGTGCGCCGCGAGGGCGGCCTGACCTTGGAGGAGATCGCTTCCGGCCCCGCGAGCGCCGCCTGGGCGCGTCAGCAGGGATGGGCGGGCGCCACGGGAGAGGATCTCGCGCGGGACGCCGCGGCGGGCGACGCCGTCGCGCGCGCCGCGATCGAACGCTCGGCGAAGGCCGTCGGCGAGGCGCTGGCCGATGCCGCAACGCTCGTCGACCTCGATGTCGTCGCGATCGGCGGAGGCTTCTCGCGGGTGTCGGATGATTACATCGACCTCGTGCAGCTGGCGCTGAGCGCGAGTGCGGCACATGACTACTCCCGGCGGACGCGCGTGGTGCGCTCCGGCCTCGGCGACGAGGGGCCGCTCATCGGCGCCGCGGCGCTGGTACTACGCTGACGGGGCCTTCCCGCCCCTCCGCATCTTCGGAGAGTTGCGCCTGTTTCGGACCTTCAGGCTGAATTCGTCCGAGATTGCCGCGAATCTCCGACGATACGCAGTCGATCCGGCGCGGTGGTGCGCGGCGCCGCTCAGTGCGAGAGCGGCGCCGCGAGCAGTTCGGCCAGTCGAGGCGGGTCCGCACCGGGGCGTGACACCGTGATCGCCGCCGCCTGAGCGCTGAGCGCGAGCAGGCTCGTCACCGCTTCCGTGCCGATGCTGCGGAGGCCATCGCGCGCGGTGGCGCCGGAGAGGCCGGTCTGGAGGAGGCCGTGGATGAGGGCGCTCATGAACGTGTCGCCCGCGCCGACCGTATCGACGACGTCGACACGATGACCGCGAACGTGCGCCACGCCCTGTCGCGAAACGGCGAACGCGCCGCCCGCGCCGGTCGTCACCACGACCACTGCGGGTCCCGTCTTCAGCCATGCCCATGCGATCTCGAGCGGATCGGAGCCGGGGTACAGCCAGGCGAGATCCTCGTCGCTGGCCTTGACGAGGTCGGCGAGGGCGACGAAGGACTCGACGTCGCGCCGGGCGCGATCCCGGTCCGGAAGCAGGGCGGGCCTCACGTTGGGATCGTAGGTGATCAGTGAAGATTCCCGAAGGGCGGTGAGGATGCTGCGCACAGCATCCGCTCCCGGAGCCAGCAGTGCGGCGATCGAACCCGTGTGCACGATCGAGACGCCGTCTGCCGGCACACCGGTGGCGCGGCTGAGGGCCCAGGTGATGTCGAACTCGTAGCGCGCAGAGCCGCTCGCATCGAGGTGGGCGGTCGCCGTGGCCGTGCGCGGAGCCGGTGCGGCGACGATCTCGACGTTCGATTCCTCCAGCCACTCCCGGACCCGCCGGCCGTGAGCGTCATCCCCGAGCTGCGTCAGCAGCCGCGGGGAATCGCCGAGCCTCCCCAGAGCCAGAGCCACGTTCGCGGGGCTCCCCCCGGGGGCCTCGTCGATCCGTCCATCGGAGCGGTGGACGATGTCGACGAGAGCCTCCCCGATGACGAGGACGTGCGTGCGGCTCACGACTCGGTGACCGGCGTCAGGAACGACAGCACGCTCTGCGGTTCGACGATTCTCGGCCTCAGTTTCGCGTTGAACGCGCTCCCCGCCTCGTCGCCCAGGTGAGCGTTGAAGGCGTCCCGATCACGGTATGCCTCGAACACGAAGAATCGCTCCGGTGTCTCCACCCGGCGGTAGACGTCGAATGCGACGTTGCCGGGATCGGCGCGGACGGCCTGCGCATATCCCCGGATCAACGCCTCGACCTCGGCCTCCGCGCCTGCAACGGCGGTGAACTCCGCGTACAGCGTCACCTGGTCGGTGCTCACGCCTGCGCCGCTCCGGTCATGATCGCCACCGCATCCGTCATGTTGTGCGACTGCGGGGTGATCGTGGCGGCGCGCTTGCCCAGACGCTGCACGTGGATGCGGTCGGCGACCTGGAACACGTGCGGCATGTTGTGCGAGATGAGGATGACGGGCACGCCGCTTCCACGCAGATTCTCGATCAGCTCGAGCACCTGGTTGGACTCTCGCACGCCGAGTGCCGCCGTGGGCTCGTCGAGCACGACCACCTTCGAGCCGAACGCCGCCGCTCGCGCAACTGCCACGGCCTGGCGCTGCCCGCCGGACAGGTTCTCGACGGAGACGGTGACGTCCTGCAGCGTGGAGATGCCGAGCTTCAGCACCTGATCGCGCGCTTCCTTGCGCATCCCCGAAGTGTCCAGGGCGCGGAACACCGAACCGAGGATGCCGGGCTTGCGACGCTCGCGTCCGAGGAACAGGTTGGATGCGACATCGAGCGCCGGCGAGACGGCGAGATTCTGGTACACCGTCTCGATGCCGGCATTGCGCGCATCCTGCGGACCCTTGAAGTGCACTTCCTGCCCGTCGAGGAGCAGCTGCCCCTCGTCGGGGATGTAGGCGCCGGTCAGGCACTTGATGAGCGTCGACTTGCCGGCGCCGTTGTCGCCGATCACGGCGAGCACCTCCCCGGCGTGCAGCTGGAGGCTGACACCGTCGAGGCCGACGACGCGGCCGAACGTCTTCACGAGGCGCTTGGCCTCGAGCACCGGCACCCGGGTGGGGGCCGGAGCCTGTACTGGTTCCTGCGCGGTCTGAGTCACTTCCGTACCTTTCTGATCCACTGGTCGATGGCGACCGCGACGATGACGAGGATGCCGATTGCGAGGGTCTGGTAGAGACCGTCGACGCCCGCGAGGAACAGGCCGTTGCGGAAGACGCCGACGATGATCGCACCGAGCAGCGTTCCCCAGATGATGCCGCGGCCGCCGAAGAGCGACGTGCCGCCGATCACGACGGCGGTGATGGAGTCGAGATTCAGATCGGCGCCCGCGTTCGGGCTGGCAGCGCCCGAGCGTCCGATCTGGATCCAGGCGGCGACCGCGAGGATCGCTCCGGCGGCGATGTAGACGCTGAGGAGCACCTTCTTGGTCGAGATGCCGGCCAGGCGTGCGGCGTCCTCGTCGTCGCCGACGGCGTAGACGTGTCGGCCCCAGGCGGTGCGTCCGAGGATGTAGGCCACGATCGCGTAGAGCACGAGCATGATGATGACGCCGACGGTCAGGCGCACGTCGCCGAGCGGCAGGGCGGTGGCCGTCCAGGTCATCAGCTCGGGCATGTCGGTCTTGCGGATCGTCTGACCGCCGCTGTACAGCAGGGTCAGAGCGATGAAGACGTTGAAGGTTCCGAGCGTCGCGATGAACGGGGGGAGCTTCACCCGGGTCACCAGCAGGCCGTTGAGCGCGCCGGCGGCGAGGGCCGCGACGAGTCCGAGGAAGAGGGCGACCGGAGCGGGCAGGCCGTTGTTGGCAGCGGTCTGCGCCATCACCATCGACGTGCCGATCATCAGTGCCCCGACCGACAGGTCGATTCCGGCCGTGAGGATGATCAGCGTCTGGGCGATCGCGACGGTGCCGACGACCGAGACCTGGTCGAGCACGAGAGACAGGTTCGCCGCTGCGAAGAAGCGCGGGTTGATCACGCCGAACACGATGACGGCGATCACGAGCACGACGGCGGGGCTGATGGCGGGGTAGCGGTGGAGCACCCCGCGAAGGCGGTCGACCGGCGTGCGCCGATCGAGGAACTCGGCAGCGAGGTCCAGGGTTGAGGTGGCTGGTTGCGTCACGGTTTCACTTCCGTCGGTAGTCCAGGGATGCTGCGGCCGGGCGAGAGCGCTCGGCCGCAGCATCCACGGGGATCAGGTGCTTACTTGCCGCCCCAGCAGATGCTGGTGGCTTCGGCGGTGTCGATCGATTCGACGCCCTCGGCGGGCTGGTCGGTGACGAGCTTGACGCCGGTGTTGAAGAAGTCGAGGCCTTCGGTGACCTCGGGCTTCTTGCCGTCCTTGACCAGCTCGACGATCGCCTTCACGCCGAGTTCGGCCATGGCGACGGGGTACTGCTGGCTGGTCGCGTCGATGATGCCTTCTTCGACCTGGCCGACGCCGGCGCAGCCGCCGTCGATCGAGACGATGATCACGTCGTCCTTGCTCTTGCCCGCGGCCTCGAGCGCCTGGTAGGCGCCGTATGCTGCCGGCTCGTTGATCGTGTAGACGACGTTGATGTCCGCGTTCTTCGCGAGCAGGTTCTCCATCGCGGTGCGTCCGCCGTCTTCGGCACCCTGAGACGCCTCGCTGCCCACGATCGTGTACTCGCCGCCCTTGCCGCCGGCGTAGGAACCGCTCGGCTCCTCGTCGCCGTTGACCTGGTCGTCACCGAGCTCGATGCCGAGGCCGTCGAGGAAACCCTGGTCGCGGTTGTAGTCCACGCTGACGGCCTTGTCGTCGAACAGGTCGATGAGTCCGATGACGGCTTCGGCGCCGTCGAGCTTCTGCGCGGTCCACTGGCCGATGTACTGGCCGGCGAGGTAGTTGTCGGTCGCGTAGGTGATGTCGACGGCGTCGGCGGGGTCCGGCACGGTGTCCAGTGCGATGACGAAGATGCCGGCGTCGCGGGCCTTCTCGATCGCGTCGAGCACCGCGGGTCCGTTCGGGGTGATCAGGATGCCCTTGTCGCCCTTGGAGATCGCGGCCTCGATGGCCTGGATCTGGGTGTCCTCGTCGCCGTCCTCCTTGCCTGCGGCAAGGGTGAGCGTGACGCCGTCCTTCTCGGCCGCGGCCTTGGCGCCGTCCTGCATGGCGATGAAGAACGGGTTGGAGTTGGTCTTCACGATCAGTGACACGCCGATGGTGTCGCCGGCCGGCTGGTCGCCTGCGCCGCCGGTGGAGCTCGCGCATCCGGTCAGCGTGAGCGCGAGCGCTGCGGATGTGGAAACGGCAGCCAGGAGAACGCGGCTGCGTCGGGTGATGTTCTTCATTGAATTCCTCTCGGCGGTCGTCGCCTGGTTGACAACGATGTCAAAAGTAGTTCTAGTCGAAGCCTGAACTAGAGTCAAGGTGACTTTCGAGGAATGAGACCGAACTGTGACATCGATGTCAATGCCGACGCCACCGCGCGGACGGGCAACCATGAAGGACGTCGCCGCGCTGGCGGGCGCGGGAGTGAAGACCGTCTCGCGCGTGATCAACAGCGAACCGAACGTCACGCCGGCGATGGCGAAGCGCGTGTGGGATGCGGTGCGCGAGCTCGACTATCAGGTCGATCTGCAGGCCGGAAGCCTGCGCCGGGCCGACGGGCGCACCCGCACCCTCGGCCTGCTCGTCGGAAGCGTGGACAACCCGTTCGCGGGAATCATCCACCGAACCGTCGAGGACGCTGCAGCCGAACGGGGCGTCGCCGTCTTCGCCGCCAGCATGGACGACGATGCGCGCCGGGAATCGGACGCCGTCCGGACGTTCCTGCAGCGACGCGTGGACGGGCTGATCCTGACGACGGCGGTGAGCCACCCCGAGTATCTGGCGCTGATCCGTGATCGTGGCGTGCCGGTCGTATACGTGGACCGCGAGCCCGAAGAGCCCGATCTCGACACGGTCGCCAGCGCCAACCGGGCCGGAGCCGAGATGGGCACGGCTCACCTCATCGCCCACGGGCATCGGCGCGTCGCGCTGCTCGCGGACCGCCTCGAGCTCGTCACCGCCAGCCAGCGGCGCGACGGGTATCTCGACGCGCTCGCCGCAGCCGGAATCCCTGCGGCGGACGAGCTCATCGTCACCGAACTGGCGGATGCCGAGGCGGCGGCGGAAGCGCTCGCGACGCTGCTTGCGGGGGATGACCCGCCCACCGCCGTCTTCAGCGCCCAGAACATCATCACGATCGGAGCGCTGCACGCCCTGCGGCAGGCCGGGCTGTCGCGTTCCGTCGCGCTGGTCGGGTTCGACGATCTCCCGCTCGCCGATCTCGTGGAACCGGGCGTGACAGTGGTCGCCCAGGATCCTCAGCGGATCGGGGTGCTGGCGGCGGAGCGGATCTTCGCCCGGCTGGAGGGGGACGAGGCCGCTCCGGTGCGGATGCAGGTGCCGACCACGCTCATCCCGCGCGGCACCGGCGAGATCACGCCAGGGGGACCACCGGCCTGAGGCCGGGCGCGCCGCTCAGCGCTTGTCCTCGTCCCAGGGGCCTTCCCACCAGTTGCCGGATCGGCCGTCGTCGTCGCGGCGTCGGCGCGAGCGCACGAACTGCACGATGAACACCGTCAGTGCCGAGGCGCTGATGGCGATCATCACGATGAAGAAGAGATCGCGTTCGGTCATGGGCGCTTCCCCTCTGCCGCATCCGCCACGATCTTCGCGATGCGGGCGCTCCGCGTCTCGGGTCGCTTCGCCGTCGCGATGAGCGTGAGGCCGAGTTTCTTCACCGACTTCGGGAACGCGTCCCACGTGGCGCGGGCGGCGGGGTCGGCATCCAGAGCGGCGGCGAACTCCGGCGGCTCGATACCCGCCTCCGGTCCGTCGAGCATCTCCCAGGAGCCGTTCGCCTTCGCGACCTCGATCGCGCGAATGCCGGCCGGCGCGAGCAGACCCGCTGCCTCCAGCTCGGCGAGTCGCGCCTTGTTCGTCGCCGCCCAGCCGCTGGAGGCGCGGCGCGGAGAGAACCACTGCCCGACCGTCGCGTCGTCGAAGGTGCGGACGGGGCCGTCGATCCACCCGAAGCACAGCGCCTGGCGCACCGCGTCTTCATAGCCGACGCCGACCGCACCGCTGCCGCGCACGCTCAGCAGCCACACGCCGGCCGCCCGCGCGTGGTTCTCGTCGAGCCAGACGCGCCAGGCGGCAGCATCCGCGGCGCTGACCCGCTCACCCTCGTCGAGAACGCCCATGCGTCACTTCTTCGTCTTGATCGTCGTGATCGACTCGGTGATGCGCGGCAGCAGATCGGCCACAGACTGCACGATCTCGTCCGGGCGGAACGGGTACTTCTCGATCTCGACCTCGTCGCTGATCCCGGTGAGGACGAGCACGGTGTGCAGGCCGGCCTCGATGCCGGCGACGACGTCGGTGTCCATGCGGTCGCCGATCATGCCGGTGCGCTTCGAGTGCGCGCCGATCTTGTTCAGTGCCGAGCGGAACATCATCGGGTTCGGCTTGCCGACGACGTAGGGCTCCTTGCCGGTCGCCTTGGTGATGAGGGCGGCGATCGCTCCGGTCGCCGGCAGCGGCCCGTCGGCGCTCGGCCCGGTGGCGTCCGGGTTCGTGACGATGAAGCGCGCGCCGCCGAGAATGAGGCGGATGGCCTTGGTGATCGCCTCGAACGAGTAGTTGCGCGTCTCACCGACCACGACGAAGTCAGGATCGGTCTCGGTCATGATGTACCCGGCGTCGTGCAGGGCCGTGAGGATGCCGGCTTCGCCGATCACGAAGGCCGAGCCGCCCGGCAGTTGCGAATGCAGGAAGTCGGCCGTGGCCAGCGCGGAGGTCCAGATGCGGTCCTCGGGCACATGCAGACCGCTCGTGCGGAGGCGGGCCGAGAGGTCGCGCGCGGTGAAGATCGAGTTGTTCGTGAGCACCAGGTAGGGGATGCCGGCGCTCTCCCATCCGGCGAGGAGCTCTGAGGCCCCGGGGATGGCGGCGTTCTCATGGACGAGCACGCCGTCCATGTCGGTGAGCCAGCATTCGATGTCGTCGCGTTGTGCCATGCGCACAGCATATGGGGCGCGGGTGACGTGTTGCGGGTCAGGCGGTGAGCCAGACCGAGCGCGCAGCGCCGTCGACATCGATCCTGGTGCCGTCGACGGCCACGCCCGCGGCGGAGACCTCGATCTCGGCGCCGACGACGACTCCCGCCGCCTCCAGCGACCTCAGCAGCGCAGGGTCGCGGTCATCGACGCGCAGCACGCGTCCGCCGTGCCCGGGCGCCGCATCGGCCAGCAGCACGAACGGCTCGCGTTCGACGTCGCCGTCAGCATCCGGGATCGCGTCGCCGTGCGGGTCGAACCGCGGTCGGCCCAGCCGAGCGTCGATGCCTTCCAGGAGCCGGTCGCTGATCGTGTGCTCGAGCACCTCGGCCTCGTCGTGGACCTCATCCCAGGCGTAGCCGAACTCGCGCACCAGCCAGGTCTCGATGAGCCGGTGTCGCCGCAGCATCGCGAGGGCGCGCCGCGTTCCGGCATCCGTCAACCGCACCGCCCCATAAGGCACGTGCGAGACGAGCCCCGCGGCCGCGAGCTTCTTCACCATCTCGGTGACACTGGACGGCGCGATGCCGAGCTTCGCCGCCAGCACCGAGGGGGTGATCGGCGCATCCTGCCATTCGGTGTGCGCGTACACCGTCTTCAGGTAGTCGTCCGCTGCGGGGGATTCCACGATTCCAGCCTAAGACGCTGCCGCGATGAGGCTGTAGGCGGCCTGACTCGCGAAGAACACCACGCCGAAGCCGAGGAGGGCCGCGAAGAGCGAGAGGCGACCGTCGAAGTCGGAGACGTCGGCGATTCCCGCCTTGCGTGCGCGGAACGCGAGGATCAGGGTCGCGATGCCGAGCGCGAGCTGCACCCAGGGGCCTCCGAAGGCGAGCGCCTTCGGGAACGCGATGAGCAGACCGCCGATCACGCCCGTCGCCAGCCCGGCCCAGGTGAGGATCCGGACGGTGCGGTGCGCGGTTTCGGCAGACATGATGTCGAGCCTAATCGCCGCTCATGGCCGGATCGGCCTCAGCCGGAGCTCCCGGATCAGCAGGTTCGCGTGCTACAAGAGACGTGACGCATCGAGGGGGAGGTCGACATGCCGGCGAAGCGAGCGAATGCGACCTGGTGGGTGCTCCTGCTGCTGGCGGTGCTGTGCGTCTTCCCGGTGGCGACGGCCGCGATCTCGCAGGCTGCGGATGCCGGTGCCCATGTCGTGGACTCGTGCCGGGCCAGCAGCGAAACGAATGACCGTGAAGTCAGCCGAGCCGAGATCACCGCGATGCCCGCCGGACGCCACTGCGAATGGAGGAGCGGGGTCGAGACGCAGACTGGCTGGCCGGTGACCGTCGCGGCGCTGATCGGATCTGCGATCTGCCTCGTCGTCACCGCGTTCGCGCTGCGTCGGGGCGGGTGGGGGAGAAGGCTCCTGACCCTCCTGCCGCTCATCGCGATCGGCGCGATCTGGTTCGTGATCTGGTCGAGCACTCTCTTCGTGATCGTCGACTGACCTGGCGTCGCGCTTGTGCCGGATAGCCTGGCGGGATGGATGAGCAGACGCCCGAGCGCACCACCCACGGCGTCGGCCCCTGGCCCGGCGGACCTTCGGAATGGCCGGACGGCGAGCAGTACGACCCGGAGATGCTCGCGGACGGCGACACCCGCAACGTCATCGACCGCTACCGCTATTGGCGGATGGAGGCGATCGTCGCCGACCTCGACACGCGGCGGCATCCGTTCCATGTCGCCATCGAGAACTGGCAGCACGACATGAACATCGGCTCGATCGTGCGCAGTGCGAACGCCTTCCTCGCCGACACCGTGCACATCATCGGGCGCCGCCGCTGGAACAAGCGGGGCGCAATGGTCACCGACCGCTACCAGCACGTCGTGCATCACGAGGACATCGCCACCTTCGCCGCCTGGGCCGCCGCCGAAGGTGTCCCGGTCATCGCGGTCGACAACGTCGACGGCGCCGTCCCGGTCGATCGCGCGGAGCTTCCGGAGCGCTGCGTGCTGCTGTTCGGGCAGGAGGGGCCTGGGCTGTCCGAAGAGGCGCTCGCCGCGGCATCCGGGCACATCGAGATCACCCAGTACGGCTCCACCCGCTCGATCAACGCGAGCGCCGCGGCGGCCGTGATCATGTACGAGTGGTGCCGCCGCTACGCCGGATGAGTCACCCGAAAGGGTGATCCGCGTCTCGGGGCTGCGTGAGAGCATGAGCAGGATGCAGACGGAATCGGATGCTGCGCCGTCGGGGCGCGGATGGCGCAGCTGGCTGCGCGTCGACGTGCTCGTGGCGATCGTCGCTCTCGTCGTGCTGCTGCCGGCGAGCATCGCCGTGCTCACGCAACCCGAGACGCGCCCAGATGCCGCGATGACGGCAGTCGCTATCGGGCTCTTCGCCGGCTTGCACCTGTTGTCGCTGCTGGCGGTGCGGAACCCGCTCGTCGCACTCGCCGGCGCGAGCGCGATCATGACCGCTCTCGCCCTGGTCCCCGGGCTGCGGGAGGTCTCGGCCGCACTGTTCCCGTCGAGTTTCGCCTACCTGCTCGTCCTGGGTCAGGTCGCGTTGCAGTGCCGCCCGCTCATCGGCGTGCTCGCGCTCGGCAGCGGCGTCTTCGGGGCGGCCTTGATCGCGTCGACGGAGCTGGAGTTCCATGACGGGCCGCGGTTCGGCGCCTTCATCGGCCTGACCGGCGCCGTCAGCGCCGCCTGGGCGGTCGGACGGCTGCTCCGGCTGCGGCGGGCGCAGGCGGAGGATCGGATGCAGGCAGGCGTCGAGCGGGCGATCGCCGAAGAGCGCATGCGGATCAACCGCGACCTGCACGACATCGTCGCCCACTCGATGACGGTGATGATCGCTCAGGCAGAAGTGGCTCGTGCCCTTCTTGATGACGATCCGGCGCGCAGTGATAGCGCGCTGGGGATCGTCGTGGACACCGGGCGGGACGCTCTGCGCGGGATGCGTTCGGTCGTCGCGGACGACGGCGATGCACCGCTCCGCCCGCTGCCGACCCTCGATTCACTCACCGAGCTGGTCGAGGCTGTGCGCCGGCCGGGCAGCGAGGTCGAATTCGTCGAAGTCGGCGACCGTGCACCTCTCAGCCCCGGGGCGGCGCTGGCGCTCCACCACGCCGTGCGTGAGGCGCTCACCAACGCGGTGCGCCACACGTCCCCTCCGGTGCGCATCGACGTGCGGCTGGTGTGGTCGCCGACCGGCCTGCTCGCCACGGTGACGGACGACGGCGGCTCGGACACGACTCACGACGGCCCCGGCGGGCTCGGCACCGGCGGGCTTGGCACCGGCACCGGCCTGATCGGCGTCGGCGAACGCGTGCGGCAGGCCGGAGGCGTGATGACGACCCGGGAACGCGCCCCGCGCGGCTGGACCGTGCGGATCGACCTCCCCGTCGCACCGGAGAAGGGCGCCTCATGAGCATCCGCGTGCTGATCGTCGACGACCAGGAGCTCTTCCGCGATGCGGTCGCGGTGATGCTCGCCCGCGATGAGCGCGTCGCCGACGTCGCGGCCGTCGCCTCCGGCGAGGAGGCGATCGAATACGTCCGGGCGCACACCGTCGATGTGGTGCTGATGGACATCCGCATGCCTGGGATCGACGGCATCGCCGCAACCCGTGAGGTTCTGCGCATCCGCCCGAGCCTCCGTGTGCTCGTGCTGACGACCTTCGACCTGGACGAGTACGTGTACGCCGCGATCCGCGAGGGGGCGAGCGGCTTCCTCACGAAGGACGCGAGCGTCGCGGAGCTCGCGGATGCCGCGGTCGCGGTCGCCGCGGGCGATCAGGTGCTGTCCGCGCGTGCGACGGCGGCGGTGATCGGCTTCGTCCGCAGCGGTCGCCCCGCCGTCGACGCAGACGCCGCGCTCGCCCGGCTCAGCCCGCGCGAGCAGGACGTCGCGCGGGCGCTCGCCACCGGCGCGTCGAACGAGGAGATCGCGCGGCGTCTCTTCCTCTCGGTGAACACCGTGAAGACCCACGTGAAGGCGGTGCTCGCCGGGCTCGGGGTGCCCGACCGCGTGCACGTGGTGATCTGGGCGTATGAGAACGGCGTGCTGCGGCCGGGCGCCTGACCGCGTTTCGATCGCCCGAACCCCGTTTCAGAGAGCGCAAACGGCTCGATCCGGGGCTCAAATGCAGCCCTTTGCGCTCTTTGAAGGGTCGGGTCGCTCGCGCGGGTGACCGGGTCGACCCGTACGGGCGATGTCTCCGCGCGAGAGCGTTTCTAGCGTGGAGGCATGTCAGATCGCTCTCGAGTTCTCGTCCTTCTCTTCGCCGCCGTCGCCGCATCCGCCGCCGCCGTCGTCTCTCTGCTGCGGATGCTCATCCCGGGGTTCTTCGGCACTCTGCCGACAAGCCTTCTCGGCCGCCTCGGCACCGGCGTCGAGCTCGCCGTCGCCCTGAGTGGGGCGCTCGGCGTCATCGTCGTGGCCGTCACCGCGCTGGCGACCCGGCGTTCTGTGCGCGCGGGAGCACCGGTTCGCGGCGTGCGCGCCGCCGCCCTCCTGGCCGCGGCGCTGCTGGCCGCGACCACACCGGGTGGGGTGATCGCGGCCGCCGGGTACTCCTTCATGCTGACGGTGCTGGTCGGGATCGCCGCGTTCGTCACCCTGACCGTGCTGCGCAGGCCCTGGCTCGGGATCGTACTGGCGACAGTGGTCGTCGCTCTGGCGACGTACGCGGTTCTCGATCTGGAGGCTGCGGTGCTGCTGCCCAGGATCGTCGGGTCCTTCGGATCGGTGCTGCCGCACGCCTGTCTCGCTCTCGCTCACGTCATCGCGGCGGCGGGACTCGTCGTCTGGACCATCACCACGGCCGGCGCGCACGGTGCATTCGCGCGTGCCGTGCTGCGACACCGGGTCGCGATCACCGTCGTGGCCGCCGCCTGCGCACTGCCGTACGTGGTGGCCCGGGCATCGTGGCTGACGCCGTGGCCGCTGCTCGGCGGGGATGCCGAGATGTTCACGCTCGAGCCGGCGATGCGGCTCACCGGGCTGCTGCTCGGCCTGGCGATGCTCACCGGCGGCGTGCTCACACTCGGCCTGATCAGGCCGTGGGGGGAGCGGTTCCCGCGGTTCCTCGCCGGCGTCGGGGGCCGTGCCGTGCCGGTCGCGTTCGCGGTGATCCCGGCGACCGTCGTGAGCGTGCTGTTCACGGCGGCGGGGATCGAGTTCGCCCTCGAGGGCGTGGGGCCGGCCAAGGACAGCTTTCTGCTTCTGCTGACGTTCCCGTTCTGGTTGTGGGGACCGCTGCTCGGCCTCGCCACCTGGGGCTACGTCATGCACCGCCGGACGCAGGCCGGCGAGGTGTCCGGCACCCCTCGACAGACCGAGGCGGCGGGCGTAGCGTGAGTGCCGATCAAGGAGGCCACTGTGGCAGCTCTCACCACCATCCGTCCCTATCTCTGGTTCGAGGACAACGCGCAGGAGGCGATGGAGTACTACGTCTCCGTGTTCCCGAACTCGTCGATCGATCAGGTGACCACCTACCCGGACGAATCGCTCAGCGAGCATTTCGAGGGGATGAGCGGCAAGGTCATCAACGGCGAGTTCACTCTCAACGGGATGCCGTTCGGATGCATCGACGGGGGGCCTGCGTTCACCTTCAACGAGGCGATCTCGTTCGTGATCAACTGTGCCGACCAGGCCGAGATCGATTACTACTGGGACGCGCTCTCGGCCGCTCCGGGAGCGGAGGCGTGCGGCTGGTGCAAGGACCGGTTCGGCGTGAGCTGGCAGGTGGTGCCCGCCGATCTCGGCAGGCTGATGGAGCGCCCTGAGCAGACGCAGGCGCTGATGCAGATGAAGAAGATCGTGATCGCAGAGCTCGAGAACGCCTGACGCTGACGGCTGACGGAGTCCGCCAGTCTCGCGAAGAGCTCAGGCCAGCCGTGCCGAGACGGTGAGGTCGTCGCCGGCGACGACGCGCACGTCGGTCAGCCGAGGGCCACCGGCCACGCTGAGGTCGTCATTCAGGTCGAAGCTCTTGCCGATCTGCTCCTGCACCGAGCGGCGGACCGCTCGAAGCGCGAGCGAAACGAAGGGATTGCGGCTGCCGATCGTGAGGTCGCGGAGCGTGACGATCCCGTCCGGGGACACATGGACCCGTGCGCTGCCGCGGGCCGACGCGGCCAGCAGACGCCAGCGGATGCCGGCACCGGCCTCGATGCGGACGCCGTCGGCACCGTCCTGGGTGACCGTCGCCTTCAGCCGGCTCAGGCGGATGCCGTAGCCGTGAAGCACCGGACGGACGAGGGATGAGAGCAGGGGAGTGAGGTCCTGGGCGCGGAGCGAGGCGGTGAGGGAGCCGCGGATCCCCGCACCGCCGTCGGCGAGGTCGATCCCGTGGATCGTCTCCGGCTGGCCGGGGGCCGTGGGTTCCGCATAGACGAGCCACTCCACGGGGACGTCGCTGATCTGGACGTCGATCGACACCGCGATGCCCTCGACCCGCACGGGATCGGCGGTAAGCCGCAGATTCCGCAGCACCCCGGGGCGCCGCTGCACGACCTCGGGTTCGGGAGGTGCCGCCGTCTCCGCCGTCAGCGGATCCGGTGCGGGAAGGAGAGTCAGTTCGACTCCGCTCGCGTCGACGGAGAGCGACTCGAGGGTCGATCCGGACACGTCGGCGGAGATGCGCACGTTCTCGAGGCCGCGGACCAGCTCGGCGTCGGTCGGCTGCAGCGCGGCCCGCACCCATCGGATGACGGTCTCGGCGTCGCCCGGCCAGGGAAGGTCAGGGGTCATGCCACCATCCTCGCGCACGGCAGGATCAGCCCCCTGCCGCCACCCAGCGTCCGGATCGCACCCGCCACCCGAGGGTCGCCAGACGCGCGAGCAGGTATACACCGAAGAACGCGAGCGACAGCCACACGAGACCGGCGCCTCCGTCGACTCCGGTCGCGGCGATGATCCACAGCGCCGGCAGGAACGGCACGAGGTTCAGCGCGCCGGCGATCGCCAGGTAGCGCGCGTCGTTCGCGCCCATCAGCACGCCGTCGAGCACGAAGACCACCCCGGCCACCGGCTGTGCGACGGCGAGTACGAGCAGCGCCGGCTGGATGAGGGCTGCGATCTCGGCATCCCCCGTGAAGACGATGCCGAGCACTCCGGACAGCGCCGCGATCAGCGCGCCGACGATCACGCCGAACCATGCGCCCCACGCGACCGTGCGCCGGAGCACGCGATGCACCTGCTGTTCGTCGCCCGCGCCGAGCTCCTTGCCGATCAGCGCCTGTGCGGCGATCGCGAGGGCGTCGAGCGCGAACGCCGCCGCCGAGAAGATCGTGAACACGATCTGCCACCCGGCGAGTTCCGTCGTGCCGATCCCGGTGGCGATACCCACGGTGACGAGGAGCGCGACGCGCAGGCTGACGGTGCGCAGGAAGAGCCAGCCGCCCGAGCGCGCCGAGTTGCGGATGCCGCCGCCGCTGGCGCGCAGCGATGCGCTGTGCTTGGTGGCGAGGCGACGGATCACCATCGCGTAGGCGGCCACCATCCCCCACTGCGCGGTCACGGTGCCGACGGCCGATCCGGCGATGCCCCAGCCGAAGCCGTAGATGAACAGCACGTTGAGCAGGGCGTTCGCGCCGAAGCCGAGCCCGGCGATCCAGAGCGGCGTGACGGTGTCCTGCATGCCACGCAGCAGTCCCGTGGCGGCGAACACGATGAGCATCGCGGGCAGACCCCACATCGACACCACCAGATACGCGTTCGCCTCGGCGGCGACCGCGTCGCTCGCCCCGAAGAGGGAGACCAGCCATGGCGACGACACAGCGCCGACGATCGCGAGCACGGCGCCGAGCCCGAGCGCGAGCC
The DNA here is from genome assembly GCF_002872075.1 of Microbacterium aurantiacum. Taxonomy (GTDB): domain Bacteria; phylum Actinomycetota; class Actinomycetes; order Actinomycetales; family Microbacteriaceae; genus Microbacterium; species Microbacterium aurantiacum_A. The sequence goes on along the minus strand of NZ_PGGU01000016.1, from coordinate 33,404 downwards.
ACATCCCGTCGATTCCTGCCGAGACCGCATCTCCCGGCTTGCCGGCGCCGAACCGCCGCGCGACGGCCGGCGTGGTCGAGTAGGCGAGGAACACCATGAGTCCGACGATCGTCTGCAGCACGGCGCCGGCGATGCCGAGGCCGGCGAGCGGCGTGGTGCCGAGGTGGCCGACCAGGGCCGCGTCGACGATGAGGAAGGCCGGCTCGGCGACCAGGGCGCCGAGGGCGGGGACGGCGAGGCGCAGGATCTCTCGGTTGAGGGAGGCGCGCGTGGTCACCCGATGAGCCTATGGGCTGGCGCGGACACGACGGTCGCGCAGGGACCGGGCGGATGCCGCGTCCGTCGACGTATCCTGGATGGACCGGACGCAGCCGGAGGTGCCCGTGTCAGATGCCATGAACAACGCCGCCCGTTACCGTGCGCAGCGACAGGCCGGCGAGGATCCTGCTCAGGATGCCGCTGAAGAGGCGTCCATGACGCTGAACGCCGAGAACAAGGCAGCCTTCATCGAGACCTCGATCCAGCTCGCCATCCGCCGAGGCGAGTTCGATGATCTCCCCGGCGCCGGCAAGCCGCTCGAGGGGCTCGGCACGCACCACGACCCGGACTGGTGGATCCGCCGCAAGATCGAGCGGGAGAACCTCACCGGTCTCGGCCCGCCGGCGCTGCTGCTGCGCACGGAGGATCGCGAGCTCGACGATCAGCTCGACCTTCTCGGTCGCGAGGAGGATGTGCGCACGGTTCTGGAGGACTTCAACCGCCGGGTGGTCGAGGCGCGCCGGCAGTTGCAGGGCGGACCACCGGTCGTCACATCGACGCGCGATGTGGATGCTGAGATCTCCGCCTGGGCCGAGCGTCGCGCGGCCCGACTCAGGGCGCCCGCACCGGCACCCGCCTCGGAACCCGATCCGCCCGCGCGCCGGCGCCGTCTCGGCATCCGTCGTCGTCGCTGACCGCACCGAGCGACAGCACCTGGCTCGGTGAAACGCGCTTCCCTCGGCCGGATTCTCGGAATTCGTCCGCGCGAAGCGCACATCTCCGAGCCAGACGCTCGCCCTGCATCCGCCCGACCCGGTGTCCGCCTCGGGCCATAGGCTGGGGCGCATGACAGATTTGCTCCCTTCCGGCCTCGCCACAGAAGAGTTCAGTTCCGACATCCGCCCGCAGGATGATCTGTACCGCCACGTCAACGGTGCGTGGCTCGACCGCACCGAGATCCCCGGCGACAAGGCGCGCTGGGGCTCCTTCCACCTTCTGGCGGAACAGGCCGAAGCCGACGTTCGCGCGATCATCGAGGAGTCCCAGGAGGCCGAGCCCGGCACCCTCGCCCGCAAGATCGGCGACCTGTTCGCCAGCTTCATGGACACGGACCGCATCGACGCCGCCGGCACGACTCCGCTCGCCGAGACGTTCGCCGAGATCGACGCGATCGACAGCATCCCCTCCTTCCTGCGCACCGTCGGCGCCTACGACCGTGACGGCCGCGCGCACCTGATCGGCCTCTACGTCGACGGCGACCCGGGTGACCCCGAGCGCTACGTGCCGATCCTCGTGCAGGCCGGTCTCTCACTGCCCGACGAGAGCTACTACCGCCTCGACACGTTCGAGGAGACCCGCGCCGCGTACCGTGCGCACCTGGAGCGCCTGCTCGCGCTCGCGGGGATCGCGGATCCGGCGGCTGAGGCCGAGCGCGCCACAGCGCTCGAAGCCGACCTCGCCACCCACCACTGGGACAACGTGCGCAGCCGCGACGCCGTCGAGACGTACAACCTGAAGACCTGGTCCGAGATCCTCGAGCTCGCCGGCGTCGACCTCGCTCCGTGGCGCGAGGCCGTCGCACCATCGAACCCGGCGGCCTTCGACGAGGTCGTCATCTCCCAGCCGAGCTTCCTCGAAGGCCTGGGCGCGCTGCTGACCCCGGAGCGTCTCGACGAGTGGAAGTCGTGGCTGCGCGCGCAGGTCGTGCACGCCGCCGCCCCCTACCTCACCGACGACATCGTGCAGGAGAACTTCTCCTTCTACGGCACCGAGCTCTCCGGAGTGCCCTCGATCCGCGAGCGCTGGAAGCGCGGCGTCTCGGTCACCGAGGGGGCGCTGGGCGAGGCCATCGGCAAGGTCTACGTCGAGCGGCACTACCCCCCGACGGCGAAGGCCGCGATGGACGAGCTCGTCGCCAATCTCATCGAGGCGTACCGGCAGAGCATCACCGACCTCGAGTGGATGAGCCCGGAGACCCGCGAGCGCGCGCTCGCCAAGCTCGACGCCTTCACCCCGAAGATCGGCCACCCCGAGGTGTGGCGCGACTACTCCACTCTCGAGATCGATCGAGGCGACCTGTTCGGCAACGTGCGTCGCGCCGCGATCTTCGAGCACGACCGCCACATCGACAAGGTGGGCAAGCCCATCGACCGCTCCGAGTGGCACATGCCGCCGCAGATGGTCAACGCGTACTACAACCCGTCGATGAACGAGATCGTCTTCCCCGCGGCAATCCTGCAGTACCCGTTCTTCGACGCCACACGTGATGCGGCCGCGAACTACGGCGGCATCGGCGCCGTGATCGGGCACGAGATCGGCCACGGTTTCGACGATCAGGGCAGCCGCTACGACGGCTCGGGCAAGCTCGAGGACTGGTGGACGGATGCCGATCGCTCGGCGTTCGAGGAGCGCACGAAGGCGCTCATCGCCCAGTACGAGGCGCTCGTGCCGGTGGGGCTGGATGCCGAGCACCACGTGAACGGGGCGCTGACGATCGGCGAGAACATCGGCGACCTCGGCGGGCTCGGCATCGCGCTGAAGGCGTACGAGCTGTCCCTCGCGGGTTCCGACGCGCCGGTGATCGACGGGCTGACCGGGGTTCAGCGCCTGCTTCTGTCATGGGCGCAGGTATGGCAGCAGAAGAGCAGGGACGCCGAGACGCTGCGTCTGCTGACCATCGACCCGCACTCGCCGAACGAGTTCCGCTGCAACCAGATCGTGCGCAACATCGACGCCTTCTACGAGGCGTTCGAGGTGAACGAATCCGATGCTCTGTGGCTCCCGGCAGGCTCGCGTGTGACGATCTGGTGACCATCTCCTGAGTTCGCTGAGGTTCCTCACCCGGCGGGGGTTACGATAGGCCTGCCGCCGGGGGATGAGCCCCGCGGTATCCCGCCATCCACCCCCCTCGGTAAGGATCACGCGTGGGCACTCCCCCCGAGCCTTCGCACGCCATGCTGCGCCGTTCCCAGCGGACCAGCAGGCGTCTGCCGCGTCGCGCCGCCATCGGCCGCCGGTCGTTCACATCGACGTTGCGCGCGCTGGAGATGCTGGCGGAGGCCGGTGCTCAGGTGTCCGTCCACGTCGTCGATCTCGACAGCGGTGACCCCGTGCTCTCCGGCGACGACCACGTCACGATGCCCGTTGCGGGCCTCGGCGTGGTGCCGTTGCTGATCGAGGTCGCCGCCGGTTTCGAGAGCGGCTCGCTGGATCCGCTCGAGATCATCGAACGCGCATCAGTCGATCCGGTGTCGTCGTCCGGGTTGTGGCGTCACCTGCGAGCACCGGCGCTGCCGTTGTCGGATCTCGCCGTGCTGGCCGCGACCGCCGGTGACCCGATCGCCGTGAACGCGCTCCTGCAGAGGGTCGGTCACGACCGTGTGCGCGAGCGCATCGACGCACTCGGGCTGGTCAGTACAGCGCTGCTCGACCGCTTCCGTGACACGCGCGGTCCGGATGACGCTCCGCAGGTGGCGGTCGGCTCCGCCCGTGAACTCTCCGGTCTCTTCTCGGCTCTCGTCAACTCGGCGGTCGTCGACGCCGCCGTCAGCGCACAGGTGTCCGAGTGGCTGAGCCTGAACCAGGACCTCAGCCTCGTCGCCGCATCCACGGGCCTCGACCCCTTCGCGCACGATCACGACGCGCACGGCCTGCTCTTCATCAACAAGACCGGACGCGACCGCGGCGTGAGGGCGGAATCCGGTGTGCTGGCCGGCCCCCGCTCCGGCGTCGCGTACACGCTCATCGTCTGCTTCGACGATCTCTCGATCACGCATCGGTTGCGGGCCCACGACGCCTTCCGCGTGCTCGGCGTCGAACTCATGGAGTACACGCACTGAGGTCGGCGCGGACGCCTCGGAATAGCATCGAGGGATGACTCGCACAGACTGGATCCCCCATCGTCGCGACGACGGTGAACTGCTCGGCTGGATACTCCAATCCGGCGAGGACTGGGCGGCGATCGACGTGCTCGGTCGGCCCGCGTCGGAGGCCACCGAGTGGCTGGATGCCGAGATCGCACTCGAGGAGCACGGCATCGCGTGGCTCGCAGACGCCTGGATGCTGGAGGGCGAGGGCGACCGTCCGCTGCGCGTGCGCATCGTCGAGGTGACACCAGACGACGAGAGCACGCCGGGGCGCATCGTGGTGAAGGTCGACGACTTCGGCGACGTCACCCGTCCGCCCACGCAGCAGTTCGTCCTGCCATGGCCCGTCCCGGATCGACTGCGGCCGCCGCGCGACGGCGATCCGGACGCGTACACGATCTCGCGTTGACGGGGGCCGATCGGAGCGCGTAGACCAGAGGGGTCCGCATTCAGCGAGGAGTCACAGCATGGGCATCGTCTTCAGCGACCTGGCCGTCTCGGCCGATGGATTCGCCACCGGGCTGGATCAACGCGAGGAGGCTCCGTTCGGCGACATCGACGAAACATGGCTGCACGGCTGGATGTTCGACGCCTACGAGGAGAACCGCGCCGAAGTCGACGCGATCGTGGAGTCCGGCGCGACCATCATGGGGCGCAACATGTTCGGTCCGGTGCGGGGCGAGTGGGACCGCGACTGGCGCGGATGGTGGGGACCGAACCCGCCGTATCACAACCCCGTCTTCGTGCTCACGCACTTCCCGCACGATCCCATCGAGATGGAGGGCGGCACCACCTTCCACTTCGTCACCGACGGCATCCACTCCGCCATGGACCGGGCCCGTGACGCCGCGGGCGGGCAGGACATCTCGATCGCCGGTGGCGCGAGAACGGTGAACCAGTTCCTCGCCGCCGGCCTGCTCGACGAGCTCCGCCTGCACATCACGCCGTGCATCCTCGGAGCCGGCGAGCGGGTCTTCGACGGCGTTCCGCCGCAGCAGCTCGAGCGCGTATCCGTGCGCGCCACCTCGCTCGTCACGCACGTCACCTATCGGCGGCGCTGAAGCGCGCTGCACGCCCGACCATCTGCTTTCATGAGTGGATGAGCGACGCACCCTTCGAGCAGCATCCGGCCGACACCGCCTTCCACGCCCGTCTTCCGTTCGGTGAGCGATTGGATGCCTCGGCGCTGACCGAGGGCCTGCCGTGGGCGTTCGAGGAGATCACGATGCGGCCGCTGGAGCCGATGCTCGTGCCGGAGAAGCCACGCAACGGCGAGCTCGACCCGGAGAACTGCTCGTCGTGCGCGCCGAGCGAGTTCACCATCTGGCAGGACGATCTCTGGCAGGTCCGGGCTGGATGGGACATCGGCGGGCTTCCCTTCGTGGGGGCCATCTCCCCGCGTGAGCACTGGCTGCTCGAAGATGCTCCGCACGAGGTGCTCGCCGCCTACGGTCCGCTCATGCAGCGCATCTCGAAGGCTGTCAAGAGCATCCCGGGCGTCGCCCGCTGCCACTTCGCACGCTGGAACGACGGTTCGGCGCATCTGCACCTCTGGGCGCTGGCGCGACCGGCGGGCATGATGCAGGCGCGGGGCGCCGTGCTCGCGTTCTGGGACGGGATGCTCCCGGTGATGACGAAGGACATGGGCGGCGATCACATCAGCATCGTCGCGGAGGCCCTCGCAGCCGGCGGGGGAGAGGCGTTCCCGAACCGGTGAGACGGTCGCCGACGTCGGCGTGCGCTCAGCTGACGCCCTTCATGAGAGCGAGCACGGGCTTGACCGACACCAGCAGGCCCGCGCCCACGAGGATCGCGATGCCGCCGAGGATCGAGAAGTACGGCACCTCGTTCTTCGGGTCGTAGAACTGCACGAGCCATCCCGAGATCGCCGTGCCCAGCGCGATCGACAGGAAGAACAGCGCGACCATCTGGGTGTGGAACGCGGCGGGGGCGAGCTTCGTCGTCACCGACAGGCCGACCGGTGAGATCAGCAGCTCGGCGATCGTGAAGACCAGCAGGATTCCGACGATGGCGAGCAGCGGCGTGGAGTTCGGCCCACCACCGGCGAACGGCAGGAACAGCAGGAACGCCGCTCCCATGATGATCGCGCCGAGGGCGAACTTCACCGGCGTCGAGGGCTGGCGCGTGCCGAGGCGCGTCCAGATCGCGGCGAAGATGCCGGAGAGGATGATGATGAACACCGGGTTGATCGACTGCACCCAGGAGACCGGCATCTCCCACCCGAACAGGTTCCGGTCCAGCTGCTCGTCCGAGTAGACCGTGAGCACGGTGAACTGCTGCTGGTACAGCGACCAGAACGCCACGCTCGTCACGAACAGCGGCAGGAAGCCCCACACTCGCGAGCGCTCCGTCGCATCGATCCGGCGGCTGCTCAGGATCACGGCGAAGTAGGCGATCGTCGCCACCAGAGTGCCGAGGATCACGATGCTCGCGAGATTGTCGGCGCGGATCACGCCCAGCAGCACGAGCACGACGACGAGGGCGATCCCGGCCGCAGCGATGATCCCGATGAGGGGGTAGCGCGCCGCGGGAAGCGGGTTCGGCACCTCCCTGGCTTCGGCGGGCAGCGCCTTGCGGCCGAAGGAGTACTGGATGAGCCCCAGGGTCATCCCGATCGCGGCGAGGCCGAAGCCGAAATGGAAGCCGAGTGAGGACTGAAGAAGTCCGGTGAGGATCGGTCCCATGAACGCGCCGAGATTGATGCCGAGGTAGAACAGCGAGAAGCCCGCGTCGCGACGGGGGTCGTCCGCGCTGTAGAGGCTTCCGACGACGGAGGTCGCGTTCGCCTTGAGTCCACCGGACCCGAGGGCGACGAGGACCAGGCCGACCCCGACCCCGAGGAAGCCAGGGAGGACGGCGAGGGCGATGTGTCCGGCGACGATGACGATCGCGCTGAGGAACAGAACGCGCTCCGACCCGAGAAGGCGGTCGGCGAGCCAGGCGCCGAGGATCGTCGACAGGTACACCGAGCCGCCGTAGGCGCCCACGATGCCGCCGGCGACCGCCTGCGGCAGGCCGAGCCCGCCCTCCGCGATCGAGAAGTACAGGTAGATGAGCAGGATCCCCTGCATGCCGTAGAAGCTGAACCGCTCCCACATCTCGACACCGAACACATGCACCAGCGCCCACGGCTGGCCGAAGAAGCGGGTGTCTCGCGAGCTCTGCGGGAGTGCGACGTCCGATGCTGGCATTCCTCCACCGTACGCCCGCTCGGATAACCTGTGTGGGTGCGAACCATCCGCGATCTCGACACCGTAGAACTCATCATCGACGCCCAGGGGCTGCTCGACTCCATCCGGGGCCGAGAGCGCGTCATCGACGCCGGCACGCTGCGGGCGCTGCAGCAGTCGGGGAACTACGTGGTCGGATTGTTCGACGGCGAGGGCGACGATGCGCGCATGGTCGGCGCATCGATCGCGTTCTTCGGCGAGCCGGGCAACCGCGCGATGCACTCGCACATCACCGCCCTGCTGCCGGAGTACCGCGGCCGCGGCTGGGGGCGCGAGCTCAAGGAGCACCAGCGCCAGTGGGCCTTCTCGCGCGACGTCGGCCGCATCACGTGGACGTTCGATCCGCTGGTCGCCCGTAACGCGCACTTCTTCCTCACTGTGCTCGGCGCCAGGGTGACCGGCTACGCCGTGAACCGATACGGCATCTTCGGGGGCGGCGACGCCGGAGACGAGAGCGACCGGCTCGACGTCGCGTGGGGGCTGGCCGACATCGCCAAGCCGCCGGCAGCCGACAGCGTCGTCGCCACACTCGAGATCCCTGCAGACGTCGAGTCCATGCGCGCCACCGACCCGGACGCCGCTCACGAGTGGCGCCTGCGTCTGCGCTCCGAGATGGAGGAACTGCTCGGCCGCGGCCTGCGCATCGCCGGCTTCGACGTCGAGCGGGGCTACCTCTTCACCGAGTGAGAGCTGCTCGCCGCTGACGCGCTGCGCCACCGCGGATAGGATTGAGGGTGCCCGTGATCACGGGTTCATCCCGCAGCATCCGACCATTGGAGCCACCATGGCCGAACAGTCCCGCCTCGACAAGGTCATCGCCCTCGCCCGCCACCGCGGGTTCGTTTTCCAAGCGGGTGAGATCTACGGCGGCTCGCGTTCCGCCTGGGACTACGGGCCCCTCGGCACCGAGCTGAAGGAGAACATCCGCCGGCAATGGTGGCAGTCCTTCGTCCGCGGCCGCGGCGACATGGTCGGCCTCGACTCCTCGATCATCCTTCCCAAGCGCGTCTGGGAGGCATCCGGCCACGTCGCCACCTTCACCGACCCGCTCGTGGAGTGCCTCAGCTGCCACAAGCGCTTCCGTGCCGACAACCTCATCGAGGACTTCGAAGCCCGCAAGGGACGCAAGGCCGAGAACGGCCTCGCCGACATCCCGTGCCCCAATTGCGGCAACAAGGGTCAGTACACCGAGCCGAAGGCGTTCTCCGGCCTCGTCAAGACCTACCTCGGCGTCGTCGACGACGAGTCAGGTCTGTACTTCCTGCGCCCGGAGACAGCGCAGGGCATCTTCGTGAACTTCGCCAACGTGCTCACCGCGAGCCGCAAGAAGCCGCCGTTCGGCATCGGCCAGGTCGGCAAGGCCTTCCGCAACGAGATCACACCCGGCAACTTCATCTTCCGCACGCGCGAGTTCGAGCAGATGGAGATCGAGTACTTCACCCCGCCCGCCGAGGCGCAGGAGTGGTTCGAGCACTGGGTCGAGGTCTGCTGGGCGTGGTTCATCGACCTCGGCATCGACCCCGAGAACATGCGCCAGTTCGACGTCCCCGAAGACGAGCGGGCGCATTACTCCGCCGGCACGATCGACTTCGAGTACCGCTTCGGCTTCCCCGGCAAGGAGTGGGGCGAGCTCATGGGTGTCGCCAACCGCACGGACTACGACCTCTCCAGCCACGCCGAGGCGTCCGGCCAGAGCCTGTCGTACTTCGATCAGGCGTCCGGTGAGCGGTACACGCCGTACGTGATCGAGCCGTCCTTCGGTCTCACTCGCTCGATGATGGCATTCCTCGTCGACGCGTACCGCGAGGAGGAGGTGCCCAACGCCAAGGGCGGCACCGACATCCGCACCGTGCTCAAGCTCGACCCGCGGATCGCCCCCGTGAAGGTCGCCGTGCTGCCGCTGTCGCGCAACGAGAAGCTGTCCCCGCTGGCCCGCGAGGTCGCGGACGGACTCCGCGGACGCTGGGCCATCGACTTCGACGATGCCGGCGCCATCGGCCGCCGGTACCGTCGTCAGGACGAGATCGGCACGCCGTTCTGCGTCACCGTCGACTTCGACTCGCTCGATGACCACGCCGTCACCGTGCGCGACCGCGACACGATGGCGCAGGAGCGCATCTCGATCGACGGCCTGCACGAGTACCTCGCGGAGCGACTCAAGGGCGCTTAGCGCGTCAGTCGACCGCGGAGCCGGCCACCGCGCGGCTGTATCTCTCGGAGAGCACCTGCAGGCGAGGGATCAGCTCGGGCGGGCTCTCCACGGTGAAGTCCATCATCAGCATCCCGATGTAGGCGGCCACCGTATCGAGGCTGTCGGCGCCGGTGACCAGGATGCAGTGATCGTCGTCGACCGGCTCCACGACGCCGACCGCGGCGTGGATCCGGTCGAGGACGGCCTCGGCCGGAGCATCGATGCGCAGGCGGGCGTGCACCGCCCAGCCGCTCACGGCGATGGTCCGCATGGCGAACGCGGTGTAATCGCCTCCGGGAAGAGGCTGCGGTTCGAAGCGGCGGCGCGTCGGCATCCGCAGCTCCATCCAGTCCACGCGATGCGTGCCCCATTCGCCGGTCTGCGGGTCGCGGGAGACGAGGTACCAGCGGCGGTGCCAGGTGAGCAGCCGGTACGGCTCGACCAGCACGGGCCGTCCTTCGTAGTCGAAGCGCAGCCATTCCGTGTTCCGGATGGCGTTCGCGATGGCCTGGAGCGCCGAGGCGTCGACCTCCGGGTCGGGGGCGTCGGTGTCGTTGTTCTCCGGAGCGCGATCGACACTCGACCGGAGGGCGTCGACCGTAGGGCGAAGGTGCGACGGCAGCACCTGCTCGAGCTTCGCGAGCGCCCTTGTCCCGGACTCGGCGACTCCGGCGATCCCGGCCGCGGCACGAAGGCCCACCGTCACGGCCACGGCCTCCTCGTCGTCGAGCAGCAGCGGGGGCAGCTTTCCGCCGGCGCCGAGGCGGTACCCGCCGACCGCGCCGCGAGTCGCGTCGACGGGGTAGCCCAGTTCGCGGAGTCGCTCGATGTCATGGCGTACGGTACGGGTCGCGACGCCGAGACGTTCGGACAGCTCGCGCCCCGAGCGCTCCGGGCTCGCCTGAAGCAGGGAGAGCAGTGCCAGCAAACGCGCCGTCGGATCAGCCATGAAAGTTCTCCAGAATCGTCGGTCTATTAGGAGCATATCCGACCTAATAGGCTCGTATCGTCGAAGACATGAACAACACACACCTCACCTTCCGCCCGTTCACCGTCTCCGTCTCGGCCGCAGAAGTCGCCGACCTCCAGGACCGCCTCGCCCGCACCCGCCTGCCGCAGCCGTCTCCCGTGGACGACTGGGACGCCGGCACGCCGAACTCCTACCTGCGCGAAGCCGTGGACGCCTGGCGCGCTTTCGACTGGGCCGCTGCCGAGTCGAAGATCAACGCGGTGCCGCACTTCACGACCGAGATCGACGGACAGAGCATCCACTTCATCCACGTGCGCTCGACGCACGAGGGTGCGACTCCGCTGCTGCTCGCGCACACCTACCCCGGATCGTCGATCGACTACCTCGAGATGATCGACCAGCTCGTCGACCCGGTGGCGCACGGCGGTCGGGCCGAGGATGCCTTCGACGTCGTGATCCCGGATGCTCCGGGCTACGGCTACTCGCAGCCCCTCGCCTCCGCCGGCTGGACCACGGCCCGGGTCGCCGCAGCCTACGACCAGCTGATGCGCGGACTCGGCTACGACAGTTACGGCATCCACGGCTCCGACAACGGCGCGATGGTCGCCCGCGAACTCGGCCTGCTGAACCCCGAGGGCTTCCTCGGCCTGCACGTCCTCCAGCTGTTCTCCTTCCCCTCGGGCGACCCGTCCGAGTTCGAGCGCCTGGAGCCGGCCGACTACGCGGGCCTCGAGCACATGCAGTGGTTCCAGTCGGTCGGCGGCTACAACGCGATGAACTCCTCACGGCCGCAGACGATCGCCGCGGGACTCAGCGACTCGCCGCTCGGGCTCCTGGCATACAGCGAGCTGTTCAACAACTTCGGCAACGGCACCTCGCTCGTGCCGCTGGAGAAGATCCTGCTCGAGGTCAGCGTGAACTGGTTCGCCAACGCCGCCTCCGGGATGAGCCGCAGTTACCTGGAGAACGCCCGCGCCGATGCCGGTGAAGAGGCGGAGCCTCAGATCAACGCGGCGCCGACCGGCGTCGCCGTGTTCAAGGACGACTTCCAGACGATCCGGGTGTTCGCCGAGCGCGACAACTCGAACATCGTGCACTGGAGCCGCTTCGACGAGGGCGGGCACTTCGCGTCGCTGGAGCGTCCCGATGTTCTCGCCGGCGACATCCGGGCGTTCTTCGCCGGGCTGCGCTGATCGCTCGAACCGAGACCGAAACCCCCGCTTGACACCGAGACCCCCTCCTGCCGACGTCGGCAGGAGGGGGTCTCGGCGACAGCAGGGGGTCTCGGGTCAGCCGGTGACCGTGAGCTGCACCTGATCGGTTCCGCCCGCCTCGACCCAGGCCAGGGAGCGTTCGAGGATGCCGCGGAGCACGTCGAGGTCGACCTGCTCGAGGTCCTTGATGTAGAGGCATCCTGCGCCCGTGGTGTGCGGACCCAGGTCTGCCAGTGCCTCTGCGTGAGCAGCGACGCCGTCGAAGAGATAGATCGTGGTCGCGGCCTTCCGCGGGGCGAAGCCGATCAGCCCGGAATCGCCCTCGGTTCCGGTGGGGTATCGGTAGTGACAGGATCCGAAGCCGATGATCGTGCCCCACGTCATCGGATCGCGCCCGGAGATCTCCTGCATCAGCGCCGTCAGCGTCTCGGCATCCCGCCGTCGCTTCTCCGGCGTCGCCCGAGCGATCAGGCCTGCGACGTCGTCGCCGGTGGGCTTCATGAGCCGGCCTTCGCCGCGGCCTTCATCGCCTTCTTGTGCTCGCGGACCTTCGTCAGCGATTCGGGCGAGACGATGTCGGCCACGCTGCGGAACGCGCCCTCCTCGCCATAGGGCCCGGCGGCCTCCCGCCACCCCTCGCCGGTGAAGCCGTACTGCTTGCCGAGGAGTGCGAGGAAGATCTTCGCCTTCTGCTCGCCGAAGCCGGGAAGGGACTTCAGCCGCTTCAGCACCTCGGCACCGCTCGGGTCGCCCTCGGTCCACAGTGCGGCGGCATCACCGCCCCACTGATCGACGAGCTCCTGGCAGAGCGTCTGCACCCGGGCGGCCATGGAACCGGGGAAACGGTGCACGGCCGGGGTCTGTCTGAACGCCTCGAGGAACTCGTCGGGGTCCATCCGGGCGATCGCGGCGGCGTCCGCGGCCCCGGTGCGCTGCTCGATCTTGAGCGGTCCGGCGAAGGCGGTCTCCATCGGGACCTGCTGGTCGAGGAGCATCCCGACCAGGAGCGCGAGCGGGTTGTCGGTGAGGAGTGCGTCGGCGGCGGTGTCTCCGGTGATGTGAAGGGCCATGCGACCAGTCTCGCACCGGGAGCCCCGCCGCGGGATGCCGTGTCAGGCGGTGGCGGCGCTCTCCGCGTCGTCCGCTGCGGGAGCGACACCGTACAGCGTCTCGAGGGCGGCTGCGAAGTCGTCGGCGCGGCCGGTGGCGGCGAGTTCATGCGCACGCGTCGTCGGCGTGTGCAGGAGGACGCCGGCCAGGTGACGCAGGGCCTGCTCGATACGGCCGTCCTCGTCGCCCCGCGCACGGGCGCGACCGACCTCGGACTCGAGCAGATCGAAGATGTGCGTGCGCAGCGCGACGATCGACGGGGTCACGCTCTGACGCGCGCCCACGACATGGAAGGTGTCGGCGGCGTCGCGGACGACGCTGCGCGCGGCATCCGTCGCCTGCAGTTCTTCCAGCGGGGCATGCCGCCGGATCGTCTCGAGGTCGAGCAGCGCGGTTCCCTCGACCTGAGCGACGGCGGGGTCGACGTTGCGCGGCATGCCGAGGTCGACGACGAGCCGGTTGCGGGTGCCGACCGGGCACCCGGCGGGGGCGATTCCGGTGGGGGCGCTCAGGTGCTCGGGTCCGAGGACGGGCTCGGTCGCGGTGGTGCACGTGATCAGCAGGCTCGAGCGCGACGCGGTGTACGCGTACTCGTCGGCGGCGACAGGACGGATGCCGTGCTTCGCGGCGAACGCCTCGGCCCTGCCGGACGGCGAGAACACCGAGATGTTCACGGCGCCGCGCTCGCGGAGTGTGGCAAGCGTGACGGCCGCGTAGGCGCCGGTGCCGACGAGCAGCACGCGCTCGGCGGACCAGTCCGCGATGCGGCTGTCGGCGAGCTCCAGCGCGAGGCGCACGAGCGATCGGCCGGCGCGGCCGAGGGCGGTGACGTTCTTGACCTTGCGCTGTGCCTGGCTCGCGCGCTGGAAGAGACGTTCGAGCTCGGGGGAGGTGGTGCCGTCCGTGCGGGCGGTCTTCAGGGCGCGCCGCACCTGACCGGCGATCTCGCCCTCGCCGGAGACCACGGATTCGAGGCCGGCCGCGACGGAGAAGAGGTGCTCCGCGACGTGCCGGCCGGAATGGACGGAGTAGGCGCCGTCGAGATCTGCGGCCGGAACTCCGGTGGCCGTCTCGACCGCCTCGAGCACGGCCTCGACGCCGATGGCGCCGGCCGCGGTGACCGGCTCGTCGATCTCGATGTACGCCTCGAAGCGATTGCAGGTCGCCAGGACGACCGCACCCTGCACGACCGGCGCCATGCTCACCAGGGTCGGAGCGACGTCATCGGGGGTGCGGCTCAGACGTTCGAGCAGATCGAAGGAGGCGGTCTTGTGACTCGCCGAGACGCAGAGCAGCACACATCGATTGTACCGGAGCTTGATTACCAAGAGGTTTCGCGGGGCTTGGCGACGGCCGGGCTCCACAGCGACTCATAGGGAGTCGATGGAAGGATGGTGCCATGCCCCTCTCCGATGCCCCGCTGCTGCGCGCACTCGCCGGTGACCGCCCCGATCAGACTCCGGTCTGGTTCATGCGTCAGGCCGGTCGTTCGCTGCCCGAGTACCGGGAGCTGCGAGTCGGAACACGGATGCTGGACGCCTGCCTCACACCGGATCTCGCGGCCGAGATCACGCTGCAGCCGGTGCGCCGGCACGGTGTGGATGCGGCCGTGTTCTTCAGCGACATCGTCATCCCCCTGCGTCTCGCCGGTGTCGACGTCATCATCGAACCGGGCCGCGGGCCCGTATTCGCGAATCCCGTGCGCACCGCGGCCGACGTCGACCGGATCACCGCGATCGACCCGGCGTCGCTGGACGCCACCGCGATCGCCGAGGCCGTCCGCCTGGTGGTGGCCGAGCTCGGCGACACCCCGCTGATCGGTTTCGCCGGCGCCCCGTTCACCCTCGCGGCGTACCTCGTGGAGGGCGGGCCGTCGAAGGAGCACCTCCGCGCGCGGGCGATGATGCATGCGGATCCGGCCTCCTGGAACAAGCTGGCCGGTTGGTTGGCGCAGATCTCGCGCACGTTCCTCGAGGCGCAGCGCGACGCCGGAGCATCCGTCGTGCAGCTCTTCGACTCATGGGCGGGCTCCCTCAGCCCGGCCGACTACCGTGCCTTCGTCGCGCCGCACTCCCGCGCCGCACTCGACGGAATCGGCATCCCAACGATCCACTTCGGCGTCGGCACCGGGCCGTTCCTCGCCGACATGCGCCTCGGGGGCATCGCCGACGGCGTCGGAGTCGACTGGCGTCAGCCGCTCGACGAGGCGGCCGCCATCCTCGGACCTGACGTCACCGTGCAGGGCAACATCGACCCGGCTCTCCTCTCCGCACCGTGGCCGGTGCTGGAGGCGCACGTGCTCGACGTCCTCGAACGAGGCCGCGCCGCGCGCGGGCACATCCTCAACCTCGGTCACGGCGTGCCGCCGGAGACCGACCCCGACCAGCTCACGCGCATCGTGGAGCTGGTGCACGCGCAGGCTGAACGCGGAGCAGCGGTGTGAAGGAGCCGGCCGGTCCCGAGGCGCTCGCCGCCCGCGCAGCCGCGACCCACGTCGTCGTCATCGGCGGGGGGATCGGCGGGCTGATCGCAGCGCGCGAGTGCGTGAAGGTCGGCATGCGTGTCACCGTGCTCGAGGCCTCGGATGCTCTGGGCGGAGCAATCCGCCGGGCGGACCTCGACGGCGTGCGCGTCGACTCCGGAGCCGAGAGCTTCGCCACCCGCGGGGGCCATGTCCGCGCCCTGCTGGAAGAACTCGGCCTCGCGGATCGGATCGTGACCCCTGCCGCCGGAGGCGCCTGGCTGGCCGGCATCCCGGGAACCGGGGCGGCGCCCCTGCCCGTCGGCGGCATCCTCGGCATCCCGGCGAATCCGTTCCAGGACGACGTGCGCCGCATCATCGGCTGGTCGGGCGCCTGGCGCGCCTACCTCGACCGCGTCCGCCCGCCGCTCACGATCGGCCATCAGCACAGCCTCGGCAGGCTCGTCTCCTCGCGGATGGGCTCCAAGGTGCGCGATCGCCTGGTCGCGCCGGTGACGACCGGGGTGTACTCCGCGTCGCCGGAGGACGTGGATGTCGATGTCGCGGCGCCCGGCCTCAACGCCGCGCTCACCCGCACCGGCTCGCTCTCGGGCGCCGTGCAGGCGGTGCGCGATGAGGGCGCGGCTCGCGCCGCGAAGGCTCCGGGCTCGGCGGTGGAGGGCCTCGACGGCGGGATGCACGTGCTCGTGGATGCACTCGAAGCCGAGCTCACACGCCTCGGTGCGACCGTGCGCACGCAGGCGCAGGTGCGGTCGCTCTCCCGGACGGGGGAGTCGTGGCTGGTCACGGCGGAGGTCGAACCGGATGCTCAGGCGGACGCCGACCTCGAGGTCGATGCCCTCGAAGACGTCGATCCCGTCGAGGAGTTCGAAGCCGACGCGGTCATCGTCGCCACCGACGAGAACGCCGCCCGCATGCTGCTCGACCCGCTCGTGCCAGGACTCTCCGCCTCGGCATCCGGATCGGCGGCCCCGGAGATCGAGATCGTCTCCCTGCTGCTCGAAGCGTCCGCGCTCGACGCCGCACCGCGCGGCACCGGCGTGCTCACCGTGCCCGGCAGTCACACCGCGAAGGCGCTGACCCACTCCACGGCGAAGTGGGGCTGGCTGCGCGAGGCCGCCGGCACGCGCCACCTCGTGCGGGTGTCTTTCGGCGCCCAGGGCGAGCCGCCGGCGACCGCGGACCTGGACGACGACGCTGCCGCGGCGCTCGCGCTGAGCGAAGCATCCGCGCTGCTGGGCGTGCCCCTTCCGCGGACCGCGCTCGTCGCGGCGCACCGTTCCCGCTTCGTGCAGTCGCAGCCCGCATCGATCATCGGGGCCGGCGAGCGACGTGCCGCCGCGCGTGATGCCGTGCGTGCCGTCCCCGGTCTCGCCGTCGTCGGGGCCTGGCTCGCCGGGACCGGACTCGCCCAGGTCGTCCCGGATGCGAAGGACGAGGCCGACCGCCTCCGTCGCGCCCTGATCTGGGACTGAACGGCGGCGTGTGTCAACCCCTTTCACGAATTGATGCCGAAATCGGCATACAGCGTTACGCTGGGTACCTGGCCGACGGGGATCGAAGCCTGCGGCTCGACCGGAACAACGTGAGGAGCACCCTATGAAGGGGAAGATCGGACTCGTCGTCGGGCTCGGCGCCGGATACGTCCTCGGGACGCGCGCCGGACGCGAGCGCTATGAACAGATCAAGAAGCAGTGGCTGAAGGTGTGGAACCTCGACCCTGTGCAGGACCAGGTCGACAAGGTCAAGACCTTCGCGAGGTCGCAGGCCGCCGCCGTTCCCGGCGCGGTCTGGAACGGCGCCGTGAAGGTCGTCCAGTCGGTGAGCGGGTCCGGCACGCCCGGTCATAAGCTCGACTCCGTCATCGCGACGGGCAAGGATGCCGTCGAAGACGTCGCTCGGGCTGCGGACGACACTGCGACCGAAGCGAAGAAGCCGTCGGCGGGCAAGCCGGCTGCGAAGAACTCGACGACAGGTTCAGGATCCGCGAAGAGCGGCAGCTGATGCTCCGCGGGAAACGCGACCGCGCCGACGACAGCCTGCTGACCCTGCTCGGCGACCTGCCCGAGCTCGTCACCAACCTGATCAAGGCCGAGGTCGACGCGGCGAAGAGCTGGATCTCGCGCACCGCGAAGGATGCCGGGATCGGGTCGGTCTGGTTCCTCGTCGCGCTCTTCTTCCTGTTCTGGGCTGTGCCGGTGATCCTCGTCTTCGCGATCGCCGGGCTGTCGTCATGGTGGCCGGTGTGGCTCTCGGCGCTGGCGGTGTTCGGCATCCTCCTGCTCGCCGTGCTGTTCTTCGCGCTGCTGGGCATCCTGAAGTTCCGCAAGGTCCTCGCGCGGCAGAATCCCGCGCAGGCCGTGGCTGAAGACATCCGACTCGTGAAGGACGCCGGCGATGACCGTATCTGAGAACACGCCCCGCACCGTCGTGCCCGCCGGAATCATCGATCCTGTCGCCTCGGCTCGTGCCGAGTTGAAGGCCGCCCTCGCGGCGATCGAGGTGAAGGGCAACTTCCCGCGCCGGATCGAGAAGGCTTCGCAGCGCGCTGCGGCGAAGGCACGCACGTTCGCCGATCGCAACCCGATCGGCGCCGTCGCCGCGGCGGTCGGAGTCGCGGCGATCGTCGGCGGTGCGGTCTGGGTGATCGCCAGGGCGCTCTCGCGCTGACGGAGGGTCATCCGGTCGCCGCCCTCTCGTAAAGAAGGCAGACTGGAAGCATGTCCGAAGAGCTCGAAGAGAACCCGTCCGGCTTCACACTCTGGGCCGTGTGGCGACGCCACCCCGAGATGCCGGTCACCGAGACCGATGCGACCGAACTCGAGACGATCGTCGGGTACATCGAGGACTCCGGGGTCAGGGTTCGCGGTTTCTATGACGTCTCCGGCCTCAAGGCCGATGCCGACCTGATGGTCTGGCTGCACGGTGAAACGGCCGAAGAACTGCAGCGGGCGCTGCGCCGCCTGCGTCGCACCGAGCTGCTGCGCACGCTGCTGCCGGTGTGGAACGTCATGGGCGTGCACCGCGACGCGGAGTTCAACCGTCAGCACGTGCCCGGCTTCCTGCGCGGCGTCGAACCGAAGCAGTGGCTGTGCCTGTACCCGTTCGTGCGCACGCCCGAGTGGTACCTCGCGCCCGAAGAGGACCGCCGCAAGATGCTCGCCGATCACGGACGCAAGGGCGCCGCGTTCACGGGCGTCATCGCGAACACGGTCGCGGCTTTCGCGCTCGGCGACTACGAGTGGCTGCTTCCCCTCGAGGCCGACGACGTGACCGAGCTCGTCGACCTGATGCGCGACCTCCGCTACACCGATGCGCGCCGCTACGTGAAGGAGGAGGTGCCTTTCTACACGGGGCGCCGACTCCGGTTCGACGAGATCGCCGACGTGCTCCAGTAGTGGCGATGAACACCCCGATCCGCCTGGGCACCCGCCGCAGCGCACTGGCGCTGGCGCAGTCCGGCCATGTCGCCACCGCCATCGAGAAGCTCTCCGGCCGCGCGGTCGAGCTCGTTCCCATCGTCTCCGAAGGCGACACAAACCGCGCCTCGCTGTCGGAGATCGGCGGCCAGGGCATCTTCGCGACGCGGTTGCGCGAGGCGTTGCTCGCCGGTGAGTGCGACATCCTCGTGCACTCGCTGAAGGACCTGCCGACCGCGATCCCGGACGGCCTGGTGATCGCGGCGACGCCGAGCCGTGAAGACGCCCGTGATGTCGTTCTCACCCGCGACGGCTCTCCGCTGCACGAGCTGCGCGCAGGCAGCACCATCGGCACCGGTTCTCCGCGGCGCATCGCGCAGGTGCACCGCAGGGCTCCGCACGCCGCCGTCGTCGACATCCGCGGCAACGTCGATTCGCGCCTGGCCCGCGTGCTCTCGGGCGAACTGGATGCCGTGATCCTCGCGGCCGCCGGCCTGTCGCGCCTGAATTCCGACACCGAACTGAAGCGCGAGGAGCTCGGGCTGGCCGAATGGCCGACGGCTCCGGGGCAGGGGTCGCTGGCCGTCGAGACGACGACCGGTGCTCCGGCCGAACTGCTCGCCGCGCTCGCCGCGCTGGATGACGAGCCGACCCGCCTTGCCGTCACCGTGGAACGCGCGATCCTCGAGGGTCTCGACGCCGGGTGCCAGGCGCCGATGGCCGCTCACGCCGTCGTCACCGGGGCGTCCGTGCGTGTCCGGACGGTCGTCTACTCGCCGGATGACGGCCGCCGGATCGGACTCGACGTCACGGAGACCCTGAACGGGGAGTATATTCGTCGGAACGGCAGTGGCAATGGAGCGGATGCTGCCGATGGTGCAGACCCGATGCACGCGGCACGCCTGCTCGGGTTGACTGTTGCCCGTCGGCTGCTCGAACAAGGGGCGGCTGAACTCGTCTCCCGAGAGCTTTCCTCATGACATCATCCGATTCCAAGCAAGACCGACCGCTCGACGGCTGGCGCGTACTCGTGCCCCGTGGCGGGCCGTGGGGCGACGGCGTCGCCGCCAGCCTGCGCACCCAGGGCGCCGTCCCCGTCGTCGCGCCGCTCATCAACTTCGCACCGACCACAGACCAGGCGGCTCTCGACCGCGCTCTGGAGCAATTGGCGGCCGGCGAGTTCGACTGGCTCACGATCACGAGTGCGACGACGGTCGATGTGCTCTTCGCCCATCGGGCCGTGGTTCCCCGCTCGACACGCATCGCCGCAGTCGGCGAGACCACGGCGGCAGCCCTCCAGGCGGTCGGCTATGAGGTCGACCTGGTGCCGGAGGACGACAACTCCGCCGAGGGTATGGCCGCGCAGCTCATCGCACTCGAGTCCGAGCCGCGCCGCATCCTGACACTGCGCAGCGAGATCGCGAAGCCGGTGCTCACCCGGTCGCTCATCGAGGCCGGTCACGACGTGCAGAGCGTCGTCGCCTATCGGACGGTGGGCGTTCCGGTCACGGAGCGCATCAAGCGCGACGTCGAGAACGGGCGCATCAACGCCATCCTCATCACCAGCGGCTCCGTCGCGGAGCAGGTGCGCGAGCAGTTCCCCGACATCCCGGACAACACGCTGCTCGCGGCCATCGGACCCCGCACCGCGAGCGACGCCCGCAAGGCCGGACTGCCGATCTCGGTCGTGGCGGATCGACAGACCGTCGATGCCCTCATCGACGCCGTCTCGCATTTCACACTTCCGCACGCGGCGGACGAGTTCGCGCCGTGAGCTTCCCCGATGTCCGCCTGAGGCGGCTGCGCCAGTCGCCGGCGGTTCGAGCGCTCGTGCGCGAGACATCGCTGGCTCCGGGAGATCTCGTGCTTCCGATGTTCGTGCGCGAGGGTCTCAGCGAGTCGTCGCCGATCGGCTCGATGCCCGGTGTCCTGCAGCACTCCCTCGACTCGTTGCGTGCCGCCGCGGTCGAGGCGGCCGAAGCCGGCGTCGGCGGGGTGATGCTCTTCGGCGTGCCGGCCGTGCGCGACGCGATCGGCTCGGGGGCGGACGACCCCGACGGCATCCTGAACGTCGCCACCGCAGCCCTCGTCGCCGAGGTCGGCGATGCGCTCGTCGTGCAGACCGACCTGTGCCTCGACGAGTTCACCGATCACGGGCACTGCGGCGTGCTCGCCGCCGACGGTTCGGTCGACAACGACGCGACGCTGGAGCGTTACGTCGCGATGGCGATCGCCCAGGCCCGGGCGGGGTCGCACCTGCTGGGCCTGTCCGGGATGATGGACGGCCAGGTCGCCGTCGTGCGCGCCGCATTGGATGCCGAGGGTTTCACCCAGACGCTGCTCCTGGCTTACGCCGCGAAGTATGCCAGCGCCTTCTACGGGCCGTTCCGGGAGGCCGTGGACTCTCAGCTGAAGGGTGATCGCCGCACGTACCAGCTCGATCCGGGCAACCGCAGAGAGGGCGTGCACGAGGCCGTCGTCGATGAGGCGGAGGGTGCGGACATCGTCATGGTCAAGCCGGCGATGGCGTTCCTCGACGTGCTGCGCGAGGTGCGCGACACCGTGAGCATCCCCGTCTGGGCGTATCAGGTCTCCGGCGAGTACGCGATGATCGAGGCCGCCGCCGCCAACGGCTGGATCGATCGCCGCGCGTCCGTGCTCGAATCACTGCTGTCGATCCGTCGCGCCGGAGCCGACACCGTCCTGACCTACTGGGCGACCGAAGCGGCGCGCTGGCTGCGCGAAGACGGTCGCTGAGCACTGCTTTTTCGAGGAGTCATCCATGACCGACCGCAATGACGACCTGTTCTCCGCTGCCAGGGCGGTGATCCCCGGCGGCGTCAATTCGCCGGTTCGTGCCTACGGCTCGGTCGGCGGCACGCCGCGGTTCCTCGCCTCGGCGCGTGGGGCGACGGTGACGGACGCCGCCGGCAAAGAGTACGTCGATCTCGTCGCGTCCTGGGGCCCGGCGCTCCTCGGTCATGCGCACCCCGAGGTCGTCGCCGCGGTGCAGGATGCCGCGACCCGAGGTCTCTCCTTCGGCGCGCCGACCGAGGGCGAGGTCGAGCTGGCGGAGCTCATCGCCGACCGTGTCCGGGTCGGTTCGGTCCGACCCGTCGAGCGCGTGCGCCTGGTGTCGACGGGCACCGAGGCGACGATGACCGCGATCCGTCTGGCGCGCGGCGCCACCGGTCGCGACCTGCTGGTGAAGTTCGCCGGTCACTATCACGGACACTCCGACGGGCTGCTCGCCCAGGCGGGTTCCGGCGTCGCGACGCTCGCGCTGCCCGGATCGGCGGGGGTTCCCGCGGCGATCGCCGCACAGACGCTCGTCATCGGGTACAACGATCCGGCGGCCTTGGAGGCCGTCTTCGTCGAGCACGGTCCGCGTATCGCGGCGGTCATCGTCGAGGCGTCGGCGGCGAACATGGGCGTCGTCGCCCCGCTCCCGGGGTTCAACCAGCTCATCGCCGACACCGCGCATGCGTACGGCGCGCTGATGATCTTCGACGAAGTGCTCACCGGGTTCCGGGTGCACCCGGCAGGGTTCTGGGGCCTGCAGGTCGAGGGCGGCGAGGAGTTCGTCCCCGACATCTTCACCTTCGGCAAGGTCGTGGGCGGAGGGATGCCGCTGGCTGCTCTCGGCGGCCGGGCGGAGATCATGGACCTGCTCGCGCCCGTCGGGCCGGTCTACCAGGCGGGCACGCTGTCGGGCAACCCGCTGTCGGTCGCCGCAGGGCTGGCCACGCTGCGGCTCGCGACGCCGGAGGTCTACGCCACGGTCGACGCCGCCGCGAATCGGGTGGCCACGGCGCTGGACGCGGCGCTGGCCGACGCCGGCGTGACCCACTCGGTCGCGAAGGCGGGGAGCCTGTTCAACGCCTCGTTCCGCGCATCCGCCCCGCGCGACTACGCCGAGGCGCAGGCGCAGGAGTCCTTCCGCTACGCGCCCTTCTTCCACGCGATGCGCGAGCAGGGGATCGCCCTGCCGCCGAGCGTTTTCGAGGCCTGGTTCCTCACCGCTGCGCACGGCGAGCAGGAGCTTCAGCGGATCGAGGCTGCGCTTCCGATCGCGGCCACCGCGGCAGCATCCGCCTGAGCACTGCCGGCTGAGACGACGACACCCCTGCGGCGATGCCGCAGGGGTGCGATGTGCAGCGGCGGGTCAGCCGCCGAGGCCCAGAAGGGCGAGGAGAGTGTTGAGGAGAGAGGTGATGAGGCCGAGTACAGCGTCCATTTTTCATTCCTTCTTCTGGTGGGCCGAAGCCCGTTTGGGGATAGCGCCCGGGGGGACGCGACTCCACTTTGACGCACTGGTATACCAAGCTGCAAGAGCGATGTTCGGCCAATGATGAGGGTGACTTTCGTCTAGGGCGATCCCGCTCATCCGTCCCGCTGAACGGGCATGCCGGCGCGGCGCTCGGACGGATCCGACAACCGGATCGTTGCCTTCCTGTGAACAAGTTGCAGCCAACTCGCGGGAAGGCGCTGGCAGACTGGACCCATGGTGACGTTGCTGCTGGATTCGACGCAACTGGAAGTTGTGCTCTCCCCGATCGAGCGCGCCGCGACCTTCCACAAGAAGAGTCTCCTCATCGCCCGAGACACCATCACCAAGGTGCAGCTCACCGATGACGCCTGGACGTGGTTGCGCGGCGTGCCCAACCCGGGGACTCACATCCCCGGCATCCTCGCGGCCGGAAGCTGGAAGTCCGCGGGCACGGTCGAATTCGTGCTCATCCGCCGTCGGCGCCCGAGCGTCGTGATCGATCTCGAGGGTGATGAGCAGTACGGCCGGCTCATCCTCACGACGAGCCACGGACTCGCCCTGACGCAGGCGCTGCGCCTGGACGTCTCGTCGGAGCCCGCCGACGTCGAGGAGATCGTGCTGACATCGCCCACGCCGGTCAACGCCGGTCGTCGCCGCCCGGTCATCCGGCCGCGCCCCGCCTGAGCGCGGCCGCCGGCACACGAGAAGGCCCTCCGGCACCCGGGGTGCGGAGGGCCTTCGTCACGCGAGAGGGCGGCGCTCAGTCGTGGTGACGGTGCTCGTCGCCGTGGTGGTCGTGACCCTGCTCATCGTGGTGCTCGTGACCGTGATTCTCGTGACCGTAGTTCTCGTCGCCGTGGTCTTCGTGACCGTGGTCGTCCTGATTCTGGTCGTCGTGCTCCTGCTCGCCAGGGCGCTCGTCACCCTGCGGCTCGGCGCTGTCGTCGCCTGACGCCTCGGGCTCAGCGGCCGGTGACTCGACGACGGCGCCGGCGAGCGGAACCGTGTCGATCACGCCGGTGGTCGCGACCGACCAGTGCGCGCGGTCGTCAGTGGATGACTCGCCCTCGGCGCCCGCCGGCGCCGGGCTCAGCGGGTAATCCTTGGGCTCATCCTCGAAGTACGCGCGTGCGGCTGCGGCGAGCATCGAGGACACCGCGGCGGAGCGCGGGTCGGCATCGTCGGATGCTCCGCCCTCGTCGTGCTCGTCGGAGTCGCGGTGCGAGTCGTCGTCGCCGTGGTCGTCGGAGTCGCCCTGCGAGTCATCGCCGCCGAGAGCGGCGAAGATCTCGATGCCCTCGTGCTCCTCGTCGCCGTCGACATCGTCGGCGTCGGTCAGGCTCTCGTCGTTCGCCTCGACAGGTGCGTCTTCGCCCGTCGAGGGCGCCTGCTCGATGCCTTCGCTCTCGCGTCCGGCATCGCCCTGGGCGGGCTCGGCGTCCCCGGGCTCGGCGTCTCCCGTCGCGTCAGCATCCACCGGTTCGTGAGCGGACTCATCAGGCTCGAAGACCGGGGAGAAGGCGGCCGTCGCGGCCGTCGCGGACACCGGGGCGGCCGTGCCGAACAGGATGTCGTCGAAAGAGGGCTTCGGAGCGTCGGATGCCTCGTCGGCGGACGCACCGTCGTCGGTCGCTTCCGGCTCAGACGTGGCGTCGTAGTCCCCGTCGGCGGATGCGACCGTCTCGTCCGTCGATTCCGCGTGCCATTCGATGCCAGTCGCGGCGGGAGCTTCGGCGTCGGCGTCGGCGTCTCCGGCGACCTCGGCTTCCGATGCCGGTTCGGCGTCGGCTGCATCGACATCGACGGACTCGGCCTCCGTCGGCGCGAGGCCCTCTGTCGCACCCTCGTCCACAACGACGTCGTCCTCAGTGACGTCGTCCGTACTGACCTCGTCAGAGACGGCTTCGTCCGAAACGGCTCCTGCACCCGCATCCGCGGGGGCGGCGTCGTCAACGGCGTCGCCGAACAACCCTGCGACGCCGTTCGAAGCCTCGGCGTCCGCTTCATCCTCGTCCGAGGATGCGCTCTCGTCATCCGCCCGATCCGCGACGACCGCTCCGAACAGCCCGGCCGCGCCCGCGGTGGCCACTCCGGCCGCAACCGGTGCCGCCATGGATGCGGCATTCAGGGAGGACCCGGCTTCGGGCTCTTCGGCAACCGCCCCCCGGTCATCCGCGTCCAGCTCGTCAGGCAGATCCGCGACCTCGCCGACCGGCGGCGACGCGAGCATGCCGTTGCGCTCGTGATCGACCAGCTGCGAGGCCACGGCCTCGGCGCGGGGCTCGAGCGTACCGCCGCGGACGAGATCGATGAAGACGTCCTCCAGGGTCGGCCCGCGCTGCACGAGAGCGCTCAGGGCGATGCCCGCCGCCGCCGCGACCGCGCCGACCGTCGCGGAGTCGCCACCGCGCACGGTCAGGCCGGAACGGAGCACCTCGACATCGAATCCTGCAGCCGAGAGGGCTGCGGTCAGGGCCGCCCGGTCATCGGCATCCACGACGACAGAGCCGGCGGCCGGATCGGCGAGCTTCTCGATGCCGCTCGCCAGCACGAGCTGGCCCTTCGAGAGCACGAGCACGTTGTCGGCGACCTGCTCGACCTCGCTGAGCACATGCGAGGAGACCAGGACGGTGCGGCCCTCGTCCGCGAGGCGGCGCATCAGCAGGCGCATCCAGCGGATGCCCTCCGGGTCGAGTCCGTTCGCCGGCTCGTCGAAGACGAGCGCGCCCGGATCGCCGAGAAGGGCGGTCGCGACGTTGAGGCGCTGACGCATGCCGAGCGAGTAGCCGCCGAGACGGGTCTCGCCCTCGCCGGCCAGGCCGACCATGGTGAGCACCTCGTCGATCCGCGACAGCGGGATGCCGTTCGCCTTCGCGGCGATCGTGAGCTGACGGTTCGCGGTGCGACGCGGCCGGTACGGAGTCTCCTCCAGAACCGCGCCGATCGTGCGCAGCGGTTGCCGGAGGTCAGCGTAGGGAACCCCGCCGATCGTCGCCGTTCCCGACGTCGCGCGCACCTGACCGAGCAGGATCCGCAGCGTGGTCGTCTTGCCGGCCCCGTTCGGGCCGAGGAAGGCGGTGACGACACCGGGCTCGACACGGGCGGAGAAGTCGGAGACCGCCGTCACATCATTGAAGCGCTTCGTCACGCGCGTGAACTCGAGCACCTGTCCTTCGGGCATCCGCGACCTCTCCTTGCGTGGCAGTTCCTCCCTATCCTGCCGGAGAATGCCGCCATATCCTGCATTTTGCGCGCGAACCGGCGGGTGCTGCGATCGGAGTAGCCTGGCACGCGTGACCGATCCCGCAGCCGTTCCCCGTGTCCTCGCTCGCACGGAAGGAGCGCTCGGACACCTCACGCTGAACCGTCCGGAGGCGATCAACGCCCTCGACCTCGGCATGATCGACCTGCTCACCGACGCCCTGAGCGCCTGGTGCGACGACACCGACGTGCAGATCGTCCTCATCGACGGCGCCGGCGAGCGCGGCATGTGCGCCGGCGGCGACGTGCGAACCCTGCACGCGCAGATCGTCGCGGGGCACCCCGAACGCACCGCGGAGTTCTTCCGCTCCGAGTACGCCCTCAATGCGATGATCGCGGAGTACCCGAAGCCCGTGGTCGCGCTCGCCGACGGCATCACGATGGGCGGAGGGATCGGCCTCGCCGGTCACGCCGCCATCCGCATCGTCACCGAGCGGTCGAAGCTGGCGATGCCGGAGACGCGAATCGGCTTCACGCCGGACGTCGGCGGCACCTGGCTGCTCGGCCGGGCACCGGGGCGGTTCGGCGAGTACTTCGGCCTCACGGGCAGCGCCATGAACGGAGCGGATGCCGTGTACCTCGGCTTCGCCGACCACTTCGTGCCGTCGGCGAACCTCGAGGCGCTCCGTGAAGCGCTGGCGTACCGCGCGGATCCGAGCAGCCCGAGCGAGATCGTGCTGCTCTTCGACGAGACGCCGGAACCCTCGGCGCTCCCCGCCGACCGGGAGTGGATCGACGAGGCGTTCTCGGCACCCACGGTGGCCGGCATCATCGAGCGGCTGCGCGCGCCGGGCACACCGGATGCCGCGGCCATCGCCGATCTTCTCGAGGATCTCTCGCCGACCGCGCTCACGGTGACGCTCGAGGCCGTCCGGGAGGCGCGCGAGCTGCTGGGCCTCCGCGCGGCCTTGGAAGGCGAGTACCGTCGTGTGCTCTGGTTCGCCGAGCACCACCCCGACCTCGTCGAGGGCATCCGCGCACAGCTGATCGACAAGGACCGCACCCCGCACTGGAAGCCCGCGTCGATCGCGGAGCTCGAAACCGACGCCGGAGCCGGCGCCCGCGAGCACGTTCCGGCCCAGCCGCTGTTCTGAAACAGTCGCGGATGCTGGGGCATCCGCTTCTTCGCCCGGATCCAGAAAACCGGCACGGGCCAGGGATTCGTTCGCTGTCAGCGAAGGTCCCCCTTAAGGGGGATACGAATGTCGGGCCTTCGTGGCACTCTTTGTTGTGGCCGATTGTCGGCCGGCATCCGCCTGCCGAGAAATCCGCCGTTCTCAACCCCTCAAGGAAGTCCGCCTGTGCTGGGAAAACTCCTCGTCCGCTATCTCTCTCGATATCGATGGCTGCTGCTCGGCGTGCTGGTGTTCCAGTTCGCCAGCGCCCTGGCAGCCCTGTACCTCCCGCGCCTGAATGCCGACATCATCGACAAGGGCGTGGCGCAGGCCGACACCGGGTACATCTGGCGCACCGGCCTGTTCATGCTGGCCGTGTCGTTCGGCCAGATCGTCGCCTCGGTCATCGCGACCTACTTCGCGGCACGCGCGGCGATGGGCGCCGGCCGTGACATCCGCGCCGATGTCTTCTCCCGCGTCAGCGGCTTCTCCGAGCGCGAGGTCTCGGTGTTCGGCGCCGGCTCCCTGATCACCCGCAACACGAACGACGTGCAGCAGGTGCAGATGCTGGCGATGATGGGCGCGACGATGTTCGTCACCGCGCCGCTGCTCGCCATCGGCGGCATCATCATGGCCGTCCAGCAGGACGTCGGACTGAGCTGGCTGATCGCCGTCTCGGTTCCGGTGCTGCTCATCGTCGCCGTGGTCATCATCAGCCGGATGGTGCCGCTGTTCCGCAGCATGCAGAAGAAGATCGACACCGTGAACCGCATCATGCGCGAGCAGCTGACCGGCGTTCGCGTGGTCCGCGCCTTCGTGCGCGAGGGCATCGAGGAAGAGCGCTTCCGCGGGGCGAACACCGACATCATGGTGGTCGGTCGCAAGATCGGCTCGCTCTTCGTGCTGCTCTTCCCGCTGTTCATGCTGATCCTCAACGTCACCGTCGTCGCCGTGATCTGGTTCGGCGGCATCGAGGTCAACGCCGGCAACGTCGAGGTCGGCACCCTGTTCGCCTTCATGCAGTACATCGGCCAGATCATGATGGGCGTCATCATGTCGAGCTTCATGGCGATGATGATCCCGCGCGCGGCTGTGTCCGCCGAGCGCGTCGGAGAGGTCCTCGATGCCGAGGCCGGCATGAGCCGTCCCGAGAATGGCGTCGTCGACTTCGCGACCCCGGGTTCGGTCGCCTTCGACGACGTCGAGTTCACCTACCCCGGTGCGGAGTCGCCGGTGCTCAAGGGCATCAGCTTCGCCGCCGAACCGGGCGAGACCGTCGCCATCGTAGGGTCCACCGGAGCGGGCAAGACGACGCTCATCTCGCTCATCCCGCGCCTGTTCGATGTGACCGGCGGAGCCGCGTTCGTCGGCGGCACCGACGTGCGCGAGGCCGACGTCGAGGCGCTCTGGAAGAGCATCGGCCTGGTGCCGCAGCGTCCCTTCCTGTTCACCGGCACCGTGGCGTCCAACCTCCGTTACGGACGTGAGGAGGCCACCGACGAAGATCTGTGGCACGCGCTCGAGATCGCGCAGGGTCGCGACTTCGTCGAGGAGATGCCCGATGGCCTGGAGTCGCGCATCGCCCAGGGCGGTACGAACGTCTCCGGAGGGCAGCGCCAGCGTCTGGCCATCGCCCGGGCCATCGTGCACCAGCCGCAGATCCTCGTCTTCGACGACTCCTTCTCGGCGCTCGACCTCACCACGGATGCACGTCTGAGGCAGGCGCTCTGGCGAGAACTGCCGCATGTCACGAAGATCGTCGTCGCGCAGCGCGTGTCGACGATCACGGATGCTGATCGCATCGTCGTCCTTGAAGGAGGAACCATGGTCGGTGTCGGCACCCACGAGGAGCTGCTCGAGACCAGCAAGACCTACCGGGAGATCGTCGAATCGCAGCTGGGGGTGGACGCATGAGCGAGCAGAATCCTTCGACCGGCTCAGGGCCCCAGAAGCCGAAGAGCCGCCGCGAGCGCTCGGCGACCGCCGGGGCCGTCACGACCGTCGAACCGGAACTCACCGACGAAGAGAAGTATGAGGCCGAGCTCGCCGAGCAGGCGCGCCAGAACTCGGGCGACTGGGACAGCGTCGCGCCGGGAAAGGCCGACAACTTCGGCAAGAGCTTCGGCCGGATGGTCGGGCTGCTGAAGCCGTCCGCCGTCTGGTTCGTGTTCGTGTCGATCCTCGGAGCCATCGGCGTCGTGCTCACCGTGGCCGCGCCGAAGGTGCTGGGCGAGGCCACCAACATCGTCTACGAGGGGTTCATCTCGAACATCCTCGCCGACAACGGCGTGCCGAAGGAGCTCAGCCAGGACCAGGTCGTCGAGATGCTGCGTTCGCAGGATCAGAACGACTTCGCGAACATGGTCGCGGCGATGAAGAACTTCGAGGTCGGCGCCGGCATCGACTTCGAGCGCCTGCGCTGGATCATCGCGGCCGTGCTGGCGATCTACGTCGTCGCCGCGCTGCTGACCTGGATCCAGGGCTACGTGATCAACGTCATCATGGTGCGCACCATGTGGCGCCTGCGTGAGTCGGTCGAGGCGAAGATCAACCGCCTGCCGCTGTCGTACTTCGACAAGGTGCAGCGCGGCGAGCTGATCTCCCGCGTCACGAACGACATCGACAACATCACGCAGACGATGCAGCAGTCGCTGTCCGGCGCGCTCACGTCGGTGCTCACCGTCATCGGCGTGCTGGTGATGATGTTCTCCATCTCGTGGCAGCTCGCGCTGGTCGCGCTGGTGTCGCTCCCGTTGATGGGCGTGATCTTCGGCGTGATCGGGCCGCGTTCGCAGAAGGCATTCGGGACCCAGTGGCGCAAGGTCGGCCGCCTGAACGCACGCGTCGAGGAGGCCTTCTCGGGTCACGCGCTGGTCAAGGTGTACGGCCGCGAGAAGGATGCTCTGGAGAAGTTCCAGGTCGAGAACGAAGAGCTGTACCAGGCCGCGTTCAAGGCGCAGTTCCTCTCCGGCATCATCATGCCGGCGATGACCTTCGTCGGCAGCCTCAGCTACGTCGGCATCGCCGTGCTCGGCGGTCTGATGGTCGCCAGCGGCCAGCTCCGCCTGGGCGACGTGCAGGCGTTCATCCAGTATTCGCAGCAGTTCTCGCAGCCGCTGGCCGAGCTGGGCGGCATGGCCGCGGTCGTGCAGTCCGGCACGGCGTCGGCCGAGCGCGTGTTCGACCTGCTCGATGCGGACGAGCAGGAGCCGGATGCCGCTGACGCACCCGAGCTCGTCGAGGGCAAGGGCGTCATCGAGTTCGAGAACGTCCAGTTCTCGTACACGCCGGAGCGTCCGCTGATCAAGGACCTCTCGTTCCGGGTGAAGCCGGGCCAGACGGTCGCGATCGTCGGCCCGACCGGTGCCGGAAAGACGACGCTGGTCAACCTGATCATGCGCTTCTACGAGCTCAGTGGCGGCCGGATCACGCTGGACGGGCAGGATATCGCGGAGATCACGCGCGACGATCTGCGCTCGCGCACCGGCATGGTCCTGCAGGACCCGTGGCTGTTCGCGGGGAGCATCCGCGAGAACATCCGCTACGGACGTTCCACCGCCACTGACGAAGAAGTGCTCGCAGCCGCGAAGGCGACGTACGTCGACCGCTTCGTGCACGCGCTTCCGGAGGGCTACGACACGGTTCTCGACGAGGACGCGTCGAACGTCTCGGCGGGTGAGCGTCAGCTCATCACCATCGCCCGCGCGTTCGTCGCCCAGCCGTCGATCCTCATCCTCGATGAGGCCACGTCGGCCGTCGACACCCGCACCGAGCTGCTCCTGCAGCACGCGATGGCGGCGCTTCGTCAGGGACGCACGTCGTTCGTGATCGCGCACCGTCTGTCGACCATCCGCGACGCCGACCTCATCCTGGTGATGGAGCACGGCGACATCGTGGAGAAGGGCACGCACGACGAGCTCATCGCAGCGCAGGGCGCCTACTGGCGCCTGTACCAGTCGCAGTTCGAGCAGGCCGCGACCGATGTCGACGCCGAGCAGGCCCTCACCGGGTCGACTCCGGTCGTCGTCACCGGCGAAGCCGAGGAAGCGGCGGAAGCAGCGCGGGTCGGCGCCTCCGTCGGTGCCGGGCTGCCGGCGGCCGAGATCGCTGCCGCAGAGGCGATTCTGGAAAGCCCCGAGTCTCCGGACCGCAAGGCCTGACCACCATCACGCAGACGCCCCATTTCGCTTCGCGGAATGGGGCGTCTGCGTTGCACCTGGTTGGGGCGCCGGGGGTGTGTGCCCAATGGGGGTTGCTTGGGGTGGCACCTGCTGTCGGTATCACAGCGGGATAGCGACCACAGGTGCCACGTGAGGATGCTGGCGCGATGGCGGTGGCGGCGGTGGGTCCCGGTGGCACCTGCTGTCGGTATAGGGGTGAGTTAGCGACCATAGGTGTCACCTGGACGTGCTCAGCGCGGTGGCGGTTGGTTTGGGGTGGCACCTGCTGTCGGTATCAGAGTGGGATAGCGACCACAGGTGCCACTTGAGGATGCTCATGGTGGCGGCGGGGCTGGTTGGGGTGGCACCCGTCGTCGCTGTGCGGACGAGATGGCGACCAGAGGCGCCACCTCATGCCGGGCGGATGCGCGGGCGGATCAGCGCTGGGTGGACTCGGCGATCCCGAACAGCTCGAGCGGGTGCGTCAGACGCCACCACGGGCTCGGTCCGGCCACATCGTCGGAGAGGGTGAGCTTCGTCTCCACCGTGTTCAAGGGGCCCACCGTCGTGAGGGTGCCGACCGTTTCTCCGGCCACCTGCGTATCGCGAAGGTCGAACTCGGGCGTCGCCGTTGCGGCGGCGGCGTTCCAGAGCACGACCTGGGCATCGGCGTCCGTCACGATCTCGG
Source organism: Microbacterium aurantiacum (assembly GCF_002872075.1). Taxonomy (GTDB): domain Bacteria; phylum Actinomycetota; class Actinomycetes; order Actinomycetales; family Microbacteriaceae; genus Microbacterium; species Microbacterium aurantiacum_A. The sequence continues at coordinate 1,149 of NZ_PGGU01000016.1, read as the reverse complement.
CAGTCTCGCCCCACACCGTCTGCACCTCGCCGACGACCGTGCCGGCGGGCACGGTCGGGCCCTGCGCCACCAGCGCGGCCTCAGCTTCTGCGAAGAGCGTGCGGGTGACCGCCAGACGCTCGTCGTTGCCGTTCTGACCGAGGACAGCGGCGTAGAGACGCACGGTGACGTCGCCGACCGGCACGTCCTTCGCGGTGAGGAGGTTGTAATACTCGAGTGTTCCCGTCTTGATGCCGACGACACCCGCATCGGCGAGCATCCCGTTGCCGTTGGTCACCACGCCCACGCCGGGGATGTCCGCCGATTGGGTTCCGACGATGCTCGCGAACACCGGGTTCTGCATGGCTCGCTGGGCGAGTTCGATCAGCGCCTCCGGCGTCGCGGTGTTCCCCTCATCGAAGCCCGAGGGGGTGACCACGGTGATGCCGTCGAGTCCGCGGTCGCGCAACCACACTGCGGCGGCATCGGCGAAGGCGCGCTCCGAGCCCCAGATCTCGTCGGCCAGCCGGTCGATGTAGTTGTTGGCGGAACCCAGCAGGATGCCCTGCAGCATCTGGAACTCGGTCAGGCTGCCGTCGACGGGAACGTCCAGGGCGGACTGATCCCCGATCCGGTACTCCCAGTAGTCCTCGCTGTCCTGGAGGGTGAAATCGAAAGACGGGCCCTGCTCGCCGACGGCGAGGGGAAGCTCGTCGAGCACCATCAGCGTGCTGACGACCTTCGTGATACTGGCGATACCGGCCTCGTCGAGGCTGGACGAGACCGCACCGACGCCTTCGACGCCGACTCCGGCGCTGCCCTGAACGGGCCAGGTGAAAGTCGCGGCCGGCACTGACGTCACCTCGAACTCGACCGCCTGTACGGTCGGCGCGATCGCGTGCAGCGGCCAGAACAGCGTCGTTCCCGCGTACGCACCGACGAGCCCCGCGAGGATGCCGAGCGGCACCAGAGTCTGCGGCCGGGCGAACCCGCTGCGCAGCCGGGCACCCGTGAAGAGGCCGGCGCCGTCCGTCGAGGTGACCGGGTCATCGAGCGTCGCGGAGCGGGAGTCGTCGGCGACCGCCGCGACATCGACCCAGGTCAGTGCCGTCGCCCCGCGCCCGGCCTCGGCCCAGCGCGCGCCCGACGCGGATTCCTCCGCGTCGGGCG
>NZ_PGGU01000015.1:57292-115333 GCF_002872075.1 Microbacterium aurantiacum | reverse complement strand
GCTGAGCGCGCTGCGAACTGAGAGGGCGGGTGGTGAGGGATCGGATCCCTCACCACCCGCCCTCTCGTCAGTCCCCCACCCGGACGAACTGCGCGGCGCTGACGCGGTGGATGCTGGAATTGCGGACTTCGAGCCGCACGACGCCGACAGCACCGGCGTCATAGCGGAAGGTGCCGAGCGAACGCCAGGCCGCCGCTCCCTGGGTCTGGTCGACGATCACCTCCGAGCTCCCGCCCTGGTGCTCGACGACGTACGCCGCGGATGTGGTCGTCGTCGAGTTCGTCGGGTACCAGACCGACACTCGATACAGGCCCGCCTGAGCCACGTTCACATTCCAGGTCACCGTGCTTCCCACCGAATCGGCGTCGCTGTAGCGCGTCCGCGTCCCGTTCCACCCGGAGAGGCCGCTCGGATACCAGGTCCCGGTCTCCAGATATCCGGGCCAGGGCGATTGGGTGTGCGCGATCATTCCCTCGTCGGCGACTCTGACCAGCACGCCGCGTCGCAGGGTCTGATCGAGCCGAGCCTCGAACCGGATCGTCGAGCCGGCCGCGACGGTCGGTCCAGCCGTCACCGTCCAGGTGTGGGTGAGATCCGAGCGCGGAGGCACGGTGATGCTCGCATCGCGCTGATCGACGGTCCACCCCGACGCACCGTACAGAGCCAGGGCACCCTGCATCGGGGTGACGCCGGTGTTGATGACCAGGGCGATCAGCCTCGCGGTCGACCCCGGACCGCTGACGATGTCGGTGTCGGTCGTCAGGGATACCAGTCGCCGCCTGTCGATCACCTCAATCGATGCGGGCCTCAAGGCGATCGGCTCCTCCCCTGGGCATGAGAGCGAGGCTGCGATCTGAACCTCGCCTAGCGCGGCATCCGGGGCGATCACCGCTGCGGACTCCACGCGGACGGTCGCGCGCGCCTCGACCGAGATATCAGGTACGGCACCGTCCAATTGCCAGCCGGCGGGCAACTCGACCGTCACGGCACCGGTGAGTGCCATATCGGTCCGATTGCGCACCTCGACGGTCAACGGAATCCGGTCGCCGGGGGTGCCGGTCGCCTGGGCGACCACATCTCCCGTCACGCCGGCCCCGGCACCGCTGATGCGTTCCGGCAGTCGCAGCGTCACCTCGTCGGCGGTCACGCCGCCGACGGAGATCGTGTACCGGAAGTCGTCGGCGGGATCGTCGACGCCGATCGTCCACTCGTAGGGGTACTGCTTCGGCGGCGCCTGCTGAGCGGCCCCGTCGCCGATGCGGTACGTGAGAGTGGCCGGCTGCTCGGTGTCGATCTGGATGTATGCGTCGTAGCCGTCGCCGCCCGGTCGCACCAGGAGCATGCCGCGCGCCACCCCGTACTCGGTCGACGGGTCGGAGTCGATCTCATGGAAGGTGTCCCTGCCGTGATCGGTGATGCCGTCGGACGGCAGGGCCGGCCGTTCGACGGTCACGTCGCGCAGGACCAGGGCCAGCAGTCCGTGCGCCGGCACCTCGACCTTGACGCGGCCGCGACGACCGGCCATCGACGAACGGCTCCCATCCGCCGCCACAACTTCCACCACCGGGGTCGATCTGCGCGTCACTCCCGTCAGTTCCCCGGCGAGGTCGACGACGACCTTCTGCGCGTTCGCCGCAGAGTTCGTGAGACTGATGTACAGGGAATCGTTGCCGACACCGGCCAACCAGTTGACCAGTGGGTTGTCGAGGGAGATCAACCCGGCCGGGAAGTACGGCCACACGCCGGTCTCGCCGAAGAAGCTTCCAGGCGCGTGGCCGTAGGCGAAGAACTTGAAATAGGCGAAGTCGGCCTCGAAGACGTGCGGGAACTCGATGAGGCCTCCGCTGCGATAGAAGCTCTCGCTGATGAGGTAGTCCATGGCCAGGCCGAGCTGCGCGGGCGCATGGTGGAAGTAGTAGCCGGTGATCCCGACCGGGCCGCTGGTGGCGAAGTCCGGCTTCATCTGCGCGACCTGGAACTGACGGCCGTAGTACCCGGGATACGTGGTGAACCGGCCGATCACCATGTTGTGCGCGACATCGGCCAGCAGCGCATCGCCGGTGTGATGGGCCAATCGCAGAAGGGCCCCCGCCCAGCAGGGGTTGAAGACGTATCCACCGCCGGGGTCGGTCAGTGAGCTGACGCCGAGCTTGAACGACGACAGCGCCTCGAAGGTGAGTCCTGACGGGGAGACGTACCAGGCCGGAACCGTCTCTGCCGAAACCTGGGTCGTCGGATACGGCGGCAGCGAGGTGCGTGTCTCCCAGTCGTACTGCTGCACGATCACGTGGCCGTCCGGGACGGTGACCGTCTGGTCCGGCACTGGCCGCACCGCGGTCTGCGTGATGAATCGCTGAACCTCCCGATACGCGCCGTCGAGGAACTCTGCCTCACCCGTGACCTCGTACATCTCCAGCAGATCGACCCAGTATCTGGAGAAGCTGTAGGCGAATCCGCCCGGCGGCTGCCCGTTGCCCCGGTACGGCGTGACGATCTGCTCCTGCACGTAACGCCGCGCGATCAGGGTGGCCTCGGCCAGGAAGGCCGGATCGCCGGTGATCCGGTAGGTGGCGAGCGCGTTCGAGAACGGCGCTCGGCTCTGACCGACGACGCCGGACTTGGCGGCCTGCACCGCGAGACGCTGGATACCGGCGTTGCGCCCGTGCGTGAGCTGGTAGAGGGATGCGAGGTTCACCGCATCGGTGGCGATCCTCCCGATCCGGTACTGGGTCGTGTCGTTGTACACGGGACTGCCGATCACCGGCGAGTGCCCGATCCCCTTGCGCGACACCTGGTATTCGATGAGCGGGCGCGCACGTCGGTCGTAGAGCGTGCTGTCCGGGGTTCCGGTCAGGTAGTGCGCGGCCAGCACCACCCCGCTCGCCGCCGCGCGCACCGCGTCCTCGTTCTCCACGTCGACGAAGCCCTTCGCACGATTCCACCACCCGGAGTTCGAGGCGATGTAGTCGACGGAGTCGTCTCCGTCCGGCTCCACGGCGATCAGCTCGGTCATCGCGTGCACGGCGTCGGTCAAGGATCGGCCATAGACGTTCTGCCGGTATGCGGTCAGGCCGTATTCACCTCGGCACAGCTGAGTGTACGTGCCGTACAGCGTGCTCGCGCTGGCTGCCAGACCGAAGGCGAAGCCGCGCTGATCACCTACCGCCATGGTGGTGCGCAGGCCGGGCTGAGGAGAGTACATGCAGGGCACGATGTCGAGACTGTCGCTGCGCAGACTCATCCCGTAGGGCTGCCGATCCGACATCAGCTGTCGCTCATGCACGAACTCGGACACCTCTGCGGGAAGGTAGAGCCCGGAGGTGACCGCGACGTCCCCGATCGCGTACTGAGTCAGCGCCATCGGCGCGAACAGCTCCCATGCTCCGAGGGGCGCGGAGCCGTCGAGCACCGAGAGCGCGTGCTGGTAGGACCCGCAGAGCACCTCGTCGAGGTCATCCAGCGACTTCGCGTCCTGGCTCTGGTACCCGACGATGTAGTCCCCGGCCGTCTTCGCCGTGAGCACGTGGTGCGCCTCGGGGTTGGCGCCCTCCAGCCGCCAGCGGACCACGAGGTCCACGTCATCCGTGCTCGTGCGCAGCTCTATCGCCTGCGAACTGAGCACCTGATAGGACGTGAATCCCAGCCAGCTGGGCGCCAGCGGCCCGTAGAGCTCCGGGGCGCTGCCGGCGGGCAGCGTTCCCTTGAACACGACCCACTGCTCGTCGAAGCGACGATCGGGGTCGGTGAGCAGCAGCCATCCCCCGTCGTGTGCGACCTCGAGGTCGCGGACGATGGTGTCCCCGCCATCCCACTGCGCCCGGAAGAAGGTCATCCGATGGTTCTGCCCGACCAGTTGCGCGACCTGGGTCAGCGACAGATTCGGTTTGTCGAGACGGCGCAGCGCGTCTGCGTAGGACCCGCTCACCGTGGAGTCGCTCGTGCTCGCCACGGCCATGCCCGGCTGCGAACCGAGCACCGGCGGAAGCACACCGGCGATCACCAGCATGCGGAGAACGGAGCGACGACTCCACAGCAGAGGGTCGCCGCCGGCACCTGTATTCGACATTGAATTCATGATCCACATACTGCAAGTCATATGCGAGAATGTCAATGACCGTGGGGCCATGCCGACCGCCCCGGTAGCGTCGTCCAGGAGGCATCGATCCCGAGAGGACCCACATCTTGACCACAGGTACGACGGAGGAACTGACCGAGTACTCGCTCACCGCACTGCTGACCCCCCTCGCCGCACCCCCGGAGCCGGCAGACTACGACGATTTCTGGCAGGAGACGTTCGAGGAGTTCGGCACCGGCCCCGTCACCTGGCGCCCGGTTGGGGAACTCGATGCGACCGAGACCCACCGCGCGATGGAGATCCGATTCAGCTCCTCGGCGGGCGAGCAGGCAGCCGCCTACGTGATGGTGCCCCACGCGGCCTCCTCCATCCGTCGCGGACTCGTGGTCGGACACGGCTATGGCGGGCGCACTGCACCCGATCCCGGTCACGCAGCCGCGGACGCCGCGGTGATCTTCCCCTGCGCACCCGGTACGCACCCACGAATCGCCAGCCGCTTTCCGATGCCCCCGTCGGAGCACGTGCTCGCGGGTATCGCGCACCGCGACAGCTACTCGCATCGGTTCGCAGCCGCAGACATCTGGCGGGCGGCCACCGTGCTGCTGGACATCGCCCCTGCAGCGGCCGGAGCCCTCGATTTCAGCGGCGGGAGTTTCGGCGGCGGGATCGGAGCGATGGCACTCCCCTGGGATGCCCGCTTCCGCCGCGCTGCGCTCGACGTGCCGAGCTTCGGGAACCACACCGTGCGCCTCAGCAGGCCATGCACCGGCAGCGGCGAAGCGGTCCGCCGCCACCTGCGCCTGCATCCCGAGGCGCGCTCCGTGCTGGACTACTACGACGCCGCGATCGCCGCCCGTCGCGTTCGGATTCCCGTGCACGTGGCCGCTGCCGTACTCGACCCGGCTGTCGATCCGCGAGGGCAGTTCGCCGTCTACCACGCCCTGAGCGGACCGAGGCGACTCAGCGTCCGCGCGAGCGGCCATCTCGACGGGCCGATCGGCGCCCTCTCCGATGGCTTCGCGCTACAGGACGCCATCGACTTCCTCGCCCTCCCGGAAGACCGTCTCGCCTGAGTGCCCCGAGCCGGCGGCTCCCAGCCAAACCATACCCCGCTCCATAGAAATCCCATAGGAGATTCCTCAGAATGGTCACATGACCCACGACCTGCCCGACCTCCACCGCCCCGACGGCTCTCCCCTGCGCATCCTCGCGGTCGATGACGAGCAGATGCTCACCGACCTGCTCGCGATGGCACTACGGATGGAGGGCTGGGAGGTGCGCACCGCGTCGTCGGGACTCGAAGCACTCCAGGTCGCCCGGGAGTTCGAACCCGACGCTCTCGTGCTCGACATCATGATGCCGGATCTGGACGGCATGTCGGTCCTGAAGCGGCTCCGCGAATCCGGGAACCTCGTGCCGGTGCTGTTCCTCACGGCGAAGGACGCCGTCGGCGACCGGGTCGCAGGTCTCACCGCCGGCGGTGACGACTACGTCACCAAGCCGTTCAGCCTGGAGGAGGTGATCGCCCGGCTCCGCGCCATCATCCGGCGCACCGGTCATGCGACCGCCGACGACGGCCAGTCGATCCTCCGGGTGGCCGATCTGACCCTCAACGAGGACAGCCACGAAGTCGTGCGCGACGGAGTGGAGATCGGGCTCACCGCCACCGAGTTCGAGCTGCTGCGATACCTGATGCGCAACGAGCGCCGGGTGCTGTCCAAATCGCAGATCCTCGACCGGGTCTGGAGCTACGACTTCGGCGGCAAGTCATCCGTCGTGGAGCTCTACATCTCCTACCTGCGCAAAAAGATCGACGCCGGGCGGACCCCGCTCCTGCACACCGTCCGCGGCGTCGGATACATGATCAAGGCGCCCCAGTGATCACCCCGGGGATGACGCGGCCGATGAGCCTGCAGACACGGCTGATGACCGCCGTGATCGGGTTCGTCTCGCTCATCCTCGTGATCGTCGCCGTCATCACCAGCGCGACGCTGGGGCAGACGCTCGAGGAGCGCCTCGACGGGCAGGTGCGCGCGCTCGCTGTGAAGACGACTGACTTCGTCGAGACCAAGTCCTTCTTCGGTACGGCACCGGGCGCGGAAGTGACAGTGCAGAGCATCCTCGACGGGTCGAGGCTACAGGGACCCGACCTTCTGCTCGCGATCGCTCCACCTGACGGCGCCGTGAGCGGCGTACTGGCAACACAGGACGGCGAGAACGTCGACCTCACCGATACCCAGCTGCAGGAGCTCACCACCACGGTGAACCAGTCCCCGCACGCCTCCGTGTCGATCTCCGGCCTCGGCTCCTTCCGAGTCGCCGTCACGCAGACGGACAACGGCATCATCGTGGTCACCGGCCTGCCGCGGAGCGAGATCCTGGCGACCATGACGCAGCTGTTCACCGTCATCGCCCTGGCGACCCTCGGCGGCCTCATCCTGCTGGCGCTGACGACGGCCATCACGATCCGGGTCGGACTCCGCCCGCTGCGCGCCGTCGCGATCACCGCCACTCGCGTCGCGAATCAGCCTCTCGACCGGGGCGAGGTCACGATCACCGAGCGAGTTCCGGCATCCGAAGCCGATCCGCGCACCGAGACCGGGCTCGTCGGCGCCTCCCTCAACAAACTGCTCGATCATGTGAACACCTCGCTCGCCGCGCGGCAGAAGAACGAGGAGCGGATGCGACGCTTCGTCGCAGACGCCAGCCACGAGCTGCGCACTCCGCTGGCCTCGATCCGCGGCTACTCCGAGCTCTCCCTGCGCGACACCACGCTGCCCGAGAACACGCACACCGCCCTGGAGCGCATCCAGGCGCAGTCGCTGCGGATGACGCGCCTCGTCGAAGACCTCCTGCTGCTTGCCCGCCTCGACGAGGGGCGCGAGCTCGTCTACGGCACGGTCGATCTCACCCAGCTGGCGCTCGAGGGGCTCGCCGACGCTCGTCCGACCGCGCCGGATCATCGCTGGAGCGTCGACGTGCCCGATGAGCCGGTCGTGATCGTCGGCGATGCCGGTCGTATGCACCAGGTCGTCGCCAACCTGCTCGCCAACGCTCGCACGCACACGCCCGCCGGCACCGAGATCACGCTCCGCGTCGCCCAGGAGGCTGACACGGCGGTGTTGACCGTGCACGACAACGGTCCCGGCATCGATCCCGGCGTGCGCGACGAACTCTTCGCCCGGTTCGCCCGCGGTGACAGCTCCCGCGCCCGGCAGACCGGCGGCACGGGACTGGGACTCGCGATCGTCAAGGCGATCGTCGAAAGCCACAGCGGCTACATCTCGGTGGCCAGCGAGCCGGGAAGCACCAGCTTCACGGTGCGCATCCCGGTGAATCCCTCGAAGGTCGACGCCCCGGCCGGCTGACCTTCTGCCTGGGCCTCGAGCTACTGGCAGGATCGGATCATGGATACCCGCGCATCCGACGGCATCTCGTCCTGCATCTGTTCGTCGGTCATGCAAGTCGCACGCGCGTGAGACGACGGACGTCCGCCGATCTTCCGACCTCGGTCACACGCGCGCACGCAACCGCGAGATCGCCGCGATAATCGCTGCTTCCACGACCGGCCAGTCGTGGACGATGAGCGCGTAGTCGAATCGGAGCGTCTCGTACCCGATTGCGGATGCCGCAGCGTCTCGTCGGAGATCCTTGTGGCGGTGCGATCCCCCATCGTGGTTCTCCATCCCGTCCGCCTCGAGGATGAGCATCCCGTCGATCACGAAATCAACTCTGCCCACCGTCGGGATCTCCACTTGACATTCCAGGCGAATACCGAGCAGATGAAGGCGCAGACGCAACAAAGATTCCAGCCCACTGTCGGCGTCTCGTCTGGCGAAATCGACCAGCCACCTGGCGGCGATCGGAAGTCGTTCGCGCAGACGCGCACGCATCCCGGCGCCGACCTTCCGCTTCTTCAGCGCAGACTCCAATGCGGCGAAGAACACTTCCTCGCCGCAGCATTGGTAAACATGCACGAGAGCGTCATCCAGCGGCGCCACTCCGAGCAGCGTTCGCCCCTCGAAGTAGTGAGTCACGCAGTCGCAGTCGATGTGATGGACCCGGCCACTGGTGCCGACCCAGACGTGGAGTTGCTCGTCGCGCCGCAAGGCCCACACGTCGTGCATCCGCAACGCACTCGAACAGGTCACCGCTCCGCCGTGCGCCGCAGCGCTGACCAGATCGGGGCTCGCGGACGGAACAGCGAACACACCCGGCCGCACTCGAATGACCGAACCGTCGCGAACGGCACCCGACAGCATCCTCCTGCTCAGTCCGAATTGCTGAAGGCGAGTGCCCCTGGCGACTCCGCCCTGGTGCGTGATCAGTTGTGCGGCTTGCAGCATCCGACGATCTTGGCGGACGAGAACCGTCGGCCAACCGAGATTCCGCTGGTTGTGGACAGATCCGCAGAGCTCTCCATCTGTGGAGGAAAAGTGTCGCGGTCAACTTGCATGACCGATTCACGGATGCATGATCAGGATCGGCGTTTCGTCCTGCATCCGTTCATCGGTCATGCAGATGGCACAGGTCTGTCTCCGGTGTCGCCGACCTCAGTAACCGGCGAAGGCGTCGGTCGTGAGGCTGTGCGCCTTCTGCAGTGCCGGAGCGAGATCGGCGATCAGCCGTGGCGGCCCGGAGATGAACGCGTGCCTCACGCCGATGTCGGGGACGACCTGCTCGAGTCCCTGGGCATCCAGGCGAACTCCCCGCGCCCACGACCAGTGCGGAGGCAGGTCGATCGGCTGATCCCTGGTGAAGACGATGACCCTGGCACCGGTCGCAGCAAGCTCGTCACGGAAGGCCAGTTCGCTCGCCTCCGATGCGACATACACGAGCACGACGTCACGAGTCTGCCCCGACAGCTGCAGCTGTCGCAGCTGCGAGACGAACGGCGTCACGCCGATGCCGGCCGCCACCATCAGCACCGGAGCTTCGGAGCGCGGCAGGATGAAGTCTCCCCAGGTGCCGGTCACCGCGAGCGTCGCTCCGGGCTCGGCGGCCGCGAGAGCGCGCTTGTAGCTGGACGGATGCTTCTGACCGCCGTCCTTGTAGGCGATGCGCAACGTCGGCAGGTCGGCGGGAGCCGAAACGATGCTGAACTCGCGTCGGGTGCCGCGGGCATCGGGGCGGCGGTGCGGCACGTCGAGCTCGAGGTACTGTCCAGGGAGGAACTTCAGCCGACCCCGGGCACGGAACGTGAGCTCCTGCGCCGTCGGGGTGACGAACTGCCGCTTCTCCAGCGTCAGGCGCACCGAACCGCGCACCGCGAACGCGAAGGCGAGGATGTTCCCGACGAGCAGCGCCCGCTCCTGACCAAGCGAGAACAGGCCGGCGACCATGATCGGCCAGCCCGCCAGCACCCCGACCAGGGCGGCGACGGAGAACTGCTGCCAGCGGCGCGGCGGCATCGTCAGCGGCTCGGACAGCATGAACGCGCCGAGGAAGAGGTACGGCGACTGCAGGACCGCCAGCGTCAGCGCCTGCCAGATCTCGAAATCCAGCCCGTTCTGCTGCGCCTGCACGCTCTGGCGCACCACGGAGGTGCCGACGGCGATGACGAGGAAGATCAGGATGACGCGCACCTTCTCGGTGCGCCAGAGCACGATGAGACCGAGGATCAGCACGGGCACCGTGAGCGCCGGGGTGCCGACCCACCATGCCGAGAACGTTCCCAGCCCGGCGATCGTGACGACGGCTGCGCCGAAGGCGGCCGGGTTGAGGATGTGCCGGCCGCGCCAGGCGATCACGTACTTCGAGATGCTGGCGAGCGCGCCCGCGAGGGCGATGCCCCCGAGCTCGGCGGGAGCCAGTCCCGGCTGCAGCACGAACAGGAGGATGAGCGCCGTGACCAGCGAGGACTCGATGCGCCAGGGCAGGCGGAGCACCCGCTGAGCGGCGATGTCGACCAGCGAGATCACGACGGCGAGGACGACGAACGACGCCAGCAGCGCGAGCGGATCGGGCGCGACGAGGTCGAAGAACGAGAGCAGCAGGGCGAGAGCGGCGAGCGTCAGCAGGGAGAACAGCACGAGCCGGTACATCGAGATTCCGCCGAGGACGGCGAGAACGCGCTGCCGCGCGGCGGTGAATGAGGTGATCACAGTTCTTACTCTTCCCTAGTTCGGGGCGATGCGGGCGTCCGGGCGGACGCGACGAACAGTTCCGCGGGGCACCCGGGCGAGCGTTCGACGCGACCGTCGGTCGTCATCCGCACCCACTCGACTCCCCAGACAGCGGCGAGCTCAGGGCCGCCGTCGAAGAACAGCGCCGTCGCCACGGCATCCGCCCTCATCGCGTCGGCCGCGATCGCCCAGGTGGCAGCCCACGCCCGCACCGGCACGCCGGTGCGGGCGTCGAGTACGTGATGCAGCCCGTCGCCCCATGCTCGCCGGTTGACGGCGGATGCGCAGAGCGCGGCGTCCTGCAGAGTCACCACACCGATGGCTTTGCTCGCATCGTACGGATGCTCCAGGCCGATGCGCACCGCCGATCCGCGCACTCTGAGGTCGCCGCCGCCGTCCACCACGAGGTCGCCGTCGACGTGCGCCAGCACGTCGAACACTCGATCGACCAGACGGCCCTTGCCGAGGGCCCCGACGTCGATGAGCGCCGGCGGCGCGAGCGTCACCCGCTCCTCGGCCCAGTCGAGTCGCCGGTCCCAGTCAGTGGGAGCTGCGAGTGGCTCCCCCGGCGTCAGGGAATAGGCGGCGTCGTAACCGAGGGCGCTGAGGCTCGCGCCGACCAGCGGATTCACCGCGCCGCCGGTCGCCGCGGAGAGTTCGCGATACGCGTCGAGCATCGGCCCCGCATCCGGCGCCGTGAACGAGCCGCCCTCGATGCCCAGCCGGGTGACGAGCGAGTCCGCCCGGAACCGCGACCACTCCCGGTCGAACCGGTCGATGGTCACGGTGACAGCAGCGCGGGAGTCCGCGGAAAGCTCCGCCCTCGACTCGATCTCCCAGCGGGTTCCGATCGCGTCGAATCGCCAGACGACCATGGAACCTAGGCCGCCGCCTCTTCCTTGATCGTCTCGAGTGCCTGGTTGAAGCCCCCGCTGGTCAGCGACGAACCTGCGACCTTGTCGACCTTCAGCTCATCGATCGGCACGCCCTCGACGACGTCGGCGATGCCCGCGACGAACTCGCCCTGGAACTTCTCGGTTTCGGGCGCCTGCGGGTCACCCGTCACCTCGACGTCGGTGACGACGCCGTCGGCGAGGGTCAGCGTGACGGAGATCTTCTCGACGGTCTCGGGAGTCTGGTACGAGCCCTCCGCGGTGTACGTGCCGTCCTTGTACGCGGAATCGGTCGCCGCGTCGTCTGCCGGTGCGGAGCTGGTGGTGGGTTCCGGGTTCGTGCCGGTGTCGGCGTTGCTCTCGGCGTCAGCGGCACCGGAGCAGCCCGCGAGGACGAGGAGTCCTGCGATGCCGGCGAGCGCTGCGCCCTTTCGGACGGAAGTCGGTACGGTCGTGCGGATCATGATGGTCCTCCCGGCTGAGTGTCGGTCGACTGGATGTCGACATTGCGACGATAGAAAGAAGTCCTATGCGCGGGCTGTACCGAGTCCTGCTGTTACGCGTCGCCGCCGAACATGCTCGTGACGGAGCCGTCCTCGAAGACCTCGTGGATGGCGCGCGCCAGCAGCGGTGCGATCGGCAGGATCGTGAGCTTGTCCCAGCGGCGGGACTCCGTCAGCGGAATCGTGTCGGTGACGACGACCTCGTCGATGGAGATGTCCTGCAGCCGTTCGCTGGCCGGATCGCTGAAGATCGCGTGGGTCGCGGCGACGATGACCCGGTGCGCGCCGGCCGCCTTGAGTGCCTGCGCGGCCTTCACGATCGTGCCGCCGGTGTCGATCATGTCGTCGACGAGCAGGCATGTGCGACCCTCGACCGTACCGACGATCTCGTGTACGGAGACCTGGTTGGCGACCTTCGGGTCGCGGCGCTTGTGGATGATCGCCAGCGGCGCCCCCAGGCTGTCCGACCAGGTGTCGGCGACCCGCACCCGGCCCATGTCCGGGGACACGACCGTCAGGATCTCGCGATCCTCCGGGCTCAGCGTGCGCTTGAAGTGGTCGAGCAGGACCGGCTTGGCGAACAGGTGGTCGACGGGCCCATCGAAGAAGCCCTGGATCTGCGCGGCGTGCAGGTCGACGCTCATCACGCGATCGGCGCCGGCGGTCTTGAGCAGGTCGGCGACGAGGCGCGCGCTGATCGGCTCTCGACCGCGCCCCTTCTTGTCCTGGCGCGAATAGGGGTAGTACGGGGCGACGACGGTGATGCGCTTGGCCGATGCGCGCTTGGCGGCATCGATCATGATCAGCGTCTCCATCAGCCATTCGTTGACCGGTTCGCCGAAGGTCTGGATGAGGAAGAGATCGCAGCCGCGGATCGACACCTCGAAGCGGGCGTAGATCTCGCCGGAGGCGAAGGTGCGGTGCTCGGTCGGAGCGAGCTCCGTGCCGAGGTCGGCCGCCACGGCCGCCGTGAGCGCGGGGTGCGAGCGACCCCCGGCGATGACGAGCCGCTTCTTCGTCTTGGCCACGAGTCCCGGCGCAATGCCGTTGTCGCGATCCAGATCGACAGTCTTCTTCTTGCGCGCCATGGTCCGCCTATTCCGCCGAATGCTCCCGAGCGGCAGCGTCCGCTGCGCCCGTTCCTGCCCTGTTCTTCTCGACCCAACCCTCGATGTTGCGCTGAGGGGCGACGCTCATGGCCAGAGCTCCGGCGGGCACATCCTTGCGGACGACGGCGCCGGCAGCTGTCTTCGCACCAGCCCCCAGCTTAACGGGAGCGACCAGGACCGTGTGCGACCCGGTGTGCACTTCGTCGCCGATCTCGGTGCGGTGCTTGTTCACGTCGTCGTAGTTCGCCGTGATCGTGCTCGCGCCGAGGTTCACTCCGCGGCCGATCGTCGCGTCGCCGACATAGGAGAGGTGGGGAACCTTGCTGCCCTCGCCGATCTCGGCGTTCTTGGTCTCGACGTATGCGCCGATCTTGCCCTTCGCCCCGAGGACGGTGCCGGGGCGCAGGAACGAGAAGGGACCGACCGTGGCCTCGGCGCCGATCACTGCCAGCGTGGCATCCGTGCGGCGGACGATCGCGTCCTCTCCGACCTCGCAGTCGACGAGGGTCGTGTCCGGGCCGATGATGGCGCCCTCGGCGATAACCGTCGCGCGGAGGATGTGCGTGTTCGGCAGGATCGTCACGTCGGGTGCGAGCGTGGCGTCATCGTCGATCCAGGTGGTCGCGGGGTCGATGATCGTGACGCCCTCGAGCTGCCAGCGGCGCACGATGCGGGCGTTCAGGAGGCGCCCCACCTCTGCGAGCTGGGCACGGTCGTTGACTCCGTATGTGACGGTGACGTCGGAGACGACCGATGCCGCGACGCGGCTCCCATCGCGGCGCAGCATGCCCGGCACGTCGGTGAGGTACATCTCGCCCTGTGCGTTGTCGACGCCGACGGTCGGGAGGTATTCGCGCAGCACGCCGATGCGGAAGGCGTACATGCCGGCGTTGATCTCACGAACGGCGGCCTCGTCGTCGGTGGCGTCCTTCTGCTCGACGATCCGATCGACGTTCCCCTCCGCGTCACGGATCACGCGGCCGTAGCCGTTCGGGTCGTCCACCACCGCGGTCATCAGCGTCGCCGCCGCCTCCGCTGCGCGGTGCGCGTCGAGGAACGAACGCAGAGTGTCCGCATCCGCGAGCGGGCAGTCGCCGGAGAGCACCAGGACGTCGCCCTCGAAGTCGTCCGGCAGGGCGTCGATCGCGACCTGCACGGCACGACCGGTGCCCGGCACCTCGTCCTGGTCGACGAAGACCGCCTGAGGGTAGTCCTCGCGGAGCGCTGCGACCACCTGGTCGCGCTCGTGGCGCACCACGACCTCGATGTGGTCGGCGCCGAGCCTGGCCGCTGTGGTGAGCACGTGCCCGACGAGCGGACGGCCGCCGATCGGATGCAGCACCTTCGGCAGCCGCGATCGCATGCGGGTGCCCTGGCCTGCAGCGAGGACGACGATGGCGAGATTGTTCCCAGTCATGCTCCGCCGCCAGGATTCGAACCTAGACCTAACAGCTCCAAAGGCTGTCGTGCTGCCATTACACCACGGCGGACCACGGCCCCCGAGAGAGGGTCCGCCAGACAAGTCTGCCATGACCTCGGCCCGCCACCTGCGGGATCGATGCGAGATGCGGCTGCGTCATCGGACCGAAACGCGGAACTGGGATGCTGTGATCATGACCATCATCATCGAACGGGTCGAGACGCCCGTTCCGGCCGTTTCCGAGTTCATCGCCGCGCATCACGCCGAGCTGGTCGGGACAGCGCCACCCGAGAGCTGCCATGCGCTGCCGTTCGAGCGGTTGCTCGCACCCGGCGTCCGGCTGTTCGCGGCATTCGAGGACGGCCGTGCCGTCGCCTCCGGGGCGCTGGCGTTCGTGGACGAGGACCACGAGGAGCTGAAGTCGATGCGCACCGATCCGGCGATGCGCGGCCGCGGACTCGGCAGGACGATGCTGACGTTCCTGATCGACGATGCCGCGCGGCGCGGCATCCGGCGGCTGTCCCTCGAGACCGGCAGCGACGACTTCTTCGTCCCCGCGCGGACGCTGTACGCGGGTGCTGGATTCGTCGAGTGCGCGGCGTTCGGACGATACCTGCCCGACCCGAACAGCACCTTCATGACGCTGTCGCCGGTGCCGGCGACACCCTTGCCTCCGGATGCCGCGCCGGACCGGCGATAATGGACGGATGAGCGCAGCGGACGAAGTCGATCGGATCGTCGGCGCATGGAACACCCAGCGGCCCGACCTCGACTTCTCGCCGCTCGAGGTGCTGTCACGGATGGACCGGCTCTCCCGCCACCTCGATCGCGCGCGGCGTGACGTCTTCCGCCGCAGCGATCTGGAGCCGTGGGAGTGGGACGTGCTCTCCGCGCTCCGCCGCGCCGGTGCGCCCTTCCAGCTGTCACCGAAGCAGCTGATGCAGCAGACGCTGGTCTCCAGCGGCACCATGACCAACCGCATCGACCGTCTCGTGAGCCGTCTCTTCGTGCACCGCGAAGCGGATCCGGCAGATGGTCGCAGCGTCCTGGTGACTCTCACGGACGACGGACGGACGCGGGTGGATGCGGCGATCACCCGTCTCGTCGATGTCGAGTCCGACCTGCTCCAGGCGCTGTCCCGGAGCGACCGGGACCGGCTGGCCGGCCTGCTGCGCAAGCTCAGCCTGAGCTTCGACGCGTGAGGCCCCTCATGGTCGCGCACATCCCGAAGGGCGGCATCCGCTGATGGCGATGCGATCTCCGCTCCCCGTGCGCAACGGGGTCGGCGCCACGCGTCTGCACGTGCCGATGCAGGGCCCATGGCCGACCGTGTCCGCGTACATGGTCGAGCGGTTCTTCCACCTCGATCCCCAGGCTCTCCTGACGCGCTTCGACGACGGCGAGATCGTCGCCCGCGACGGGAGCGCGGTGCGCCGCGACGCCCCCCTCGGCGCCGAGGAGTTCATCTGGTACTACCGCGAACCGCCCACGGAGACGCGCATCCCGTTCGAGGTCGAGGTCCTCCATCAGGACGAGGACCTCGTGGTCGTCGACAAACCGCACTTCCTGCCGACGACGCCGGGCGGCAGGTATCTCCAGAACTCCGCTCTGGTGCGGTTGCGGAATCTGCTCGGCATCCCGAACCTCGCACCGATCCACCGGCTCGATCGAGCGACGGCCGGGCTGCTGATGTTCGCGACGCGACCCGAGACCAGGGGCGCCTACCAACTGCTGTTCGAGAACCGCCGAGTGGAGAAGGTGTACGAGGCGGTGTCTGCACGGCCGTCCGAGTGGGACGCCTCGCGATTCCCGCTGGTGTACCGCAATCACATCATCAAGCTCCGCGGTCAGGTCTGCGTCGAGGTCGACGACGGACGCGAGCCGAACTCCGAGACGCTGATCGAACTGCTCGGCGGCGACGACCGGGTCGTGCACACACAGCTGCGGCCGCACAGCGGCAAGATGCACCAGCTCCGGGTGCACCTGGCCGCCCTCGGCCTCGGCATCCTGAACGACGGGTTCTACCCCACGCTCCTTCCCGAGACGCCCGACGATTTCGACCGGCCGCTGCAGCTGCTCGCCAGGGAGCTGCGCTTCGTCGACCCGCTGAGCGGCGAGGATCGCGTGTTCACGACGCGGCTGACGCTGCAGGACGCGCCGTCGGCCTGAGTCTCAGCGCCGCATGATCTTGCGCGCCAGCCGGTTGCCCAGCAGCTGCACGAGGTGCACGAACACGACGATGAGCACGATGGCCGCCCACATCACCACCGGCTCGAACTGCCGGAAGCCGTAGATCTGCGCGAAGGCCCCGAGGCCCCCACCCCCGATGAGTCCGGCCATCGCCGTCATGTCGATGATCGCCACCACGATGAAGGTGTAGCCCAGGATGAGCGGGCCGAGGGCTTCGGGGATCGCGACGGTGAACAGGATCCGCCAGGGGCCCGCCCCCATCGCGCGGGCCGCCTCGATGACGCCGGGCGGCACCGAGACGAGGTGCTGTTCGACGATGCGGCCGATGGCGAAGGATGCGGCGATGCCGATCATGAAAGCGCCGGCGTTGACGCCGATGCCGACGCCGATCACCGCACGGGTGAACGGCTGCAGCACGGCGATGAAGATGACGAACGGGATCGGTCGGAAGAAGTTGATCGCGGTGCTCATGATCACGTTGACGACGCGATTGGGCAGGATGCCACCGGAGCGCGAGACGTAGAGGATCACGCCCCAGACCAGTCCGAGCACCCCGCCGAGCACGAGCGCGATCGAGGCCATGTACAGCGTCTCGAGGGCAGCGGCCCAGAACTCGGGCCAGAGTTCGTTGAGGCGATCCATCAGCGGGCCCCCTCTCGGGAGATCTCTGTCACTTCGACACGCTCGCCGATGATCTCCAGCGCCCTGTCGATCGCCGCCGCATCGCCGCGGATGGCAAGGGTCAGGTGCCCGAACGCCCGGCCGCGGATGTCGTTGATGCCGCCGAAGACGAGCTCGAACTCGAGACCCTCCTGTGCGAGATCCAGGAAGACCCTGGCCTGCGAGGTGCTGCCGTCACGGAAGGAGAACGTCACCAGACGGCCGGCGTGCCGCTCGCGCAGCACCGACAGCTCCGAGGGGGACGGGATGCCCTTGACGACGGTGCCGACGAAGCGCTGCGATGCGGGGTTCTGCGGCGCCGAGAACACGTCGAACACGTCGCCCTGCTCGATGACGCGGCCGGCCTCCATGACCGCGACCTTCGTGGCGATCGTCTGGATGACGTCCATCTCGTGCGTGATGATGACGATGGTGACGCCCTGCTCCTTGTTGACGCGCTTGAGGAGGTCGAGGACCTCGTGGGTCGTCTGCGGGTCCAGCGCGCTGGTGGCCTCGTCGGCCAGCAGGATCGCGGGTCCGGTGGCCAGCGCCCTCGCGATGCCGACGCGCTGCTTCTGCCCGCCGGACAGCTGCTCGGGATACGCCTTCGCCTTGTCGCCGAGGCCGACGAACGACAGCAGCTCGGTGACGCGGGCATCGATGTCCGGCTTCGACCAGCCGGCGAGCTTCAGCGGGTAGGCGATGTTCGCCTTCACGCTCTTCGAGGCGAAGAGGTTGAACTGCTGGAAGATCATGCCGATCCCGCCGCGCACGCGTCGCAGCTCGCGCTCCCCCAGCGCCGTGATGTCGACGCCGTCCACGGTGATTGTGCCGCCGGTCGCGGGTTCCAGCGCGTTGATCAGCCGCACCAGCGTCGACTTGCCCGCGCCCGAGTAGCCGATGATGCCGTAGACATCACCCTTGTCGATGCTGAGTGTCACATCGTCGACGGCGACGACGTCGCCGGCGCCTCGGTCGGACGACGGATACGCCTTCGAGACGTTCGTCAGGCTCACGATCGGCATGGGGTCTCCGGTGTTGATCGATGGATGCGGCGAATCGGGCGACGCGAGGTGCGCCGCCCGATTCTCTCGCATTTCGGCTGCCCGAGGGCCGGGCCTCAGCCCTTCTGGGCCTCGGTGTCCTTCTCGACCTTCTTCAGCGAGGCGACGAGGTCCTTGACCGGGGTCTGCAGCGAGACGTTGGTGTCACCGGAGGACTCGGCGAGTCCTGCCTGCACCGCCTCATCGGTCTGGAAGATCTCCACGAGCTTCAGGTACGTCTCGTTGTCGGCGTCCTCGGCGCGTGCCGCGAAGATGTTCACGTACGGCAGCGCGTTGGGGTCCTCCGGGTCGTCCTGCGCGATGGCGTCGTCGAACGTGAGGCCGGCGTCGGTCACGAAGTCGTTGTTGATGATCGCCGCGGCGACATCCGGCAGCGAGGTCGGGATGAGGGCTGCTTCGAGCGCGGTGACCTTGACCTTCGACTTCTCGGTGTCGACATCGGCGAGGTCGGAGAAGATGGTGCCGCCGCTCTTGAGTTCGACGAGTCCGGCCGACTGCAGCACGAGCAGGGCTCGCGCCTGGTTGGAGGCGTCATCGGGGACGACGACCGTCTCACCCTTGGGGATGCTCTTCACGTCGTCGTACTTCTTCGAGTACAGCCCCAACGGGAAGATCGCGGTCGAGCCGATGACCGTGAGGTCCTCGCCCGAGGCGACGTTGTAACCGGCGAGGTAGACGATGTGCTGGAACTGGTTGAGGTCGATCTCGCCCTCTGCGAGCGCCGGGTTCGGCTGCTCGTAGGATCCGAAGTCGACGAGTTCGACCGTGATCCCCTCTTCGGCTGCGGCCTCGACGAATGCGGGCCACTGCGGCTCGGCCTTGCCGACGACGCCGATCTTGACCGTCTCGTCAGCCGGTGCGTCCGCCCCGTCCGATCCGGCGCCGGATGTCGCAGTGGCGCAGCCGGAGAGCGCGACGAAAAGGGGGACCGCGGCGAGCGCGGCGATGATGGATGTGGAGCGACGGGACATGAGTTTCGGGTTCCTCTCGTGGGGGGACTCCGCAACGTTAAGCGGGGTTCCTCACGCGCGCGGAATCGAGCTGTCACAGAGCGTCACAGCCTCGGGCGGTCAGCCGATCTGCTCGGTGAGCTCGAACCAGCGCAGCTCCAGTTCTTCGATCTCGGCCTGCTGCTCGCTGATCGCCTTCATCTTCACGCCCAGGCCCTCGTAGTCGCCCTGATCATGCTCGGCGAGCGCCTGCTTGGCCGCGTTCACCTGCTGTGTCAGCTTCTGGATGCGCCGCTCGAGAGCGGATATCTCCTTCTGCGCGGTGCGGAGCGCAGCCCCGTCGAGGCCCGCCGACGCGGATGCGGTCGCCACCGCCGAGGGCTTGGCATCCCGCTCCAGTGTGCGCAGCCGGAGGTACTCGTCCACCCCACCGGGCAGATGACGCAGGTGCCCTCCCAGGATCGCGTACTGCTGGTCGGTGACCCGCTCGAGGAAGTAGCGATCGTGGGAGACGACGAGGAGAGTACCCGACCACGAGTCGAGGAGGTCTTCGATCGCGGCGAGCATGTCGGTGTCGAGGTCGTTGGTCGGCTCGTCGAGGATCAGCACGTTCGGCTGATCGAGCAGCACCAGAAGCAGCTGCAGGCGCCGCTGCTGGCCACCCGAGAGGTCCTTCACCGGCGTGGACAACTGGGCGGAGTCGAAGCCGAGCCGCTCCAGGAGCTGCCCGGGTGTGAGGTCCTGCGACTTCGATCCGGCGCCGAGCGTGTACGAGGTGCGCAGCCGGGAGATGACCACCCGCACCGGTTCCTTCCACACCTCGGTGAGCTCGTCGAGACGTTGCGTGAGCGTCTTCACGTTCACGGTCTTGCCGCGCTTGACCCGCCCCGCGGTCGGCGCGACGGTTCCCGCGATGAGCCCGAGCAGCGTGGACTTGCCGGCGCCGTTGACCCCGAGGATTCCGGTGCGCTCCCCCGGCGCGATGCGCCACTCGACGTCACGGAGCACTTCGCGCGACGGCGCCAGTTCCGTCGCCGGGAAGGTCACGCCGACGTCGAGCAGGTCGACGACGTCCTTGCCGAGCCGCGAGACCGCGAGAGACTGCAGCGACACCTTGTCGCGGATCTCCGGGACGTCCGCGATGAGCTCGTTGGCGGCGTCGATGCGGAACTTCGGCTTCGCGGTGCGCGCGGGGGCGCCACGGCGCAGCCAGGCGAGTTCCTTCTTGGCGAGGTTCTGCCGCTTCGCCTCGGTGGCGGCCGACATTCGGTCGCGCTCGACGCGCTGCAGGATGTACGCGGCGTATCCGCCCTCGAAGGGCTCGACGATGCGGTCGTGAACCTCCCACGTCTCCGTGCAGATCTCGTCGAGGAACCAGCGGTCGTGAGTCACGACGAGGAGTGCGCCGGAGTTCGCCGACCAGCGCCTGCGCAGGTGTCCGGCGAGCCAGGTGATGGCCTCGACGTCGAGGTGGTTGGTGGGCTCGTCGAGGGCGATGACGTCCCAGTCGCCGGTGAGGAGCTTGGCGAGCGACACACGGCGGCGCTGACCTCCGCTGAGGGACAGGACCGGAGCATCCCAGGCGAGATCCTTCAGCAGGCCCTCGATGACGTCCCGCGTGCGGGCATCGCCTGCCCACTCGTGCTCGGGGGTGTCGCCGACCACCGATTCCGCGACCGTGAGGGTGTCGTCGAGGGTGTCGGCCTGGTCGAGGACGCCGATGGTCGTTCCCTTGCGGACCGTGACGCGTCCCGCGTTCGGTTGCTTGAGACCGGCGAGCATTCCGAGGAGGCTCGATTTCCCGTCGCCGTTGCGGCCGACGATGCCGATCCGGTCCCCTTCCTCGATGCCGAGGGTGACGGAGTCGAAGACGACCCGGGTGGGGTACTCGAGATGGAGGCCTTCGGCCCCGAGAAGATGTGCCATGTTGTTATCCAGGGTAGTTGGCCTGGATGTGCGGGACCTGCGCCCTTCGACGTCTTGTATTCCCGCTGCGATACAAGTTGTGATAAGAAGTTGACACAATACTCAGACCGGAGGCAGCATGTCACTGAGCAGCATCTTCTCGTTCGGCCCGATGGCCCTGGTGGGCGCGGCCTTCTCACAGCCGTTGTTCTCGCTGCTCCTCGCCTTGCTCATCGCGGGAGGCGTCAGCGTCATCGCGTCGCGACCGCGCCGCGCTCATCATGGGGTTGCGCCCCTCCCTGGACCGATCGCCAGGTCAGTCCAGGCGAGGTATCTGCCTGAGCTTCGAGGCCTCGGTATCGCAGCGATCGCCGTCATCATCGTGTTCGCCGTCGAGAACGTGGTTCGCGGATACCTGCTCCCGATGCCCTACGACGTCGCCTGGTGGCGATACGCCACTCCGGTGTTCTGCGCGCTCGCCGGCGTGAGCGTCGTCCTGGGCATGGTCTCGATTCGTGGAACCACGCCATCCGAGGTCGCGGTCGTACCCACTGGTCGCCGCAGCTGGACGAGCTTCAGCCCGCGGGCGGGCCTCTTCGGCGGATGCATGGTTCTGCTCGCCTTGGCGGCGACGACAATCGCCGCCGGGCTCGCTTCATCGGCAGACGACCAGGGGCGATATGTCTCGTTGGAGATCCCGGTACCCAACGAACCTGCGATCGACCCGATTCGACAGTGGTTCTACGGATGGGCGTTCGGAATTCCGGTCCTGATCTGCGTGGCCGCGCTCTCGGTCACAACCTGGGCACTACTCCACACCAGCGCCGCACGTCCGTTCATTCGCCCGGAAACGGTCACCGCAGAATGGGGCGCGAGGCGCGAGGTCGCGAGCGGAGCAGCACGCGTCGCGAGTGCCGGCCTGCTCCTCGCCATGGCCGGCGCTTGGCGGCTCATCGCCCGCGCGGGATCGGGTTCGCAGCTCACGATCGTCGGTCAGAATGAGGGCAACCCCTATGACGCGTCCTGGCGATATGCGGAACTCGCCACCGCCGCCGGATGGTGCGCGCCTCTTCTCGAGATCACTGCGTTCATCCTGCTCCTGCTCGTCGCCAGCCGGATTTGCCGCCCGCGCGCCCTACGGCCACCGTTCGACCGAGCGGCACACAACGCCGACGCAACGGCCACACCGTGACTACGCAGCCCTTGCTCTCATCGACGGAGGACGGGAGCCCGGCCGTGGCGATCTACCGACAACTCCGCGGGCTCATCGTCTCGGGCCAGCTCGGCGCGAACGAACGCTTGCCGACCGTGCGGCAGACGGCGAGCGACCTCGGCGTGGCCGCCGGCACGGCCGCAAAGGCATACAAGATGCTCGAGCAAGAAGGTCTCGTCATCAGCCGCACCGCGGCCGGCACTCGAGTCGCCGAGTCCGCCGCGCTCCTCCCCGGGGCCGTCGTGAAGCGCATTCGGGAACTGGTCGCCGAAGCCGCCGCGACAGGTGCAGATCCCGACGACGTGATCGACGTCCTACGCGTCGTCTGGAGGACGACCAGGCCCTGAGCATCGAAAGTTCAGTCGTTTTGAATCCGTGG
The DNA here is from genome assembly GCF_002872075.1 of Microbacterium aurantiacum. Lineage (GTDB taxonomy): Bacteria > Actinomycetota > Actinomycetes > Actinomycetales > Microbacteriaceae > Microbacterium > Microbacterium aurantiacum_A. The sequence goes on along the minus strand of NZ_PGGU01000015.1, from coordinate 92,847 downwards.
CCCTGGTCGACCGTCTCGCAATCGTGGGCCGTCAGGCCTCTCTGCTCACGTTGCCGCGTTCTCGTGTAGAAGATTGCCCGAACCATATCCAAAGGGGGCGAGCCGTGACGAAGATGAGCACCGCAAAGAGGCTCTGACTGATGACCCCGAAGGACGAGAGTCCGCCGACCGTAGCGAAGAGGGTCCAGTTCACTGCGATGTCGGCGATGATCACGGCGCTGCCGAGCACGATGCCGGAGCGCCGTCGAAAGATGATCAGCGCAGCGGTGGCCGGATCCAGGATCGTGAGTGTCACCCAGAACAGCCGGACGCCGAGCGGGAAGGCACTGTAGGCGTTCAATCCCCCGACGATCAGATCCGCCGTATGAGTGGTTGTTCCAACGAGGAAGCCGATCACCCACATGACCTGGAACACTCTCAGCACTCGTGCTGATGCGGTGAGAGCGATCATGCGCTCATGCTATCGAGCCGGCCAGGGCAGTCGAGCAGAAGCCGATTTGAGAACACCTTGCTAGCAAGAACCCCCATGACGACCGCCGAAGTCACCGCACCGAGTGACGGCCCCTGATGTCACAGCCCCGAGCATCACCTGGGGACCCGCAATTCTCCGAGATGAGCACCGGACGGTTATGGCTGCACTGAGTGGAGGGCACGTCCTGCGCCGTCTGAGGAAATTATCAGCGTCTCGCTCGGATGTTGACCCAGTCACAACTCACACAACTCAAGGCGGCTTCAGCCAAGCAGATACCCAGTATCTTCGTTCGAATGTCGGTGGCCTGCGCTGTAATGGATCCATGGCCGCGATGCTCGACGCAACCGACTCCCAGATGGCGATGCTCGCCGATCTGGTCGAGTCCATGCAGGCTGCAGAAGCCACGCTCGCATCGATGCAGGCCGCCCGCGACGGCATCCTCGCCCTGGCCGGCCGTCTGGCGATCGATATCGCGAAGCAGGGCGATCATCCCGATAAGGGGGACATGACGATCCGCGCGGTGGCTGCGGAGATCGGTCAGGCGCTTCGGGTCAGCGACCGCACCGTCGAGAGGCGGATCGGCGACGCGTCGTGGCTGGTCGATGCCTTCCCCGCTGTCTGGGCAGCCCAGGGCGCAGGGCGCATCTCTGCGGGGCACGCGCGTGTGATCATCGATGCGGGCGCGCACCTGACCGACGAGGCCGATCGAGAGAGGTACGCCGCGGCCGTGCTGCCGCTCGCTGAGGCGGAGTCGCCGAACCGGCTGCGTCCGCTCGCCAAGCGGATCGCAGAGCGGTTCCAGGAGCGCAGCATCGATGAGCGCCATCAGGCCGCTCGCGCGGAACGGCGGGTGTGGATCGCAGACGCGGACGATGGGATGGCCGACCTGCATATGCATGCTCCGGCCGTGCTCGTCCACGGCATGATGGATCGGCTTTCGCAGATGGCGCATCAGATCAAGGACGAGAACATGCGCCTTGCACGAGATGCCGCCGCGGAAGGTCGCGAACTCGAAGCGGATACCCGGACCGTCGATGAGATCCGCGCCGATCTCCTGGCCGACCTCGTTCTCACCGGAGTCCCGACCGGGCACGACACGATCGACGGGATCCTCGGTGAGATCCGCGCGAGTATCGAGATCACCGTGCCGGTGATGACTCTCATGGCACAGGATCTGCGTCTGGGCGCGGATGCCACAGACACAGCCGCGTCCGAAGAGACCCTCGATTTCACGACCGACTCGGGCTCGACTTCGGGATCACTGGACGATCACACGCCGCCACTGCTTTCGACACCGCTTCCGCCGGCGCTGCTCGACGGCGTGATCCCGATCGATGCCGAAACCGCCCGAGTCCTCGCTGTTTCAACGACGGGCTGGAATCGTGTGCTCACCCACCCCGTCACCGGGGCGTTCCTCGCCGTCGATCGCTACCGACCCTCCGAGCATCTCAAGCGGCACCTCAAAGCGCGCGATCAACGCTGCCGTTTCCCCACCTGCGGGATCGTCGCCCGCAAGTGCGACGCCGACCACAACGAACCAGCGTCCGCAGGGGGCGCAACCTGCGACACGAACCTCGCCGACTTCTGCCGACGACACCACATGCTCAAGCACCACTCCCCCTGGCAGGTGGCGCAACTCAGCGACGGTCTGCTCGAATGGCGGAGTCCGACGGGACGAAGCTACATCGACCGTCCGCCACCGCAGAACACCGTCGTCTTCGCACCGAACGGCGCGTCCGTCGAGGCCGCCTGGGCCACCCCGGCATCCGAGCTGTCACTCGCACCGTTCTGACGGCCACGAGCGCGCGCCCTGGCCCGAACGTTCGCGGGCGCGAGCACGAGCCCTACCAGGGTGAACACTCATTCCGTTCTGGCGTCCGCGCGGAACGGTGTGGGATCTGTCGCCGGGCCACGCGAAAGAAGCGAGCCGCCCGGACCCGAAGGTCCGGACGGCTCGCGCGTCCCCGAACGGAAGTCGTTACTGGTACGACTTCACGATCTCCAGAAGGCTCGGCACGTTGGCGTACGCCTCGGCTGCGTTCTCCTTCGTGACGATCAGCGGCTCGAGCAGGTACGAGTCGACGATCTTCTTGCCGTTGTCGTACGACTCGGTGTCGTTGACGTCGACGTCCTCGCCCTTCTGCAGCTGGCCGACCATCTTGATGGCCTGCTCCACGAGGAGCGCGGTGTCCTTGTTGATCGTGGAGTACTGGATGCCCTCCATGATCGACTTCACCGACTCGACCTCGGAGTCCTGGCCGGTGACGACCGGAACCGTCTTGCCGGCCTGCTGCACCGAGGTGATGATGGCGCGAGCGAGCGTGTCGTTCGGCGAGAGCACACCGTCGAGCGCCGTGTCGCCGCCATACGATCCGGTGAGGATCGTGTCCATGCGGTTCTGGGCGTTCTCAGCGAGCCAGCCCTCGGTCGCGGTCTGCGCGATCTCGGTCTGACCGGAGACGACATTGAGCGTGCCGTCCTCGATCTTCGGCTGGAGCACTTCCATCGCACCGTCGAAGAAGACCGCGGAGTTCGCGTCATCCGGCGAGCCGGAGAACAACTCGATGTTGTACGGCGCCTCGTGCCCGGCGCGCTCTGCCAGCCCGTCCAGCAGCGCCTGACCCTGCAGCTGGCCGACCTTGAAGTTGTCGAACGCGACGTAGTAGTCGACGGCCTCGGTGTTCTCGATGAGACGGTCGTACGCGATCACGTAGGCGCCGGAGTCCTTCGCCGCCTGCACCTGCGTGGCCAGCTGCTTGCCGTCCTTCGCGCCGATGATGATAACCTTCGCACCACCGGTCACCATGGCCTGGATCTGGTTCTGCTGCTCGGCGACGGTGTTGCTCGCCGGGGCGTACTGGACGTCGGCCTTGAACCCGGCCTCTTCCAGCCCGTCGGTGAACAGCTGACCGGCGAGCACCCAGTTCTCACTGGTCTTGTCCGGAAGCGCGACGCCGATCGTGGATCCGGCCTCGAATCCGGTCGTCTCCGTTTCGGTGCCGGCCCCGGTGTCGCCGCCGCCGCGCTCACCGGAGCAGCCGGTGAGGGCGAAGGCACTCGCGGCGACAAGCGCTGTCGCCGTGACGATGATCTTCTTCATGTGATCTCTTTCTCTTGTGTGCGACGGATGCCTTGCGCGTGTGCGCGACGCCAGGCGTCCGCCTACTTTCCGCGCGTCTTGTCGACGGCGGGGGCTTGGTAGGTCTGATTGGGCTTGAAGGTCTCGGTCTCCGCATCCTCCAGTCGTCCGCGACGACGGGTGAGGAAACCGATGAGAGACGGGCGACCCTGCTGCTTATTCCAGACGTCGATGGCGACCGCGAGCAGGAGCACGAGGCCCTTGATCATCGCGACGACGTCGGCTCCCTGACCGAGCAGCTGAAGGCCGTTGTTGAGGAACGCCATCACAAGGCCGCCGATGATCGACCCGATCACCGTGCCGATGCCGCCGGCGACCGCGGCGCCGCCGATGAACACCGACGCGATCGCGTCGAGTTCCCAGCCGTTGCCGTCACCGGGCCCGGACGCCTGCGAACGGGCGACGAAGATCATGCCGGCCAGCGATGCGAGCACCGACATGTTCATCATCACGAAGAAGTCGACCCAGCGGTCCTTGACGCCGGACAGGCGAGCCGCCTGCCGGTTGCCGCCGACCGCGAAGATGTGGCGGCCGAAAACGGTGTTGCGCGTGACGAAGGAGTAGATGATGACGAGTGCCAGCAGTATCAGGCCGGACACAGGGAAGCTCGTTCCCGGGCGTCCGGTGGCGAACAGCCAGCCGGCGCCGAGGATGACGGCCGAGAGCAGAGTGACCTTGGTCGCGCTCACCCAGACCGGTGCACGGTCCGAACCCATCTTCTTCTGGATGCGGCGCGTGCGGATCTCCCAGAAGATCACCCAGGCGACGCCGACGAGAGCGAGGATCATCGTGGGCACGTTGAAGTTCAGCGGCAGAGCCACCTCGGGCAGGTAGCCGGCCCCGATGTACACGAACTCCTCGGGCACGGGGATCGACTGCGAGTTGCCGATGAACTGGTTCGCTCCGCGGAAGAAGAGCATTCCGGCGAGCGTCACGATGAACGCCGGCACCCCGACGTAGGCGACCCAGAACCCCTGCCACGCGCCCACCAGCGCTCCGACGCCGAGTCCGAGCAGGATGGCGAGCGGCCAGGAGAGATTCCAGTCGGCCATCGCCTTCGCCACGATGATGCCGCTGAAGGCCGCCACCGACCCGACCGACAGGTCGATGTGGCCCATGATGATCACCATCACCATGCCGATCGCCAGGATCAGGATGAACGAGTACTGGTTGATGACATTGATGAGGTTGTTCGGCGTCAGAGTGGCGCCGTTCGGGTTCTTGATCATCGTGACCACCTGGAAGAACAGGATGATCACCAACAGGCTGCCCAGGATGCCGAACTGGCGCAACGACGACGTGCCGTTGCCGCCGAACATCTTGCGGATGTCGCCGAAGTGGAAGCCGCGCTTCTCGGTCTCGGTGGTCGTCGTGGTGCTCATGCGGATGCTTTCTGGGTAGCGGACGTCATGCTGCGCATGACCTCCTCCGGGGTGGCCTGGTCGGAAGGGATGCAGTCGGTGACCCGACCCTCGAAGACGGTGTAGATGCGGTCGGTGATGCCGAGGAGCTCGGGCAGTTCGCTGGAGATGACGATGACGCCCTTGCCCTGAGCGGCGAGTTCGTTGATGATCGCGTAGATCTCGTACTTCGCCCCGACGTCGATGCCTCGGGTGGGCTCGTCGAGGATGAGCAGATCGGGGTCCGTGAACATCCACTTCGCGAGGACCACCTTCTGCTGGTTGCCTCCCGAGAGCTTCGCCACGCCCTCCTCGACGGTCGGCGTCTTGATGCGCAGCGCCTTGCGGTAGCGCTCGGCGACGACGAACTCCTCCTGCTCGTTCACCACGCCCCGCCTGGCGATCTTCGAGAGCTTCGCCGACACGACCGAACGTTTGATGGTGTCGAGGAGGTTGAGGCCGAGCGACTTGCGATCCTCGCTGACGTACGCGAGTCCGTGCCTGATCGCGGTGGCGACGTCGGAGAGCACGACCTCCTGCCCGTCTTTGAACATCCGGCCGGAGAGGAAGGTGCCGTAGGAACGCCCGAAGATGCTCATCGCGAACTCGGTGCGCCCTGCGCCCATGAGCCCGGCGATGCCGACCACCTCACCGCGTCGCACGGTGATGCCCGATCCCTTGACGACCATGCGCTCGGAGACTGTCGGATGCTGCACCCACCAGTCCTTGACCTCGAAGAACACCTCGCCGATGTCGGGGGTGCGATCCGGATAGCGGCTCTCCAGCGAGCGGCCCACCATGCCGCGGATGATGCGGTCCTCATTGATCTCGCCCCGCGAGATGTCGAGCGTCTCGACCGTTCGGCCGTCGCGGATGATCGTGATCTCATCGGCGATCTGCTCGATCTCGTTGAGCTTGTGGCTGATGATGATCGACGCGATCCCCTTGGCCTTCAGCCCGAGGATGAGGTCGAGGAGGTGCTGCGAGTCGTTCTCGTTGAGCGCGGCCGTCGGCTCGTCGAGGATGAGCAGCCGGACGTCCTTGTTGAGCGCCTTCGCGATCTCGATCAGCTGCTGCTTGCCGACGCCGAGGTGCTTGATCGCGACATCCGGGTCCTCGCTGAGTCCCACGCGCGCCAGCAGCTCGAGGGCGCGCTGTTTCTGCGCCTGCCAGTCGATCTTGCCGAAACGGCGGATCTCATTGCCGAGGAAGATGTTCTCGGTGATCGACAGCTCGGGGATGAGCGCGAGCTCCTGGTGGATGATCACGACACCCGCGTGCTCGCTGGCGGCGATGTCCTTGAAGCGCTGCTCCTCGCCGTACAGCAGGATGTCGCCGTCGTAGGTGCCGTACGGGTACACCCCCGAGAGCACCTTCATGAGGGTCGACTTCCCTGCGCCGTTCTCGCCGCAGATGGCGTGGATCTCGCCGGACCTGACGGTGATCGACACATCGGCCAGCGCCTTGACTCCCGGGAACTCCTTCGTGATGCTGCGCATCTCCAGGATGGGGCCAGACACGACCGGCAACGTTGCTGTTGTGCTCACGGTTCTTTCCTCGCGACGGTGCGGTCACGTGCGATGTGACCGTTCACATTGAATTACATCGTCCACTTCGAACGAGCCTCTGTCAAGTCCAGACGGAGATTTCGTTTCGTTACCGTGATGCGGCCGACTCACGCACACGGAGCGCCGAATGCAGCTCGCCGAACGACGGCGGCGCCTCGCCACGGATCTGCGCGAGCAGGATCCGCACCGCGCGGCGACCCAGTTCCGGGAAGTCCTGGTGCACGGTGGTCAGCGTCGGCGAGACATGCGCCGCCACCGGGATGTCGTCGAACCCGACGACGCTCACGTCATCCGGCACCCGGACCCCGGCGTCCCGGAACCCGTGCATGAGTCCGATCGCCATCAGGTCGTTCGCGGCGAAGACCGCGGTGAAATCACGACGCCGCGCCAGTTCCTGCCCGGCGAAGTAGCCGAAATCGGCGGACCAGTCCCCCCTGATCGGCGGGAAGGTGGGCAGGTCGGCCTCACGGAGCGCCTCCAGGTATCCCCTCATCCGGGACTCGGCCTCGATCCAGTCCTGCGGGCCGGCGAGATGCAGGATCTCGCTGTGCCCGAGGGTGATCAGGTGCGTCGTCGCCGACCGCGCGCCGGCCACCTGATCGGCCGAAAGGCTCACGCCGTCCGAGCCGGAAGCCGTCTGCAGAGTGACGAAGGGCAGATCCACCGCCATCCCGCGCAGCACATGGAAGACGCGCACCTGCGGGGCGAGCACGACGATCCCGTCGACCTGCTCCCGCGCCAGCTGCCGCACGGCGTGCCCGATCGCCTCCGGCGTCGTCGCCGCGAGATTGAGGGTCGAAACCGAGTACCCCTCCTCGCGCGCAGCGTCCTCGATGCTCGCGATGGACGACGTCGGGCCGAACTCGCCGATCGTCGCCGACAGGATGCCGAGGGTGTTCGACCTGCTCGTCACCAGTGCGCGCGCAGCGAGATTCGGCCGGTAGTCGAGAACCGCGATGGCGTCGAGCACCTTCGCCTTCGTCTCGGGGCGGATGCTGGGGTGATCGTTCAGCACCCTCGAGACGGTCTGGTGCGAGACTCCGGCGAGACGCGCGACATCGCGGATGCTCGGCTGGCGGGCGCGCTCAGAGGGAGACGACATCACAGCCTCCTCGCGTGTGCACGGTCACATTCGTCTCATCATTATGTCGCGCACAAGACGAAAGCGCATCTGCGGTGCCTGCGGCACGCGGTCGCTCCGCGCGGGGGACGTCCGAGACCAACAACAGGCAGCGCGCCGTCAGGACATGATGCGCGCGCCTGCGACGGCGCCGTGCACGTGCAGCGGATCGCGCCCGGCCAGCCGCAGCGCTGACTGCACGTCCTGCGCGCTCTCCGGACCGTCGCACAGCAGCGCGACGGTGGGGCCGGAGCCGGAGACGATGCCGGCAAGCGCACCCGCGTCGATGCCGTCGCGGATCGTCTGAGCGAGGTCCGGCCGCTCGTGAACGGCCGCCGCCTGCAGATCGTTGTGCAGGCACTCCGCCAGCAGCGCCGGATCTCCCGACCGCAGCGCCTGCAGCACCGGGATGGGAACGTCGAGCGACACCGGAGGGTCGTCGGCGAGCGCACCCTCCTCGGCACGCAGCGCGTCCAGCCGCTGATACACGACCGGCGTCGACAGCCCTGCATCGCTCGTCACCAGCACCCAGTCGAAACGCCCCCTGGCGAGCGCGGGATTGAGCTGATCACCGCGGCCGGTGCCGACGGCCGTGCCGCCGTGCAGGGCGAACGGCACATCCGCTCCCAGGCGCGCGGCGAGTTCGTGCAGTCGGGCCGGTGACAGTCCGGTGCCCCACAGCGCGTCGCAGGCGACCAGAGCGGCCGCGGCATCCGCGGATCCCCCGCCCATGCCCCCGGCCACCGGAACGCTCTTACGGATCCGGAGGGCCACGCCACCCGCGTAGTCCGTCGCCGAGGCCAGCAGCTTCGCCGCTCGCATCGCCAGGTTCCGGTCATCGAGCGGAACGCTGTCCGGGTCGTCCACGCCCGAGACGGTCAGCGAGAAGTCGTCCGCGTGGTGCGCGATCACGTCTTCGTACAGCGACACCGCCTGGAAAACCGTCGCCAGCGCGTGGTATCCGTCATCGTGGCGCGCGCCGACACCGAGGTAGACGTTGATCTTGCCCGGTGCACGCACGTGCACGGCATCCGAGATGGCGGCGAAGCTCATGGCTGCTCAGCTCTCTGCGTCCGCGATCGGTGCGTCATGATCCCGAGCTCACAGCTCCGACGACTTCGCCCAGAGGTTCACGTCGACGGCGCCGGCGAGTTCGTCGATGCGCTCGAGTTCGACGGCGGTGAAGGCGGGACCGTTGACGGCGGCGATGTTCTCGTCGAGCTGCGATGTCCGCGATGCTCCGATGAGCGCGGACGTGACGATCGGGTTGCGCAGCGTCCACTGCAGCGCCATCTGAGCGAGCGACTGCCCGCGTTCTCGAGCGACCTCGTTCAGGGCGCGCAGCGTCTCGACCGCGCCGGCCGTGAGGGGGCCGTCCGGCAGCGAACCGCGCTGCTGCGCGCGATCAGCGGTGCCGTCGCCGAGGTACTTGTCGGTGAGCAGCCCCTGGGCGAGCGGCGTGAACGCGATGGCGCCGAGTCCGTTCTGCTCGAGCGTGTCGGTGAGGCCGTCCTCCACCCAGCGGTTGAGGATCGAGTACGCCGGCTGGTGGATCACCAGCGGAGTTCCGAGATCACGGGCCACGGCCACGGCGGCCGCCGTGCGCTCCGCACTGTACGACGAGATGCCGACGTAGAGCGCCTTGCCCTGCCGCACGAGGGTATCGAGAGCCCCGACGGTCTCCTCGATCGGCGTCACCGGATCGACGCGGTGCGAGTAGAAGATGTCGACGTGGTCGAGGCCCATCCTCGTCAGCGACTGCTCGGCGCTCGCGAGGATGTACTTGCGGCTGCCGAGGTCGCCATAGGGACCGGGCCACATGTCCCAGCCGGCCTTGGACGAGATGATCAGCTCGTCGCGGTACGGGCGGAAGTCCTCCGCGAAGATGCGTCCGAAGTTCTTCTCGGCGGAGCCGTACGGCGGACCGTAGTTGTTGGCCAGGTCGAAGTGCGTGATGCCCCGGTCGAAAGCGTGGCGCAGCAGAGCGCGCTGATTGTCGAGCGGGATGTTGTCGCCGAAGTTCCACCACAGTCCGAGCGAGATCGGCGGCAGGTACAGGCCCGACGAGCCGACCTGGCGGTACTCGAACTGCTCGTAGCGGTTCTCGGCCGCCGTGTACGGGCGGTGGAGTTCTGGAACGTCGGGGCGGAAGCGCGAAGACTCTGTCACCGTGCCAGGTTAGCGCCTGACCGTCAGCCCGCGGCCTGGGGCTGGTCGATCGCGGCGCGCTCGGCATGCTCGGCGTGCTGGGCGATGCGCTGGTAATCGTCGACGGTGAGGTCCTCACCGCGGGCCGTCGGTGCAACGCCGGCGGCGATCAGCACCTCGGATGCCGCGGCGGAGCTGCCGAAGATCCCGGACAGCGCCTGGCGGAGCATCTTGCGGCGCTGATTGAAGGCGGCGTCCACGATCGCGAACGTGCGCCGCCGCTCCTCCTCGCTGCCGCGGGCCGAGGCGGCACGGGCGAACCCGACCAGCAGGCTGTCGACGTTCGGCACCGGCCAGAACACCTGGCGCGAGACGGTGCCCGAGAGCCTCCAGTCGCCGTACCAGGCAGCCTTCACGCTCGGCGTGCCGTAGATCTTGGAGCCCGGCTTCGCGGCGATGCGCTCGGCGACCTCGGCCTGCACCATCACGACGCCGCGCTGCAGGTAGGTGAAGTTCTCGAGGAAGTGCAGCAGCACCGGCACGGAGACGTTGTAGGGCAGGTTGGCGACCAGCACGGTCGGCTCACCGGGGAGTTCGGTGATGCGGAGCGCGTCGGCGTCGACGACGGTGAGCATCTCCGGGGCGACGCCGTGCTCGGCGGCGGTCTGCGCCAGGCGCGCGGCGAGTCGGTGGTCGATCTCCACGGCGGTGACGGATGCGCCGGCTTCGAGGATGGCCAGGGTCAGCGAGCCCAGCCCCGGACCCACTTCCACGACGCGCTCCCCCGGCTGCACGCGCGCGGCCTGCACGATCTTGCGGACGGTGTTCGCGTCGACGACGAAGTTCTGTCCGAGCTTCTTGGTGGGGGTGACGTCGAGCTCGGCGGCAAGGCGGCGGATCTCGGTGGCGCCGAGCAGGGTGACGGTCATCCGTCCATTGTCCCCTACCGCCAGTACTCTTTGATGATGCCCTCTCTCGGTGACCTCATCGCGCCGCGCCGGATGGGGAAGGACTTCCGCTGGCTGCTCGCCTCGTCGTGGACGAGCAACATCGGCGACGGAGTCGCCCTGGCCGCCGCTCCCCTGCTGATCGCCTCCATGACGTCGTCCCCGATCCTGGTGGCGTCCGGTGCGATCCTCCAGTTCCTGCCGTGGCTGCTGTTCGGCCTGCACGCGGGCGCGATCGCCGACCGGTTCGACCGCCGCCGCCTGGTGATGTTCGCGAACGCGGCCAGGGCGATCGTGCTCGCCGCGCTCTGCGTCTTCCTCGTCACCGGCACGGCCAACATCTGGATCGTCTTCGCCGTCGCTTTCCTGTACGGCACGGCCGAGGTGTTCGTCGACACCGCAGGAAGCACGCTGCTGCCGATGCTCGTGAAGCCGGCCGATCTCGGTCTCGGCAACGCCCGGCTGCAGGCGGGCTATCTCGTCGCGAACCAGTTCGCCGGACCGCCGCTGGGCGCCTTCCTGTTCGCCGCAGGGACGGCCTGGCCGTTCCTGCTCGAAGTCGTCTGCGTGTCGCTCGCGGTGGTGCTGATCTCGCGGATGGCGAAGACTCCGGTGCCGCCGCGAGAGTCCGGCGCGCATCCTCCGGTGCACACCGACATCGCCGAGGGCCTGCGGTGGCTGTGGCGGAACCCGCCGGTGCGGATGCTCGTGCTGATCATCCTCGCCTTCAACATCACCTGGGCCGCGCCATGGGGAGTGCTCGTGCTGTACGCGACCGAGCATCTGCAGATGGGGCCCGTCGGCTACGGCATGCTCACCACGGCATCCGCCGCGGGCGGTCTGCTCGCGACGGTGAGCTTCGGCTGGCTGGAGCGGCACGTCTCGTTCGCCACACTCATACGCGTCGTGCTGTCGCTCGAGGTGCTCATGCACCTCGCCTTCGCCCTCACATCCGTCGGGTGGGTGGCCCTGGTGATCATGTTCGTCTTCGGCGCCTATGCGTTCGTGTGGGGCACGATCTCGACGACGGTGCGACAGCGACTCGTGCCGGCCGAGCTGCAGGGCCGGGTCGCCTCGGTGAACATGGTCGGCGTCTTCGGCGGCATGGTCATCGGCCAGGCGCTCGGCGGTGTGATCGCCCAGTTCTGGGGCCTCACCGCTCCCTGGTGGTTCGCGTTCGTCGGCGCCGCGATCACCCTGCTGCTGGTGTGGAAGCCGATCTCGCAGATCGTCAGCGCGAAGCCGGTCGAGGGCGCTGTCGGGGTCGACGAAGCTCAGTCCTCGAAGGAGCCGTAGACCGCGAGCGTGTTCGCCGCGACCTGCGTCGCCAACTCGTCGACGTCGATCCCGAGTTCCGCGGCCATGAAGCGCAGTGTGATCGGCACGAGGTACGGCGCGTTCGGCCGGCCACGCAGTGGCACCGGGGTGAGGAACGGTGCATCCGTCTCGATGAGGATGCGCTCCAGCGGCGTCACCTTCAGCGCATCACGCAGGTTCTGCGCGTTCTTGAAGGTGATGTTGCCGGCGAAGGACAGGTAGTAGCCGGCATCGGCGCACGTCCGGGCCATCGCGTCGTCGCCGGAGAAGCAGTGGAAAACGGTGCGCTCCGGGGCGCCGACGCGGACCAGCGTCTCGAGCACCGCCTCGTGCGCGTCACGGTCATGGATCTGCATCGCGATACCGTGCTTCTTCGCCAGCGTGATGTGCGCCTCGAACGAGGCGAACTGCGCCGCATGGCCCTCCGGGCCGGTGCGGAAGAAGTCCAGTCCCGTCTCCCCGATAGCCCGGGCACGCGGGTGAGCTGCGAGTTCGTCGATCGTCGCGATGGCCGCATCGAGCATGCCGTCTGCGGCATATGCGGGTGCGTCATTGGGATGGATCGCGACGGCGGCCAGCACGCGAGGATCGGATGCCGCCGCATCCACCGCCCACTGCGAGGATTCGATGTCGCCGGACGCCTGCACGACGCCGACGATGCCGACGGCCTCGGCACGGTCGAGTTGCTCGGTCAGCGAGAGCGGCTCATCGCCGTCGACGATCTCCAGGTGGGCGTGATTGTCGTACACCGGCACAGCGAGCGGCTCGGGAGCCGCGGGGTACCGAAGGTCCTTGCGTCCGTCGCCTGACCTCTGCTGCACGTAGGCCATGGCTCAGGCGGTGGACTCCACCCGCGGGAACAGCGGGGCAAGACTGTTGACGCCGGTACCGGGCCGAAGGATGCCCCAGCTGCCCGCCTCGCGGATCGGCTGATCCTCGATGCGTCCGAGCGTCTCGGCGGCGCCGAGCGCGATCCAGAGCTTCTGGGTGGCCTGCGGCATCACGGGCGAGAGCAGCACCGCGAGTGCGCGCAGACCCTCGGCACACGTGTACAGCACGGTGCCCAGGCGCGCGCGCTTGTCCTCGTCGCGGGCCAGCGCCCACGGCTCGTTGTCGGTGATGTAGCCGTTGAGCGCATCCACGATCGTCCAGATCGCCGAGATGGCCTCGTCGATGCGGAACTGACCGACCGCGGCATCCGCTGCCGTCGCAGCATCCGCGACGATCTTCTGGATCGCGAGATCCTGCTCCGTGTACTCCGCGGCCGACGGCACGATCCCCTCGAAGTACTTCTCGATCATCGCCGTGGTGCGCGAGGCGAGGTTGCCGAAGCCGTTGGCGAGCTCGGCCTGGTAGCGGGCCGACAGGTCTTCCCAGGAGAACGAGCCGTCCTGTCCGAAGGCGATCGCGGAGAGGAAGTAGAAGCGGTACGCGTCCGAGCCGAAGACGTCGGTGATCTCGGTCGGCGCGATGCCGGTGAGCTTCGACTTCGACATCTTCTCGCCGCCGACGAGCAGCCAGCCGTGCGCGAAGACGCCCTTGGGCACCTCGAGACCGGCGGCCATCAGCAGCGCCGGCCAGATCACGGCGTGGAAGCGGAGGATGTCTTTGCCGACCACGTGGTACGCGGGCCAGCGGCGGTCGAACGTCTCCTGGTCGGAGCCGTAGCCGATGGCGGTGGCGTAGTTGAGCAGCGCATCCACCCACACGTAGATGACGTGCGACTCGTCCCAGGGCAGCGGGATGCCCCAGTCGAACGTGGAACGCGAGATGGAGAGGTCCTTCAGACCCTGGCTCACGAACGAGACGACCTCGTTGCGCGCCGAATCCGGCCGCACGAAGTCCGGCTGGGTCTTGTAGAGCTCGAGCAGGCGGTCCTGGAACTCGCTGAGCTTGAAGAAGTAGTTCTTCTCCTGCAGCAGCTCCAGCGGCTTGGAGTGGATCGCGCAGACCTTCAGGCCCTCGAAGGGTCCGGTGCCGTCGACGATCTCGGACTCCGGCTTGAACTCCTCGCAGCCGACGCAGTAGAGCGCCTCGTACTCTCCGGCGTAGATGTAGCCGCGGTCGTACAGCCGCTGGAAGAACGTCTGCACGTTGGTCTCGTGCCGCTCCTGCGTGGTGCGGATGAAGTCGTCGTTGGCGACGTCGAGCGTGTCGAGCAGCGGGAACCACGCCTCGCTGACGAGCTTGTCGACCCATTCCTGCGGGGTGACGTTGTTCGCCGCGGCCGCGCGCAGCATCTTCTGCCCGTGCTCGTCCGTTCCGGTGAGCATCCAGGTGTCATCCCCCGCCTGGCGATGCCACCGTGCAAGGGTGTCGACGGCCACCGTCGTGTACCCGTGGCCGATGTGCGGCACATCGGAGGGGTAGTAGATGGGCGTGGTGATGTAGAACGATTCGCCTGCGGGCATGCGGACAATTCTAGGCGGGATGCCGGGGGTGGTTACGCGCCGCGTGGCGCAGTGCCCTCTGCGTCGCTCACGCGACCGACACGGAGATCCGGTGCCATCCCTGCGCGCCGTCCGGGGCCGGAGCGGCACGGTCCTGGGTCTGGGTCTCTCCTTTGGAGCTGACGGCCCGGCACTCGATCTCGTGACTGCCGATCTCCGCGGTCCACGGCACGCTCCACTGGACCCAGGTGTCGTCCGAGATGGCGGTCGCGAGCGTCGCCGGCCGCCACGGACCGCCGTCGATGCGCACCTCCACGCCGTCGACGCCGACATGCTGCTGCCACGCCATCCCGGCGATCACCGTGTCACCCCGGTCGATCCGCCGCCCCTCGCGGGGGACGTCGATGCGCGATTGGAGCTTGATCGGTCCGCGAGCGGACCAGCCGCGGGTCGTCCAGTACGCGTCGGCACGGTCGAAGCGGGTCACCTCGAGCTGCGTGACCCATTTGGTCGCGGAGACATAGCCGTAGAGCCCTGGGACGACCATCCGCACCGGGAATCCGTGCACGACGGGCAGCGGTTCGCCGTTCATCCCGATCGCGAGCAAGGCGTCGCGCCCGTCGGTGAGCGCCTCCAGCGGTGTCGACGCCGTGAACCCGTCGACCGAGGTCGAGAGGACCATGTCGGCGTCGTCCGCGACGCCGGCGCGAGCGAGCAGCTCCCGGATGGGGTGTCCCAGCCAGCGGGCGTTCCCGATCAGTGAGCCGCCCACGTCGTTCGACACGCAGGCCAGCGTGACATCCGTCTCCTGCATCGGCAGCGCGAGCAGTTCGTCCCAGGTGATCACGAGCTCACGATCGACCATGCCGTGGATGCGCAGCGACCAGTCCGCCGGGTGAACCTGCGGGACGACCAGCGCCGTGTCGATGCGATAGAAATCGTGGTTCGGCGTCACCACCGGTGCCAGACCGGGGACGTCCAGCTCGGCTCCGGCCGGGATCGGTGCGGCGGGACTCTGCGCAACGGGGAGCCGAAGCGCCTTGCGCACGGCCTCGATGGAGCGGGATGCTCCGTGTGCGACGTTCGCGGCGACGAGCGCGACCACTCCGACGACCGCCGCGGCTCCTGTCCAGATCAGGAACCGACGACGATCGATCTCGTCGGCCGTCCCGTTCGCAGGAGCGGCCAGTCTGGACTCGGGGCGCAGGCGCCGGATGAGCATCCGCAGCGCCACGATCGCTGCGGCAGCGGCGACGGCCGACGGCGCCCACGAGAAGGCACCCGCACCGGTGCGCGTCATCGCGATCGCCGCCCCGACGACGCCGATGGCGCCCACGATCACGGCGCCCGCGCCGGCGCGCCGCCGCTCCAGAACGCCGGCCGTCGCGGCGATCACGGCGAGCACCACCGCGATTCCGATCAGCAGGGCCGCCTTGTCGAACGTGTCGAACAGGGCGATGGCAAGGTCCTTCGCCCAGCTGGGCGCGAGGTCGATCAGCGCGCCGCCGACCACGGCGAACGGGCTCGCGGCCGGCAGGAACAGCGCAGCGCTCAGCTCGCCGAGCCCGGCGCCGAACGCGGCGGCGGCGAGTCCGGCGGCCGCCGCCCGGTACCCGTCACGCCTCGCGATGCCCTGCGTCATGACCTGAGCGTAGCGCCGACGGCGACCGTCGGGCCTGTTGGCCCCCGTCGGCGGATTCCGTCAGAGTCCGTTGCGGCGGGCGACATCTCCGAGCCAGGCCAGGGCCGGCTTCGGCGTGCGGACGAAGGTCTCGTGATCGAACGCGATCAGCCCGAAGGTCGGAGCGAAGCCGCTGGCCCACTCATAGTTGTCCAGCGCGCTCCAGTGCTGGTAGCCGCGCACGTCGATGCCGTCGGAGATCGCTCGATGCAGCCCCTCCAGCGCCCCCTGGGTGTACGCGATGCGGCGAGTGTCGTCGGACGTCGCGATGCCGTTCTCGGTCACGAGAACCGGGACTCCCCCGCTGAGCTCCCAGGCGCTGCGCACGCCCATCTCGAGAGCCTGCGGGAAGAATTCCCAGCCGGTGAGCGTGGTCTCCACGTCATCGGCGACCGGGATCGGCCCCTCCGGTCCGATGAACGTACGGGTGTAGGCCTGCACGCCGACGAAGTCGTCACCGGCGGACTGCTCCAGGTACCAGTGGTCGCGCGGGTCGCCGTACTCGGCGAGCATCTCGTCGGCACCCGGTTCGCCCGTGGAGTGGAACGCCTGCGTGGCGATCGTCCAGCCGGCCTTGACGCCGTCGACCGTGTGCAGGATCTCCGATGCCCTCCGGTGCGCGGCGAGCAGCGTGTCCGCGACACCGAGGTCGGGGCGCGGCAGGCCGAACGCGACGAGGTTCGACGCGTCCTCGCCTCCGGCGAGCATGGCCGCGATGTTCGGCTCGTTGATCGTGCAGACGTAGTCCACGCCGTCGAGGATCGGCAGCACCGTCTCGACGTAGCGCGAGAACAGGTCGACGGCGTCGTCCGCGCGCCAGAAGCCGTCCCGCTGGAACCACTGCGGCACCGTGAAGTGCATCAGCGTGACGGTCGGATCCAGTCCGTGCTCGCGCGCCGTGTCGATCATGCGGCGGTAGTGATCGAGCATCGCCCGGGAGACGAATCCGCGTTCCGGTTCGATCCGCGCCCACTCCACGGAGAACCGGTACGAGTTCAGGCCGGCTTCCGCCAGGAGGCGCATGTCCTCCGGGTAGCGGTGGAAGTGGTCGGCCGCGTCTCCGGACGGCTCGACCATCGGCGAGCCCGGGGCGTGCTCCATCGCCCACCAGTTGCTGGTCGTGTTGTTCCCCTCCACCTGATGGGCCGCGGTCGCGGCGCCCCAGAGGAAGCCTTCGGGGAATTCGAGCACGGGTGCTCCTTTCGTCGTCATGAACGGATCAGCGGGGTCAGCGTGCACTGCGGGCCGGGTTGGGAACCGCATCCAGAAGCTGCACGGTGTAGGGATCCTCCGGATGCTGCAGCACCTGGGCGGTCTCGCCCCGTTCGACCACCCGCCCGCTGTTGAGCACCAGGATGTTCTCGGTGACCAGGCGGGCGCTGAGCAGATCGTGCGTGATGTAGAGCATGCTGATGCCCCAGCGCTCCCGCAGGTCCTCCAGCAGAGCGAGGACGCCGGCGCGCAGGGAGACGTCGAGCATCGACACCGGTTCGTCGGCGATGAGCACCTGGGGGTCGCTGGCGAGCGCTCGTGCGATCACGACGCGCTGCCGCTGGCCCCCCGACAGCTGGTGGGGCAGCTTGGCGGCGAACTGCTCGACCGGGGTGAGCCCGACGGTCTCGAGAAGCTCCAGCACCCGGGCCCTGGCCTCCCGGCCCCGGAGCGGCGCGTAGTTCACCACGGGGCGGGTGAGCGCGTACTCCACGGTGTGCAGCGGGTTCAGGGCCGAGTACGGATCCTGGAACACCATCTGCACGTCCTTGCGGAGATCACGCAGTCCGCGACGACGTAGAGATGGCACGTCGACGTCACCGAATCTCACGATGCCGGATGTCGGCTTCTCGATACCGGTGATCAGCTTCGCGATGGTCGACTTCCCCGAGCCGGAGGCGCCGACGAGCGCGAGCGCCTCCCCCGGCTCCAGGCGGAACGACACGTCATCGACAGCGGTGACCGGGTCCTGACCGCGACGCGGGGCGGGATACACCTTGGACACGCCGTCGACGACGACCGCGGCATCCGCGCGGTGTGCATCTCGCTGCGACACGGTCGGCTGCGTCTCGGTGACGTCTGTACGGGTCTTGCCCTCGCGTCGCCGCGTGCCGAGGTCGACGAATCCGGGAATGGAGATCGTCTCGGCGCGCGGATCCGCATAGTGGCTGAGCAGCATCTGCGTGTACTCGTCCTTCGGCCGCGTCAGGATCGCGTGGCTGGATGCGTCCTCGACGATGCGCCCCTCGTGCATCACCATGACGCGGTCGGTGGCTTCGAGCACGATTCCGAGATCGTGGCTGATGAGGATCGCCGTGAAGTGCTCGGTCTGCTGAAGCTCGCGGATCGTGTCCATCACGGCGTGCTGCACGAGCACGTCCAGCGCCGTCGTCGGCTCATCGAAGACCATGAGCTGCGGCTCCAGCGACAGCGCGATCGCGATCGACGCGCGCTGCCGCATCCCGCCGGACAGTTCGCCGGGGTAGCGCTTGAGCACCTCGGGGCCCAGGCCCACCTTGCCGACCAGATCGCGTGCGCGCTCCTCGCGCTCGCCTGCGGGAATGTGCCCGTGCGCGGCGAAGACGTCACGGAAATGCGCACCGACGGTGCGCACCGGGTTGAGCGCGTTCATCCCGGATTGCAGCACCATGGCGAATCCGCCCTGCCGCTGACGGCGCAGCTCCTCGGCATCCAGCCCGCGGATGTCGCGGCCGCCGAAGAGGATCCGCCCGCCGCTGATCCGCGCCGGCGGCTTCTGCAGCCGTGTCACCGCGAAGCCGAGCGTCGACTTGCCCGAACCCGACTCCCCGACGAGCCCGACGAACTCACCGCGTCGCAGCGCGAACGACACATCCTCCACTGCGGTGACCGGTATGGCGCCGGGCGAGGCGTACTCGACGGAGAGTCCCTGCACATCGAGCAGCACCTCTCGCTCGTCGGTCGCCTCGGCGTCCGCTGCGATCGATGTCGGCGTGTTCACGCTCATCGTCCTTTTCCTTCCCGCAGGCGCGGGTTGGATATGCCATCCACGCCGAAGTTGATGAGTGTGAGACTCAGCGCCAGGAGCGCGATGCACAGACCGGGGGCGAACAGCAGCAGCCACTGCCCTGTGAGCAGGGAGTTGGAGTTCTGCGCCCAGTAGAGCATCGTGCCCCAGCTGACGATGCTGGAGTCGCCGAGCCCGAGGAACTCGAGCCCCGCTTCGGCGAGGATCGCCGCCGTCGCCGCGCCGAAGAGCGTTCCGGCGATGATCGAGGTCATGTTCGGCAGGATCTCCCGGAAGACGATCCGCATCGGGCTGTCGCCGGAGAACTGCGCCGAGGCGACGAAGTCGTTCCCGCGCAGCGACTGCGTCTGGCTGCGCAGGACGCGCGCGCCCCACGCCCACCCGGTGACGACGATCACGGCGATGATCATCAGGATGCCGCCGTTCTGCAGATAGGCGGCGATGACGATCATGAGCGGCAGCCCCGGGATCACGAGGAACAGGTTGACCACGAAGCCGACCGCTTCCCCCGCGAAGCCGCGCATGTACCCCCAGCTCAGGCCGATGAGGACGGCGACGATGGTCGAGAGGATGCCGGCGGCGAAGCCGACCAGAAGACTGACCTGCGCACCGTAGATGAGCTGACTGAGCACGTCCTCACCCGCCGCGGTGGTCCCCAGCCAATGCGCCACCGAGGCGTCGGCATTGCGCTCGAAGCTGTTGTCCTTCGCGCCGTACGGTGCGATGAGCGGGGCGAACACCGCCACGAGCACGAAGAACGCGAGGATGCAGAGTCCGAGGCGGGCCTTGCCGTTCTCCCAGAGGGTTCCGACCATCCTCCCGAGCGAGCGCCATCGGCTGGGCGCGGCGATCCGGTCAACGGGCACTTTGACGTTCATCGTGGAGGTCATCGGCGGGTCCTTGGGTCCAGTACGCCGTACAGGATGTCGACGAGGAAGTTGGCGATGAGCACGCTCACGGTGATCATCAGGAAGAGCGCCTGCATGAGCGGGTAGTCCTGTCCGATCACGGCGTTGAAGAGCAGATACCCGATACCGGGATATCCGAAGACCTGCTCCACGAGGATCGACCCGCCGACCACGCCGCCGAGCGTGAGCCCGAAGCCGGTGAGGTTGGGAAGGATCGCGTTGCGAGCCGCGTACCGGAGGGCGATGGTGCCTCCGCGCAGTCCGTTCGCCTCGGCGAACGTGACGTAGTCCTCACCGAGCGTGTTGATCATGGCGTTGCGCATGCCGATGATCCAGCCGCCGAGCGACGTCAGGAGGATCGTCAGCGCGGGAAGCACCGCATGCCGGGCGAGGTCGGCGATGAACTCGCCGGTGAACCCGGGCGTCGTCGTCGCCGAATAGGCGCCGGTCGTGGGGAACCAGTGGAGCACGTAGCCCAGGAAGAACAGCAGCAGGAGCGCCGTCCAGAAGTACGGGAAGGTGCTGAGGAACGAGCCCGTGAGCGTGGGCAGCGCATCCAGCCAGGTTCCCCGCCGCCATGCCGCCGCGACGCCGATGAGCGTGCCGATGACGAATGCGAGGATCGTCACGATCCCGACGAGGACGAGCGTGTAGGGCAGCGCCGTGGAGACCATGCTCGCCACGCTCTGCGGATAGAAGGTGTAGGAGACTCCGAAGTCCAGCCGGGCCACCTGACCGAGGTACGCGACGTACTGATCCCACATCGAACCGGTGGGAACGCCGAGCTGTGCTTCGATGGCCGCGCGCGTGGCGTCCGAGACCGGCCCGTTCTGCGACAGCTTCGCGAGCGCCGCGTCTGCCGGCGAGCCGGGCATCAGCCGCGGGAGGAAGAAGTTGAGGGTGATCGCGGCCCACAGCGTGAGCACGAACAGCCCGAGCTTCTGGAGGAGGTACTTCACTGGCCCTCCTCCTTCACACGCTCGAGCCGGGTGAAGATCATCAGCGGCGCCGAATCGTAGTTCTGCGGGATCATGTACGGGTCCTCCTCTGAGGGCCATCCGGTGAATTTCGCGTCGTTGAACAGACCCCAGATGCCGCCGTAGTACAGCCCGATCACGGGCAGATCCTCGTAGACGATGTTCTGCAGTTCGTGCACGATCGCCGCCTGGCGGGCAGGGTCCACCGTGGCTCGGTACTCGGCCAGCAGGGCGTCGGCGTCGGCTGACCGGTAGCGCTGGAAGTTGTTCGAGGTCGTCTCACCGGAGGGCACGTAGAACTCGCTGGAGAGAAGACCGTTGTACGCCTGGTAGACGTCGCCGTTCCCCATGCCGCCGATGGCCATCTCGAAGTCGCCGTTGCTGATGGCGCTCTGGTAGCCGGCGGGCTGCGGGAGCTTCAGGGTGACCTTCACTCCGACCTCGGCGAGCTGACGCTGAACGGCTTGAGCTGCCCGAGTCCAGTCGGAGAAGCCGTTGGCCGTGGTGAGGGAGAACTCCAGCTGCTCGCCGTCCGCGCCGACCAGCCGGTCGCCCTGCAGCGTGTAGCCGGACTCGGCGAAGGCCGCCAGTGCGGCATCCGCGTCCTGGCTGATCATGCCTTCGTCGGGGATCGCCGGGTCGAGATACTCCTCCTGGTTCGGCAGCACGAGGCCCGTCTGCCCCGCCGGCTGCATGTAACCTTCCGACGCGGTCTCGGCGATCTCCTCGCGGTCGAGCGCGAGCGCGATCCCCCGGCGCACGTTGACATCGTCGAAGGGCGCGACCTCGAGGTTCGGCACCAGGGAGATCACGCCGGCCGGCGGGAACCACCAGTCGTTGTGCGGGCTGGCCGCTCCCCAAGTGCCCTCGACATCGGAGATGAAGGAATAGGCCCAGTCGTATCCACGGGTGACCGTGTCGAGCTGGGAGTTCGTCGCCGGCAGCACCACGTGCTCGATCTCGATCGAATCCGCCTGCCAGTACTCCGGATTCCTGTCCATCGAGTACTGCTGATCGTTGTAGTTGCCGAGCACGAACGGGCCGGTGCCGACAGGCTCTTCGTTGCGCCAGGTACCCGGATCGGAGACATCCGACCACAGGTGCTCGGGGACGATCATCGTCTGCCCCAGGATCGGCAGCGAGGGCGCATCCTCGCCCTTCAGGTGGAACACGACGTCGCCGCCCTCGACGTCGACGCTGTCGAGGTGCTGCCAGGCGCCCTTGATGTCGAGCGCCGGATTGTCCTTGAGGAGCTGGAACGTGAACGCGACGTCTTCGGGGGTGAAGGCCTCGCCGTCGCTCCACCGGACCCCGTCCCGGATCGTCATGACGATCGTGCGTGCGTCCGGCTGGGTCCATTCAGACGCCAGCCACGGGTTCTGCGTGCCGTCGAGCGGGTTGACGAGGATGAGCGGCTCGTAGATCCACCGCGAGGCGGTGCGCGTGTTGGTGAGGTACGGGTTGAAGTTCCGCGTGAAGAACGGATTCCCCTTGTCGGCGTTGATGAGCATCGTGTCCTCGCCGATCGAGGGATCAGGCTGAGAGCTGATCTGGATGCTGCACCCGCTGAGCGCGACGGCTGCGACCGCGAGGCCCATCACCGCGGCTCTCCGCCAGCGCCGGAACATGTGCGTCTTCGACACCCTGCCACCTCATGTCGTCTCTGTCATGAAGGGCGCTCGTCGGTCCGAGCACCCGTAACGGCATCCGCCGCTCCGGCAATTGTAAGCGCATACATTTTGGAACCGCAACCCCTGGACGGGATCCCGAGCGCGTCGATCGCGCGTGATCCGAGCGTCAGGTCCGACGCGCCGAGCTCTCCCGGAGCATGATCTCCAGCGGCAGGCGCACGAAGACCGGATCGATGTCGGGCTGTTCCAGCCGGCGTGCCAGCACCTGCACCGCTGCCCTGCCGAGCTCGATCATGGGCTGGCGGACGGTGGTCAGCGGCGGGCTCGACAGCGCCGCCGCCTCGATTCCGTCGAACCCCGTGACGAGCAGGTCGTCGGGCACGCGGACACCGGCAGCACGGAGCACGTCGAGCGCGCCGAGAGCCATCTGATCATTGGCCGACATCATCGCCGCGGGCAGCTTCCCGCTCAGGAGTCGTTCCGCTGCGCGTCGTCCGGAGGCCCGGGTGAAATCCCCCCGCACGACAGTGACGTCGTCGATCGGGATGCCGGCTTCGGAGATCGCCGTGGAGAAGCCCTCCCAGCGCTGCAGGCCGTCCGGGGAGTCCGCGGGTCCTGCCAGGAAGGCCGGCGGGCTCCCGTCCGTCTGCGCGAGGACGAGCCGGGTGAGCTCGGCCATGGCCTCGGTGTTGCTCACCGTGACGTGGTCGTAGCGGTCACCGCGCGGGGGGCCGGCGAGCACCACCACGGGGATGCGGCGGGCGAGCCTGGCCAGCACATCATCGGGCACACTGCTGGCGAGGACCATCAGGCCGTCCACGCGGCCGGCCATGTCGCGCACCGTGGAACGGTCCGGATCATCGCGCCCGACGCCGATCATGAGGACGAAACCCTGTTTCCAGGCCTCCAACTCGGCTCCTCGAAGCACCTCGTCGAGGAAGAGCATGGTCGGGTGGCTCTCCGCTTCCGCCGCCTCGTCGTGAACGACGGTGAACGGATGCGCCGGAGCACCTGCGGCGGAGAGTACGTCGAGCGATGGGGCTTCCTCGGCCGCGTCGAAGCCGGGAAAGTACAGCCCCAGCACGCCGGTCCGGCGCTCGGCGAGGCCTCGGGCGCTGCCGCTGGGCACATAGCCGAGAGCGGAGACGGCGTCGAGAACGCGTTCGCGGGTGACCGGCCGCACCGCGTCCGGCATCCGCAGCACCCGGGAGACGGTCGCGATCGAGACGCCCGCACGGTCGGCCACGTCGTACACCGTCGCAGCCTTCGTCACGATCCACTCCCTCCGCCTGCCTGAGCCCAGGCTACCCGGCGAGCATCCCCGCCCACGGAGAACACCGCGTCAGACACGGCGGGCGGTCACGGAGCCGTGCGGGCGCCGACTGGCCTCGCCTGCGACTCTTTCGCGTCGCTCGCGCTCGACGACGTCGAATCCCGCCGCTGTGAGGACCTCGGCGAGCGCATCCGCCGACCAGAACCAGGCGGGGAGCACCGCATGCGCGAACTGCTCCCGCGGTTCACCGTCGAAGAAGCCGAGGAGGAGGCTTCCGCCCGGTGCCAGCACGCGAGCGAACTCGGCGAGCGCGGCCGGGACGGCGACGGGCGGCGAGTGGATCAGGGAGTACCAGGACAGGATTCCGCCGACTGAGCCGTCCGGGAACGGGAGGCCGCGGAACGTGCCCTCGAGGAACCGCAGGTGGGGGAAGGCCGTTCGCGCCGAGGCGAGGAATTCCGCGGAGAGGTCGATCCCGACGACCTCGCGGGCGCCGTCATGCAGGAACTCTGTCCAGTGCCCCGGCCCGCATCCGGCATCCAGCAGGGTGCCGGGTGTCGCATCCCGCCATCGCGCGATGAGGTCCCGATCCACTGCCTCCATCTGGTCGATGCGCCCGGCGAGATCGAGGTACTCGGCCGCTCGGGCGTCGTAGGCCGCCGCGATCGCGGTATCGGAGTCGCGGGTCATCGGGTCCGGGCGGCGAGCGCCGCCTGATACAGGTCGCGGGAGGACAGTCCGGTGAGCCCGGCGACTTCGGCGGCGGCATCCTTCAGGCGGATGCCGGAGGCGACGAGCGTCTGGACCTGGGCGAGCGCGTCCTCGGGCGACGCGTCCCGCAGGGCTGCGCCCTCGACCACGACCACGATCTCGCCCTTCACGCCGGCGGAGGCCCACTCGACGAGCTCGGATGCCGTGCCCCGCCGGACCTCTTCGTAGAACTTGGTGAGCTCACGGCAGACGGCGATGCGGCGATCGTCGCCGAACGCGGAGCCCATGTCGGCGAGAGATCCGGCCAGTCGGGCGGGCGACTCGAAGAAGAGCATCGTGCGCGGCTCCGCGGCGAGCGCCCGCAGCATCGAGCGCCGCTCGCCCGGCTTGCGCGGCAGGAAGCCCTCGAAGGTGAACCGGTCGGTGGGCAGGCCGGAGATCGCGAGCGCCATCAGCACGGCACTGGGGCCGGGGATGGCTGTGACCGTGACCCCCTGGGCGACGGCTTCGGCGACCAGCCCGTAGCCCGGGTCGCTGATCGCGGGCATCCCGGCGTCGCTCAGCACGACGATGTCGGTCTCCACGGCGAGCGCGGCCAGTTCGGCGGCCTTCTGCTTCTCATTGTGGTCGTGCAGGGCGATCAGGCGCGGCCGGTTCTCGATGCTCAGCGCCTTGAGGAGCTTCTGCGTCGTGCGGGTGTCTTCGGCGGCGATGATCTCCGCGTTCTCGAGAACCTCGATCAGACGGCGCGAGGCGTCGCCGAGATTGCCGATGGGTGTGGCAGCGAGGATGATCACCCGCTCAGCCTATGTCCGTTGTCTAGGCTGTAGCCGTGACCGCACCCCTGCCCCTCCTGCCGGCTCACCAGGAGCGGCTGACACACTACGGGCGGCTTCGCGACCGTATCGTCCTCGACCCCGACTGGGGGCGGATGCTGCGCTGGTTCGCGCCGCTCGCGGTGACGATGCTCGCGCTGGTGCTGCGCGTCACCGGCGCGGGTCATCCGCACGTCCTCGCCTTCGACGAGACGTACTACGTGAAGGACGCCTGGTCGCTGTGGACCCTCGGCTACGAGGGCACCTGGGGGGACGGAGCCAACGAGGCCTTCCCGAGCGGCACGGACCTCCCTCTCGCTCCGAGCGGCTCCTTCGTCGTGCACCCGCCGCTGGGCAAATGGATCATCGCTCTCGGCATGGCGATCGGCGGACCAGGCGTCAGCGAGGGGTGGCGTCTGACGACGGCCCTCATCGGCACCGGCACGGTGCTGCTCGTCTACCTGATCGCGCGCGAGCTGTCGGGTTCGCTCGTCGTCGCCACCGTCGCGGGCTCCCTGCTGGCCATCGACGGCCTCAGCATCGTCATGAGCCGGATCGCCCTTCTGGACGGTTCGCTGACGTTCTTCATCCTGCTCGGATTCCTGTTCGTGCTGCTCGATCGCAGGCGCGCGATCCCGATCCTGGAGCGGCGTGATCCCGACGAACCCGACCCGTTCTGGGGGCTGGTTCTGTGGCGCCGGCCGTGGCTGATCGCCGCCGGAGTCGCCCTGGGTGCCGCATCCGCCGTCAAGTGGTCAGGGCTGTACGCGCTCGCCGGCCTCGGACTGTACGTGGTGGTGACGGATGCTCTGGCGCGCCGACGCGCGGGGGTGGTGTTCTGGCCGACCGCTGCCGCATTCCGGCAGGGCCCCGTGTCGTTCGTGCTGCTCGTGCTCCCGGCGCTCGTGACATACCTGGTCAGCTGGACCGGGTGGCTCGTGACCGCCGGCGGATACGACAGGCAGAGCGATCCGAACCCGCTCGTCGCGCTGTGGAACTACCACCAGTCGATCCTCGGCTTCCATGTCGGGCTCTCCACCGGGCATCAGTACGAGAGTCCGGCCTGGCAGTGGCCGCTGTTGCTGCGCCCGACCGCCGTCTGGGTCGGCGGCGAGCCAGGCACGTGCGGGGTGGATCACTGCATCGCCGTGATCTCCAGCATCCCCAACCCGCTCATCTGGTTCGGCGGTGTCGCGGCATCCGTCTATCTCATCTACCGGTTCGTGCGCGGCCTGATCGAGCGCGCTCCCGTGGGGCCGGCGTTCACGGTGCCGCTGGTCGGGCTCGCGGTGACCTACGTGCCCTGGTTGCTGATCCCGGAACGGACGATCTTCCAGTTCTACACCGTGGCGATGATGCCGTTCCTCGTGCTCGCCCTCGCCCTGACGCTGCGGGAGATCGCGGGCGGTCGCGACGAGCCGCTGTACCGGCGTCGCTCCGGCGAGAGCACGGTGCTGGTCTTCCTCGCATTCGCCGTGCTGGTGTCGGCGTTCTTCTACCCCGTCTGGACCGGGATGAACGTGCCGTACCAGTTCTGGCTCGTGCACAACTGGATGCCGGGCTGGATCTGATCGCCGGAGCTACTCCGGCACGACGTCCGGGCGCGAGACCCCGCGGGTCAGGCGGGCGACCAGCAGCAGAACGGCGGTCAGTCCGATCGTGAGCAGCAGCTGGGTGCGCGCTGCCGGATCGGTCAGGGCGAGGGCGATGACTCCGGCGAGCAGCGCCAGGCACAGCCACGACAGCCACGGGAAGCCCCACATGCGCATCGGCAGCGTCTCTCCGGCCTGATCCGCCCGTCGGCGCAGGATGATCTGCGTGATCGCGGTCGCCGTCCAGATCACCAGCACCGTCGAGCCGACGACGTTGAGCAGGGCCGGCAGCACGACGTCCGGGAAGGCCCAGTTCAGTCCGACCGTGACGAATCCGAACGCGACGGATGCCAGGACGGCGACGTACGGGACACCCTTCTCGCTGGTGCGGGTGATCGTCTGCGGAGCCAGGTCGCGCTCGCCCAGCGAGAACGCCATCCGCGAGGCGCCGTAGATGTTCGCGTTCATCGCCGACAGCAGGGCGATGACGACGATGAGCGACATCACCAGGTCGACTCCCGGCACCCGGATCGTAGCGAGCACCGCCGAGAACGGTCCGTCCAGGACTGCGGGGTCGTTCCACGGCAGCACAGCGACGATGACGAAGATCGAGCCGAAGTAGAACACGATGATCCGCACCATCACCTCACGGACGATGCGGCGGATGTTGCGCGCCGGGTCGTCGGACTCGGCCGCCGCGATCGCCACGACCTCGGTCCCTCCGAACGCGAACAGCACGATCAGGAGCGCAGCGGCCATCCCGGTGAGCCCGTTCGGAGCGAAGCCGCCGTGCGCGGTGAGGTTGCCGATGCCGGTCGCCGGCACGCCGGGGAGGAGGCCGATGATCGCGCACACCCCGACGACGAGGAACAGGATGATCGCGGCGACCTTGATCGCCGCGAACCAGAACTCGAAGCGGCCGTAGTTGCGCACGCCGAAGAGGTTGACCGCCGTGAGCGCCACCACGAAGACGAGCACCCACATCCACGCGGGCACCGCCGGCACCCACCCGACGACGATGCCGGCGGCGCCGGTGGCCTCGGCCGCGATCACGACGACGAGCTGGATCCAGTACAGCCAGCCGACGGCGCTGCCTGCGCTGCGTCCCATCGCCTTCTGCGCATAGGAGCTGAAAGCGCCCGAGCTGGGCCTCGCCGCCACCATCTCGGCGAGCATCGCCATCACCAGCACGACGATGGCGCCGGCGACGAGGAACGAGATGAGCACGGCCGGGCCGGCGAGCCCGATGGCCTGGCCGGATCCGACGAAGAGGCCGGCGCCGATCGCGCCGCCGAGGCCCATCATCGAGATCTGGCGTCGGGTGAGTCCCGGGTGCAGGCCTGGGGTGGTCGTCGTCGTGGTCGGCACTTCGGTCATGCGGGGACGTCCTCGTTCATTCGCTGATCTGGAGTGCGGGAGCGCCCGTCGGGGCGGCGCCGGGCGCCGCGCCAGACTAGACCAGATGCCTCGGTCGGAGCAATCCGGTCAGCGTGCGCCGGGCACACCGCGCAGACGACCGGCGTTCCGCGGTGGCCGGGTGCGCATAGTGCTCACCGGGGCGTCGCGCGACGGGACGGCGTCGCTAGGATCGCCCCATGGGCAGCGCGAGCGGATTCGAGTTCACCGTTCGCGGCGACGACGTCGTCATCCAGCACCACGGCATCACCGCGACCGCCCTCCGCGGAGCACGCGCGACCGAGTTCCTGGCGCAGGTCCAGCAGGGCGACCCGCAGCTGCTCATGGCTCGCGTCACGGGGAACTACCGACGCGGCAACGAGCGGGCTGCGCGGCAGCATCCGCGCAACGCGCGCTGAGAACCCGCTCCACACGTCATCCGACTCAGCGCAGGACGGAGAGCTCGGCGGGATCCGACACCGGGAGCCGGCACACGAAGGCGCGGCAGTCGTACGCTCGCTCCGCAGCTTCGGCTTTCCCTGAGAACAGCTCGAAGCCGGCATCCGCGAAGGCGACGGCCTGCGCCGACGTCACCACGGCGACCACATCGGCATCGGCGACGCGCGCCGCCCCGGCGAGCGCGCCACCACGATCCGCGGTGACGACGACCACCTGTCGCGGCGGCTCCGCGAGTCCGGCGGCGACCTGCAAGAGCGACCCATAGGCGAACGGCTGCGCCAGTGCGCGTGCCGAGTGCTCGCGTACGACGGCCTCGGCAGCGGCACGGTAGTGCTCTCCGGCGCCGAGTCGCCAGGCCGTCAGCGCCGATGCGGCGACGGCTGCCGCGCCGGACGGCAGGTCGCCGTCGCTCTGGTCGGGCGAGAGCGCCACCGCGTATTCGGACAGCACCGGATCCGCCGCGACGCCGTCGAGCGCCCGGTCGAGGATCTCCCTCCCCCTCACGGCCCAGGCGACGTCGCCGGATGCTGTGGCGAGGGCGAACAGGCCGTCGGCGAGGAGGCCGAGATCGGCCCGGGTCGCGACTGCCGTCGACGCGATGCCGTCGAGGGATGTGCGCACGAGTTCCCCGTCCGCACCGCGGTTCACATGCAGGACGGTGTCGGCCGCGCGCGCCGCCGCGGCGATCCAGGGCTGTTCCCGCAGCAGGTCGCCGGCGCGCGCGAGAGCGCCGATCGAGAGGCCGTTCCACCCGGTGATCACCTTGCCGTCCACCGCGGGCGGCTCGAGAGAGGCGCGGGCGGCCGCGGATCGCGCGTAGTAGCCGCCCTCGTTCCGCTCTCCGTCGATCCAGGATTCCGAATCCTGTGCGGCGCCGAAGCCGCCACCGTCTCGCTGCAGCACGTTCACCAGGAAGCCGGCGATGCCTCGAGCGGTCGCGGTGTCCCCGTCCTCGAGGGCGGCCTCCAGCAGCTGGGCGTTGTCGGTGAGCATCCGTTCGTAGTGCGGCACCGTCCAGTCGCGCTGCGTGGCATAGCGGAAGAACCCTCCGTCGACGGCATCCCGCAGCT
Source organism: Microbacterium aurantiacum (assembly GCF_002872075.1). Lineage (GTDB taxonomy): Bacteria > Actinomycetota > Actinomycetes > Actinomycetales > Microbacteriaceae > Microbacterium > Microbacterium aurantiacum_A. The sequence continues at coordinate 62,836 of NZ_PGGU01000015.1, read as the reverse complement.
CGGACGAGACCATCGCGGCGAGAGCACGGTGCGCGGAAGCCGCGGCATCCGGGGCGTCACGTCGCACCAGAGGACTCTGCAGGAACCGCAGCGTGGTCGCGACGGGGAACTTCGGCGCCCCGCCGTACCCGCCGAACCGGTGGTCCTCCCGCGCGGCGATGGATTCGGCGGCCTCGACGATCGCGGCCCCGTCCGGCAGGCCGGAGGGCGATGGTGCTGCTGCCCTGGCGAGAGCCTCAGCGACCGCACCCGCGGACTCCTCGACCCCGTCCCGCCGCGACGTCCACGCCTCGCGCACCGCCCCGAGCACGTCCTGGAACGCCGGCATCGGCTCACGCGCGACGGGCGGCCAGTACGTTCCCGCATAGAACACCTGTCCCTGCGGCGTCGCGAACACGGTGAGCGGCCAGCCCAGGTTCTGGGTGAAGGCGGACGCGGCGGCCATGAAGGCGCCGTCGACGTCCGGATGCTCTTCGCGATCGACCTTCACCGAGACGAAGCCCTCGTTCATCACGGCGGCGATCGCCGGGTCCGCGAAGGACTCGCGCGCCATCACGTGGCACCAATGGCACGTCGAGTATCCGATCGAGATCAGCAGCGGAACGTCGCGTCGCTGCGCCTCGGTGAAAGCGTCCGATCCCCAGGGGAACCAGTCGACCGGGTTGTCCGCGTGCGCGCGGAGGTACGGGCTGAGCGTGTCGGCGAGCCGGTTGGTCATGCCTTCACGCTACGCCCGTGGCCTTCGAGTCGGTCAGTTGAACTCGTTCGGGTGCGTGCCGACGCGACCGGATCCGTCCAGCGGATCGATCTCGTCGATCCCGGCGACCTCGGCCTCGGTCAGCGTGAAGCCGAACACATCGAGGTTCTCGCGCAGGCGCTCGGCACGCACCGACTTCGGGAAGACGATGATGCCCTTCTGCAGGTGCCAGCGCAGCACCGCCTGTGCCGGCGTGACGCCATGCGCCGCCGCAGCCTCGGCGACGGCCGGCGTGCCGAACAGGTCGTACTTGCCCTGGCCGAGCGGCCCCCATGCCTCGGTGCGGATACCGCGCTCGGTGCTCCAGGCGACGACATCGCGTTGCTGGTACGCGGGATGCAGCTCGATCTGGTTCACCGCCGGCACGACGCCGGTCTCGTCGACGACCCGCTCCAGGTGCTCCACCAGGAAGTTCGAGACGCCGACGCTGCGAGTGAGTCCGGCTTCGCGCAGCTCGACGAGTTTCGCGAAGGCGTGCACGAAGTTGTCCTTGGCGGGCGTCGGCCAGTGCACGAGGTAGAGGTCGACCTGCTCGAGGCCGAGCTTCTCCAGGCTCTCCGCGATCGCCGCGTTCGGGGCGTCGCCCTCGTGACGGTCGTTCCAGAGTTTGGTGGTGATGAAGAGCTCGTCACGCGCGATGCCGCTCTTCGCGATCGCTGCACCGACGCCCTCTTCGTTGCCGTAGATGGCTGCGGTGTCGATGTGGCGGTAGCCGATTTCGAGTGCGTCGCTGACTGCTCGCTCTGTCTCGTCCGCGGGGACCTTGAAGACGCCGTAGCCCAGCTGCGGGATGGAGTTGCCGTCGTTGAGTTCGAGAGTGGGGATCGTCATGAGATCCAGCCTATGGGCGCAGCGCATGACGCGGGGCGGATGCGGCGGCATCCGCCACGCGTGCGGTCAGACGCTCCAGCGGACCGCGACCGAAGACGATCGACCACGTGGTCGTCACGATCAGCAGGACGACGGCCGACCAGATCCAGGTCTCGTTCGACGAGATGAATCCGCCGGGCCCGGCGAGAACCACGTACGACACCACGTGCGCGGTGTATGCGCTGAGCGGCATGGAACCGAGCGCAGCGAACGGAAGCAGCAGCCAGCGCAGTGGCCTGCTCAGCAGGATGCACACCCCGATCACGGCGGTGCCGAGGCCCCCGGCACCGAGGATCTCCATCACGCCGCCCGAATGCGGCGCGGCCTCCAGGACCGCATCCCGCATCCGGTCGAGCGGCTCCGCCTGACTCCAGAGCTGCACCCAATCGGCCCACCCGCGTGGCGAGGCGAACTCACCGCCTGTCGTGACGCTCGAGGAGCCGACGGAGCCCAGCCCGAAGCCGACCGTCGCGCAGACGAGGCCGACCGCGACGAACCAGACAGCCGTGCGCATGAGGTCGAGGCGCAGCCGCCCGAGCACCATTCCGGTCACGCCGAAGCACAGCCACACGGTGATCGGATAGCTGCCGAAGAGTACGAGCGAGATACCGCCGCCACTGGCGCCGGCCGAGAGCAGCGAGAGCAGCGCGAGCAGAGGCGGCCCGCACAGGCCGAGCAGTGCCGCCGTGAGGATCAGCCGCGACGTGCGCCAGCGCAGCACCGGGATGACGGCGATGTAGAGCACGCCGTAGAGGGTGAGGATCACCGCGATGGGGGTGTTCAGGAGCTCGAGGATCAGGCCGATGACGAAGATCGTCGCGCCACGACCGAGCATCCGCAGTCGCACCGCCGGCACGTCCTCCGGGGCGACCTCACCACGACGTGTCATCAGCGAGATCGAGAAGCCGGCGAGCAGCGCGAACAGCAGCGACGGGTTGCCGTGCACGAGTGCGGTCCAGGCCGCGGGATCCGAGGGCTCGACCGTCTCTGCGGTCTCCCCCAGATGGGCGCCGATCATGCCGATGATCGCGATCGCACGCGCGACGTCGAGTCCCATGATCCGCGGGGGCCGGCCGAAGTCCCGCCACCACTGCGACGCGGTCGGCGAGGTCGGCGCGGGGGCGGAGGAAGCTGCGGCTGTCGTCACGGATCGATCATAGGGATGCCGCCTCTCGGGGGCGTCATACGATAGAGAGCCATGCCTGCGTCCCCCCTCGTGATCTCCTACCCTCCGGAGCTGCCCGTCAGCGCCGCCAGGGCGGAGATCGCCGACGCCATCCGCGACCACCAGGTCGTGATCGTCGCCGGCGCCACCGGTTCGGGCAAGACGACGCAGCTGCCGAAGATCTGCCTCGAGCTGGGGCGGGAGCGCATCGCGCACACCCAGCCTCGGCGCCTCGCCGCCCGCACGATCGCCGAGCGCGTCGCCGAGGAGCTGCAGGTCGAACTCGGCACCCTCGTCGGGTACAAGGTGCGCTTCACCGACAAGGTCTCCGAGGCCACGCGGGTCGCACTGATGACCGACGGCATCCTGCTCAACGAGATCCACCGCGACCGGCTGCTCACCCGCTACGACACGATCATCATCGACGAGGCGCACGAGCGGTCGCTCAACGTCGATTTCCTCCTGGGCTACCTCGTCCGCATCCTGCCGGAGCGACCGGACCTGAAGGTGATCATCACCTCGGCGACGATCGATCCGGAGAGCTTCGCGAAGCACTTCGCGCCTGCTGGAGGAGAGCCGGCCCCGATCATCGAGGTCTCCGGACGCACGTACCCCGTCGAGATCCGGTACCGGCCCCTCGTCGACGACGCGGGAGCCGCGGAGTCCCCGAACCGGCCGAACTCCGGCGAACCGGACGACGAGGTGTCGGCCATCGTCACGGCCCTCCGCGAACTCGATCGAGAAGAGCCGGGAGACGTGCTGGTGTTCCTTCCTGGCGAGGCGGAGATCCGGGATGCGGCGGACGCCGTGCGCGGCGCCTACGCGAAGGACCGCTCCCCGACGGAAGTGCTCCCCCTCTACGGACGACTGTCCGCCGCCGAGCAGCACCGCGTCTTCGAGCGCAGTCGCGTGGCCGGAGTCCGTCGCCGCGTCGTCCTCGCCACGAACGTCGCCGAGACCAGCCTCACGGTTCCCGGCATCCGCTATGTCATCGACACCGGTACCGCGCGCATCTCGCGCTACAGCAACCGCTCCAAGGTGCAGCAGCTGCCGATCGAGGCGATCTCGCAGGCCTCGGCCAATCAGCGCGCGGGTCGTGCCGGACGCACCAGCGACGGCATCGCCATCCGCCTGTACAGCGAAGAGGACTTCCTCAAGCGCCCGGAGTTCACCGAACCCGAGATCCTGCGCACCTCGCTCGCGTCGGTCATCCTGCAGATGCTCGCCCTGGGATTCGGCGACATCACCGCCTTCCCCTTCCTCACGCCTCCTGATTCCCGTGGCGTGAAGGCGGCGTTCGACCTGCTCACCGAACTCGGTGCGGTGGCCGCGTCACGAGGTTCGGAGGCGCCGCGCCTCACGCGCATCGGCCGGGACATCTCACGGATGCCGATCGATCCGCGATTCGCGCGGATGCTCGTAGAGTCCGGCCGGCACGGTGTCACCGCCTCTGTCCTCCCGATCGTGGCCGGTCTGTCGATTCAGGACGTCCGCGAGCGCCCGGAGGAGCGCCGTGAGGAGGCCGACCGCCTGCATGCGCGCTTCGCGGACCCGACGAGCGACTTCCTCGCGATGCTGAACCTGTGGAACCACCTCCGCGAGCAGCAGGCCGAACTCGGATCCAGCGCATTCCGCCGGCTCTGCCGCTCCGAGCACCTGAACTACGTGCGCGTGCGTGAATGGTTCGACGTGCACCGGCAGCTGCGCACCCTGGTCAAGGCGGCGGACCCCACGGGCACCGCCGACCCGGATGCCGTGCATCGCGCCCTGCTCGCCGGGCTGCTCTCGCAGATCGGCCTGCTCGATGAGCGGAACGTGCCGACCGCGAAGGCGCACTCCCCCGGTAAGGATCCGAAACGACGTGTCGCGGAGTACCGAGGCGCGCGCGGCATCCGCTTCTCGATCTTCCCCGGCTCCGCCCTGCGGAAGAAGAGTCCGCAGGCAGTGATGGCGGCCGAGATCGTGGAGACGTCGCGAATGTTCGCGCGGACCGCCGCCGCGATCGACCCGGCCTGGGCGGAACCTCTCGCCGGAGACCTCGCGAAGCGGCAGGTCACAGAGCCGCACTGGTCGAAGGATGCCGGCGCTGCCGTCGCCTTCGAGAAGGTGACGCTGTTCGGGGTGGAGATCATCCCCCGGCGCCGCGTGCAGTTCGCCCGCATCGACCGGGCGGCGTCCCGTGAGCTGTTCCTCCGGCACGCGCTCGTCGAGGGCGAGTGGGATCCGCAGCGGATCGAGAAGCGGGTGAGTGCGTTCTGGCGGAGCAACGCAGAGCTGCGCAAGCGCCTCGAGAAGCTCGAGGAACGCGAGCGCCGACGCGACATCCTGGCCGGCGACGAGGCCGTGTTCCGGTTCTACGACGACCGGATCCCCGCCGAGGTCTTCGACGTGCGATCCTTCGAGACGTGGTGGCGCGAGGCCCTCGCATCGACGCCGAAGCTGCTCGTCATGCGCGAGGCGGACCTCCTCGACGACGACGGTCGCGCCGATCAGAGCGAGTTCCCGACCCGCTGGACGCAGGGCGACCAGGTCCTCGGTCTCGCCTACCGTTTCGAGCCGGGTGCGTCCGACGACGGCGTGAGCGTGGTCATCCCGCTGGCGCTGCTCGCGCAGATCGAGGATCACGGCTTCGACTGGCAGGTGCCGGGGCTGCGCGCGGAGCTCGTCACCGCTCTGCTGAGGGCGCTCCCGAAGACGATCCGCCGGCACGTCGTGCCCGCGGCCGACTGGGCCGAGAAGTTCGGCGCCGCTC
>NZ_PGGU01000015.1:0-57233 GCF_002872075.1 Microbacterium aurantiacum | reverse complement strand
CGGCGCCGCTCTCTCCGAGGAGGGACCGGAGAACCACGCGGGGACGCCGACGCGATCGTTGAAGGAGGCCCTGGCGCGGCTGATCCAGCCGCTGGCCAATCAACTCGTCTCGGCCGCCGACTTCGACGAAGAGCGGGTTCCGGCGCACCTGCGCATGAACTTCCGTGCCGTCGACGAGCGGGGCCGCGTCGCCGGCTCCGGGCGCGATCTGCGCCTCCTCCAGGAGCAGCTCTCGGACCGCGCCCGCAGCAGCGTGGCGCGGTCCGTGGCACAGGCGGAGAACCGGACCCCGAAGGAGCCGAGCGCGGCGACCCGCGTCGCGGCCGCCTCTGGTCGCGGGCCGATCGAACAGGACGGCCTCACCGCCTGGACCTTCGGCGATCTCCCCGAGGTGCTCGACACCCGGGTCGCGGGTGGCGTCGTCCGGGGATACCCGGCCATCGTCGATCAGGGCAGGACCGTCTCCGTGCGTGTGGAGGCGACGGCGGATGCCGCCGCTGCCGCGACCCGTTCCGGCGTGCTGCGGCTCATGCTGCTCGCCGTGCCGTCGCCGTCGTCGTACGTGCAGGAGCACCTGACGAGCCACGAGAAGCTGGCTCTCGCCGCATCACCGTATTCGTCTGCGGCCGCGCTCATCGAGGACTGCCGGGCCGCCGTGGTGCGGGAGGTCATCGAACGTGCGGCACCGGGCGGGATCATCCGCGCGGAGGCCGAGTTCGCACGCGTCCGCGACATCGTGTCCGCGGCGCTCGTCGACGATCTCTTCGCGTGCGTCTCGCTGGTCGCGCGCATCCTGACGAAGTCCCGCGAGGTCGAACGGGGCATCAAGGCGCAGAACTCGCTCGCCCTCCTCGGGCCCCTGAACGACATCCGGACACAGCTGTCCGGGCTGCTGCATCCCGGTTTCGTCTCCACGACCGGCGTCTCGCGTCTCGCGAACCTTCCGCGATATCTGGAGGGGATGACCGACCGGCTGAAGACCCTGGCGGATGCGCCCGGCAAGGATCGCACGCGGATGACCGAGTACGAGCGGATGGCCACGGTCTACGCGGATGCCGGCGGCGCGATCCCTCTCCCGGCCGACGCCTCGCCGGCGCTCATCGAGACGAGATGGTTGCTGGAGGAGTACCGGGTCAGCCTGTTCGCGCAGCGGCTGGGCACGGCGCAGCCGGTTTCTCCGCCGCGGATCATGAAGGTCTTGGCGGGTCGCTGATCTGCGGCGGTAGCCTGAAATCATGGCTCGCGCGATCGTCTACACCGAAATCGGCTCCCCCGACGTCCTCCACCTCATCGAGATCCCCGACCCGCTCGCGACCTCGGGTGAGGTCGTCGTGCGGATCGAAGCCGCTGGGGTGAATCCGATCGACGCGAAACTGCGCAGCGGCAACCGCGCGTCCAAGCCGATCACCGAACCGCGACCGGTCGGCTTCGACGGTGCCGGGGTGATCGAATCGGTCGGCGACGGGGTCACCGGGTTCGCCGTCGGCGACCGCGTGGCCATCCGCGACACGGTCGGCACATACGCGTCGTCGCTGACCGTGCCTGTGCGCAACATCGCCGCGTTGCCCGACGCGGTCACCGCCGCCGAGGGCGCCGGTATCGGCATCCCGGCCGGCACGGCATACCAGGCACTCCGCTCGCTCGGCGTCAGCGCCGGCGACACGCTGCTCGTGCACGGCGGCTCAGGTGCCGTCGGCCAGGCGGCGGTCCAGTTCGCCGTGGCCTGGGGTGCCACCGTCGTCGCGACGGCGAGCCCGGCGAGACATGACCAACTGCGCGAACTCGGCGCCATCCCGGTCTCCTACGACGCGGGCCTGCTCGAGCGGGTCCGCGAGGCCGCGCCCGGCGGGATCACCGTCGCCCTCGACTGCGCCGGAACCGACGAGGCGATCCAGGCCTCCCTCGATCTCGTCGCCGACCGCGACCGCATCGCCACGATCGTCCGCGGGGCGGACGCCGCCGGATTCGGCATCCGCGGCTTCCAGGGCGGATCTCCCGTCCCGCTCACCGAGGAGGAACGGGCCTGGCGTGCAGAGGCGCTGCCGAAGACGATCGAGCTGATCGCCAACGGTGACTTCACGATCGAACTCGGACCGGAGCTCCCGCTCGCCGAGGCCATCCGGGCACACGAGCTCGTGGAGTCGGGCGCGACCGCCGGCAAGATCATCCTCATCCCGTGACGCGCGAGACGGTCGCCTCCGGGCGCGCACGACTCGCGGTCGAGGCCACCGGATCCGGCGCACCCGTGCTGATGATCCACGCCGGGGTCACCGACCGGCGGTCCTGGTCACCCCTGATCGATCATCTCGGCTCGGCGATCCGCAGCATCCGTTACGACACACGCGGCTTCGGCGAGACCGAGTACGACCCCGAAGACGGCTGGTCGCCGGTCTCCGACGCCGTCGCGGTGCTGGATGCCGAAGCCGTGGATACGGCGATCGTCATCGGCTGCTCGATGGGCGGCCGAGCGGCGATCGATCTGGCCCTCGCCCATCCGGACCGCGTCGGTGCGCTCGTGCTGATCGCCCCGTCGATCGGCGGGGCGCCCGCACCCGATCTCGCCCCGCTCGTCGCGGACCTCGACCGGCGCATCGACGCCGCCGATGACAGCGGCGACCTCGACGAGGTCAACCGGCTCGAGGCCGAGATCTGGCTAGACGGCCCCGGGCACGCCGGCCGTGCCGCACCCGGTGCTCGTACGCTCTTCCTGGAGATGAACGGCCGCGCACTCGCGGCCGCCGACCCCGGCGATCCGGCTCTGATCGAGGAGGCCTGGCCACGGATCGCCGCGATCACGGTGCCGACGCTCGTGCTGGTCGGCGACCTCGACCTGGCGCATATGGTGCGCAATGCCCGTCACGTCGCAGCATCCGTGCCCGATTCCGAGCTCGTGCAACTCAGCGACGTCGCGCACCTCCCCCATCTGGAGGGACACCCGGAGACGCTGCAGGCGATCGCGCGGTTCGTCGCAGCGCAGGCTTGACTCAGACGGACTCACCGAGCGGCGCCACTGGACCTCGTCAACACGCAATCCCGTAGAGGTCAGGCGAGACGCGCGAAGGACCTCTGCAACGCCTCGATGACAACGGTGCGTTCGCGCAGCGCCATCCGGCGGTACAAAGGCGTCATGAGGCGATGGATTCCGTAGGCGGCCATCCTCGCGTGGTGGCGAACGATGGTCGTGCGCGGCCCGGAAGCCTCGAGCCGATATCCCGGCCAGCCCTCCACTTTGACCTTCCCACGGGATGATGCGTCCCACCAGTGGAATACCAGCGTCGTCGGGCTGTCGAACTCGATGACCTCTCCAGGCGAAGTCCCCGCGGACATCTGGTCGACGTAGGTGGTCCCGACTCCGACGGGACCCGGCGACGTCTGCTTCGTATGCCGCAAGAGGCTCCCGCGCTTCGGCATCCAGTCTTTGTATCCGTCGATGTCTGCGAGCCGCTCGAACACCTCGCCGATCTGCGCGTCGACGGTCCGCACCAGCTCGAACTCGATGACGCCGCCCATTCCACCATGCTCCTCCCCCGAATCACGCGCCGCAACAGTTCGACATATCCCCGTGCCGGATCGACACTCCCCCGGATGATGGACGGATGAGCGAGTTCGCGACCCAGCAGATCCAGGCCGGCTACGTTCCGGGGACCCCGCAGAACAGCGCGATTCCGCCGATCTATCAGACAGCCGCCTTCCAGTTCGCCTCGCTCGCCGACGCTGCCGACCTGTTCGCTCTGCGCACGGTCGGCAACCTGTACAGCCGCAACGCCAGTCCCACGCAGCAGGTGCTCGAGGAGCGCGTGGCAGCACTCGAGGGCGGCACGTCCGCCGTCGCCGTGGCCTCGGGCCAGGCGGCTGTGGCGGTCACGCTGCTGGCGCTCGTCGGCCGGAACGGGCACATCGTGGCGGCGAACCAGCTCTACGGCGGCACGGTCGACCTGTTGCAGGACACCTTCGAGGATTTCGGCATCCGCACGACCTTCGTGGACCAGGACGACCCCGAGGCATGGCGTGCGGCCATCACTCCGCAGACTCGTGCCGTTTTCGCCGAGTCGGTGGCCAATCCGGTGGCCCAGGTGCTCGACATCCGGCTCGTCGCGGACATCGCACATGAGGCCGGCGTGCCGCTCGTGATCGACAACACGGTCGGCACCCCGTTCCTGGTGCGCCCCGGCGAGCACGGCGCCGACTTCGTCGTGCACTCGGCGACGAAGTTCCTCTCCGGTCACGGCACCTCGCTCGGCGGCGTCGTCGTCGACCAGGGCACGTTCGACTTCGGCGCGGACCCGGCGCGCTGGCCGCAGTTCACCGCACCGTACAAGCGGTTCGGTGAGCTGGTGCTGTGGGACCGGTTCGGCATCGGCCAGTCGTTCGCGCCGCTGGTGAAGTCGAAGTACGTGCACGACCTCGGTCCCTCGCTCTCGCCCTTCAACGCCTGGCAGATCCTGCTGGGCATCGAGACCCTCGACCTGCGGGTGTCCCGTCAGAGTGCGACGGCGCAGGCCGTCGCGGAGCACCTCCGGCAGCATCCCGCTGTCGCGAAGGTGAACCACCCGGGGCTTGACGACAACCCGTGGCACGAACTCGCTCAGCGCTATCTGCCGCGCGGCGTGCCCTCCGTGTTCTCCTTCGAACTCGCGGGAGCAGAGGACGCCGGCACGCAGGAGCGCGTCGCGCGGGTGGTCGACAGCCTCACCGTGGTGCGCCTCATCGCGAACATCGGCGACGCACGCAGCATGGTCGCGCATCCGGCCTCGATGACGCACTCGCACCTGAACGCCGAGCAGCGCGCAGCGGCCGGCATCTCCCTCAACACGATCCGGCTCTCCGCCGGACTCGAGGACCCGGCCGATATCATCGCCGACCTGGATCAGGCGCTCGCGCGGGCCTGAGTGCCGCCGCCCGGCCCGCACCCCGTACGCTGAGACCATGACTGGTCTTCGTTGGGGAATCCTCGCAACCGGCGGCATCGCCGGTTCCTTCGCATCCGATCTTCGAACGGCCGGACTCGATCTCGTGGCCGTCGGATCCCGGTCGCAGGAGTCGGCGGACGCCTTCGCCGCCCGCTTCGACATCGCGCACGCGCACCCCTCCTACGAGGCTCTCGCGGCCGATCCCGATGTCGACATCATCTACGTCGGAACTCCGCACCCGATGCATCACGAGAACGCACGTCTCGCCCTCGAGAACGGCAAGCACGTGCTCGTCGAGAAGGCGTTCACTCTGAACCGCGCCGAGGCCGAGGATCTGCAGCGGCTGGGCGCCGAGCGCGGACTCCTGGTGATGGAGGCCATGTGGACGCGCTATCTGCCGCACATGATCCGCATCCGCGAGATCATCGCCGCCGGAACGCTGGGCGATATCCGAGTCGTCACCGCCGACCACACGCAGCGCATCTCCTCCGATCCGGCGCACCGCCTCAACGCGCTTGAGCTCGGCGGTGGCGCGCTGCTCGACCTCGGCATCTACCCGATCTCGTTCATCCACGACATCCTGGGAACACCGACCACCGTACGCGCCGTCGGACGCCTGATCGAGACAGGCGCCGATTCAGAGGTCGCCACCGTCATGACGCACGAGGGCGGGGCCGTCTCGACCAGCGTGTCGTCCTCGCGTGGAGCAGGGGCGAACGCCGCGACCATCGTCGGAACCGAGGCGCGGATCGACATCGACCGGGTCTGGTACAGCCCCACGTCGTTCCGGGTGGTCGGGCCGGACGGCACGGTGCAGGAGGAGTACTCCTCGGAGATCGTGGGACGCGGCATGCAGTTCCAGGCGCTCGCCGCCGAGCGGCTGGTGCGCGACGGCCAGCTCGAAGGAGACATCCTGCCGATCGCGGAGAGCGTCGCGATCATGGGCACCCTCGACGAGATCCGCACACAGATCGGCGTGCGTTACCCGAGCGAGGAGGCCGACCGTGGCTGAGACGACAGACACGCGCGTCGCCGTCTACCTCGACTTCGACAACATCGTCATCTCCTGGTACGACCGTGTGCACGGCCGCAACGCCTACGGCAAGGATCGCCAGCGGATCACCGAGAACCCGAACGACCCCGAGGTCAGTGAGCGGCTGAGCCGCGCGATGATCGAGGTCGGCGCGATCATCGACTACGCCGCATCCTTCGGCACGCTGGTGCTCACCCGCGCCTACGCCGACTGGTCGTCGCCCGTGAACGCCGTGTATCGCTCGCAGCTCGTCGCCCGCGCGGTCGACCTGGTGCAGCTCTTCCCCGCCGCCGCCTACGCCAAGAACGGCGCCGACATCCGCCTGGCCGTCGATGCCGTCGAGGACATGTTCCGCCTTCCCGATCTGACCCACGTGGTGATCGTGGCAGGCGACAGCGACTACGTGCCGCTCGCACAGCGGTGCAAGCGCCTCGGCCGCTACGTCATCGGGGTCGGCGTCGCCGGCTCCACGGCGAAGTCACTCGCCGCGGCCTGCGACGAGTTCGAGTCCTACGACTCGCTGCCCGGCGTGGTGCGCCCGCAGCCGAAGGCGGTCGTGGTTCCGCCGACAGCTCCCGAACCGGCCGACGCCGTCACGGAGGTGGCCGCAGAAGCGCCGCCGAAGGCGAAAGCCGCTCCCCGGTCGCGCACGAAGAAGACCGCGAAGCCGGTGGAGGTGGAGGAAGTCCCGTCCGCTCCGCTCACGGAGCAGGAGGAATCGACTCAGCTGCTCGAGCGCGCGTTGCGTCTCGGCCACGACAAGGCAGGCGCGGACGAGTGGCTGCACAGCTCGGCGGTGAAGACCCACATGCGGCGGATGGATCCGTCCTTCAGCGAGAAGGCGCTCGGCTATCGTTCGTTCTCCGACTTCCTCAAGTCGCGCGATGAGATCGCCGAACTCGAGGAGACCGGGCACGAGCGTCTCGTCCGCCTGCGCGAGCTCGCGCCCTGACCGCGCGGAGACGACCATGACTTTCGCCTCAGCGCGAGCAACGCGCGCCGAGGCGAGCGCGCAGCACCTCGGAGTCTGAGGAAAGCTCCGACTCCGAGGTGCTGGCGACGCACTCGATCAGAGCGTTGCGGCGAACGGGTCGAAGTCGGCGCCGAGTGCGCCCACCTCGCCGAGGGTGCTCTCGACGGTGACGAAGCTGCGTGAGGCGGCAGCCTCCTCGATCGACAGCAGCGTGTCGAGCACGTGGTACCCGAACTCACCGGTGGCGATGTGCGGGCGATCGGCGGCGACCGAGCGGACCATGTCGAGCAGTCCGAGGCCACGACCCGCGAGGACGCCCTCCTGGACGACGTCCTGGACCACCTGGTCGCCACGGATGATCGAGATCGTGCCGCCGAAGGTGTTCGGGTCGGGAATGACCAGCGTCCCCTCGGTGCCGGTGATCTCGACGATGCCCTGTCGCGCCAGCGGCGAGTCGGTGCTGTACATGCTCTGCCCCTGGCCCCCGCCCTCGAACTCCATCAGCACGCTCAGCGTCGACGGGATCTCGACTGGGAATTCCTGGCCGGCGAGCTCACCGACCTGCACGCGGCGCGTCGGGCTGCCCTGCAGCCCGAGGGCCGCGACCGTCGCGACCGGACCGAAGACGTGCACGAGCGTGGAGACGTAGTACGGCCCCATGTCGAGCAGGGGTCCGGCGCCCTTCGCATACAGGAACGCGGGGTTGGGGTGGAAGACCTCCGGGCCACCCCACTGGAAGGTGGTCTGCGCGAACAGCGGCCGGCCGATGTCGCCGCGCGCGATCGCGCGCTTCGCCGTCTGCACGCCCGGGCCGAGCACGGTGTCCGGTGCGACACCGACGCGCAGGCCGGCGGCGTCCGCCGCCTCCAGCAGCCGTCGCGACTCCTCACGGCTCACGCCGATCGGCTTCTCGGTCCAGACGTGCTTGCCTGCCGCCAGGATCGCGAGCGACACCTCGACGTGGGCCGCCGGGATCGTGAGGTTCACCACGACGTCGATGTCCGGGTCGCCGAGCACGGTGTCGACGCCACCTGCACGGGAAACGCCGTACTTGTCTGCCTGTGCACGTGCGCGATCAGCATCGAGATCGCCGATCGCGAGCACCTGAACGTCGGGGAAGGCGGTGAGGTTGGTCAGGTACTGGTCGCTGATGTTGCCCGCGCCGATGATGCCGACGCCGACGGGTCCGCTGATCGAGCCCATCAGCCGGCCACCTGCTCGTCGAGGAAGACACGGCTGCGCTCGACGGCGTCGTACAGGTCCCCCTCATAGTGGTCGAACTCGACGATCGCGAGCTCGAGCGCGGGAGCGGCCCGGATCGCCTCGACGAGCGGAACGACACCGTCGCCTGCGGGCACCTGATCCGCCGGCGGGTATGCCTGGACCGCCGCGGGGTCGAGCGTGCCGTCCTTCGCGTGCACCGCGATGACACGGTCGCCGAGGCGCTGCAGCAGGGCGACCGGGTCCTGACCTGCGCGCGCCACCCAGTACAGGTCGACCTCGAGCACGACGCGCTCATCGAGGAATCCGGCCAGCACCTCGAGTCCGGTGACACCGTCGAACACGGCCTCGAGCTCGTGAGCGTGGTTGTGGTAGCCGACTCGGATGCCGAGCGGTGCGCCGATCTCCGCCGCCTCGTTGAGCAGGCGAGCGGTCTCCTCGATCTGCTCGACGGAAGTCCAGCGCGCAGGCTCGACGTACGGCTCGATGACCGTGGTCATGCCGAGAACCTTCGCCGCGGCGAACACCACAGCAGGCGACGGCACCGCGTTGTCGGTTCCGCTGCCATCCGGGTTGACGAAGGACTGGGAGGCGAGGAAGGCGTGGCCGCTCGGGGCGGTGAGGCCTGCGTTGGCGAGGGCTGCGGCGAGCGCCTCGGCGCGGCGCACGAAGTCATAGGGCTCGACCGTGGTGAAGCCGCGCTTCGCGACCTCGACGAGGGCGCCCTCGAGGTCGGCTTCCAGCTGATCCTTGATCGTGAACAACTGGACGGATGTCTGAACCGTCATCGGTGGGGCTCCTTCTGTGTCGTCGGTGACGCGTGGAGGCGCATGCGAGCGCCCGCGATACGAGGCACGCTACCACAAATACCTCCGACTGGAGGTTTTCGTTCGGCTAGGCTTCAGCCATGTCCGACGACTCCGAATCGCCACGTCCTCGCGGCACCTACGCGAAGGGCGTCGCGCGACGGCAGGAGATCCTCGATCGCGCCATCGAGGTGTTCGCGGCCCGCGGGGCGGACCGCACCAGCCTCCGCTCGATCGCCAAGGAGGTCGGTGTCACGCACTCCGCCCTGACCCACTATTTCGGCTCTCTCGAGGAGCTCCTCGTGGCCGTCTACCGCGCCGCCTCCGAGCGCCCATCCCCCGGCCCGCGGCCGAAAGTCGCCCCGACCCCCGTCGAGATCATGATCCACTCGGCGAAGGCGAACCGCGCCGTCCCCGGTCTCGTGCAGCTGTACTCATCTCTCGTGGCCGCGGCGCTGGAGGAGGGCCACCCCGCCGCTCGGGAATTCGCCACCGATCGCTTCACCGAGGTGCGGGCCGACCTCGTCAAGCGGGTCATCGCGCAGCAGCGCACCGGACGCATCCGCGCCGACGTCGACCCGGGGGCCGTCGCGGCGCTCGTGGTCGCCGCATCCGACGGCCTCCAGACGCAATGGCTGCTGGATGACACCGTCCCGCAGCAGGACGCGCTCGAGCTCCTCGAGCGGTTGCTGCGCCCGCCGGAAAGCTAGTCTCGAAGGGTGCCCCCTTCGGAGTCTCCCTACGCCAGGGCACTCGGCGACCGCATCCATGAGCTGCACCCCGTCCTGCAGACCTATTTCCGGGCGATCCCGGACGGCGATGTCGGCGTCGGGGAAGGCGTGCTCCATCGCATCGGCACTCCGCGGCGCTGGCTCTGGCCGTTCCTGCGCCCGCTCGAGCGACGCGGCGTCATCGTCGCGTGCTGGGAGAGCGATGTGCCGTTCCGCGTGGAGAATCGCACCATCGCCTCCCGCGCGGTCGGCGAGCGCGAGTTCCACCTCGCCGGCGGCTCGTGGACGATGAGGGATGCGGTCGCGCTCACGCGCCACGGCCGCGTCGTCGATGAGCTCGGCGAGCCGGGCCTGATCGCAGCATGCTTCGAGGTCGACGTGCAGGGCGGCGCGCTCGCCCTCACCAGTCGTGCCGTCGGCATCCGGCTCGGCCGCCTGCGGATCCGCCTGCCGCGGCCCCTCTCCCCCGCCGTCCGTCTCACCGAGCGCTTCGACGACGTGACCGGTCGGCAGCACGTCGATCTGACCATCACCGCGCCGGTCATCGGGCGGATCTACGAGTACAACGGCGATTTCAGCTATCGGATCGAGGAGGCAGCCCCGTGAGTGCAGGCGAACCCGTAGGTGCAGGCAGAGTGGTCATCGGCGGATCCACCGGGTTCATGGGCCAGTACCTTCTACCGCGTCTGCGCGCGGCAGGGCGCGAGGTCGTCACGATCTCGCGATCGGGCGCCGATCTCGGCTGGGGCGACCAGACCGGGATCGACCGCGCCGTCGACGGCGCCGAACTGGTGATCGGGCTCGCGGGGAAGAGCGTCAACTGCCGCTACACACCCGAGAATCGAGCCGAGATCTTCCGCTCCCGGCTCGACACCACATCCTCTCTGAGCCGGGCGATCGCCGCAGCGGCAGCACCACCGGCGCTCTGGGTGAACTCCTCCACGGCGACGATCTACCGTCATGCGGAGGACCGCCCGATGACGGAGTCGACCGGTGAGATCGGCACGGGTTTCTCGGTCGAGGTCGCGAAGGCATGGGAGCAGGCACTGTTCGCCGATGACCTGCCGCACACCCGCCGGGTGGCGCTGCGGAGCACCATCGTCCTCGGACACGGTGGTGTGCTCGGCCCGCTGCAGACCCTGGCGCGACGAGGTCTCGGCGGCGCGCAGCACGACGGCCGGTGGCCGGTGAGCAGGCGACGTCGCGCGGCCGGAACCGGGCACTTCCCCGGCGCACGACGCGGAACGCAGCGCTTCAGCTGGGTGCATGTCGAAGACGTGGCGCGCATCATCGACTTCATCGAGCAGACGCCGTCGCTCGACGGCCCGGTCAACGCCGCCGCGCCGCATCCCGTCGACAACAACGAGTTCATGGCGACGGTGCGCCGGGTTCTCGGGGTCGGCTTCGGCCCGCCCATGCCGCGATGGATGTTGGAGCTCGGCGCCATCGGCATCCGCACCGAGACCGAGCTGATCCTGAAGAGCCGGTGGGTGCTCCCGGAGAAGCTCACCCGAGCAGGGTTCGAGTTCCGGTATCCGACCCTGGAGCCGGCGATCAGGGAGTCGTACGACCTCGCGGTCGCCGCTTAGCCCGGCTGCGCCTCCGAGCCGGCCGAAGGGCCGCCCTCTTCGCGCTTGCGCTTCTCGACCTCCTGGCGCAGGCGCCACTCCTCGATTTCGCGATCGAGGTCGGCGATCTGCTGCTCCGTCGTGCGCGTGTCGACGGGCGCGGCCGGAGCCGGCCGTACATCCGTCGGCGTGGGACGCGATGCCCTGCGCATCCGCGGAATGGCGATCCCGGACTCCCCGTACTCCCGCCCGATCGCGAACCACAGGATGCTGCCGATCAGCGGCAGCAGGATCACGATGATGATCCACACCATCTTCGGCAGGTACTTCACCTGCGAATCGTCACGCGTGATGATGTCGATCAGCGCGCCGATCATCAGCGCGACGACGAGCATCGAGAACAGGAACGGCATGGCTACAGGGTAGACGACGGACGAGGTCTCCGAGCCGGTCGAACGGGATCCGTCACGGCAGCAGGTGGCCCGCTGCGCGGAACAGCTCGTACCACTCAGGGCGGGTGAGGACGATGTCGGCACCGGCTGCCGCGTCGCGGACCCGCTCGGGCGTGGTCGTTCCCAGCACCACCTGCATGTTCGCGGGGTGCCGCGTGATCCACGCCGTCGCGATGGCGATGGGGGTGACGTCGTAGGATGCCGCGAGCCGGTCGATCACGGTGTTGAGTTCGGCGTACTCGGGGTTGCCCAGGAACACGCCCGTGAAGAAGCCGCCCTGGAACGGCGACCACGCCTGGACCGTGATGCCGTTGATGCGGCAGTAGTCGACGATGCCGCCACCGTCGCGGTCGACGCTCTGCTCCTCGGCCGCCATGTTCGCGGCGACCGGCTGCGCGATGATCGGGGCGTGCGTGATCGACAGCTGCAGCTGGTTGGCCACGAGCGGCTGCCGCACGGCGGTGCGCAGCAGGTCGATCTGGCGCGGAGTGTGGTTGGAGACGCCGAACGCGCGCACCTTGCCGGTGGCCTCGAGCTCGTCGAAGGCCCTGGCGACCTCATCCGGCTCGACGAGAGCGTCGGGCCGGTGAAGCAGCAGAACGTCGATGTGGGAGGTTTGCAGAGCCCGCAACGATCCCTCGACCTGGGTGACGATGTGCTCGTAGGAGAAGTCGAACATGCCCTGCGCCGGCACGATCCCGCACTTCGTCTGCAGCACGATCTCGGCCCGCTCCGCGGCGCTCAGCTGCAGAGCATCCCCGAACCGGGCCTCGCACGCGTGCATGCTGCCGCCGTAGATGTCGGCGTGGTCGAAGAAGTCGATGCCGGCGGCGCGGGCGGTGTCGTAGAGTTCGCGGATCTGCGCATCTGTCTTGTCGGTGATGCGCATCATTCCTGCGATGACGGCGGGGGCGGTTGTCGATCCGAACGGCACTGTCTTCATGGGGCAACGCTACCGCGCGCCGAGCGGCTCGCGCGCTGGTTGAATGTGTCCATGGCCTTCCTCGTCGAACCCGCCCCTGTCACCCTCACCGGCCGGCTGGTCGAACTCCGCCCGCTCGAGCGCGCCCACCACGACGGGCTGGTCGAAGCCGTCGAGGAAGGCGATCTCTGGAAGACCGCGTGGTACACGTCCGTTCCCGCACCCGACGGCGTCGCCGCCGAGATCGAGCGGCGCCTCGACCTCAGCGAGAAGCACGAGATGGTGCCGTTCACGGCGTTCGACGCGGCCGGGCGCGTGATCGGCATGACGACGTTCTACGACCTCGATCCCGAGGCTCCGCGACTGCACATCGGCTACACGTGGAACCGCCCGTCGGCGCACGGCACCGGCACGAATGCCGAGTCGAAGCTCCTCCTGCTTCAGCACGCGTTCGAGACGCTGGGCGTCTTCCGGGTGGGACTCACCACGCAGTGGCTGAACTTCCAGTCCAGGACCGCGATCGAGCGTCTCGGCGCGAAACAGGACGGCGTGATGCGGTCCATGTCCCGGTACCGCAACGGCGCGCTGCGCGACAGCGTCGAGTTCTCGATCATCGAGCCGGAATGGCCGGCTGTGAAGGCGAACCTCGACGCGCGCCTCGCCAGGAGGCGCTGACTCTGCTACTCGGCTGCCTTGCCCGACCAGCTGTTGGAGCGGCGCGTCGCCGATCCGCCCTGGCGCATCATGAACGCGAGCGAGAGGCACATGATGAGCAGACCGGCGATGAAGATGATCGCCTGGAAGTCTTCGAGCGACTGCGCGAGACCCATCAGCCAGATGCCTCCGAGGAAGAGGATCAAGAAGAGGATGAAGCTGAGGATCACGGGGTCTCCTGTCGTAACGGCCGCTTCCCAGGATACTTCTCGTCCGGGAGCGTGCCGACCGGGCGACGGAAGGTGATGACCTCGCCGCGGGCCGACTTCTCCATGACGAGGCCCGCGAGCTCGAACCGGCGGAAGACCCGTCGCGGCAGCCGAGGCAGCTCGACTGTCCAGCCCGCAGGCGCCTTGGCGATGCCCGTGAAGAGCGACACGTCGACGCCCGCGCCGCGGACCTCGACCCTGGCGTAGTCGCTGCGGCCGCGCCAGCGCAGGTGTTCGAGGTCGGAGAATCGGATGACGGATTCTGCTCCCCCGACGTCGATGCGGATCTCGTCGTTGCCGAACGCGATGGCGCACTGCTCGGTCCGCCGGCGAAGCACCGCGGTCAGGACCAGGTAGGCGGGAAGACCGAGGACGAGGCCGATCACGACGATCAGAATCCGCGGACCGAGGCTCAGCACGATGTCATTCAAGGCGATCAGGAGGACAACTGACAGCGCGCCGACGACGACCACGATCCCCGCAATGGCGACGGTGAGGTGCTGCATCCGCAACTCGACCGCGAGGAACCGCACGAATGATCCGTCGCCTCGCTCATCGCGCTCCCACTCTGGGGCGACCCGTATCGGAGCGTTCTTGCGCTCGCGGCGCGTGAGCGCATCCGTGACGCGGCCGAGGAGCCCCAGCCAGATCCACCCTGTCGCCGGGATCGCCGCCATCTGGAGCACGACGAAGATGCCACGCGCCGCTTCGGGAAGCGGCTCGATCAGCACTCCGCCGTACTCGGTGACGAAGACCATCAGGGCACCCAGGGCCACGGCGACCGCGATGTGCAGCACCACGCCGTTGCGCGGCATCCGCATGGTGGCGTTCACGAACGCGAAGCCGAAGCACCAGCCGCCGACGATCATGAGCAGGAACTGGAGGATGTCGAGGTTCCCCGTTCCCAGGGTCAGCGCCGTGGCGGCTGCCAGGAGCACGAATCCCCAGGTGAGGAAGTTGAGCACGAGCCGCCGCCACCAGGGCGGCGTCATGTTACCGGGTGCCGTCGTCTCGCTCATCTCGGCAATCCTAGGATGTACCCATGGCCGCTCCCGTAGACCCGACCCGTACCCCCGCCTGGTCCGATCTCACCGCTCTCCGCGACGATTTCGCCCCCGATCTCCGCGCCTGGTTCGCCGCAGATCCGTCTCGCGCCGAACGGCTGTCGCTGCCCCTCGCGGATCTGCATGTGGACCTCTCGAAGAACCTCGTCACCGACGAGGTCATCGCGGCTCTTCTCCGCCTCGCAGAGCAGACCGGGGTCGCCGACCGCTACGCCGCGATGCTCGCCGGCGCGCACATCAACACCACCGAGGACCGCGCTGTGCTGCACACTGCGCTGCGACGTCCGGCCGGCGCCGCGCCGGCGCTGGTCGTGGACGGACAGGATGTCGATGCCGACGTGCACTCCGTGCTCGACGCGCTCTCGGCCTTCGCCGACCGGGTGCGCTCCGGCGAGTGGCTGGGCGTGACCGGCAAGAAGGTGACGCACGTCGTCAACATCGGCATCGGCGGCTCGGACCTCGGTCCGGTCATGGTCTATGAGGCCCTCAAGCCGTATGCGGATGCCGGCCTCCAGGCCCTCTTCGTCTCCAACATCGACCCGACCGACCTCGCCCAGAAGACTGCCGGCCTCGACCCCGAGACCACCCTGTTCATCGTGGCGTCGAAGACCTTCACGACGCTCGAGACGCTCACCAACGCGCGGCTCGCGCGCGACTGGCTGTGGACGGGGCTCGAAGCATCCGGTGCGATCGGCGACTCGGATGAGGCTCGTACCGATGCCGTGGCGCATCACTTCGTCGCCGTCTCGACCGCCCTCGACAAGGTGGCCGCCTTCGGCATCGATCCGGTGAACGCCTTCGGTTTCTGGGACTGGGTGGGTGGCCGCTACTCCGTCGACTCCGCGATCGGGCTGTCGCTCGCGATCACACTCGGCCCGGCCGCGTTCCGCGATCTGCTGGCCGGGTTCCACGCCGTCGACGAGCACGTGCGGACCACTCCCCTGGAGCGCAATGTCCCGGTGCTGATGGGCCTGCTGAACGTCTGGTACGTGAACTTCTTCGGCGCGCAGTCGCACGCGGTGCTCCCGTATGCGCAGCAGCTGAGTCGCTTCCCTGCGTACCTGCAGCAGCTGACCATGGAGTCCAACGGCAAGTCCGTGCGGTGGGACGGCACCCCGGTCACCACCGACACCGGCGAGGTGTTCTGGGGCGAGCCCGGCACCAACGGCCAGCACGCGTTCTACCAGCTGATCCACCAGGGCACCCGGCTGATCCCGGCAGACTTCATCGCGTTCGCGAACCCCGCCTACCCCCTCGCCGACGACGGCCAGGACGTGCACGCCCTGTTCCTGGCGAACTTCCTCGCGCAGACCAAGGCCCTCGCCTTCGGCAAGACCGCCGAGGAGGTCGAGGCCGAAGGCACCACCGGCGCCCTCGTCGCCGCGCGGACCTTCGCCGGCAACCGCCCGACGACGTCGATCTTCGCACCGGCGCTCACGCCGCAGGTGCTCGGCCAGCTCATCGCGCTGTACGAGCACATCACGTTCACGCAGGGCACGATCTGGGGCATCAACTCGTTCGATCAGTGGGGCGTCGAGCTCGGCAAGCAGCTGGCGATGCAGATCGCTCCGGCGATCGAGGGCGACACCGCAGCGATCGAGGGTCAGGATGCGTCGACGAAGGCGCTGCTCGCATACTACGCAGCGCACCGGAAGTAGCCCGGGGAACAGCCGGGCTTAGTACACACTCCGGCGGCGCGAAAGCCCCTGTGCCGCTTCGCGGGGATGTCCGTATCGTGCGGGGATGGACGATCGACTGACCGCACTGATGATCAACTGCACGCTCAAGCCGTCTCCCGCGACGTCGAGCACGGAGAAACTCGGCGGGCAGGTGCTGGATGCTCTCGCTGAACTCGGCGTCGACGACGACCGCATCCGCCCCGTCGATCACCGCATCCTTCCGGGCGTGGTGACCGACATGGGCGACGGCGACGCGTGGCCGGCTCTGCGGGAGAGGGTACTGGCGGCGGACATCGTCGTGTTCGCCTCGCCGACGTGGATGGGACAGCATTCCAGCGTCGCTCAGCGCGTGCTCGAGCGCCTCGACGCGGAGCTGAGCGAGACCGATGAGCAGGGCCGCCCGATCCTGTTCGACAAGGTCGCGATCGCGGCGGTCGTGGGCAACGAGGATGGCGCTCACCACATCGCAGCGATCCTGTTCCAGGCCCTGAACGACGTCGGTTTCTCGCTTCCGGCGCAGGGATCGGTGTACTGGAACGGCGAAGCGATGCAGACGACCGACTACAAGGACCTGCCGGAGACTCCGGAGAAGGTGGCATCGTCGATCGCGACCGCCACCCGCAACGCGGTGCACCTCGCCCGGTCGCTGCGGATCAGCGCGTACCCCGCCGGCTGAGCGACTGAGACCGTGGCACGAGCATGAACCCCATCACGCGAGAACGAATCCGCCTCTCCAGCGATGCAGAGCTGTCCTTCCTCACCGCGGGAGAGCCGTCCAGGCCGACGCTGCTGCTGTTGCACGGCGTCCCGAACTCCGCGCGGATGTTCGAGGATGTCGCCGCGGCGCTGGCGCCACAGGTCTATGTCGTCGCACCCGACCTGCCGGGTTTCGGTGAGTCCGATCCGTTGCCCGACCCCGGCTTCACCGCTTTCGGAGAGGCGATCTCCGAACTTCTGGATCGCCTCGAGATCGGACCGCTCTATCTCTACGTCCACGATTTCGGCGCCCCCGTCGCGTTCCACATCGCCATGGCCGCACCGGAACGAGTGCGGGGCCTGATCATCCAGAACGCCAACGCCCATCGGAGCGGATTCAACGCCGGCTGGGACCGGACGCTGGAGTATTGGGCGGCCCCGGACCCGGAGAACGAGGCCGCAGCGATGGCCCACCTCACCTTCGAGGGAACGCGCGATCAGTACCTCTCGGGTGTCCCCGCAGACGTCACCGAGAAGATCCCGGCAGAACGCTGGGAGGAGGACTGGCGGGTGATGAATCTGCCGGGCCGGATGGAGACCCAGCGCGCACTGGTCACAGACTATGCGACCTACATTGCCCGGTGGAACAAGATCGCCGAGTTCCTCACGCAGTGGCAGCCGCCCGGGCTGCTGATCTGGGGCAGGCACGACATCTATTTCGATCTCGCCGAAACAGTGTCGTGGATGCGGGACCTGCCGAGGATGGAGGCGCACATCTTCGACGCCGGACATCTGCTGCTTGAGACGCATTCAGCGGCGGCGGCTCCGCTCATACGCGACTTCATCGGGGACTAGGCTCGCATCACCATGTTCAGCACCGCGACCCTCACGACCTTCATCGTCGCGGCGTTCATCATGGTCGCCATCCCCGGCCCGACCGTGCTGTTCACGATCGGGCGCGCCATGGCGCTGGGCCGCCTCGGCGGCTTCCTCAGCATCCTCGGCACTGCGATCGGCTCGATCGTCCTGGTGATCGGCGTCGCACTCGGAGTCGGCACCGTGATCGCCCAGTCAGCCGTGCTGTTCACGGCCGTGAAGGTCCTCGGCGCCGGTTACCTCATCTTCCTCGGCATCCAGGCCGTCCGGCATCGGAAGGATGCCGCGAATGCGATCACCGGCGCGCAGCCGCAGCGGTCGGGTCACCGACTCCTCGCGGAGGGTTTCATCGTCGGCGTCACGAACCCGAAGTCGATCGCGTTCTTCCTCGCGATCCTCCCCCAGTTCGTCGACCTTCGGGCGGGGTCGGTCCCGCTGCAGTTGTTCGTCCTCGGCGCGATCGTCGTGACGATCGGCGTGGCCTGCGACGCCCTCTGGGTGCTGCTCGCGAGCGCCGCCAGAGACTGGTTCGGTCGCTCTCCGCGTCGGATCGAGGCGATGGGCACGACGGGTGGTGCTCTGATGATCGCGCTCGGCGCGTTCCTGCTGGTGTGGAGCGAGAAACCCTCCAGGGCCTGAGCAACCGGATCCGCCGCCGCGAAGACGCCAGGATGGCGCTGACATAGCCCTTGACGACGCCCTCGACCAGATGCAGTCGGCCACCGATCTCGGCGTTGGATGCTTCTGCCCCCAGCAGTCCGAGAACCTCGCGCTCCCTGCCTGTGAGCAGCGACACCACCTCGCGGGCCTCCGACGCGCGTGCTCGAAGCCGTCGCGGTGATCTCGGCGGCGGCACCGAGCGCGTCCGCAAGGAGCTTCTGCCCGAGCGCGGTGGAGCGATCACATGTGCTTCACCCGTCGACGGCGGGTACAGCGCCTCCATCGTCGTCTACGAGTTTCCCGAGTAGCCCCACGAGCATATGTTGCTCGGGCAGCGTCAGCGCCTTGAGGGCTGCGGTAGCGTTCCGCATCGCGCGTTCGTGGATCTCCCGGACAAGGTCGATGCCTTGCGGCGTCAGCGACAAGAGAATGGATCGCTGATCGGTGGACGAGCCGACCGACGTCACGAGCTGGCGGGATTCGAGTGTCTTGCGGGCAGCGGACACGGCGGCCCGGCTCATGGATGTGAGAGATGCGAGGCGGTGGGGCTCAAGTGGCCCGGCAACCCACAACGTGAAGCAGACACGGAAGCTTGCCCAAGTGAGGCCGTCGGGCAGGAGCATGCTATCGCTGTCCGCCAACTGCCGCGTGGCGCGACGCGTGAGCAACGTCAATAGCACGGCGGGTCCGCTTCCGAGATGCCCGAGTTCGGCTGCGGTGCGATCACCAGCCAGCTTCACGAAGTCCAGAAATCGGTCGTCAGGAAGACTCGCTCTTGACTGTGTCATTGCCTTACCCCCTTGGCGGCACCCGAGATGATTCGGGAATCGCCGTTCGTGTCGCCCACTACGTCAAACGGTAGAAGCGGACCTTGATCGACTGAGAGAACCGAGCGCCCGTGCTCACGAATATGTTGTCGTTCATCCATCCGTATCGTCCTGCGGGGGCCGAAAACTCGGGAACGCATCGGAAGTAGTACTCGTCGGCGTCGACCTCCTCGCCTGCCGCAAGACGTTGCATCACCGCGGGGTCGCCATGACGAAGACCGCGATTGCGACACCGCAAGTGCACACCGTCGTCCGTTTCGAGAAGGTAGAGCGCATCGATGACGGTGACCCCATCCGGGCGCGTCAGCTGCCAATCATATCCACCGACCATCTTGCCCCGGATGTGCGGGCCCTCGAAAGGCCCACCAGGGGGGATGGGAATCACCCGTTCCAGTCCATTCGGGGTACTCCCGATGGTCACAGCAGCCGAGAGATCACCGGTCGCTTCGAACAGAAGTTCCAGGCCTGGTTCACGCATGCGGATTCCTCGTTCCTGTCGGGTCTGTGGTTGTGGAAGTCGCAACGCAACTGCCCGCTCCGCATCTGGAGGGACCGAGCGCTCGCCTGCGGCGCTCAGACACGAGCATCGTGTGAGTAGACTTCTCGTCCGTCCACCCAGGTCGATACCACGCGGGTCTCCCCGATCTGCTCGGGAGGTGCGGTGAACGGGTCAGTGTCGAAGATGGCGAAGTCGGCGTCGTAGCCCACGGAGATTCTCCCGACTCTGTCCTCGAGGCCGTTCACATAGGCCGAACCCGCCGTGTACGCATCCCAGATCGACCTTAGCTGCATGGCCTCTTCCGGGAGGAACGGGCCCGGGTTCGGCGCTCCCGTCGCGTTGCGATTCACGGCGACGTGCATCCCCGCGACCGGATTGATGTCAGAGACGGGCCAGTCACTCCCTGCCGCGATTCGGGCGCCAGCCCGCTCCAGCGTCCCAAAAGGGTACTGCAACTCGCGTAGCTGAGGATCGAGGAACGGAATGGTCAGGTCATGCATGTACGCATCGCTCTGCGCCCACAGCGGTTGGAGGTTCGCGATCGCCCCGAGCGTCGAGAAACGATCCGCGTCGTCCGGCTGCACTATCTGCAGGTGCGCAAGGTGGTGTCGCTGCAAGGAAGGGTGTGGCAGTGACGAGATCGCATCGAGCGCATCCCGAACCGCTTGATCGCCCAGCGCGTGGAAGTGCATCTGGAAGCCGGCTGCGTCGAGTTCCTTGGCGGCAGACCCGAGTTGCTCGAAAGGCACGAGTCTCATCCCATGGTTCTCGGTGGCATGACCGTGACCATCGTGGTACGGCTGGGTGAGGAGCGCGGTGAAGTTTGCGCAGGTCCCGTCCAGCATGATCTTGATTGAATCGGCGCGGAAACGTGGCGCCCACTCGCGCGCACGATTCCGGCGCTCGATCAATTCGCCAACCTGGTCCAGTCCGCGGTTCCTGTCCCACCACAGGGCGCCCCGGACCTTCGCCTGCAGGTCGCCGCGTTCCAGCGCGTGAAGGTATACGTCGAGGGCATCGACACCGTTGTCGTGGACTCGTAGAATGGCGTCCTGCCACCCGGTGATTCCGTGCGAGAAGCAGTGATCCTGGGCGACGAGCAACCCGCGGTGCATGGCATCGAAATCGGGTTCGGGTGCGACGGACTGCACGAGCACTATGGCTCCCTCATGCAGGGTACCGGACGGAAATCCGTCTGCTTCTCTCTCGATGCGCCCATCGGATGGATCAGGCGAGGTCACTCCGATTCCCGCTGCGCGAAAAGCCGCGGTGTTCGCCCACGCACTGTGCCGCTCCCCGCTGCGCAGGATGGCCGGACGACCGCCTGTCGCCGCGTCGAGCTCCTGGCGCGTGGGAAGACCATTCGGAAAAAGGTCCTGTCTCCACCCCCCACCGGTCACCCACGCGTCTTCCGGCAACTTCGCCGCGAACTCAGCGACGATTCGAAGAACCTCCTCGCGGGTCGCCGCTTGGTTGAGGTCGCACTGACCCCGTTCCGCCCCTCCCATGATCGGATGCAGGTGGGCGTCGATGAAACCCGGGCTCAGCAAGCCGCCGGCGAGGTCGATCTCGTCGGCCTGCCCGATTCGATCGCCCACCTCGCCTCTGGCCCCGATCGCAGCGATGACACCGTCTACGACGCCGACCGCAGCCGGCCGCGAGCCGACCCCCGTCACATAGATCGAACCGTTTACAAAGATCTTGGAAGCCATTTCCTGTTCCTCTCAGGACTAGTTCTCGGACGCTCAGAAGTCAATGCCGTTGAGGGCATGGTGCAACGCGGCCGGCACGTGCTCAGGCAGGTACCAACGCGCCTCGACAAGCTCCGCCAACCGCCTCTCGACGCGTTCTCTGTAGACCTCGACTGAGCCATAGAGGCCTCGCATCTCGTCTGCGGAAAGGGCCCGATGTTCCCAGTACTTCATCGTCAACGGGCCATCGACATCGGCGGCCATCGATGTGCGCGGCACGTCGACGTCGAGATACCGGACCCCGCCTCTCGCATGCCCTGAGGAGTCCTTCGCCGAGCGCAACGCTCGGTAATCCACACCCGCCATATCCCGGACATACGACGCCGGAATGTCCACGAAGATCGGATCGGCGCGGGGCGGTGTCACACCCCGGGTCCAGAGGATGAGGTTGTCAAGGGCCGCTGCGAGGAGGAAGATCGTCGCCACATGTTCCGGCTCATCGGCCAGATCACTCTCGGGCACCTGCCGCCCATCGACGGGCTTCTCGTAATACACTCTGCGAACCCCGCTGATGTGACCGCGACCAGGGATCTGATAGCACCTGTAGAGGTCACCTGGCGTGTCGCTGTCCCCCCGACTGTGCCATTGGTGCTGCATGACCTCATCTTCAGTCATGAACTCCATGACGGGCACCGATGCCCCCCGGACGACTCGCCGCGGGTCATCGAGCTGAAGCTGATCGAAGTCCCCGAGCGGCCTCAAGTCTTCGTCGAAGTCCAGTTCACCATCCCGGTCGATATTGACATAGCCCATCGGCCCGAACCCGCCACTTGAGACCCCGATCACATAGCCGTCGATGATGTCGTGACCAGCCTCGAGACTGTGCAGGTCGTGCAGATGCTCCGAAAGGTAAGTACGAAGGAAGCTACCCGACTGCGACCATCCGTTCGCAATGATCCGCTCCGCCGGCTTGAGGCCAGGGAGCATACCGCCGCCCTCGGACGTGCGGAGCGCCCGCGCGACAGCAGCGACCATGTCCCAGAGCAGCCCGTCGTGCCCTACCGACAAGTGCGCGTACCGCGTAGAGGAGCTTGCCTTGAGGGCCTCCACGATCACGTTCTTGCAGGTGAGTCCCACGTAGGCATCACCGCGCTGGAGGATGTATCCGGCTGCATCAGGCCAGAACATCGATGACTCCATCCCGCCCGAAGGGTTCAAGAGCTCGAAGTGAACGTTCCCGCTGAACCTCTCCGGACTGACCGGGAAGACGCTGACGACGCGACTCGTAAACTCGGAAGTGGCGGTCACCGAATGGGGAAGAGCGCCGTTGCTATCGGCGAAAACGCGCGCCGGAGCCGAGATCATGTATTCCCGGACGTCGTAGCCTGCGTCACGGATGGTCGCGAAGTTCTGCGAGATCTGCTCGGGGAGGTACGACAGAGATTCTGTCGCACCGGGAATCTCGTTGATCATGCCGGATGCCTTTCTCTAACTGTTTGGTCATTGGATGACTGGTGGACGATCGCTCATCCCCATCGTCGCCAGTGGATGTTCCGCGGCGGCAACTGAGTGGCGAGCGCAGCGCCCGCCGGACCCGGTTCAACCAGGAAGTACGCCGGGAGGGATCGGTGTGTGCCCGAACGCTGAGAGCAGAGTGCGCGTGTAGGCATGTTGCGGCGCGTTCATGATCTGGTCGGTCGCACCGCTTTCGACGATCACACCGCCCTTGAGCACCGCCACTTCGTCCGTCAGATGATTGATCACCGAGATGTCGTGACTGATGAACAGGATCGTCAACCCGAGCTCCCGCTGCAACCCCATCAAGAGATTCAGAATCTGTGCCTGCACGGATACATCGAGTGCGGATGTCGCTTCATCCGCTACCAGCACCCGAGGCCGACATGCCAACGCGCGGGCGATCACGACGCGCTGTCGTTGACCACCGCTGAGGGAACTGGGAGCCCTCTCTGCGAGGGCACCGCTGAGACCGACCTGCGTGAGCAGTTCGATCGCCCGGTCTCGCGCCCTGGCGCGCCCCTGCCGATCTGCGACAGCAACCGCCTCGGTCACAGCGGCGAGCGGTGACAAGTAGGGGTTCAGTGCCGCGAACGGATCCTGAAACACCATCTGCACGGATCGACGCATACCGTTCTTACGCGAATTGCGATCCCAGCGTCTGCCTTCGATGAGAATGTCGCCGTCCGTCGGTCGGCGCTCGTCGACGACTAGTCGACCCAGGGTTGACTTCCCCGATCCGCTCTCTCCGACGAGCCCTGTGATCGTGCCCGCCGGAACTGCGAGGCTGATGCCTTTCAAGACCTCTGGACCGTTTCCGGTGTACCGATAGCGCACGTCGCGTAGCTCGATCGCGGGAGTGTCACTCATGCTGCCACGACCTTTTCTGCATGGTGGCACGCGGCTGCGTCGCCCTCGCGCACGTTCCTGAGCTCGGGCACCGACTGGGCGCACACTTCGGTGGCGAACGGGCACCGTTCGCGGTAGACACAACCACCGTCCCGCCAATCGACGGGTGGTCGCGGCGCGCCCGGTATCGCACCCAGAACTGTCTTACGCGCTGCGAGCGTAGGATCTGCCTGGAGTAGAGCTCTCGTGTACGGGTGGGACGGTGCGGACAAGACAGTCGATGTCGGGCCGAGTTCGACGATACGACCTCCGTACATCACGGCAACTCGATCGCAGACTCGGCGGATCACACGCATGTCATGCGAGACGATGACCATAGCCATGTTTCGTTCTTTCTGCACCTGCTGGATCAAACCGAGCACCTCGTTCTGGACCGTCGCGTCCAGGGCCGTCGTCGGCTCGTCAGCGACGAGGATGTCGGGGTCGCCCGCGAGCGCGAAGGCCAGCATCACGCGCTGCCGCATCCCGCCGGAAAGCTCGTGGGGATAGCTGCGAAGCACGCGGTCCGGGTCGCGCATCTGCACTTGTTGCATGAGCATGCGTGCTTTGTCGAGCTTCAGTGCCCGGGCGCCGACGAGAATGTCGTTGAGCTGACTGCCCACCCTACGCACGGGATTGAGGCCCGCCATGGAGGCTTGCGGCATGTACCCGACGCGTCGTCGCCGCAGTTGAGCCCAGCGGCGGTTGTCGGCTCGCGCGAATTCTTCGCCCTGGAACTCGATCGAGCCTGCGTCGATGGTTCCACCGGAGAGGCTCAGCATTCCCACCAGGGCGCGGCAGAGCAGGGACTTTCCGGAACCCGTCTCCCCGACCACGCCGAGGGTCGTTCCGGGAGCAGCTTCCAGCGTGATGGGACCCAGCCTGACGCTGTCTCCCACTGAGAACTCGAGGTCTCGGACTCGCAGGCTGAGCTGCGCTTCCGGCGCAGTGTCCAGCGTCATTCCTGTCTCCTCAGTTTGCGCGAAGTGCGATCGAGCAGTCCGTCGGCGATGACCGACGCCGCGACCGCCGAGATGGTCAATGCGAGCGCAGGGAAGATGACCTGCCACCAGGCGAAGACGATCGAGGAGCGCCCCTCGTACATCATCGATCCCCATTCCGGAGTGGGCGGCGGTACACCAGCTCCCAGGAACGGGAGGCTGGCGACGAATCCGACGATGATCACGGCGTCGGCAACCGCATAGGTCCCGGTCACGGCAATCACAGCAGGCATGATATGGCGGAACGTGATCCGACCTTTCCCATATCCCATCAACTCGGCGGCGACGATGTACTCGCGTGATCGGAGACCAGCGGCCTCGGCACGCGCGAGACGCGCATAGATCGACCAGCCGACGACCACGATCCCGACGAGGATCTGAAACACTCCCGGCGGCGTGCCCAGCACACTGACCTGGTTGCCGACGGTGAGCAGAATCAGAAGGATCAGCAGCGGAAAGGGGACGGCGATGAGTGCGTCTGTCACCCTCATCAGGACCGTACCCCAGGCGCGCCGCCTCGCCATGCCGGCCAGAGTGCCCAGGAGTGTCCCGATCGCCAGGGACACGAACGCCCCTACCAGTGCCACGAGGTAGTCGACGTGGACGGCGACGAAAGTCCGGACGAACACGTCGCGCCCGAGCACATCGGTCCCGAACGGGTGTTCAGGGGATGGTGGCGCCAGAGGCGGCCCGCCCAGCTCGTTGGGGCCGTAGCCGACGAGGACGGGCGCGAGAAAGCTCATGATCACGAAGAGCAGGAGCACCACCGCGCCGGCGATGATCTCCGTGAGACCACGTTCGGCACGGCGTCGTTTCGCCGCGAGAGGAATAGCGGCTGTCCGCGGAATGGTAGTCACTGAACACGCACCCTTGGGTCGGCGATCGTGTAGATCATGTCGGTGATGAGGCTGATCACGACCGTGAAGATGCCTGTGAACACCGTCACCCCGACGATCACGGGATAATCGCGTTGCCCGACGGCCGTCACGACTACGGAGCCGATTCCCGGAATCCCGTAGAGCGCCTCGATCACCACCGCGCCGCCGATGAGCACCGCCATGCTGAATCCCACGAGGGTGATGATCGGGAGAAGCACGTTGGGCAGGACGTGCCGGACGACGAGCGAGAGCCGCGAGACGCCACGGCTGATCGCGGCCTCCACGAACTCCTCGCCCATCAATCTCGTCGACTCACGCTCGATTGATCGGACGAAGATCGGCGTCATGAACAGCGCCAGGGCCAAGCTGGGAAGCCAGACGTATCGCAGCGTGTTCGGCCATTCCCTCGACCAACCCCCCGCAGGCGCCCAGTGAAGCTGAACGCTGAACAGGATGAGCAGGTAGATACCGATCAGGAAGGACGGGATGGCGATGAGGACGACCATCGACATCCGGAGGACGCGAACGCCTCGACGGCCTACCCCGAAGGCGGGGAGGAGACCAAGCGGAACAGCGATGACGAGTGTGAAGAGGATCCCCGTGACAACCAAGGAAAGCGTGACGGGGAGGGCTTCACCGACGATGAAGAAGACCGGCTGGTCCGAAGTCATCGACGTTCCGAAGTCGCCGATCAGGAGCCCCGCGAGCTGATTCAGGACCTGAGAGAAGAGCGGTTGGTCCAGACCGAGTTGAGCACGCAACGCCTCGAGCGTCTCGGGCGTCGCTTGCATACCCAGAATGGCCTGCGCCGGGTCGCCGGGTACGAGCCGGACGAGCGCCGCCGTCCCGACCACGATCAGCGCCACCACGATGATGAGTTGCAGGATGCTCTGCCCGACTCTCCGCACCAACCGTGACCATCCGCGTCGTCCCCGGGCCGGGGAGGAGCCGGCCGCGATGGCCTCCGTCGTGGCACTCATGATCTCTCACCCTGAGCTGAGACGGAGGCGACTACAAACCCGCTCATGTCATCTCCTTGCGCGTGAATCGAGAGGCTCGGGCGACGGGCGAGGGCGCGCGGCCTACTGGCCGGCAATCCACAACTCCGAGTTCGGCTGCAGACCGATCACGTCGACGAGGTTGGATCGAACTCCGTAACTGCCCGTCACGCCAGAGACGGGAATGATCGGCGTCCACTCTTCGAACACCCGCAACACCTGGGCAGATGCCGCTTCCTGGTCCTGCGGCGTCTGAGCTCCGAACAGATCATTGAATGCGGGCGCGATCTGTTCGTTCTCGCAACCGGCGAAGATGCACATCGTGGCCGCCGGGTCGAAGTTGCCCTTCGCAGAACTCGGAGCATTGAACTTGCTGAACGTGACGATGTTGAGGTCGAACGCACCGTCCACCGAGTTCTGAATGAACTGCTGATCCTCGACGGGCTGGATGTTCATGTTCAGCCCCAGCGGCTCGAGCTGCTGCTGAAGCACAGCGGCCACTCGCCCCGCCTCGTCTGAGGCGCTCGCGAAGTAGCTGACGGTGAACGAGCAACCGTTCTCGCAGGCGGTACCTTCGAGCAGCTTCTCCGCCTGGGCGATGTCCTGCTCCGCGTAGACCTTCACCGGTACCGGGTAGTCCGCCACGGCAGGGTACGGCCCACTCTGAAGTATGACGTCCGGCCCGAACGCGGACGAGGCCAGGGCCTCGCGGTCGATGGCCCACGCGATCGCCTGGCGGATGCGCACGTCTTCGAACAGTCCACCCGGCCGATTGTTCGGCACGATGAACAGACTCGCGAGACCGTCGACCTGCCGAGCCGTCACGTCTCCCGAGAGCTGTGCCGACACTTCGTGCGGCAGCGCGGGAATGAAGTCCACATCTCCGCTCTGAAGGCGCTTGACGCTGGTGGGAGTGTCGGCCACCACACTGAAATCGAGCTTGTCGATGGAGGGGAGGGTTCCTGCGAACGTCTCATTCCGCACGAGTGAGAACGAGCTTCCCTTGACGTTGCCTTCGGGGACGTAAGGACCGGAGAAGACGGGCTCGCCTTGGAAGTAGTCCTCGTTCGTCGCAGCGGCGGCGGGAACGATGCCCATGGCCGGGACGGCAAGCATCTGATCGAAACCGGCGAACGGCATGCTCAGCCCGATGGTCACCGTCGTCGTGTCGGGTGCTGCCAGATCGACGATCATCTCCGCGTAGCTCTGGTTCGGTCCGGGGATGTCCCGCAATCTGGTGAGCGACGCCACCACGTCTTCACTCGTCAACGGCGAGCCGTCGGAGAACGTCAGATCAGGCTTCAGGACCACGGTGTAGGTCGTGGCATCGCTGGAGGCGGTCACGCTCTCGGCGAGTACGGGCTCCGTTTCGGTCGCGCTGCCCCGAACGAACTGTACGAGTCGACCACTGGTCAGCCCGACGATCACCGAGTCGGACAGGTAGGGGCCCGTGGCCGGATCTATCGACGTCACAGCCGTGGACAGATCGACGTGCACTTCTGTCAGGTCAGCCGGCGCCTGGCTGGCACCGGCCCCTTCTCCGGAACATGCGGTGAGGGCAAGCGACGCGGTTGCGAGAATCGACGCCCCCCACAATACGGTCCTTCTGGACTTCCGAATCTTGACCATCTCTACTCCTCTGTAGTGCGACGGGTGGGTCTCGCTCTGTGTCATGGCTAGGGAACTCGCGCCTTCTCTGTTCGACTCGAAGTGCTTTCGCTGGCCCTCACGACCAGAGTCCCCCGCGTTGAGTACAGGCTACCCAGCCATCGCCATATCGTCAACTAGTGAATTAGCTTCCTCTTCCCGAATATGCACGGTCGGCTGTTTTCACGGGCATCCAGGCGTGATCTCGACAGATGCAGATCGCTGGAAAATTCAGAAGTTAACTTCTCGGTCCATCGAATCAAGAGCGGTCGACCGTACTCGCAGTCGATGTCGGAGCGAGCGCTCTGCCCGCCGCGACGACGAAGATCGAGCGGTCGCTGTCGCTGAGGCGATTCACAACACGCCGCCGCCCAGCCTGATGAGTTCCTTCGCGGCGTCCGTGACGAACGAAACCTGAGAGCGCACGAGTTCACTCGCGGTTTCGGCATCGCGGTTCTCGATGGCCAGGGCCAGTCTTTGGATCAAGGGGTGACCAGACTGGTCGCGCCATAGAGGAGACTGGTACGTCTCGCGCCAGACAGTGGCGAGACTCAATTGCCGAAACTGGAGTTCGAGCTGCCGAGATCCGGCAAGGCTGACAATCGCAGCATGGAAGTCGAGATTGTCACGCAGGAACGCGTCGAGTGCATCTGGGGCGCCGGTTTCGCTCTTGGCTAGGGCATGCCCACGCCGGACGATGTCGAGCACTCGATGATCTGGGGCGTCGTGCAGGTACGCGTCGAGCACACCGACCTCGATCGTCTGGCGCGCTCCATAGAAGTCATCAACGAACTCCTCAGTGATCGGCGTCGGCGTGAACACGCCTTCCTCCGAACGCAACACGAGCCCCTCAGCGAGAAGCCGTACCAGTGAGTTGTACACCAGTGCAGATTCCGTCTGGAGTTCCCCGGCGAAATCGTCGATATGAATTTCCTCGCCGACGGCTGTGCGTCGCCGCAAGACGAGCTCGCGAACCGATTCGTAGCTGCTGGCTTCGAGTATCCGCTCAAGCGATCCGAACTTTCCCCGAAAGTATGCGAGAGGCTCCCCAGGCCGAGACCGCGCGTCGAGAACCTCTCCGATGAAGACGGTATGAGTTCCGCCGGGAGCTGTGTCTGCCACGCGACACTCGATACTTGCGAGCGCACCCTCAATGAGCGGCAGGCCTCGCTCGCTTTGAAAGTATGGGACATCGCGGAACTTGTCGGCGCCTTTCGTAGCGAAGCGAGTTGCGAAGTCGCGCTGTTCGAGCGCCAGGATGTTGACCGCGAATCGTCCCCGCTCACGAATGGCATCATGGGTGGAACTCGATTTGTTCAAGCACACCAGCATCATCGGCGGATCCATCGACAACGATGCCACCGCGGAGGCTGTCGTACCGAAGAGGCGGCTATCGGACTCGGTCGTGATGATGGTCACCCCCGACGCGAAGTGCCCCGCGACGTTCCGAAAGACTCCTTGATCGAGCGCGCCGGCGGCGGCGGGATCTGTTGACTGCGACATGACTACTCCTCATTCAAGAATGACCGGGTTCCAGTGCGCGGATGCGCTTCTCAACGAGACCGGCTCCTACGGGCAGAGCGCACTCCCAAGCGGTGTGTGTATGCGTTCAATCCGATTCGACGACCGGCAGGCGAAGAACGCTTTCGTGGGCGCCTCCCGTGTAGATACTCCACGTGCCGACGGTTCGCGACTCCTCGTGGAGGATCTGAAGCGGTGGCACGCCACCCGACAACGGTCGCTTCATCCAATCTCGCCCTTGAATGGTCAGCACGAGGCTTTCGCCGGCATGAAAAGTTGTGCCGGATGCCCAGACCTCGATATTCAGGCAGACGGGCACTCCTGGAGTGAGGGGCTGCTCCGCATCATGCGGATGATAAGGGACCAACGCGGTGGAGCGCGTGAGGTCAAGCGCTCTGTGGCTGGCTCGCAACCATCCGAGTGCGACGGGCCCGTCCGTGAAAAGCGAATTGATGGGAAAGAGCACCTCGGTTCCGTCGATGCGCAGTTTGCGTAGCACGATGAACACGTCTGCGTCTGTGCTCTCGTCCGCGCTCAACCAGATCGACAGCGAGACAGGTCCGATGACGTCCCGGTCTTGTGTGAACAGGTGCGCAGCATCAAACGACTCGGTCTGCGGATAGAAAGTCGCAGTGGCTCCGGTCTCGGGCGGGGCACCCGACAACGACCTGGTCGCGGCGTCCAGATGGAGCGTCTCGAAACGTTCCGCGAGAGGCCAGTCAGGCAATTCCACCCATCGGGATTCGGCGGGGTCGCCCGTGTCACGCAGCTCTGCTCGGACACGAGGCCAGTCGTGGATCCCGGATTCTCGTTGTTTGAGAAAGGTGTCGAAGAACACGCGCTGCCGTTCGACACTCGCCGGCGCATAGAAGTACTGCCACTTCTTCTGCCCATGCACCTCCAGCCACTTGTTCGGCGAAACCATCGCTGAAAACGCATTGAGCGTGCCGCGGGTGTGCAACCCATGGTCGCTCCACGATGCGACGACGTATGCCGGCACATCTATAGTGGCGAGATCTCCGTACTTGTCGGCGTAGTACCAGTCATCGAGGGGATGCGCCTCGAGATTGGCTGCAGTGTCTTCGGTGCGGGAAAGGCCATATGACAGGTTCGTCGAGACCCGGGGCCGGAAGCCGGTTTCGGGAATCCCCCCATGCGTTGCGAACTCCCGATACCAGTCGGCGAAGCACTCCCATGGGCTGATGGCCTTGAGCGACGGAGGCTTCACCGACGCCGCCTGGTACTGGCTCCCCGCCAAGTACGAAACTCCCAGCATCCCGACCCGGCCGTTCGACCACGCACTGGCTCCCAGCCACTCGATCGTGTCGTAGAGATCGTCGCGCTCTTGTGGGCCGTTATGGGAGAAGTCGCCTTCAGAATGCCAGAGTCCACGGGGGTCGGCATATGCGACGGCATAACCATGTCGCGTCCAGTAGACCGGATCCGGCGCCTCGAAGCCGGTATGTGGCGAGATCCACTCCGGATCGACTCCCGACCCGGGGAACGTGGCCTTCGTGACCCAGTGCTTCCCGTACGGGCCCCACGCGAGCAGGACCGGAAGGTCTGTCGCCTCAGAAGTGGGCCGATAGATATCGAGGTAGATTGTCGTTCCATCGCGAAGTCGGACAGCGGCATCCTTTTCAACGAAAAGCCCACCGAGATCGACGGTCTCGTGAAGCAAGGGCGAGGGCGCCGGTTTTCCGACCACGCTGGCGGGATCCGCACCCGGGCGATCAATAATCGAATGAGGGTCCAACGGCGAAGACGTCATGAGTGCTTCCACATCAAAACTGGACACCGGGTCGCGCAAGTCCCAGATGGTCTCTCAGCTGTGTACCCTCGTACTCCGTCCGAAAGAGACCCCGGTTCTGCAGTTCAGGGACGAGCATGGAACAGATCCGCTCAAACCCCTCGGGGTTATAGGGAGAATTGAGATTGAACCCGTCACACGCGGGAGTTTCGAACCACTTCTGCATCCGGTCCGCGATCGTTGCCGGCGTGCCGGCAATCCACTGATGCCCTGTGGACCGCGCTCGATCGTGAATGAGATCGCGCAGAGACAGTTCCTGCTCGACCGACTTGCGACGATAGATCTCCTGGCGACTGGATCGCTGCGGAATCTGATCAAACCGCTCAGCCGGGACCGGTTCATCGAGGTCGAGGTCAGATAGATCCACCTTGAGGTCGCCGGCGATCTGGAGTCGCCCCTGCTCCACATCGAGGAAGGAGCTCAACTCGGCCGCGATCTCGTCAGCCTCACGCTGTGTAGATGCGACCACGGGCACGATCCCCGGGATGATCTTCACGGCGTCGGGGTCGCGCCCATTCGCGGCGATCATGGACTTGCTCGAGGCATAGAACGAGACCGCTTGGTCGAAGTCCGGCTGGGCGGTGTAGATGGCATCAGCCACCGACGTCCCCAATGCCATGCCGGGACCGGAGGAACCCGCTTGCACAAGCACCGGATGACCCTGCGGCGGCCGGGGCATATTCAGCGGCCCCTCCACCGTGAAGTAGTCGCCCGCAAAGTCGATCTTGCGCAGTTTCGCGGTATCGAGCCAACGACGCTCGGAGCGATCCACGACCACTGCGTCATCGGACCAACTGTCCCATAGCTGCTTGACGACCTCGACGAACTCCTGCGCCCGACGATACCTCTGTGCTGGGTCAGGGGTCTCTGCGAAGCCGAAGTTCTGAAAGCCATCGCCCGAAGTCACGATGTTCCAACCTGCGCGCCCCGCCGAGAGGTGGTCCAGCGACGCAAGCATCCTCGCAACGTTATACGGATCCATGAGGGACGTAGACAGCGTCCCGATGAGGCCGATATGGCGAGTTCGCGCCGCCAATGCCGAAAGCGTCGTCATCGGCTCATAGAAGCCGTTCATCATCGTGTCGCCACGCAACGTAGGTGTCGCGTGCACTACGTCACCGAAGAACAGCGCGTCGAGCTTGGCGTTCTCGGCCGTTCGCGCGATATCGGTGAGCAGGTCGAGTCCCGGCACCTCCTCTGCGCGGCTTCCTTGACGACACCAGCTGTTGCGGTGGTAGCCAAGCGGCATCACGAACGTCGTAAGAACCATCATGCGTGTCATGTCTTCAATCCGATCTTTCTGGAAGGGCGGGAGAACACTGAAAAAGTGGCAGAAGTCGTAGCGGGTTCGCGCCCGCTGAACGGCAAGTACTGAGCTTCAACGCCGTCGCAGACCGCCCCCGATGACGCCACCGGCAGCACCGACCTCGACCATCTCTTCGTCATGATCGGGCGCGTGAACGCGGAACCAGAGTTTGGAGATCTTCCATTCCCCGTTCTCCCGGACGTACTCAGTCTCGTAACGGCCTTCCGACCACGGGCCCCACACGCGAAGCATGCCGAGCGAAGTCTTGAAGTCCGCCTGCAGTCGATGCCATGTCCACGTGCCGCGCGCTGCATCTCCATCGACCACGATGTCCGGCGACGACAGAATGTACCCATCGTTGCTATGCACGACAGGAACCAAGTCCCTCGTGAACATGGCATCGATGGCCTCACGACCTCGGTGCACTCCGTGATGTCGGATGTCGCAGAGCGCGTCCTCGGTGTAGGCGGAAGACACCGCTCGCCAATCGCGCGCCGCCAGGTCACGAATGTACTTGTGATGAAGCGCGGCTATGGCCTGAGTCGACTCGAGATCCTCGACCCTTCGCTCCAGTGCGATCAGATGCCGCGTCAGATCCTCGTGATTCACCGTCTGCCACTCCTTCGTTGCCGACTATTTGGTCACTCCAACGACCAACCAACCCGCCGCCCTGCCTTGACCAGCGTCAATGTCAGACTACGGAACATCACGTTGTTCGTCAACTAGTGAATTACTTCGATGTCGACTTTCCCGGAATTTCTAGCCCTTCTTCTCGCATACGATTCACTTCTTCATGATCCGTCGGTTTGCATAGCGCATGAAGAGAGACACGCACTCATCCTCCGCGCCCACCCGAACACCGACTGTCTGTGATTTGGAGCACTTCCCCACACGCCTCGCTCGCCGAGGTCACCGCGGTCAGTGGTGAGGATCGGGTCGCGGGTGGACTCAGGGCATGAGCAAGCGCAACCGGCTCGCGACCGCGGCGACTGGTTCCAGGTCGTCGGGGTGGCGCCTGGTGGCTCTTGACGACGTGTCGCACGCCGGATCGTCGTCGCCGTCGCGCCCACCGCAGATGATTCGACTGCGGCTCCGACGCGCGTCACTCACCCCAAGATGGAAGCGAGTGGCCATAGGCGGGTTGCCTCATCGCGAGATGACCTTCGGGGCGGCGACGGCTTTGAGCCCCGCTACGCCGAACTCCTGGCCGTATCCGGAATGCTTGGTGCCGCCGAACGGAACCTGTGGATTGAGCGCGCCGTGCTGATTGATCCATACAGTCCCGGCCTGCAGACGAGCGGCTACGTCGACGGCTGCATCGATGTCGTCCGACCAGACGGATGCCCCGAGCCCCTGCGAAGAGCTGTTCGCCCGTGCGACAGCGTCGTCGATGTCGAAGTAGCGCAGCACGGGAATGACCGGGCCGAACTGCTCCTCGACGACAAGAGAAGCGTCGTCTGCGATGTCGACGACGACTGTGGGCTGGTAGAAGAGCGGACCGAGTTCTTCGGCGGGTGCACCGCCGGTGACAACTTTCGCGCCTCCGGACCGCGCCTCGTCGATGAGGCGGCTCACGATGTCGAACTGCCGCTGATTCTGGAGGGGTCCGAGGACGTTCCCCTCCTCGAGACCTGGTCCCATCGGCATCGTCGAGGCGAGCTGAGAAAGGGCATCGACGACCGAGTCGTAGACGGAATCGTGCACGTACAGTCGCTTGAGCGCAGCGCACGTCTGTCCGGTGTTGATGAAGATGCCCCAGAAGAGGTCCTGGGCGATCTTCGACACGTCCGTTCCCGGTAGCACGATGCCGGCATCGTTGCCTCCGAGCTCCAGGGTGAGCCGGGCGAGGTTCTGCGCCGACGATTCGATGATCTTCCTGCCCGTCGCGGTGGAACCGGTGAACATGATCTTGTCGAGCCCGGGGTGCTTCGCGATCGCCGCGCCGACTTCGCGGTCCCCGACCACCACCGACAGGACTCCTTCGGGAAGATGTGCGTTGAACACTTCGACGAGAGCGAGCACCGACAGTGGCGTGTACTCGCTCGGCTTCACGACCACGGTGTTGCCCATCCGCAGCGAGGGCGCGATCTGCCAGACCGAAATCATGATCGGCCAGTTCCACGGACCGATCGCTCCGACCACGCCGAGCGGGTCGTAGTGCACCTCGGCACGGGAGGCGCCGTTCTCGAAAACGACCTCCGGTTCGAGAACGGTATCGGCGGCGCTCCGCGTCCAGACGGCTGCGGCACCGATCTCGAAACGGGCGTTGGGGCCGTCGAGCGGCTTCCCCTGTTCGCGGGAGAGAATCACCGCGAGTTCCTCGGCGCGCGCTTCGATGTCGTCAGCGATTCGATGGAGGATGCGACTGCGCTCAGCATGGCCGAGAGCAGCCCACGCCGGTTGAGCGCTCCGGGCTGCCGTCACGGCCGATTCGAGATCGACCAGCCCGTGTACGGGCGCGTATCCGATCGTCTCCCGGGTCGCTGCGTCCGGGATCGCCCGCCCGTGGCTCTCGGGGACTGTGATGGCGTCGAGAAGTGCAGTCGCGGTGGTCATGATGTCTCCTTGTCGAATGAGGATGAGGTCGCGTCGGCTGAGCGGCCTCGCTCGGTGACGAATCCGATCGCGAATGCGACCGGCACGACAGCAAGAAGGACGGCGGCGGTCGTCACGTCACCGCCGATGAGAGAGGTGAAGTTGGTCACGACGAGGG
The DNA here is from genome assembly GCF_002872075.1 of Microbacterium aurantiacum. Lineage (GTDB taxonomy): Bacteria > Actinomycetota > Actinomycetes > Actinomycetales > Microbacteriaceae > Microbacterium > Microbacterium aurantiacum_A. The sequence continues at coordinate 21,425 of NZ_PGGU01000015.1, read as the reverse complement.
TGAGCACCCCGAGCAGCAACACTGCCGCAACGGCAGGTGCGACTCGTGTCTGCCACAATCCGCCCCCCGGGTTGCTCACCGAGTAGGTGATCACGGCGATGGAGCAGAGAACGTACAGGGTGATCAGCGCGGCGACGGCGAGTCCGCTGAACCACGAGAACAGGGTGAGCACGGGGTCGAGACCGAGCACGACGAACGGCAGGATCATCAGCACCGCGAGAATCGACTGAACCCACGCGGCCACGTGTGGTGCGCTCTGGCGATTGGTGCGAGCGAGGGTGTACGGCAGGGAACGCTGCGTAGCCAGCGCGTGGATGTATCGGTTGATGCCGTTGTGGAAAGCCAGGATGCCTGCGAAGAGAGAAGTGACGAGGAGAACACCGGCCACGGGTCCGGACCAGGCGCCGAGTATGCCGACGAGTGCGTTGAAGACGAAGACCGTCGAGTCGCCGGAGACGACGGCTTCTTCTGCAGCGACCACCGCGGCGTCCGCACCATAGAACGAGATGAACATCCACGATACGAAAGAGAAGAACAGCGCGATGACGCCGACGGAGAGGTAGGTCGCGCGCGCCACGGTGCGGCGAGGATCCTTGGCTTCGCCGGAGTAGATGGCCGTGGATTCGAACCCGAACATGGAGGCGACGGCGAACATGAGGGCCACGCCCGGCGCTCCGGACATCACCGCCGTCGGCGAGAAGCTCGAGGCCACATCGATCGACCCCTCGGGGCCGCCGCCCATGACGAACGTGCCCACCGCGAAGGCGAGCAGTATCGCGACCTCCAGGCCGACCAGCACGGCGAGGACCCGCGCACCCAGCTCGATGTTGAGCGAGCCCAGTACCTGCACGAGAACGATGGTGACGATCACCGGGACCCACCACGGCACGACGACACCCACGGTGGCGAGAAGCCCGCTGAAACTCGCGCCGTACAGGCCGTACATCGCTGCCTGGACGGTCGCGTAGGCGACGATCGCGAGCCAGGCCGAACCGGTGCCCGTCCGTCGTCCAAGCCCTGCGGACACGTATGCGTAGAAGGCGCCCTTTCCGTCGATCCGACGAGACATGGCGATGAAGCCGACGGCGAAGATGACGATGATGATGCCGATGAGCAGGTACGCGCCGGGTGCGCCCGATCCGTTGCCGAGCAGGATCGTCAACGGGAGGGCCCCGGCGATGCCGGTAAGCGGGGCTTGCGCCGACAGGACGAAGAAGAGGATCCCGAGTACCCCGACCGCGCCCTTGCGAAGTGATGTGCGGTCGTCGGAATCACCTCGCTCAGCGGAGGTCATAGGGCTGGTTTCGTTTCTTGTGGACATGATGATCACCTTTGATCTCTAGAAGTTGGGTGTTGCCGAATCAGGCGGACACCAGGTGGGATGCCGTGAGAACCGCGTGAGCCGCCTTCAAGCCGCTCTCGATCGCTCCGTCGATGAAACCGCCCCATCCGTCGGCGATGTCTGATCCGGCGAGCCGAATCCGCCCGAGTGGCTGTTGAAGCGCTGGCAGAGAGGCGGAGAGATAACCGGTTCGGTGCATCGGCCAGGTCTCCTTGGAATATTCGTCTCCGACCCAGTCGTGGCCGACACTGGCGGTGACGCGCAGGTCCGGCACAAGGCGCTTCAGCACGCGCTGGACCGCCTCCGGGTCGTTGGGGTCGAGGGCTGAGGAGTCGGGGCCGAACCCGATGACGTAGGTGAGCCCGTCACGGACATACTCTGATTGAAAGAAGTTCAGCGGCCAGTCCGAGCTGCCGAGCGCAACGAATGGACGATGCTCCCCCTCGACCGTGAACCACGCCTTGACTCCGAGACCGAGCTGGCCACGGTCGGCTGCCATGCTCACCGGTTCGGGGAGAGCCGGCTCGAAGTGGATACGCGTCAGAGTCTGCAACGGCACCGTGAGGATCACATCCCGCGCCGAGTACTCCGTCCCGTCGGCCGTGGTCACGACAGCGGATGATCGTTCCTGCGTGATCTCGCGTACGTCGGCGCCGAAGACGAAGTCCGCAGGAGTGTCCTGGAGGATCGCTTCGGCGAGAGCGCGTGTGCCGCCTGCGATCTTGTATGTCGCGCACGCTTCGAAGTTGACCTTCCAGTCGCCGTTGGTCAGTGACACCCACCGGAGCGCCTGCGTGAAGGCGGCATCTGCGATATTCCCATTGAAGTTGAGCGTCCAGAAGGACTCGAGCAGTGCGCGTCGCTCCGCGCTGATCGGTAGTGCCGCGATCTCGTCGGCGAGCGAGCGGGAGTCGACCTCCTTGAGGGATGTACTCAAGGGGCGAAAGGGCTGGGGGAAGACTTCTCGTGAGCGGGAGGTGAGGACCTGGTTGGGCTCGTCGAGCAATTCGAGCAGCTCGTCTGCCGAGCCTGCGACGAGCTTGGAGCCGTCCCACCAGTAGGCGTTCTCGGGCACGGGGCTCGGGGCGAGGCCGATGCCGTAGCGGCTCAGCTCTGCCCAGACATGGGGCTGTGTCCAGTGCACCCACGTTCCACCGAGTTCCAGCTCCATTCCGAGCCGGCGGTCGAGCCAGGTGCGACCACCGATGCGATCCCGCGCTTCCAGGACCAGCACCGATTGCCCGGCGCGGGACAACTCACGGGCCGCGGTGAGGCCTGCGAAACCTGCCCCTACCACGATGGTGTCGTATGACTGTGCCATGTCGCTGTCGCTCAGGAGTAGACGAAGAACTCGACAGTTGGCTCGAGCACGGTCCACGTCGCCGATACGCCCTTGTTCATCGACGCGGATCCACCGGCCGTGACCTCGAATGCTTCCGAGCCCTCCGGCTCGATCCGCACTCGCCCTTCGACGATGTAGATGGTCTCATCGGCGTGGGCCTCCACCACCATCGGACCAGGCGTCTGCTCCGGTGTGATGAACCAGTAGCCGGCGGCGAGCTCTTCACGTCCGCCGTCCCCGGGACGGCGCATCCACTGCACCTCGCCGACTTCGAAGGGCTCACTCTTCGTGCGGTCCTGCGTATCGGCGGTAATGAATTGATCAGGCATGTGTGTCCTCCTCGACGATCCTCGCGCTTCTCTGCGCATTGCCCAGACTAAGCAATTGCTTAGTTAACCGCAAGAGGGTATTTGTAGGGTTTAGTGGAGGTATGGCTCGACAGGTTCCCTACGGCAGCGGTCGCGATCTCCTGGTGGCGACGACGGTGGCCATCGTCGCCGAGAAAGGCCTCCGCGGGATGACGTTTCGTGCCGTCGCCGACCGGGCCGGCGTCAACAACTCGCTGATCGCTCACCACTTCGGAAACAGAGAATCGTTGCTCGCGGCCGCCCTCGATTGGAGCGTCGAGAGCTCGATCGACACCACCGGCCTGCTCGATCTCGCCACGAGCAGCACCTTCGCTGACGGCTTGCTCGACTCCGTCGCCGAACGGCCCGAGCTGCAAGCCTTCCAATACGAGATGATTCTCGAATCGCGGAGAAATCCTCGATATCAGCCCTACGTCAGCCGCCTCTACACCCGGTACCACGAGGTCGTAGCCGTGAGCCTGAAGCACCACGGCATCGACGATCCATCAGGTGCACTCGCCAGATCCGCTTTCGCGACTCTGGATGGAATCGTCCTCCAGTTCATGGCCGGGGTAGACGCAGAGCTATTGCGAGCGGCTTTGCAGCGGCTGTGGGAGGGGTTGCTCGGCACCAGGGATGCCACTGCTACCGAAGCCGCGGGCGGGAGTATCAAAGAGTGATACGACTGCAGAAAGCCAACGGGTATCCCTGGTCGTCTCTGTCCTCCTCTGTCATTTCGAAGAGGGCACGAAAGAGGCCCGGACCCGCGAGATTTCGCAGATCCGGGCCTCTGACCAGCTGTTTCGCTGGAACCTCAGAGAGAAGCTCTCAGAAGTCCCAGTCGTCGTCCTCGGTGGCCTCGGCCTTGCCGATGACATAGGACGAACCCGACCCGGAGAAGAAGTCGTGGTTCGCGGCATACCCCCGAAAGAAGTCAGGCAACCGCGAGATTCCGGCACGGTGACCGACCTTCACTCACCGTGAACCACCCTCATATGCGGCCGACTGTGGGCAAAACGTGGGCAGAGCGCGCAGCCAGGTCGCTAGCTCCACGGCTCGAACTGCCGTCCGCCAACTCCGCTCCCTCGATATCCTGACGGCATGAATTCTCGACCGTATCTGCCGATTGTTGCCGTGCTCGCGCTGATGCTTGCCGGATGCAGCAACTCGTCCGCCACTCCCTCCTCTGGCGAAACCGCGACTGCGACGGACACTCCCGAAAGCTCGACGGTGACGCTCGAAGAACTCCAGACGAAGTACGTCGACGCAGGCGGGGACTGCGACCGCATGACGGTTCGCGCTGACTCCGCAGTATCCGAAGAGGCGGGTGACTGTGACGGCGGCGCGCTCCTTACGACCTATCGGTCCGATGCTCAACGCGACAGCGCGATCCTCGTGTTGAAAGGACTGCAGGACAGCAACCCCTCCCCGCACGTGATCGCGGTGGGGCCGGACTGGATCGTCAACGGCGCCGACGCCGGCTCATTCGCTGCTGCGATGGGTGGCGAACCTCTCCAAATCGGAACGCCGAGATAGGTAGTCCTGGACTCGGCGTACCCTGTCACGCATGGACCCGCTTGACGACGATGCCATCGCGCAGCCGCGGTGCCCGAATGACGGCACGATCATGCGCACGATCCCGGAGGGGTGGGAGTGCGGTGAGTGCCGTCACTTCGAGCCAGTCGCGGCCGGCCCCCTGCCACCAGAGTTCGACGGCCCGAGCATCCAGGGCGGCTAGTCGTAGGCGCGGTGCACGTGCCAGCCGTCTTCACCCTTGTAGACGTCGAAGACGAGGGACAGGCCAGCGTCGTCAGTTCCCTGGAACCGCCATCCGTACATACCGTGGCTGTGCTCCAGTGGGACCGACCAGAGGGAGTGGCGCAGCCGCGTCGGAATGTCGGTGACGCGCCACCGCTTCCCCGCGTAGACCATGCGGGACGGGATGTCCTTGACCAGCCATAGGGTTACGGCTTGTTCGATAAATGTCGCGCTCATGGGTTAAGAGAATAGAACACATGTTCTATCCTTGCTACCCTGGGATTGGCCGGAGGAGGGACCACCGGCGATGGGAAGACCGAGCGAACGACTGCAGATCGCGTACGACCGTAGGTCACAGGAGAAGTCGATCCTCACGGCTGCGAAGCATGGTCCGCTGCAGTCCCTCACAGACCGGGAGCTCGCGCTGTCGGAGCAGCCGGTCACTGTCTACCCGCATGCGCTGCAGCGCCGCGTGAAGGCGTGGGTGCGCTTCGGGCCGGAGTCGGTTCGCGTGGACGCCAAGCTGATGCGCTCCACGCCCCTCGCCGCCGGGATCGAGTTCCATGCCGAGGAGCAAATCTTCCGCTGCTGGGTATGGGGTAACGCGATCGTCCTCGACGACGTCGACCGGCAGGCGTAGGGTCGCTGGCATGTGCGGTCGATTCGCGAACGATGCCAAGACGGACGAGATGATCCGGGAGTACGTCGCCGAGGGCGGCAAGCCTGAGGACTGGTGGAAGTCCTGGGCCGGTGCGTACTCGATCGCGCCGACGATGGAAGCCCCGATCGTCCGCGACCGTGGCGAGGGCCGCATCCTCGAACTCGTTCGCTGGGATTGGCAGAAGCCCGCGAACCGGCCCAAGGGCGCGCCAATCATCAACGCGCGGATGGAGAAGCTCGCGACCGGGTTCTGGGCGCCGGCGTTCTCCGCCGCCCGGTGCGTCGTCCCGATGCGCGGCTATTTCGAATGGACAGGCGAGAAGGGTGACAAGACGCCGCACTTCCTCCACGGCGACGGCCTGCTCTCGGCCGCTGGGCTCACCTGGTCGATGGAACTCGCGAACGGCGAGCGGTCTCGCTGCTTCGTTGTCATCACTCGTGAGGCGCGCGACGCCAGCGGCGAGGTGCACGACCGGATGCCGGCGTTCCTGACGCCCGACACGCTGGATGCCTGGCTGAGTCCGGAGAAGGTCACCGGGGACGCGAAGACAGAGCTGCTCGCGATGCTCGACCACACGTCCGCCGACGTCGCCACCACCATCACCGAGCACATCGTGGATCGGAAGGTCAACAACTCCCGCACCGCGGATGCCGCCGACGCGTCGCTGATCGAACCCGCGGCCTAGGCTGGTCTGATGCTCGTCGCACTCGTCCGCCCCCGTGAATCCTGCACTGTCACCGTGGAAGGCAAGAATGTCACCGACCTTCGGGGCGAGCTCGCCGCGCAGGTGCCCGCCGGATGGGAACTCGTCTCGGCTCACGCGACCATGAAGGCCGGTGGCATTCGCACCGTCGAGGGAAGGTACGAGCGTCGTGACGGCACCCAGGAGATCGAAGCCGACGACATGACCGCGCTCGAGGCGAAGGTCCCAGACGGCTGGCAGATGCTCTCGGTGCGGAGCACCTGAGCGTAGACTGTCTCACCCGCGTGGGGGACCCAACTGAATATGGAAGAGGACGACATGGGCCGTAACTCAGAACTGGCGCTCGAGAACGAGATCGCAGACGACGAAGCCGCCGGATACGAAGAGCACCTGCAACTCGCTGACGATCCCACTTGATCGCTGAACGACAAAAGACCCCCACCCAGCCTGAAGGCTAGGTGGGGGCCTTTCGTCGTCTTTGCGACGTCAGCGAATGTCTCGGCGCAGCGTCTCGCCGGATGTGAAGTGTCGTTCGACGGCGGATGCGGTGGGCTTGGTGATCAGCGCGTAGGAGGCCTGAACGACGACGACCGCGAGCAGCACGAGCACAGGCCATTCCGGGAGCGCGTCGCCGGTGTAGAGGTAGTAGAACGCCAGCACGAGGACGGCGAGGACGACCGCGACGGCGATCGCGAGAGCCTTCTTCTGCCAGGGCTTCGCGATGAACAGCAGGACGCCGTTGAGCGCGCCGATCACGTACGGTGCGAAGAGCGCCAGGAGCATGAGCACGCCGGCGGGGATGATGGGGAGTTCGATGTTCACGGTTTCTCCTTGATTCGGTTTTCGATGGATTCGAAGCGGTTGTTGTTGGCGCTGCGGTCGATGCGGATCTCCTCACGGATGCCACCGATGTCCCTGCCGAGGGTGGCGAATCGACCGGCGAAGTCGTTCTGCAGGCCATCGAGCCATGCCTTCGTCTCGGCGTGCCGGGAGTCGTTCGCTTCCTCGATGGTGCTGACCTTCCGCTCGGTGCGGTTCGTGGAGTCACGCATCGACCCGCCGGAGTTGGGGCGCGTCTCGTGCTTCACCTCGGCGGTGGTCTTCAACAGCAGAGTGAGGATCGTGCCGACGACGCCGAGGAGCGCGATCAGGACGTTCGAGGTCTCCGCGTCAAGCAGTGCTTCACCCTGCTCGTCTCGAAGTCCGGACGCCCAGATCACCGCCGCCCCGGTGACGACGGCGCCGACCGAGATGATCAACCACGTCGGGACGGGGCGGCGGTGTCGTTGTGTCATCGCCGTGTCAGAAGTTGCGCCACGCGAGCGCGGCGTCGATCTCGGACTGCGCCATGACGACCACCTCGGCGGCCTGCCGCTGCAGCGCGGCAAGGTCGCGGACGTTCGTCAGCGGCCAGGCGCGGCCACCGAGCGCGCCATAGCGCGACGCTCCCCCCTCGGCAGGTGCGAGGATGCGCAGCGGCTCTCGGCCGGTGTCGTAGAGGCCGGCGGGCACGGTGCCGTAGTGGCCGACGAGGTAGTTCAGCTTGTCCTCGCTGATGCCCCAGGTTGCGGCGCCGGTCGCCTGGTGGATGCCGGTCCACTCGTCGGGGTCGTCGAGCAGAGTGAGCGCGCCGCCGAGGCGGCCCTGGATTGCGATGGTGCCGCCGGGGGTGCGGTATGCAGCTTCGGTCATGGTGTTCCTCTTCCTTCGTGGTTTCGGTGCGGGTGTGGCGGTGGCGGGCGCGGCGGCCCAGGGCTCCCAGTCGATGAGGTGCCAGGGCTCCCAGTCGAAGACGTCCGGCTCGAAGCCGTGCTTGCGGGCGTAGTGGTAGAACAGGGCGCGGCCCAGCCGCCCCCAGTTGCCAATGTCGACCGCCATCGCGTCGCGGCCGTTGTACTCTCCGCCGTGCGACGAGGAGCCCGGGTACGCGGCGTTGCCGTCAGGCTCGTCTCGGTACGCCTCTTCCTGCTTCTCGAACCAGCGGTATCCGTTCGCGCCGGGACTGATCTCGAGCCAGACGCCTTCGTTCTCCCACACGTCGGCACGCATCGCGATGAACTTCGCAGCGGTCCCCGGCGTCAGGTAGTGCTCGCCGCCGAGGTGCACGAGCACATCGAACGGGATGCGGCCGTTCTCATAGCGAGCCATCAGGATGCCTCGGCAGTCTGCACGGCGGTGATCGCCGTCGTGAGGTTCGCGTCCGTCACTGCGGAGAGGTTCGCACCGGGGCGGGCCGGGGTCGCCGCGAGGTGCGCGTCACGGACCTCGTCTGCGTATGCGTGCACGTCGGAGACGGTCTTGTCGTCGCCTGCACCTTCGCCGCCGACTTCGACGACGACGCTGACGAGTCGCCCCATGCGCGCCTGCACCCATGCGGATGCGTTCTCAACGTTGGCCTGCTCGGCGGCGGCGACGAACCGGTCGAGCAGGTCCGGGTCGTTGCGCGCGTTGATGTGCTGATTCGTTGTCGCCATGATGAGGTGCCTCCTACTGGGCCTTGATGATGTGGTTGACGGTGAGGAACGGCTGCAGGTTGTTGTGCGGGAGGCCGCCACCGGTGCTGCCGATCAGCCCGCCGTACGCGGCGTGCGACGGCGTGTTCGTGCCGAAGTACAGCGAGGACGTGACGCCGCCCGGGTAGGCGTTGATGTCGGCTCGTGTCGAGTGGCTGTGCGAGGGGATCTCGTCGATCGTCAGCAGGTGCGTCTTCGTGCCGCCCGTCTTCCCGAGCGCGTTGAACTCCGCCTGCGTGCCGTCAAATCCAACCGGCGCGCGCCCGCGGAAGTCGGGCACGTTGAAGGTGCTCGAGCCGTTGCCGACGCCGTACGCGGTGCCGATCACCGCGAACAGTGCGGCGTAGGTCGTACGCGACACGGCCGCGCCATCGCAGAGCAGCCAGCCCGCCGGCGCGGTAGCGCCGGCGAACGCGGTGAGGATGCCGACTGGCTCGACACGCGCCGCACCCTGGTAGACCTCTGGAGCGGTCATGCGTTCGTCGCTGTCGAGCGTGCCGTACACGCGTGCCGGCCCCTGGATCTGGGAGGCAGGTCCGGAGTCCTCGACCATCTTCCCGAACGCCTGCTTCGTCGGCGTCGCATCCAGCACAGCGCCGGCGGTTGGGGCGAGGTAGTAGTCCTCGGACTTCTGCAGCTTGTCGGCCGCTTCGACCTTGACGTCCCACGCCTTCGTCGTCAGGAAGATCCCGCCGCCAGTGATGACCACCGAGGAGTTGTACGTCAGGCCGGTGGCGATGACGTTGCGGGCTGTCCACGGGCCGGTGCCACGCTCGCGGGTGTGAACGCGCACGGTCAGCGCGTTCTTCTCCGTGCCGACGACAAGCGAGGACACCGAGGCGTTGAGCGTGATCTTCAGGTAGACGCCGTTGACGTCGGCGACGCCGGCGGCGGTGCACCGCTCGGCGGTGAACGTGTTGATCTGCGGGACGCTGTACGGCAGCACCGCGACAGTCCCGGATGCCGTGCCGGTGCGACCACGAGAGTCGACCACGGCTGCGGCGACCGCGCGAGTTCCGGAGATCGGGAGCGGCATCGCCGTTCCGGAGGTCACAGTGGTCCCGTCGACGGTGACCTGCGAGGACGCGATCGTCGAGCCCTGCACGCCGGCGGCCGTGACGGTGGCCTTGAGTCGCGACTGGCCCTGGACATACCCGCCGATCAGCGAGGTGGTGTCGGGGTTGTCGTCGAGAGCGTTGATCGCGGAGATCGTGGGAACGATGCCCGGACCTGCGCGCAGCGTGAACGCGGTCTCCTTCGACCCGATGACGGTCGTGCCGTTCTTCGTGACGACGGTGATCTTGCCGGTGCCCTCGACGGCGTTCGGGATCTGGGCGAGCAGGGTGAGCGGCGGTGTCCAGGCGGCGGAGACCCCGGCGCCGGTGGCGATGGTGCCGGTCTGGGTGCCGAACTGGAACGTCACGTCGTGAGTGAACATGCTCGACGCGCGCGGCAGGCTGATCGTCTTCGCCGTGCCGGCGTCGAACGTGCCGCCGCCGGAGAAGCTTCCAGTCGTGGCACGCGGGATGGTCGGCAGGCCGATGTCGAAGAACCCGGAGTCGCCGACGCCCGGGTACGAGACGGCCATGACCACGCGGGCGGGGCCGCGTGTACCGTCGGCGTTGTGGCCGATGTGCACGCGCCCGCCTACACGCCAGCGGAGTTGCCCGTTCTGATAGCCCGAAGGCATGAACGGTTGAGCCTGCCGCCACGCGAAGGTGCCAACGCCTTCGACATACCCGTGATGGACGCCGTCGCCGCCGTCATAGGAGGACGTGTTGCCGGTGTTCACTGCCCGAACGAAGCAGTCGACCATCGAGTAATTGCCGTCGATGGACATGCCGACGTAGTCCGCCTCGAGGACGAACTGCGTCGATGGGGAGGTCTTGTTCCAGACGATCCGATCCGTCACGGGGAAACCTCCGGGTATGCGGAGAGGCCACCCCGCGGCGTGCGGGGTGGCCTCTCGGGGTGATTGGTTACAGGCGCTGCCAGGTGGTGCGGCCACCGCCCTCGGTGATGACCGTCTGACCGACGACGACCTGCGATGCCTTCAGCTTCGGTACGACCATCTGGTTCTCGTCCCACCACGTCTGCGCGACACCGTTCCGCCGGAACGAGGCATCCGTGTTCGACAGATGCAACGCGACCGGGGAACCCGGCCGCGAGATTCGCACGTCCGTCGGAGTGATCGTCAGAGCCAACGACAGATTGTCGACGCCGGCCTGCGCCGCGGCCGCTGCAGCTTGAGCCGCCGCGGCCGCGATGCCCGCCGAGGACGCACCGTTCTGCGCCGCTTCCGTCGCCGCCTGATTGGCCGCGAGTTGCGCGGCCTGCGCGTCAAGCTCGGCCTGCTGAGAGGTGATCGACTCGGCGGCGGCATCCGCTCGACCGGCGAGCAGGTTGATGGACGCGTTGCCGTTCAGGCTCAGCGAGTCACCGAATGCCGGTTCGACATGGTTCACGCTGAGCGTTCCCGCGGTGACGTGGTTTCCGGTGATCGAGTCAGCTTCGATGTCGGGACCGGTGACCCCGGTGACGACGATCGATGCGGCCGCTGATGTCCCGCCGGGGCGGCCGAGCGTGTCGAGGGATCGGAGGCGTACCCAGACTGTGGCGCCTAGGGTCGACTTGACTCCGCGCACGTCCGCGCCGGTCAACGACGAACCCACCTGGGTCCACGGGCCGGTTTCCGCCGGCGCCGTGTCGACGACGACCGATCCGAATCCGGCGGGCGGCGCAGTGGTGCCGAGCAGTCCGTTCCAGCGGGCCTGCACCGTGTTGAGTCCAGTGGTGAGGATCGGGACGGATGGGGCCGCGAGAGTACCCGCGGGGTTCGCACCGGTGACGTTCAGCGCGACGGACGGATCGCCCCAGACGTCGAGCGTCGTGCGCGCCTGCGCCGTGACCGACACCAGCCTGCCGGACGGAATCGTGAACGTCGCCGAGGGACCCGTGACGCGCTGCGCCTCCTGCCCTACCCGGAAGGTGTACTCCGCGACGTCGACCGGCACGTTATCCAGGGACATCGTGACCGGTGTCCAAGTCACGGTGACGGTCGCCACCGCCCGACCGTCCGGGAGGAACGCGCCCACGTTCGACGCGACGGCCAGACCGACCGGCGGCTTCGGGATGATCGACGACGGGACGGTCGGGGTGACGGAGATCTCCGCGGACCAGTCGCCCCATACTCGGGCGACGGAGCGAGCTCGGACCGCGACGTACCGAGCGACACCCGGCTCCCAGTCAGTGAGCGCAGCGGTGATGCCCGCTGTGAACGTGTCCGTCTGCAGCACTCCGGACGCGGTGCGCGAGGCCACCTCGTATTCGGCGATGTCAAGTGCCGATCCGTCCGTGGACGTCGCGACTGCGCCCCACCCGATCTGCACCGTGGAGACTGCGGAACCGTCGGGCCGCCACGACCCGACGTTCGAGTCGACGTGCAGCCCCGTGGGGACGGCGGGCTCGCTCGGCGCGGGGCCGGGGTTCGAGGGGATCGTTGAACCGGATCCGCCGATGATCATCCCGGAGCCGACGGAGCCGACTCGCTTCGCGATCTTCGCCTGCAGCCCGACGAGCTTCGACCCGACGATGACTCGGCAGGTCACGGCGTCGCCGCGCTTGGACACCTGCATGCCTATGACGCGCTGCGGCTGTCGACCGGTCTTGCGGCGTGCGGTGATCAGATCGCCGATCGTGAAGTCGTCCCACGGGACCGGGCCGCCGGCGTCCGGGGTCCAGTCGTAGGAGAGTTCGAGCTTCTTGGCCCGGTTCGCGTCCATCACCGGCTGCGCCTGACGCACGGCCGTCGGGTGATCCTTCACGCCCGACAGCGACATCGACGTTTCCAGGTTCCCGAACCGGGTGTCAGCGCCGACATTCGTCGTGTGCGTCGCCGCGGTCTGATCGGGCAGCAGTACCAGGGTGGAGAAGGTGCCATTGAAGTCGGTCTTCGCGGGCGCGGCGGTGAAGCCGGGACCGCCGAGGACGATCGATTCAGTCCTGTCGACTCCGGATCCGACGCGGGCGAGGCGCAGCGTCGTTCCCTCGGACCACCATTCGAAATGCCCCTGTTCCGTCCAGGACTGCACCAGGGCTGAGAGTGGTTTCCAGAAGTCGACGGTCATCTTGATCTGATCGGTGGCCTGCCATGACTGCCCGAGCGAATCGGCGGTGTCCGTGAAGTCCGTCGTCACGGTCGGACCCCAGCCGCGACCCTTTGCCTCAGCGATGAACCCGCGAATCAGCTTCCCGGGGGTCGCGTCGTAGTCGCACCGGTGCCCGTCCTTCGTGGTCGCGTTCCACCAGTGCAGCGCCTGCGACAGCAGCCAGCCGACGTAGGACTGAGCAGTGAACCGCATCACGTCGTTCTGATCAGCCGCGTCCTCCGCGTCTTCGAGCACCACGAACAGGTCGTTGCGGGGACGCTTCCACGTCTTGCCGCCGGTGTTGTATTCGAGGCCGACGACGAACGGCGCTTCCAGCCGGCCGGCCACCTTCGCTGTGGTGGTGAAGGTGAGCCGACCGGTGGCAGACTCGGCGTCCGTCGGCAGGATCTCCGACGTGGGGAGAACACGCCCCTTGACGCCGGCGGGAGTGTATTCACGCAACCGGATATCGAACACGCGAACCTCCGTGGGTTAGAGCAGGTACGCGGCTCTCCCGCGCACAGCAACCGACGCCCCGCTGCGGGACGTCGTGGTGACCGTGACCTGACCGAACCGGGTCGATGGATCACCAGGCGTCAGGACCGGCGTGATCTCGAAAACGCCACGCGGCCCGCCGAAGTCGACCAGCCCAGAGACGTCCGTGCCGCCGGTCCAGGTGTCCGACGTCGTGATGAACGCCCGCCCTGTGGCGCACTCGAACCGCACCCACTGGCCAGCGGTCACGGTCGGCAGCGACGCCCATGCACCAGACGAGTCGACGATCTGAATCCCGCCGGCGGCGCCCTGCACGCGGATCACCGCGTCGGCGACCGGCGCCGAGAGTCCGCCGTTGATCGACGAGCGATCCCAGGCCGCAGAGGCTGATCCGTCCGGTGTGGCATCCCACAGGTACACCCGGGACGATGACGCCGGGGTGCTTCCGTTGAATGCGGGACCGGTGTAGTTGCCTTCGACGATCGCGAGGTCATCCCACCACATGTCGGTGGAGAGGGAACCGTTGTAGAAGATGACAGCGGTAGACGCCGCGGTGGCGGTCACCACGATCCTCAGGTCGTGCACTCCCACGGCGTTCGGTGCGGTTGCGAAGTTGTTCACGTCAAAGCCGGTGTAGAACCGGCGTGCGTTGCCGTGCAGGGTTCCGGATTGGATCGCTGCGAGGCGAGCCTTCACCATGAGCGTGTACGTCTTCCCCGTCGTGAGGCCAGCGGCCACGAGTTGGCCATAGCTGCCCGCGTTGTCACCCTTGGGGACGACCCTGAGGGACTTCGCCCGGTCAGACGACCACGCGCCGGACTGAACCGGGAATGCCGTCGCGATCCCGCCCGAGAGTGCCGCAGGCGCCACGCCAGATAGCGTGCTGGTGGACGAGTTGGCTGTCGCGGTGAAGGCGGTGACGAGGTCGGGGTCAGGTGCAGCCGTGGACGGGTAGGCGACCCCTCCCGCGATTGTGGCCTTCGGTGGCACGGTCCCCACCAGCGAGGTAACTCCGGTGATGTAGGCGATATCCGATGCACCGGCGTTGCCCGAGACCTTGGAGACGTACGCGCCCATGTAAGAGTTCGCTGCCGACGTTCCAGTGACCCACACCCATGTGCTGCCCGGGAGCGGGGTCCGAACCGTTTCTGAGGACGAACCGAGCCACGCCTCATATCCACCCGCGGGCACGTAGAACCACGCACCGGCGACGCTGGCTGGACCGACGTTCCCGTTGCCATCGATGTCGTACATGTTCATGATGAAGGGGTTGTTCTGAGCGCCGTTGAAAGCAGATGCGGCGCGAGTCGTGATGCCCTGCGGGTTAGTGGAAGCGCCCACGGTCTGACGGGTGACCGTCCAAACCGCGACGTTGTTGGAGCGGAATCCAGCAGCCCCCGCAGGGGCTGCGTTCGGATTCAGCGCCAGGTTGGTCGCATGCACAAGCGCCGCGCCAGGAGCCTCGAAGGAGGGGTTGACCGCCTCGTTCCGCGCGACCGGCACCGCCCCCGGCATCGGAGCCATCCCGAACAGCCGCACGGGAATAGACGCACTCGTCAGAGCTCCGGTCGTGGTCGATTCCGTCTTGTCCCGCCAGAACACGGAGGGCAGGCGGATCAGGAACGTCGCGTCCACGACCGCATCGGCGGGACCGTGACCGGTCGGCGTGTGGCTGAGGGTCTCGTACGAAACCTCGCGCCCAGTGTTGGCGGTCACCGCGAGAACGCCGCCGGCGGCGAAGACGGCGATGAGCGTCTCGAGGTTCGCGCGTGGAGTCTGCACGATAAACCGAAGCGAGACCGGGCCGGTGGTGGCAGGAAGCCC
The DNA here is from genome assembly GCF_002872075.1 of Microbacterium aurantiacum. Taxonomy (GTDB): domain Bacteria; phylum Actinomycetota; class Actinomycetes; order Actinomycetales; family Microbacteriaceae; genus Microbacterium; species Microbacterium aurantiacum_A. The sequence goes on along the minus strand of NZ_PGGU01000015.1, from coordinate 6,292 downwards.
CGCCACCACCCCGTCCCGGCCCGCTCGCTCCATCGACGCGCGATCGAACGTGAACGACGACAGCGGCTCAGTCGGCGCCCGAAGGATCCAGCCGAACACCGGGTTATCCAGAGGGACGCCGTTCACCGAGTACACATCGGCCTCCTACACATCGATTCCAAGGATCTGCGCGGCTTCCCACGCATCGGACTTCGGATCGCTTGAATCCGGGTGGTTGATCGCGACGTTCGGCCGGCTGAGGTTGGCACGCAACGCGCGGATCTCGTTGACGACCGCCTGCAGGTCGACAACCGTTCCGGCTCCGCTGATTCCGCCGGCAGCCATCGGAGTAACGCCCATGCGCCGCATGGTCTCGCCGAGGATCGCCATCGAACGAGGCGATCCATCGAGCGGGATGAACGCCTCTGGAACGTCACTGCGATCACCGACCACACGCCAGGTGTTCGCCGGCACCATCTGCGCGATCGACTGCATCGGAGTCAGACCGCCCTCGGCCATGAACTCGAGCACCGACCCCTGAGCCTGGGCGGTCACGGCGCGGCCGCCGGGGAGCTTGAACCCCGAGCCGTCGGCAAACACCTTCACCCAGATCTGTCGACCGCTGTTCGTGGTGATGAGCCGGTCGACCGTGGACGATGCCGGCGACGCGTCGGCGTAGATCACCGCGCTGCCATCGGGCAGAGTGATGATCCGGTTGCCGAGGTTGTCGACCTTCCACGTCTCCGCGTCAGCGTTCGAACTGTAGAACGTCGACGCCTCCTCGGGAGTCTGCAGCACGGTGTCGATGAGCGCTTGAGCTTCCTCGCGCGTCATCCCCATCGCGGTCAATTGACCCATCAGAGCATCCCGCGTCGCGGCATAGCGCCCTTGCAGGTTCTCTTGAGACTCCCCCGCCGCCACGGCCGCTTCGTACTCGATGCGCAGAGCTTCCGCCGAGGCATCGAGTTGCGCCTTGAGTTCGCCGCTCGCTCGCACCGAACCGTCTTGCGCGGTCGTGAACTCTCCCATCAGGGATGCTCCGTCGCTGGCGGCGGTGCCGACCTTGGACACCGCGTCCGCGGTGCGCAGGGCGGCGTCGTTGACGTAGCCGAGTGCGACGAGCGGGTCGGTGAAGTCGTTGAACTGGCCGCGCATCTCTTCCAGCTTGACCACCGCGGCATCGGTCGTGCTCTCGAAACCGCGCATCCCGTCGGCCAGGTCGTCGAGTTCCTTCGGCCGACCTTCGCCACCGTTGAAGAAATCGATGAGGCTTGCCACGCCATCGACCATCTCCGCGAGCGGCCCCGACACGAACGACCCGAAGGACTCCGTAGCGGAGATGCCGAAGTCGATCGCTCCGTTCAGCAGGTCTTGGAAGAACTGAAGGATCGGCCCGCGGTTCTGTGATACCCAATCGGCGAAATCGCCCAGAGGCTCGGCGAACACGGAGGCGAGGGCTCCCTTGATTCCATCGGCGGCGACTTCGATGTTCCGCTGTGCCTGCTCGATCTTCGACGCGTCGTTGCCCGCGAGGGTGTCGAACATCCGCTGCGCGGATCCGGCGACGCCATCAAGTTGAGCGACGGCCGTAGTCAGATCCATTGCAAACAGCGCCTCGCCGAGGTCTTCCGCCTGCGTGCCGAACAGACCCACGGCGGCTGCGTTGCGGAGCACCGGGTCTTCGGTCTCGCGGAGCTTGGTCAGCACCTGAGCGAGTCCGTCGCGGGCCTCCTGGCCGCCTCGGGCGATCTTCGCCGTCATCTCCTCGGCGTTCAACCCAAGGTTGGTGAACGACTCTGCCGACAGCACGGACGCGTCCGTGGCGCGGATCTGGAACTCCTTCAGCGCATCCGCGGCGAGATCGCTGTTCCGCGCTCCGGCCCGCATGCCCTGATTGATCAGGCCGAGTGCTTCCTCGCCGGAGAGTCCGAGGCGCTTGAACAGCGATGGGTACTCGGTGAGGGTGTCGAGCAGATCCTCGTTACGGTTCATGCCGTTGCGGGCGCCGGCGGCGATCAGGTCGAACGCTTCTTGTGCGTTCTTCGCGAGTCCGTTGCTGAGCAGTTGCGTGACCGCCTGCGCGGTGGGGCGCACGTCCTCGCTGAGGACGTCGGCGATTCCCGCGAGCCCTTGCACGACCTGCTGCGCGTCGCGCGTTGTTGCAGACGGGTCCAGGATGCGGAACTGCAAGGCGAGCCGGGTCGCGTCCATGTTGGATTCGATCGACTCGCCGAAGTTGTTCGCGTACGCCTCGCCCGATGCGCGACCGAGACGGAGAGCGTCGGCTTCGCTGATACCGGTGAGCCCCTGCAGCCGGTCGGTGCGCTGCTCGACGGCGAGGCCGTCCTGCATGGCGCCGATCACGGCCTTGCCGATCGCGTAGCCGGCGATCACGATGCCGCCGGCGATGGGGATCGCGGACAGGGCGTCGACGAGGGTCGACTCGATCTCGCCGCCGACGACCTGGCCGACCTTCTCGCCGGCGCCACGGGTGGCGGCGTCGAGTCCCTGGCCGAGCGAGCGACCGCCTTCCGCGCCGGCCTCCTCGGTCTTGCGCTTGAACAGGCTGAGGAATCGCTTCAGTCCGGTCTCTGCCGGCTCGGCGTCGACCTCTACGTCCACGGCGTTGCGGGCCTGCTTCAGGCCGTCGAGCATCCGCTCGATGCGCTGGATCGATGCCTCGGCGCGCTTCACGTCGGCGGTGACGTCGAGTCCACCCTCTGCGCGGATGTGGAGGTCTTCGAGCTTGTCGACGGCGCGCTCGAGGTTCTTCTCGGCGCGGGAGACGTCGGCGTCGAGCTTGAGGACGGCCCGCTCAGAGACGAGTTTCTTGACCGCCTTCTCGACGCGGTCCATGTCACCGAGAACGCCCTTGGCGTCAGAGCCGAGCTTGAGCGGGTTCGCCTCGATCTTCTTGCCGATGGCGACGACCTGCTTCTCGGCCTTCTCCACACGGTCGACGTTGGCGGTGAACAGTACCTCGAGGTCAGCGACGGTCAGCTTGTTCATCGGTGTCCCTTCGCAGTGCGGCGCGGAGCCGGGTGTCGGAGTCGATGAGTGAGAAGATCAGCGTCCGGACTCCCGGCCACGGGCGGGCGCGAACGTCGGCGGCGTACAGGTCGACGCCGCGCTCCATGAGCTCGGCGACGACGATGCGCCAGTGGTTCACGATCGCCAGCCATGAGGTATCGATCGGTGTGCCGGTGACGGCCGGGGCGACTTTGGCGGGGCGGAGCCGGGTCGGCACCTTCGCATAGTCGGGATACCAACCGTCGGCGTCGGGCTCACCACCTCGGCCGTACGGCGCCCAGTCCTCGGCCGTCTCTAGTCTTTTGGGGCGGTCTCTCCCGCCTCGCCTTCGTTGCCCTGCTCGCGGCCCCAGAGGAGGACGGCGAGACCGTCGGCCCAGTCGCGGCCGCGGGTCCAGTAGAAGACGCTGTAATAGGCGGCGCGCCCGATCGTGTCGGGGTGGACGCCGGCGTCCACCATCTCCTGATAGGTGGAGCCGAGGGCGGGGTGCTCATCGGGCGAGATCGAGTCGAGGATCTCCTGCACGCCAGCGGGGATCGGTCCTTTGACGATGCCGAGCTTGACCTCTCCGCGCACTGCGCAGGCGAGGAGCTTGCTCACGTCGCCGACGCTGGGCGGCTGGATCACGAAGACGCGCGGCTCGCCGTCTCGGGTGGGAAGCGGCGGCAGGGTCAGCGCGGGGATCGCCCAGTCGGCGAAGTCGGTCGCGGTCGCGGTCGCGGAGGTCATGCGGAGACCTTTCGTCGTGGGTGGTCAGAGGTGGACGCGTCGCGTCCAGCTGACGGACACATCGGTGGAACCAGAGGCCCGGGCGCGTGAGCGCACCCGGGCCTCCGGGTCGAGGTCAGGCGCCGCGCGTGTATGCGAAGGCCACCGAGGTGCCGACAGGGGTGATGACGGTCACGTTGACGCTGCCCGCGGTCCCGGCGGGGACGGTGGCGACGATCATGGTCGCCGAGACGACGGTGAACGCGGTCGCCGACACCGCGGCGAACTTCACGTCGGTCGCGCCGAGGAAGCCGACACCGGTGAGGGTGATCATCTTCGTCGCAATCTGACCGGCCGGAGAGATCGAGGAGATCGCCGGCGTGGGGTTGTCGTTCCACCCGGTGAACGGGTTGGGGATGGGCGTGTACTCGCCCTTGCCCGTGAGGGACACCGAGAACACATCGATCTCGGCGTTGCCGGTGTTCTGCCGGCTGGACTCGACGGTCACCGACGCGCGGCCGGCATCCGTCGGGTGCGGGGTGCCGGAGTCCGGCTTGTGGTAGAACCGGATGTCGAGGATCGCCTGCTCGCCCTTGCGGCGCGATGCGTTGACGATCGCCTCCACCTCGGGAAGGTACAGGCCCGAGGTGAGGGACCGGTTCGCCTGGACGGTGAATGCCCCGGCGAAGCCGCGACCAGAGACGCCCTCGCTCGGTGCACCGCGGTCGTCGTACGTGCCGTCGTCCTGCGTGACCTTCGGGAAGGTCGGCGCCCACCCGGAGATGCGGCGGACCGGCTGCCAGGTCGGCGACGCGAACGTGCCGATGTTGATGTCGATGCCGTACTCGAAGCTCTGCCCGAGCGTCGTACCGGCGGGAAGTGGCTGTGTGCTCATTGCAGAGCCTCCTTGTTGTCGAGGGTGATGGTGTAGTTCTCCGACCGCTGCTCGCGGCCGTTGTCGTCGGACCCTTGGTCCGACATGGATTCGCGGCGGATGCCGAGGATCCCTCCCTCGCGGGAGAGCTTGTCGAAGCGCGCGAACACGTCGTCCGCGATGCGGTCGGCGCTGTCGCGTTCACCGCGCGCGCCTCGCACCCAGATCTGCGCCTTGCGTCGGGTGAGATCGCGGGTGTCGCTCGAGCCGTAGAGGCGGACGCCGACAGCGCGATCGGGGGTTTCCTCGATGCGGCCGTAGAACACACCGACGACGTCGGCGGTGTACGGGTCGGTGCTCCATTCGAAGCCGTCGATGCTGCCGAGGATCTCGCACAGGGTTGTCTTCAGAGTTGCGTCACTCACCCGAGTGCCTCCCGTACTGCTTCGGCCACTGCGGCGCCGATGTCGATCTCGTCGGAGGCCCGCTCGAGGAACTTCGCGCTCCCGCCGTCGTCGTGCTCCCAGTCGAGGTGCTCGTGCTGGAACACGGCGTGCGGGGCGGTGTATCGGACGGTCACGCTGAGGTCGTCGACGACGACCTTCCCGGACTTGATCAGGTCACGGTCATCGACCGGGGCGAGTTCGTTCGAGCGCTTCAGCAGTTCCCGGCCGGTCTTGCGCATCGCGTCCTGCGCCGCCTTCTCGACGATCGTGAGAATCGGCTTCAGGTTCACGATCGCCTCCGATCAGGTGAGGAACAGGGTTCGGGATTGCGGGAGCCGGTTGTGCCGGAAGACGCTGATCTTCACGACCTTCGCCTGCCGCTCCCCCGGTTCGCCTTTCCAGACGGTGACGAGGGAGCCGAGCGGAATGATCTCCTCGACGTTCGTGGAGACCTGCGTGTTGGAGACGACCTCGGTCCCGACGTCGTCGATGACCACGAGGCGTTCGTCGACGACCCAGACGTCTGCGACCTCGCGCGGGTCGGCGTGCCGCTGCCCCATGCCGCCGGCGCCGGTCAGGTCGCGGACGGTGACGGTGTGCGGAGTGAAGCTCTGCCGAAGTCTCATCGGCTTGCCCTCAGTCGGTGTTCGTCGATGCGGGTGAACTCGTCGTCGACGAACATGGCGCCGGCGGCAAGCCCGCCGGCAGACATCCGGGAGTAGACGATCGATTGCCCGATCGCGGTCTCGGAGGCGATGCCTCCGGCCGGGGCGAGGACGCCGCGGGCGACAGCGGCGGCGATGGCTTGAGCGATGCCGCCGGGGCAGGTGTCGTAGCCGTGGTTGATGGTGGCGACGATGAGTCGGCGGCCGCGCGGCCAGCGGCGGCCGATGCGTTCGATGACGCCGTTCTCGTCCCAGTCGAAGTCGGTGCCGGCGGTGAGGGGTTCGCCGTTCTCGGTGAGGGTGGCGACGCTGTTCACATGCAGGCTCGGCAGGAACAGCAGACGTCCGCCTCGCGATGACAGGGTGAACGTCTCGTCGGCAGGCTTGGCGACTCGCCATCCGCAGCGGTCGCGGACGGCCTCGGTTGCCTGGACGGCGACGGCGGCGGCCTGTGCCGCGGAGAGCGGCTCGTTCGTGACTGCCTGCACCTCCTGATCGGTGAGCAGCAGGTCGGAGGTCTCAGGCATCGGTCGCTCCCGTCGTTGAAAGTGTGAGGGGGTGGCGGCGGCCGGTGGTACCGGCCGCCGCCG
>NZ_PGGU01000014.1:39184-126688 GCF_002872075.1 Microbacterium aurantiacum | reverse complement strand
GGTGGTGAGGGATCCGATCCCTCACCACCCGCCCTCTCAGTTCGCAGCGCGCTCAGCGGCGCACGAACTCCTGGATCGCTGACTCGTCGACGGTCACGCCCAGTCCCGGACCGTTCGGCACGACGAATCCGCCGTCCGGACGCACCTCGAGCGGAGACGTGAGGATGCGGTTCGCGACGGGAAGGGTGAACGGCTGGTACTCGAACGCCAGCAGCGAGGCAGCGCTCGCCGCGACATGCACGCCTGCGGCCATCGCGATGCCGAAAGCCGCGGAGTGGTGCGGCGCGACCTGCACGTGGAACGCATCGGAGACCGCCGCGATCGCAAGGCCTTCGGTGATGCCGGTCCGGCCGATGTCCGGCTGCGTGAGGCCGACCGCTCTGCGGGTGAGCCAATCGGTGAACTCGAAGCGGCTCCGCATCGCCTCGCCGATCGCGACGGGCGTGTCCAGGGAGGCGGCGAGATCGCGGTGTCCCTCCACGTCCTCCGGCGCCAGAGGCGCCTCGAAGAACCACGCCTTCCGGTCGTCGAGCTCTCGTCCGAGCGCCTTGGCCTCGCCGAGCCGGTAGGTCCAGTGCGCGTCCAGCGCGACATCGAGATCCGGATGGACGGCACGGATCGCATCATAGGTCGCGAGGTCCGTACGGATGTCGACACCGAGGTGCAGCTTGATGCGTCGAGTGCCCGCCTCGACCAGTTCGGCGGCCTTGTCGGCCCGATCCGCGTCGTCCACGCCTCGGATGCCGGAGACATAGGTGGGCAGGACCTCGGTGAACCGCCCGCCGGCGAGTTCGGACACCGAGAGGCCTGTCGCCTGCCCCCACAGGTCCCAGAGGGCGATGTCGACGGCGGCCATAGCGTCTGCCTGGTGCCCGGTGAGGTGCCCTCGCTCGCGCATCGACTCGGACATCCGGTGCCAGAGCGTGCGCACCGAACGCGGATCCTCACCGAGGATGAGCGGCGTGAGCAGGTGGTCGACGATGGCGGCGGCGACGACGGGTGCGACGGGTGCGAGGGCCTCGCCCCAGCCGACCAGGCCGTCATCCGTCTCGATCTTCACCAGGAGGGTCTCGTAGCCGGGGGAGTAGAGGCTGCGCCACGGCGGCCGGATCACGTATCCACGGTGCTCCACGGCGGAGTCGCCCGCATAGGAGTTGTTCGCATCCTCTTTCGAGAGGTAGAGCGGGAAGGTCTGGACGCGCGCGATTCGCACAGGGGTCTCCTAAGACATCGATGGTCGAGAAGCCGGCGGCGTGCGCCGCGGCATTGTGGTCAGGGAGCCGCGGAGAGACGCGGCAACGGTTCAGAGCGTCGCGAAGGAGCTCACGGCGCGGGAGGGGCTGTAGCCGAGGGCGACGGAGATCTCGTCGGCCGCCTCGATCAACTGCAGCGCGAGCTCCTGGTGGGGGGCGTGGAGGTCGAGCACCGACAGGGGACCGCTCGCCGAAAGGCCGGCGACGATCTCGCCCGCCTGGTTGTGGATCGGGGCGGCGATGCATGCGCGGCCGAAGGCGAGTTCTTCGATCTCGGTCGCGTATCCGCGGCTGCGGGTCTCATCCAGCGCGACCTGCATGGCGTCTCGGTCCACGATCGTGTGCGGCGTGTACCGCTGGGGGGCCTGGGCGAAGTACTCGTCGACCATGGCGCTGGGCATGCCGGACAGCAGGGCCTTGCCCAGGCCAGTAGCGTGCAGCGGCCCGGTGCGGCCTGCCATCGCGAACGATTTCGGCGCCAGCGCGCCCTCGAAGTTGCAGAGGTAGGTGAAGGTGAACCCGCTGAGCTCGGCGACGTTCACGCCGATCTCGATCCGGCGTGCGAGGTTCTGTGCGATCTGCCGCGAAGCACGGAAGATGGGCGATCCGTTCAGTGCGATCGTGCCGAGGGCCACTGCTGCGGGGCCCAGCCGGTACAGGCCGGTCCGGCCGTCCTGGATGACGAACTTCATGCGGTCAAGCGCGGACATCATGCGGGACACCGTGGACTGGCCGAGGCCGGTGAGCGTGCACAGCTCCGAGACGCGGAGTTCTCCCGACTCCTCGGTGAAGCACGCGAGCAAGGACATCGCCCGTTCGACGGTCTGGGTGCCACCCACCGATTCCGATGCCATCGTGCCTTCTCCTTCATGCTGCCGCCGCGTCTGCGGCTCCGCGACTCATCGCCGCTGCCAGTCATCCTAATGAGAGAACTGGTGCGAGGCAACATAAATATGGGTGTCTTATGCATTTTGTGGATTTCGCATCCGCAATGTGGTTGACTGGCGACACGTCAACGCCGACGACTGTGACGACGGCGCAGGGCCCGGCATGGGGCCGTCCTTACTCGGAAAGTGAATGCAATGCACCAAGTCATCCTCGAGAGGCCCGCGACTCGCGAGCGGGTCGAGCAACGTTCCGGGCGGCGATCCACGCTGGGCGCGAAGGATCGCACCTTCGGTTTCATGATCGCACTTCCCGCCGTCCTCCTGTTCCTCGTGATCGCGATCTTCCCGCTCGTCTCGAGCGTCGGCACGAGTCTCTATGACCAGTCGCTGCTGCGCCCGGAGCGCACCTTCGTCGGGTTCGGGAACTATGCGGCGATCTGGGACGAGTTCGTGGCCAGGCTCGGCACCACGCTCGTGTTCTCGTCGCTCGCCACGGTCTTCCCCCTCGTCCTCGGTGTGGCACTCGCGATGCTGCTCAACTCCCGCATGCGCGGCCGCAACATCCTGCGGGGTGCACTGATGCTGCCATGGCTGCTCCCCGGTGTCGTCGTCTCCTTCCTCTGGGCATGGATCTTCAACGACAGCTACGGCGTGGTGAACCACGTCCTCTCCGTCTTCGGGATGCCGGAGATCAGCATGCTCGGCAACCCGGTGGGCGCGATGTCGGCGGTCATCATCGCGAAGACCTGGCATTCGTTCCCCTGGATCATGGTGGTGGCCCTCGCCGTCCTCCAGACCCTGCCCAGCGAGCAGATCGAGGCCGCCACGATCGACGGCGCAACGCGTGCACAGCGCTTTCGCTACATCTCGCTTCCTCATATCGCGGGCCCCGTCGCTCTCGTGGCCGTGCTGGAGTTCATCTACAACTTCGGCAACTTCGACACGATCTTCGTCATGACGGGAGGCGGGCCGGGCAACTCCACGACGACCCTGGCCGTCAGCCTCTACCACCTCGCGTTCGGCAGCTACGAGCTCGGCAAGGCCTCCGCGATGGGCGCCTTGTGGCTCGTCCTGCTGGCGATCATCTCGAGCGGGTACCTGCTCCTCAACCGACGACTGGAGAAATGATGCGCCGTAGTCGCGACGTCGGCGAGTCGATCATCCGACCGCACCTGTCCATTCCCGGGCGCCTCGCCCTCCTGCTTCTGGCCCTCTTCGGTCTGCTGCCCATCTACTGGCTGACGGCGACGGCGTTCACGAAGAAGGAGGACGTCTTCGCCCTGGACAGGCCGTTCTTCCCGGTCGACCCCACGATCGAGAACTTCGTCGGCTTCTTCCAGAACGATGCGCTCCTGAAGAGCCTCGTGAACAGCATCGTCGTCTCATCGGGCACGGCGGTGCTGGCCGTCCTCGTCGGCGGCCTCATGGCGTACTCGCTCTCGAAGTTCCGCTACCGCGGACGGAGCGCGATCATGTTCATGTTCCTGATCGGGCAGCTCATCCCGGGTGCGCTGCTGCTCATCTCGCTGTACCTGATGCTGAGCTCGGCAGGGCTGCTCTACACATACACGGCGCTCATCATCTCGTTCACGACCTTCACCCTCCCGCTCACGGTCTTCCTGCTGAAGGGGATCATCGACGGCATCCCCGACGACATCCTGGAAGCCGCGAAGGTCGACGGGCTCTCCCGCACGGCCACCATGTTCCGGATCGTCTTCCCGCTCGTGGTGCCCGGCCTCATCACCGCCGCGATGTTCGCCTTCATGCGGGGGTGGAGCGACCTCCTCTTCGCGCTGACGCTCGCAGGGCCCGACAAGCAGACGCTGCCGGCGGGCCTCACCCAAGCCTTCATCCGCGAGGGTACCGCCGACTGGCCGGCCCTGATGGCGGCATCCCTCATCACGTCCCTGCCGCTCGTCATCATCTTCGTCGTCCTCCAGCGCTACTTCGTCTCCGGCCTCGCAGCTGGCGCGGTCAAGGGGTAGCCACTCGTCACCCAGCAACAACCGATCCTCATCACGTCCCGAAGGAGCAGTCCTCATGAACATCTCGAACTCGCAGCTGAGCCGTCGTGCCTTTCTCGGCGGCAGCACCGCCCTGGCCGCGTTCGGCGTCCTCGCGCTCGCCGGTTGCACGACCCCCGTCGCATCGACGCCGGGTGCCGGGGCGAACGCCGCGACCAAGGCGAAAACCATCAACTTCTACGGCAACTCGCTCGGCGAGGAGGCGCTGAAGCCGGCATGGCAGGGGATCCTCGACGGGTTCTCCAAGGATGCCGGCGTGAAGGTCGCGCCGGTGATCTACCCGTACGATCAAGCCGCCACACAACTGGCACTCACCGGCCGCTCCGGCAAGCTCATGGGCGTCGGGCAGTCGGGAGGGTGGCAGGTGCTCACCCCGATGAACGTGCTCGCCGACCTGACCGACCTGGCGAAGGGTCTCGGCATCCCGCAGGGCGTGCTCGATTCGTACACCATGGACGGAAAGCTCCTCGTGCTGCCGCTGACCGCCGCCGGCATCGGCCTCATCACGAACGGCGAGATCGCGAAGAGCGTCGGCATCAAGTCGGGCATGACGGTCGAGAAGTTCGCGACGGCGCTCGAGAAGATCAAGGCGCAGGATTCATCGCTGATCCCGTACGCCGCGGTGACGAAGAACCCGGATCTGAAGGATGCCGTGCACTGGATGTGGGGATTCGGGAGCGACGTGGTCACGGACGACTTCACGTGCACGATCGGCGACGCCGAGAGCGTGGAAGCCATCACCTGGTACAAGTCCCTGCTGGACGCCGGGCTCACCCAGACGAACGTGGCGCGCAGTGACGCCCGCATCCTGTTCGCGAGCGGGCGCGCGGCGCTCTACGACGATGCGCCGTTGGCCTCCACGTTCGTGAAGACCAACGGGGCGGCGCAGAACATCATCGACAACATCGGAGCCATCGCCCGTCCGACCGCCGGGAGCAACGATTCCTACAACCGCGCGTGGGGCGGCGGTCTCTTCGCGAGTGCCGGGGAAGGCGAACTCACCAGCCGCGAGTTCATCACGTATGCCGCGACCGACGTCGAGGCGGCGACTGCACTCTACGAGCGTTCCGCTGTGGCCCCCGCTGCCAAGTCCGTGGCCGACCAGATCCCTGCGCTCGCGGCTGACAAGTTCCAGGTCGCGTTCCGCACGGAGGTCTCCGAGCATGCCCGCGGAGCGGCGTGGGACCGCGTCGCTGTGACGGCCCAGATCGATGCGGCCATCGGCGGGGGCGTCGCGACGATCCTCGCCGGACAGGTGGAGGTGCAGGCGGGTCTCAACGCGCTGAAGAAGGAAGTGCAGGGGCTGCTCGACTCCAACTCCTGAGCTCTCGTATCCACACGAATGCCGCACCGGATCTCCGGTGCGGCATTCGCGTCGTCGGCGTGAGCGGTTCTCAGAGCCAGCGCTCACGCAGCGAGGGCTTGAGCCACGCGGCAGGAGACGAGATCGACAGGCCGCCGTCGACGGGGATCGAGGCGCCGGTCACGAACGAGGCGGCGTCGGAGGCGAGGAACTCCACCACGGAGGCGACCTCCTCCGGCCGGCCGATGCGGCCCAGGGGATAGCCCTCACTCTCGCCGGTGTCCGTCGCCGAGATGCTCCCCGGCTGCACGGCGTTGACTCGGATGCCGCGAGGGCCGTAGTCGAGAGCCAGCTGCCTCACGAGGCCCTCGACGCCCGCCTTGGCTGCGGCGTACGCCGGCAGTGCGGGCGCGGCGAGTGCGCCGTTGACGGAGGTCACCGCGATGATCGACGATCCCCGATCGAGGTGGGGCAATGCCGCACGGGCCACGAAGAACGCCGAGTCGAGCGTGGCTCCGATGGCGCCGCGCCACTCCTCGTCGGTCGTCGCCTCGGCTCGCGCGATCGGCATGCGGGCGGCGGCGAGCACGACCACGTCGATGCCGCCCAGGATGGCAGCCGCGTCGGACACCGTTCGTTCTGCGGCCTCGGATCGACTGCAGTCGGCAACGAGGTACCGGTCGAAGACGGGATCGGACGAAGTCTCGAGGCCCACCCCCACCACGGCGTCGCCCCGCTCGACGAACGCACGCGCGATCGCGAGTCCGATGTCGGAGGTGCCGCCGATCAGCAGCACGCCTCGGCGGGTCATACGCGCACCGAGGCGGGCAGACGAGGAAGGTCGAGTTCCTCGATCACGAGATCGACGGCCGCCCGGCTGCCGGCGTCGAGACGCGCCGCCGGGTAGCGCACGGTCGCGTGCTCGATGATCCTGCGCGCCACGAGCACCTCCTTGTGCACCGCCCAAGCGATGCCGCCCTGCAGACCGATCAGCACGAGAGGGAGCATACGGCGGAATCCCGCCCGTGCATCGTCGACGCGCCCCGCGACGAAGTCCGCGAGCACAGGGGCGAGAAGGTCGGGGAACTCGCATGCGGGCATGGTGCCCACTGCGCCCCTGGCGTACTCCTCCAGACAGAACTGCGCGTTCTGGCCTCCGAGCACGGCGAAGTCGCTGTCGCCGACCGCGTCGACGACAGCGCCGACCTTGGGCGCGGTCGGCGGAGCCTCGATCTTCACGGAATCGACGCCGTCGAGGCGGGCGATCTCGGCGATCAGCGCCGGCGGCATCGAGACTCCGGTGACACCGGGGGCGTCCTGCACCATCACCGAAAGGGCCGTCGCCGCGGCGACCTCGCCGTAGAAGTCGACGAGCGTGGCGGCGGGTGGCTTGACCATGAAGGGCGGCAGCACCATGAGGGCATCGGCGCCCCCCTCCTCGGCGATGAGGGCCTGCTCGATCGAGGTCGCCGTCGAGGTGCCGTTGACTCCGGCGACGACCGGCACTCGCCGGTCGACGATCCGCACGACATCGTCGAGGATCGTGCGTCGTTCGTCGGCGGTCAGCGCGAAGCCCTCGCTCGCCATGCCGAACACGGCGACGCCGTCGACTCCGGAGGCGAGTTCGAACTCCACCAGACGCCGCAGGCTGTCGCGGTCGAGAGCGCCCGCCTCGTCGAAGGGCGTCGCAAGAATCGGCATCAAGCCGTGGAGCGTCATGGTCATCGACCTCTTCCCCGCGTGGTGGTCGCGGATTCACATTTCTCGCAAGGTGTATGCATATTGTGAGATAGTCTGCCACATAATGGTTACCATTCTCCAGCGAAAGGGGGCGCGGATGTCGAGTTCGCGAACGGTCGAGATCATCTCCGACGAACGGTACGTACAGGCTGAATCCCCTCGTTGGGACGGCCGAGACGGGGGTCTGGCCTGGATCGACATGGCGACCGGCCGCTTCCATCGGGGACGCCTCGAAAACGGAAAGGTGGTGCCGGGTCCCGTCGTCACCGTCGGTGCGCAGATCGGTGCGCCCGTGCCCCTCGCCGAACCCGGGTCGGGATGGGCTGTCGCAGTGGACCGCGCGGTGAAGCATGTGAGCGACGACGGCGTCGTCTCGCCGATCGCGCTGGATGTCGCGGCGGCCGGCAGCTATATGAACGACGGCGGCTGCGACCCGGCCGGCCGGTTCTGGGTGGGAAGCCAGTCGATGCCGAGGGCGCCCCACTGCGCGCTGTGGAGCATAGACGCACACGGCGTCGCCACCGAGCGGCTCGGGGGAGTGACCGTGTCGAACGGGCTGGCCTTCGACGACACCGGTTCCACTCTCTACTACATCGACACCCTCCTGCACCGGAGCATCGAGGCGTTCGACGTGGCGCCAGACGGACGGCTCGCCAACAGGCGCACGGTGTGCCACGTCGACGGCGGGAACCCCGACGGCATGACCATCGATAAGGAGGGCATGCTGTGGGTGGCCGTCTGGGATGCGGCGGAGGTGCGCCGCTACTCGCCGGAGGGGGCGCTCGTCGAGACCATCCGGCTCCCTGCCACCAGGCCGACGGCCGTGGTGCTCGTCGATGACCTGCTCGTGATCACGACGGCGAGCGTGGGGCTGCCGCATCCGACCCGTGCGGACGGTGCGCTGCTCGGCGTGGAGGTCGAGGTCGGCGGTATGCCGACGCGCCCATGGGGCGGCTCTGCGCCGGCCGTCAGGGCGGACGGTGCAGAGCTCGTCGGCGGGGTGATGCGATGACCATCGTGGACAACGCGCGTCTGCAGGAGCGGCTCGGTGCGAGTCGCCTCATCGCGATCCTGCGGGGGACGGATGTCGATGCCACCGTCGCGGCGGCACGCACTCTGATCGATGCCGGCATCCTGACTCTGGAGATCACCCTCACCCTCCGAGACGCGGAGGAGGCGATCGCTCAAGTCGTACACGATGCCCCATCCGGTGCGATGATCGGCGCCGGAACCGTGCTCGACGAGGCCGACGTCGACAGGGCGGTGTCGGCAGGCGCGCAGTTCGTGGTGACGCCGACGCTCAACGCGTCCGTCCCGTACGCGATCCGTGAGGGGATCGGCGTGCTCCCGGGTGTCTACACGCCCACCGAGATCCAGAGCGGACTCGACCTCGGTGCCGCCGCCGTGAAGCTGTTTCCGGCGAGCACGCTCGGGCCCGGTTTCATTCGTGCGGTCCGCGACCCGTTCCCCGGAGCGCGGATCATCCCGGTCGGGGGAGTGACGGCCGCGACGGCCGCCGACTTCTTCGCAGCCGGGGCGTTCGGCGTCGGCGTCGGCGGGCCGCTCGTCGGCGATGCCACCGGTGTCGGAGGCGACCTGGCGGCGCTCGCCGCGCGGGCGACGGTGTTCCTCGACGCGGTCGGGCGTGCCTGAGCACTCTTCCGCCGTGTCGGTGCTCCGCCTTACAGTGAGGGCATGGCTGAAGGCATCGACTCGACCGCATCCCACGTCCACCGGCCGGCGACCGTCGCTCAGGTCGCCGAGATCATCCGGGAGGCGGTGAAGACGGGCGCGCCCGTCACCGTCGTCTCCGGCGGTCATGGCCCGTGGTCGCACGCGCCGGCCACCGGCATCCGCGTCGAGCTCGGCGAGCTCACCGGGGTCGACGTCGAGGGCACGACCGTGCGAGTCGGCGGCGGCGCCGTGTGGGGCGATATCGCCGCGGCCCTGGGCGCGCACGGACTCGCCCTGAGCTCGGGCGACACCGCGAGCGTCGGGGTCGGAGGACTCACGCTCGGCGGCGGGGTCGGCTGGATGGTGCGCGCCTGGGGGCTCGCGGCCGACCAGCTGATCGGGGCGCAGCTCGTGACGGCGAGCGGCGAGATCGTCGAGGTCGCCGACCATGAGCATCCGGATCTGTTCTGGGCGATCCGGGGTGGCGGAGGGAACTTCGGCATCGTCACCCGGTTCGATTTCCAGGCGCATCGACTGCCCGGCATCGTCTTCGGCGAGTACGCGATCGCGGGAGACTCCGCTCCCGTGGTGCGCTCGGCACGCGATCTCCTCCGCGATGCCCCGAATGAGCTGACCGTGACGTTCATGGATGTCCCGGCGATGGACCCCAGCGCGCCGGCCGGCGCGCGCCTGAGCGCGGTGTGGGCCGGAAGCGATACGGAGGCACTGCGCGCGGTGATGTCGCCCATCGCAGCGCTGGACGGTGTCACGGAGACGCTCACGACGCCCGCGTACCGGGAGATCCTGATGGAGATGCCCGTGCCGGAAGACGGCGCTCCGGCCGGTCCTCCTGGGTTCGTCGGAGGCAACGGGCTGTTCGCCGAGCTCGATGACGAGACGATCGATCGGCTCGTGGCGTTCCGCGCCGCCTACCCCGCGTCGATCGTGTTCCTGCGCTCGCTGGGCGGCGCCTTCGGTGACGTCCCGCAGGAGGACACGGCGTTCCCGGCGCGTTCGGCGACCTGGTTCGTCATGGCCGGCGGATTCGACATCCCTGGGCTGGTGGATGATGAGACGCGGGCGAAGATCCTCGCCGACTGGCGTGAGATCGAAACCGGACGGCTCGCCGAGTACGGCAACTTCGCCGACACGGAGCGCCCGGAGGCCGTGCCGGGCATGTTCACCGATGCGGCCTACGCACGGTTGCGCGCGGTGAAGGCGCAGTGGGACCCGCAGAACGTGTTCCGCCGCAATCACAACATCGTGGTGTGAGCGGCGTCGTGTGAACGCAGAGGTGCTGGGCGGCGAAAGCCACCCAGCCCCTCAGCGCTGCGATCGATGCGTCAGTGCGTGTCTTCCGCTTCGATCTCGGTGCGGTCGCCGGACCACTGGGTGTGGAACGTGCCCGGCTTGTCGATGCGCTTGTAGGTGTGCGCACCGAAGAAGTCCCGCTGGCCCTGGACCAGAGCGGCGGGCAGGCGGTCGGCACGGATGCCGTCGTAGTACGACAGCGACGATGAGAAGGCGGGGGCGGGGATGCCGGCCTCGGCGGCTGCGACGACCACACGGCGCCAGGCCGACTGCGCGCGGCCGAAGACCTCGGCGAAGTACGGGGCGGTCATCAGCACCGGAAGCTCAGGTTCGGCGGCGTAGGCGTCGGCGATGCGGTTGAGGAACTGCGCGCGGATGATGCAGCCGCCGCGCCAGATCTTCGAGATCGCACCCAGGTCGATGTTCCAGCCGTACTCGGCGGCGCCGGCGCGGATCTCATCGAAGCCCTGGGAATAGGCGACGATCTTGGAGGCGTAGAGCGCGAGACGGACGTCCTCGATGAACGCTTCCTGGTCTTCGACGTCGAACTCCTCCTCGGGACCGGGGAGGGCTCCGGCGACGGCGCGCTGCTCGGGGTGCGACGACAGCGAGCGAGCGAAGGTGGCCTCAGCGATGCCCGAGACGGGCACGCCGAGCGAAAGGGCCGTCTGCACGGTCCAGGCTCCGGTGCCCTTGGCGCCGGCCTGGTCGAGAATGACATCGACCAGAGGCTTGCCGGTCTCGGCATCCACCTGGCGCAGGACCTCGGCGGTGATCTCGATGAGGTACGACTCCAGCTCGCCCGCGTTCCATTCGGCGAAGATGTCGGCGATCTCGGCCGGCGACTTGCCGGTGCCGCGCCGGATGAGGTCGTATGCCTCTGCGATGAGCTGCATATCGGCGTACTCGATGCCGTTGTGGACCATCTTGACGAAGTGGCCGGCGCCGTCGTGACCGACATGCGTCACGCAGGCCTCGCCTTCGGCGATCGCGGCGATCGAGGTCAGGATCGGGCCGAGGGTGACCCATGACTCGTCCGAACCGCCGGGCATGATCGAAGGGCCGGTGAGTGCACCCTCCTCGCCGCCGGAGATGCCGGCGCCGACGAAGTTGATGCCGGTCTCGCGGACGGCCTTCTCGCGGCGGATGGTGTCGGGGAAGTACGCGTTGCCGCCGTCGACGATGATGTCGCCGGGTTCGAAGACCTCGACGAGGGAATCGATCACCGCGTCGGTAGGACCGCCCGCCTTGACCATGATGATCGCCGTGCGCGGCTTCTGCAGCGAGTCGGCGAACTCCTGGTACGTCTGAGCGGGGATGAACCCGGCCTCGGGGTGCGCGTCCAGAACGCCCTGGGTCTTCTCATAGCTGCGGTTGAAGATCGCCACGGTGTTGCCCTCGCGGCTGGCGAGGTTGCGGGCGAGATTCGAGCCCATGACGGCGAGTCCGACGACTCCGATGTTCGCTGATGCTTCGGGCACTGACGGCTCCTCGATCGTGAAGAAGTTGGGGGATTGGTTTCAGCGTATCGCTGTGCGCCTTATGCCCGCGTCCGTGTTTCGGTTTGCCACGAACCGTCGTTCGACGGCGATGTCGCGGTCGCCGAGACCGGGGGCTCCGGACTCGAAGCCGGAGGGGTGCAAGCCCGGGATCAGTCCTTGCGGTAGCCCGACCGGCCGAGGGAGAAGAGAGCTGCGAATGCCAGGCCGGCGGCGCACACCGTCATGGCTCCGATGAGCCAGAGGAGGATGTGCGAGAGGAAGGCGCCGTCGAGCATGGGGGTCTCCGTGTTCTGCGTGGGGCTTTCGGCCTGCCGTGATGACAGATGGTCTCAGCCTACCCGGTCATCCGGTACCATTGAGGAGTACCTCGGCGAGGGATGCTTCTGCGCGTGCGCGAACGTCCGTTATCGACGCGGCGGAGCAAGCCCGGTGGCTTTCCTCACGCGTCTGCGTTCGAGATCACAATTCCAAGACCACCGCGCGGCCCCGTCGCTGCGTGCCCCGAAGGAGAATTCCCATGTCTGAAGACACCAAGGTCCACGCCGAACTCCGCGAGAACTTCGGCAAGGGCTACGCCCGCCGCCTCCGCGCCGCCGGCAAGATCCCCGCCGTCATCTACGGTCACGGCACCGAGCCGGTGCACGTGGCACTGCCGGGCCACCAGGTCTCGCTCATCATCCGCCGTGCCAACGCGGTGCTCGAGCTCGAGATCGACGGCAAGGGCGACCAGCTCACCCTCGTCAAGGACGTCCAGAAGGACCCGGTGCACCAGATCATCGAGCACATCGACCTGCTCGTGGTGAAGAAGGGCGAGAAGGTCGCGATCGACATCCCGATCATCGTCGTCGGCGAGTCCGCTTCCGGAACGATCGTGAACCAGGACGCGAACACCCTGTCGATCGAGGCCGAGGCCACCCACATCCCGCAGAACATCGAGGTCTCGGTCGAGGGCCTGGAAGAAGGCGCGCACATCACCGCCGCCGACGTCGTGCTCCCCAAGGGCTCCACGCTGCTCTCCGACCCCGAGGTGCTCGTCGTCGCGATCTCCGTCCCCGCTGCCGCTGAGGCCGAGGGCGACGAGGCTGCTGAGGCAGAGACCGCCGAGGCCGCTGCGGAGTAATCTCGCACAGGTTCGGAACAGAGGGGACGCGATCCGATCGCGTCCCCTCTGTCGTATCCGGCCGTCATAGTATGGCCGAGCCCGTGTTGCACGACAGCCCGGGCTCGATCGCGGAAGGACCACAGATGGCATCCACCTGGCTGGTGGTGGGACTCGGGAACCCCGGCCCGCGGTACGAGGCGACCAGGCACAACATCGGCCAGCTCGTCGTCGACGAACTGGCCGCCCGCCGCAGCGAGAAGTTCCGCGAGCACAAGGGCGGCGCTCGCGTCGTGGAGACCTGGCTGCGCCCAGGGGCCGACAAGCTGGTGCTCGCGAAGCCGAACTCGTTCATGAACGTCTCGGGCACTCCGGTGGCGGCAGTCGCCCGCTTCTACTCGGTGCCCGCGGAGCGGGTGGTCGTCGTGCACGACGAGCTGGACATCCCGTTCGACACGGTGAAACTGAAGATCGGCGGCGGCAACGGCGGGCACAACGGCGTCCGCGACGTCGCGAGCGCGATCGGCACCGCCGACTTCCCGCGCGTGCGGGTGGGCATCGGGCGTCCGCCAGGACGCCAGGACGCCGCGGACTGGGTGCTCGCCCCCTTCGGCAAGGACGAACGCGAGATCGTGCCGATCCTCGTATCGGATGCTGCGGATGCCGTCGAGCTGCTCGTCTCAGAAGGACTGCTCGCGGCGCAGCAGAAGCACCACGCGCCCCGCTGAGGGATGGTGCTCGAGCTCAGCTGGAGTAGTCGTAGTCGATGAAACCGGCTGCGGTTCCGGTGCTCAGCGCCGTCACCAGTACGACGAGGAAGATCATGGGAGCGATGACCGCGACGGTCAGGGCGGCGATGCCCTGCCCCCGGCCCTGCCTGCGCCGGATCGCGATGATGCCGACCACGATCGCCGCGATCCCCAGCAGCGTGCCGGCCCAGAACGCGAGTTCGGCCCACAGCACCTGGTCGCGGGCGGGGGAGAGGAAGGCGAGCGTGTCGACGTCGCTGACGTATTCGAAGGCCTCGGGGATGCGTCGGCCGATCTCATAGGCGGCGAAGCCGGCGACGATCGGGGTGACGATGGCGGCGACGAGCGAGAAGACGAGTGCCAGGACGCCGAGGAACGGCGCCTGCCGCTGCGGTACGGCCGGTGCCTGGTACCCGCCGGCGGGGACTGCGTATCCGCCGACCGGCACCTGGTAGGCGCCCGGGGGCGCCTGATAGACGGGCGCCTGATAGTGGACCGTAGCACCGAATGGGGGATGAGCGGGTGCGACGGGAGGCTGCGGGTAGGCGGGTGCGGCGGGCGGCGGCACCGCGCCGTACGGGGCCGGCGGAACAGGAGGAACGCCGGCGGAGGGCAGCTGCGGATCGGTCACGACCCCATCCTAACGGCGAGCGTCAGACGCGTACGGCGTGCGTCAGACGCGCCGCAGCAGGCCGACGCGGTCGTAGACGGTGCTGAGTGTGGCATCCGCGACGGCATCCGCTCGCCCGGCGTTCGCGGCGAGGATCCGATCGAGTTCCGCAGGGTCGTCGAGAAGCTCGAGGGCACGCGCGCGCACGGGCTCGAACTCGTTGACGACGACGTCGGCGAGGCCCTTCTTGAAGTCGCCGTAACCACGACCCGCGTACTCGTCCTCGATGGACGGCACCTGCCGACCCGTGAGGGCGGCGTAGATGGTCAGCAGGTTCGAGACGCCGGGCTTGCTCTCGCGGTCGAAGCGAACGGCCCCCTCGTTGTCGGTGACGGCGCGCATGATCTTCTTCGCCGACTTCGCCGGGTCGTCCAGCATCCAGAGCACGCCCGCGTCGCTCTCCGCGGACTTCGACATCTTCGAGGTCGGGTTCTGCAGGTCGTAGATGCGTGCGGTGTCCTTCTGGATGACCGGGTTCGGCACGGTGAACGTGGTGCCGAAGCGCGAGTTGAAACGCTCGGCGAGATCACGGGTGAGCTCGACATGCTGCTTCTGGTCATCGCCGACTGGCACGACATCGGTCTGGTAGAGAAGGATGTCGGCCGCCATCAGGACCGGATAGGTGAACAGGCCGACGCTCGCCGCATCCTGCCCGTAGCGGGCCGATTTGTCCTTGAACTGGGTCATGCGCCCGGCCTCGCCGAACCCGGTGATCGTGCTGAGGATCCAGGCCAGCTCGGTGTGCGCGCGGACGTGCGATTGCACGTACAACGTCGACACGGAGGGCTCGATGCCGGCTGCGATGTACTGCGCGGCGGTGCGGCGGGTCTTCTCGCGCAGCTCGGCCGGATCCTGCGCGACGGTGAGCGCGTGCAGATCGACGACGGAGAAGTACGCGTCGTACGCGCTCTGCAGATCACGCCACTGCAGGAGCGCGCCGATGTAGTTGCCGATCTGGAGCGAATCGGCGGATGGCTGCATTCCCGAGTAGAGGCGAGGTTTCGTCACGGTATCAATCCTATGGTGATGCTGGTGGCGCAGAATCCGGTGCTGGCAGACTCGAGCGATGATGCAGGTGCAGGGGGCGGCGACAGGTGACCGGGTCATCCGGGTCGTCGGGGCGGTGCTCTCCGTCGGGTTCGGAGTGCCCTTCCTGCTGCTGAGCGGGATGGCGCTGAGCAGTCGTTTCAGCGGCGGCTCCGGCGATCCGCACGGATACGTGCTGATCTTCGGCACCGTCCTCGCGCTCGGGCTCGGGTTGCTCGCCGCAGTGGTGGTGCCGCTGATCTTCCGTTCCAGTCGGCGGAGCGCCGCCTACGGCTGGAGCATGCTCGTCTACGTGCTCGCCGCGATCGGTCTCATCGCCGCATTGCTCACCGCCTGACGCGACGCTCAGTACGAGTAGTCGACGACCACGGGCGCGTGATCGCTCCAGCGCTGGTCATAGGCCGCAGCGCGGGCCACGTGGTAGGCGCCCACCCGCTCGGCCAGAGCGGGAGAGGCGAGGTGGTAGTCGATGCGCCAGCCGGTGTCATTGTCGAAAGCCTGACCGCGTGCGGACCACCACGTGTAGGGCCCCTCGACTTCGCCGTGGAACCGGCGGCCCACGTCGACCCAGCCGAGACCGGTGCCCACCGTGCCGTCGACGCACGTGATCTCGGCTCCCGCCTCACCCAGGAATCGATCGAAGTAGGCGCGCTCGCGGGGGAGGAAGCCCGCCTTCTTGCGGTTGCCCCGCCAGTTCTTGATGTCGAGTTCGCGATGCCCGACGTTGAGATCGCCGGTGACGACTGCGAACGCGTCATCGGCTGCGAGCTCGGTCAGACGCGGGCCGAAGGCGTCGAGGAAGCGCCATTTCTCCTCCTGGCGCGGCGTCTCGGCCTCACCGGAGTGCACGTATGCGCTGACGATGGTGATGGGCCGGTCGCCGAGGACGAAATCCCCTTCGATCCACCGGCCCTTCGAGTCGAAGTCCTCGTCTCCGAAGGCCGTGCGGACGGCGAGGGCAGGGGTACGGCTCACGATGGCGACGCCGGCGCGGCCCTTCGCGGTGGCCTCGTCGTGCACGATCGACCAGCCGGGAAAAGCGGCCTCAAGATGTTCGTCCTGACCGCGGACCTCCTGCAGAGTGAGCACGTCGACATCGGCGGCATCCAGCCAGGCGTGCATCCCGTTGCGGACCGAGGCCCGGATTCCGTTGACGTTGACAGTGGCGACGCGCAGATGAGGCATGGTGACAAGCCTAACGAGCGTCTCCGACATCGTCGCCCTGCAGCGGGGGCTCGACGACCGGCACCCCGGCTTCCGACGCCTCGTCGACGGCACGGCGCCACTCGGCACGGGCACGTCGCAGACGGTGGGAGAAGAGCGGGCGTCGCCACCAGGTGGATCCGTCGAGCGCGTCCTTGGCACGATGCACGCGGACACGTGCGGCGATCACCAGCGCCTGAGCCTCGGCCTCGGGAGTGATGCTCTCGGCCTTCACGATGAGCGGCTGATCGTGGTCGGCGGCCCCGACGGCGATCCAGGATGCTGCCACGAGCACGACGATCGATACTGCCCTGCACCAGATGAGCATGGCGACGATGACGGCGAACGTCGCCAGCAGCGGGTTGGTGGGGGTGTGCGAGAGCAGCAGCCCCGCACCGAGCTGCAGCACGACGACACCCCCGCCGCCGAGGAGCGATCCCGGAAGGATCCGCCGCCAGCGCAGCGAGGTGCCCGTCAGATAGCGCACCAGCAAGGCGAGAGCGGCGGCATCCATCGCGAAGGCGATGAGGATCGACGATATCCGCACCCCGACCTCGTACAGCGGCCGGGAGGCGTCCCCGCCGAAGGCCTCTACGGCCTGCGCGAGCGCCCAGACGCCGACGACGCTGAGGGCGGAGCCGAGAAGCAACGACAACCCGAACGCGGTCGCGGCGATGAGATCCCAGAACTTCAGGAGCAGGAAGTTGCGCGCGTCGAACGGGAGACCGAAGATGTCGCGGATGGCGCGGCGGGTGAAGGTCACGGCCGTCGTCGCGGACCAGATCACCACGGCCGCCGCGATGGCGCCGGTCAGGCTGAGCACGCCCGTCGTCGATTCGGCGATCCCTTCGACCTCGGCGGGGGAGGCGAGGCCCTGTTCGCCGATGAGCCCGGGGATGTAGGCGTTCGCCCCGGCGATCAGTGCGCGGATCGCGCGGTCGCTGCCGCCGAGCCAGAGGCCGACGCCCGCGAATGCGATGTACAACAGCCCGAACAGGGCGAACAGGCCCTGATAGCTCATGCCCGCCGAGAGGAGGAAGCCGTTCTGCCGCAGGAAGTGCCGCCAGACGCGCACCGGAAAGGCGGCGACCACGCGCTCTTTGATACGTTCGGCGCGCACGGCGATGGTGCTCAGCGACCGCCGCGGAGTACAGCCTGCTTGACCTCGGCGATGGCCTTGGTGACCTCGATGCCGCGAGGGCATGCCTCCGAGCAGTTGAAGGTGGTCCGGCAGCGCCAGACGCCTTCCTTGTCGTTGAGGATGTCCAGTCGCACCGCGGCGTTGTCGTCGCGCGAGTCGAAGATGAAACGGTGCGCGTTGACGATCGCGGCAGGGCCGAAGTACTGGCCGTCGGTCCAGAACACCGGGCACGACGAGGTGCATGCGGCGCACAGGATGCACTTGGTGGTGTCGTCGAAGATCTCGCGGTCGACGATCGACTGGACGCGCTCCTTCCCCTTCTCCGGGACGGAACCCGCGACGAGGAACGGCTGCACTTCGCGGTAGGAGGCGAAGAACGGCTCCATGTCGACGACGAGGTCCTTCTCCAGCGGGAGGCCCTTGATCGCCTCGACGTAGATCGGCTTGGAGATGTCCAGGTCCTTGATCAGCGTCTTGCAGGCGAGCCGGTTGCGCCCGTTGATGCGCATCGCGTCGGAGCCGCAGATGCCGTGCGCGCAGGAGCGGCGGAAGGTCAGCGAACCATCGACCTCCCACTTGATCTTGTGCAGCGCGTCGAGCACGCGGTCCGTGGAGTAGAGCTCCACGTCGTAGTCGACCCAGTGCGGTTCGGCGTCGACCTCCGGGTCGAAGCGGCGGATGTTGAAGGTGACGATGAACGACTGGATGGGGGCATCCGCAACGGGCGCTTCGGCGATGGCTTTCGACATGCTCAGTACTTCCTCTCCATCGGCGGATAGTTCAACTCGCCCTGGTCGTTCTTGGTGAACACGACGGGCTTCCAGCCCAGCTTGATGTGATCGCTGGGGGTCGACGAGTGCGGGTCGCCGGTCAGGTAGGCCATCGTGTGCTGCATGTACTTCTCGTCGTCGCGGTTCGGGAAGTCGTCGCGCATGTGGCCGCCGCGGCTCTCCTGGCGGTTCTGCGCGGCGTAGACGACGACCTCGGCGATGTCGAGGAGGAAGCCCAGCTCGACGGCCTCGAGCAGGTCGGTGTTGAACCGCTGGCCCTTGTCGTCGACGTGCACGTTCCGGTAGCGGTCCCGCAGCTCCTTGATGACGCCGAGGACGTGCTCGAGGGATTCGTGGGTGCGGAACACCTGAGCGCCCTTGTCCATCTCGTCCTGCAGGGCCTTGCGGAGCACGGCGATGCGCTCGGTGCCCTGGTTGTTGCGCAGGTCCTCGAGCATGCCCTTGACGAAGCCAGCCGGGTTCTCCGGCAGCGGCACGAACTCGGCGGTCTTGACGTACTCGACGGCCTGGCGGCCGGCGCGCTTGCCGAAGACGTTGATGTCGAGGAGCGAGTTGGTGCCGAGGCGGTTGGCGCCGTGCACCGAGACGCACGCGCACTCGCCCGCCGCATACAGACCCGGCACGACGGTGGTGTTGTCAGCCAGCACCTCGGCGTTGTTGTTCGTGGGGATGCCGCCCATGGCGTAGTGCGCCGTCGGCATCACCGGGACCGGCTCCACGACCGGGTCGACGCCCAGGTACGTGCGGGCGAACTCCGTGATGTCGGGGAGCTTGGTCTCGAGGACCTCGGCGCCCAGGTGCGTGCAGTCCAGCAGCACGTAGTCCTTGTGAGGGCCGGCGCCGCGGCCTTCCGCGACCTCCTGGACCATGCACCTGGCCACGATGTCACGCGGTGCGAGGTCCTTGATGGTCGGGGCGTAGCGCTCCATGAAGCGCTCACCCGAGGCGTTTCGCAGGATCGCTCCCTCGCCGCGGGCGCCCTCGGTGAGGAGGATGCCGAGGCCGGCGAGTCCGGTCGGATGGAACTGGAAGAACTCCAGGTCCTCCAGGGGGAGACCCTTGCGCCAGACGATGCCGACGCCGTCACCGGTGAGGGTGTGCGCGTTCGAGGTCGTCTTGAAGATCTTGCCGAAGCCGCCGGTCGCGAAGATCACGGCCTTGGCCTGGAAGACGTGCAGTTCACCGGTGGAGAGGTCGTACGCGACGACGCCCGCGATCTCGGTCTTGCCGTCGGCATCCTTCACCGTCAGCAGGTCGAGCACGTAGAACTCGTTGAAGAAGTTGATGCCGAGCCGGACGCAGTTCTGGAACAGTGTCTGAAGGATCATGTGGCCGGTGCGGTCGGCGGCGTAGCAGGCGCGGCGCACCGGGGTCTTGCCGTGCTCGGCCGTGTGCCCGCCGAAGCGGCGCTGGTCGATCTTTCCCTCCGGCGTGCGGTTGAAGGGGAGACCCATGTTCTCCAGGTCGATGACCGCGTCGATGGCCTCCTTCGCGAGGATCTCGGCCGCATCCTGATCGACCAGGTAGTCGCCGCCCTTGACCGTGTCGAAGGTGTGCCACTCCCAGGAGTCCTCCTCGACGTTCGCGAGGGCGGCGGCCATGCCGCCCTGCGCCGCGCCCGTGTGGGAGCGGGTCGGGTAGAGCTTCGAGATCACAGCGGTCTTCGCGCCGGGCCCGGCCTCGATCGCCGCTCGCATCCCGGCGCCGCCGGCGCCGACGATGACGATGTCGAACTGGTGGTAGTGCACGCCGTCGCGGACGACGGAATCCTGGGTATCAGTAGTCACTTCTCGTATGCCTTCTTCTCTAGCCCTGCGCCTGGCAGGTCTCCCACAGCGTGCTCGACTCGGTCACACCCAGGCAGGGGTCGAACGTGAACACGACCAGGGTGCCGAGGACGATGAGGAGGCCGGCGGCCAGGACGATCGCCCCGACCAGGACCTTGCGCACCTTCTCGGTCGTCACGTAGTCGTTGACGATGGTGCGCATGCCGTTCGCGCCGTGCAGGAGTGCGAGCCACAGCATCAGCACGTCCCACCACTGCCAGAACGGCGAGGCGAATTTGCCGGCGATGAAGGCGAAGTCCAGGGCGTGGATGCCTTCGCCGACCATCAGGTTGACGAACAGGTGCCCGAAGATCAGCACGACCAGGACGATGCCCGAGGCGCGCATGAAGACCCAGCCCCACTTCTCCAGGTTGACGCCGCGCCGACGGCGCGCGGGTGCTGCGACGGTCTGCGTGGCCATCAGTGTCCTCCTCCGAAGCCGGCGAACGCGAGCATCAGATGGCGGGGCACGAAGCCGGCCATGATGATTCCCCACACCAGCAGCACGGCCCAGAAAAGCTGACGCTGGTACTTCGCGCCCTTCGACCAGAAGTCGACCGCGATGATGCGCAGGCCGTTCATGGCGTGGAACACGATGCCAGCGACGAGGACGACCTCGCCGAGCGCCATGACCGGGTTCTTGTACGTGCCGATGACGGCGTTGTACGCCTCGGGCGACACCCTGATGAGCGCCGTGTCGAGCACGTGCACCAACAGGAAGAAGAAGATGGCGACTCCGGTGATGCGATGAAGCACCCACGACCACATGCCTTCGCGACCCCGGTAGAGGGTGCCGCGGGGGGTCTTGGAAGTGGTTTCCGAAATCGACGGTGTCAAGCGAGCGCTTGTGGACACGGTCGTCCTCCCTGGATCGATGTGACTCGGTCGCGTGCTGCGCTTGTCCAAGTGTGAACCCGACACGTCGCAGGCACGCCCGATCGGGATCCATCCTATTCCCGCCGGACGGCCGGGAGCGACGAAGGGGAGCCTAAGTGTCTCGACGTCGAGACGAATCGGGGAGAGGATACGCTGGCACGATGACCGAGCCCATCGAAGACTTCTACGCGGTGATCCCGGCCGGCGGCATCGGCAGCAGGTTGTGGCCGCTCTCGCGTGCCGATGCACCGAAGTTCCTTCACGACCTCACCGGATCGGGCCACTCGCTCCTGCGGGACACCTGGGATCGCCTCGAACCGCTGGCGGGTCCTGACCGGATCGCCGTCGTCACCGGACGCGCACACCGGGCCGCCGTCGAGGGCGAGCTGCCGGGCATCGCGGATCTCAACGTCTTCCTCGAATCGGAGCCCCGCGAATCCGCGGCCGCGATCGGCCTCGCCGCCGCCATCCTGCACCGGCGCGAGCCCGACGTCATCATCGGATCGTTCAGCGCTGATCACGTGATCCGCGGCACCCAGGTGTTCGAGTGGGCGGTGCAGCAGGCGGTGCAAGTGGCCCGGGAGGGATACATCTGCACCATCGGCATCCCGCCGACCGAGCCCTCCGTCGGGTTCGGCTACATCCGGAAGGCCGGCGAGCTCGTCGTGTCCGGAGCGCCCGAGGCCGCGCTGGTGGAGCGCTTCGTGGAGAAGCCCGACCTCGACACGGCGAAGGAGTACGTCGCCGATCGCAGCTATCTCTGGAACGCCGGCATGTTCATCGCGAAGGCGAGCGTGCTCCTGGACGAGCTCGCCCGCAGCGAGCCCGAGCTCCACGCCGGATTGCAGGAACTCGCCGACGCCTGGGACGACCGGGAACTCCGGGGGCCGGCGGTCGACCGCATCTGGCCGGGCCTGAAGAAGATCGCGATCGACTACGCGGTCGCCGAGCCGGCCGCCGAGCGCGGGCGGCTCGCGGTGATCCCCGGGCACTTCGATTGGGACGACGTCGGCGATTTCGCTTCGCTCACCAAGCTCATCACCCACGGACGCAAGAACGACCTCGCTGTTCTCGGCCCGAACGCCCGGGTGCTGTCGGATGCCGCCAGCGGCATCCTGGTCAGTCAGACGTCGCGCGTGATCAGCCTGATCGGGGTGCAGGACATCGTGGTCGTGGACACCCCGGATGCACTGCTGGTGACGACCGTGGAACATGCGCAGCGAGTTAAGGGAGTCGTGGAGTCCCTGAAGCTCACCGGCCGGGGCGACGTGCTCTGATGAGCATGTCCACATGCTCATCGGCCGTCTTGGTTTCAGCTTTGTAACCATTCGATAGCGGCTCTGCCACGGATATGCACAAAAGCTGAAACAGTGGGTAACTTTGAGCGATCCGCGATGGCCGCGGATTCGCTCAGGGAGGCACGAGTTGACCATCTCCACCACCAAGAAGCTGTTCGCCGCGACGGCAGCGGCCGGCGTCATCTTCGCACTCGCAGGCTGCGGCCAGGCGCCCACGGAAGCTCCCGATGGCGGCGACGCCGGTCCCGCGGTCGACAACTTCAAGCCGTGCATGGTCTCGGACGAGGGCGGCTTCGACGACAAGTCGTTCAACCAGCTCGGTTTCGAGGGCCTGACGAAGGCGGCCGACGAGCTCGGCGTCGAGGTCAGCAAGACCGAGTCGAAGTCCGCCAGTGACTACGCATCCAACCTCGACGCTCTCGCGTCCGAGGGCTGCACGTTCATCGTCTCGGTCGGCTTCAAGCTCAGCGCTCCGACCATCGAGGCCGCGACCGCGAACCCCGACATCCAGTACGCGATCATCGACGACTGGGCCGACGCCGACTTCGACGGCAAGACCGACGCTCCGAACATCAAGCCCCTCGTCTTCGACACGGCACAGGCTGCCTTCCTCGGCGGCTACGCCGCGGCGTCGTACTCCGAGTCCGGCACTGTCGGCACCTTCGGCGGCGCCAAGATCCCGCCGGTGACGATCTTCATGGACGGCTTCCAGCTCGGCGTGGAGTACTTCAACGAGCAGAAGGGCGAAGACGTCAAGGTCGTGGGCTGGGACGTCGTCTCGCAGGAGGGCCAGTTCACCGACGAGTTCGCCGCGAACGACAACGCGAAGCAGAAGGCGCAGGGCCTGATCGATCTGGACGCCGACGTGCTGCTGCCGGTCGGCGGACCGATCTACCAGTCCGCGGCTCAGGCGATCCGCGACTCCGGCGGCAACATCGCCCTGATGGGCGTCGACGCCGACGTGTTCACCACCGACCCGAGCGTCGCGGACCTGCTCCTCGTCTCGATCATGAAGGGCATGGACGTCGCCGTGTACGACGCCGTCATGGAGGCGGCCGACGACAAGTTCGACCCGACCCCGTTCGTCGGAACGCTGGAGAACGGCGGCGTCTCGCTGTCCGAGTTCCACGACTTCGAGAGCAAGGTCGACCCCGCACTGGCCGACGAGCTGAAGACGATCCAGGAAGGCATCATCGACGGCTCGATCAAGGTCGAGTCGCCGGCGTCGCCGTAACGTCGAACCCGCTGTACAGGACGCGGCCGGACGGATGCTCAGCATCTGTCCGGCCGCTCCTCTGATCGATAGATTGAGACTATGAAGCTTGAGCTCCGTGGGATAACCAAGCGCTTCGGTTCCCTCGTCGCGAACGACCACATCAGCCTCACCGTCGAACCAGGGCAGATCCATTGCCTGCTCGGCGAGAACGGTGCGGGGAAGTCGACGCTGATGAACGTCCTCTACGGGCTGTACACGGCCGACGAAGGGGAGATCCTCCTCGACGACGTGGTGCAGCACTTCGCCGGTCCGGGAGATGCGATGGCCGCCGGCATCGGCATGGTGCACCAGCACTTCATGCTCATCCCGGTGTTCACCGTGGCTGAGAACGTCATGCTCGGACACGAGCCGACGGGATTCGCCGGCCGGCTCGATCTCGCCGCCGCCCGTGCGCACGTGCGTGCCGTGAGCGAGCGCTTCGGGTTCGAGATCGATCCGGATGCCGTCGTCGGAGAACTCCCCGTCGGTGTCCAGCAGCGTGTCGAGATCATCAAGGCTCTCTCCCGCGACGCCCGGGTGCTCGTCTTCGACGAGCCGACGGCTGTGCTCACCCCTCAGGAGACCGATGAGCTGATGGGCATCATGCGTCAGCTCCGGGACGAGGGGACGGCGATCGTCTTCATCACCCACAAGCTGCGTGAGGTCCGCGAAGTGGCGGACAAGATCACGGTCATCCGCCTCGGAAAGGTCGTCGGCGAAGCCGACCCGACCGCATCCAACGCCGAGATGGCGGCCCTCATGGTCGGCCGGGCCGTCGAGCTGACGGTCAAGAAGGGCGAGCCGAACCTGCGCAGCGGCGGGCTCGTCGTCCAGGGACTCCGCGTCATCGACGACGCCGGGCAGATCGTGATCAACGACGTCAGCTTCGAGGTGCGACCCGGCGAAGTGCTGGCCATCGCGGGCGTGCAGGGCAACGGCCAGACCGAGCTCACCGAGGCGATCATCGGACTGCAGAACAAGGCGACGGGAAGCATCACCCTCGACGGCGAGGAACTGCTCGGTCGCAGCGTGCAGGGCATCATCGACGCCGGTGTCGGCTTCGTCCCCGAGGATCGCAAGGAGGACGGTCTGGTCGGCGAGTTCAGCGTCGCCGAGAATCTCATCCTCAACCGCTCCGCGAACGGCGCGCCGTTCTTCCGGGCCGGCACCATCCAGCGCAAGGTGCTCGACGCCTTCGCCCGCGACCAGATCGACGAGTTCGACATCCGCACCCAGGGACCCGACACGGCCGCCGGGCGCCTCTCCGGCGGCAATCAGCAGAAGGTCGTTCTCGCACGTGAGCTCAGCCGTACGCTGAAGCTCTTCGTCGCATCGCAGCCGACCCGCGGCATCGACGTCGGATCGGTCGAGTTCGTGCACGAGCGCATCGTCCAGACCCGCGATTCCGGCGTCCCCGTGATCGTCGTCTCCACCGAGCTCGACGAGGTGTCGGCACTGGCCGACCGCATCGCGGTCATGTACCGCGGCGGCATCGTGGGAATCGTCGCCGGCGACGCGCCGCGCGAAGTGCTGGGACTCATGATGGCCGGCGAACTGCCCGACGCGGCGGAGAAGGAGGTCGCTTCGTGAGCGAGGTCACCGAGAAGAAGCAAGAGGTCGTCGAGGCACCGCGACAGAACACCGTGATCCACGACATCCTCTCCGGATCGGCGTTGCGTGCGGTGCTGGCGATCGTCCTCGCGATGCTCATCGGCGGCGTCCTCATCGCCGCGACGAGTCCGGGCGTGCAGAGCGCGCTGGGCTACTTCTTCCAGCGCCCTGGCGACACGTTCGCCGCGATCTGGGATGCCGTCTCCGGAGCGTACGCCGCCCTGTTCCGCGGCGCCGTCTACAACTACAACGCGCCGAACTTCCTCCGTGCGATCAAACCGATCACGGACACACTGAACTTCGCCACCCCGCTCATCGCAGCCGGGCTCGGTGTCGCTCTGGCATTCCGGGTCGGCCTGTTCAACATCGGCGGGCGCGGTCAGATGCTCATGGGTGTGGCGGCGGCATCCGTCGTGGCCTTCACCGTGCAGGCCCCGATCTTCATCCACCTGCCGCTGACCATCATCGCCGGCCTCCTGGGCGGCATGATCTGGGGCGGACTGGTCGGCTTCCTCAAGGCGAAGACCGGCGCGCACGAGGTGATCCTCACCATCATGCTCAACTTCATCGCCTACTACTTCATCTCGTGGCTGCTGGCGACGCCCGGCCTGCTGCAGCGCCCCGGCGGCTCGCAGCCGATCTCTCCTCCCACCCCGGAATCGGCGCGGTTCCCGCTGCTGTTCAGCGCGCCGCTGACGGTGAACGCCGGATTCCTGGTGTCGGTCCTCGCCGTGGTGTTCGTCTGGTGGCTCATCGAGCGATCCAGCCTCGGCTTCCGGATGCGCGCAGTGGGCGAGAATCCGAACGCCGCCCGGGCCTCCGGCGTCAACGTCGGTCGCACGATGGTCTACGCGATGGGGATCGCGGGCGCACTGGCCGGACTCGCCGGTGTCAACCAGATGTCCGGAACGATCACGAGCGGCTTCGAAGCGGGCATCGACGCGGGCATCGGCTTCGACGCCATCACCGTCGCGCTGCTCGGCCGCAGCCGGGCATGGGGCGTGCTGTGGGCCGGCATCCTGTTCGGGGCGCTCAAGGCGGGGAGCTTCACCATGCAGACCTCGCAGGACATCCCGATCGACATCGTCCTCGTCGTCCAGGCGCTGATCGTGCTCTTCATCGCCGCGCCGCCGCTGATCCGTGCGATCTTCTTCCTCCCGAAGGAGGGCGCAGCCCCCCGTCCCGCTCGTCGCGCGAAGAAGGAGGTGGCCGCGTGAGCGCCATCATCGCAGCCACCACCGCTGCCGACGGCACCATCGTGCGGGAGACCGTGCGTCAGCGCAGCCTCAAGCTGCCCATCTCTCTGGGCGTCGTGGCGGTGCTCATCCTCCTCCTCGCGCTCCCGGCGGGCCGGAGCGGCACGAGCGTGTTCCGCCTCGCCGACCGGACGTCCACGCTGGCACTGCCGGATGTGGGTGTTCCCACTTGGCAGACGGTGTTCATCTGCGCGCTCCTCCTCGTGCTCCTGGCCGCGTATGCGACGGTCCAGGTGGCCCGTTACCGCCGGGTCGGGCTGTGGCTGCCGATCGTGTTCGCGTTCGTGGCCGTGTTCGGCTTCCTCACGTGGTCGGCCGCCGACGGTCTCGTCCCCGTCACCGGTCTGCTCTTCGGTGCGGTCTCGCTCTCGGTCCCGCTCGTCTTCGGAGCTCTCGGAGGCGTGATCGGAGAGCGCGCCGGTGTCGTGAACGTAGCCATCGAGGCGCAGTTCCTCCTGGCTGCCTTCAGCTCCGCGCTGGTGGCCTCGATGACCGGCAGTTATGTGCTCGGCATCCTGGCGGCGATGCTCGGCGGCGCGCTCGTCGCTGCGGCGCTCGCGCTCTTCGCCATCCGCTACATCGTCGATCAGGTCATCGTCGGCGTCGTGCTGAATGTGCTCATCACCGGCCTCACGAGCTTCCTGCACGGCGCACTGATGCGCCAGAACGAAGCGCTCTTCAACACTCCGCCCCGTCTGCCGCGCATCGCGATCCCGTTGCTCCACGACATCCCCGTCCTCGGGCCCGTGCTGTTCAACCAGACGCTGATCGTGTACCTCATGTACATCGCCGTGCCGCTGGTCGCGTGGGCGCTCTACCGTTCGCGCTGGGGTCTGCGGCTCCGGGCCGTCGGCGAACACCCCCAGGCCGCCGACACCGTGGGCATCAAGGTGAACCCGACGCGGTTCTGGAATCTGCTCCTCGCGGGATCGATCGCCGGTATCGGCGGCGCGTACTTCACGCTCGGCTCGGTCGGCGCCTTCGACAAGGAGATGACCGACGGTCTCGGCTTCATCGCCCTGGCCGCCGTGATCTTCGGCGGCTGGGATCCGATCCGCGCGACGCTCGCCGCGCTCCTGTTCGGCTTCTCGATGAACCTCGAGACGCTGCTGAGCAACCTCGGATCCCCGATCCCCGGCGAGTTCATGAAGATGCTGCCGTACGTGGTCACGGTGCTCGCGGTCGTCGGCTTCGCCGGCAAGGTCCGCGCGCCCGCCGCCGACGGCAAGCCGTACATCAAGGGATAGTGATGACAGACATCGACTGGGACGAGCTGCGTCAGGTCGCCACCGATGCGATGACGAAGGCGTACGCACCATATTCGCGCTACAAGGTCGGCGCCGCGGCTCTCGTCGGCGACGGACGCATCGTCGCCGGCTGCAACGTGGAGAACGCCTCCTACGGCGTCACCCTGTGCGCCGAGTGCGCGCTGGTCGGCGACCTGCACATGTCCGGCGGCGGCCAGCTGGTCGCCTTCGTGTGCGTCAACAACGACGGGCAGACGATCATGCCGTGCGGCCGCTGCCGTCAGCTGCTCTTCGAGCACGCGATGCCCGGCATGCTGCTGGAGACCGTCTCCGGCATCCGCACGATCGACGAGGTGCTGCCGGATGCGTTCGGCCCCCGTGACCTGGAGGACGCACGATGAGCGTTGAGCCCTACGACGCCGTGGATGTCATCCGCGCCAAGCGCGACGGCGGTGTCGTCCCCGAGCCGGCCCTGCGCTGGATGGTCGACGCCTACACCCGCGGTTATGTGTCCGACGCGCAGATGGCGTCGTTCGCGATGGCGGTGTTCCAGCGCGGGATGGATCGCGACGAGATCCGGGTGCTCACCGACGCGATGATCGCCTCGGGGGAGCGGATGAGCTTCGCATCCCTCGGCAAGAAGACGGTCGACAAGCATTCGACGGGCGGAGTGGGCGACAAGATCACTCTGCCGCTCGCGCCGCTCGTCGCCGTCTTCGGCGTGGCGGTGCCGCAGCTGAGCGGTCGCGGCCTCGGCCACACCGGCGGAACGCTCGACAAGCTGGAGTCCATTCCCGGCTGGCGTGCGGCACTGAGCAATGAGGAGATGTTCGCGCAGATGCAGGGCGATGTCGGCGCGGTCATCTGCGCGGCCGGCTCCGGCCTCGCTCCCGCCGACAAGAAGCTGTACGCCCTGCGCGACGTGACCGGCACCGTGGAGGCTATCCCGCTCATCGCCTCCAGCATCATGTCGAAGAAGATCGCCGAGGGCACGGACGCGCTCGTGCTCGACGTCAAGTTCGGCTCCGGCGCCTTCATGCGGGACATCGACCGCGCCCGTGAACTCGCCCGCACGATGGTGGCGCTCGGAACCGACTCCGGTGTCGCGACGACCGCGCTCCTGACCGACATGAACGTGCCGCTCGGATTCGCGATCGGCAACGCCAACGAGGTCCGCGAGTCCGTGGAGATCCTCGCCGGCGGCGGACCTTCCGACGTCCGCGAGCTGACGCTCGCGCTGGCGAGGGAGATGCTCGCGCTGGCGGGGCAGCCGGATGCCGATGTCGAGGCCGCCCTGGACGACGGTCGCGCGATGGACAGCTGGAAGGCGATGATCCGCGCACAGGACGGCGATCCGGATGCTCCGCTGCCGACCGCACGCGAGACCCACGTCGTCACCGCCACGGCCGACGGCGTGCTGGCGCGCCTCGACGCATTGCCCTTCGGGATCGCCGCCTGGCGCCTCGGTGCGGGACGCGCGCGTGCCGAGGATCCCGTCATCTTCGAGGCCGGCATCGACCTGCACGCGAAGCCGGGCGACCGCGTGGTCGCCGGACAGCCGCTGTTCACCCTGTCCGCGGCCGACGAAGCGCGATTCCCGCGCGCTCTGGAGGCGGTCGAGGGCGCCTGGGAGATCGGCGACGACGCGCCGGAGCGGGGCCCGATCGTGCGCGAACGCATCACGGCGTGACCTTTGGCCCGCTAGCCTGAACACGGCGGTCACCGCCGCCGACTTTTCTGCGACTGGAGGATCCCCCATGGCGATCGATGCGAACGGCGACGTCACCATCCAGGGGGTCTCCCTGCGAAGCCTGCCGAAGGTGTCGCTGCACGACCACCTCGACGGCGCGCTGCGACCGGCGACGATCGTCGAGCTGGCGTCCGCCGCGGGCATCGAACTGCCGCACGCCGACGCGAGATCGCTGGGCCGCTGGTTCGCGAAGCAGAGCGATTCCGGCTCGCTCGTCGAGTATCTGAAGACCTTCGACCTGACGATCGCCGTGATGCAGACGCAGGAGGGGCTGACACGTGTGGCCCGCGAGTTCGTCCAGGACCTCGCCGCCGACGGCGTGATCTACGGCGAGGTGCGCTGGGCGCCCGAACAGCACCTCTCCGGCGGGCTCTCGCTCGAGCAGGCGGTCGAAGCCGTGCAGCAGGGCATCGAAGAGGGCGAGGACGCCGCCGACGCCGATGGCCGCAGCATCCGCGTCGGTCAGCTCCTCTCCGCCATGCGCCAGCACGACCGTGCCCTGGAGATCGCCGAGCTCGCGGTGGACTTCCGCGGTCGCGGCGTCGTCGGCTTCGACACCGCGGGTCCGGAAGACGGCTTCCCTTCGTCGAACTATCGCGGAGCGTTCGACTATCTCGCGGAGAACTTCTTCCCGGTGACCGTGCACGCCGGCGAGGCCGCCGGTCTGGCGTCGATCCGCTCCGCGCTGATCGACGGGCGCGCGCTGCGGCTCGGGCACGGGGTGCGCATCGCCGAGGACCTCCAGGTGATCACGCAGGAGGGCGACGAGGTGCAGGTGCAGTTCGGCGACCTGGCCCGCTGGGTGCGCGATCGGGAGATCCCCCTGGAGCTGTCGCCGTCGTCGAACCTGCAGACCGGAGCGGTCGCCGCGTGGGGCACCGAGCTCGCCGACCACCCGTTCGACCTGCTGTATCAACTCGGCTTCGCCGTCACCGTCAACGTCGACAACCGCACCATGAGCGGCACCTCGCTGACGCGGGAGCTCGCGCTCCTGGTCGAGGCCTTCGAATACGACCTCGATGATCTGGAGACGTTCCAGTTCAATGCCGCGGCGGCGACCTTCCTCCCCGTCGAGGAGCGCGAAGAGCTCGTGGAGATGATCGCAGAAGGGTTCGAGGTTTCGTGAGGTCACGTCGCCAGCGCCAGCGCCGCGCCATCACGTTGATCGTCGCAGCCGCCGTGCTGGTCGGCGTCGGAGCGACCGCGGCCGTGGTCTGGTTCAACCGCGCCTCGGCTCAGCCGCAGACCGCGACCGACGATTCCGCGACCTCCGAGCCCACGCCGACTCCGGAGCCGCTTTCCCCCGCAGAGCAGCTGATCGCCGACGCCGACGACCCGCTGGCGTGCGCCGTCAGCTTCGCCGGCGACGGCATCGCGCTCGACCCCGTGCTGCAGTGGCAGAACGGCCTGTACCAGGCGCTGCCGATCCCGTCCGCCGATGGCCGGGTTTTCGCCGGCTGGTACGCGACTCCGGAAGACGCCGCGGCCTTCACGGTCGCGGCCCGTGTCAATGGAGCAGACCCCGTCGCCTGCGTCGAACAGCAGATCGAGCTGCACGCGGCGTGGAAGACGCCGGACGAGAACGTCGCCGAGAACGCGCAGATCCCGATCCTGATGTATCACCAGTTCACGGCCAATCCCGATGGTGAGGAGGGGTGGCTCCGCGGCAACTACGCGTACATCGGCGACTTCGACGCGCAAATGAACCACATCGCCACCACCGGTTTCTATCTGCCGACGTGGGACGAACTCAGCGCGTTTATCGACGGGCGGCTCTTCCTGCCCGCCCGCTCAGTGATCATCACCGACGACGACGCCGACCAGACCTGGTTCGATCTCGCGGTGCCCGTGGTCGACAAGTTCAAGGTGCTGACGACCTCGTTCATGATCACCGCGTACCGCCAGGATCCGCCGCCGTCCGTCTATGTGCTGCGTCGCTCGCACACGCACGACATGCATCAGGCCGGAGACAACGGCAAGGGGCGGATGGTCAACTGGACGGCTGAGGAGATCGCCGCCGATCTGAACGCATCCGGAGACATCCTCGGCGTCCGCGAGGTGATCGCGTATCCCTTCGGTCATTTCAACGACACGTCCAAGCAGGGCGTGGCGCAGGCAGGCTATGAGATGGCGCGCACCATCGAGCCGGGAACCGTCGAGATCGGCACCGACAAGTTCGCGTTGCCCGTCGTCCGCATCGACTACGGGATGGGCCTGGAGTCGCTGATCAGCCGGATCGGCTGAACTCCGGCACGCGGCGGATGCGGAAGGATGTGGGGGTGACCCCGCCTTCCGTCTTCATCGCCGGCCCTGCCTCCTGGAATTCGATCGTCGTGCTCGACCGGCTGCCCGAGCCGGTGCCGCACATGCAGTTCGCCGAGGAGACGTGGGAGACCGTCGGCGGAACGAGCGCGGGCAAGGCTCTGAGCCTGACCGCACTCGGACGTTCGGCTCTGCTGTACGCCCTCGCAGCCGACGACGCGGCCGGGGCGCGCGTGCGCGAGGCTCTGCACGGCGCGGGCGTGCCCGTGCACTGGGGCGGCAGCGATGAGACCGAGCGCCATCTCAACCTGATGACGAGGGCGGGAGGACGCGTCTCCCTGTACCTCTCCAGCCCGTCGCCGCAGTCCGGCGACGTCGATCCCTCGCTGCACGCGGCGATGGCCGGATCGGACGCCATCGTGCTCGATCTCGCCGCCGAACCGCTGCGGCTTCTGCCCGCGGCGCGAGAGACGGGCCGGCCGATCTGGGTGGACGTGCACGATTACGACGGCGAGGCCGAGTTCCACGTGCCGTTCCTCGACGCGGCCGATGCCGTGTTCTGCAACGCCGATCGGCTCGCCGATCCGGTGGCGTTCCTGCAGGACCGCATCGCACGGGGGGCCATGCTCGCGGTGTGCACGCTCGGGGCCGAAGGCGCGGTCGCCGTGGATGCCGAGGGCGTCGTCCATCGTGCCGCGGCCGTCCCTGTGGCCGTGGTCGACACGAACGGCGCAGGCGACGCCTTCCTCGCCGGCGTGCTGGATGCGCATCTCTCCGGGCGGTCGGTGCCGGAGGCGCTGGAGGCGGGAGCACGCTCCGCGTCGACCGTGCTGAGCACCCGGCACCTGCATCCGCTGCTGGACCCGATCCTGGGCTGACCTCAGGTCGCGTTCAGCGCCTGGTTCTCCCGCCGCACCGCGGCGCGGTAGGCGTCCTTGTTCACGTAGTGCGCCATCCGGTCGAGCTGGAGGTATCGATAGCCGCCGGAGAGATCGGGCCACGGCTTCCCGGCCACCCGCTCGCGGAACCGAAGGGCGGAGTCCGGGTTCCTCTCGACGGCGGCGAGGTAGCCGGCCAGGAGATCAGCCTGTTCGGAGCGGCCCTGCCAGCCGATCCCCGAGGCCTCGATCATGCCCACCACGTAGAGACCGTTGAAAGTAGGCGGGAAGATGTTCAGGAACAAGCGAGGCGCGGCGCCCCGCCAGTGCAGGTGCTCCCGGTCGACGAAGGGGTAGTCGAGCCGGTATCCGGTGGCGAGCAGCACGAGGTCGTATTCGCCCGAGCTCCCGTCGCGGAAATGCACGGTCCGGTCGTCGAGCCGGTCGATGTCCGCACGGATGCGCAGATCGCCCTGGCCGAGGTGATCCAGGACCAGGGTGTTCACGACCGGGTGCGACTCGTAGATCCGGTAATCCGGCTTCGGAAACCCGAAGCGCGCCGGATCGCCCGTGAACGCCCGGAGCACCCGCGCATCCACGGCCTGCTTGAGTCGCGCGGGAAGCGGGCGGCCCCGGTTGAGGGTGTCGCTGGGGCGGCCGAACAGGTAGCGCGGCACGAAGTAGTAGCCCCGGCGCACGCTCAGGTCGACCGATGCGGCGTGGTGCACGGCATCCACCGCGATGTCGCACCCGGAGTTCCCCGCTCCCACCACGAGCACGCGCTTGCCGGCGAGCTGCACGGCGGTCTTGTAGCCGCTCGCATGCATGAGCTCGCCGGAGAAGCTACCGGGGAGTGACGGCAGGTTCGGCTCCGCCAGGGTGCCGTTCGCGAGGAGCACTCCCGCGTACCACTGCGTCCGCCTGCCGCCAGGGCCGTCGGCGGTGAGGTCCCACCCGCCGTCGCGCGGCTCCAGCCGGGTCACCCGCGTGCGGAACCGATAGAGCGAAGTGAGTCCGAACCGCTGGGCGTAGTCGTGGAAGTACGCGTGGAGCACGCGATGGCCCGGATAGTCCGCGGCGCCGCTCATCGGGAACTCGTCGAACTCGGTCGTCGTCCGGGAGGAGATCAGGTGCGCGGACTCGTACATCGTGCTGCGCGGATTCGTGATGTCCCAGAGTCCGCCGACGCCGTGCGAGGACTCGTAGCCGTCGAACTCGATGCCCCGCTTCTGCAGCGCCCGGGCCGCGGCGAGTCCCGAGGGACCCGCCCCGATGACGGCGTACCTGTTCATGCTGCTCCCCGCACCCCGCTGTGCTCGATCCCGAACGCTCGATCTCGCCTCTGACCGATGCTAGCGGGGCGGGGTGCTCAGGTGGCGCGGATGGCTTCCTGACGGGCGGCGACGACATCGCGGATCGACGTGAACAGCGGATGCTCGGGGTCGAGCCCGGTGACGGCGGTCACGAACTCGGCCGAACCGAGGGACCCCAGCTGCTGCTGCAGCTCCACGGACTGCTCGTCCTCCGCATCGTCGAAGTCGAGGGCGGCCGCCACGGCCCGCACCAGGGCGACCGTCGGCAGTCCGCGTTCCGCGGCCATCGATGCGGGTCCGATGAAGCGCTCGTGGCGCGACAGCTTGCGCAGCGGCTGGCGACCGACCCGCTGCACGGTGTCGACGAGGGCCG
Source organism: Microbacterium aurantiacum (assembly GCF_002872075.1). GTDB lineage: Bacteria > Actinomycetota > Actinomycetes > Actinomycetales > Microbacteriaceae > Microbacterium > Microbacterium aurantiacum_A. The sequence continues at coordinate 92,349 of NZ_PGGU01000014.1, read as the reverse complement.
GATTGCGGAATCGGTCGAGGATCTTCGTCCGGTAGGTCGCGAGTTCCTGCGGATCCAGTCCGTGCTCGGCGACGAGCACGGCAGAGGTCTCCTCCAGCGCGACGGAGACCTGAGCGGCGATCCGCGGGTCGGCGAGAGCATCTGAGATCCGCTCGATTCCCGCTTGGGCGCCGAAGTACGCGGTGGCGGCGTGCCCCGTGTTCACCGTGAACAGCTTGCGCTCGATGAACGGTCCGAGATCCTCCACGAATCGCGCGCCGGGGATCTTCGGGAGCGTTCCGGCGAACGGTCCCGACTCGATCGCCCATTCGAAGTACGGTTCGACCGTCACATCGACGCCTCCGCCCTCAGGCTGTCCGGGGACGATCCGGTCGACCGCGGTGTTCGCGAACACCGCACGCGCGAGGAGCGCAGGCGCCTCCGCCCCCGCCGCCTTCTCGATCTCGGCGCGCAGGGTGTCGGTGGCGCCGATGGCGTTCTCGCAGGCCATCACCTGCAGCGGTGCGGCTGCGGGGGAGCGCTGGGCGAGGCCGGCGACGATCGCCGGTGCGACGAAGCGCAGCACCGACGGTCCGACCGCGGTGGTGACGATGTCAGCCGTGGCGATCTCCTCGGCGACCGCATCCGGATGCGCACGGCTGTTGACCGCACGGAATCCGGTCACGACATGGTCGGCCCCACCGGGACCCGCCTCGTGCACCGTGTACCGGTCGACGCCGTTGATCGCGTCCACCAGGGCGTCTGCGACGTCGGAGAAGACGACCTCGTATCCGCCCTCGTGCAGCAGCAACCCGACGAATCCGCGGCCGATGTTGCCCGCGCCGAAGTGGACCGCCTTCATCAGCCGTTCACATCCGCGAGCAGGGCGTAGAGCTCCTCCGGCGTCTGCGCTGCCGTGAGACGTTCGACGTCGTCATCGTCGGAGAAGAGGATGGCGATCTGCGACAGGATCTCCAGGTGCTCCTCGCCGCGGCCGGCGATGCCGATGACGAACGTCACCGGGTCGCCGGCCCAGTCCACGCCGCCGTCGTAGCGCACGACGGACAGCGCGGAGTCGAGGATCAGCTCCTTCGTCTCGTTGGTGCCATGCGGGATGGCGAGCCCGTTGCCCATGTACGTCGAGACGGTCTCCTCGCGCTGTCTCATCGCGTCGACGTAGGCGGGGGCGACCGCTCCGGCCGACACGAGGATGTCGGTGGCCTCCTGGAGGGCGGCCTCCTGCGTGGCGCCGCCGGCGTGGATGCGGATCTGGCCGATGCTGAGAACGCTCATGCTGTCTCCTCCCGCTGTTCGCGAACCATCTCGACGACCTCTTCGTACTTCGGCGAGTTCATGAAATTGTCGACCGAGACGTGGATCGAGTTCGGTGACTGTGCCTTCGCGCGGTCGGTGAGCTGCTGCTGAGTGATGACCACGTCGGCGGTGCCATCGAGGTTCGCGATCGCCTGATTGACGACGGTGACGTCCTCGATGCCCGCCTTCTTGAACTTGTTGCGCAGGACGCTCGCCCCCATGGCCGAGGAGCCCATGCCCGCGTCGCACGCGAACACGATGTGGCTGATCGGAGCGGTCAGGACCGCGGTGCTCGTCGCGCCGGCGGATGCCGCCAGGTTGGAGAGCGTGCTGGACGACTTGCCCTTGTTCGCCTCGGTCCTGGCGATGGCCGCAGCGAGCGGGTCGCCGCTGGCTGCCTCCGCCGCAATGTCCCGACGGCGTGAGGCGAGCAGGATCGGGGCGGAGATCGCGAAGGAGACCGCGGCCGAGAGGATCACCGAGAGGATGACCCCGAGGTGGCTGCCCGGGGCGGTCTGGATGAGCACCGCGAAGATCGAACCGGGAGCGGCGGGGGCGACCAGACCGGACTGGAACAGCATGTTGGTCGCGACTCCGGTCGCGCCGCCGGCGATCAGGCCGACGATGAGGAGCGGCTTGGCGAGGACGTACGGGAAGTACACCTCGTGGATGCCGCCGAGGAACTGGATGATGAAGGCACCGGGCGCGGTGGCGCGGGCGACGCCGACGCCGAACACGCTGAGTGCGAGCAGCATGCCGGCACCGGGGCCGGGGTTCGCCTCGATCAGGAACAGCAGGCTGCGTCCGGTCTCCTGCACCTGCTCGGTGCCGAGGGGGGTGAACACGCCGTGGTTGATCGCGTTGTTCAGGAACAGCACCTTCGCCGGTTCGACGAGGATGCTCGCGAGCGGCAGCAGACCGGTCTCGACGAGCCATCCGACGGCGCCGCCGAGGATGTCGGTGAGCCAGCGCATCACCGGAGCGAGCCAGAAGAATGCCCCCAGTGCCATGAAGAACGCCACGAATCCGGCCGAGAAGTTGTCGACCAGCATCTCGAAGCCGGGCTTGATCCTGCCCTGCCACGGCTTCTCCACCGCCTTCAGGACGAGTGCGGCGAGAGGACCGACGATCATGGCGCCGAGGAACATGACCGTCGGCGAGGCGCCGCTGATCACTCCCATGGCGGCGACAGCGCCGACGACGCCGCCTCGGTGTCCGTGCACCATCCGGCCACCGGTGAATGCGATAAGGACGGGCAGGAGATAGGTGATGATCGGACCGACGAGACCGGGATAGGCGACGCCGTCGATCTCTCCACCCCCGAGGATCGCCGAGTCGCCCCAGCGCCATGCCTCGACCGGACTGTTGCTGCCGAGCCACCCGTCGGGGATGAACAGGGCGGTGATGAAGCCCCAGGCGATGAAGGCGGCGATGTTCGGCATGACCATGCCGGACAGGAACGTTCCGAACCTCTGGACGCCCACACGAACGCTGTTCGTGCTCGTGGTGGCGGGTGACGTCGTCGTCATGATGTCGTCTCTTTCTCGTGTGACTTCTGGTGTGAGGGGAGTGCGGTCGCGGCGGAGGCCACGGCGTTGCGGGCACCGGATGCATCTTCTGCGGCCAGCGCGATCCCGGCGAGGTGTCTTGCCTCGTCGAGGGTGCGTTCGGAGAGCGCCTGGCGGACGTCAGCCAGGGCCGACGGCGCCATCGACAGGCTCGTCGCGCCGAGTCCGATCAGGACGACGGCCAGCAGCGGATCGGCGGCCGCCTCCCCGCAGATGCCGACGGGCTTGCCGGTACGTGCTCCGGCATCGCCGACCTCCCGGACGAGCCGGAGCACGGCGGGATGCCAGGGGTCCTGGAAGCCCGCCACGGAACCCAGCATCCGGTCGGCGGCCATCGTGTACTGCGTCAGGTCGTTGGTGCCGATGGATGCGAAGTCCGCGTGCGCGAGCACCCGATCGGCGAGCAGGGCGCTGGCGGGGACCTCGACCATCACCCCGGCCGTCCGCAGCCCGTACTCCCGGGCGAGGGTCGTGAAGTAGGCGGTCTCCTCGACTGTGGTCACCATCGGCGCCATCACCCAGAGGTCGGCTTCCGTCATCGCATCGGCCTCGGCGAGCGCCGTGAGCTGTTCGCGCAGGATGTCCTCGCTGGCGCGGAGGGCGCGCAGTCCGCGCAGACCCAGGGCGGGGTTCTCCTCGTGCGCGTCGTTGAGGAACGCCAGGGGTTTGTCGGCGCCGGCGTCCAGCATCCGTACGACGACCTTCTTGCCGGGAAATGCGGCCAGCAGCTCGCGGTAGGACTCGCGCTGCTGGTCGATGGTCGGCGCCTGGGAAGCCCCCAGGAACAGGAACTCGGTGCGGAAGAGCCCTACGCCTTCTGCTCCCCGGGCGACCGCGTCCGCGGCGTCCGCGGGCTTCCCGAGGTTCGCGAGAAGGGCGACCGGAGTACCGTCGGCCAGGGCGCCGGGGGTGAGCGGGAGCGATTCGGCCGAGCGACGGGAACTCGCCCGTTCCGCAGCCCGCGCGCGCTCCGCCTCGGAGGGATCGACCGTGACGACACCGGCAGCCGCATCGACGATCACCGTGCTGCCGTCCCGCAGATGAGCGGCGTCCGCGGCGCCGACGATCGCGACGATGCCCTTCTCGCGGGCGAGGATCGCCGTGTGCGAGGTGGGGCCTCCGTCGCAGGTCACTAGCGCGAGGACCTGATCCAGCTTCAGAAGCGCGGTGTCGGCAGGTGCGAGGTCCCGCGCGACCAGGACGAACGGATACCCGGGGTCTGGGACGCCGGGCGCCGTCACCCCGCGCAGCTGCGCGAGCACGCGCTGCGCGATGTCGTCGAGGTCGGCGGCGCGCTCGCCGAGATAGCCGCCGACAGCCTCCAGGGTCGCCCGGAAACCGGCGAAGGCGTCGTGCACGGCCCGTTCGGCGGTCGCTCCCGCATCGATGCGGCTGTCGACCTCGTCCTGGAGCGTGGGGTCCTCCGCGATCATCGCCTGCGCCTCGAGCACCTCCCGGGCGGAGCCGCCGGCGGTCTCGCCGCGCTCGTTGAGCTCTCGGGCCACGGTCGTGACGGCATCCCTCGCCCTGGCGCGTTCCGTTTCCGCGCCGAGCGTGCTCGGCACGTCGGCCGGCGCGGGCAGAGCTTCCGCCATCCGCACCACGGGGCCCTGGGCGACGCCCAGGCCGATACCGACGCCTCGCAGTTCGCTCATTCGGCCACGGCCTGGTCGTGGTCGGTGGTGAGGAGCTCCGTGAGGGTGTCCAGCACGCCTTCTGCGCCATCGCCGTCGGCGGTCAGGGTGACGTAGTCGCCGTGCTCGACGGCCAGCGAGATCACCCCGAGGATGCTGGCGGCGTTGACGGCCTTGCCCGAGTCCTTGGCGATGGTCACCGGAATCCCCGCGTCCTTCGCGGCCTGGGCGAAGAGTTTCGCAGGCCGGGCGTGCAGTCCGTGGGAGGAGCCGATCCGGACGGTGCGTGTTGCGGTCATGGTGTTCCTTTCGGGGTGTTCCTGGCGTCGGCGATGGCCGACCGGGCGATGGCGAGCGTGCGCACGCCGTCGCGATCGGCGAAGACATCGGCGGGAAGGAGGACGACGGGGGCGCTCACGCGGTCGCGGAGAGCGGAGATGCGGTCGGCGAGGTGCGGGCCGACGAGAACGAGGTCATGGCCGCCTTCGAGTACGGAGTGCTCCACTCCGGCGGAAGCCTCCCAGTCGAGGCCGGCGGCGGATGCCGCGCGCCGGAGCCGCTGAGCGACGAACGTGCTCGACGCGCCGGCGCCGCACACCACGAGGATCTTCATCGATGCCACCTTCCTGAGAACAGTCTGGGAAGCGGGGCCGACCCTGCGCCAACAGGATCCTTTCCGCCCCTGCGGAATCCGGCCTCAGCCCCGGGCAGGCGGGCTTCCTGACATCATGGAGGCACGTCAGGACAGTGCGGTCAGCACGTGAGGGAGCAGGAGGGATCATGTCGCGACAGCGTCAGGACCAGCTGCTCTCGTCTTTGCTGCGCCAGGAGACCTGGGCGACAGCCGGAAGCCTCGCCGATCTGCTGGGCGTCACGCCGCGCAGCATCCGCTCCTACGTGTCGGCGCTGAACGCCCGGACCCGTGACGCCGACGCCGTCGAGTCCGGCCCGGCCGGGTATCGCGCCGGCCCCGGGGCGAGGGGCGCCCTGCGCGCGCGCCAGTCGAGCGATTCGGCGCCGCGGGATCGGATGCATGCCCTGGTGCGCACGCTGCTCGATGTGCCGGCCGGCATCGACGTCTTCGCGATGGCCGAGGAACTGCACGTGAGCGAGGCCACGCTCGAGGCTGACCTGGCGAGGGTGCGCGCCCTCCTCGACGGCACCGACCTCACGCTGGAGCGCGACCGTGAGACCGTGCGGCTCCGAGGGAATGAGGCGGCGCAGCGACGTCTGCTCAGCCGGCTCGCGCACGACGAGATGGATGCCGCCTCGTTCCACCCCGAGACGTTCCGGCGTGCTCTCGCCGGCAACGCCGTCGCCGCGCACGCCGTCGGACCGTTCAAGTCGGCTCTGGTGCGCGAGCTGGGCGGTCTCGGCTACTACGTGAACGAGCTCGCGATCTCGGACGTGCTGCTGCACGTGGCGATCGCGGCGGACCGCGTCGCCGCAGGGCACGCCCTGGAGGCTGGTCCCGCCAGCGTCCGGGAGGAGATCCCGAGGGTCGGGGCGGTGATCGCCCGGCTCGCCGGCGAGCACTTCGGCGTCTCCCTCGGCGAGGGCGACAGCGACCATCTCGCATCCCTCGTGCTCACGCGCATCGTCGCCCCGGGGGAGGATGCGACGAGGGAGGTCGCCCGCAGCGGCGTCGATCCCGCGGTGGAGGCCGCCGTTCGGGCGGAGATCATGCGGGCAGCCGACGACTACCAGGTCGATCTCGTCGATGAGGCCTTCGTGCTGCGGCTGGCCCTGCACGTGCAGAACCTGCTGCGGCGTGCCGAGGAGAGCGCGCTGACCCGCAACCCGCTCACCCGGTCGCTGAAGACCTCGTACCCGATGATCTTCGAGGTCGCCGTCTCGATCGCCAGCGGCCTGCACGACCGCCTGGGCACGCCGATCCACGACGATGAGATCGCCTATATCGCCATGCACGTCGGCGGGCGTCTGGAGAGGAGCCGGAAAGGCGAGTCGATCCTCACGGCGACCATCGTGTGCCCGGGATATCACGAGCTGCAGGAGCTGCTGCGCTCGAGCGTGGACCGCTCGCTCGGTTCGGCGATCGAGGTCACCAGCGTCGTCACGAACGTCGACCCGGACTGGCCTTCGCTCGACACCGACCTCGTGCTCAGCACGATCGAGCCGGGCCTCGCGGCCGATCGTTTCGTGCGCATCCAGCCCTTCCTGAGTGACGCGGACGTCGATCGCATCCAGCAGGCGGCCGGCCGTGTCCGACGCGGGCGCCGCCTCACGCGGCTCCGGGGCGAGCTCGCCCGCTACTTCCACGCCGACGCCTACGTCTATCCGCTCCCCGACGAGGGCGAGGAGGCGATCATCCGCCTCCTGGGGGCTCGCCTCGTCAGAGCGGGGCTGATCGGCGACGACTACATCGAGAACACCATCCTGCGGGAGCAGATGTCATCGACCGCGTTCACGGATGCCCTCGCCGTGCCGCACGCCCTGCAGATGACCGCGAGCAGGACGGCCATCGCCATCGGCGTCGCCGATGGCTCGGCGGCGTGGGGAGAGGGCCGCGTGCGCGTGGTCGCGCTCGCCGCCTTCAGCGAGGACGACCGGGCCGCATTCCAGACCGTGTTCGAGCAGTTCGTCGAGGTCTTCAGCGAGAAGGACAGCGTGCAGAGGATCGTGCGCCGAGGAGCGACCTTCGAGTCGTTCCTCGACGAGCTCGTCGCCGTCATCGACGGCTGAGCCGGCTCACGTCCGCGGGTCGAGCACTCCGGCCAGGGCCTCGAGCACCGCGGTGGCCTCGGCGGAATCCGCGGTCTCCAGCTCCACGACGTCGCCGGGAGCGAGGGCGAGGTCCATCACGGCGAGCACGCTGCTCAGATCGACCACCGCCCCCGCTGCGGTCCGCAGGGTGACAGGCCGATCGTGGGCCTGCACCACCCGGACGAGCTCGGCGACCGGACGAGCGTGCGCGCCGTTGTGCGCGCTGATCTTCACCTGTCGGCTCGGCATGGGGTTACGAGCGCTCCTCCAGCAGGGCGCGGACGCCGGCCTCGAGGTCGGCGACCGCCTTCGACGCCTGCTCCGCGGACTCCGCGCGGGCGTCGAGGTACACCTTGAGCTTCGGCTCGGTGCCGCTCGGACGTACGATGACGCGCGAGCCGTCCGGCATCCGGTACCTCAGCACGTCGCCGGATGCCTGGCCGGGGCCCGCCTGCAGCAGATCCTCCGCCGACGCGATCGCGTGCGATCCGATGCTCGCCGGCGGCAGCGTGCGCAGCGAGAGCATCACGTTCGAGATGACGGACAAATCGTCGACCCGCACCGAGACCTGGCCGCTGGCGAAGTGCCCATACGTCTCGCCGAGTTCGGCGATCAGCGTGGCCAGCGTCGCGCCGCGTCCTCGGGCCTCTGCGGCGAGACCGAGGATCGCGACCGCCGCCGAGATCCCGTCCTTGTCGCGCACCGTCTCGGGGTTCACCAGGTAACCGAGAGCCTCCTCGAATCCGAAGACCAGTCCGGGCGCACGAGAGATCCACTTGAAGCCGGTGAGCGTCTCATGGAACCCGAGGCCGTGGTGGGCGGCGACCGCCGCCAGGCCGGGGGAGGAGACCAGTGAGCACGCCAGCGAGGCCTCGGGGTTCCCGGCCGCGGCGCGTGCGGCGCGCGAGCCGAGCAGCAGGCCGACCTCGTTGCCGGTGAGCCGGCGCCAGCCGCCGTCCGCGGACGCGTCGGGGATCGCCACCGCCAGGCGGTCGGCATCCGGGTCGTTCGCGAGGATGAAGTCCGCTTTCGCGCGGCGTGCCCGCTCGAACGCGAGGTCCATCGCTCCGGGCTCCTCCGGGTTCGGGAAGGAGACGGTGCGGAAGGTGGGGTCGGGCGACAGCTGCTCGCCCACGACGACCGGCTGCGGGTATCCGGCCCTGGTGAGGATCCGGGAGAGCGTCTCCCACCCCACCCCGTGCATCGCCGTGTACACCCAGGTCATCCCGGTCCCTCCGGTGGGCGCCGGGGCTACCGCCGCCGTGGCCTCGATATAGGCGGTGACGATGTCCTCCGAGGCCGTCTCGTAGGCGGTCGACCGCGGGAGCGCACCCACATCCCCGGCATCCGCCACCTGCTGGATCGCCGCGGCGATCTCGGCGTCGGCCGGGGCGACGATCTGCGAACCGTGGTCCGAGCCGCCGAGATAGACCTTGTACCCGTTGTCGTTCGGCGGGTTGTGGCTCGCGGTCACCATCACCCCGGCATCCGCGCCGAGATGCCGCACCGCGAACGCGAGCACCGGCGTCGGCAGCAGCCGTGGCAGCAGGATCGCCCGGAGGCCGGCGCCGGCGAACAACTCGGCCGAATCGGTCGCGAAGACCCGCGAGTTGCGACGGCCGTCGTAGCCGATCACCACGGTCGGCGTGCCGCCGTGCGCGCGCTCGCGGAGATACGATGCGAATCCGGCGGCGGCCTGTGCGACGAGCACGCGGTTCATCCGGTTACTGCCCGCGCCCAGCTCGCCGCGGAGTCCGGCGGTGCCGAACGCGAGACGGGTGCGGAACCGGTCGTCCAGGTCGGCGGCGGCTGCCGGGTCGCCGCCGGCCGCCTTCGTGACGATCGCGGCCAGCTCGTCACGCGTCTCATGGTCGGGGTCCTGCCGCATCCAGGCGCGGGCTTCGGCGAGGCGCTGCTCGTTCACAGGGCCTCCACCACGCGGGCCAGGAGCGCGGAGATCACCGGCTCGGCCTCGCGTCCGGCCTCGATGACCTCGGCGTGGCTGAGCGGCGTCTGCTGGATACCCGCCGCCAGGTTCGTGATGAGCGAGAATCCGAGGATCTCCATCCCCGCCTCGCGCGCGGCGATCGCCTCGAGAGCGGTCGACATGCCGACGATGTGGCCGCCGATTGCCTTCGCCATCTGCACCTCGGCCGGCGTCTCGTAGTGCGGGCCGCGGAACTGGCAATACACGCCCTCGTCGAGCGTCGGGTCGACGGTGCGGGCGATGTCGCGCAGGCGCTTCGAGTACAGGTCGGTGAGATCGATGAAGGTCGCGCCCTCCAGGGGGGAATCCGCGGTGAGGTTGATGTGGTCGCTGATCAGCACGGGCTGGCCGGGCTTCCAGCTCTCGCGGATGCCGCCGGCGCCGTTCGTCAGCACCATCGTCTTCGCGCCGGTGGCGGCAGCGGTGCGCACGCTGTGCACGACCCGCCGCACGCCGTGGCTCTCGTAGTAGTGCGTGCGGGCGCCGATCACGAGCACGTGCTTGCCATCGGGGGTGCGGATGCTGCGCAGGGTGCCGACGTGACCTTCCAGGGCGGGCTTCGAGAATCCGGTGACCTCGGTCGCGGGGAGGGTGGCGACGGTCTCGCCGATAATGTCGGCCGCCTTGCCCCAGCCGCTGCCGAGGGTGAGGGCGATGTCGTGCTTCTCGACGCCGCTCAGCCGCGCGATGTCGGCTGCGGCGAGGGCGGCGACCTCGAACGGGTTCGCGCTCGGGTCGTCGAGAGGGTTGCTGTGTGTTTCGGGCATGGACCCACTCTAGGAAGCTGCGGGCTTGCGGGCCAGGATTGCGGAAGAATGGGAAGCATGTCTTCCACCACATTCGAGCGCACTCAGCGCGTCGCCGTTCTCGGCGGCGGTCCCGGCGGTTACGAGGCGGCTCTCGCAGCCGCTCAGCTCGGAGCCGAGGTGACCCTGGTGGAGCGTGTCGGCGTCGGCGGATCCGCGGTGCTGACCGATGTCGTTCCCTCGAAGAGCCTGATCGCCACGGCAGACGCCGCCGTCGCGATCTCCGAGGCGAGCGACCTGGGCGTGCAGTTCTACGCGAAGGGCGAGAACGGAAAGCCGCTCAAGCCGGAGATCGCCATCAACCTGGCCGCGGTGAACAAGCGCCTGCTGGCTCTCGCCGGCCAGCAGTCGGAGGATATGCGCAACACCCTGCTGGAGGCCGGTGTCCGCATCCTCTCCGGCCACGGCCGCCTCGAGGGCCCGACCGCGCTCGTCGTCTCCACCGGCCCCGGTGGCACGGACTTCGATCGTGTCGAGGCCGACACCCTCGTGATCTCCGTCGGCGCCTCGCCGCGCGAACTCGACTCGGCCAAACCCGACGGCAAGCGCATCCTCACGTGGACGCAGCTGTACGACATGAAGGCGCTGCCCGAGCACCTCATCGTTGTCGGCTCGGGTGTCACCGGAGCCGAATTCGCCTCCGCCTACATGAACCTCGGGGCGAAGGTCACCCTCGTCTCCAGCCGCGACCAGGTGCTCCCCGGTGAGGATCAGGACGCCGCCCGTGTGCTGGAGAAGGTCTTCAAGCGCGGCGGGATGACGGTTCTCTCGAAGTCCCGTGCCGACAGCGTCGAGACCACTGCGACGGGCGTGCTGGTGACGCTGTCGGACGGACGCACCGTCGAGGGCAGCCACTGCCTGATGGCGGTCGGCTCGATTCCGAACACGGCGGGGATCGGCCTCGAGGAGGCGGGAGTCGAACTCGACGAGTCCGGCCACGTGCGGGTCAACCGCGTCGCCCGCACCTCGGTGCCCAACGTCTACGCAGTGGGCGACTGCACGAACTTCTTCCCCTTGGCCTCGGTGGCAGCGATGCAGGGGCGCACGGCGGTGTTCCACGCGCTCGGCGACATCGTCATCCCGCTCGAGCTGCGCAAGATCACCTCGAACATCTTCACGGCCCCCGAGATCGCGACGGTCGGCTTCTCAGAGAAGGACGTCGAGGACGGCGCCGCCGACGGCATCGTCTACAAACTGCCCCTGGCAGCCAACCCGCGGGCGAAGATGATGGGCATCAAGGACGGCTTCGTCAAGATCATCGCCCGCAAGGGCTCCGGCACTGTGATCGGCGGCGTGATCGTGGCGCCGAAGGCATCTGAGCTCATCTTCCCGATCGCGCTGGCCGTCGAGCGGCGGCTCAACGTCGATCAGGTCTCCCGCGTGTTCGCGGCCTACCCGTCGCTGTCGGGGAGCATCACCGATGCCACCCGGGCGATGCATCTCGTCAACATCTCCTAGCAGGTACGGAAAAGGCCCCACCTCGGTGGGGCCTTCTCCCTGCATTCCTGCTCAGCTGATCGTCAGAAGCTGGTGCCCCGCGGCGACGGTCGAGCCGGCCTCGGCGTTGATGCCGCCGATCGTGCCGTCCTTGTGCGCCTGCAGCGGCTGCTCCATCTTCATCGCCTCGAGCACGACGACCAGGTCGCCCTTGACGACCTGCTGCCCCTCCTCGACGGCGATCTTGACGACGGTGGCCTGCATCGGCGACTTGACCGCATCGCCGGCGGCACCGGCATTGACAGTCGTGGCGTGGCTGCGACGCGACGGCGGCACGGCGGCCGGACGGCCGGCGGTGCCGGGTGTGATCGCCACGCGGTCGGGCAGGCTCACCTCGAGGCGCTTGCCGGCGACCTCGACGACGACGGTGTGACGACCCGCACCGATGGCGGGTGCCTCGAGCTCGCCATCCCACGCGGGAATGTCGTTCACGAACTCGGTCTCGATCCAGCGGGTGAAGATGCCGAAGCGACCGTCCTCCGCGGTGAACGCGGGGTCGCGGACGACCTTGCGGTGGAACGGCAGCACGGTGGGGAGCCCGGCGACCTCGAACTCGTCGAGGGCGCGGCGCGCGCGCTCCAGGGCTTCCGCGCGGTCCTTGCCGGTGACGATGATCTTCGCCAGCAGGGAGTCGAAGGCACCGGAGACCGAATCGCCGGCGGTGACACCGGAGTCCAGGCGGATGCCGGGCCCCCCGAACGTCTTGAAGATGTGGATGGGGCCCGGCTGGGGGAGGAACCCGCGACCGGGGTCCTCGCCGTTGATGCGGAACTCGATCGAGTGCCCGACCGGCGTCGGGTCGTCGTAGTCGATGGTGCCTCCGGCGGCGATGCGGAACTGCTCGCGCACCAGATCGATGCCGGTGACCTCCTCGGAGACGGGGTGCTCGACCTGGAGGCGCGTGTTCACCTCGAGGAACGAGACGGTGCCGTCCGCGCCGATGAGGAACTCGCAGGTGCCGGCGCCCACATAGCCGACCTCCTTGAGGATGGCCTTGGATGCCGCGTACAGCTGACTGTTCTGCTCATCGGTGAGGAACGGCGCCGGTGCCTCTTCGACGAGCTTCTGGTGGCGGCGCTGCAGCGAGCAGTCGCGCGTCGAGATGACCACGACGTTTCCTGCGGCATCCGCGAGGCACTGGGTCTCGACGTGGCGCGGCTTGTCGAGGTACTTCTCCACGAAGCACTCGCCGCGTCCGAAGGCGGTGATCGCCTCGCGCGTCGCGGAGTCGAACATCTCGGCCACCTCGTCGAGCTCGCGGGCGACCTTCAGGCCACGCCCGCCGCCGCCGTATGCGGCCTTGATGGCGATCGGCAGGCCGAACTCCTTCGCGAAGGCGATGACCTCTTCGGCGGACTCGACGGGACCGGGCGTGCCCGGTGCGAGGGGAGCCCCGACCTTCTCGGCGACGTGACGTGCGGTGACCTTGTCGCCGAGCGACTCGATCGCGTCCGGGGACGGGCCGATCCAGATCATGTCGGCGGCGATGACCGCGCGCGCGAAGTCGGCGTTCTCCGCCAGGAATCCGTAGCCGGGATGCACGGCATCGGCACCGGCACGTCGCGCGATCGAGAGGATCTTGTCGATCTGCAGGTAGGTCTCGGCACTCGTCGACCCGCTCAGGGAGTACGCCTCGTCGGCCAGGCGGGTGTGCAATGCGTCCCGGTCCTGCTCGGCGTAGACGGCGACGGAGGCGATCCCGGAATCACGGGCTGCGCGGATGATGCGTACGGCGATCTCGCCGCGGTTGGCGACGAGCACCTTGGCAATAGCAGGCATGGTTGTCAGCCTAGCGAGAACGGAGGTGATCGCTTTGACGACTCTCCACAAGAAAGGGGCGGGAACGTGGAGGAGAGTCTACGAGCGGGCGCCGGCCCGAAAGCGGCGGGTCCGACTCACCGGCTCTGTCCGGGCGTCCACAGGTCGGTCCACACGACGCCCAGCTCCGCGGCGAGACGACGGATCGTCGACAGCGACATGCCGACGACGGTCGACGGATCACCGTCCACCCGGGTGATGAACGCGCCGCCGAGGCTGTCGACGGTGAAGGCGCCGGCCACGAGCAGCGGTTCGCCGGAGGCGACATAGGCGGCGATCTCCGCGTCGTCGATGTCGTCGGCGAAGGTGACGGACGCGTTTGCCACCGCCGTCGCCTCGGTGAGCGTGGAGCCGGGTGCGACCCGGATGACCGAGTGCCCGGAGTGCAGGACGCCGGTCGCGCCGCGCATCTCCTGCCAGCGCCGGGTCGCCTCCTCCGGCGTGTACGGCTTGCCGTAGACGCGGCCGTCGAGTTCGAACATCGAGTCGCCGCCGATCACGATGCCGTCGAACTCCGGATCCGCCGTCGCCATCCGCTTCGCGACATCGGCGGCCTTCGCCCGCGCGAGCAGCAGGACCAGCTCCTCGGGAGGCAGCTCACCGCCGCGCGTCGCGGCGGCAGACGCGGCGACCGCATCCTCATCGACGTCCGGAGCGAGTGTCATCGGCTCGATTCCCGCCTGGCGCAGCAGCATGAGACGGGCAGGAGAGGTGGATGCCAGGCAGACGCGCATGTTCTCCACCGTATCCTCGAATAATGACTTCTCCCTCAGCCGGCCTCCTCGATCTCGACATCACGGGCATCGCACACGGCGGCACCTTCATCGCCCGCCACGAAGGCCGCGTCGTGTTCGTCTCGGATGCGATTCCCGGTGAGCGGGTCCGCGCGCGCCTGCTCGCCCCCTCGACCGGCTCCGGGACTCCGGCGAGCGCTGCGAACGACAAGCGGAGCTTCTGGCGGGCGGAGACGGTGGAGGTGCTCGACGCATCCCCGCACCGACGTCCGCATGTGTGGGCGGAGGCGGATGTCTCGCGGGACCCGGCTGATCGCCCGGGCGGAGCGGACCTGGGACACATCGAGCTGGCGCATCAGCGCACGCTGAAGCGTCAGGTGCTCAGCGAGGCGCTCGACAAGTTCGCGGGTCCGGGTCTGGATGCGCCCGAGGTGAAGGCCGTCGACGACGGTGACGGCACCGGATGGCGCACCCGGATGACGCTCCACGTCGACGATGCGGGACGCGTCGGCCCTTACGCCGCACGCAGCCACCGAGTGATCCCGGTGACCTCGTACCCGCTCGCGCGACCTGTCGTCGCGGCCGCCGCGCTCGATCTGCGCGATGCGAAGTTCGGCCGTATCGATCTGGTGGAGCCGGCGGACGGGCAGGTGCGGGTGATCCGCAAGGTCGACACCGGCCGTCGCCCTCCTCGCGGCAGCGACAAGCGGGCCGCTCCCGAGATCGTGCGCGAGCGGGTCGGCGGCCGCAGCTTCCAGGTGGATGCGGGCGGCTTCTGGCAGGTGCACTCGCAGGCGGCGCCTGTGCTCGACGGCGCACTGCGTGAGCTTCTGGCCGGCCGGGTCGACCCGGCCGCCACGCACTTCGACCTCTACGGCGGCGTCGGTCTCTTCGCCGCGACTCTGGCCGACCTCGGCGCCACGGACATCGTGACGGTGGAGTCCAGCCGACGCGCCACGATGCAGGCGCGCGAGAATCTCGAGCCCCTCGACATCACGGCGGTGACCGGTCGGGTCGAACGCTACCTGGCCACCCTCCCCGCCGGCACCTCGGCCGGCACCGTCGTGCTCGACCCGCCCCGCTCCGGCGCAGGCCGGGCTGTGGTGGACGCCGTGCATGCGCTCGCGCCCGAGTCCATCGCGTACGTCGCCTGCGACCCGGTCGCGCTCGCACGCGATCTGGGCACCTTCCGCGGGCACGGATGGAATGTCAGCGAGATGCGCGCGTTCGATCTGTTCCCGAATTCGCACCATTTCGAGGTCGTCGCCCTGCTCACGCGCTGAGCGCGGTGCGGCGCTGGAATAGGCTGGGCGGATGAGCAGGGTCGCACTGATCGATGATCACGAGTCCGTCCGCCTCGGACTCGAGGCGGCGTTCGCGCGTGACGGCGAGCAGACCGTGGTCTTCTCGGGGAGCACGGTGGGGGCGTACCTCGAGTGGCGCGGTGCCTCCGACTCGGCGCCGGTGGACGTCGTCGCCCTCGATCTGACGCTCGGCGACGGCACGACGGTCACGGAGAACGTGACGGCCCTCGTCGCCGACGGGTCGAGCGTCCTCATCCACAGCGTGGCGGACCGCTCCGACGCCGTGCGCGAGGCGCTGGCTGCGGGAGCGGCCGGCGTCGTCAGCAAGTCCTCCCCGCTGGACGACGTACTGGATGCGATCCGCACCGTCGCGAACGGCGAAGCGCTGAACAACGTCGAGTGGGCGAGTGCGGTGGACGGAGACAGGGCCTTCGCCGACGCGCAGCTCTCTCGCCGTGAGCGGGATGTGCTGCGCCTGTACGCCACGGGACTGCCCTTGAAGGCCGTGGCAGAGCGCCTCGGCGTGGCGTACAACACCGCCAAGGAGAACCTCTCCCGGGTGCGGGTGAAGTATGTCGTCGTCGGACGCCCTGCCCCGACCAAGCTCGATCTGGTGCGGCGCGCGGTGGAAGACGGGATCCTGCCGGCCGACAGGTCGCCGCATGTCAGCTGACACCCTCAGCATCCGGCAGGCCTGGAACATGATTCCGTCTCCCGGTGCTGCGGAGGCCGAGTTCGAGCGCTTCACCGGCAAGCGCATGGAGCGCATCCTCGCGATCGTGGTCGCGATCGGCTCCACGGTCCTCGGCGGTCAGGCGCTGGTCTCTGCGCTCAGCACGATCTCGCGTGTCGACACGCCGCGCATCGTCATGCTCCTGGTGGTCTTCTTCCCGCTGGCGGCGATGCTCCTCGCGTGCGTGCTCGGGCGCGCGGTGCGCGTCGCGGCCGGTTGCTTCGCGATCGCCTACGTCGCGGCGCTCGCCGCCTGGCCGGTGGTCGTCGACCCCGCGGGCAAGGGGGCAGGCGATCAGCCGTGGATCTTCTTCCTGGTGAACGTCGGCGTCGTCGCGGCGATGCTGGCGTTTCCGCTCTGGCTGCAGCTCACCTGGGCGGCCGGCGTGCCGGTCGTCTACGGCTATGTCCGTCTCGTGGAGGGCGGATTCTCCAGCGAATTCTGGGTGAAGACCGCCTTCGACTTCTCCTTCACCCTGATCCTCGGCATCGTCATCGTCTCGCTCGGCTGGATGTTCCGTTCGGTGGCGGCCGGGGTCGACGATGCGCGTGGCCGCGCCGTCTCCTCGTATGCAGCGGCTGCCGCGGCCGCCGCTGCCGAGGAGGAGAGGGTCGCGATGGCGGCGCTCATGCACGACAGTGTCCTCGCCGCGCTGATCGCTGCGGAGCGGTCCGAGGGGGAGCGGGCTCGGGACCTCGCCGTCGGCATGGCGCGAGAGGCTCTGACCAGGCTCGCGAACACCGAGGCGGCTGTGGCGCAGGAGGGCAGCGACGAGCCGGTGGCGACGGCGCAGATCGTCATCGAGCTGCGCCGTGCGCTCTCCGAGCAGGGCGTGGACGCCGTCGTCGAGGAACGCGGCGGTATCGGCCTGATCCCCGGTCGGGTCGCACGCGCGCTCGTCCTCGCCGCGCGTCAGGCGATCGGCAACGCGCTCGCGCACGCCAACGGGCGAGGGCTGCACATCATCGCGGAGGGACGCGGCGATGAGGGCATCACGGTCACCATCACCGACGCCGGCCCCGGGTTCGACCTCGGTGCCATCGCCGAGGATCGGCTCGGCATCCGCGCATCGATCTTCGCCAGGATGGCCGGCGTCGCCGGCACCGCCGCGATCGATTCGACCTCGCAGGGAACGACCGTCATCCTCGGCTGGGAGCGCACGTGAACCGCACGGTGCGCAGCGTCGCGACTTCGCTCGCGGTCGGATTCGCGATGTACTTCGCAGCGAGAGGGGTCTGGTGGATCGAACAGCCGACTGCTCCGCTGCTCATGGTCGCCGCGATCGCGCTGTACCTCCTCGTCGTGAACATCGCGATCCTCGGAGAATCCGCGGTGAGCGTGCGGATGCCGTTGTGGTCCGCCGTCTTCGCTCTGGCCGCCAGTCTGCTCATCCCCACGCTGGTCGCCCTGTCACTGGACCCGACGTCGTACACGGCCCCGTTCGCGACCTGGTACATCGGCGGGCTGGGGGTGCTGGGGGTCGTCTGCATCGTGCGCCGGCGCTTCGTCTTCGGATGGCTGATCCTGCTGGTGCTCGTCGTGTCGTCTGCGACGCATCTCGGCATCGTCGTCGCGCTCAATCTGGGGCTGGTCGGCTCGATCATGTGGATCGTGGTGGCCCAGCTGCTGGTGATGTTCTGGGATCGTGCCGTGCGCGACACGGAACGGCTGGCCGACATCCAGCAGGCGGTCTCCGCGTGGCACGCGACCCAGGAGGTGCGGCAGCGCGAGCGCCGGTTGCGCACGCAGTACGCACTCGCGGTCGCGGGCCCGGTACTCAGCCGTACCGTGGCGTCGCGTGGTGCCCTGACCGAGGATGAGCGACTGGAGGCGCGGCTGGCAGAAGGGCGCCTGCGCGACGAGCTGCGCGGAGCCGACCTTCTCAACGACGCCGTCAGGGACGCGATCACCGAAGTGCGTCGCCGCGGAGTCGTCGTCACGGTGTTCGACGAGGGGGGCCTCGACGACATCGACGAGGGCCGTCGCGCTCAGATCAGAGACGAACTCGCCGCTGTGCTCGCCAGCGCGACCGCCGGGCGCCTGATCATCCGGGCCGCTCGGGATCCGCGCATCGCGGTGACGGTCGTCGGGCGGGCGGGCTCGGCCGGTTCGAATGATGACGACCTCGTCGACCTGTGGCACGAGATTCCGCGCGAGGACGCGCCGGAATAGAGAAGTGGCGAGGGGTGGCGGATTCCGCCTACCCCTCGCCGTGCGGTCAGTTACCCGAAAACTGCCCGCTGGTGGCCGATCAGCGTCTGTCTACCCTGGGACAAAGAGACCAGCCGAACGCGAAGCGTCTCGTCAATTCTGCGCGATCGTCCAGAGCTTGTCTGTAGGTATTTCGGGGGACAAATCGCCGGTGCCCGCTCGGGGCCACGGATCGGCGTGCGATGGGGGAAGATTGGACGATGAGCACGCGACGAGGCACGAATCTCCCGAGGATGGGCGACTTCAACCAATCGGTCATCCTCGAAGCGATCCGCCTCTCCGGCGAGGGCCTCAGCAGGATCGAGCTCGCGGAAGCGACAGGGCTCTCGGCGCAGACGGTCACCAACATCACGCGACGCTTGATCGAAGACGGGCTCATCGCGGAGGCCGGCCGGATCATCAACGGCCCCGGTAAGCCCAGGATCACTCTCCGCCTGAACGCGGGAAGCCACTTCTCCGTGGGTGTGCACCTCGACCCCGCCGTGATGACCTTCGTTCTGCTGGATCTCACGGGCCGCGTCGTCGAGCGGGTGACGAAGCGCACCCCGGACAAGGACCCGCGTGCCATCGTCGACGTGATGGCGCGCACGATCGACGAACTTATCCAGGCCGCAGGGATCGATCGCGGGCTGGTGGCCGGCGTCGGCGTCGCCGCCCCGGGACCGCTGGATGCGGAGAAGGGCACGGTGATCGATCCTCCGAAGCTGCAGGGCTGGCATCGTGTTCCGCTGCGCGGCGTCCTCGAGGAGGCGACAGGGCTCCCAGTCACTCTGGAGAAGGACACCACCGCCGCAGTGGTCGGAGAGCTGTGGACGGGACGCGGACCGGCGGACGACTCCTTCGTCTTCGTCTATCTGGGCACCGGTATCGGCGCCGCACTCGCGCGAGACGGTGAGGTGGTGGGCGGGAGCTCCCGGAACTTCGGCGAGGTCGGCCACATCGTCGTCGACACGGAGGGACCGTCGTGCTCCTGCGGTGCACGCGGATGCGTCGAGGTGGTCTGCACTCCTCAGGCGATCGTCGAACAGGCAGAACGAGCCGGCGTCTTCCTGGGGGATAGTGAGGGGACCGACGCGGACTCTGTCGACGAACGGTTCACGCAGCTGTGCGAGCGGGCCGCCGCCGGCGACGAGGTCGCTCTCCACGTGCTGCGCGAGGCGGCCAAGCGGCTGGCGGTCCTCATCGCCGCGCTGACGAACGTGCTCGACGTCGATCGGGTGGTGCTGGGCGGACCTTTCTGGTCGCGGTTGTCGGATCTGTACCTGCGCGAGCTCCCGGAGCAGCTGGAGCAGCGCAGCGCGACACGCGCCATCCGGTCTCTGCCGATCGCGGGAACCGTCGTGGGCGACGACGTCGGCGCCGTGGGCGCGGCGTGCGTGGTGCTGGACTCCGTTCTCACGCCCCGGGCGTCACACCTTCTGCTGGAGGCGTGACCCGGGCGGAGCAGTGCCCCCGGGGGCCGCGATGCTCGACGAATTCCTTGCAGCGTTATGTCTAATCGATGTATTATTCTGTAGCGTCTCTGGAGGGAGAGCCGGCGTCGATGGGGGTCGACGGCCGGCAGGAGTCTGGGGCTCCTGAGCTGTCGCCCGGACTGGTGTGACGGCGGTCTGTGGTCCGTGAGCTGGGGGCTCACGGATCACGCCTCAGTCATCCGCTCAGCCCGCGTAGCGTCCCCACGGGATGTCTCGTCTCAGTGGCGTGCGCAGCGAGCGCTGGGTGCGGCTCCATGCGGAGACGTGCGGCTCCTCGGCCACGGCATCCGCGGCTTCGCCGGCATAGGCGTCGCTGATCACCGCGATGAGGGCGGCGAGCTCCTCTTCCGTCGCACTGCCGCGAGTGATCTCGACCGACGGCGGCTGCTCGCCGGACGGTGTGGGCGACGGGGGCTGCGCGATCACAGCGGGATGTTCCCGTGCTTCTTCGGCGGCAGTTCGGCGCGCTTGCCGCGGAGGGCGCGGAGCGCCTTGGCGATCGAGACACGGGTGTTGGCCGGCTCGATGATCCCGTCGAGCTCTCCGCGTTCGGCAGCGAGGAACGGCGATGCCACGTCGTACGTGTACTCGTTGGCGAGGCGGGTGCGCACGGCCGCGACATCCTCACCGGCCTCCTCGGCCTTCTTGATCTCACCGCGATAGAGGATGTTGACGGCGCCTTGGCCGCCCATCACCGCGATCTCCGCGGTCGGCCAGGCCAGATTCACATCGGCGCCCAGCTGCTTGGAGCCCATCACGATGTAAGCGCCGCCATAGGCCTTGCGGAGGATGACGGTGACCAGCGGCACGGTGGCCTCGGCATAGGCGTAGAGCAGCTTCGCGCCTCGGCGGATGACGCCTTCCCATTCCTGGTCGGTGCCGGGCAGGTAGCCGGGCACGTCGACCAGCGTGACGATCGGAATCGAGAACGCGTCGCAGAAGCGGACGAAGCGGCTGGCCTTCTCGCCTGCCTGAATGTTCAGGGTCCCGGCCATCTGCGAGGGCTGGTTGGCGATGATTCCGACCGAGCGGCCCTCGACCCGGCCGAAGCCGATCACGATGTTCGGGGCGAAGAGCGGCTGCACCTCGATGAAGTCGCCGTCGTCGACCACCCGGGAGATCACCGTCTTGATGTCGTACGGCTGGTTGGGGGAATCCGGGATGAGCGTGTTCAGGGTGCGATCGGCATCCGTCGTCTCGAACTCGAAGTGCGACTCGTAGGTGGGCAGCTCCGCCATGTTGTTGTCCGGGAGGAAGCTGAGCAGCGTACGGGCGTAGTCGATCGCGTCGTCCTCGTCTTCGGCGAGGTAGTGTGCGACGCCGGAACGGGTGTTGTGCGTGTACGCACCGCCGAGCTCCTCCATCCCGACATCCTCACCGGTGACGGTCTTGATGACGTCCGGTCCGGTGACGAACATCTGGCTGGTCTTGTCGACCATGATGACGAAGTCGGTGAGCGCGGGGGAGTACACCGCGCCGCCGGCTGCCGGTCCCATAATGATCGAGATCTGCGGGATGACGCCGGACGCGCGGGTGTTCAGGCGGAAGATCTCGCCGTACTTGCCGAGGGCGACGACGCCCTCCTGGATGCGCGCGCCGCCGGAGTCGAGGATGCCGATGCACGGCATGCCCCCTGCGAGCGCCAACTCCATGATCTTGATGATCTTCTCGCCGGCGACCTCGCCGAGCGAGCCGCCGAAGGTGGAGAAGTCCTGCGAGTACACCGCGACGGTGCGGCCGTGGATGGTGCCGACGCCGGTCACGACGGAATCGCCGTAGGGGCGGGAGCGGTCCATGCCGAACGCCGTCGTGCGGTGGCGCACGTACTCATCGAACTCGACGAAGCTGCCGGGGTCGACGAGGAGGTCGATGCGCTCGCGGGCGGTCATCTTGCCCTTGGCGTGCTGCTTCGCCTTCGCCTTCTCCTCGGCGTCGACGACGGCCTCGGTGTAGCGAGCGCGGAGATCCGCGATCTTGCCGGCGGTGGTAAAGAGGTCG
Source organism: Microbacterium aurantiacum (assembly GCF_002872075.1). Classification (GTDB taxonomy): domain Bacteria; phylum Actinomycetota; class Actinomycetes; order Actinomycetales; family Microbacteriaceae; genus Microbacterium; species Microbacterium aurantiacum_A. The sequence goes on along the minus strand of NZ_PGGU01000014.1, from coordinate 70,567 downwards.
GGCTTGTCCGTCACGGATTCCACACTAGCGGCGGGGCGGGCGGTGGCGTTGGATGCTCGCCACAACGGGGCGAGCGATCCTTTGGCGATATTGCCGTGCGGATACCGCAGCGGAACTCCTCCCGGAGACGAGTTGGAGCATGAAAGCCGCGGCGTAAAAGCCCTGGCTTTCGAGTCGTGCATGCTCAGGCCCATGGCACGGATGCTGGACGGATGGAACCTCCCCGATCGAACGCATCCGAGCGCGTCGGGCGAATGGTCAGAGAGCTCCGCAGCAAAGCGTCCATGAGCCGGACGAAGCTCGCCGAACGTGCGCAGATCGATGTGCGGCACCTCTCCCGGATCGAGGCGGGGCGCGGAAACCCGACGCTCTTCCTGCTCATCCAGCTGGCAACGGCCCTGGATGTGAAGCCGGAGTCGTTCGTGAAGGGACTCACCGCGACCGACCTGCCAGAGGACATCAAGCCCTATTCGGAGGCCGATTTCCGTCGGGAACTGCGGCGACGCGGTCCCGACTGATCCGCTGCCTCACACCACGAAGCGCCACACGTACTCGAGCCCGTCGTTCTGTCGGAACCAGGCGAGTGTCACCACGACCTCGTCGAGGTCACTGGCGCACAGACACAGCTCGATCCGCTCTGTGGGCAGCACCTGACCCCACAGCTGCGTGCGATCGAGCCCGGTGTCGTCGTCGCGGAACACCCGCACGAAATCAGCGGATTCGGCACCGTTGTTGATCACGATCGGGTGCGCGGCATCGTCGCGGAGGACGCGCCACGGCACGCGGTAGGCGGACGGAGGTGGGCTGGCAGACGGATCGACAGGTCGCAACATGCCGGTCACGGTAGGGGCGGCGACCGACGCTGTTCGGGCGGTCACGCACTCTCACCCCGTGCCCCGGGGAGAATCGATCGTCACACCCGCCCGGTGGAGGAGGAGTCATCGCTCCCGGCAGGGTCCGCCCGCCGATCCAGGGCTGACAGGTCGTGGCCACCGGGCTCGACGGCGTCCATCCCCTCGCCGTGCTCGTCCGGGTGCGAACCACGACCACGATGGACGGTGAGCTCGCCCACCTTCCGGCTGGCCCATCCGACGCCACGCACCGCGGTCCCCGCCGCGCCTGCGACGGCGTTCCCGGCGAAGCGGGCACCGCGCAGCATCCGCAGTTCCAGCTTCTGGGTTCCTGCGACCGGTTCGAGTTCGAGCGGGAGGGTCGCAGGGGCCACCCCGAATGCGCGTCGAGAGGTGGTGAGCACCCGGCGCCCGAGGATGTTGTTGCCCGCCCCGCCGATCACCGCTCCCACGCCGAACGGCAATGCCTTGCCGATGAACGAGGCGCCGCCACGCGTCGCGAACTGATGGATGAACATGGTCTTCAGCCGGTCCACCAGCGGACCCACGGCCGCGCGAGGAAGCGACTTGGTCACGAGTTCGCCCCAGTAAGCGGAGCGTCCTGCACCCTTCCCGGCGACCTGACGGGTGAGCTGGCCGACCAGATCGACCCCCTCCTTGCCGAGCATCAGCGTCATCACCAGCGCTCGAGCGCGGTCCGGATTGTCGAGCGCGATTCCGTGCACCTCGGCGACCGACTGCGCGAACAGTGCCGTCGACTCCACGAACCCGACCGTCTCCACCCCGGACAGTGCCAGGGTGACACCCGTTCCGATTCCCGGGACGACAGCCGTCGCGCCGACGGCTGCGCCGCCCGTGGTCACGGCGGCGAGGTAGCGGCGCTCCAGGATCCGCACGATCTCAGTGGGGGTCGCACCGGGGTTGCGCAGACGGATGCTGCGGATGTGCGCCAGCACTAGGGGGCGCTGGATCGACAGCACCCGGTCGAGCCCGCGCACCATGAACGGATGCTCGGACGAGCCCACGGGTGGTACGCCCTTGTCCCATGCAGCGTCGTCGGGGAGGGAGTGGATCTTCTGCACCTTGCGCGCCATGTTCCGATCCTAGGAAGAGATGCCGCGAAAACGCCGGGAGCCGCATCCTGGAAAGGATGCGGCTCCCGGCGTGATGAGCCACGCGGCGCAGCCGCGGGACCGGAAGGGTCAGACGAAGAGGTTCGCCCGCTCGAGATCCTCGGCGAAGTCGACCTCGACCGCGTACAGGTCGGAGACATCCATCGGCTCGAGCAGCAGGCCGTCCTCGGCGATGGCGAGTTCGAGGCCGCGCTCGAAGTAGTCCTGGTCCTCGACGCGCTGCAGCTGGCGCATGAACGCCTTCTTGTTCGCCGCCGAGATGTAGTTGATGCCGACGGCCTCGCCGAGGCCGCCCTTGACGGTCTTGGACAGCTCGTTGATGAAGCCCTCCGCCGTGACGGTGTACTTCACCTCTTCGTCGCTGACCTTGGCGGTGTTGACGGTGACGAACGACTGCTCGCGCTCGATGTAGTCGACCGCGCGGCCGAGGATCATCGGGTCGAAGACCACGTCGCCGTTCATCCAGAGCACGCCGCTCTTGCCGGTCGCGGCGAGTGCACGCAGCAGGCTCTTCGAGGTGTTGGTCTCGTCGTAGCGCTCGTTGTGCACGTAGTTGACGTTCGGGAACGCCTCGATGATGGTCTCGGCCCGGTAGCCGACCACGGCGGTGATGCGCGCATCGGTGCCGAACGCGGCGCGGATGTTGTCATGCTGCTGGCCCATGATCGTGCGGCCGTCGCTCAGTTCGGTGAGCGGCTTGGGCAGGGCGCGCCCGAGGCGAGAGCCCATGCCTGCGGCGAGGATGACGGTCTGAAGAGTCACGAGTGCTCCTAAAGGAAGGTGTGTTCACGGCCGGTTCATCGGCCAGACACTTCTTCGTGCCGGATTTCATGGTAGCGAGCGAGCCTGGGAAGCCCCGGGGCTGGAGGCACCCGTTGCCATTTCGTGATCGAGTACACACTGAACACTCAGGCTCGAGAGCGGCACAGATTCCCGCCGTCCATCGACTGAATTGTTGCACGGTGGACATGGGGAGCGGGCACCCGTTGATACCTTAGGACGGTGACTGCTTCCCCGGACGACCGCACCGAGAAGGTGACCGACGCCGCGCCTGCTGCAAAGAAGCCGCCGGCGAAGCGGCCGAGTACGGCGAAGGCACCCGCCAAGCGCACCCCGGCCAAGCCGGTCGCCGGGCGCACCCCGGTGAGATCGGCTGCCGAGAAGGCAGCGGCCACCGTCGAGATCGTCGCCGAGCCGGTCATGAAACTGTCGCCGGCGGACGCAGGCGCCGTCGCGGCGAACGCTGTGGCGAAGACGGCCACAGCTCGTGGCGCTGCGGCGAAGTCGGCGAAGGCCGCAGCCGCCAAGACCAGCGCCGCGAAGGCGACGGCGGTGCGCACGGCCGCGCAGCGATCGGCGGCGGCGAAGACGGCGGCGAAGACCACCGCAGCACGATCTGCTTCTGCGAAGACCACGGCGGCGAAGGCGGCCGCGGCGAAGGCCGCCGCAGCGAAGACCGCTGCTGCGGAGAAGGCTGCTGCGGAGAAGGCTGCTGCGGAAGCGGCGGCTGCGGAAGCGGCGGCTGCGGAGAAGGCTGCTGCGGAGACGGCAGCGCGCGACGTCGCGAACGTGGAGAATCCGCCGGCCGAGGAATTCGGCGGCGAAGAGCCGACGGTCGTCGAGACATCGATCGACGAGCTGTTCCGGGATGAACCGGCTGCGGAAGAAGTCGCGGTGGCAGATCCCGACTCGGAAGATGTGGTCGCGGAAGTCCCGCCCGCCGTCGAGCCGCCCGCCGTCGAGCCACCCGCCGCTGAGCAGGTCGTGGAGCCGCTGGCCGAAGACCCCGCCACGGTCGTCCCCGCCGACGAGTCGGCCGCCGATGCGCTTCCGGCCGAGGCTGCGCCTGCAGCTTCCGCTGAGACGACCGACGTTCCGGTCGACGCGGCGATGACCGATCGTGAAGATCCGTCATCCGCATCCGGCCGGGTCGGCGTACCGCCGGCCTCCGGCGCCACGGAAGCCATCCGCATCCGCGGTCTTGTGAAGAACTTCGGCGACAGCCGAGCCGTCAACGGCATCGACCTCACCGTCCCGGCCGGCTCGTTCTACGGCATCGTCGGCCCGAACGGAGCCGGGAAGACGACGACCCTGTCGATCGTCGCCGGCCTGCTCCGCGCCGACGAGGGCAGCATCGTCATCTGCGGCATCGATCAGACGGCCAAGCCGCTCGCGGCCAAGAAGATGCTGGGCGTGCTGCCCGACCGGCTGCGCACCTTCGATCGTCTCACCGGAAAGCAGCTGCTGTACTACTACGGCCTGCTGCGCGGGCTCTCGTCCGACGTCATCGAGAAGCGCGCCGGCGACCTGGCCAGGGCCTTCGACCTCACCGACGCGCTCAGCCGCGTCGTCTCCGACTATTCGGCCGGCATGACGAAGAAGATCATGCTCGCCGGAGCCCTGATCCACTCCCCGCGGGTGCTGGTGCTCGACGAGCCGTTCGAGGCGGTCGACCCGGTCTCGTCCGCGGTGATCCTCGACATCCTCCGTGCATACGTCGCGCATGGCGGCACGGTCGTCCTCTCCAGCCACGGCATGGATCTCGTCGAACGGGTCTGCTCCCGCGTCGCGATCATCGTCAGCGGTGAAGTGCTGGCCGAGGGCACCATCGACGAGGTGCGCGCCGGACAGACCCTCGAGGCGCGTTTCGTCGAACTGTCCGGCGGAATCGGCGAGGTGGAGGGACTCGAGTGGTTGCACACGTTCTCCGCCTGAGAGCCGCCCTGCTCGTCGGGTCGTTGCGTGGCGAGCGCCGGCTGCGCAGCCTGGCGGGGTTCGCTGCCGTCGTCGCCGTGACCGTGGTGGTCTGCTTCGCGGTCCTCAGCCTCGCCGGCGCGAACGCGCCCGTGGCGCGCTCGGTGATCATGCTGGGCGGTGCGGCGCTGCTGCTGGGCTTCCTGGTGGGGCCGATCCTCACCGGTGCAGTCGATCAGCTCGACCCGCGCCGGTTCGCCGTCTTCGGTGTGGACGAGCGCCGGATGCCCTGGATCCTCGTGCTCGCCTCCGTCATCAGCATCCCGAGCCTCGCGCTGCTCGCCGTCCACACCAGCGTGTGCATCGTGGCGATCCGCCTGGGGACGCCATGGCCGCTCGCGGTGCTCATGAGCGTCCTGGCTCTGATGTGCACGCTGCTGGTCGCACGCATCGGCATGGCGGTCAACGCGCTGCTGCTGCCGGAGCGCCGCTCCCGTGAGCTGACCGCTCTGTTCGCCCTGGTCATCGTGGTCGTCGCGTTCCCTGTCGCCGTCTTCCTCGCCTCGCTCAAGTGGGATGGCCGCGTGCCCGGGCCGGTCGCAGCCGTCACCAACACCCTCGGGGTCACGCCGCTCGCAGCTCCGTTCGGCTTCCTCTTCGACGTCGCGACGGACGACGTCACCGGCGCCTGGATCAGCGGGACCATTGCCGTCGTCACGGCGGTGCTGCTCCTCGGCGTGTGGGCCTGGCTGGTGCGGCGACTGCTGACGACCACCGAACGTCCGGTGGCGGCGCGGGAGCGCACCGGACTCGGCTGGTTCGGTCTGCTGCCCTCGAACGCCTTCGGAGCGATCGCCGCGCGGAGTCTCGTGTACTGGCTGCGCGACCGCCGGTACATCATGAACATCATCGTGGTGCCGGTCGCCGGGGCCCTCACGGTGCTGCCGCTGCTGGTCGCCGGAGTGCCGCTCGAGATCGCCGCCCTCGTGCCTGTTCCGGTGATGGCGCTGTTCTTCGGGTGGTTGCCGCACAACGACGTCGCCTACGACTCCACCGCACTGTGGACGCACGTCGCGAGCGGTGTTCGCGGCATCCCCGATCGCCTGGGCCGGCTGGTGCCGATCGTTCTCGTCGCCGTGCCGGCGCTCGCCGTCGCGGTGCCGCTCACACTCCTGCTGACGGGCGACTGGCGACTGCTGCTGCCGCTCACGGGGGTGGCTGCGAGCCTGCTGCTGTCGGCGCTCGGCGTATCGAGCGTGGTGTCGGTGGTGGCGCCCTACGCCGTCTCACGACCGGGGGACAGTCCGTTCCAGCAGCCGCAGCGGCCCAGCTCACGAGGGACGTACGGCCCCGCCGCCGCGTTCGTCGGGGCGATCATCGTCAGCGTCCCCACGATCTGGCTTTTCACGCGGACGATCGTCGAGGGCGACCAGTACGGGCCCGCCGCACTCTGGGTCGGAATCGCGACGGGCGTCGGCATCCTGGTCATCGGAGTGGCGGTCGGCGGCCGCATCTTCGAGCGCAGCGGGACCCGCCTGATGGAGTTCGTCGAGACGGCATGAGTCACCGCCCGTGGTGGCCGCAACGCGGCTAGACTCACGGGATGAGTACTCCGCTGGACAGCCCCGATCAGGGCGGCGTGGCAACGCTTGATCGCGAACTGGAAGAGCTCCTCCGCGAGGAGGGTCTCGAGCCGGGCGACCATGAGCGTTTCTCGCATTACGTGAAGAAGGACAAGATCCTCGAGTCGGCGCTCTCCGGCAAGCCGGTGCGCGCTCTGTGCGGCAAGAAGTGGACACCGGGTCGTGACCCGGAGAAGTTCCCGATCTGCCCCACGTGCAAGGAGATCTACGAATCGATGATGGGCTGAATTCAGCTCACGTCATCCTTCAGATGGCCTCGACGAATGTCGTCGGGATCGCCGGGTCGGACTTGCTGAGCGCGAGGGCCCGGACCGGAAGCTCCTCGCGCACGCGCAGATGGTGCGCTCGAGCGGATGCTGTTCCCGCCGCGCCTTCGTACGTGGTGTCGATCTCGCCGGCGACGACCAGCGGGACCTGAAGGGCGCGGCCGTCGGGGTGCTCGGACGCGAGGTCGAGCTCTTCGAAGCCGTCGGACACGGCGACGGTCTCTGCGACCGCCACGCCGTCGGCGAGCGTGCGGAACGCCGCCTTGCGGCCACCACGGGAGCCCTTGTCGGTCGACGCCTTCGCGACGCCGATCCAGGATCCTGTGCCGTCCTGCCGCGCCACGAGCTTGTAGACCATCCCCGCCGTGGGATAGCCGGATCCGGTGACCACCGAGGTGCCCACCCCGTAGGCATCCACGGGCGACGCCGCGAGGGCGGCGATCGCGTATTCGTCGAGATCGCTTGTCACCGTGATGCGCGTGTGCACCGCGCCGAGCTGATCCAGCAGATCCCGCACCTCGCCGGCGACGATCGGGAGATCACCGGAGTCGATGCGAACGCCGCCGAGTCCCGTACCCGCGACGCGGATCGCTGTCTCCACCCCGGTGCGGATGTCGTAGGTATCCACGAGCAGGGTGGTGTCCGCGCCGAGGCTCGCGATCTGGGAGCGGAACGCCTCCTGCTCCGTGTCGTGCAGCAGCGTCCAGGAGTGCGCGGCCGTGCCCATGGTCGGGATGCCCCAGCGGCGGCCCGCTTCGAGGTTGCTCGTCGATCCGAAGCCGGCGATGTAAGCCGCCCGGGCTGCTGCGACCGCGGACTCCTCGGCGGCGCGGCGCGAGCCCATCTCGGCCAGCGGACGCTCTCCGGCGGCGATGCTCATCCGGGACGCGGCGGTGGCGACGGCCGAGTCGTGATTGAGCACGCTGAGCGCCAGCGTCTCGAGCACGACGGCGTCGGCGAAGCTGCCCTCGACGGTGAGGACGGGAGAGCCGGGGAAGTACAGCTCGCCCTCGCGGTAGCCGCTGATCGACCCGGTGAACCGGTAATCCTCGAGATGGCGCAGAGTTTCCGCATCCACCACATGGGCGTCACGGAGGTAGCGCAGTTCGTCGTCGCCGAAACGGAAGTCGCGCAGCAGCGAGAGCAGGCGCCCGGTACCGGCCAGCACGCCGAACCGGCGACCGCCGGACAGCCGGCGGGAGAACAACTCGAACACGCAGGGGCGCGATGCGGTGCCGTCGCGCAGAGCGGCGGCGAGCATGGTGAGTTCGTAGCGGTCGGTGAGCAGCGCCGTCGACGTGGTCATCCGCTCAGCTTAGTGAGCGGGGAGATGCCCGCGCCGCGCAGGCGGGCGGTCCCCGACCCGGTCGAAGGGTAGGCTGGTGAGTCATGAACGACGCGCCGATCGGAATCTTCGACTCCGGTGTCGGCGGGCTCACGGTGGCTCGCGCGATCCACGCCCAGTTGCCCCGCGAATCGTTCGTCTACATCGGCGACACGGCCCACTCGCCCTACGGCCCGAAGCCGATCGCCGACGTCCGGCGCTATTCCCTCGACGTGCTCGACACCCTCGTCGATCAGGGCGTGAAGATGCTCGTGATCGCCTGCAACACCGCATCCGCCGCGATGCTGCGCGATGCGCGCGAGCGATACGACGTGCCTGTGGTCGAGGTCATCGGCCCCGCAGTGCGACGGGCCGTGTCCACCACCCGCAACGGCCGGGTGGGCGTGATCGGCACCGTCGGCACCATCGGCTCCCGTGCCTACCAGGACATGCTCGAGGTGAATGAGACCCTCGAGGTGTTCACCGCCGCGTGCCCGCGGTTCGTCGAGTTCGTCGAAGCGGGCGTGACCGGCACCGCCGAGGTGCTCGCGACGGCCGAGGAGTACCTCGCGCCGCTGCGCGAGGCCGGCGTCGACACCCTCGTGCTCGGATGCACTCACTACCCGTTCCTGCGGGGTGCCATCGGCTACGTGATGGGGGAGGGCGTGACCCTCGTCTCCAGCGACGACGAAACGGCCGGCGACGTGTATCGCCAGCTCGTGCGCGGCGACCTGCTCGCCTCACCGGACGCGACGGCGCGCTACGTCTACGAGGCGACCGGCGACTCCGCCGCCGAGTTCACCGCACTCGCCAACCGTCTGATGGGCCACGAGGTGCGCGACGTGCAGCTGGTGCAGACCGGCGTCATCACGCTCCCCGCATCCGTACCGAGCACGCTCGTCCACCCCAACCCTGAAGGAACTCCATGACTGACATCGTCCGCGCCGACGGCCGTTCCATCGACCAGCTCCGCGACATCACGATCGAGCGCGGGTGGAGTGCGCACGCCGAAGGGTCGGCGCTGATCAGCTTCGGCGGCACCAAGGTGCTCTGCACAGCCTCGTTCACGAACGGCGTCCCGCGCTGGTTGTCCGGAAAGGGCAAGGGCTGGGTGACGGCGGAGTACTCGATGCTGCCGCGCGCGACGAACAGCCGCAACGATCGCGAGAGCGTGAAGGGCCGCATCGGCGGGCGCACCCACGAGATCTCCCGCCTGATCGGGCGCGCTCTGCGTGCCGTCGTCGACACCAAGGCGCTCGGCGAGAACACCATCGTCATCGACTGCGACGTGCTTCAGGCCGACGGAGGCACGCGCACCGCGGCGATCACCGGCGCCTACGTCGCGCTCGCCGACGCCATCGAGTGGGGCCGGGACAAGAAGTTCATCGGCAAGAACGCGAAGCCGCTGCTCGATTCGGTCGCCGCCGTCTCCGTCGGCATCATCGACGGAGCGCCCATGCTCGATCTGGCATATGTGGAGGACGTCAGGGCGGAGACCGACATGAACATCGTCGTCACCGGCCGTGGGCTCTTCGTCGAGGTGCAGGGGACCGCCGAGGGGGCGCCCTTCGACAAGCGCGAGCTGGATGCGCTCCTCGATCTCGGAGTCGCAGGCTGCGCCGACCTGCGCGATCGCCAGATCTCCGCGCTGAGCCCTTCGACGGGCTCAGGGGCCGAGTGATGAAGGTCGTCCTCGCGACCCACAACCCGCACAAGGTCGCCGAGTTCCAGCAGATCGTGGCGCGGACGCGACCCGATCTCGAGGTCATCGGGTACGACGGCCCCGAGCCGGTCGAGGACGGCGTGACCTTCGAGGCGAACGCCCTGATCAAGGCTCGCGCCGCATCGGCGCACACGGGTCTTCCGGCGCTCGCCGACGACTCCGGCATCTGCGTCGACGTGCTGGGCGGTTCTCCCGGCGTGTTCTCCGCATACTGGGCGGGGCAGCGCAAGGACGCGGGGGCGAATCTCGAACTGCTGCTCGATCAGCTGCGCGACATCGCCGACGAGCACCGCGCGGCGCAGTTCGTCTCCACGATCGCCCTGGTCGCTCCGGAGGGCGAGGAGCGCGTCGTCGTCGGACGCTGGCCGGGCCGCTTGGCGCACGCCCCGTCCGGCGTCGGCGGCTTCGGGTACGACCCGATCTTCATCCCGGATGCGCAGCCCGACGGCGCTGCGCGCACGGTGGCCGAGTTCACGGCGGAGGAGAAGCAGTCGCAGTCCCACCGGGCCCGTGCCTTCGAGGAACTGATCCCCTTGTTGGCAACTCTTTAACCACTACGCTTGACGTGGTTCAGATGTAGTGGTTAATCTGGTGCGCATGCGAGAACTGACCTACTACATCGGCGTCACGCTCGACGGCTTCATCGCCGGCCCCGACGACGAAGTCGACTTCTACCCGTTGACGCCCGGGTTCGAAGCGTTCCTCGGAGCGCGCCTGCCGGATGTGCAGCCCAGCCATGTACGCGCATCGATGGGAATCGCCGACGCACCGCTCACGCAGTTCGACACCGTCCTGATGGGGCGCCGGACCTACGAGCCCGCGCTGCAGTACGGCATCACCGACCCGTACGCGCACCTGCGCACGGTCGTCTTCAGCGGATCGCTGGACGATCCGGAAGATGCGAATGTCGAGCTCGTGCGCACCGACCCGGCCGCTCGCGTGCGCGAGCTCAAGGCGGAGGAGGGCCTGGGCATCCACCTCGCCGGTGGCGCCGAGCTGGCCGGGACGCTCCTGGCCGAGATCGACCGTCTCATCGTCAAGAAGTATCCGGTGATCGCCGGCTCCGGCATCCCCATGGTCCGCCACGGGTTCGCCCCGACGCAGTTCGCGCTCGAAGATGTCAGCACCCTCGACAATGGATGCGCGGTGCTCAGCTACACCAGGGTCCGCGCATGAGCGCGGCGCTGAAGGTGAGAATCGTTACCCTTCCCGACTAGCCGGAACCGGCCGATCGGGGCATCAGGCCGGTCTAGCCTGGGGACATGCACGACCATGCGCCATCGCCAGCCGGGATCCGTTCCGCGAGCAGTCGACGGCTGCTGGCGATCTCGTTGAGCCTCACCGGAACCGTGATGGTGGTTCAGATCGTCGGCGCCGTCCTCACGGGTTCGCTCGCGCTCCTGGCCGACGCCGCGCACATGTTCACCGACGCTTCGGCGCTCGTGATCGCGCTGATCGCGAGCGCGGTGGCCGCACGCCCTGCCGATGACCGGCGCACCTTCGGATATCAGCGAGCCGAGGTGTTCGGGGCGCTGATCAACGCGGTGATCCTGATCCTGCTCGCCGGCTGGGTCGCGATCGAGGGCATCGGGCGGCTGCTGAATCCGAGCGACGTCGAGGTCGCCGGCACGCTGATGCTCATCGTCGCCGTGATCGGCCTGATCGCCAACGCGATCTCGATGTGGTTGCTCAGCAGGGCGCAGAAGACGAGCATCAACGTGCGCGGCGCCTATCTGGAGGTGATGGGCGACCTCATCGGCTCGGCCGCGGTGATCGTCGCCGCCATCGTGATCATGGTCACGGGGTGGATGCCGGCGGATGCGATCGCCTCGCTGTTCATCGCGGCGATGATCATCCCGCGGGCGATCTCGTTGCTGCGTGAGGTGTTCTCGGTGCTCGCCGAGTCGGCGCCGAAGGGCACGGCGGTGAGCGAGATCCGTCAGCACCTGCTCGACTACCAGGGTGTCGTCGGCGTGCACGACGTGCACGTCTGGCAGCTCACCCGGGGCGCACCGGTGTTCAGCGCCCACGTCACCGTCGCACCGGCACTCCTCGCCGGAGGCGGGTCGGGCCGGCTGCTCGCCGATCTGCAGGCCTGTCTCGCCGACCATTTCGACGTCGAGCACTCGACCTTCCAGATCGAGCCGGCCGAGCACTCCGAGTGCGAGCCTCATCACTCCTGATCGACCTGCGCCTCAGGGCTCGCGGACGATCTCATCCGGGCTCTTGTCCGGGCGCAGACCCCGCCAGCGGGCGTGCCGGAGGATGCCGTCCGGCGTCCAGTTCGCGAACTCGACTTCGGCCACGAGCTCCGGCCGCACCCAGAGGGCGTCGGCGGCGTCCGGCCTGGGGACGCCCGCGAGATGCGAACGGTCGGTGCGCAGCGGTTCGAGCCGGGCGGTGAGGTCGCGCAGCATCCGGTCCGTGAACCCGGTCCCGACGCGGCCGACGTAGCGAAGCTCCCCATCGTCCGGGACGCCGAGGAGCAGCGACCCGATCCGTCCCCCTCGATCTCCTTTTCCCGGCCGGATGCCGCCGATGACCACCTCCTGTGTGCGGGTGTGCTTGAGCTTGAGCCAGGCGGGCGAGCGCAGACCCGGACGGTATGCGGATGCCGGGTCCTTGACGACGATCCCCTCCAGGCCCAGCGCGGCGCTCGTCTCCAGCGCCGCATCGACGTCGTCGAAGACCGGGGGCACGACCACAGGCGCATCGAGATCCTGGGCGATGCCCTCCAGCAGCTCTCGGCGGTCGCGGAGCGGAAGCCCGGTGAGGTCGTGGCCGTCCAGGCTCAGCAGGTCGAAGAGCTGGTAGATCACGGGGTTCCGCACGACCTCGCGTTCGATCTCCCTGGCTGAGGTCAGGTGGATCCGGCTCTGCATCCGGCTGAAGCTCGGGCGCCCCGAGGAGTCGAAGGCGACGATCTCGCCGTCGACGATCGCCTCCCCGATCGGGAAACCGGGTGCTCCGTCGGCGGTGAGCTCGGGGTAGCGGGCGGTGATGTCGGTGCCCGATCGTGCCTGCAGAGTCATCCGCCCGTCGCGCCACACCCCGATCGCGCGGATGCCATCCCACTTGATCTCCGCCCAGCCGGGGGAGCTGAGCCGCCGCGCGGCGGGCGGAGTGCCGTGCTCGGCGAGCATCGGCCGCACGGTGGCCGCCGCGTGCTCGACGACGGTCGACGTCGTCTCGGTGGATCGCGCCGACCGTGGCCGTCCCCGCCGGTGCGAGGCGCGCTCGTCCTTCATCCGGTGCAGCAACCACGACGACTTCTCGCCCTCGCCTCCGGTCCGGATCAGGGCGAGTCGAGCGGCGCCCAGCGGGCCGCCGGTCTTTCCGGTGAAGGTGCCGATGACCTCGTCGTCGCGCCACTTCTCGAGCTCGACGGTCCCGGTGTCCCACACCGTCATCTCCCCGGCACCGTACTCACCCGCCGGGATGGTGCCGGCGAACGTCAGGTACTCCATCGGGTGGGGTTCGGTCATCACCGCGAGGTGGTTGCGATCGGCGGTCTCCGGCACGCCCTTGGGAACCGCCCAGCTGACCAGGACTCCGCGATCCTCGATGCGCAGGTCGTAATGCAGCCGGCGGGCATGGTGCTCCTGGATCACGAAGCGCCGTGTCATCCCGCCACCCGCGGCCGAGATCCGTTCCGGCATGGGCTCAGGCGTCTTCGCGGCATCGCGCTTGGCGAGATAGGGCGCGAGGGCGTCGTCGCCGTCAGGGCCGAGTCCGGCCAGCGGATCGATGCCCTCCTCCATCCGCGCGAGCACCTCATGGAGGTCGAGCTGCCCGAGGTCGGGCGAGTCCAGCTCCTCCCAGGTGCGCGGAGCGGCGACCCACGGTCGTGCGCGCCCGCGGAGCGAGTAGGGGGAGATCGTGGTCTTCTTGCCGTTGTTCTGGCTCCAGTCGAGGAACACCTTTCCGCCGCGCGCGGCCTTGGCCATCGTGCTGGTCGCGAGGTCGGGGTGGTCGTTCTCGATGAGGCGCGCGAGTTCCTTCACGACGGCGGAGATCTCGCTGCTGGTCTGCGTGCCGGGCAGGGGCGCGTAGAGGTGGATGCCCTTGCTGCCGCTCGTGACGGGCACGGGCGCGAGTCCGATGGCGGAGAGGATGCCGCGGGCGATCCCCGCCACCGCGGCGCACTGGGCGAGGTCGGCCCCCGGTCCGGGATCGAGATCGAGCACGAGCCGGTCTGGCCTGCCGGGCAGGCCGTCGGCGTCGAACCGCCACTGCGGCACGTGGAGCTCGATCGCCGCGACCTGGGCGAGCCACACCAGGGTCGGGATGTCATCGACCAGCGGGTAATCCTTCGGGCCGTCCGAGTGCTGGATCGGCATGCGCGGGATCCACTCCGGAGCGCCGGGCTCGAGCTGCTTGGTGAAGAAGGCGTCGGCAGGAGCATCCGCCGTGCCCACGCCGTCGACCCAGCGCTTGCGCGTCACCGGCCGCCCGGCGAGTTGGGGGAGCAGAAGCGGGGCGATCGCGGAGTAGTAGGCGATGATCTCGCTCTTGGTCGTGCCGGTCTCCGGATACACGACTTTGTCGAGGTTGGTGACGCGCAGGCGGCGGCCGTCCACCTGCACGACCTGTCCGTCCTTCGCCATGACGTCAGGTTAGGGCACGGTGCTCGTCAAGGGGCTGGTCGTGGCCGGTGTGACTGGTGTCTACTGGTGTCATGAGGACCATCTGGAAGGGCGCACTGACGTTCGGGCTCGTGAACGTCCCGGTGAAGGTGTATTCCGCGACTGAGGATCACGACGTTCCGCTGCACCAAGTGCACGAGAAGGACGGCGGACGCATCCGCTACCAGCGCACGTGCGAGGTCTGCGGTGAGACCGTGGCGTATGCCGACATCGATCGCGCCTACGTCGACGACGCGCAGACCATCGTGCTGACCAAGGAGGACCTGGCGTCGCTCCCGGCCGAGAAGAGCCGCGAGATCGACGTGGTCGAGTTCGTGCCGACCGAGCAGGTCGATCTGCTCACCCTCGACAAGGCGTACTACCTCGAACCGGACTCGAAGTCCCCGAAGGCGTACGTGCTGCTGCGCCGGACGCTGGAGCAGACCGACCGCACCGCCATCGTGCGGTTCACGCTGCGGCAGAAGACGCGGCTGGCGGCGCTGCGGGTGCGCCGCGATGTCCTCGTGCTGCAGACCCTGCTCTGGGCCGACGAGGTGCGCGAGGCGGCCTTCCCTTCCCTGGATGAGGACGTGAAGATCTCGAAGAAGGAGCTCGAGCTTTCGGCATCCCTCGTCGAGAGCTACTCCGGGGACTTCGATCCGGATGCGTTCGTCGACGAGTACCAGAAGGAATTGCGCACCCTCATCGACGCGAAGATCGAGGCGGGTGAGGGCTTCGACGTGTCGGCGACCTTCGCAGAGGACGAAGAGGAGAAGGGCGGCGAAGTCATCGACCTGATGGAGGCGCTGCGCGCGAGCGTCGCCCGGTCGAAGGAGAAGAAGAACGCGTCGTCGAAGGCCGAGGATGCGCCCAAGTCGACTCCGAAGAAGAAGACCGGCAGCTGAGCGTCAGTGCTTGCCGTCGCCGTCGAGGTCGGGGGCCCGTTCGAAGACCTCGGGGTCGAGCGCGAGCGCCTCGGCCTCGGCGGGATCCGTGACGACGTCCTCGCCGGCGGCTGCGGCCTTCTTGGCCTTGTAGCGCTCGGCGAAGTAGTGCCACAGGGTGACGACGGCGGTGCCGCCGACGGCGACCAGCAGGATCACGTCGATGTACTCGACGACCAGGTCGCGCACCCACGGGATGTAGGCGATGAGGTACCCGACCATCGTGAGGCCGAAGCCCCAGAGCATCGCGCCGATGAAGTTGTAGAGCGTGTACTTGCGCCACGGCATGTGCCCGACGCCCGCGGCGACAGGGGCGAAGGTGCGCACGATCGGCACGAAACGGGCGAGGATGACGGTGATGCCGCCGAACCGCTCGAAGAACGCGTTGGTGCGCTCGACGTTCTTCTTGCTGAAGAGCCCGGATTCCTTGCGTTCGAAGATCGCCGGCCCGCCCTTATGGCCGATCAGATAGCCGACCTCCCCGCCGACGAACGCCGCGAGGGCGATCAGGAGGGTCACCACCCAGATGTTCACGCCGAAGATGTTGTTCGTGTGCGTGAGCAGGCCCGCGATGATCAGCAGCGTGTCACCCGGCAGGAGGAATCCGACCAGAAGGCCGGTCTCTGCGAAGACGATGAAGCAGACGACGAGCAGGGCCCAAGGGCCGGCGCCCTCGATGATCGTCTGCGGGTCGAGCCAGGGGATGAGGGCGGCGTGATGCATGAGGTCCCGTCGTAGGAGGCGGTCGGCGGTGCTGGGCCAGTATAGCCGCGGTCGATCATCGGATCCTGGGGCGCCGGGGTGGCGTTTCAGGCCCGCTTCAGGTCGGCGGGCCAGACTGGGACGATGCGGATTCTCCTGGTCGACGACGAAGTGCGTCTCGCCGACGGCATCCGCCGGGGCCTGGAAGCCGAGGGGATGTCGGTCGACGTGGTGCACACGGGCACCGATGGCCTGCGGATGGCGGGTGAGCGCGACTACGACGCGATCGTGCTCGACGTGATGATGCCGGGGATGAGCGGATACCGGGTGTGCCAGGAGCTGCGGGCCGAGGGCGACTGGACACCGGTGCTCTTCCTCACGGCGAAGGACGGCGAATGGGACGAGGTCGAAGGACTGGACACCGGCGGGGATGACTGGCTGACGAAGCCGTTCTCCTATCCCGTGCTCGTCGCCAGGATCCGTGCGCTCGTGCGGCGCGGCGTCCGCGAGCGGCCGGCCGTGCTCGAGGCGGGAGACCTCCGGCTCGATCCCGCAGCGCGTCGTGTGTTCCGAGGCGACAGCGAGGTCTCGCTCACCGCGCGGGAGTTCGCGGTTCTCGACTTCCTGCTGCGCAGACGCGGGGTCGTCGTCACCAAGCGCGAGGTGATCGCGAACGTCTGGGGCGAGGACTTCGACGCCGACCCGAACATCGTCGAGGTCTACGTCGGCCACCTGCGATCCAAGCTGGACCGTCCGTTCGGGCGCAGGGCGATCGAGACCGTGCGCGGCACCGGATACCGATTGTCCGCCGATGGCGGCTGAGTGGCGGAGGGGCGCGCGGCCGAGGCGTCGCGGATCGATCCGCACGCGCGTGACGGTCGGCGCGGTGCTCGTCGTCGGCGCCGCTCTGGGGCTCGGCTCTGTCGCCGGCGTCATGATTCTCGCCAACTCCCTCACGAGCGGCGTCGCCGTCGCGCTGGACGGCGATCTGGACACGATCGGCGATCGGGTGGAGCAGGGCCGACCGGATCTCGAGGGCATCGGCGACGATCTGCTCGTCCGCCTCGCCGGCGCTTCCGGTATCGACGTCAACGAGGACGAGGCGGCGCAACTGCCCGAGCTCACCGAGGACCGGACCGAGCGGGTCGTGATCGACGACGACGTCTACCTCGCGGCGTCCGAGGAGACGGAAGCCGGTCTGCTCACCGTCGCCCGGCCGGTGGATCACGTCGATGAGGCCGTCGCCGCGGCCACCGGTCTGCTGGCCGTCGCCGTGCCGCTGGCTGTCGTGCTGATCGGGTTCGTGGTCTGGGGCGTCGCCAGCAGGGCGCTGCGACCCGTCGAGCATCTGCGCAGCCAGGTCGACGACATCGACGCCGCGGGGCTCGATCAGCGACTGGAAGGCAGTGGCGCCGGGGACGAAGTGGATCGCCTCGCCGCCACGATGAACCGGATGCTCGACCGGATCGAGTACGCGCAGCGGACCCAGCGGCAGTTCGTGAGCGATGCCTCCCACGAGCTGCGCTCGCCGCTCGCGACGATCCGGCAGCATGCCGAACTGGTGTCCGCGTACCCGGAGTCGACCTCGAAGGAGGAGTTCTCCGAGATCGTGCTCCACGAGGGCGCGAGGATGCAGGAGCTCGTCGAAGGGCTGCTGCTGCTGGCACGACTCGACGAGCACCGTGCCCCCCGCGCGATGGCATCGGTCGACCTGGACGATCTCGCGCTCGCCGAAGTGCGCCGGTTGCGAGGGCTCGGCGTGCAGGTCGACGCCGGCGGCATCTCGTCTGGGCGCGTCACCGGGAGCGAAGTGCTGCTGGCCCGCGCCCTGCGGAACCTCGCGGACAATGCCGCCAGGCACGCCCGCACCGGGGTGATCCTCCGCGTGCGGGAGGATCCGCCGTGGGTGCGCGTCGAGGTGGAGGACGACGGAGCGGGAATCGCGCCCGAGCATCGCGAGCGCGTCTTCGAGCGCTTCTCACGGCTCGACGAGGGGCGCGCGCGGGACGAGGGCGGCAGTGGCCTGGGGCTGGCGATCGTGCGCGAGATCGCGCTCACGCACGGCGGCTCGGTCGCCGTGGAGGAAGGGCCCTCGGGCGGTGCGCGGTTCGTGCTGCTGCTGCCCGCGCGGAGCGACCACCTCTGACCGATCCTGACGACGGTGTCAGAATCCTTCAGCGGCGCTTCAGTACCCGCGCGAGAGGCTGGATGCATGAACGAGAACGAATCCACGAACCAGGACCAGCCCACGAACGAGACCACCCGCATCGACCAGGCCGAGGCGCCGCGCCCGGCAGAGCCCGTGGCCTCGACGGCCGCACCGAAGCGGGGGATCAAGCGCCCCGTGCTCATCGGAGTGGGCGCGGGGATCGCGCTGCTGCTCGTGGGCGGTGTCGGCCTCGCCGTCGGCATGGAGCTCAGCGATGACGACCCTGACGAGGTCACGTCGCAGCAGGTGGGTGACGATCAGCGGAACGACGGCGATGACGACGACCGCAGGGCGGGCGATGACAACCCCGAGGGCGACCGTGACGGCGCTCAGAGCGGCTCCGGAGGTGCCTTCGCACCGTCAGACGCCGCCGCGCTGAACGATGCGGCAGCTGCCGCGCTCGAAGCCACCGGCGGAACCGGCATCAGCTCGATCGGCGTCGAGCACGGCGGCTACGAGATCGAGGTGCAGCTCGACGGCGGCACCGATGCCGACGTCTTCGTCTCGACGGGTGGAGAGGTCTCCGAGCCCTATGACAGCGACGCGGACTCGACGCGCGAGCCGGTGCTCGACCTCGACCGGATCGACGCGATCATCGAGGCCGCATCGGCTGCCGCATCCTCCGCTGCGGGCGGCTCCGGTGCGGTCGACTCGATCTCCGCGTCCGACGACCAGGGCGTGGCCTACGAGGTGACCGTGCGCTACGACGACGGCCGCGAGTTCGAAGCCGCGCTCGCCGACGACCTGTCGGTCGTCACGACCGACCTCGACGACTGAGAGCGGTACGCCGCGGCCTCACGGGCATCGTTCGGTGACGGTGCGGAAGGGGGGACTCGAACCCCCACGCCCGAAGGCACAGGAACCTAAATCCTGCGTGTCTACCGATTTCACCACTCCCGCGCGGTGCAGTCAGTCTATCGACCGCTGGGCGCTCCGAACGGAGCGCCCAGCGGTTCCCGTTTGACTGCGTGGATCGCGTCGACGGGTCTCACGCCAAGCCGGTGGAACCGGGGATGAGCGGCTCTTCGGGGCGCGGAGCAAGGGGTTCGTCCGGGTACGGAGCGAGGGGCTCGTCCGGGTGCGGCGCGAGGGGCTCATCCGGCGTCGGAGCCAACGGCTCTTCGGGGTGCGTCGGCGATGGCTCGTCTGGGAAGGCCGGCGACGGTTGAGACGGCGACGGCACTGCCGGGCCCGGGGGTGTCTGACCCGGGTCGGTCGGCTCGGGGCCGGTGGGCTGCTCACCGGGCACGGAGGGAATGGCGGGGGAGGTGTCAGTCATCTCTGCTTCTCTCATCGGACGTGGATTCAAGGGGTGCGGCGATCCGGACCGCCGCTGTGCCCACTCGAACACCGCGTCACCTCTCCCGTCTCGGGCCTTGTTTTCTGCCGAGTGATGTGCCGAGGCATCGACGGCGCCGAAATTCACCTGTGGATAACTTTCGAGGCGCCGGACGGATTCTTGCAAGGATGCTCGGATGAGTCATCCGTCCCTCCTGGTCGCCGAGCGCGTACGGCTGCGCCTGCGCGCCGAAGGGCTCGATCCCTCGGTCGAACCGGACGCCGCTCGGCGGGTGGCGCAGGCCGAGGTACGACGGCACAACGACCTCGCCCTGTCGCGCGGCGGCGCGATGATCGACGACGAGGGCGAGTGCGTGCGCGACGTGCTCGCCGCCGTCAGCGGGTTCGGGGCGCTGCAGCCGCTCCTCGATGATCCCGAGATCGAGGAGATCTGGCTGAACGGGCCCGACCGGGTCTACGTCGCCCGCGGGGGAGTGTCGGAGCGTCTCGGGCTGCGCCTGACGGATGCGGTGGTGCGCGACCTGGTCGAGCGGATGCTGCAGTCCACCGGGCGTCGGGTCGACATCAGCCAGCCGTTCGTCGATGCCTCCCTGCCCGACGGATCGCGGTTGCACGTCGCCATCGCCGACGTCGTACGCGGCTCATGGGCGGTGAACATCCGCAAGTTCCTGCCCCGCTACCGGTCCCTGGAGGCGCTGACGCAACAGGGTGCCCTTCCGCCGCCCGTCGCCGAGCAGCTGCGCCACGCGATGCGCGCCGGGCAGAGCGTCATCGTGTCGGGAGCCACCCATACCGGCAAGACGACGCTGCTCGGGGCGCTGCTCGCCTCGTGTTCCGACGTGCAGCGGATCATCACCGTGGAGGAGACCTTCGAACTCGCCGTCGACGGACCCGATCTGGTCGCTCTCCAGGGGCGCCAGGCCAGCCTCGAGGGCAACGGCGAGATCACCCTCAGGCGGCTGGTCAAGGAGGCGCTGCGGATGCGGCCGGACCGGCTGGTCGTTGGCGAGGTGCGCGACGCCGAGGCGCTCGACCTCGTGCTCGCCCTCAACACCGGAGTCCCCGGCGCCGCCACGGTGCACGCGAACTCCGCGACCGAGGCGATGGACAAGCTCACCATCCTCCCGCTGCTCGCCGGACGCAACATCGACCGTGCGTTCATCGCGCCGGCGCTCGCCTCTGCCGTCGACCTCGTGGTGCACTGCGTCAGGGATGCGGCCGGGGTGCGCCGGGTGCAGGAGGTCGTCGCGCCGACGGGCGAGATCGTGGAAGGACGGATCATCACCAGGACCGTCTACCGCGCGGGAGTGGACGGCTCGCCGCAGATCTCCGGCACGCGAAGCGCCGAACGCTCACGTGGTGCCATGGGAGCGTGGCGTCCCGAAGAGGCACGACCATGACGGTCCTGCTCGGCGCGCTGCTCGCCGCCGGCATTCTCCTGTGCCTGTCGCCGTGGCTCTGGCCGCAGCGGCCGCGCGAGGAACGAGCTCCGAGACGCAGCAGACTCACGCGCCTTCTCGAGGAAGCCGGCTACGGCGCCGTCGAGCAGCGCGTCGTGGTCGCGGTGATCCTCGCTGTCGGACTCGCAGCGGCATCCGTCATCTGGCTCCTGACGGGTCTGCTCGTGCTCGCCGTCCTCGCTGCGATCGTCGGGGGACTGGCGCCGATCATGTTCCTGCGTGCACGGCGGCTCCGGCTCCGCAAGGCGCGTCGCCAACTCTGGCCCGACGTCTGCGACCTGCTCATCGCCTCGATCCGGGTGGGGTTGTCGCTGCCCGACGCGGTCGCGAGCCTGGCGGAGTCCGCACCCGGAATGCTGCGCCCCGCCTTCGCCGTTTTCGCGCGCGACCTGCGTGCCACCGGGCGATTCGAGAGCAGCCTCGATCGCTTGAAGACATCGCTGGCCGATCCGATCGCGGATCGCATCATCGAGACATTGCGCATGGCGAGACAGGTCGGCGGCACGGAACTCACCGGCGTCCTCCGAGCGCTCTCGTCATCGGTGCGGGCGGATGCGGCACTCCGCGGCGAGGTCGAGGCGCGGCAGTCCTGGATTCGCGGAGCGGCCGTGCTCGGCGCGGTGGCACCGTGGATCATCCTGGGACTGCTGGTGATGCGTCCCGAGGGCGCGTCCGCGTACGGCAGCCCGGAGGGGGTCATCGTGATCTGCGCGGGTGCTGCCGTCTCGGTGATCGCCTTCCGGATCATGCTTCGCGTCGGACGCCTGCCGGAACCGCGGCGGTGGTTCGGATGAGTGCACTCTCGGACCTCGCCCTCTCCGTCCTTCTCGGCGGCACGCTTGCTGCGGGACTCCTCACCGCGCTCGCGGCCCTGCCGCGGTGGCGGGCGGCGTCGTTGAGCGTGCGCATCGCGCCGTATGTACGAGACGTCGTCGCCGACGAGGCACTCCCGTCCGGAGTGTTGCCCCGCGCCGGAGTTCTCCCCGCGGCGACGGGAACACTGTGGCGGCGCCTGCAGGACATGTTCGAGCGGATGCTCGGCGGGGGAGACGTCCTTCGGCAGCGCCTGGCGCAGGCGGGGCTGCGCACCGATCCGACGACGTTCCGAGGGCGGCAGCTGGCCTGGGCGCTGGTGGGCATCGGCGCCGGCGCAGTACTCGTGATCGCTCTCGTCCTCGCCGGGCGGATGACCGCGCCGGTCGTGCTGCTGCCGCTGATCACCGGGGCCGTCGCTGCCGTCGTGTACGACACCCAGCTCGCGAGCCGTGCCAGGGCGCGGCGGGCGAGACTCACCGATGAACTGCCGACCACGCTGGAGTTCCTCGCGCTCTGCCTGTCCGCCGGGGAGGGCCTTCTCGACGCGCTGCGCCGCGTCTCGGCCGT
The DNA here is from genome assembly GCF_002872075.1 of Microbacterium aurantiacum. Taxonomy (GTDB): domain Bacteria; phylum Actinomycetota; class Actinomycetes; order Actinomycetales; family Microbacteriaceae; genus Microbacterium; species Microbacterium aurantiacum_A. The sequence continues at coordinate 48,311 of NZ_PGGU01000014.1, read as the reverse complement.
CGGCTCCGGTGAGCTGACGGGGGAGCTGCGCCAAGTGGTGCTGGCGGTGAACACGGGTTCCCCGCTCGCCGACGCGCTGTCCGAGATGGCGGCGCGCCTGCAGCTGCCTGGTCTCTCCCGCGCCGTCGACCAGATCGTCGCGGCCCTCGAGCACGGAGCCCCGCTGTCTGGCGTGCTGCACGCGCAGGCGGGAGATGCCAGGGAAGACGCCAAACGGGTGCTGATCGAGCAGGCGGGGCGCAAGGAGATCCTGATGCTCCTCCCGCTGGTCTTCCTGATCCTTCCGCTCTCGGTGCTCTTCGCCGTCTATCCCGGCTTGTTCATCCTGCGACTCGGAATCGGCTGAGTCGCCGACGAAAGGACCCCTCATGACAAGACTCCGACACCGGTGGGCTGACGCGGTCGACCACGCCCGCGCGCTCGCCGACGACGATTCCGGCGACGTGCCCGGCTGGGTGCTGGTCACGCTCATGACCGCAGGCCTCGTGGTGCTCATCTGGGCCGTCGCCGGACCCGCACTGACCGCACTGTTCGAGCAGGCGATCCAGCGGGTGTCCGGACTCTGACATGCGGGCGGTGCGGGGCGGGATCTCGGACGAGCGCGGATCGAGTCCGGTGGAGTTCGTGCTCGTCGGCACGCTCCTCACCGTGCTCACCCTCGCCGTGCTGCAGCTCGCGCTCGCCGTCTATGTGCGAAACGTCGTGCACGATGCTGCCGTCGAAGGCGCATACCACGCCGCTCTCGCCGACACCGGACTCGAAGAGGGCGCCGATCGGACGCGTCTGGCGATCACGCGTGCCGTCGGCGCCGATTACGCCGGTGACGTCGCCGTCGGCACGACCCAGGAGTTCGGCCACACCGTCGTCGAGATCCGCGTGCGCACCACCCTCCCGGTCATCGGGCTTCTGGGTATCCCGTACGGGCTGGAGGTGGAGGCGCATGCGCCGATGGAATCGCTGGGTGAGGAATGACGACGGTTCCGCCGCGCTCGAGTTCATCACCGTCGGGGTGATCCTGCTCGTGCCGCTCGTGTACCTCGTGCTCGCCCTCGGCGTGATCCAGGAGCAGACGCTCGGGGCGGAGGCCGCAGCGCGGCACACGGCCCGCGTGATCTCCCAGGCGCCGGATGCCGAGACTGCCGCGGCCCGCAGCGATGCGGTCCTGGCCGGCGTCATCGATGAATACGGCCTCGACGCGGATGCCGTGCAGGTATCGATATCCTGCACCCCGGCTCGGGCTGCGTGCCCGTCGGCAGGAGCCACGATGATCGTCACCGTGAGGACCTCGGCGAGTCTGCCGCTCGTCCCACCGCTGTTCGGGCTCGACCGGATGGCCACCGTCCCCCTGGAGGCATCAGCAGTGCAGAAGGTCTCACGACTGTGGGGTGAGGGATGATCGACGGTGCACGCGATGACGACGAAGGCAGCATCCTGCTGCTCACCCTCGGCTACGTGCTGCTGGCGCTTGCCGTGCTCTTCGTCTGCGTGTGCGCCACCGACCTGTACATCGCGCAGAAGCGTCTGGACGCCCTCGCCGATTCTGCGGCGCTCGCCGGAGCGGACGGCTTCACGCTCGTCGTCTCGGGGGAGAGCGTCGCAGCGGAGCTGAGCGATGAAGGCGTGCACGAACAGGCCGCCGCCCTCCTCACCGCGCTCCCGGGCGATGCGACCCTCGTCGAAGCGACCTCGCCGGATGGCGTCTCGGCGCACGTCACGCTCACGGCAGACTGGTATCCGCCGTTGTTCTCACCGTTCGTCCCCGGCGGCATGCAACTGGAGGCCAGCGCGACGAGCCGCACCGCTCTGCAGTGAGGCGCAACCTGTTTCAGCCGCGGTCGTGCATCCGGGCCAGGAGTGCCTGGATGCGGCGCTGCACTCCGCCCGCGAGTTCCACCGGCAGGGCATCGACCGGCCACCAGCGCACATCCTCCGACTCGTCGCTGACGGTGATCTCGGCATCCCGATCGACGATCACCGCGATCCCGACATCGAGGTGCGAGGCACAGCGGCCGAAACTCGATGAGAGGGAGTGGTGGTCGAGGTCATAGGCGAGGGAGGCGTCGGCGACCGCATCGAGCCGGATGCCGGTCTCCTCGTGGAGTTCGCGCAGAGCCCCCGCTGCGATCGATTCGTCGCCCTCCTCGAGATGCCCGCCCGGCTGCACCCAGAACCGGCCCTTCCCGTGGAAGACGAGCAGCGTTTGACGCAGCGCCGGATCGAACACGACGCACGACGCCGTGGCGTGGTCGGGGCCGGAGGTCCGCGACATCGGCGAATCGCCGTGCACGAAGAACGACGCGAAGTCTTCCTGGGCTGCCTGCTCGACGGCATCACGGGGCGTGAAATCCCGGACCAGGGTCGACATGCTGGCCGCCAGGACGTCGCTCACTCCGCTGTCCCTTCCGGGTCGGTCCGTTCCGCTCGCGGCACGAACCGCGGAATCCACCGCAGGAACCCGGCTGCGCCGACGAGACCGATCGCGCCCATGACCCCAGCGGCGATCGAAAGGGATGCGACCGCGGTGATCCCGGACACCAGAAGCGGGGCGATCGCGCCACCGGCATCCGTCAGCGTCCGCCAGGACCCGAGGAATGCCGCCGGCTCCCGCTTCGGTGCCACGTCGGCGCCGAGGGTGAGCAGGATGCCGCTGGAGAGGCCGTTGCCGACACCGAGCACCGCGGCCAGCATCCCGAACCACAGCGCCGCAGAGTCTCCGTCGTGCGTGAATGCCAGCGCGAGGAAGCCGAGTCCCATCACGAGCATCGCCGGCATCGCCGCCCACAGCCTGCCGAACCGGTCCATCACCTGACCGCTCGCATAGAACAAGGCGAAGTCGATCGCGCCGGAGACTCCGACGACCAGCGCGATCGTCGACGCATCCAGTCCCAGCGACAGACCCCACAACGGCAGCACCACCTGGCGGGCCGAACGCACCGCCGAGAGCGTCGCGGCAGCGAGTCCCAGTCGGCCGAGCACGCCCCGCTGCTCCCACATCGTGCGGAAGATGCCGGTGCGCTCGATCGTCGGGATCGAGCCGCTCACCGCTTCGCCCGAATCCTCCGCGAGATGAAGCGGCGTCGTGGGCCGCGCTGGACGTGTCGCGTTCTCCGGATCCGGCCCGAACAGAACGAGCAGCACCATCACGACGAGGCACGCGAGGAAGAACCAGATCGCCGCGATCTCGCTCCCGAAGAGCTGCAGGAGGACCGCCGCGATGAAGGGGCCGATGAACATGCCGAGACGGAAACTGCCGCCGAGCATCGACAGCGCCCGCGCCCGCACGGCGAGCGGCACCCGGGTGGTCATGAAAGCGTGCCTGGCGAGCCCGAAGGCAGAGGCGCACAACCCGAGCAGGAACACGGATGCGGCGAGCACACCGAGCGACGGCGCGAACACCATCCCCGCCCCGGCGATGATCGCGATCACTCCGGCGATCACCATCGTCATGCGTTCGCCGATCCGCGCCACCGCCCAGCCGGCAGGCAGATTGCCGCAGAGCTGACCGATCACCAGTGCCGAGGTGATGAGGGCGGCGAACGCGACGTCGGCGCCCATGTTGACCGCGATCACCGGGATCAGCGGGATCACCGCGCCCTCGCCGAGCGAGAAGAGGATGGTCGGCAGGTACACCATCGGCCCGAACTCTCTCAGGACCCTCGATGCACTGCTCACGCCTTTCACGTTACCCTCGCGGGTGCGGTGGGCTGCCCGAGCCGATCCGTCCCCGCGCGAACACGCGGCACGTTAGGCTGAAGTGCCATGCTCGAACTCGATCTCTCCGCCGACATCCAGGCCCTGCGACTCACCTTCGGTGATATTCGCGAGGTCGTCGATGTCGAAGCGCTCCGCACTGAAATCGCCCGTCTCAACGAGGAAGCCGGTGCTCCGGACCTCTGGGACGACACCGAGCGCGCCCAGAAGGTGACCAGCGCCCTGAGTCACCGCCAGTCGGAGCTCGCCCGCATCGAGGGGATCGCCGGGCGACTCGACGACCTCGAAGTCCTCGTCGGCCTCGCCAACGAGATGGGCGACGAGGAATCGGCGCAGGAGGCGCGCGCCGAGCTCACCGCCCTCACCGAGCTGATCAACCAGCTCGAGGTGCAGACCCTGCTCGGCGGCGAGTACGACGATCGTGCCGCCATCATCACGATCCGCTCCGGCGCCGGCGGCGACGACGCCACCGACTTCGCCGAGATGCTCATGCGCATGTACCTGCGCTGGGCGGAGCAGCACAAGTACCCGGTCAAGGTCATGGACACCTCCTACGCGGAGGGCGCCGGAATCAAGTCGGCCACGTTCGAGATCGACGCCCCCTACGCGTTCGGGACGCTTTCGGTCGAGGCCGGCACCCACCGCCTCGCCCGTATCAGCCCGTTCGGCTCCGCCGACAAGCGTCAGACCAGCTTCGCCGCGGTCGAGGTCATCCCGCTCATGGAGGAGGCCACCGCGGTCGAGATCCCCGAGGGCGACATCCGCGTCGACGTCTTCCGCTCCTCGGGTCCCGGCGGCCAGTCGGTCAACACCACCGACTCCGCCGTGCGCCTGACCCACCTGCCGACCGGCATCGTCGTCTCGATGCAGAACGAGAAGTCGCAGATCCAGAACCGTGCTGCGGCGATGCGCGTGCTGCAGACCCGCCTGCTGCTGCTGCAGAAGGCCGACGAAGCAGCGAAGAAGAAGGAACTCGCCGGAAACATCACGGCGAGCTGGGGCGACCAGATGCGCTCCTACTTCCTCTACGGGCAGCAACTCGTCAAGGACCTCCGCACCGGCCACGAATCCGGCAACCCGGCCGCCGTGTTCGACGGCGACCTCGACGGCTTCATCTCGGCCGGCATCCGCTGGCGCAAGCGCAAGGTCGAGGACTGACCTCAGATTCGTGCAGAAGGCCCGGGAGCGATTCGCTCCCGGGCCTTCGCCATTCAGACGGAGATCACTGCATCAGGCAGGTCACGCCCGAATCGGTGAACACGTCTGTGAAGGCCGTCGCCGCGTCGGGATCGCTGAGCATCTCTTCGCCGCTCGCGATGACGCGCAGGGTGTCGTCGTCGATGTCGGATGCGACGAATGCCTCGCCGAGGCACGTGACCTGCTCGGGCGTGTAGAGATCGGCCTGGCCGAGCGTACTGAGGATCTCGGTGAGGCCGACCTCGACCTCCTCGACGGTCGGTCGACCGGTCGAGGTGTCGTCGGTGGTGCCCTCGGTCTCCTCCGGCTGCGGCGCGGACTCCGACGGGATGGAGGTCGGGAAATCGTCCATCTCGCTCTGCACGCCTTCGGCGAAGGCGAACAGGTAGACGAACGACATCACGATGCCGATGATCGTGCCGACGACGGCGAGCGAGAGGCCGGCGATCCCCGGCCACTTCTTGCCCTTGAGGAACAGCGACACGATCGAGAGCACGAACCCGACGCCCAGCAGCACGAAGCCGAACACGCCGATCACCGGGATGAAGACGAGGATCGTGCCGAGAACGGCGAGTCCCAATCCGACGATCCCGAGAACCGAGGGCTTCTTGGGCCCCTCATCCGCCGCCGGATACCCACCGGCAGCACCGGTCGGCGCCGCACCGGGGTAGGAGGGAGCAGCGCCCGGGTACGACGGCGCGGCCGCCGGGTAGGCGGGAGCAGCGTAGTCGGGGGCACCGGTCTGGTAACCGGGGGCCGCGGCGGGGGCGGTTCCGGAGTAGGGGGCTTCCGGCGCATACGGCGGGAGGTCGCCGTCGCTGATCGGGGTGGTCGCAGCGGTCTCGCCGGGTGCGGCGAACGCCGCGGCGGACTGCGCGTCGGCCTCTGACGTCGCCGGAGAGGATGCCTCGCTCGACGGGCGGATCACGGTGTCATCGAGGGAATCCTCCACCGCCTCCGCTGGCGTTTCGGGCGCGGACGCCACCTCGGGAGCGAAGTGCTCGGTCCACTGCTGTCCGTCCCACCAGCGCTGCCGCCCGGAGCCGTCGTCGTACCATCCTGCAGGTGTCGTCATTTGGGGTCCCCCTCGAAATCGTCCGCCGGCGCGGAACGCGCGAATCGGCTCCCTCATATATAGCAGTGACTGGTGACGTCGCGGGGTGTCGCTCGCCATCACCGGAAGAGGCGCGCTTAGGCTCGTACCGCCATGATTCGGTTCGAGAATGTCACGAAACGCTATCGCGGGACCGCCAGGCCCGCGCTCTCCGGTGTCGAGTTCGAAGTCCAGCGGGGAGAGTTCCTCTTCCTCGTCGGCGCCTCGGGGTCCGGCAAGTCGACCTGCCTCAGGTTGATCCTCCGTGAAGAGATCCCGTCAACCGGCCGAGTCGCCGTGCTCGGGCGCGATCTGCGCTCGCTCGCGAACCGCAAGGTGCCGTACTTCCGCCGGCACATCGGCGCGGTGTTCCAGGACTTCCGTCTGCTGCCGTCCAAGACCGTGTACCAGAACGTCGCCTTCACGCTCCAGGTGACCGGATCCTCGCGCGGCTTCATCCAGCAGGCGGTGCCCGAGGCGCTCGCGCTCGTCGGTCTCGACGGCAAGCAGAAGCGGATGCCGCATGAGCTCTCCGGCGGCGAGCAGCAGCGCGTCGCCATCGCACGAGCGCTCGTGAACCGCCCGCAGGTGCTGCTGGCCGATGAGCCCACCGGCAACCTCGACCCCGCCACGTCTGTGGACATCATGCAGCTGCTCGCGCGCATCAACGCCGGGGGCACGACCGTGCTGATGGCGACGCACGAGGCCGGCTTCGTCGACCAGATGCAGCGGCGCGTGATCGAGCTGCGGGACGGCGAGATGGTGCGCGACGAGGTGCACGGCGGTTACGGCGACACATCGAACATCCCGCGCCTGGTGCCGGAGGAAGTGCGTGGTGCTGCAGCCGTCGCAGCCCTCACCGCCGTGCAGGAGGTGCAGCGCCAGACCGCCGATCTCTCGGTGGTGCGCGCAGCCCTCGCCGAGGAGCTGAACGCCCAACGCCGCGCAGCGGCATCCGGCCCGGTGCCCGAGCGCATTCCCGAGCCCGCGAAGCCGTCGGAGGCACCGCAGTCCGACGTACAGGCTGAACAGAGCGCCGCCGCGCAGGCCGCCCCCGTGGGACCCCGCACGCATCCGATCGTGCTGCCGCAGGTCGACGTCGCCGAACTCGGCGTCGCCGACCGCCTCGGGCTCTCCGACGACGATGACGAGGAAGTGGGTCCGACCACATGAGATTCGGTCTGATCCTCACGGAGGCCCTCGGCGGCCTCCGTCGCAACATCTCGATGGTGATCTCCGTCGTGCTCGTCACGTTCGTCTCGCTGACGTTCGTCGGCGCCGCGATCCTCATGCAGGCGCAGATCGGCACCATGCGCGGCTACTGGACCGAGCGCGCCCAGGTCGCTGTGTACATGTGCTCCGGTGTGTCCGAGTCGCCGACGTGCCTCAACGGTTCCGCCACCGAGGAGCAGGTGCAGATCGTCCGCAGCCAGATCGAGGGCGACGCACTCGCGCCGCTCATCGCCGAGGTGCGCTTCGAGACCAAGGACGAGGCCTACGCCAACATCGTCGAGCAGATCGGCGCGGAGAAGGCGAGCGTCTTCACCGCCGACCAGATGTCCGAGAGCTTCTTCGTGACGCTGAAGGATCCGAGTCAGTCGCAGGTTCTCGTCGAGGCCTTCAACGGCGTCGCCGGCGTGGAACAGGTGGCCGACCAGCTGCAGTACCTCGAACCGCTCTTCTCCGCGCTCACCGTCGCGACCTACATCGCCGTCGGCATCGCCGTGCTCATGCTGATCGCCGCGATCCTGCTGATCGCCACGACGATCCGGCTCTCCGCCTACGCGCGGCGCAAGGAGATCGGGATCATGCGCCTGGTCGGAGCATCCAATCGCTTCATCCAGACCCCGTTCGTGCTGGAGGGCGTCTTCGCGGCCTTCCTCGGCTCGGCGCTGGCCAGCGTCGCCGTCGTCGCCGGAGTGCACTTCGGCGTCGACGGCTACCTGCGTGGCCGGGTGCCCTTCATCACCACCTGGGTGACCATGCAGGACGCGGTGCTCGTCGTACCCGTCCTCATCGGCATCGGCATCGTGCTCGCCGCGCTGTCGGCCGGCTTCGCCATTCGCCGCTGGCTGCGCACCTGAGGCCATCGTCGTTGTAGACTGAAAGGCTGTCGTGCGCCCGCACGACACGGATCAGGAGAGCATCATGCCCAGGGAACGCGGGGAGAAGGTCGTCGCGACCAATCGTCGCGCACGTCACGACTACAACATCGAGAAGTCGTACGAGGCGGGGATGGTGCTCACGGGCACCGAAGTGAAATCGCTGCGCCAGGGGCGCGCCAACCTGAGCGACGGGTACGCGTTCATCAAGGGCAACGAGGTGTTCCTCGACTCCGTGCACATCCCGGAGTACTCGCAGGGGCACTGGACGAACCACTCGGCGAAGCGCATCCGCAAGCTCCTGTTGCACCGCGAGGAGATCGCGAAGCTCTCCCACGCGGTCTCCGCGGGCGGCTACACGCTGGTGCCGTTGAAGCTGTACTTCGCCGACGGGCGCGCGAAGGTCGAGATCGCCCTCGCGAAGGGAAAGCGCGAGTACGACAAGCGGCAGACCCTGCGCGAGCGTCAGGACACCCGCGAGGCCGAGCGCGCGATGCGCAGCCGCAACCGCGTCGGCGAGTAGTCGCCCTTCGGCGGGCTCACGAACCCGGCGAGCTCAGAGTTGCGGTTCGAACCCGAACACCCGCCCGAGGAACGTCAGCTCCCGTTCCAGCGAGTCGACGATGGTCTCCGCCTTGCGGAAGCCGTGCCCCTCGCCCGGGTAGAGCGCGTACTCGTGCGGGATGCCGCGCGACGCCAGCGCCTCGCTGATCGCCTCGGACTGCGACGGCGGCACGACGAGGTCGTCGGCGCCCTGCATCAGCAGCACGGGCACGTCGATCCGGTCGGCATGCGTGAGCGGTGAGCGGTCGATGTAGACCTCTTCGGCGTCCGGCAGCGGGCCGACCAGCCCGCCCAGGTAGTGCTTCTCGAAGTCGTGCGTGTCCTCGGCGAGCGTGCGCAGATCGCCGATCCCGTAGCGGCTGATGCCGGCGCTGAAGGCTCCGCCCCGCACGAGCGCGCACAGCACGGTCCAGCCTCCGGCTGAGCCGCCGCGGATCGCGATGCGCCGCCGATCGGCAGC
>NZ_PGGU01000014.1:0-39135 GCF_002872075.1 Microbacterium aurantiacum | reverse complement strand
GGCGTCTGCCAGTCCGCGTGCCGCGGCCAGCACGTCGTCGACGTCGGAGACGCCCCATGCCCCGTTCAGCCGTTCCCGGTAGGCACGTCCGTACCCCGTGGAGCCGCCGTAGTTGACGTCCAGCACGCCGATTCCGCGGCTCGTGTAGAAGGCGATGGCGGCGGATGCGGCGCCCGACGCGTGCGCGGTCGGTCCGCCGTGCACGAGCACGATGTACGGCGGCAGTTCACCGGGCGCGGCAGACGCATCAGGATTCGCCGGCGCATAGTCGAAGGCGTGCACCGGGCCGTTCGGTCCGTCGAACGAGACCGCACGGGCCGGCGGCATCCACTCGGCGTCGAGGACTCGTCCGCCACGGACGGCGACGACCTCCCCCGAGTCGACGTCAGCGCACCACAGCCCCGCTTCGGTGCCGGACCCGCCGCCGGAGAGGAGCACGCGCGATCCGGAGACGTCATCGACGCTGACGTGGGCGTCGGCCGGCACATCCAGCCGGCGTACGCCGCCGTCAGGGGCGATGACCACGACCTCGTCGCGCCCGTTCGTGCGCACAGCGACGATCCGGCCGTCGGGCAGGAACCGGTACCAGCGGTTGCCGAGCACCCAGAGTCCGTAGCCGGTGTCGGCGTCCGCCGTGGCGATCGGATCCGGCCCGCTCCGGAGAGTCGTTCCGTCGAGGGTGATCCGGTGCAGTCCCCACCGCCCGGCCGGGTCGTCTGCGAAGAGCAGCTCGGATTCGCTCACCCACTCCGGCTGCAGGGCGGCTCTCGTGGGCACGTCGACGCGAGCGCCGCCGTCGAGCGCGGAGATGGTGAGGGTGGCGTGCTCCCACGGCATCCGCTCCGCGCTCCATCCGACCCAGGCGATCCGTGATCCGTCGGGGGAGAGTGCGGGGTGGGCGAAGAAACCGGGACCTTGGCCGAGCACGCGCACCGCGTCTTCATCGGCGGCGGCAGCACCGTCGAGCGGGATCTCGACGATCGCCCGCAGGTGCGGATCGGATCGCAGATCTTCGCGCACGGCCAGCAGCCGCCCGCCCTGCAGGCTCAGCCCGCCGTAGCGCGGTCCTGCGGCGGTCAGCGGCTCCGGCTCCCCACCGGGCACGATCCGCCGCACGCGCTGGTCGCCGGAATCGACGAAGTAGAGCGTGCCATCGGCATCCGCCGTCCAGGCCCCGCCGCCGTACTCGTGCACGCGGGAGCGCGCGTTCCACGGAGCAGGCAGCAACTCGCGGCCGGAGGAACTGCGGACGGTGACGCGGCCGCCCTCTGCGGGGACCGACTCGCCCCACCAGATCTCGCCGCCAACGAAGAGGGCGCCGTCGATGCGCGGAGCGGATGCCGCGACAGCTGCCGCCGAGAACGGGGAAGACCAGGAGCCGTAGGGAGTCGCCATGCATCGAGCTTAGGTCGGCAGTGTGACGTCGTATGTCGTGGTGCGTGCGCAGACCGGGTCGGCTGTTCTACGTTGCTGGAAACGCCCGGTTCGCCCCGAGCGTGGTGCGACAGCCGAGCCCGGCACCCGCCCGCGAACGACAGGCCTGTTCCGTCGTGCGCGGCTGCCCCGTCCGTCTGCCACTCAGGAGAGAAGATGCCCGAGGAAATCACCCCCGGCACCACTCGTGTGCCGTTCTCCTTCGAGCTCTATCCGCCGCGCTCGGAGTCGAGCGAAGAGGCACTGCACGAGACGGTGCGCCAGCTCGCCGCCGCGGGTCCCGAGTTCCTCTCGGTCACCTACGGCGCCGGCGGCTCCACCGGTGGACGATCCCTCGACGTCCTCCGCTACATCCGCGCCCATACCGACGTCGAACCTCTCGCGCACCTCACGTGCGTCGGCAACACCTACGCGGGCGCGGCCCGGCTCATCCGGGAGTTCCTGGATGCCGGCATCCTCAGCTTCCTCGCACTCCGCGGCGACCCGCCGGAGGGCCAGACGGAGGCGTTCCTGGGCGATTTGGAGAGCGCGGCGCAGCTGGTGCAACTGATCGATCGCGTGCAGGCGGAGCGCGCGCCCTATGAGGAGTCGCCGGTTCCCGGATTCCCGGGAGCCGCCAGGGTCGACCCTCGGCGCAAGGTCAACATCGCCGTCGCCGCGTTCCCGAAGGGGCACCCGCGAGCCACGCACCGTACGCAGGACGTCGAGGCGCTGCTCGCCAAGCAGGCCGCAGGGGCGACCTTCGCGATCACTCAGCTCTTCTTCCACCCCGACGACTATCTCGCCTTCGTCGAGCGGGCGCGGAGCGCCGGCGTCACGATCCCGATCCTGCCCGGCATCATGCCCATCACCTCGCACGTGCGTCTCACCCGTGTGCTCGAGCTCACCGGGGAGGATCTCCCCAGCGAGCTCGCCATCGCCCTCGAGGTCGAGCCGACACCGGAAGGCCGCCGCGAGATCGGCATCGAATGGGCGGCGCGCCTCGCCCGTGAGGTCGTCGCAGGGGGCGCCCCCGGCGTGCACCTCTACGCCTTCAACCAGCACGACACCGTACTCACCGTTCTCGCAGAAGCCGGCATCCTTCCGGCCCTGCGCCATTAGACCCCGCCGAAAGGAAAGACCATGACCGCATTCCCCGAGGGAACCATCCTCGGCTACCCCCGCATCGGGCGCCGCCGCGAACTGAAGAAGGCCGTCGAGGCGTTCTGGGCCGGCCGCATCGACGAGCAGGAGCTCGAGCGCACCTCCGCAGAGCTGCGGGCGACGACGCGTGAGCGGCTCGCGTCACTCGGCCTGGGGCGCACCGACTCCGCGATCCCCGAGTCGTTCTCGTACTACGACCAGGTGCACGACGCCGCCGTCACGGTCGGGGCGATCCCGACGCGTTTCGAGGACTTGCGCGCCGAGGACGGTACGATCGGCCTGGCCGCGTACTTCACCATCGCCCGTGGCGAGGGGGAGCGCGCAGCGCTCGAGATGACGAAGTGGTTCGACTCGAACTACCACTACCTGGTGCCCGAGATCGGGCCGGAGACGGTCTTCTCGCTCTCCAGCGATCGCCTCGTGCGCGAGGTGGCCGAGGGCGTCGCTGCCGGCTTCGTCACCCGCCCGGTGGTCGTGGGTCCCGTGACGCTGCTGGCACTCGCTAAGGCATCGGATGACGCGCCGGAGGGCTTCGACCCGCTGACCCGTCTCGACGACCTGCTGCCCGTCTACGTCGACCTCATCGCGCGCCTCAAGGCCGCGGGAGCCGAGTGGGTGCAGATCGACGAGCCCGCGCTGGTCAGCGAATCGCTTCCCGCGTCGGTCGCACAGCTGTCGGATGCCGCCGCCCGTGCGCTCGCGGTGCTCGGTGGCGCGATCGATCGCCCGTCGATCCTCGTGGCCGCGCCCTACGCCGAGCTCGGCGAGGTGTTCCCGGTGATCGCCGCCGCACCCGTCGAGGCGATCGCGATCGACCTCGTCCGCGGCGGTGTGCCCGCGGCGGCCCCCGGTCTCGAGGGCAAGACCCTCGTCGGCGGCGTCATCGACGGCCACAACATCTGGCGCGGCGACCTCGCGGCGGCCTACGACAAGCTCGAGGCCCTGCGCGGGCTCGGAGCGGGCGCCGTGGCGGCATCCACGTCGACGTCGCTGCTGCATGTGCCGCACGACGTCTCCGAGGAGACCAAGCTCGACGCGCGCCTGGTCTCCTGGCTCGCGTTCGCCGATCAGAAGGTCGAGCAGGTCGTCGCTCTCGCCCGTGGCCTCGGCCAGGGTCGCCAGGCGATCGAGGCCGAGCTGGCTGAGGCGTCCGCCGCTCTCGAGGACCGCCTGAGCGCGCCCGGAGTCCGTGACGGCCTCGTGCGTCAGCGCGGGCTCGTCGACGCCGACTTCTCGCGGGTCAGCTACGAGGAGCGCGAGACCGCACAGGAGGCGCTGGGTCTGCCCGCCCTGCCGCTCACCACGATCGGCTCGTTCCCGCAGACCGGCGACATCCGCCGGGCGCGCGCGCAGTTCGGACGCGGGGAACTCCCGCAGGAGGACTACGAGGACTTCCTCCGTCGCGAGATCGACAGCGTCGTCTCGCTGCAGGAGGAGCTCGGACTCGACGTGCTGGTGCACGGCGAGCCGGAGCGCAACGACATGGTGCAGTACTTCGCCGAGAACCTCGACGGCTTCGCGGTCACCGAGAACGGCTGGGTGCAGTCCTACGGCTCGCGTGCGACCCGCCCGTCGATCCTCTGGGGCGATGTCTCGCGTCCTGCTCCGATCACGGTCGACTGGTCCTCGTACGCCCAGTCGCTGACCGTGAAGCACATGAAGGGCATGCTCACCGGGCCCGTCACGATCCTGGCGTGGTCGTTCGTGCGCGACGACCAGCCGCTGGGCGAGACAGCGAACCAGGTCGCCCTGGCGCTGCGTGACGAGATCACCGACCTCGAGACCGCCGGCATCGAGATCATCCAGGTCGACGAGCCCGCGCTGCGCGAGCTGCTTCCCCTGAAGCAGGCGGACCAGCCGGCGTACCTCGACTGGTCGGTGGCTTCTTTCCGCCTCTCCACGGGTGGCGCGGCCGCGGGCACGCAGATCCACACGCACCTGTGTTACTCGGAGTTCGGCGTCGTGATCGACGCGATCCGTGCGCTCGACGCCGATGTGACCTCGATCGAGGCGGCACGCAGCCGCATGGACGTCGTCACCGACATCGCCGCGGTCGGCTTCGACCACGGGATCGGACCGGGTGTCTACGACATCCACTCGCCGCGCGTCCCGAGCACCTCCGAGATCGAGGCGCTGCTGCGCCGTGCGGTCGCCGAGATCCCGACGCGTCAGCTCTGGGTCAACCCGGACTGCGGTCTGAAGACCCGCGGATACGCCGAGACGACCGAGTCGCTGCGGAACATCGTCGAAGCCACTCGGCGCGTGCGCGAAGACGTCAACGTCACGGCCTGACGTAGACAACGCAAGAGCGCCCATTCCGGAGGGAATGGGCGCTCTTCGTCGTGAAGGCGGGCGGATGCTCAGACGGCGCGCAGCACGGCGACCACCTTGCCGAGCACGGTGGCCTCGTCGCCGAGGATCGGCTCGAACGAGGAGTTGCGGGGGAGCAGCCAGGTGTGACCGTCGCGCTGGCGGAACGTCTTCACCGTCGCCTCGCCGTCGAGCATCGCGGCGACGATCTCGCCGTTCTCCGCGCTGTTCTGCGAACGGATGACGACCCAGTCGCCGTCGCAGATGGCGGCATCGATCATCGATTCACCGGACACCTTGAGCATGAACAGATCGCCCTTGCCGACGAGCTGACGGGGGAGCGGGAAGATCTCCTCGACCTGCTGGTCGGCGGTGATCGGCACCCCGGCGGCGATCCGACCGACCAGCGGCACCATCGCCGCGTCGCCCACCGGCGTCGCCGAATCCGCCGGGTTCTCTCCGCTCTGGCCCGGCAGGTCGATGAGAACCTCCATCGCGCGGGTCTTGCCGGGGTCGCGGCGCAGATAGCCGCTGAGTTCGAGCTGACCGAGCTGATGGGTGACGCTCGAGAGCGACTTGAGGCCGACGGCATCACCGATCTCGCGCATGCTCGGCGGGTAGCCGTGGCTGGCGATCGACGTCTGGATGACCTCGAGGATCGCCATCTGCTTCGGGCTGAGGCTCTTCCGACGGCGCGTCCGCGGTGCCTCTGACTCGGGGGCTGAGTTCTCGCTCATGGTGCTCCTTCGGTAGGCGAATCCGACGCCGCTCTTCGAATGTCGGTGGCCCGTGGTGGGGTGTTCCTATCGAAACCGTATCCGAGAATCGGCCCGATGTGGAAGATCTGTTCGAGCGTGTCGCCCGATTCTCGTAGCCGATTTCGAAGAACGCTTGACAGATGTTCGAACTCGAATATATCTTCGGTACGTAGCTTCGTATTCACGGCTCCCGGCCGAGTCGAGAATGCGAACGCTACGCCAACTTCCCCCGCATGCCGGGGCGAGAGCACAGAGGAGCACAGGATGAGCACCATCACCTTCAGCAACGCGGCAGTCCTCCCGGCACGTCCGGCGACTCGGCTTCGGCTGACGGTTCGCGGTCGTCGTGTTCTCCTCGCCCTCGCGGCACTGCCGCTCGCCGTCGGCATCGGCGTCGCCGTGATCAGCGGCGGCAGCGCCCTCGCCTCGGGCGAGAGCGTGGCCACAGCCACCTTCGAGACGGTCACGGTCATGCCCGGTGACACGCTCTGGTCGATCGCCGGTGAGGTCGCCCCCGACGTCGACCCGCGCGACGTCATCGGAGAGATCTCGCGGCTCAACCTGCTGCAGGGCGGAGTTCTCCAGATCGGTCAGGAGATCTCGATCCCGGCGCAGTTCTCGGACTGATTCCGAGAAACCTGACGTCACCGGGCGAGCGACGAGCGCCGCGTCGTTCTAGCATGGGATGGATGACCGCCTCTCTCGACGACCTGCCGCTGCGCGACGATCTTCGCGGGCTCACCCCGTACGGCGCACCGCAGGCACCGCTTCCGATCGCCCTCAACGTCAACGAGAACACCCATCCCGTCCCTGACGACGTGGCGAGCGACATCCTCGATGACATCGCCGTGGCGCTGCGCGACGTGAACCGATACCCCGACCGCGAGTTCACCACGCTGCGTGAGGGGTTCGCGGAGTACCTCGGTCACGGCCTGGAGGCAGACCAGATCTGGGCGGGCAATGGCTCGAACGAGGTGCTGCAGCACATCCTCCAGGCGTTCGCCGGCCCCGGGCGCACCGTGTTCGGTTTCGCGCCGACCTACTCCATGTACCCGCTGATCGCGCAGGGGACAGGCGCGCTGTGGATCGCCGGCGTGCGCGAGCCCGACTACACGATCACGCCGGAGGAGGCGGTCGCGCAGGTCGAGCAGGCCGATCCCGACGTCATCCTGCTCTGCTCGCCGAACAATCCCACAGGCACGCCGCTCGGTCTCGACGTCATCGAGGCGGTGTACGAGGCGGCTCGCGGCGTCGTCGTCGTCGACGAGGCCTATCAGGAGTTCGCGCCGAAGGATGCGGCATCCGCCCTGACCCTGCTCGACGGGCGCCCGCGTCTGGCCGTGTCCCGCACCATGAGCAAGGCGTTCGCCTTCGCGGGGGCGCGCGTCGGCTATCTCGCGGCGGATCCGGCCTTCATCGACGCGCTGCGCCTGGTGCGGCTGCCGTATCACCTGAGCGCGCTCACTCAGGCGGCGGCCGTCGCCGCGCTGCGCAACTCCGGGATCATGCTGCGCATGGTCGACGAGATCGTCGAACAGCGTGATCGCATCACCGCGACGCTGGAAGCGCTGGGCTACGCGCCGCACGAGTCGTGGTCGAACTTCGTGCTGTTCGGCGGGGTCGCGGACCCGAAGCGGATCTGGCAGCGTCTGTACGACCGCGGCGTGCTCATCCGCGACGTCGGCATCCCCGGGCACCTGCGGGTCACCGCCGGCACCGAGGCCGAGACGACGGCGTTCCTCGACGCCCTCGCCTCGATAGAATCAGCCTCATGAGCGCCCCCCGCATCGCCAGCCGCGTCCGCAGCACGTCGGAGTCCACCGTCGAGCTGGAACTGAACCTCGACGGCACCGGCGCCAGCCGCATCGACACCTCCGTGCCGTTCTTCGACCACATGCTCACGGCGTTCGCGAAGCACTCGCTCACCGATCTGACCGTGCGGGCCTCCGGTGACACGAACATCGACGCGCACCACACCGTGGAGGACGTCTCCATCGTGCTGGGTCAGGCGATCGCCGAAGCGCTCGGCGACAAGTCCGGCATCTCGCGTTACGGCGACGCGCTCGTCCCGCTCGACGAGGCGCTCGCTCAGGCCGTCGTCGACATCAGCGGTCGTCCGTATCTCGTGCACGACGGAGAGCCCGCCGGTTTCGAGCACCACCTCATCGGCGGCCACTTCACCGGGTCGCTGGTGCGGCACTCCTTCGAGGCGATCACCTTCGGTGCGGGCCTCACCGTGCACATCCGTGTCCTCGGCGGGCGCGACCCGCACCACATCGCCGAAGCGGAGTACAAGGCGTTCGCGCGCGCGTTCCGCCAGGCGAAGTCGCTCGACCCCCTCGTCGACGGCATCCCCTCGACCAAGGGCGCACTGTGACCCGCACGCCTCGCATCGCGGTCTTCGACTACGAGTCGGGCAACGTGCACTCCGCCGTGAAGGCCCTCGTCGCCGCGGGTGCGGACGCCGTCCTCACCGGTGATCGCACGGAGGCGCTGGAGGCGGACGGTCTCGTCGTCCCCGGCGTCGGCGCCTTCGCAGCCGTCCGCGATGCCCTGCGTGCGCACGGCGGTGATGAGATCATCGACCGCCGCCTCGCCGGAGGCCGGCCGGTGCTCGGGATCTGCGTGGGGATGCAGGTGCTCTTCGAGCACGGCGTCGAGCGTGGGCACGATTCCGAGGGCCTCGGCGAATGGCCGGGAGCCGTCACCGCGCTCAATGCCCCGGTGCTGCCGCACATGGGCTGGAACACCGTTGCGCCTGACGCGGGCAGCGTGCTGTTCGACGGCATCGAAGACGAGCGCTTCTACTTCGTGCACTCCTACGCGGCGCAGACGTGGGAACTCGACGTCATCCCGCCGTTCCCGCAGCCCGTGCTCACCTGGACGACCTACGGCGACCCGTTCCTCGCCGCGGTGGAGAACGGACCGCTCTCGGCGACGCAGTTCCACCCGGAGAAGTCCGGCGAGGCCGGCATCCGGCTGCTGCGCAACTGGGTGCGCTCACTCGCCTGACCGCTGCCTCCCCGGCCGCGGGCCGGGGCTCGTGTCAGAGTCCCCGTGCCACGGCGGCGGCTGCCGAAAGCCAGGCGCGCTTCGTGACGGGATCCAGGGAACCCAGCTTGAGTGCTCCGTCCACGATCCCCCGGTCGAACGGGATGGTCACGACTTCCCGGGCCAGCGAGCCGTATCCGTCGACGATCTGATCGACGTCGGCCTGCGACGCCTTGGGGTCGGCCTGCGTCACCACGACGACCGACTGACGGGCCAGCGCCGCCGACCGCGCGTCGCGTTCCTCGAGGGCCTCCAGCAGAAGTGCTCCTGCTTCGGCGTGGTCATCGCGGGTGGTCGTCGCCACGACGATCTGATCGGCGCGGTCGATCATGCGCAGCCACATCGGGTCGGACTCGTCGTTGCCGGAATCGATGATGATCAGCCGGTAGAACTTCGCCGCCACCGCGTGGATCGCATCGACGTCGGCGGGGCTCAGGCGGTTCTCGTGCGCGAGCCGGATCGGCTTCGAGCGCAGGACGTCGTACTTCTCACGCGGCTGATGGTGCACGAAGTGGGCGAGGTCGGCCGACTGGCCGCGCGCGCCGAGAAGACGTTCGGTCTCCGGCAGGAGTTCGAGGAGGGTGCGATCGTGCGGGCCGGTCTCGGTGCGCCAGCCGAGGGTGCCGCGGGTCTGGTTGTTGTCCCACGCCAGGACGCCGGCGCCGCCGTACTGGGCGAAGACCGCCGAGAGGAGAACAGTGGTCGGCGTCTTGCCCGCACCGCCCTTGCCGTTCACGACGGCGACGGTCCGGGGACCGGGCCAGTGCTGGCTGACGGCATGCTCGTCGTCTCGGATCGCCTGCTCGGAGGCGCTCGGGCGGAGAGAGAACCCGAGCCGGTTGAGGGCGCCTCGCGTGCCGCGGCGTGCCGGCTCCTCACGCCGCTCCTGATGCAGGAACGACGGCCGCTCGCCCCGGTCGCGCTGCTTGCGGCGCGACGGAGCGGGTTCGGCGGGGGCTTCGGGCTGCGGCTCTGCAGCGACAGTCAGGGGCGCCGAAACCGAGGGCGCGGGCGCGGGCTCCGCGACGCGCGGGACCTCGCCGGCGGTGATCGGTGCGGCGGCGGTGTCGAAGAGACTCGAGGGCCCGGCGTCTTCGGAGGCGAAGCCGGCGGGTGCGGGTTCGGCGGAGAGCTGATCGGGCTTGTTCGCGAGTTCCGGGTTGCCCCTGCGGAGTGGTCCGACTCCACGCAGATCTGAATCGTTCGCCATGTTCATCGCCCTCCCCGAATCGAACTCGGATGCAACCGAGGCTACCCTCTCACCCTGTGTCGATCCGTATCGCCCCATTTGAACCGCTCCGGGAGGCGGACTAGTGTCGATTCTCGTGCCGATGAATCGGCCGCTCGATTCCAGCTGAGGAAGACATGAACGACTTCGCGTCAACTCCCACTCTCACACTGCTCCCGGCCGTCGACGTCGCCGGCGGCAAGGCCGTCCGTCTGACGCAGGGCGAAGCCGGTACCGAGACCAACTACGGCGACCCGCTCGACGCCGCGGGGGAGTGGGTCGCACAGGGGGCCAAGTGGATCCACCTGGTCGATCTCGACGCAGCGTTCGGCCGCGGCAGCAACGCGCCGATCCTGCGCAAGGTGATCAAGCAGTTCCGCAACGTGAACGTCGAGCTCTCCGGCGGCATCCGTGACGACGCGACGCTGGAAGCCGCTCTCGAGAGCGGCGCGTCGCGCATCAACCTGGGCACCGCCGCGCTGGAGAACCCCGAGTGGGCTGCGGACGTCATCGGCCGCTACGGCGAGGCGATCGCGGTCGGCCTCGACGTGCGCGGCACGACGCTCGCGGCTCGCGGATGGACCAAGGAGGGCGGTGACCTCTGGGAGGTCCTCGATCGCCTCGAGGAGGCCGGCTGCAGCCGCTACGTCGTCACCGACGTCACCAAGGACGGCACTCTGCGCGGGCCGAACATCGATCTGCTCCGCGAGGTGACCGCGCGCACTCCGAAGCCCGTCGTCGCCTCCGGAGGAATCTCCAGCCTCGATGACATCGCAGCGCTGCGCGAACTGGTGCCGCTCGGCGTCGAGGGCGCCATCGTCGGCAAGGCCCTCTATGCCGGCGCGTTCACGCTGGCCGAGGCGCTGGATGTCGCAGGGGACTGACGACGCCCACCGCCACGGCTCAGGCGCGGCCGGCGATTCGGCCGGCGTCCCGTGGGAGGGGCGCAGCTTCGAAGCCAACCCGCACTCCGCGGACGACGGCTCAGCCGACCCGGCGCTGCTCGACGCCCTGCTGCGATTCCGGGCGGGCCAGGGGAGTCAGGCCGAGGTCGTCGATGCCTTCCGCACTGCGCGCGTCCTGATCCCGCTTGTCGCCGAGAAGGGCGAGGAGGGCATCGCCCCGAACGGATTGACGGTCGACAAGACGCAGGAACTCTCCATCGTGACCGTGGCGGCCCCCGATGGCCGCCGAGTGCAACCGGTGTTCTCCTCGGTCGAGGCGATGTCGAAGTGGGATGCCACGGCGCGGCCGATCCCGGTCGAGGCGGTGCGGGCGGCCCTGGCCGCATCCGCCGAGGACACCGACCTCATCGTGCTCGACCCCACGTCGGACACCGAGTTCGTCATCCGCCGTCCGGCTGTGTGGGCGATCGCTCAGGGCCACGCGTGGGAGCCGAGCTTCCTCTCGCCCGAGGTCTTCGAGGCGCTCCAGCAGAGCGTCGCACATGAGCTCGCCGTGATCGACGTGGCCGTCGCCGCCGGCGATCCGGATGCGCGTCTGCGCGGCCCCGAACTCATCGTGATCCTCGATCTCGTCGACGGCCTCGAGCGAGAGGTGCTCGACGCCGTGCTCACGCGGCTGGCGCAGCGCTGGGCATCCGATGATCGCATCGCCGTCCTCGCCGACTCGCTCACGGTCAAACTCCGTCGCAGCGCCTGACAGCCTCGAACGCCGGGGCAGGAGCTAGTTGACCGGCCCTGTCCACTTCTCGCCGGGTCCCTTGCCGATCGGGTCGGGGATGACGGATGCTTCGCGGAACGCGAGCTGCAGCGAGCGGAGGCCGTCGCGCAGCGAACGCGCGTGCATGTCGCTGATCTCCGGCGCGCCGGCGGTGATGAGCCCGGCGAGGGCGTTGATGAGCTTGCGCGCCTCGTCGAGGTCGATCTCGGCGTCGGGGTCGTGTGCGAGGCCGACCTTCACGGCAGCGGCGCTCATCAGGTGGACGGCGGCCGTCGTGATCACCTCGACAGCGGGGACGTCGGCGATGTCCCTGGTGGCGGAAGACGCTGCCTCCTCCTGCCGTGCCCAGCGCTCTTCGCGCTCGCGATCTGCCTGGTCCTGACCCTGAGTCGTCACTTCGCCTTGCCTTCTGTTAGACTTTGTCGGGCTCCGGAGCGTAATGCTCCGGTACGAAAGAGGATTCACTTCCCACCCGCGCTTGCCGTTCCAGGCTACCGGGTCCAGCACTCCGCCGGCTCCGTCCGGTTGTTCGGCCAGATCCGTTGAGGAACTGTCCGATGGTCAGGGTGCGAAGCCGGCATCTGAATGTCGGCGGGTGGGGACGATTCTGAATTCGCCCGTGATGCAGAAAGCATCGCGGAGGCCGGATCACATCGTCTAAGGAGCACCTATCAGCGATCCCCGCACCAATGAGCGCATCCGCGTCCCCGAGGTCCGCCTCGTCGGTCCCGCGGGTGAGCAGATCGGCGTCGTCCGCATCGAGGCCGCGTTGCGCCTTGCGCAGGAAGCCGATCTCGACCTCGTCGAGGTCGCCCCCAACTCGAAGCCGCCAGTGGTCAAGATCATGGACTACGGCAAGTTCAAGTACGAGGCCGCCCAGAAGGAGAAGGAAGCGCGCCGCAACCAGGCGAACACGATCCTCAAAGAGGTCCGCTTCCGTCTGAAGATCGAGGCGCACGACTACACGACCAAGCTCAAGCGCGCCGAGGGCTTCCTCAAGACGGGCGACAAGGTCAAGGCCATGATCCTGTTCCGCGGTCGTGAGCAGTCGCGTCCCGAGCAGGGTGTGCGTCTGCTGCGCAAGTTCGCCGAAGACGTCGCCGAGTTCGGCACCGTCGAGTCGAACCCGACGATCGACGGTCGCAACATGGTGATGGTGGTCGCGCCGCTCAAGAGCAAGTCCGAGGCCAAGCAGGAGCAGAACGCCGTCCGCGACGCTCAGCGCGCCGCGAACAAGCAGGCTGCCCGTGAAGCCAAGAGCGAGACGGATGCTCCGGCCGAGGCTGCTGCGGAGTAACACCCGCCCACAGAACTCCCGCAACGCGGGTTGACAACGTCGCCCGAGAGGGCGCCATACGAAGGAAGAGAAGATGCCGAAGCAGAAGACCCACTCGGGTGCTAAGAAGCGCTTCAAGATCACCGGCAGCGGCAAGCTGAAGAAGCAGCAGGCCGGGATGCGTCACAACCTCGAGCACAAGTCGAGCCGTCGCACCCGTCGTCTGAACCAGGACCAGGTGCTCTCGAAGGCCGACACCAAGGTCGCGAAGAAGCTTCTCGGTCGCTGACGCGCCCGAACGCAGGAATAGGAAGAAGTCATGGCAAGAGTAAAGCGGGCGGTAAACGCCCACAAGAAGCGTCGCGTCATCCTCGAGCGCGCCTCCGGCTACCGCGGTCAGCGTTCGCGCCTGTACCGCAAGGCCAAGGAACAGGTCATCCACTCCCTGGTCTACTCGTACCGGGATCGTCGCAAGCGCAAGGGCGACTTCCGCCGCCTGTGGATCCAGCGCATCAACGCCGCTGCACGCCAGAACGGCATGACCTACAACCGTTTCATCCAGGGCCTCGGCCTTGCGGGCGTCACGGTCGACCGTCGTATGCTCGCCGACCTCGCGGTCAACGATGCAGCGACGTTCACGTCTCTCATCGAGACGGCCAAGAAGGCTCTGCCTTCCGACGTCAACGCACCGAAGTCGGCCGCGTAAGCAGCTTCTTCGGCTGCGTGAGCAGCTCAGATCAGAGGGCGCTCTCCTTCGGGAGGGCGCCCTCTGGCGTCGAGAGTGTCTCCGCGTGAGCCGGGGGACTCTCTAGACTGAGAAGGTGCTGGAGAACCCCCGCTCCCCCCGAGTCCGTGCCGTCGCGAAACTGACCAAGCGCAGTGCGCGCACCGAGACCGGTCTGTTCCTTCTCGAAGGCCCTCAGGCCGTCCGTGAGGCGCTCACCTACCGACCCGATTCGATCGTCGACCTTTTCGCGACTCCGACCGGCTGGGACAAGCATCCGGACATCCGCGCCTCCGCCGCGCAGAACGACGTGGTGGTCGAGTACGTCACCGAATACGTCCTCAACGCGATGGCCGACACCGTCACCCCGCAGGGACTCGTCGCCGTCGTGCGCCAGACCCCGACCTCGGTGCGGGAGATCTTCGCCGCGTCGCCTCGCCTGGTCGCGATCTGCGAGGAGGTGCGGGACCCCGGCAACCTCGGCACGATCATCAGGGCAGCGGATGCCGCAGGCGCCGACGCCGTCGTGCTCACCGGCCGCACGGTCGACCCCTACAACCCGAAGGTGGTCCGCGCCACCACCGGGTCGCTGTTCCATCTGCCCGTCTCCGTGGGCGGCGAGCTGTCGGACGTGATCAAGCGCGCACACGCCGCCGGCCTGCGCGTCCTGGCCGCTGATGTGAAGGGCGACGACCTCCTGCAGGCACGCTCCGAGGGACTGCTCGCCGAACCGACCGCCTGGCTGTTCGGGAACGAGGCGCATGGCCTGGAAGACAGCGCGCTGTCGCTCGCCGATCGGGTGCTCAGGCTGCCGATCTTCGGCCGTGCCGAGTCGCTGAACCTGGCGACGGCCGCCAGCGTCTGCCTGTACGAGAGCGCCTTCTCGCAGCGCGCCGCAGCGTCCCTCTGACGGGCCGCCCGCGGGCCGACGCCGGGGCCCGCGCGGTTACAACTGTGTAACCACATCGCGTTGCTCTCGTCTGCGTCGGCGTCTACTCCTAGGGTGGGGGGCATGGCACAAAGCAATGGCGCGCCGCGAACAGGCGGTACCCCCCTGGTGGTGGTGGACAACGTCCAGAAGCACTACGGCGATTTCCAGGCTCTGACCGACATCGATCTGACCGTCAATTCGGGCGAGGTCGTCGTGGTCATCGGCCCGTCCGGTTCGGGCAAGTCGACGCTGTGCCGCACGATCAACCGGCTGGAGACGATCACCAGCGGCACGATCAGCATCGATGGCAAGGCACTGCCCGCCGAGGGCAAGGGCCTCGCCAACCTTCGCGCCGACGTCGGCATGGTGTTCCAGTCGTTCAACCTCTTCGCGCACCTCACGATCCTCGAGAACGTGACGCTCGGGCCGATCAAGGTCCGGGGCCTGAAGAAGGCGGATGCCGACAAGGAGGCCATGGCGCTGCTCGAACGCGTCGGCGTGGCGAAGCAGGCGTCGAAGCTGCCCGCTCAGCTCTCCGGCGGTCAGCAGCAGCGCGTCGCGATCGCCAGGGCCCTCGCGATGCGGCCCAAGGTGATGCTCTTCGACGAGCCGACCAGCGCGCTCGACCCCGAGATGATCAACGAGGTCCTCGACGTCATGGTCGGGCTCGCGCACGAGGGGATGACGATGATCGTCGTCACCCACGAGATGGGCTTCGCGCGCAAGGCCGCCGACCGGGTCGTCTTCATGGCCGACGGCCGCATCGTCGAGGAGGCGACGCCCGAGGAGTTCTTCACGAACCCGAAGAGCGACCGCGCCAAGGACTTCCTGTCCAAGCTCCTCACCCACTGAACTTTTCTGCCCCTGCATTCACAGCACACGAAGGAGACGCACATGCGACGCACACGGACACTGGCGGGCATCGGCATCGCAGCAGCATCGCTGCTGGCGCTGACCGCCTGCAACAGCGGCACACCGACGAACCCGGGCGGCGACGCCGAAGAGCCCGCCGAGGACTCGGCCTGGTTCACGGTCGCAGAAGACGTGGCGCTCGAGGGCAGCCCCACGTTCGACGCGATCACCGCGCGCGACAAGGTCATCGTCGGCGTCAAGGAGGACCAGCCCGGTCTCGGCTACCTCGACGTGACGTCGGGGGAGCGCACCGGCTTCGACATCGACATCGCACGCTGGATCGCGGCCTCGCTCGGCTACGACGAGGACAAGATCGAGTTCAAGCCGATCGCCTCCGCCAACCGCGAGCAGGCCATCACCAACGGCGACATCGACTACTACGTCGGCACCTACTCGATCAACGACAAGCGCAAGGAGCTGATCGACTTCGCCGGCCCGTACTTCATCACCGGTCAGGGTCTGCTCGTCGCGGCGGACGCCGATGAGGCGGACAAGCTCGAGGACTTCAACGGCAAGACCGTCTGCTCCGCGACCGGCTCCACGCCGATCCAGAACATCAAGGCGAACTTCCCCGAGATCAAGACGCAGGAGTACGACCTGTACTCCGCCTGCGTCCAGGACCTCATCGACGGCAAGGTCGACGCGGTGACCACCGACCAGGCGATCCTGATCGGCTACGCCGCCCAGTACCCTGATGACGTCAAGGTCACCGGCCCGCTCTTCACAGAGGAGCGCTACGGCGTCGGCCTCACCAAGGGCGACGACGTGATGCGCGCGCACATCAACGAGCTGTTCACGGACGGCGGCGAGATCTGGCAGGCGATCTTCGATGCGAACCTCGGCGACTCCGGCATCGAGGTCGAGCAGCCCGAGGTCGACGCGTACTGATCTGACCGGGGGCGGCCTCCTCTCCAGGAGGCCGCCCCGTACAGCTTGAAGAAGGGCAGGGTGGCGTGGACGTCATCTTCGGCAACCTCGACCTGTGGGGAGAGGCGATCGGCAACACGCTGCTCGTCTTCTTCATCGGCGGGATCATCGCGCTCGTGCTGGGCATCATCGTCGGGGCGATGCGCGTCTCGCCGGTCCCGATCGCGCGCAGCGTGGGCACGGTGTACGTCAACCTCGTACGCAACACCCCGCTGACCCTGGTCTTCTTCTTCTTCGTATTCGGCTACCCGCAACTCGGGCTGCCGAACCTGTCGAACACCGTGCTCGGCATCCTGGCGATCGGCGTCTACACCGCGACCTACGTGGCAGAGGTGCTGCGCGCCGGCATCAACACGGTCCCGGTAGGTCAGGCCGAGGCCGCCCGGGCCATCGGCCTTCCCTTCGGTCAGGTGATGACCTCCGTCATCCTCCCGCAGGCCTTCCGCTCCGTCGTGCCGCCGATGATGAGCGTGTTCATCGCTCTTCTGAAGAACACCACGGTCGCCGCCGGCTTCTCGATCGCCGAGCTCGCCGCGCTCCGGTCGACGATCAACGACGCCCCCGACCGCCCCGGCAACCCGATGGAGGTCCTGCTCTGGGTCGCTGTCGTCTTCGTGGCGCTGGTCATGGTGATGAGCGGCCTGCAGCGCTATCTCGAGAACCGATGGAGGATCGCGCGATGACTTCCGTGCTCTACGACGTCCCCGGCCCCCGGGCGATCGCTCGCAACCGCATCCTCGCCATCGTGACGATCCTCGTGGTGCTCGCGGCCCTCGGTTTCGTGGTCTACCGGATGCTCGTCACCGGTCAGTTCTCGGAGCAGAAGTGGTTCGTCTTCACGTTCTCCAACGTCTGGATGGGCATCGGGAAGGCGCTCGGGAACACCCTCGCCGCCTTCGCCCTCGCCGCGGTGCTCAGCATCGTGCTCGGCTTCGTGCTCGCCATCGGCCGGCTCTCCGATCACGCCTGGGTGCGCATCCCGGTCACGGTGATCACCGAACTGTTCCGCGCCGTGCCGGTGCTGGTCTTCATGATGCTGCTCTACTACGGCCTGCCGGTCGTCGGCGTGAAGATGGATCCGTACTGGGCCGTCGTCCTCGCGCTCATGGTGTACAACGGCTCCGTGCTCGCCGAAGTGCTCCGCGCCGGCGTCGAGTCGCTCCCGCGAGGGCAGAAGGAGGCCGGTTACGCGGTCGGCCTCCGCAAAAGCGGCGTGATGCGGCTGATCCTGTTCCCGCAGGCGATCCGCGCGATGCTCCCGGTGATCGTGGCACAGCTCGTCGTGACGATGAAGGACACCGCGCTCGGCTTCATCATCACCTACCCCGAACTGCTGTACTACGCCAAGCAGCTCACCTCGCAGCAGGGTCGTCCGATCCTGCAGTCGGCGTTCGTCATCGGCGGCATCTACATCATCATGTGCCTCATCCTCTCCGGGATCGCGAAGTGGGTGGAGGTCCGTACGCGGCGCTCGCCCAAGGTGCGTGGAATCGTGGAGGCGCCCGGGGCCGACCCTCGCCTGCATGAAGACGGCACGAACACGGAGCTGATCGCTCTGCAGCGAGGCGCAGGAAAGTTCGACGGCACCAGTACAGGGGCGTGAACGCGCCCGCGTCAACCTGACTGCCATGACCACCATCGAGACCGTTTCACCGTACCCTTCCGCGACGAGTCGTGACCTCGACGGGTGGCTCTCGGAAGACCTCGCCGCCCTTCATCCGGCGGAGGCCCCGACGCGACTGCGGGCTCTCGCCGACACGCAGGCTGCGAGGATCGGCGCGTGGGCCGCCGGCGTCAGCGTCGGCCTCTCCACGGGGGTCGTCGGCCTCGCGCTCCTCCTCGTCACCGGCCGGATCTCGAGCGTCCCGCTCATCGGCGGCGGATTCCTGTTCGCGGGCCTCTGCATGATCTTCCTCCTCCGGGTGGGACACCGGCTTCCGGACACCGGGCGCCTCCGCAGCGTGCGGGGGCCGGCCCGGCTCCGCGACGGCGTCATCGCTGCTCTGGTGATCTACCTCCCTGTCACGGCGCTGATGGTCGTGGCCACGTTCCGCACCGGCGGGGTCTTCGGCCTGATCATCGTGAACGTGGCATACCTCCTGCTTCTCGTCTCCGCGTTCGTCGTGCCCTCCGCGGTTCTCGGGCGCGGCCGCGAGGCGTTCCGGCGTCGCGCCAGGAC
Organism: Microbacterium aurantiacum; assembly: GCF_002872075.1. Lineage (GTDB taxonomy): Bacteria > Actinomycetota > Actinomycetes > Actinomycetales > Microbacteriaceae > Microbacterium > Microbacterium aurantiacum_A. The sequence continues at coordinate 20,579 of NZ_PGGU01000014.1, read as the reverse complement.
CGATGTCCTGCTGCGTGCCCGGCTCGAGGAGGATCGCCTGTCCTGGAAGCCGGAACGCGGCACGCCCATGTACGGACCGCTCTGAGGCCGCGCTGACGTGCGCCTCCTGGCGCGCGCAGGACCCGATGCGGTCCCCGGTAGACTCGACTCTCGTGTCTGAGTCTCCCGAGATCACCCCAGAAGCGGTCGAAGCCGCCGTCGCCGCGGCGCTTGATGCGATCCGTGCCACAGCCAGTACGACCGAGCTGAAGGCGGCCAGGGCAGCGCACGTCGCCGAGGGCTCGCCGCTGGCGGTCCTCAATGCGTCGATGCGTCAGGTCGCCCCCGAGAACAAGGCCGCTTTCGGCAAGCTCGTCGGTCAGGGCCGCGGTCAGGTGACGCAGGCCCTCGCCGCGAAGGAGGCCGAGCTCGCCGAAGCCGAGGTCGCCTCTCGTCTCGAGTCGGAGCGGGTCGACATCACGGCGATCGCCTCACGCACCCACGTCGGTGCACGGCATCCGCTCACCCTCCTGCAGGACCAGGTGTCCGACATCTTCGTCGGCATGGGATGGGAGATCGCAGAGGGACCGGAACTCGAGCACGAGTGGTTCAACTTCGACGCACTGAACTTCGACGTCGATCATCCCGCGCGCCAGATGCAGGACACCTTCTTCGTCGACCCTGCCGATCGCCATCTCGTCATGCGCACGCACACGAGCCCCGTGCAGGTGCGGTCGATGCTCGACCGCGAGGTTCCGATCTATGTGCTTTGCCCCGGTCGCGTGTACCGCACGGACGAGTTCGACGCGACGCACCTTCCGGTGTTCACCCAGTTCGAGGGTCTGGTCGTCGACAAGGGCATCACGATGGCGCATCTCAAGGGCACCCTCGACCACTTCGCGAAGCTCCTGTTCGGGCCCGAGGCCACGACGCGCTTCCGCACGAACTACTTCCCGTTCACCGAGCCCTCCGCCGAACTCGACCTCTGGCACCCGACCTTCAAGGGCGGCGCGCGCTGGATCGAGTGGGGCGGATGCGGAATGATCAACCCGAACGTGCTGCGTGCGGCCGGGATCGATCCAGAGGTCTACAGCGGCTTCGCCTTCGGCATGGGGATCGAACGCGGACTGATGTTCCGCAGTGATGTGCAGGACATGCGCGACATGGCCGAGGGCGATGTGCGCTTCAGCGAGCAGTTCGGGATGGTGGTGTGATGCGCGTCCCGCTTTCGTGGTTGCGTGAGTACGTGGATGTGGCAGCGGATGCCACGCCGGAGGATGTCCTCGCCGCGCTGGTGCGCGTCGGGTTCGAAGAGGAGGACGTGCACCGCTTCGACATCACCGGCCCCGTCGTCGTCGGGCAGGTCGTGTCCCTCGATCCAGAGCCTCAGTCGAACGGCAAGACCATCAACTGGTGCCAGGTCGATGTCGGCCAGGCCAACGGCGGGATTCGCGGGATCGTCTGCGGCGCGCACAACTTCGTCGCCGGAGACAAGGTCGTGGTGACGCTCCCGGGCGCCGTCCTGCCCGGCCCGTTCCCGATCGCCGCGCGCAAGACCTACGGCCACGTCTCCGACGGCATGATCGCCTCGGCGCGCGAGCTCGGCCTCGGCGATGAGCACGACGGCATTCTCGTGCTCGCGGACCTCGGCATCGACGCTCCCGTCGGCGCCGACGCGATCAGCCTGCTCGGTCTCGATGATGTCGCGGTCGAGATCAACGTCACGCCCGACCGTGGTTATGCATTCTCGCTGCGCGGCGTCGCCCGGGAGTACTCGCACGCGACGGGCGCGGCCTTCCGCGACCCGGCCGAGCGCGACTTCGCCGAGCTCGCACCGGGGGACGGGTTCCCGATCTCGGTCGACGATCAGGCGCCCATCCGGGGCCGCGTCGGGGCGAGCGAGTTCGTCGCACGCGTCGTCCGCGGCGTCGACCCGTCGCGACCGACTCCGCCATGGATGATCGCACGGCTGTCGCTCGCCGGGATGCGCTCGCTCGGCATCCTCATCGACATCACGAACTACGTCATGCTCGAGCTCGGCAACCCCGTGCACGGCTACGACCTCGACAAGCTGTCCGGCGGCATCACCGTGCGCCGGGCGACCCCGGGCGAGAAGCTCGAGACGCTCGACGGGCAGGTGCGCTCCCTGCACGTCGAGGACCTCCTCATCACGGACGAGTCCGGCCCGATCGGGCTCGCCGGCGTGATGGGCGGCGGCACCACCGAGATGAGCGACGGCACCCGCAACGTGCTGATCGAGGCCGCGGCATTCGATCCGATCGCGATCGCCCGCACCGCGCGGCGGCACAAGCTGCCCAGCGAGGCGTCCAAGCGCTTCGAGCGCGGTGTCGACCCGCTGCTGCCGTTCGTGGCCGCGCGGCGCGTCGCCGACCTCATGGTGGAACTCGCAGGCGGCACGCTCACCGAAGAAGGCGGTGCTCTGTTCGCCGAGGTCTTCATCGAGGGCATCGAACTGCCCGAGGGCTTCGTGCAGGGGCTCATCGGCGTCGACTACACCGACGATGAGATCACCGGTGCCCTGACCACGATCGGCGCCGATGTCACGGCCGTCGGTGCCTCGACCGTTTCAGGGACGCCCGGATGGCAGGTCATTCCGCCCAGCTGGCGGCCGGATCTCACCGACAAGTGGACGCTCGCCGAGGAAGTCGCGCGGATCCACGGACTCGATCGCATCCCGTCGGTGCTCCCGACGCCGCCGTCCGGCCGCGGACTCACGCCTGTGCAACAGGGCCGTCGCCGTGTCGCCGATGCCCTGGCCGCCGCCGGGTTCGTCGAGACGCCTGCCTTCCCCTTCACGACCGAGGCCCAGAACGATCTGCACGGATCGGCGTCGGGGGAGCACCTCCCGAGCATCCGGCTGGCGAACCCGCTCGACGGGCAGGCACCGCACCTGCGCCGGTCGCTGATCCCCGGTCTGCTGCAGATCGCGCATCGCAACATCTCGCGCGGCCTCACCGATCTCGCTCTGTTCGAGACCGGCGTGGTGTTCCTTCCCGAGCCCGGGGTGACGTACGGCACCGACACGGTGCCCCCGCTGGGTGAGCGTCCCTCCGAAGAGACGCTCGCAGTGCTGAACGCCTCGATCCCGCCGCAGCATCGTCATGTCGCGGTCCTGCTCACCGGCAACATCGTCGCCCGCCAGCCCGGCCGCCCTGCCGAAGCAGCCGGCCTCGCCGAAGCGCTCGACGCCGTGCGCGTGATCGCTGCGGCCGCCGGCGTCGAGATCGACGTGGTGCAGGCTGAGCGTGCCGCCCTGCACCCCGGCCGCACCGGCTCACTGCTGCTGAACGGCGTGGAGGTCGGGTACGTCGGCGAACTGCATCCGGTCGTCGCCGAGGGCGCGGACCTGCCGGGTCGGGCGACCGTGCTCGAGGTCGACCTCGACCGCATCCTCACCCTCGCGGGCAACCGTGTGGTCGCCGCGTCACTCTCGACGTTCCCGGCGGCGACCCAGGATGTCTCGCTCGTCGTCCCTCTCGCCGTCAGCGCCGCCGAGCTGCGCGCTGTGCTCGTGGAAGGCGCTGGAACTCTGCTCGAGTCGCTGCGCCTCGTCGACGACTACCGTGGCGAGGGCGTGCCCGAGGGGTCGAAGAGCCTGACCTTCGCGCTGCGCTTCCGCGCGGACGATCGCACGCTCACGGCGGCGGAGGCGACCGAGGCGAAGCTCGCGGGCGTCGCGCTGGCGGCGGAGCGGTTCGGGGCGACACTGCGCGAGTAGGACGAACTGGCCGCCAGCATCGAGCAGGGCCGCCTCACGGGGGAACAGGCGGCACAGATCGAACGCCACGCGGATGCCGCGATCGCATCGTTCCACGACGGCGACTGGCCGTTCGACCGGGAGTGGGTGCGCTGGCGCCCCGAGCCGACATGGCCGACTCCCGTCCTCGCCGGCCTCGACGAACTCGCCACGTAGACTGCAAGAAGTGACACGGGGTGCCGCATCCGCGGCTGAGAACAGACCCGTCGAACCTGATCTAGTTCGTACTAGCGAAGGGATGTCGCATGAGCGATCTTCTGCGTCCATCGAGCGTGCCCCGGGTGCTCAGCATCGCGGGCAGCGATCCATCCGGCGGCGCCGGCGTCCAGGCCGACCTGAAGTCGATCGCCGCGAACGGCGGCTACGGCATGGCGGCTCTCACCGCTCTCACCGCGCAGAACACCCGGGGCGTCCGTGCGGTGCACGTGCCTCCGGCATCGTTCCTCCGCGCACAGCTGGACGCCCTCTCCGATGACATCGAGATCGATGCGGTCAAGATCGGCATGCTCGCGAACGCGGAGGTCATCCACGCCGTGCTGGCGTGGCTCGCCGCGGTGCATCCGCCGATCGTGGTCATCGACCCGGTGATGGTCGCCACGAGCGGGGACCGGCTGCTGGATGCGGATGCGGAGGATGCGCTGCGCCTGCTTTTCGGCCGGGCCCATCTGATCACGCCGAATCTCCTCGAACTCGGTGTGCTCGCCCGCCGGGAGATCGCCGACTGGTCCGATGCGCTCACCGCGGCGGCGGCGCTGGCGGATGAGACCGACGCGGCGGTACTCGTCAAGGGCGGACATCTTCCGGGGGAGGAGGCACCCGACGCCCTCGTCGAGCCCGGCGGCGCCGTCCACGAGTTCGACGGGGTTCGGATCGCGACCAGGAACACCCACGGCACCGGCTGCTCGCTGTCCTCGGCACTCGCCACGCGACGTGCACACGGCGATGACTGGCCGACGGCGGTGGCCGCATCCCGTGCCTGGCTGCGTGAATCCCTCCGCGAGGGCGACGGCCTCGACGTCGGCAGCGGGCACGGGCCGGTCAGCCACTTCGCCGGCCTCTGGCGTCGAGGCGGCACCGAGACCGCACCGGCACCCGAGGACATCGTCGGCGAGTGGTGGGAGCGGATCGCCGGCATCCGGGCCGAGATCGACGCGCTGCCGTTCATCCGCGCACTCGCCGACGGAACCCTCGCAGAGCAGCCGTTCCTGTTCTACCTGGGGCAGGATGCGCTGTATCTGCGCGAGTATGCCCGCGTACTCGCCGAGGCCGCCCGGCTCGCACCGACCTCCGAGGAGCAGGCTTTCTGGGCGCACTCCGCGCACGGCGCCATCGTCGGCGAGCTGGAGCTGCACGCCTCCTGGCTGTCTCCGGGAACGGGTGTCGGCACGTCGACGTTCGCGGCGCAGGCGGAGCCCGCCACCACGGCATATCTCGATCACCTGCGCTCGGTCGCCTTCGGCGGAGACTACGCCGAACTCGTCGCCGCGATCCTGCCGTGCTTCTGGCTCTACACCGATCTCGGCAGGCGCCTGCACGCGGGGCATTTCGGCGCATACGCCCGTGATCCCGAGCATCCCTACGCCTCGTGGCTGGCGACCTATGCGGATCCCGTGTTCGAGGAGGCCAACGATCGGGCGATCGGCTACGTCGCGAGCACCGCCGCCGGGGTGGACCCCGATGCCCGCGCTCGCATGCTCCGCGCATTCGAAGCGTCCGCCCGCCACGAGCGGGAGTTCTTCGCCGCGCCGCTGGAGGCACGCGCGTCTCGATGACGCTCCTGATTTGCGGATGCCGCTGAGCACGCGCTATCGTCCAGGCATGCCTTCGGCTGCATCCGTTTCTCCGACGCTCGTTCCGAGCGTCGTTTCGGTGCGCCGACGCCGGTCCGACCGCCGACTCTAGGCGACCCCGCGCTCCCGCCCGATGGCGGTCGAGCGCCGGTGTCGCCGCTCCGGCTCACACGACCCCCGACCGTTAAGGTAGAAGCATGACGTACACCGTCGCCGTTTCCGGCGCATCCGGCTATGCGGGCGGCGAGATCCTGCGCATTCTCGCCGCTCATCCCGACATCGAGATCCGGACCGTCACCGCGCATTCGAACGCCGGCCAGCCGCTGATCGATCACCAGCCGCATCTGCGCTCGCTCGCCCATCTCACCCTGCAGGACACGACGCCGGAGATCCTCTCCGGTCACGACATCGTCTTCCTCGCCCTTCCGCACGGGCAGTCCGGGCAGTACACCGACGCGCTGGGCGATACCCCGCTCGTGATCGACGCGGGCGCCGACCACCGCCTCACCTCCTCCGCAGCCTGGGACTCCTTCTACGGCGGCGACTTCCACGAACCGTGGGCCTACGGCGTTCCCGAGCTCCTCGTGGCGGGAGCCAAGCAACGTGAGCATCTGCGCGGAGCCACGCGGATCGCGGCCCCCGGCTGCAACGCCTCCACAGTGAGCTTGAGCCTGGTCCCTGGCGTCGCCGCCGGCGTCATCGACCCCGGCGACATCGTCTCCGTCCTCGCGGTCGGCCCGTCCGGTGCGGGCAAGAGCCTCAAGCAGAATCTGCTCGCCAGTGAGATCCTCGGCTCGGCGAACCCCTACGCGGTCGGCGGCACGCACCGTCACATCCCCGAGATCCGCCAGGCCATCGCCGCGGCGAGCGAGGTCGATCCACAAGGCATCCGCATCTCGTTCACTCCGGTCCTGGTGCCGATGTCGCGCGGCATCCTCGCCACCTCGACGGCGCCGATCGTGCCGGGTGTCACCGACGCGGAGATCCGCACGGCATGGGAGAGCGCCTACGGCGACGAGACCTTCGTGCAGCTGCTGCCTGAGGGCCGCTTCCCGCGCACCGCCGACGTGCTCGGTGCGAACACCGCGCTGATCGGCCTCGCCATCGATCGGGCTGCCAATCGCGTGACCGTCGTCACCGCCGTCGACAATCTCGTCAAGGGCACCGCCGGGGCCGCCATCCAGTCCATGAACATCGCGCTCGGTCTGCCCGAGGACCGCGCCCTCTCGATCAACGGAGTCGCACCATGAGCGTGACCGCACCCCAGGGTTTCGAAGCCGCCGGCGTCGCCGCCGGCCTCAAGTCCACCGGCAAGCCCGACGTCGCCGTGGTCGTGAACCAGGGCCCCCGCAAGGTCGGCGCGGCTGTCTTCACCAGCAACCGCGCGAAGGCGAACCCGATCATCTGGTCGCAGCAGGCGGTCGCCGACCGCGTCGTCGAGGCGGTCGTGCTCAACTCCGGTGGAGCGAACTGCTTCACCGGCGCCTTCGGCTTCCAGACGACGCATCAGACCGCCGAGAAGGCAGCGGAGCTCCTCGGAGTCAGCGCCGGTGATGTGCTCATCTGCTCCACCGGGCTCATCGGGGTCGGCGACGAGGCCTTCCGCGAGAAGGTGCTCACCGGCACGGCCCAGGCGATCGCGGAGCTCAGCACCGACGGCGGCCAGTCCGCCGCCGAGGCGATCATGACGACCGACTCCGTGTCGAAGACCGCGACGATCACGCGCGACGGCTGGACCATCGGGGGCATGGCGAAGGGCGCGGGGATGCTGGCGCCGGGCCTCGCCACGATGCTCGTCGTGCTGACCACAGACGCCGTCCTCGAACCGCTCGAGGCCGATGCCGCTCTCCGCCGCGCCACCGGGCAGACGTTCGACCGGCTGGACTCCGACGGCTGCATGTCGACGAACGACCAGGTCACGCTGCTCGCCAACGGCGCCAGCGGCATCGTCCCCGACCTCGAGGACTTCGCGCAGGCGCTCACCGAGCTGTGCCTCGAACTGTCCGTGAAGCTTCAGGGCGATGCCGAAGGCGCGAGCCACGACATCACCATCGAGGTGCAGCACGCGGCATCCGAGCAGGAGGCCGTCGAGGTCGGTCGCTCCGTCGCCCGCAACAACCTCTTCAAGGCAGCCATCTTCGGCAACGACCCGAACTGGGGCCGTGTGCTCGCGGCCATCGGCACCACCGCGGCCCAGTTCGACCCCTACGACGTGGACGTCTGGATGAACGGCGTGCGCGTGTGCACGGCGGGCGGCCCCGACCGCCCGCGTGAAGAGGTCGACCTCACGCCCCGGGCGACGCACATCATGATCGACCTGAAGACCGGCGACGCATCCGCCACGATCCTCACCAACGATCTCACCCACGATTACGTCCACGAGAACAGCGCGTACGCCTCATGACCGACATCCAGGACACCACACCGGACGTCGCGGCGGTCAAGGCGTCGACGCTCATCGAGTCGCTGCCGTGGCTGAAGAAGTTCCGCGATCAGATCGTCGTCATCAAGTACGGCGGCAACGCCATGATCTCCGACGAGCTGCAGGAGGCGTTCGCACAGGACATCGCGTACCTGCGCTATGTCGGTGTGCAGCCGGTCGTCGTGCACGGCGGCGGTCCGCAGATCTCCGACATGCTCGAGCGGCTCGACATCCCCAGCGAGTTCAAGGGCGGGTATCGCGTCACCAACACCGAGGCGATCAGCGTCGTGCGGATGGTGCTGACAGGACAGGTCAACCCGCAGCTGGTCGCGAAGATCAACTCGCACGGCCCGATCGCCACGGGGCTCAGCGGCGAGGACGCGGGCCTCTTCGGCGGCCGTCGTCGCGGAGTCGTCATCGACGGCGAGGAGATCGACCTCGGCCGGGTCGGCGACGTCGTCGAGGTCGATCCCACGCCGGTGCTCGACCATCTCGCCGCCGGTCGCATCCCGGTGGTGTCCAGCATCGCCCCCGACCTGGATCATCCGGGCCAGTCGCTGAACGTGAATGCGGATGCCGCAGCCGCCGCGCTCGCGGTCGCGCTGGACGCCGCCAAGCTCGTCATCCTCACCGATGTGCCGGGGCTCTACGCGGATTGGCCGAACCGCGACTCGCTCGTCTCGCATCTCACTTCGACGGAACTCATCGGCATGCTGCCGACGCTGCAGTCGGGGATGATCCCGAAGATGAAGGCCTGCCTCGACGCGGTCGAGGGCGGAGTGGATGCGGCAGCGATCATCGACGGACGGGTGCCGCATTCGGTGCTCGTCGAGCTCTTCACGAGCAAGGGAATCGGAACAGAAGTGGTCTTGGCATCGAACGGAGTATCGGCATGAGCAACTGGCAGGATGACGCGGCGAGCGACCTGGTCCTCAACGCGGGGCCGCGTCTGGCGCTGCTCACCCGTGGCGAGGGTTCCTATCTGTGGGATGCCGACGGCCGGCGCCACCTCGATTTCCTCGCCGGCATCGCCGTGACCTCGCTCGGGCACGCGCACCCGGTGTTCGTCGAGGCCATCTCGAAGCAGGCGGCCACCCTCGCGCACGTCTCGAACTACTTCGCCACTCCGCCGCAGCTCGCGCTCGCGGCACGCCTGAAGCGCCTCGCCGGCGCCGGAATCGACGGCCGGGTGTTCTTCTCGAACTCCGGAGCCGAGGCCAATGAGGCGGCGTTCAAGCTCGCCCGTCTGCACGGGGGGACCGAACGCCCGCGCATCCTGGCACTGGAGAACGGCTTCCACGGTCGCACCATGGGATCGCTCGCCCTCACGGCGAAGGCCACCATGCGGGCACCCTTCGAACCGATGCCCGGTGGCGTGGAGCACATCCCGGCCACCGTCGAGGCGCTCGAGGCGGCCATCGACGATCGTGTCGCCGCCGTCATCGTCGAGCCCATCCAGGGCGAGGCCGGAGTCGTCGAGCTGCCGGCAGGCTACCTGGCCGCCGCCCGTTCGCTCACGCTGAAGCACGGTGCGCTCCTCATCGTCGATGAGATCCAGACGGGGGCCGGGCGCACCGGCGCCTGGTTCGGGTTCAGCCATGACGGCATCACGCCGGACGCGATCACCCTGGCGAAGGGGATCGGCGGCGGGTTCCCGATCGGCGCCCTGGTCACCTTCGGCGCGGCCAGCTCGCTGTTCACCCCCGGCTCGCACGGCTCCACTTTCGGAGGGAACCCGCTGGCGACGGCCGTCGCCGACGCCGTTCTCGCCGAGATCGAGCACTCGGGTCTCGTCGACAACGCCGCCCGGCGCGGCGAGGAACTGCGCGCCGTCATCGACGGCATCGGCTCGCCGCTCGTCGACGGTATCCGCGGCCGTGGACTCCTCATCGGCGTCGGTCTCACCGCGCCGGTCGCCGGTGACGTGGTCGCCGCCGCGCAGGAACGCGGTCTCATCATCAACGCGGCGAACCCGGAGACCGTGCGGATCGCGCCGGCGCTGAACATCGGCGACGCCGAGATCGCCGAGTTCGCCGAGCTCTTCGCCGCCGCACTCGCCGATGTCCAGGCTTCCGCCGCATCCGCTCCCGAAACCGGAAAGGTCCACGCATGACCACCCGCCACCTGCTGCGCGATGACGATCTGACCCCCGCCGAGCAGGCGGAGATCCTCGATCTCGCCATCGAGCTGAAGAAGGATCGCTGGGCGGACAAGAGCCTCTCAGGTCCCCAGACCGTCGCGGTGATCTTCGACAAGTCCTCCACGCGCACCCGCGTCTCGTTCGCGGTCGGCATCGCGGACCTCGGCGGCTCGCCGCTGATCATCTCGACGGCCAACAGCCAGCTCGGCGGCAAGGAGACACCCTCCGACACCGCACGAGTGCTCGAGCGCCAGGTGGCGGCCATCGTCTGGCGCACCTATGCGCAGGCGGGGCTGGAGGAGATGGCCAGGGGCACCAGGGTGCCGGTCATCAATGCGCTCTCGGACGACTTCCACCCGTGCCAGCTGCTCGCGGATCTGCTGACGATCCGGGAGCACAAGGGCGAGCTCAAGGGACTCACCCTGAGCTTCTTCGGCGACGGGCAGAGCAACATGTCGCACTCGTACATGCTCGCCGGCGTCACCGCCGGGATGCACGTGCGGGTCGTCGCGCCGGAGGGCTACGCGCCTCGCGCCGACGTCGTCGAGGCGGCGGAGCGCCGTGCGGCCGAGACCGGCGGATCGATCACGCTCCTCGCCGACCCGGCGGAGGCCGCGGCCGGTGCGGATGTCGTCGTCACCGACACCTGGGTGTCGATGGGCAAGGAGGAGGAGAAGCTCGCGCGGATCCGCGACCTCGGCGCCTACAAGGTCACCCCGCAGACGATGGCACTCGCCGACCCCGGGGCGATCTTCATCCACTGCCTTCCGGCCGATCGCGGCTACGAGGTGGACTCCGACGTCATCGACGGCCCGCAGAGCGTGGTCTGGGATGAGGCGGAGAACCGCCTGCACGCGCAGAAGGCGCTGCTGGTCTGGCTGCTCGGCAAGAAGAAGGACGCATGATGAGCGGTGCGAAGCACGAGGGAACGAACGAGGGGGCTCTCTGGGGCGCCCGATTCGCGACGGGGCCGTCGCCGGAGCTGGTCGAGCTCAGCCGCTCCACCCACTTCGACTGGATCCTCGCGCCGTACGACATCGCCGGCTCCCACGCCCACGCGACCGCGCTCGCCGCGGCCGGTTATCTCGAGCCCGATGAGGCGCAGCGGATGCACGAGGGCCTGGATGCCGTGCTCCGGTCGGTGCAGGATGGCACACTGCGTCCGGCTCCGTCCGATGAGGACGTGCACGGCGCGCTCGAGCAGGCGCTGATCGCCGAGCTCGGCCCCGAGCTGGGCGGGCGCCTGCGCGCCGGACGCAGCCGCAACGACCAGATCGCGACGCTGGTGCGGATGTACCTCATCGACCACGCGCGCGTGATCGCCCGCGACATCCTGCGTGTCATCGACGCGCTCGTCGCCCAGGCCGAGGCGCACCCCGACGCCATCCTCCCCGGCCGCACGCATCTGCAGCACGCGCAGCCGGTGCTGCTGGCGCACCACCTTCTCGCCCATGGATGGCCGCTGGTGCGCGAGCTCGAGCGCCTGGTCGACTGGCGCCGCCGTGCCGGCGTCTCGCCGTACGGCGGGGGAGCGCTGGCCGGATCCACGCTGGGTCTCGACCCCGCCCTGGTGGCGACCGAACTCGGACTCGATCGTCCGGCGGAGAACTCGCTCGACGGCACCTCCGCACGCGATGTGGTCGCCGAGTTCGCCTTCATCACGGCGATGACCGGGGTCGACATCTCAAGGCTCAGCGAGGAGATCATCCTCTGGAACACGCGCGAGTTCGGCTTCGTCACCCTCGACGACGGCTACTCGACCGGGTCGAGCATCATGCCGCAGAAGAAGAATCCCGACATCGCCGAGCTCGCTCGAGGCAAGTCCGGGCGGCTCATCGGCAACCTGTCGGGTCTGCTGGCCACGCTCAAGGGTCTTCCGCTCGCGTACAACCGTGATCTGCAGGAGGACAAGGAGCCGGTGTTCGACTCCGTCCAGACCCTCGAGGTCGTCCTTCCCGCGTTCGCGGGGATGATCGCGACGCTGCGCTTCGACACGGAGCGGATGGCGGCGCTCGCACCGCAGGGGTTCTCACTGGCGACGGACGTCGCCGAGTGGCTGGTGAAGCGGCGGGTCCCGTTCCGCGACGCCCACGAGATCTCGGGTGCGCTCGTGCGCGCCTGCGAGGAGCAGGGCATCGGACTCGAGGACGCCTCCGACGGGCTGCTGCTCTCGGTATCGGCGCACCTCGTCCCCGAGGTGCGCGAGGTGCTCACGATCGAAGGATCGGTGGCATCGCGCACCGGCGCCGGTGGCACGGCACCCGTGCGGGTCGCGGAGCAGCGTGCCGAACTGGTGGCGCGGGCACAGGCGGCAGCGCACGCGCTCGGACTGTAGTCCGGGTGCGGGGACGATCCGCTGGGGCGTCAGTGCAGGGAATCGTCCGCGGCTGAGCGTGCCCAGCGGGTGAAGTGCACGGTGAGACCTGCACGTGTGGGAGCGGCGAGGAACGGCCCGGCGGCTGCTTCGGCGTCCGGGTCAAAGGAAGCGACCCGCACCAGCCGCCAGTCGCCGTCGTCGGCGCGTGCGCGCACGATGAGGGCGTCGGCCCAGCGGCTGATGCGCACGGTGATCTCGGCGTCGATCCACTCGTCGACGTATCCCACCGACCAGTCGGAGCGTCGATCGGTGACGACGGCGCCGAGGCCGAGATGTCCGTCGGCGAATTCGATGCCGGCCTTCACCCATCGCTCCGCATCGATCTGCACGAAGAGTCCCGCCTGATCGAACTGGCCATCCCATGGTGCCCGGAACGACACCTCCATCGCCTCTCCGACCCCCAGCGGCGCGAGCAGGGCGTGCTCGGAATCGTGGACGAAACCGTAGGCGGTGTGCCGCCAGGCATCGCTTCCCTCTTCGGCGGTGACGACGAGTTGAGCGCTCTCTGTCGCCGATCGAGGCGGATGGGTCCAGGAGCCGTCGGTCCAGGGGATGCGTGAATCAGGCATGTTCCTCAAATATAACTAAATAGTGCATAAGTGCAGAGTTATTCATGATATGGTTATGGCATGGTCATCGCCGTACTCGCCGACATCGTGGGCTCGCGCCGGCTCAGCGACCGGACGGCCGCGCAGCGCGTGCTCGACGACACCATCGCGGTTGCCGAAGCCGATCTCGCACTGGCGACGCAGCCGCTGACGCCTACCGTAGGCGACGAGCAGCAAGGCGTCTACCGGGATCTCGGCGATGCCATGACGTCGCTGCTGATGATCCAGCTCCGGTTGCCCGACGGGATCGCGTTCCGTTTCGGCATCGGCGTGGGGGAGATCAGGCCGGTCGGCTCCGTGCACGGCGACCTGTCCGACGGCCCCGGCTGGTACGCCGCCCGAGAGGCGATCGAGACCGTGCACGCACGCGAACAGCGCGCCTTGCCGCGTTCGCGCACCTGGATTGTCGGGGCTCCGGGGCAGGATGAGGTCATGGAATCCACGATCGCCGTGTCCAACGCGTACCTGCTCGCACGCGACGAGCTCGTCGGCGCCATGAGCGAGCGAGAACGGCGTCTCGCATACGGACGACTGATCGGCACGTCCCAGCAGGATCTCGCAGCCCAGGAGGGCATCTCGCAGCCGAGCGTCTCCAAGTCGCTGCGGAGCGCCGGAGCAGCCGCTCTCATCGAAGGACTGGCTGCGATCAGAGGAGGATCGGCATGATCGTCACCGGATTCATCCTCCTGGCCGTGGGCGCTGCCGATCTCGTGCGGCAGTTCGCACCGCGCCGCTGGATCGGCTACCTCACCGCCGCCGTCATCCTGTTGCTGCTCGGAAGCGTGAGCGATGCGCTGCTGCCGATGATCGCCGCCCTCCTCACGGGGGCGATCTGGATCTGGTGCATGCCCGACGACCGTCCGTCACCGGCCGGATTCTGGCCGGCCGTCCTGCTGGGCGTGGTGAGCATCGGTGCCGTCGTCTGGTTCGGCGAGCGGGCGGATGCCGGATTGATCGGCGATGTCTGGACGTTGCGCTCGCCGTTCGGCCTCATCTCCTTCGACCTCGCCATCCTCGTGCTCGGCGCCGGGGTCTTCCTCCTCGAATCGGCCAATCTGGTGGTGCGTGCGGCCCTCGACGGCGAGCACACCTGGCGACCGGTCGATTCCGCCGTGCAGCCGGTTCCCGTCCTGAGCGCTCCGCAGGCCATCGTGCCGACGGCCGATCCGGCGATCGGCGATCCCGCAGACGGCGCCGCGACGGCGGCGGCCGTGCCGACGGCGGCTCCCGACCCGCGCAGCGGATTCAAAGGAGGGCGTCTCATCGGTCCGCTGGAGCGGATCATCGTCCTGCTGCTGACACTCGCAGGCGCGTATCCGGTGCTGGCCGCGATGCTCGCCGCCAAAGGCATCGTGCGGTTCCCCGAGATCTCCCGAGACGGCGAGAGCGGGGCGCGCGCCGAGTACTTCCTCGTCGGCAGCCTCGTCAGCTGGGTCATGGCGCTCGGCGCCGCGTTCCTCGTGTGGTGGTCGGCGCAGAGCTGAGCGGCATCCGCCCCGTGCTCAGCCGTCGAGGAGCCCTCGATACCAGGTGAGCTTCTCCTGCAATCTGCTCTGCTGGGCGAGCACTTCGGCGAGCTGACGTTCGACGGTCTCGGCATGCTCCTCGAGCAGCGCGATGCGTTCGGGAACGGTCTCCTCGTCGCGGCAGAGCTGCCCGTAGCGACGCAGACGCTCGACCGGCATTCCGGTCTCGCGCAGGCACTTGAGGAATTCGAGCAGGCCGAGTTCGGCATCCGTGTACGAGCGGTGACCGCCGGCCGTGCGCGGAACCGGGGGCAGGATGCCCTCCCGCTCGTAGTAGCGGAGGGTGTCGATCGAGAAACCGGATCGCGCCGCCGTCTCGGCGGGGGTGTACGTCGTCATGGATGCGAGCATAGGGCTTGACCTGGAGCGCGCTCCAGGTTGCAGAGTGAAGACATGACCGACGAGAACACGAAGAGATCACCCATCGTCCTCGGTGCCATGATGTTCGGCACCCTCATCGACGAGGAGACGTCGTTCGCCCTGCTCGACCGGTTCGTCGAGCGGGGCGGCACATGGATCGACACCGCGGACTGCTACAGCTTCTGGGCGAGCGACACCGGGCACGGCGGTGCCTCCGAGGAGGTGATCGGCCGCTGGCTGGCGACACGCCCCGGCGAGCGAGAGCGGATCCGGATCTCCACGAAGGTCGGCGCGGAGCCGCTGTGGCCCGGATCCTGGCCGCAGCACCGTACCGGTCTTTCGCCACGCGCCATCCGCGTCGCTGCGGAGGGGAGCCTTCGCAGACTCGGCGTGGACACGATCGAGCTGCTCTGGCTGCATCAGGAGGACCGAGCCGTCCCGATCGAGGAGAGCGTGGAAGGGCTGGCCGCCCTCACGGCCGACGGCACGGTCCGCCGGGTCGGGGCGTCGAACCATCCGGCCTGGCGGATCGAGAGGGCACGCGCCCACGCGAAGCGCATCGGCAGTGTGCCGATCGACGCGTTCCAGCTCAACAGCACCTACCTGAGGGTGCGGCCGGGGACGCTGCCGCCCGGCGTGGTGCACCCGTTCGGAGTGCTGAGCGACGAGCAGCGCGACTTCGCCGAGGCGAACGGGATCGAGACTTGGGCGTACACGCCCCTGCTCTCCGGCGGCTACGACGACGAGGCCAAGCCGATACCCGACGTGTACGACCACCCGGCCAGCACGCGGCGACTCGAGATCCTTGCCGAGATCGCCGAGCAGCGCGCTCTCGGCCGGGGGCAGATCGTGCTGGCGTGGCAGATCGCCCACGGCATCCGTCCGATCCTGGGCGGGAGCAAGCTGTTCCAGCTGGATGCGGCCATGGATGCCGCTGCCATCGCACTCACCGAGGCGGAGCTCGCACGGCTCGACGAGCCGTTCTGATCGCGTATCGCGTGTCCGGCGCGCTGATAGCCTGGTGAGCGTGTCACATCCCGCTCTGACGACCGCCGAACCCGCGATCGATCCCACGTTCGAGAACGTATGGGACGAGATCGTGTGGCGAGGGCTGGTCCACGTGTCCACCGACCAGGAGGCGCTGCGCGCCCTGCTCGCGGGAGACCCGATCACGTATTACTGCGGTTTCGATCCGACCGCGCCGAGTCTGCACCTGGGCAACCTCGTGCAGCTGCTCACGCTGCGCCGTCTCCAGCTCGCCGGCCACAAGCCGCTCGGACTCGTCGGCGGGTCGACCGGTCTCGTCGGCGACCCCGGTGGCCGTGACTCCGAACGCGTGCTCAACCCGGTCGAGACCGTCGAGGAGTGGGTCGGGAAGCTGCGGGCTCAGGTCGAGCGGTTCCTGAGCTTCGAGGGCGACAACGCCGCGCGCATCGTGAACAATCTCGACTGGACCGCGCCGCTGAGCGCGATCGACTTCCTGCGCGGGATCGGCAAGCACTTCCGCGTCGGCACCATGATCAAGAAGGATGCCGTCGCCGCGCGCCTGAACTCCGAGGCGGGTATCTCGTACACCGAGTTCAGCTACCAGATCCTGCAGGGTCTGGACTACCTCGAGCTGCACCGCCGCTACGGCTGCGTGCTGCAGACCGGCGGCAGCGACCAGTGGGGCAACCTCACCAGCGGAACGGATCTCATCCACCGCGTCGAGGGCGTCTCAGTGCACGCGATCGGAACCCCGCTCATCACGAACAGCGACGGCTCGAAGTTCGGCAAGAGCGCCGGCAACGCGATCTGGCTCGACCCCGAGATGTGCAGTCCGTACCGGATGTACCAGTTCTGGTTGAACACCGACGATGCCGACGTGGTCACACGTCTCAAGGTCTTCACCTTCCTGACGCGGGCCGAGATCGAGGAGTACGCGGCGCTCGTCGCATCCGAACCGTTCCGCCGCGCAGCGCAGAAGAGGCTCGCACTCGAGGTCGTGGCCACGGTGCACGGCATCGACGCGGCCGCTGCAGTCATCGCCGCGTCTGAGGCGCTTTTCGGCCAGGGCGATCTGACATCGCTGGATGCCGCGACATTGCGGACGGCGCTCGAGGAGCTCCCGAACGCCACCGTCGCGGCGGGAAGCCCGGTGGTCGAGGCGCTCGTCGGTGCAGGACTCGTCTCGAGCATCTCCGAAGCGCGGCGTGCCATCGCTCAGGGTGGTGTCTCGCTGGACGGCGAACGCATCGAGGACGAGGCGGCAACGGTGCAGGGCACTCTGCCGGGTGGTGTCTCGGTGCTTCGGCGAGGGAAGAAGACCCTCGCCGGCGTCTTCATCGGCTGAGGCCGCGTCGAGCGCGGATCATGCCGTTCACACCGAGCCACGCGGTCATCGCGCTGCCGTTCATCCGGACGCCGCTCGTGCCGTCGGCCATCGCGATCGGTGCGATGACGCCCGATCTGCCGTTGTTCCTCCGTGGCTTCGGGGTGAGCTATTCGTTCACGCACACCGTCGGCAACGTCGTCTGGACAGCGCTGATCGCCTTCGGGCTGTTCCTCCTGTGGCGGGTGGTGCTGCGCCCGGCCGTCCCGGAGCTCGCTCCGGCAGTCCTTGCGAGGCGCGTGCCCTCGGAGTGGACGGATGCCGGGATGAGCGCATTCCGGCATGCCGTCGGAGTCGGACAGCGCCGCGGCTACCCCGTGCTGCTCGCGCTGTCGTTCATTCTCGGGGTGCTGTCGCACATCGCGTGGGACCTGTTCACGCACGAGGGGCGCGAGGGAGTGCAGCTGATTCCTGTGCTCGGAGCCATGTGGGGTCCGCTGCCCGGATACAAGTGGCTGCAGCACGGCTCCAGTGCGATCGGCCTCGTCATCATCGCGGTCTGGGTGGTGCTCCGGCTCCGCCGCAGCGAACAGCACGCCGTCACCACGCGATTCCTGCCGGCATGGGTGCGGATCAGCTGGTGGATGTCGCTGCCGGTGATCCTCGGGGTGGCATGGGGGATCGGCCCCGTCGTCCACGGCCCGCTGGACGCCGAGTTCACCGTTCAGCACCTCGCCTACCGGATGCTGCCGGCGGCGTGCGCCATCTGGGGTGGAGTGACCCTGCTGCTGTGCCTGGCGCTTCCGCTGTTCCGAAGAACCGGAGAACCCGCGCGACCG
The DNA here is from genome assembly GCF_002872075.1 of Microbacterium aurantiacum. Classification (GTDB taxonomy): domain Bacteria; phylum Actinomycetota; class Actinomycetes; order Actinomycetales; family Microbacteriaceae; genus Microbacterium; species Microbacterium aurantiacum_A. Next base: position 2,449 of record NZ_PGGU01000014.1, on the reverse strand, counting down.
CAGGACTGACGCGCATGGTTGAATCGGGGAATGGCCCGGGTCCCGCTTCCGATCGCCCCGAGCCTGGCCTCCGGGTATCGCCTCACAGCGAAGGGATTCGCACGCACGCTGGTGCTGGTGGCTTTCGTCCAGGGGGCGGTGGCGATCGTGGCGGCACCGCTGCTGGCGGGCATGTTCTCGGTCGCAGCGAGGGCATCGGGACTGACCGCCGTCACGACGACCTCGGCCGCACAGTTCCTGCGCAGTCCTCTCGGCGTCGGCATCGCAGCCGTCTCCCTGGTGCTCGTCGTTCTCGCTCTGCTCGGGCAGACGGCGGTCTTCGTCGCCGTCGCCGACCTGCGACGGCGAGATGCGGACCTGAGCGCCCGTGCTGTCGCGCGCCGCATGAGGATCCGCGTGGCAGCACTCCTGCGGCGGCCCTCGACGCTGCTGCTCGTTCCGTACCTGGTGCTGATCGTTCCCCTCGGGCACGCCGGGATCGGCTCGATCCTCACACAATGGGTCGCGATTCCGGCGTTCGTCACCGACGAGCTGATGAAGACTCCGCTGCACGCGGTGCTCTACACCGCGTTGCTGGTGCTCGTGTGGTGGCTGAACCTGCGCCTCATCTTCACGATCCCGCTGCTCGTCCTCGAGCACGTCGGCGTTCCCGCCGCCGTCGCGCGGAGCTGGCGATTCACGCGCTGGCGGAGCATCCGGATCGCTGCGCTGCTCGCCGGTGTTCTGGTTCCGATGGCGGTGACGCTGGGAGCGCTGGCACTCGTCGTTCCGCTTCCGACGCTTGCGTCCGACCACGCGGAGCCGGCCGCTTCGATCGCGGTCGGCGCGATCAGCCTCGGCCTCGGCCAGGTCGTCGCGTTCTTCATCGTCGGAGTGTTCCTGATGGTGCAGACGCAGGTGCTGGTCGCGGCGGCGGCATCGTCGGGCATGCTCTCCGCGGATGCGACGGAGGATGCCCCGCCGTCGCCCGCGGGAGTCATCGGTGATCACGCCACCGTAGAAGGTGCGCGCGCACCGCGCGCCCCGGCGCTCATCGCGGGGATCGGTGCGGTGATCGCGGGCGGTGTGCTCAGCGCCACCGCCGTCGTTCCGCTCGCCGAGGTGGCTGACGGCGCGACGACGGTGCTCGCGCATCGCGGTTTCACGGAACAGGGAGTCGAGAACACGCTGGGCTCCCTCGAGGCGGCGCATGCCGCGGGTGCCGAAGTGGTGGAGATGGATGTGCAGCAGACCAGCGACGGCGGCTGGGTGCTCATGCACGATCCGGATCTGAACCGTCTCGCAGGGATGGACACCTCCGTCGCTCGGCTGACGACTGCAGAGGCCACCGCCGTGACCGTTCGAGACGATGCCGGGCATGCCGAACGGAAACCGACCCTCGAGCAGTACCTCCGACGGGCCGACGATCTCGATCAGCAGCTGCTCATCGAGATCAAGGTGCACGGCGGCGAGACCGAGGGCTTCGTCGCCGAGCTCATCGAGCTCATCGACCGAGTGGACGGCGCCGACGAGCACATCTACCACACCCTCAGCGCCGACGTCGTCGAACAGGTCACCACGCTGCGGCCCGACCTGACGATCGGATTCATCGTCCCACTGGCCTACGGGGGAGTGCCGGAGACCCCGGCCTCGTTCCTCGTCGTCGAGCAGAGTGTCTACACGAGGGCGCTTCGTGATGAGGTCTGGTCCGAGGGAAAGGCCCTCTATGTCTGGACGGTGCAGGATGCGGCACGCATGCGGGCGCTGTTCCGTGACAACGTCGACGGGATCATCACGGACCACCCCGACGTCGCGGTTCGGCAGCTGACGGATGTCGCGTCGGACACCGCGCTCTCCGGCCGTCTCGCCGACATGGCGGACCGGCTGTTCACCGGCCCGTAGGCCGTGATCCTCGGCTTCTGCCACGGAAACCGGCCCTGACGGGGAAGAATCCGCAGGCGCGGTGGGTGCGACACGCCCGGCGGTCCGCGGTGATTTGCCCAAACCCCGGGATCCGCGTAACTTATTACTTGTTCGCCCCACAGGGAAGCGGAGAGGCCGAGAGCTTCACCCCCCCTCAAGCGGAGAACCACCTCCCGATCCGCTCTCACTTGAGAGTTCAGGCGCTTGCGTCTAGGATGGGAGCTTCCACCTCTTCTGCAGCTTGTTTCGGCTGCGCAGCGGATCTCCGATCTGCTCAGCGCGTCGATTTGACAAGCGGGAGGATGTGGGTAAGATTGAGAAGTTGCCCTTCGGGCCTGGTTGTGATGACTGGGTCGGGGGAGCGTCCGATCCTTGAGAACTCAACAGCGTGCACTTGTCAAATGCCAAATTATCCTCGTCTCCATTTCGGTGGGGGTGAGAATTCCTTTGGATCAAAGACCAATCCCCTTTGTTGGGGGTTGGCATTCGGATGAAGTCAGCAATGAATTTGTCTCTTTGGTCGGTATCAAACTCGCTGCGTCACCGT
>NZ_PGGU01000013.1 GCF_002872075.1 Microbacterium aurantiacum | reverse complement strand
TACCTGGTCACGGCGACCCCCGCGGTCTGACACCGGCCCCGCAGAGGGCACGGCCGGAACGCACGGATGCCCCGGACCGCTGCGGTCCGGGGCATCCGTGCGTGGAACGGGATCAGGCGCGAGCCGCCTCCGAGACGCGGCGTGCTGCGGCCAGGGCCTGGTCGAGGTCGGCCTTCAGGTCGTCGATGTTCTCGAGTCCGACCGAGAGGCGCACCAGACCCGGCGTGACGCCGGCCGTGAGCTGCTGCTCGGGCGTGAGCTGCGCGTGGGTCGTGGACGCGGGGTGGATGACCAGCGAACGCACGTCGCCGATGTTGGCGAGGTGGCTGAACAGCGTCAGGCTGTTCACGAACTCGCGTCCGGCCTGGACGCCGCCCTTCAGCTCGAACGACAGTACGGCGCCGACGCCCTTCGGGGCGTACTCGTTCGCCTTCGCGTACCAGGGGGAGGTGGGCAGGCCCGAGTAGTTCACAGCAGCGACATCATCGCGGCTGTCGAGCCACTCGGCGATCTCCTGAGCGTTCTGCACGTGGCGCTCGATGCGCAGCGACAGCGTCTCGATGCCCTGGATGAGGTTCCAGGCGCTCTGCGGAGCGATCGCGGAGCCCAGGTCGCGCAGCAGCTGAACGCGTGCCTTGATGATGTAGGCGAGGCCGTCGCCGACCGCCGCGGTGTACGAAGCACCGTGGTACGAGGGGTCCGGAACGGTGAGCCCGGGGAACTTGTCGACGTTCTTCGACCACTCGAAGGTGCCGCCGTCGATGATGGCGCCGCCGATGGTGGTGCCGTGGCCGCCGAGGAACTTGGTGACCGAGTGCACGACGATGTCGGCACCGTGCTCGAACGGGCGGATGAGGTACGGCGTCGCGATGGTGTTGTCGACGACGAGCGGCACGCCGCTCTCGTGTGCGACGTCGGCCACGGCGCGAATGTCGAGGACGTTGATCTGGGGGTTGCCGATGGTCTCCGCGAAGAAGAGCTTGGTGTTCGGGCGCACGGCGCGGCGCCACTCCTCGGCGTCGTCCTGGTTCTCGACGAAGGTGACCTCGATGCCCAGCTTGGCGAGGGTGTACTTGAAGAGGTTGTAAGTGCCGCCGTAGATCGAGCTCGAGGCGACGAGGTGATCGCCTGCTTCGGCGATGTTCAGCACCGCGAACGTGGAGGCGGCCTGACCGCTGGAGAGGACGAGAGCCCCGGTGCCGCCCTCGAGCGCGGCGAGGCGCTGCTCGAGCACGTCCTGCGTCGGGTTCTGGATGCGGGTGTAGATGTTTCCGAACTCGGCCAGGGCGAACAGGTTCGCCGCGTGGTCCGCGTTGTCGAAGACGTACGAGGTGGTCTGGTAGATCGGCGTGGCTCGGGCCTTCGTCACCGGGTCGGGCGCAGCGCCGGAGTGGATCTGCTTGGTCTCGAAGCGCCAGGACTCGGCTGCGGACATGTTGTTCCCCCTGGGAGCGTAGTGGAAAGTCGGATGGCGGATGCCGTTGCAGCGAGCGTACGGACGATGCCGGGATGTCAACAAGGAACGGGAAATGTGACGTAACAAGCCGAACGGCGGGCACGCGCGAAAACGGCGCGCGAAAGTCGTACGGTGGAGGCATGGTGAACAGGCGTGCGGTTGTGACAGGTGCGAGCTCGGGGATCGGCGCGGCGACGGTGCGCGCGCTCAGGTCGCGCGGATGGGACGTCGTCGGAGTCGCGCGACGCGAGGAGCGCCTGGCTGCGCTCGTCGCCGAGACCGGCGCGTCCGCGGTCGTCTGCGACCTGACGGATGCCGAGGCGGTGGCGGCCCTCATCGCTGAACTCGAGGCGACGGGCCCGGTGCACGCACTCGTGCAGGTCGCGGGCGGAGCTCGCGGGACCGACAGCGTCGAGAATTCCTCGGTCGAGGACTGGCAGTGGATGTTCGACGCCAACGTGCTGGCGACGCAGCGCCTGGTCGCCGGTCTCCTCCCGCTGCTGCGCCGGGCCGCCGACGAGGACGGCCACGCCGACACGGTGTTCGTCACCTCCACCGCCGCCCAGGTGGCGTACGCAGGCGGCGGTGGCTACAACGCGGCCAAGGCCGCCGAGGGGATGCTCGTGCGAGTGCTCCGGCAGGAACTCAACGGCGAACCGATCAGGGTCGTCGAGGTGGCCCCCGGCATGGTCCACACCGAGGAGTTCACGCTGAACCGGCTCGGCGGAGACGCAGTCGCGGCCGAGTCCGTCTACGCGGGTGTCGAGGCGCCCCTCGTCGCGGAAGACGTCGCAGACGTGATCGCGTACGCGCTGCAGGCGCCGGGGCACGTCAACCTCGACCTCATCACGATGCGCCCGGTCGCGCAGTCCGCCCACCATCTCCTCGCGAGAGGCCCGCTGCGCGTCCGGCTGGACGACTGACCGGTGCCGCGCACTCTCGCCGAGCTCGCCGCCGAAGGCCGGATCGACGCCGGCTGGGCGGAAGCGCTCGCCCCCGTTCAGGGGGTCATCTCCGAGATCGGTGAACGGCTGCGTGCGGAGCAGGCCGCCGGCCGCGGGTACCTTCCCGCCGGCGACAACGTGCTCCGGGCGTTCCAGCGCCCGCTGTCCGACGTCCGGGTGCTCATCACGGGTCAGGACCCCTATCCGACGCCGGGGCATCCCATCGGCCTCTCCTTCGCGGTCGAACGCCACGTGCGGCCGCTGCCGCGCAGTCTCGGGAACATCTACAAGGAGCGCGCGACCGATCTCGGTATCCCGCCCGCTCCGCACGGCGACCTCACCGCCTGGAGCGATCAGGGGGTTCTGCTGCTGAACCGCGTGCTCACCGTGCAGCCCGGGATGCCGGCATCCCACCGCGGCTGGGGCTGGGAGCAGGTCACCGAGCTCGCCATCCGTGCGCTGGTCGCGCGCGAACAGCCGCTCGTCGCGATCCTCTGGGGGAAGGATGCGGCGAACCTGCAGCCTCTGCTCGGTACGACCCCGGTGATCGCCTCCGCGCACCCGTCGCCGCTGTCGGCGAGCCGCGGGTTCTTCGGCTCGCGGCCGTTCTCCCGCACGAACGCCCTTCTGGAGGAATCCGGAGCAGCTCCGGTGGACTGGCGGGTCGAGGGCGAGCCCGCCGAGTCCGTAGGCTGAGCGCATGCAGTTCGAACCCGGCGACCGCCGCCGCCGCATTCCCCGCCACCTGCGGCGCCCCGAGCCGGCACCCGACGTGTTCTCCTACGCGATCAGGCCGGCGAAGGCGACCGATCTCCCGCACGTCCGCGAGATCTACAACCACTTCGTGAGCAATTCGGTCGTCACCTTCGATGAGCGGCGCAGCAGCATCCGCTACTGGCGGGACAAGTTCGCACTGCTGTCGAAGCTCGGACTGCCTTTCCTCGTCGCGGTCTCGCCCTCCGGCGAGGTGCTCGGCTATGCGCTCGCGCAGCCGTGGGCCAGCAAGACGGCCTACCGCTACACCGTCGAGGACTCGATCTATCTCGGCCCAGGGGCTGCGGGCAAGGGCCTCGGGGCGGCGCTTCTGCAGGCGCTGATCGAGGCGTGCGAGCAGATCGGCCTCCGCGAGATCGTCGCCGTGATCAGCGACACGGGCGCCGAGGCGTCGATCCGGCTGCACACGAAACTCGGCTTCGTCGAGGTGGGCCGGATGGGCCGGGTCGGCTTCAAGTTCGGCCGCAATCTCGGCACGGTGTACCTGCAGCGCTCATTGCGTCCGACGGGCCGGCGCCGGCGCCGGATCATCGGCCGGGGGCGCTGACCCCGCCGGTCACCGACCGGGGATCACCGGGATCGCGGCGAGGAGCGTCTTCGTGTACGCGTGCTGCGGGTGCAGCAGCACGTCCTTCGTGGCACCGCGTTCGACGATCACCCCTTCCTTCAGCACGACCACCTGGTCGCACAGGTGCTGCACCACGCCGATGTCGTGCGACACCAGCAGCAGTGTCAGATCAGAGGTCCGGTGCAGCGAGGCCAGCAGTTCCAGGATCTGCGCGCGCACGGTGACGTCGAGGGCCGAGAGCGGCTCGTCGCCGACCAGGATCCGCGGGCGGTGCACGATGGCGCGCGCGAGCGCGATTCGCTGGCGCTGGCCTCCGGAGAACTCGTGCGGATATCGTGACGCCATCTCCGGTTCCAGCCCGACCTGGGTGAGGACCTCCGCGATGCGTGCAGCGCGGTCACCGGGGATATCCAGTGCCCGGAGCGGTTCGCCGATGATCTGAGCCGCGGTCATCCGCGGGTCGAGCGAAGCATACGGATCCTGGAAGACCAGGCCGGTCGCCCGGCGCAGCCAGTGCAGTGATCGGGCGGATGCCGCGGCATCCACCGCCCTGCCGTCCACCGCCACGGTGCCGGATGTCGGGCGGTCGAGGCCCAGGAGCAGGCGGATCAGGGTGGACTTGCCCGACCCGGATTCCCCGATGATCCCGAGAGAGGATCCCTCGGCGACATCGAGATCGGTCGGAGCGAGCGCGGTCTGCGTGCGGGGCTTCTCGAACGGCGAGCGCTTCGGCACGAAGAAGTCACGACGCAGCCCGCGGGCCTCGATGAGACTCATGTCCGGTCTCCTTCCGGTCGCCACAGGGTCGCGGTGGCGTCGCGCAGCAGCCCCTGGGTGATCGGCGAGGCCGGCGCGCTGAGAAGAGTGGAGACGGGTGCGGCCTCGACGACACGGCCGTTCTCGAGCACGATGCCGTCGGTGGCGACCTGGGCGAGCACGGCGAGGTCATGGGTGATGAACACCAGCGACATCCCCTCCTCCTCGACCAGCGACAGCAGCAGAGCCAGGATCTCCGCCTGGATGGTGACATCCAGGGCCGTGGTCGGCTCATCGGCGATGAGCAGCCGCGGCCGGCAGGCGAGCGCCATGGCGATCGCGACGCGCTGCCGCTGACCGCCGGAGAGCTGATGCGGGTACCGGTCGACGATCGACTCCGGGTCGGGCAGGCGCACGCGGGCGGCCTCCGCGATCGCGCGCCGGCGTGCCTCACGGCGTCCGATGCGCTCATGGATGCGGATCGACTCCGCGATCTGCCGGCCGACGGTGCGGATGGGATTCAGCGCCGTCCGTGGTTCCTGGAACACGATGCCGATCTCGTCGCCGCGGAGCTCCGCGAGCCGCCGATCGGGCATCCCGATCAACTCCGTGCCGTTCCAGCGGATGCTGCCGCTCGCCACCGCGCCCGCGGGGAGCAGCCCCAGCACCGCGAGCGCGGTGAGCGACTTGCCTGAGCCGGATTCGCCGATCAGGCCGACGCGGGCGCCATCCGGCACATCGAAGGAGATGCCGTCCACGACGCGGCGGCCGTCGATCTCGATCATGAGTCCTTCGACCTGGAGGCTCATGCGACCACCCCCGGTGTGTGGACCTCTGCCGCGCGGTGGCGCAGAGTCGGGTCGGTGGCCTCGCGGAGGCCGTCGCCCAGGAGGTTGAGGGCGAGCACCGTGATCGTGATCGCGAGGCCCGGCCAGATCACGGAAAGCGGATGCACGCCGATGTATCGCTGCAGGTCTGCGAGAAGGATGCCCCACGAGGGTTCCACGACGGATGCTCCGAAGCCGAGATAGGAAAGCCCTGCTTCGGCGAGCACGGCGACGGCCATCGACCATGACAGCTGCACGATGAACACCGGGGCGACGTTCGGCAGCAGGTGCCGCATGAGACTCTGCCCGGGGGTGAGTCCGGATGCGCGGCCGGCCAGCACGAAGTCGCTCTGCTGGACCCGGCGCAGCTCGGGGCGCGTCACCCTGGCGATGTTGACGCCGAAACCGATGCCGACGGCCCAGATGACCACCCAGAGCGAACCGCCCCAGACCGACGAGATCATCATCGCGATGATCAGCACGGGGAATGCGATGAGGATGTCGACGAGAACGGCGATCGTCTCGCGCACCCAGCGCACCGTGAGCGCCCCCAGGGCGGCCAGGGCGATGCCGACCACGGTCGCGACCAGACCGGCGCCGATGCTGACGAACACCGTCGTGCGCGCACCCGCCATGATGAGGCTCAGGATGTCGCGACCGGTGTCGTCGGTTCCGAGCAGATGCGGCCAGCTCGGAACGGCCCAGCGGTTGCGCACGTCGGAGTCCTGCGGGTCGAACGGCGTCCACACCAGCGAGACGAGAGCGGTGACGACGATCACGGCGACGACGATGAGGCCGAATCGGCCTGTCGTCGTGGACCACAGCCTGGCGGCCCAACGGGGCATCATGCGGCCTCCCGCTGGCGAGGATCGATCAGGTGGTGCGCGAGGTCGACGAGGAAGCCCACGACCAGCACGAAGCCGGTGAGAACGAGCAGTTCGCTCTGCACCTTGATGAGGTCGCGGGTGCCGACGTCGGCGACCAGCATCCGTCCGATCCCGGGGAGCGTGAACAGCTGCTCGATGACGACGGAGCCGACGATGATCCCCGCCACCTGCAGGCCGAGAACCGTGATGATCGAGAGCCCGACGGCGGGGATGCCGTGCTGGATGAGCGCCCGGTTGCGGGTGAGCCCCTTTGCGGCGGCCGTGCGGACGAAGTCCTGACCGGCGGCCTGCAGGGTGGCGCTGCGCACGAAGCGCATCAGCATCGCACCCTCGACGATCCCGATGGTGAGCGCCGGCAGCAGCAGCGCCTCGATCGCCTTTCCGGGTGTCGACCAGCCGTCACGGGGAAAGCCCTGCGGGGGGAGCCAGCCGAGCCACACCGAGAAGAGCACGACGAGCATCATGCCCGCCCACACCACGGGCACGGCCGCCAGCGTCTGCGCGCCCACGCTGAGCACGGTGCCGCCTGCGCGTCCCCGCAGAACGGCGGCGAGGATGCCGAACGGGACCGCGATGAGGAGGGCGATCGTCAGCGCCATGATCCCCAGCGGCACCGTCACCTGCGCCTTGAGGAACAGCTCTTCGCCGACCGAGGCGCCGCTCAGAAGCGACGTGCCGAGGTCTCCACGGAAGATGCCGCCGATCCAATCGGCGTACTGAGTGATCAGCGGAAGGTTCAGCCCCAGCGATTCGCGCAGCTGCTCGACCTGGGCGGGGGAGGCCTGGGTTCCGGCGATGAGCTGGGCCACGTCGCCGGGGAAGACGCGCAGCGTGAGGAAGATGAGCACACTCGACACGAGGAGCCCTGCGATGAGCAGGGCTCCTCGGACGAGCAGATAGCGGATCATGAAGGAACGGCTACTTCTCCGAAAGCACGGTGACCCCGGCCACGTTGATGCGGGAGTTGATCGAGTCCTTCGGGAAGCCGGTCACCTCCGGGCTCACCGCCGTGATCGTCGCTCCGTTGTACAGCCAGTCGGCTGCGTGGTCCTCGGAGACGAGGCGCGCGGCTTCCGCGAGCAGCTTCGCGGACGCATCCGGGTCTACCTCGGCCAGCGCCTCGCTGTACAGGCGCTGCACGTCGGCGTTGTCGTAGCCGAAGTAGTAGTCGGGATTCGCGAAGTTGCCGAAGTCGCGCGGCTCGACGTGCAGCACGAAGCTGAGGTCGTAGTCGTGGTTGCCGTAGACGTCTTCCAGCCAGGTCGGGAACTCGACCGAGTTGACCTCGAGGGTCACGCCGACCTTGTTGAAGTCGGAGATCAGCACCTTCGGAACCGTGGTGCCGTAGAAGGACGGGATGGTGAGCGTCAGCTCCAGGTCCTTCTGCCCGGCCTCAGCGAGAAGCTCCTTGGCGCGTTCCGGGTCGTAGGAGACGACATCGGAGAGGTCTTCGTACCCGGGGTCGAGCTCGGGGATCGGACCGTAGAGCGTGCTTCCGGCGCCGACGGCCTCGACGAGTGCCTCGTGATCGATCGCCAGTCGCAGCGCTTCGCGCACGCGCACGTCGTCGAGCGGTGCCTTGGCGTTGTTGAACGCCAGGGTGGCCTTGTCGGTGGTGCGGCCCGTCGTCAGGGTGAAGTCGCCCGAATCCTCGAGCTGGGAGGCGAGGTTCGGGTCCACGGCGGTGAGCACCTGCACGCCGCCGTCGAGCGCGTTGTTCACGCCGGCGGTGAAGTCGGGAACGTACTGGAACTCGACCTCGGCGACGCCGGCCGGGGCACCCCAGTACGCGTCGTAGCGGGCGAAGGTGATCGAGCTGCCCTTGCTCCAGCGGGTGAGGGTGAACGGGCCGGTCCCGTTCTCCGCCGTCTTGAGGTCGGTGGCGTCGCCGGCCTGGAAGACGAGGCCGGCGGGGCCGGTGAGGGCGAAGAGGAAGTTCTGGTTCGGTGCCGTCAGCACGATCTGCACCGTCGCCGGATCCGGCGCGGTGATCGACGCGACCGACGCGAAGTCGGCGTTTCCTTGAAGGGTCGCATCGGTGCGCACCGCCTCGTAGGAGGCGACGACATCGGCGGAGGTGAGCGCAGTGCCGTTGTGGAAGGTGACGCCGTCGTTCAGTGTGAACGTGTAGGTCAGGCCGTCGTCGGAGATCTCGAAGTCGGATGCCAGCCGCGGCTCGATCTCGTTGTCCTGCGTGCGGGTGACGAGACCTTCATAGATGTTGTCGATCAGGATCTGCTCGATCGCCGCGCCGCTCGTGTGACGGATGTCGAGGTTCGTGGGCTCCAGTACGAGACCGACGGCCAGGGAGGCATCGGGGTCCGGCTTGCCCGTCGACGTGGCGGCCGGCTGGGGCGATCCGCCGCAGGCGCTCAGGATCACGGCGGTGGCCGCGAGCGCGGAGATCAGCGCGAGGCGTCGGGTGCGTCGGAACATGGGTGCGATCCTCTCGGGGCGGCGGAAGCCGGGGTGTGGTTCGAGCCTAGGGATGTCTCGGGGCAGGCGGGGTGATTGGAGGAATCCGGCGTCACATTCCGGATGCTGCGGACAGCGACGCGACGATGAGCGCCGCGAGTTCCACCGGGCCGGTCTCCTGGACGTTGTGCGTGGCATCCATCGACACCAGATGCGCTGCCGGCAGGCGGCGCTGGAACTCCTCAGCGTCCGCCACGCTGACGAAGCCCCTGGCCGCACGCACCAGCGTGATCGGTGCCGTCACGGCGGCGAGATCGTCCCAGCCGGTCTCGTGCAACCGGGACGGCGCGGCCGCGGTGCCGGTGTCGTGCGCAGCGAGCGCCTGGGCGGCGAGATGGGCGAAGTGATGCTTCCACTCGATCCGGCCGTCTTCGCGCACGCGGGTGTTCAGGAAGACGCCGCGCTCGGTCTCCGCCTTCGTCCCGCCGAAGCCGAGCGCCATCGCACGGTCGACGAGTTCGGCACGGGTGGCGAAATCGGTCGGACCCGCGTAGAACTCGCGCAGGGCCGAGGGTCCGGCGCTGACGTCGATGCCCGGGGTGATGTCGACGATGATGAGCTCTTCGACGAGATCGGGGCGGGCAGCGGCGAGTGCGGCCCCGGTGAGACCGCCGAGCGACTGCCCCACGATCAGCTGCGGGCCGGATGCCCAGGCGTCGAGGGCCGCCGCGACGTCGCCGGCGAGGGGGTGAGGGGTGTAGTCGAGGTCCGGTCGCCACGACGAGTCGCCGTGGCCGGCGAGATCGATCGCCAGGGTCGGCTGTTGCAGGGCGAGCACGGTGGTGTCCCAGGTGTGGGCGTTGAGACCCGCGCCGTGCAGCAGCGTCACGCGCGGAGCCTCCGTGCCGTAGCGGAGAGCGCTGACCGATCGGCCGTCCGGAAGCCGGAGGGTGAGACGCTCGACGGGAGGAACGGGAACGCCCAGAGCCTGCGCCTGTGCGGGGAGATAGCTGAACTCAGTGATGTCGGTCGCCACGTCCATATTCTGCTCCTGCCCGATCGAACCGAGAAATGCGAGAGCGATGTGCTCACCCTCTGCTCGGTGAACCTGTCTATATGTTCACTTGGACTCGTCAGATTGTGCTTATCTGCCTGAGTCGCTTCCTCGAGTGCTCTGATCCGGGAGCCGGCACAGCGAATATGCTGGATTGCATGAGCGAGACGCGAGTGCACCTCTCCAAGACCGAACCGGCCGCGTATCACGCACTGGATGCCTTTTCGAAGACCGTCGGCGAGATCTGCCGCGACAACGGAATCGACGACCGCCTCAAGGAACTGGTCATGATCCACTGCTCCCAGCTGAACGGGTGCGCGTATTGTGCCCGGATCCACGTCGATCGCGCCGTGGCCGCCGGTGTCGACCTGGATACGCTCACGCAGATTCCCACCTGGCGCGAAAGCGGTGTGTTCACCGATCGCGAATGCGCAGCGCTGGAACTCGCCGAGGCGTTCACCTTCATCGCCGAGGAGGGCATCTCCGACGAGGTCTACAACCGCGTCGGCGCCGTCTTCACGGAGAAGGAGTACGCCGCGCTGAGCTGGGCGTGCGTGTCGATCAACGCCTTCAACCGAATCGTCGTGGCGGGCCGCTACGCAGTGCCGCCGCGCACGCCGCAGGCGCAGGGAGTGGAAGCCCGCGCATGACCATCCTCGATGTCGAGGGCGTCAACAACGTGCGCGATGTCGGCGGCATGCTGGCGGCAGGCGGCCGAATCCGCTCCGGAGTGCTGCTGCGTTCGGGCCAGCTCGCGGGGGTGACGCCCGAAGGGGCCGACGCGCTGCGCAGCCGCGTCCGGCACATCGTCGACCTCAGGGACGGCGAGGAGGTCGCGGCGGAGCCGACGGACATCCCGGGGCCCGAGACCACGCATCTGCCGTTGTTCCTCGGTTCCGTGCGCTCGTTCTTCGAGGCGGACACGAGTCTCGAGGACCTCTACGTGCATCTGCTCGAGGAGAGCGGAGAGCGGCTGGTCGCCGCGATCCGCATCATCGCGGCGGGGGAGCCGACCCTCGTGCACTGCACGGTCGGCAAGGACCGCACCGGTGTCACCGTCGCTCTCGCCCTGGCTGCCGTCGATGCCGATCGCGAGGCGATCATCGCCGACTACGCGCTGACGGAATCGCAGTTGCCCCCCGAGCGGTCCCGTCGGATCGCGGCCTATATCCGCGCGCAGCATCCAGAGGCGGTGCACGCCGTGGCACTGGCGACCGAGTCGCCGGCGATCGTGATGCGGGCGCTGCTGGAGCGGGTCGACGACAGGTGGGGCTCGGCTGCCGACTACCTGCGTGCCAACGGGATGAGCGACGAGGAACTTGCGGCGCTGAACGCGGCACTCGTCGAGTCGGCCGAAGGATCCGCCGACAAAGGTTAGGCAACCCTTCGCCAGGTGATAACATGGAGACACCATGAGCACCTCCCTCGACACCGTCACCACGCGCGCACAGCGCCGTGCTGCCCGTCGACGCGCCCACCACCTGGTGACGGCCGACGAGCACTCGCTCGCCGATCTCGAGGTGTTCCTGGCCACGCTGCCGCTCTGTGCCTCCGGTCGCATCTTCATCGAGGTGCCCGAGAAGGACGACATCGGCGTGATCGACGCTCCCGCCCGGATGACGGTCACCTGGCTCGCCCGGGGAACGCGTTCCGGCGCTCCCGGCACCGGCCGTTCCTGTGCACCCGGTCAGGCGCTCGCGCGCGCCACCTGCGCCTGGGCCGACGAGATGCTCTGCGGCGATGAGCAGGAGACCCGGGTCACCCTGCTCGGCGGATACCTCGGCACTGCTGACATCGTCGAGCACCTCACCGGGCATCTCGGAGTCGAGGCCACGACGATCAACGCGCCGGAGCGCTTCGGCTTGCTGCCCGTCACGCGCTGAATCCACTCCCGGTCAGCGACCGCGGCGCACGTAGTTGCCGTCTTCCAGGCCCGCTTCGATCTCGAAGCGGTTCTTCATCGGGTCGCGGCCTGCGAACAGGTAGAGGACCGGCATCAGGAAACCGTAGCGCCGCCACTGATCGCGGTGCACGGCCTCGTGCCGCAGCACCGCATCGCTCGGGCGGGCATCGCCGGTGAGGAAGCATCCGCCCACGCAGACTCCGCCGCGGTTGAAGGTCCATTCCGGCATCCCTCGGAACACCCAGAGTCCTTCGCGGCGCTCGATCGGGCCGGTGCTCCAGAGCCCGCCCCAGATCCAGCCGATCGTGGTTCCCCACCAGTAGCCGACTCGGCTCACGGGCGAACGGAGCAGGAAGGAGGGGATGCGGCGATCGAAGCGCCGCCCGCGCGCGAGCGCCGCATCGGCGGCCGGGCGCCAATCCGACGTCACGCGACCGCTCCGACCAGACGCAGGAGCGCGCCGAGGTCATCGACCGCGTCGGCGGGGGTGCGCGGGGCGAAGCCGGAGATCGTGGCGCCCGCCAGCGGCACACGCTCGCGCAACCGCCGGATGGCAGCGCCGAGTGCGGCCGGGCCGGCACCGAACGGTGCGGGCGAGGAGACTCCGACGAGTTCTGCCGGATCGAGCACGTCGACGTCGATGTGAACCCACACGCGGGATGCCCCGGTGGCGGCGACCGCCTCGGCGAGGGCGTCGACGCGATCGAGATCGGCGACGGAGAGCCGGGTGAGGCGGTCCAGCTGCTCGACCTCGTCGTCGTCGGGCGTGCGCACGCCGACGGTCACGACACGTTCTCGCGGGATGCCGGGCGAGAGGATCAGTTGCGGTTCTCCCTCGCCGAGCACCGCGCGCAGCGCCATTCCGGAGAATGCGCCGGACGGCGATGACTCCGGGGTGTGCAGATCGGGGTGGGCATCGCACCACACCACGGCGACGTCTTCGGTTCCGCCGGGAAGCGCGGCGAGGGCAGCAACGGTGACACTGCAGTCGCCGCCGATCACGACCGTGCCGGCTGCGGCGTGTTCAGCCACGAGTTCGCGGGTGTGCAGCAGGGCGCTCAACCGACGCACTCCCGTTCCGAGGGACTCGCCCGCCTCGACGGGGACGTCCAGCACCGTGGTGGACTTACGAGGGAGGTCGCCGGTGATGGCCGACGCGCCGTCGACGAGGAGCATCGCGCGGGGCGCGGGCGAGCCCTGCCACTGCGGGACGACGAGAAAACGCACCATGGGATGCCTCCGGAAAAGGGAAGGGCGGATGCCCCGGGCACGTCGGCCCCGGGGCATCCGCCGGATGCGATCAGGAGCCTTCGATGGCCTGACGCGGCGCGCTGCTGCCGGCCTTCAGCTCGGCGAGGCGAGCTTCGACCTCGGTGAGCTCGCCGAGGTCCTCGAGGCTCTCGAACTGGGCGTCGAGGCTGGAAGCGGCCAGCTCGGTCTTGCCCTGCGCGAGGGCCTCCTGGCGACGGACCTTGTCTTCGAAGCGGCCCAGCTCGCTGGTCGGGTCGAGGACGTTGATCGACGAGACGGCATCGTGCACCTTGGTCTGCGCTTCGGCGACCTTGGCGCGGGCGAGCAGCTCGCTGCGCTTGTTCTTGAGCTCGCCCAGCTTGTCCTTCATGCCGTTCAGGCCGGACTTGAGCTTGTCGACGATCTCGGTCTGAGCGGCGATCTGCGGTTCGGCGCCGGTGGCCTCGCGCTCGGCGCTGATCTGGCGCTGGAGGGCGATCTTGGCGAGGTTGTCGAACTTGTCGGCATCCGGAGCGTCGCCGGAGGCGCGCATCTCGTCGGCCTTGCGGCTGGCGGCGAGGGCCTTGTTGCCCCACTCGGTCGCCGACTGGACGTCTTCCTCGTGGTCCCGCTCGAGCAGGCGCAGGTTGCCGATCGTCTCGGCGATGGCCGACTCGGCATCCGCGATGCTGTTGGTGTAGTCGCGAACGAGCTGGTCGATCATCTTCTGCGGGTCTTCCGCAGAGTCCAGGAGGGAGTTGATGTTCGCGCGGACGAGGGTCGAGATACGTCCGAAGATGGACTGCTTGATCATGCGTGATTCCTTTCAGAGGGTCTTCGTCGAAGTCGGTTCGTGTGAGTGTGTGCGGATCAGAAGCGCCCACCTCCGGAGCGACCGCTGCGGCCGCCGCTGGAGCGTCCGCCGCCGCCGAAGCCGGAACTGCGGAAACCGCCGCCGCCGCTGGAACGCCAGCTGCTGCTTCGGGAGGAGGACCGGCTTCCGCCGCCCCCGCCGCCACCCGAGAGGAGGCCGCCGATGATGCCGCCGAGGATGTCCCCGCCGATGCCGGAGCCGCCGGAACCGGAGCTCGAACCGCCGAACAGCCCGCCGCCGCCCCAGCCGGCGTTCTCGTAGCGCTGCGGGTTCTGTGCTTCGACGTCGGCCTGCGCGGAGTACGTCGCCTGTCGCACGAGCTCCAGCGCTCTGCCCGCGGCGGTGAGCGCGGCCTCGGGATCGCTGGCGCGAAGGTTCAGCGCCCCGGTGAGGGTCGTCTCCGCCTGCGAGAGCCGGGTGCGAGCCGTGGAGCCGACGGTGCCGCGGCGCGTCTCGATGTACTCGCGGCACGCGCGGACCTCGGAGTTCGCCTGTGAAAGGGTCTGTTCGAGCATCTGCTGCACACGACGCGCGCGCTCCGCCGACTCGGTGCCCTGCGCGATCGCGGCGTCGATCTGCGTGTTGGCGGCCGTGAGCGCTTCGAGTGCGCGCTGCGGACTGCGCGCCGAGCCGCTGAGGTCGGTCTGCGCCTGCCGAAGCAGGTCGTTCGTCGCTGCTGCGGTTGCGGTGATCGTGCCGGCGGTATCGGGAAGCCGCTGAGCGGTCGCGACGTCTCCCTGCAGTTCGACGATCAGGGCCTGAGCCTTCGCCTCGATGGCGGTGAGCTCGGCGCCGAGCGCGGTGATCGCCTGGGCGAGCTGCGCGGCCTGGGCGACCGACTGCTCGGCAGTGCGGATCGCGAACGCCGCTTCGCCTGACTTGCCAGCGGCGATCGCATCGGCTGCGGCACTGATCGAGCGATCCGCCAGCGCTGCCCGCTCCTGCGCCTGGGCGGGATTGTCGGCGACGGTGCTGAGTGCTGCGGCATCGTATGAGGATGAGAGCGCGGCGAGCGTGGGAGCGGCCTCGGCGAGCACCGGTTGCAACGTGGCGCGTTCCGCTCGTACCCTCTCCAGCTCCTGCGGGGCGTTCTGCTCGAGCTTGCGAAGCGCGTCGAACGCCTCGGCGTTGGCGTCGAGCACCTCGTCGATCTCGTCACAGAGCTGGATGATGCGGATGTGCCACGCGCGGCGATCGTGGACGGTGTCTTCGATCTCGTCATCGAGCTTCTGCCGAAGATCGAACGCCTCGGACATCTTCGCCTTCGCCGTGTCGACCGCACCGCTGAAAGCGGCGGTCGCCCCTTCGCCGAACTGGGCGACGGCGAAGCCGAGCTCTTCGCGACTCGAGGTGATCGCATCGTCGGCCTGGACGAGGGCGGATCCGGCCTGGGTTTCGACCTGATCATCGGTCAGCGTCGAGAACGGGTCGTTCGGATCGGGAGTCTCGGGCATGGCACCGCGCTCGCGGATCGCGGCGTTGCGGCGGGCGCGCGCGACGAGACGGACGATCAGCCAGATCACGAGCGCAGCCGCGAAGATCGCGGCGACGACCAACACGGCGCGCAGAGCACCGGCACCGCCATCGCCCTGGATCTCGTCGGCGGCGAGGATGATCGCACCGTCCCAGTCGCCCTGTGCCAGCAGCGGCTGGATCTTCTCCTCGATGTCGTCGAGTTTGCCGTCGCTGAGCGGGCCGCCCTGGGCAGCGGAGATGTAGTAACTGCTCTGCTCCACGGCGATCGCGAGCAGATACTGCTCGGGGCCGAGGTTGTTGTTGTCGGCGACGGTGTCGGCCCACTGCACGTAGTCGGAGGGGGAGGTGAAGCTGTCGACCAGCACGACGAAGAGATCGGCGTCGGAGTTCTCGGTGAGCTCGAGCAGCCGAGCCTCGACTGCGTTCTGCTCGTCAGCGCTCAGCACGCCGACGTCGTCGGTGACATAACCGGAGTCGAGGGTGAGCGGATCGGTGGCGAACGCCGCGGTGGCGGAGAACGTTCCCAGCGCCACGGCCAGCGCCAATGAGGCCGTCATCAGCCAGCGAATCCTCATCGTGTTCCCTCCGACTGGCTGCCGTGCCCCCATGCCACGAGTCTATGCACAGAGGCCGACACGCGACAGCATCCGCCGGGGGATCACCGTTCGCCATCAGCGGAGACACATACGCTGGAGGGCATGGATGACAGGTATGGAGCCGATGTGCTCGCGTCCGGGTGGCGCGAGCGCGCCGCGAAGCCGGTGCCGCAGGTGCCGGCCGAACTCGATCTCGTCGTCGAGGTCGCCGACGACGGGTTCTGCGGTGCGGTGACTCGGGTTCAGAGCGGGACCGTGGAGCTGGAGGACCGCTCAGGGCGCAAGCGGCTGTTCCCGTTGGGCGGTGGATTCCTCATCGACGGCTCGCCGGTGCGTCTGACGGTGCCGGCACCGAAGGCGCAGACGCCGCGGCGCACGGCCTCCGGCTCGTTCGCGGTGGGCGACCAGCGTGCCAAGGTCGCACTGCCCAGCCGCATCCTGGTCGAGGGCCGGCACGATGCCGAACTCGTGGAGAAGGTGTGGGGTCACGACCTGCGCGTCGAGGGCGTCGTCGTCGAGTTCCTTCAGGGCGTCGATCTCCTCGATGAACTGCTCACCGCCGAACCGCCCAGTCCCACCCGCCGCTACGGGGTTCTGGTCGACCACCTGGTGCCGGGGTCCAAGGAGTCGCGGATCGCCGAGGCCGTCGCCCGCGGCCCGCATGGACGGCACGTGCGCATCGTCGGGCATCCGTTCATCGACGTCTGGCAGTGCGTCACGCCCCAGGCGCTCGGCATCTCCCGCTGGCCCGAGATCCCGCGCGGCACCGATTGGAAGACCGGCATCTGCCGCGCGTTCGGATGGCCGCACGAGACGCAGGCCGACACCGCCCGGGCGTGGCAGCACATCCTCTCCAAGGTGCACACGTTCCGCGACCTCGAACCGGCGCTGCTGGGTCGGGTCGAGGAGCTCATCGATTTCGTGACGGCGCCAGCCTGACGGTTTCGCGGTCTGCCTGACGGTATCGCGGTCTGCGCCCGGAGCGGGGCGCCGGCGCCGCGCGACTACCCTGGAACCATGCCTGAGCCCCGCGTGTTCCGTGATGAACCGGTGTCGTTCGTGCGCCGCAGCGGCCGGATGTCCGAGGGGCAGGAGCGCGCGTTCGCGGAATTGGCCGAGCGATACCTGCTCGACGTGCCGCGCGGCGCCGCTGAGACCTCGGTGCACCCCGATGCCCGGTTCGATCCGGCCGCCGAGTTCGGACGCTCAGGTGCGATCTACGTCGAGGTCGGCTCGGGGCAGGGGCACGCGATCGTCTCTGCCGCGCTGTCGCGCCCCGATGACGACTTCCTCGCTGTCGAGGTGTTCCGCGCCGGGATCGCCCGCACCATGCTCGACGCCGACCGCGAGGGCGCGCGTAACCTACGACTCGTCGAGGCGAACGCACCGGAGGTGCTGTCCTCCTATCTGCCGGAGGGTGCGGCGGCGGAGGTGTGGGTCTTCTTCCCGGATCCCTGGCACAAGAACAAGCACAACAAGCGGCGTCTCGTCCGCCCCGGGTTCGGCGAAACCGCCGCTCGTGCGCTGCGCGATGGCGGGCTGCTCCGTCTCGCGACGGACTGGGAGGACTACGCGCGGCAGATGCGCGAGGTGCTCGATGCCGATCCGCTCTTCGAACGCGCCTTCGACGGGGACTGGGCAGACCGGTTCGACGGGCGTGTGATGACGGCGTTCGAGCAGAAGGGCATCGCCAAGGGGCGAGAGATCCGCGATCTCACCTACCGGCGGAGGCCTCGGGCATGAGCGTCGTGAGACGCGAGACCGGGCTGTGGCCTGCCGTGATCCCGGCTGCGCTCGTGTGCGCGGCCGCCCCGGCGTTCTTCGTCGTCCAGTGGGCCTGGCTCGGCTGGGTGCTGCTGGCGCTGGGGATCGCGGGAGCGTGGCTGATCGAGCGCGGGCAGGGGGCAGATCGTGCGGGGGGTGACGATCGCGTGCGCGTCGGTGCACGGCGGGAGACCGCCCGTGTCGTCGGCCGCAGGCCGTCGCTGACGCGGGACCTCTCGCTGATCGGACTCGGGATGCTCATCGTCAGCGTCATCCCGTTGGCAGCGGAGCTCGACAATCTCGCGATGCTGCGTTTCACTCTGGCACTCGGCGGTGCCGTCGTCGTGCCCTACGTCATCTCGCGGTTCGTATTCCGTGATCGGGCGATCAGCTTCCCGTGGCGCACCGGGAAGCGCTGGGGTCGATTGCAGTGGGGCTGGCTGATCGCCGTCCTGGTGCTCGGCTGGCTGATCCTGCCGTTCTACTTCATCACCAGCGGCGTGTACCAGAACTGGCCGGTGGTCGACACTCCGGAACTCATCGCGCGCCTGTTCGTCGGGGTCGGCGCCGTCGGCATCTGGGACGAGCTCTTCTTCATCTGCACGGTCTTCGCGCTGCTGCGCCGGCATTTCACGGACGTCGCGGCGAACCTGCTGCAGGCGGTCGTGTTCGTCTCGTTCCTCTGGGAGCTCGGCTACCGCGAGTGGGGTCCGCTGCTGACGATCCCGTTCGCACTCCTGCAGGGATGGATCTTCCTACGGACGCACTCGCTCGCCTACGTCGTCACCGTGCATCTGCTGTTCGACGCCGTCGTCTTCGCCGTGCTCGTGCACGGGCACAATCCCGGGCTGCTGGATATCTTCCTGGTGTGAGCAACCGGGCGGGGCACCGGCCGTGCGCTAGGCGCCGCGGCCGAAACGCGCGAGGATACTCCCATGCTCATCGCCGGACTGGTCCTCGCCGCGGCTGCCGCCGCGTTCCATGTGTTCATCTTCGCCCTCGAGTCGCTGAAGTGGACGGAGCCCGCCACGCGCAAGGTCTTCGGCGTCGCCAGCGAGGCTGACGCCATCACGATGAAACAGCTTGCCTTCAACCAGGGCTTCTACAACCTGTTCCTCGCCCTGACGACGCTTCTCGGCATCGCGCTGTTCATCTCCGGACTCGTCACCGTAGGTCTGACTCTCGTCTTCGCCGGAACCGGAATGATGCTGGCGGCCGCGCTCGTGCTGATCCTCTCGGATCGCGGCAAGGCGCGTGCCGCGATCATGCAGGGGTCGCTCCCGTTGCTCGCGGTGATCGTGACCGCGGTGGGCGTCTCGATCGGGTGAGTGCCGTGGCTCTCAGCCTCGGATGACGGCCGCGACGGCGCTCACCTCGATCAGCGCGCCGGGCACGCCCAGGCCCGCCACCAGAGCTGCCGTGACCAGGGGAGGGGCGCCGGTACGCGCCAGCTGCGAAGCGACCGCGCCGTAGGCTGCGCGAAGGTCGGCGTCCTGATGGATCAGGACGGTCCAGCTCACGACGTCGTCGAGGGCGGCGCCGGCGGACTCGAGCGCCACGCGGGCGTTCTCGACCGCTCGAAGCGACTGCTCGGCGACATCGGCGGACACCAGGGCGCCGACGGCGTCGATGCCGTTCTGACCTCCGACATAGATCGTCGTGGCTCCGGGCGGAACGACGGCGACGTGACTGAATGCGGGACTGACGACGAGGCCCGCCGGTTGCATGAGTGTGATCTTCATGCCCGACAGTGTGGCCAGGGGCACGGACAAAGGGAAGGGCCGAAGCGCGTCGCGCCCCGGCCCATCCGAAACCGCGTCGCTCAGAACCGCAGCAGGACCTTCCCGACACGTCCGGGGGTCTTGCTCAACCGCACCGCGTCGGCGACATCTGCGGCATCGAAGACGCCCGCGACGGGCAGGGTCAGGGTTCCCTCCGTCACCCGCTGGATGAGTTCCCCGAACAGGGCACCGCGCAGCGCGGGCTCGACCTGCCCGATGACCTTGCTGCCCCAGAAGCCCTTGACCGTCGCCTGCTTGAAGATGACGTCGGAGGAGGCGATCTCCATCGTGGGCGAGTTCATCGCGCCGAAGGCGACGAGCGTGCCGCCCTCGGCGAGGAGCGACAGCACTTCGCCTGATGCCGGTCCGCCGACGGAGTCGACCCCCGCGACGATCGGTGCGCCGCCGGTGAGGCGCGACGCCTGCTCTCGCCAATCGTCCTGATCGGTGGCGATCACGTTCTCGATGCCCTGGGCGCGGAGCTCATCGACACCCGCGGTACGGCGGACGAGTCCGAGCACGTTGATGCCGCGCGCGGCTCCGAGCTGTGCCAGCATCCGCCCGACGGCACCGTTGGCGGCGTTCTGCACGATCCAGGCGCCTTCGGCCACGTCGAGGAAGTGCAGCAGGCTGATCGTGCTGAACGGCATCGACACCAGCTGTGCTGCGCTCTCGTCCGAGAGCGATTCCGGTACGGGGATGAGCCCGGCGGCGCCCGTCACGACGTACTCGGCCCAGGCGCCGAACGTGCCGCCGGTGGCGACGCGCTGCCCGACGGTCAGATTGTCGACTCCGTCGCCGAGCGCGTCCACGACGCCCACAGCCTCGGTGCCGGATGCCGCGGGGAGATCCGGCTTGAACCCGTAGGTGCCGCGGATCGTCCATAGATCGTGGTTGTGGATGGGGGAGAGGAGGATGCGCAGGCGCACCTGGCCTGCTTGCGGCTCGGGAAGGGGGCGGTCCTGGACGGTGAGGACCTCGTCGGCTTCGCCGAATGTGGGGTGGATGAGTGCTCGCATGATGCTGGTTCCTTCTTTGCGTGGATCAGTCGTCGGAGACGGTGATGGCGACGTCGATGTTGCCGCGCGTCGCGTTGGAGTAAGGGCAGACCTTGTGCGCGGCATCGGCGAGGGCGCGCGCCTGCTCGTTCGGCAGATCGGGGATGACGACCTCGAGCTGGACGGCGAGGCCGAAGCCGCCGTCGCCGTTCGAGCCGATCTGCACACGTGCGCCGACCGAGGAGTCGGAGATCGAGACCTTCTGAGCGCGGGCGACCGTCTGCAGTGCCGAGTGGAAGCATGCGGCGTATCCCGCGGCGAAGAGCTGCTCGGGATTCGCTCCGTCCCCGCTGCCGCCCAGTTCCTTGGGAACGGCGAGCGTGAAGTCGACGCGCCCCTCCCTTGTTGCGACGTGGCCGTTGCGGCCGGAGCCGGTGGCCAGTGCTTCGGCGGTGTATAGAGCTTCCATCGTGTGGATTCCTTTCGGTGCTGCGGTCATTCGCTGCCACCCGAGCGCGTGGTCGCGTCGGGCGCAGATGCTGTGGACGCGCCCTGCAACAGGGCGGTGAGTTCGTGCAGTTCGCTGATCAGGCGGCGTCGGTGTGCGTCGTCGCGGATGCCGGCGAGCTCGGCGATTCGGGTGCGGATCGGAGCCACCTCGGCGCGGAGCGCGCGGCCCTGTGGCGTGATCTGCACGATGACGACGCGCTCGTCTTCGGCACTGCGCGTGCGGGAGACGTATCCGGCCTGCTCGAGTCGGCGCACAAGCGGGGAGAGGGTGCCGGAGTCGAGCTGCATCGCATCGCCCAGCGAGCCGATGCTCTGATCGCCCTCGTTCCAGAGGATCGCGAGAACGAGGTACTGCGGATAGGTCAGTCCCCACGGGGCGAGGAGCGCTCGATACGCCTGCGTCGTCGCGCGTGCGGCGGAGTACAGGGAGAAGCACACCATCTCGTCAGTCACGCTCATGGATTAAGTATTGCATGCAATTCAGTTGTGCACAATCTAATAGAGCCGAAGGCCGACCTCTTCCCCAGGTCGTTGAGCGAGCGAAGCGAGACGAAACGCGACCCGATCCGCTCGAACGCGAAACAAGTCAAAAAGTTTCCCTGATCGGCCTGTTTTCAGGGTCTCAATGTCGGTGGCCCTTGGCAGAATGGAGGTATGAACAGCACCGCGGCGCTCCTGGATCGGGTCGTTTCCGACCTCGGTCCGCTGGTGCGGGCGGATGCTGCTGCGGGGTCGTCGGATGCGGAGAAGATGGACATCCTCCGGGCTGCCGGTGAGGTGCAGCGGTTGCTGGATGCTCTCGTGGTTGAGACGGTCGCCTCGGTTGATGGTCGGCCGGAGGGACCGGGGGAGCCGTCGTTTCCGGGTCGGTTCGGGTGCCGGACTATGAACGAGCTACTCCAGCGGGCCCTCCGCGTGGACGCTTCCGGGGCGGGCCGGGTGGTGAAGGCCGCGAAGGCCGTGCACCGCCAGGCGGGAATCACGACCGGTGCACCGTTGCCGACGCTGTGGCCGCAGCTGCGGGAGGCGCTGCTGGACGGGGTGATCGGGGTTCCCGGGTTGCTCGCCGCGACCGGCCCGATCGATCAGGCCGGACGCCGTGTCGGTTGTGAGGACCGGTTGCGGGCGGATGCGCAGCTTGCGGCCTTCGCCCGCGGATGCGCGGTCACCGATCTCGCCACGGAGGCTGAAGTGGCCGGCGAGCTCGTCGAGGTGTCCGGGCCACCGGCGACGCCGGATGATCTGCGACTGTTCGCGCAGGTGATCGCCACGTACCTCGACCCCGACGGGGCAGAGCCGGCGAACGAGAAGGCCATGCGAGGACGGTTTCTGAGCTTCGGGCGGGAGAAGGACGGCGGCATCCCGATTCATGGGAGCCTGCTCCCCGATGCCGCCGGACGGTTCCAGCGCCTCCTCGACGCCTACAACAACCCGAAAGTCGACGGCCCACCTGCCCCCGACCTCGGCGGGGTGATGTTCCGGTCGACAGATGATGACCGCATTGCGGGAGATGACGCCGAAGGGGGCGACGCGGCGGCGGAGCAGCTCGACGTCGCCGGACTCGACGACGACGTCGAACCTCGCCCGGTGTCGCACGATGACCGCACGCCCGGGCAGAAGCGTCACGATGCGTTCGCCGCGGTCCTGATGATCGCCGCCCGCCACGACGACGTCCCCACCCTGGGTGGCGCCGCACCGACCCTGGTCGTTTCCGTGACGGCGGATGACTTCGCCACCGGGCGCGGGTGGGCGCACGTCGACGGCATCGACACCCCCGTGCCCGTGTCCGTCGCCGCGCACACCGCGTGTGTCGGGAGCGTGCAGCGGGTCCTGTTCGACGAGAACGGGCGCATCCGGGGGATCAGCACCACCGACCGCATCTTCACCGCCCACCAACGCCGCGCCATCGCCCTCCGCGACGCGGAGTGCCTCATCCCGGGATGCCACGTCCGGGCCACCTGGTGCGAGATCCACCATGTCCGCGACTATGCCCTCGGCGGGCCTACCGATACCGACAACGGCGTCGCCCTGTGCTGGTTTCACCACCGCACCCTCGACACGTCCGGGTGGGAGATCCGCATGAACGCCGGGCTCCCCGAGATCCGCGGACCCGCCTGGTGGGACCCCGAACGACACTGGCGCCGACCACAACACGCTCAGAGACGCGGAAGATCGCGAACAGCACCTCTTCGACGTTGAGGAGTCGTCCCGATGTCCCGTAACCGGGTCGGCGGGTCGCCTCAGAGAACCGCATCCGACTGCGCCGTCCATGCGCGACGCAGTGCCTGAGCGTCCTCACGAATCGACTGGAGCGATGGGAGTACCGGGCCGTCCGAGATGTCGACATTGCGTTTCGGGTCATTTTCGGAATGCTGAGGGAACACGTGGCAGTGCAAGTGGGGCATCCGGTGTCCCATCACGAGGTAGTCGATCTTGCGAGGAGCGAACACCGCTGTGATCGCCCGGCCCGCCCGTTGCACGTCTTGCCAGAACACACCGAGCTGGTCCGCGTTCAGGTCGCCGAGGTCTGTCACGTGATCGCGGAGGATCACCAGGCAGTATCCGCGATGCGCTTGATTCCGCGCGATGCGCACATGGGTGGCCGCAGTCGACGTGACCAGCAGGCTGTGTTCGTTCTCATCCAGATGAGCGTCCGCGCACATCCCGCACTCGACAGGATCAGCGAGCGCCGCCCACTGTTCTTCGGACCACCACATCGCGACAGCGTATCCCGACCGTGTCGAGATCCTTATCCAGCCCTTCCTCAGATTACTTTACCGTACGTACGGTAAAGTAATCTGCATGAGAACGAGTTCACGCACGGAGATCCTCGAGGCGGCGATGCGCGTCGTGGATGCGGTCGGCGGCGCCGACATCACCTATCAATCCGTAGCCAGCGAGGCGGGCCTGACCAAGGCCGGGCTGATGTATCACTTCCCGACGAAGGACGCGATGATGATCGCCGTCATCGAGCACGTGATCGCGAGATGGCAGGTGGAACTCGAGGACGTGCTCGCTGTGCCGCTGGCGGAGTCCACCTTGACCGAGCGGGTCCGCGCCTTCGTGCTCTTCGCCGGGGAGGGCGGGGTGACGGCGGGCGAGTTCGTGGTTTTCTCCGAGGCTGTCCGCCGTCCCGAATTCTCCCGGCCCTGGCTGGAGTATCTGCAGACGTGGTTCGGGTTCGCCGACGGTACCGACACCACGCCTCTGCTGCTGGTGTGGTTGGCGGCGAACGGGCTGTGGGTCGCCGAAGCCACCGGCGTCCTGACCATCGACCCAGTGCAACGCGCCGCTCTGCTCACGCAGCTCACCGCACTCACTGAAGGAGATTCGGAATGACGAAGTGGCTCATCCTCGGCGTGGCGATCCTCCTGGAGGTCACCGCAACCTTGTCGCTGCGCGGCGCGATCGACAACCCGTGGTGGGCGGTCCTGGCGGTCGGCGGCTACGCGGGTGCTTTCGTCGCGCTGTCCCTGCTGCTCCGCCTGGGCGTGCCGATCGGCATCGTGTACGGAATCTGGGCGGCCGCTGGTGTGGTGCTCACCGCGGTGATCGCCTCGGTGATCTTCGGCGAACCCTTCACCTTCCTGATCGGGCTGGGCATCGCGATCGTGATCGCCGGGGTCGTCCTCGTCGAGACCGGCCACCGCTCTCCGAAGCCCGCGCGAACGGAGGCCTCCTCATGACCTGGATCCTTCTCGTCGGAGCGATCCTCACCGAAGTCGCCGCGACGATGTCGCTTCGGGCCTCGGAAGGTCTGCGGAAGAAGCGGTGGATCGTGCCGGTCGCGGTGTTCTACATCGCGGCGTTCTCGCTGCTGACGATCGCACTCGCCCATGGGATGCCCGTCGGGATCGCCTATGGGATCTGGGCGGCATCCGGTGTCGCGCTCACAGCGGTCGGCGCCCGGGTGTTCTTCAAGGAACGTCTCACCTGGCGGATGATCGCAGGTATCGTCCTCATCGCCGTCGGCGTACTCGTCATCGAACTCGGCGCATCAACCCACTGACGCCGCGCATCACCCGCCCGGTACCAGTCTTGAAGCACGAAAGAGGGCCGTCCTGATGGACGGCCCTCTTTTCATGAATGTGCCCCCGGAGGGATTCGAACCCCCGACCTACGGTACCGGAAACCGGCGCTCTATCCCCTGAGCTACGGAGGCGTACCGATAGACATTATCACTGCTCGGAGGTCGTCTCCGACTCGCCGGCCTCGGTGACCGGTGCCTCCCGCAACTCGGTCAGTGCGGCAGCCACCTTCTCCGCCAGATAGCGGTGACCGCCGGTCGACGGGTGCTTGCGGCCGAAGTCCACGTCGATGACGTCGAGGTAGTTCTGAGCGTTGATCCAGTCCTGGGCGATGGGGGAGATGTACCACCATCCCCGCGCGTCGGCGAGGGCTCCGAGATCGGTGTCGATGCGCGCCGTCGCTGCGCCCACCGGGAGCTCATGGGGAGCAGGACCGAGCACCACGATCGTCGCCTCCGGGTACAGCGCCGCCAGAGCATCCCACGCCGCGGTCACGGCCTCGCGGTACCCCGCCGCACCCTGCGCCCGGTCGTTGATCGAGCCCTGGATGATCACCAGATCCGGATCCGCTGCCGGGTCGAGCGCCGCGATCCTCTCGCCGAAGGCGGGCCCGTCCAATCCCGGCTTGAGGTAACCGCTGCCGCGAACCCCGTCCACGATCGTCTCGCCCCCGAGCAACTCGGCGAGCACATAGGCGTAACCCAGCGTCGGCTCCGTCGCGGCCGCGCCGTAGGTCCAGGAGTCTCCGAAGACGAGGATGCGCGGATGCTCAGGCAGGATCAGCGGAGCCGGAGCGATCACGACGGCATCCGTTCCGTCACTCGCGGAAGCGGCTCCGACGGGCGCGGCAGGGGCGAGGGGAGCCCACGGCCGCCACACTCCGAGGACGACCGCCGCGACGGCGACCAGGAGCGCGATCGTGACTGCAGTGTTGCGCAGACGGTGCGCGGGAGCCGGGGCCTTCATGGCATGAGAGTAGATCACCGGACGCGAAGCGCAAATTCGAGCGTGCGACGCGCCGTAAACTGAGTCACCTATGAATCCTGAAAAGCTCGCCCACGCCCTCCTCACCGTCCTCGCGCCGATCGCCGGCGAGCGACGACCGGGCGAGCCGTTCGAGCTGTCCGCATCCGACATCGTGCTCGAGCGTCCGCGCAACCGTGACCACGGCGATTGGTCGTCGAACATCGCCATGCGCCTCGCGAAGCAGTTCGGGGTCAACCCGCGCGAACTCGCCGAGCAGATCGTCGCAGGCATCGCCGACGTCGACGGCGTCGCGAGTGCCGAGGTCGCCGGTCCGGGGTTCATCAACATCCGTCTCGATGCCGGTGCCGCAGGCACCCTCGCGAAGACGATCGTCGATGCGGGTGCCACCTACGGGCACAACGACACCCAGGCAGGGCGCAGCATCAACATCGAGTTCGTCAGCGCGAACCCCACCGGGCCGCTGCACATCGGACACACCCGCTGGGCAGCCCTCGGCGATGCGATCGCCCGTGTGCTCGCCGCGTCGGGGGCGAAGGTCGCCCGTGAGTACTACATCAACGATGCCGGCGTGCAGATGGAACGGTTCGCGGCATCCATCGTCGCGGCCTCCAACGGCCTGCCGGCCCCCGAGGGCGGCTACGTGGGCGGCTACATCGACGACCTCGCCGCACGCATCCTCGAAGAGCGTCCCGAGTTCCTCGAGCTGCCCGCGTTCGAGCAGCTGATCCTCGCCCGCGAGCTCGGCTACGAATACCAGCTCGCCGAGCAGAAGGAGTCGCTGGCGAAGTTCAACGTGCACTTCGACGTCTGGTTCTCCGAACGTCTCCTGCACCTGCAGAACGCGAACGGCGGCAGCCTCGTCGACCAGGCCGTCGACCGCCTCCGTGCACAGGGCCACGTCTTCGACCAGGATGACGCCGTCTGGGTGCGCACCACCGACTTCGGGGACGACAAGGACCGCGTCATCCGCCGCTCGAACGGCGAGTACACCTACTTCGCCGCCGACGCCGCGTACTACCTGAACAAGGGCGACCGCGGCTTCGAGCACAAGATCTACCTTCTCGGCGCCGACCA
This sequence comes from Microbacterium aurantiacum, assembly GCF_002872075.1. GTDB lineage: Bacteria > Actinomycetota > Actinomycetes > Actinomycetales > Microbacteriaceae > Microbacterium > Microbacterium aurantiacum_A. The sequence goes on along the minus strand of NZ_PGGU01000013.1, from coordinate 6,952 downwards.
CCACGGTTACGTGCACCGGCTGAAGGCCCTCGCCGGTGCCGCCGGCGACGATCCCGAGAAGGACGTCGAGGTGCTCATCGGGCAGCTGGTCTCGGTCGGCGGGGCACGCCTCAGCAAGCGCGCAGGCAACATCATCGAGATGGATGACCTTCGCGAGTGGCTCGGGACGGATGCTCTGCGCTACTCGCTGGAGCGTTCGCCGGCCGACTCGCCCCTCGCCCTCGACCCGGAACTGCTGCAGAAGCGCACCAACGACAACCCGGTGTTCTACGTGCAGTACGCGCATGCCCGCACCCACAACGTCGGCCGCAACGCGGCCGACTCGGGTGTCGACCGCTCCGAGTTCGCTCCCGAGCTCCTCACTCACGAGACCGAGAGCGCACTCCTCGGTGCGCTGCAGGAGTTTCCCCGCATCGTCGCGTTCGCCGCCGAGTTGCGCGAACCGCACCGGGTCGCGCGCTACCTCGAGGAGCTCGCCGGGCTCTATCACCGCTGGTACGACAACTGCCGGGTCATCCCGCAGGGCGATGACCCGATCGAGAGCGTGCACCGCACGCGGCTCTGGCTGAACGACGCCGCAGGCCAGGTGCTGCGCAACGGACTCGACCTGCTCGGCGTCTCGGCGCCGGAGCGGATGTAGTCGCGATGGCGTCGATCGCGGCGGAGCCGAAGCGCCGCCGCTGGCCCTGGGTGCTGTTCGTCCTCGTCGTGCTGCTCGCGGTATTGGTCGTGGCCGCCGAGTTCATCACGCGCAGCGTGCTTCCCGGCATCGTCCGAGGCATCGTGATCGAGCAGCTCGATCTCCCCGCCGATCAGCAGCTCGATGTCGAGGCCGACGGCATCCTGCTGCCTCAGCTCCTCGCCGGCCGACTCGACGAACTCCACCTCTCCAGCGACCGCGTGACGCTGGAGGGCGTCACCGGCGCCGCCGACGTCACCGCCACGGGCGTTCCGCTGCGCGGTGGTGATCTCGCATCGGCGAGCGGCACCGTGCGCATCGATCAGACGCAGCTCTCGGCGCTTCTCGCGAACTCGGAGCTGCCGATCGAATCGCTGGCCCTCGAAGCGCCGAACGCCATCGCCTCCGGTTCGATCAGTCTCTTCGGCACGTCGATCGACGTCTCGCTGACCCTGACACCCGGTGCAGAGAACGGCGCGATCACCCTGACGCCGGTGTCGGCGACACTGGGCGGGGTGGTCCTCGACGCGCACCAGCTGAACGAGCGCTTCGGGTCGCTCGCCGCCCAGTTCACCGCGCCCCAGCAGCTGTGCATCGCCGATCGGCTCCCGGCCGGGCTCACCATCACCGGGTTGAGGATCGACGGCACCGAGGCCGTGATCGACCTCGATGTCGACGGTGCGATCGCCACAGACCAGACGCTTCTGGACCCGGGCGTCTGCCCCTAGACCCGATACCTAGGCGTGATCGCCGCTTCCGGAATCGGTCGCGGCCTGCTTGCCCGTGCGTTCGGCCCGCTCGGCGTCGCGGGCGGCTCGCAACTTCTCGGTGGCCGTCGCGACGGCGCGCTCGGCCTGCTGCACCCCGCGCTGGGCGAGAGTCTGCGCTCCGTACCGCGCGTGGACGCGGTCGCGTTCCTCCTCCATGCCGGTGATCACGTGCGCACACGCGATGAGCGTCACCTGGGCGGAGAGGTTGAACCAGATCAGCAGCGCCAGCAGGGAGGCGAACGAAGCCAGCAGCGGGTTGGATGCCGCCCCGCCGACGAAGAGTCCGGACAGCTCCTGCAGCACGAGAATTCCCACCCCGCCGAGCAGGGCCCCTCGCCAGAGGGATCGCGCCGAAGGGCGGACTCCGGAGAGCACCAGGAAGACACCGGCGATGATGCCGACGTCGAGCAGCAGGATCACGGCCAGCGAGACGAGGCGGACGCCCCATCGCGCCGCATCCGAACCCTCGTCGATCCCGAGGAATCCGGCCACCCAGTTCACGCCGAGCCGACCGGAGAACGTCAGGAAGGCGGCCGCGACGAATGCCGCAGCGATCCCGACCGCCAGTGTGATGTTGCGCAGGATGACCCAGACCCAGAGCACATCGTCGTCGAGAGTGCCGGCGAGCGCCCGGATGGCCGTCCGCAGCGAACCGATCGCGCCGAGCGCGGCACCGATGAGTGCGATCAGCGAGACGATGCCGGTGAGGGAGAACCCGATCGACGCGTCACGCAGTTCGTCGGGGTCGATCACCCCGTCCGCGCCGAAGAGTCCCGGTACGGCGGCGTTCACGGCCGAGATGATCGCGTTCCAGGCCACGTCGTTGCCGGCGAGCCAGATCGACGCGATGGAGAAGCCGAGCAGGACCGCGGCGAACACGCTGAAGAGAGTGCGATAGGTGATGCTGTCTGCGAGCATCGGCCCTTGCCGCTCGACATAGAGCAGCACCGTGCGCACCAGCTTTCGCGCCAGCGCCCAGCGCATCACCGCCGCGATCGCGCGTGCGAACGCGTTCTTCTCATCAGGTCCGGCTGCAGCATTCATCTGCTCCAGATTACGAGCCGAAGGGCCGACGGAACAGCACGACATCGTGGCGGGGCCGATCCGAAGGTTGCCATAGAATCGGGGGCAACCTCGAAGCGCGCACCTCCCGCGACGCGCTCCGTCCCACGATTGGTGCTCCGTGCTTTCCCCTGCCAACCCGCTTGCTCCGGACTGGCTCGTCGTGCCCGACGATGCGAACGATCTCACCGCCGAAGTCTGGCCGGCATCTGCAACCCGCGACGCCGACGGCACGCTCATCCTCGCCGGCATCCGCGCGACCGACCTCGTGCAGACGTACGGCACTCCGCTGCTCGTCCTCGATGAGGATGAGGTGCGTCTGCGTGCGCGCACACTGCGTGCCGCCTTCGACACGGCGGCGGCGGAGAACGGCACGACGGTGCGCGTGTACTACGCGGGCAAGGCGTTCCTGAGCACCGCGGTGGCTCGCTGGGTCGTCGAGGAAGGGCTCGCGGTCGACGTCTGCACGCGCGGCGAACTCGAGGTCGCGCTCGCCGCGGGGGTGGCTCCTTCATCCATCGGCTTCCACGGCAACAACAAGTCCGTGTCCGAGCTGCGGCGCGCCGTCGAGGTCGGCGTCGGCACGATCATCGTGGACAGCGCCATCGAGATCGAGCGTCTCGCTGCCATCACCGCCCCCGCCGACGGCGTCCAGCGTGTCATGGTCCGCGTGATCAGCGGTGTGCATGCCGAGACCCACGACTTCCTCGCGACCGCGCACGAGGACCAGAAGTTCGGTTTCCCGCTGGCGGATGCCGAGGCGGCCGTCGCCCGCATCCGTGAGATCCCCGGACTGGAATTCGTCGGCCTGCACTGCCACATCGGATCGCAGATCTTCGGGGTCGCCGGTTTCCGGGAGTCCGCCTCACGCCTGCTGGAACTCCACGCCGCGCTCCTCGCCGACGGTCCGGTGCCGCAGCTGAACCTCGGCGGCGGCTTCGGCATCGCGTACACGAGCGCCGACGACCCCACCCCGATCGCCGAACTCGCCGCCGGCATCGTCGCCGCGGTCGCCGAGGGCTGCGCCGCGCGCGGCATCCCCGTTCCCGCCCTGTCGTTCGAGCCGGGACGCGCGATCGTCGGCACGGCCGGCGTCACCCTCTACGAGGTCGGCACCACGAAGGACGTGACGGTCGAGTCGGGCGCCTCCCGTCTGTACGTGAGCGTCGACGGCGGGATGAGCGACAACGCCCGGCCGGCCCTCTACGGCGCGCAGTTCTCGGCCCGCCTGGCATCGCGAGCCGGTGTGGACGCAGCGCGGCTCAGCCGCGTCGTCGGCAAGCACTGCGAATCCGGCGACATCGTCGTCGACCACGAATACCTCCCCGGTGATGTCACGCCGGGCGATCTGCTCGCCGTTCCCGCGACCGGCGCATACTGCGCGTCGCTGGCGAGCAACTACAACCACGTTCCGCGTCCGCCCGTCATCGCCGTCCGCGGCGGGAAGGCCACCGTGATCGTCCGAGGCGAGAGCATCGACGACCTCCTGGCACGAGACACCGGCGTCCACGCGGAAGAACCCTCCGAAGGAGCACAATGACCGAGTACCGACGACTTCGGGTGGCGCTGCTGGGCGCCGGAGCCGTGGGCTCCCAGGTCGCAGCTCTGCTGCTGCGACACGGTGACGAGCTCGCCGATCGCGCTGGAGCCTCCCTGGAACTGGCCGGCATCGCCGTGCGCAACCCGGATGCCCCGCGGGACGTCGACCTGCCGCAGGAACTGTTCACGACCGACGCGGAGTCGCTCATCCTCAGCGCGGACATCGTCATCGAGCTGATCGGCGGCATCGAGCCTGCGCGTACGAACATCCTGCAGGCGATCGGCTCCGGAGCCGACGTGGTGACGGCGAACAAGGCGCTGCTCGCCACCCACGGGCCCGAGCTCTTCGAAGCGGCCGACCGGGTGGGTGCCTCGGTGTACTACGAGGCCGCCGCCGCCGGGGCGATCCCGATCATCCGCCCGCTGCGCGACTCGCTCGCCGGTGACCGCGTGGTGCGGATCATGGGCATCGTCAACGGCACCACCAACTACATCCTCGACCGGATGGAGACCGAGGGCGCCGACTTCGCCGACGTGCTCGCCGACGCTCAGCGACTGGGCTACGCCGAGTCCGATCCCACCGCCGACGTCGAGGGTTACGACGCCGCCCAGAAGGCCGCGATCCTCGCCAGCCTCGCCTTCCACACCGCCGTACCGCTCGACGCCGTGCATCGGGAGGGCATCTCCTCGATCTCCGCCGCGATGATCGAGGAGGCGCGTGCTGCCGGCTTCGTGATCAAGCTCCTCGCCGTCTGCGAGCGGCTCGAGTCCGACGGCGCCGAGTCGATCTCGGTGCGCGTCTACCCTGCGCTGGTTCCGCGGTCGCATCCGCTCGCCTCGGTGCACGGCGCCAACAACGCCGTCTTCGTCGAGGCCGAGGCCGCGGGATCGCTGATGTTCTACGGCGCAGGGGCCGGTGGCGTGCAGACCGCGTCCGCCGTGCTCGGCGACGTCGTCTCGGCCGCCCGCCGCCACATCGCCGGCGGAGTCGGGGTGGGGGAGTCCACCAGGGCGAACCTTCCGATCGTGCCCATCGGGCACGTCACCACCCGCTACCAGATCACGCTCGAAGTGGCCGATGCGCCGGGTGTGCTCGCCACCGTCGCCGGCATCCTCAGCGACGGCGGCGTCTCGGTCGCCACGGTCGTGCAGACCGTCGAGGGTGAGGACGAGCCGACCGCCCGTCTCACGATCGGCACGCACCGAGCCACGGATCAGGCCCTCAGCGACACCGTCACGGCGCTCTCCGAGAGCTCCGTCGTCGCGCGCGTGGTCTCCGTGCTGCGCGTGGAAGGCGAGTGAGCGTGGTCGGGGGGCGCACCGTCGAGGTGCGGGTTCCGGCGACGAGCGCCAACCTGGGCCCGGGCTTCGACACTCTGGGCCTCGCCCTCAGCGTCTACGACTCGCTTCTGGTGACCCAGCTGGCCCCGGGCGCGCTCGAGATCGAGGTATCCGGCTCCGGCGCCGACGAGATCCCTCGTGACGCATCCAACCTCATCGTCCGCACGGTCGCGCACGTCTACGCCGACGCCGAGCGTCCGATGCCCGGCCTGCGCATCGTCGCGGAGAACGGCGTCCCGCACGGCCGCGGCCTCGGCTCGTCCGGTGCCGCGGTCGCCGCAGGCGTGCTCGCGGCGAAGGGCCTGCTCGCCGGGGACGTCGAGATCAGCGACGATGACCTGCTGCGTCTCGCCACCGAGGTCGAGGGGCACCCCGACAACGTCGCGCCGGCGCTGTTCGGGGGGCTCACGATCGCCTGGATGGGCGAGCGGGGCGCGCAGCACAAGAAGCTGCTCGTGCACCGCGGTGTCTCTCCGCTCGTCCTCGTGCCGGCGTACACGATGTCGACGTCGCTCGCCCGTTCGCTTCAGCCCCCGCAGGTGTCCCGCGAGGACGCCGTCTTCAACGTCTCCCGCTCCGCCCTGCTGATCGCTGCGCTCACCCAGAGCCCGGAGCTGCTGTTCGACGCGACAGCCGATCGGCTGCATCAGGACTATCGGGCCGAGGCGATGCCCGAGACGCAGCGGCTCGTGCAGGCGCTGCGGCGGGCCGGCTTCGCGGCCGTGGTCTCGGGTGCGGGTCCCAGTGTGCTCGTCCTCGCCGACGGCTCAGGCAGTCGGCAGGATGCCGTCGAACTGGCCGGTTCCGTCACGGACACCCCGTGGGAGGCCCTCCTGCTCGCGGTCGACGTGCGTGGTGGTACAGTGGGGAATCGAGCGGAGGGCTCCACGTAACTACGTGAATCTGGCCCCAATGCAATCTGCATGACCCGCACGTGAAACCCCACGGCCTCACGGCCACGGCTGGCGGACGCTGAGCGTCTGCCCGTGCGATCGCGCGCAGCACCCGTTGTGCGCGTACAACGCTCATTTCCCATGACATATGAGGGAGTACTCGTGGAGAACTTCTCCGGTACCCAGAACGACCAGGCGACTTCGGTCGCCGAAGCTCCGGCAACAGCCGCGAGCGGCGACGCGGCTCCAGCCGCACCGGCCCGCAAGCGCGCACCGCGTCGTGCGTCGACCGCCACCGCGAAGGCTGCGGCCGAGAAGGCGGCAACCGCGACTGAGGCCACCGCGCCTGCAGACAGCGCACCGACGCCCGAGCAGGCCCCCGCCGAGTCCGCGGAGGCCGCCCCGAAGGCGAAGGCGCCGCGTCGCAGCCGCGCCAAGAAGGCGGATGCCGAGACGGCGGATGCTCCCGCCGCAGCAGCCGAGGCGCCTGCCACGTCGGACGACGCCCCCGCCGAGACCGCTGCGAAGCCCGCCACCGACGCCGCGAAGCCCGCCGCCGACGCGGCCCCCAAGACCACCGGCCGCGGACGCCGCGCCGCGAAGCCGGCTCAGGATGCCGCTGCCGAGGCGCCTGCCGCCGAGCAGCCGGCGCCCGCACCGGCCGAGAA
>NZ_PGGU01000012.1 GCF_002872075.1 Microbacterium aurantiacum | reverse complement strand
GCCTGATCCCGTTCCACGCACGGATGCCCCGGACCGCAGCGGTCCGGGGCATCCGTGCGTTCCGGCCGTGCCCTCTGCGGGGCCGGTGTCAGACCGCGGGGGTCGCCGTGACCAGGTAGGCGCCGGCCTCACCGCGGCTGTCGAGCTCGATGATCCAGCTCTGCGTGCTCGTCGTCAACAGCGTGGTCGCGCTCGACGGGCACCGGATGCTCCCGGTGGGCGCGGACCGATGGTCGATCGCGTCCGCCTCGCTGAACCAGAAGTCGACGATCTCGGCACCGGCGCACGATACCGTGACGGAATACTCCGCCGCCGCGCCGTTCTGGTTGTGCCATCCCTGGGGTCCGACCTGTCCGGCGGGTCCGAACGATCCGCGCATCGCGCTCGCGCCCTCGGGGATCGGCTCGTCCTCGAAGAACCCCGCGAACCGATCGAGCGCCGCGGGCCGCACCGTCTTCGTCGGAGCCGGTGCTGAATCGTGCTCCCATGACTGCGGGGTACACGCCGAAAGGCACGCGATCGCCAGCAACGCGGTGACCGCGCCCGCGCCTGTCCGTGTCCTCATGGCCCCGAGTGTAGCCGCCGCGAACGACGCTGAACCGTAACCTTCGCCGGTCCACCGCCCCGGCACGCGACAATGGGAACATGGACTGGCAGACGACCTCTGAAGACACCGTGCCGTCGGCACCGGTGACGGAGGCGGATGTACGCCTGCTCCGCGCGCGGCCGCCGGCCACCGGCGCCTGGCGCGATGGCGACCCCATCGGCGATCGGCGCTTCGCCGGGTTCGGGGCGTTCCGGACCGAGAGCGGCGCCGAGCTCCCCGGCATCCGTCTCGCCTACGAGTCCTGGGGCGAGCTGAACCCCGCACGGGACAACGCCGTGCTGGTACTGCACGCGCTCACCGGTGACAGCCATCTCCGGGGCGAGGCCGGCGCAGGTCACCCCACGGCCGGGTGGTGGGAGCAGATCACCGGCCCCGGCGCTCCCCTGGACACCGACCGGTGGTTCGTCATCGCTCCCAACATGCTGGGCGGGTGCCAGGGTTCCACCGGACCGGCCAGTGTCGCGCCGGACGGCTACGAGTGGGCCTCGCGCTTCCCGTACCTGACCATCCGCGACCAGGTGGCAGCGCAGGTGCGCCTCGCCGACGCTCTCGGCGTCGACGTCTGGGCAGCGGTGATCGGCGGGTCGATGGGCGGGATGCACGCCCTGGAGTGGGCCGTCTCGCACCCGGACCGCGTTCAGCGACTCGCCGTGCTGTCCTCGCCGCCGGTGACCACCGCCGATCAGATCGCACTGAACACCGTGCAGACGGAGACGATCCGGATGGATCCGCGATTCCAGGGCGGCGAGTACTACGACCTCGGCGACGGCGACGGGCCGCATCGCGGGCTCGCCCTCGCCCGGCGGATGGCGCTGCTGAACTACCGCAGCCCGATCGAGCTCAACCAGCGCTTCCAGCGGTCCTGGCAATCCGGCGTGTCCCCGCTCGGTCACGGCGGACGTTTCGCCGTGGAGTCCTACCTGGACTTCCACGGGAACAAGTTCACCCGTCGCTTCGACGCGAACAGCTACGTCACCCTCGTCGAGGCGATGAACTCGCACGACGTCGGGCGCGACCGCGGCGGCGTCGAGGACGCGCTGCGCACCGTCACCGCGACCACGCTCGTGCTCGGCATCGACAGCGACCGACTGTTCCCGATCGACGGGCAGCACCGCATCGCGCGCAGCATCCCGAACACCCTCGATGGCGCTGAGGCCGTGGTGCTCACGAGCGACTTCGGGCACGACGGATTCCTGATCGAGACCGACGCAGTCGGTGTCCACCTGCGACGGCTCCTGGCGAGCTGAGATCAGCCTTTCACGTATCTCCAGGGCAGCGACGCCGCCTCAAGGCGATCGCCGTCCCAGGAGAACACCGGCCCTGTTTCCGTGCGGCTGATCACCGTGCGGTAGGTCCGAGGTTCTCCCGCCGCAGCGAGCGCCGCCTCGACATCCGCGACGGCGGTCATCGCGTGCAACGTCACCCACGTCGGGGGAAACAGCGTCCACTCCCCTGCGGCGTGCCGGGCCAGCGCATCCGCCGGCGTCGTCCACACGACGTCGATGACCTCCTCGGCCGAGGCGAGGACCTCTCCACCGGGATCGGCGCCGACGAAGAACCAGGTCCGGATCCGCTTGGCCGCCTCGACCGGCGGATGCCAGCAGGAGAGCACAACGAGGTCGGACACGACGATCCCGACCTCCTCGAACGTCTCGCGGACGGCGGCACGACAGGCGTCATCCGCTTCTCGAGCACCGGCGATCCGGTCACCGTCTTCGATCCGGCCGCCGGGGAACACCCACGCGTCCGCGAAGGAACCGCGCTCCGGCCTGCGCATCAGGAGAACCTCGAGACCCTCCGCGCCCTCGCGCAGCAGCACCGCCGTACCGGCGACAGGCAGATCCTCGGAGTCGGTCACTCCCACACTCTACGGCGGGCCCTCACGCACCAGCGGAGACCAGTTCGGGCGCCGTCTGTCGTGCCTGAACCCGGTACGACACGACGGCGATGGCGAGGCCGACCACGGCGAGGGCCGCTCCAGTCCACGCGGGGGCCGTGAAACCCCAGCCCGTGGCGATCACTGCGCCGCCGAGGAAGGCGCCGAGGCTGTTGCCGATGTTCAGCCCCGAGTGGTTCACCGCCGCGGCGATCGACTGGTTGTCGCCGGCGACATCCATCAAACGGGTCTGGATCGTGGGACCGAGCACCGACGACACGAAACCGACGACCACGACCAGCACGCTCAGCGTCACGATCCAGAACGACAGCAAGGCCAGGAGCACGAGCACCACCGCCATCGCGGCCAGGCCGATCAGGAGCGTGCGGCGCAGGTCGATGTCGGCGAAGTGCCCGCCGGCGAGATTTCCGACCGTCATGCCGACGCCCATGAGCACCAGCACGATCGGCACGGACCACGCCGGCGATCCGGCGACGTCGGTGACGAGGGGTGCGATGTAGCTGTACACGGCGAAGAAGCCGCCGAATCCGATCGCGCCCACGGCGAGAGTGAGCCAGACCTGCGGGATGCGGAACACGCCGAGTTCCGCACGCATCGTGCGTCCGGGATTTCCGGCGTGCTCCGGAACGAAGAGCCCGATGCAGAGCGTCGCCAGCGCGAACACCAGCGCGACGACGGCGAACGCCGCTCGCCAGCCCCACTGCTGACCGAGGAACGTGCCGAGCGGGACGCCGACGACGTTGGCGACGGTGAGACCGGTGAGGATGAACGCGACGCCCTTGGCCCTGTTGCCCGGGCCCATCACATCGGCGGCGACGAGCGCGCCGATGCCGAAGAACGCACCGTGCGGCAGTCCCGCGAGGAACCGCGAAGCTCCGACGAGCTCGAACGACGGCAGAACCACCGTGAGCGCGTTGAAGACGGTCAGCGCCAGAGCGAGGCCGATCATCACCCGATGCCGCGGGAATCGTGCCACGAACCCCGCGATGGTGGGCGCACCCACGACGACACCGAGCGCGTACAGGGAGATCAGCCAGCCGGCCTGACCCAGGGCATCCTCCGCACTGGCCTCCCAGACGGTCGGCAGGAGGTCGCGGGCGACGTCGGGCAGCAGACCCATGACGACGAATTCGGTCATGCCGATGCCGAAGCTGCCGATGGCGAGAGAGAGGAGCGCCCTCTTCGCCGCACCCCTCGATTCAGTCGAGGGATTCACCCTCTGATGCTACCGGTCCGACGCGTCCTCGATCGCCGCCTCCAGGCGGTCGACCTTCGCGTCCAGCTCGCCGGAGTAGCCGGGGCGGATGTCGGCCTTCAGTACGAGCGACACCCGCGAACCGAACGGCATCACGGCTTCAGTGGCGCGCTTGACGACGTCCATCACCGTGTCCCAATCCGGACCCTCGATCTCGGTGAACATGCTGGTCGTGCGGTGCGCCAGGCCGGACTCGCGGACGACACGCACAGCCGCCGCGACAGCGTCGTGCACCGAGCCGTCCGTGCTTTCGGTGCCACTGGCCGGTGTGCCGCTGGGGGCGACGGAGAAGGCGATGAGCATGGGAGGACCTCCGGTTTTCAGGGTTTCACCGGCACCCGCACGAGTGCACGGATGCCGATGGCGAGCAGGACGATCAGCAGGATGTTCCGTGCAGACAGCAACAGGACGGGCACGAGCTCCGCACGCAGCAGCGCGTCGTAGCTGAGCGGGTAGATGAGGCACGTCAGCGCGCACAGCAGGAGCACGACGACGACCGGCACCCGCGCGCGGGTGCGGTCGAAGACGATCCAGAGGAGGACCGGGGCGATCAGCCAGGTCTGGAATTGCGGGGAACCGACCTTGTTGGTGACGATCAGTGCCGAGACGAGGGCGAGCGCCAGCGGCGGGAACAGCCGGGGAAAGGATGCTCCGCGCATGGCCTTGATCGAGCCGATCAGGGCGATCGCGAGCACGGCGACGATCATCAGGGGCGTGAGCAGGGCGGTGACGACGTCCGCCCCCGCCGCCGCGATCTGGAACGTGAGGATGTCGAAGCTGTACTCGATGCGAGCGGACCCGGTCATGGCGAGCCAGAGGAACGGCGTGGCCGCGACCGCCTCGATCTGCAGGCCTCTGCCTGTCTGCTCGGTGAGGAATCCGAACAGCTCGCCGTCGGCTCCGAGGAGGAAGAGCAGCACGACCACTCCGGCCGTGACCGCTGCGGCGGTGAGGAGCATCCGCATCCGCATCGTGCCGGCGAGGACGGCGGCGACGATCAAAGCGCCCGGCCAGATCTTGATCCAGGCGCCGATCGTCAGGAGGGCGGCGGCGACGGCGGGCCGCTTCCGCAGCCAGAGCCCGCCGATCACGACGAGAGGCACGGTGACCGCGTCGATCCGGTACATCGCGATCGGACCGAGCAGGAACAGCGCAGCCGACCAGGTCCATCCGGCGATCCGATGCGGTCGCGACGCCGTACGGCCGAGCAGCACGCCGAACGCCACGGCGTCGAGCGCCGTCACCAGCACGGCCCAGGCAATGAGATACGCGCCGGACGCGCCGAGCATCGGCACGAGCGGGAGTGAGAGGAGTTTCGCGATGAGCATCGGCAGCAGCGCCAGCTGCGGATAGACCCATTGCTCGGTGATCCCGACGATCGCTCCCCCGCCGAGCGCGGCGGCAGACCACGGTTCGTAGACGAGCACGACGTCGCCCATCGGCTGGCTGGGATAGATCCAGCCGAGCACGGCGACGAGCGCGTGCACGCCGAGGAACATCGCCCACAGTGCGATGAGCCGTCCCGTGCGGGCGGAGGTCACAGCAGCAGATCCGCGATCGCTCGCGGCAGCGCCTCGGCGACGTCCATCGCGACGATCGGATGCCCATGACGACTGTCGTCCTGCGTCATCCCGGCAGCCACGCGCCCGGCGTACCCGTGCAGCCAGGCCCCGGCCGCGGCCGTCTCGGCGAGCGGCGCATCGGGATTCGCAGCGATCAGCGCACCCAGGATGCCCGCGAGCACGTCGCCGGTGCCGGCCGTCGCCATCCAGCCCGTCGCTGCCTCGACGGTGATGATCGCGCCGTCGGGCGAGGCGATGAGCGTCTGCGCGCCCTTGAGCAGCACCGTGCCGCCCAGTCTCGCCGCGGTCTCTGCCGCGGCTGACGCACGATCTTCCGTGGACTCCAGCCGCAGCTGACCGCGCAGCCGGGCGAGCTCCCCCGCGTGCGGAGTGACGAGGATCGGCGCGTCGGCCCCTGCGGCGAGATCGAGCGCGCCGGCATCCACCACCACGGGGACGCGGCCAGCGAGGATGTCGTGCAGCGCCGCCCGTTCGTCGGCGCTGCGGCCGTCGGCATCCGTGCCCGAGCCGATCACCCATGCGCCGATCCGCGTGCCTCCCGTGTCGCTGCCGGTCACCGTCTCGGGGCGCCGGGCGATGACGGCATCCGCTGCCCTTCCCGCACCGACGTGGCGGACGTAGCCAGCGCCGGCGCGCCAGGCGGCTTCAACGCCGAGCACGGCCGCCCCCGGGTACGCGGCCGAACCGGTGCGCAGCGCGACGACACCTCGCGAATACTTGTCGTCGGCGGGCGAGGGGTTGCGCAGGAACGGAATCGTGTCCGCGCGGGACCACTCACGAACCTCGACCATGGACTCCACGTTAGTGCGACCGGCCCTGATGCGTCGTGCGCGCATTACGGTCGAGAGGTGAGCATTCTCTTCTCCCCTCTTCGCCTTCGTTCGATCGAGTTCCGCAACCGGCTCTGGGTATCGCCGATGTGCATGTACAGCGCGGTCGACGGCGTGCCGCAGGAGTGGCACCACACCCACCTGGCGCAGTTCGCCTCAGGCGGTGCCGGTCTCGTCGTGGCCGAAGCCACGGCCGTGGTCCCCGAGGGGCGCATCTCGCCGCGCGACACCGGGCTCTGGAACGATGAGCAGCGCGACGCGTGGGCGCCGATCGTGCAGGCGATCCACGACCGCGGCGCGGTCGCCGGCATCCAGCTCGCGCATGCCGGACGCAAGGCGTCGACGTGGTGGCCGTGGGCTGACGCGCGCGGGTCCGTCCCTTCCACCGAGGGCGGGTGGACCACGACGGCTCCGTCCGCTGTCGCCTACGACGGCTTCGACGCCCCGATCGCGCTGGACGCCGCCGGAATCGAACGCGTCGTCGACGCCTTCGCCGCCTCGGCACGCCGTGCCCTGGACGCCGGATTCGACGTCCTCGAGATCCACGGCGCCCACGGCTACCTGCTGCATCAGTTCCTCTCGCCGCTGTCGAACCGGCGCGCCGACGAGTACGGCGGAGAGCTCGCCAACCGCGCCCGGCTGCTGCTGCGCGTCATCGACGCGGTGCGCGCGGAGTCCGGCGATGACGTTCCGGTGCTCGTGCGCATCTCCGCGACCGACCACGCCGAGGGCGGTTTCACTCCCGAGGAGGCCGCGATCGTCGGCGGATGGGCAGCCGACCACGGCGCCGATCTCGTCGACGTCTCCAGCGGCGGGCTCGTCGCGCATCAGCGGATCGAGGTCTTCCCCGGATATCAGGTCGCGCTGGCGGAGACGGTGCGCCAGGGCGGACGCATCCCCGTCTCGGCCGTCGGCCTGATCACCGCGGCCGAGCAGGCCGAGCGGGTGCTGGAAGAGGGCGCGGCCGACGCGATCTTCGCCGGCCGCGAGTGGCTGCGAGACCCGCACTTCGCCCTCCGCGCCGCGCACGAACTCGGCGCGGAGATCGCGTGGCCTCCGCAGTACGAGCGCGCCCGCTGGCGCTGAGGGTCACTCCCCGCGGCTGATCACTCGACGCGTCGCGTCCTGCACCTCGCCGACGAGCTCTTCGAGGATGTCCTCCAGGAACAGCACGGCCGTGGTCTCGCCCTGCGCGTTGCGCACCTTCGCGAGGTGACGGCCGGCCCGGCGCATCAGGGCGAGCGCGTCCTCCAGGTCCGTGTCCTCCTGGACCGGGACCATGTGATGGATGCGCTTCCTCGGCACCGGCTGGGCGGACTTGGCGACCGCATCCGCACCGTCGGAGGTGCGCAGGATGTCCTTCAGGTGCACGTAACCGATCGGCGCGTCCTCGGCATCGACGATCACGTACCGCGAGAACCCGTAGCGGGCGACGGCCCGTTCGATCTCGTCGGGCGTGATGGTCTCGGGCAACGACACGAGATCACCGAGCGGAACGGCGATGTCGCGGGCCTTCTTGTCGGTGAACTCCAGCGCCGCGGCGAGTGTGCCGGACGCATCCGAGAGCACGCCCTCCCGCCGGGACTGATCGACGATCGTCGCCACCTCCTCGAGGGTGAAGGTCGACGCCGCCTCGTTCTTCGGTTCCACCCGGAACAGCCGCAGCACGGCGTTGGCCGCTCCGTTGAGCAGCCAGATCACCGGCATGAACACCTTCGACACCCACACCAGCGGCGGCGCGAGGATCAGCACGGCCCGGTCGGGCACCGAGAAAGCGAGGTTCTTCGGGACCATCTCGCCGAACACGACGTGCAGGAACGAGACGATGAGCAGCGCGACGGTGAAGGCGACCGCGTCGACCACGCCGTCGGACCATCCGATCGCGTGCAGCGGCTCCGCGAGGAGATGGTGGATCGCCGGCTCCGAGACGTTCAGGATGAGGAGCGAGCAGATCGTGATGCCGAGCTGCGAGGTCGCGAGCATGAGCGTCGCGTGCTCCATCGCGTACAGCGCGGTCCTGGCTGCGCGGGAGCCCAGCTCGGCACGCGGTTCGATCTGCGAGCGTCGCGCGGAGATGACAGCGAACTCGGCGCCGACGAAGAACGCGTTCGCCGCGAGGAGCACCACGAGCCAGATGAGGCCTGCCCAGTCGTTCATCGGGTCGCCTCCTTCTCGGTGTCGTGCGGTGCCGGGATGAATCGGATGCGGTCGACCCGGCGCCCGTCCATCCGCACCACCTGCAGGATGCCGCTGTCGAGGGGCACTTCATCTCCGTTCGACGGCACGCGTTCGAGAACGCTCATGATGAAGCCGCCCACCGTGTCGTACACGTCGCCCTCCGGCACCTCGACGCCCGCGCGGCGGCGGAGTTCGTCGGGGCGCAGCTCTCCGGGGAAGGTGATCCCGTCGCGGCCGCGGACGACGCCGGCCTTGGAGCGATCGTGCTCGTCGGAGACCTCTCCGACGATCTCCTCCACGAGGTCTTCCAGCGTGACCAGTCCCGCCGTCCCGCCGTACTCGTCGACGACGACGGCGAGCTGGTAGCCCCGCGCGCGCAGCTCGGAGATGAGCCCGTCCAGGTGCACGGTCTCCGGCACTCGGAGCGGCTCGGTGGCGAGCGCGCCGACCGGAACCTCCACACGACGCTCGCGCGGGACGGAGACGGCGGCCTTCAGGTGCACCACGCCGGTGATGTCGTCGAGGTCGTCGTCGTAGACCGGGAAGCGGCTGTGCCCGGTTCGGCGGGCGAGCTGGATGAGGTCGTTCGCGGAATCGCCTGCCGAGATCGCGTGCATGCTCGGCCGAGCGGTCATCACGTCACCCGCAGTGAGACGCGCGAAGCTGAGGCTGCGGTCCAGCAGGCTCGCCGTGTCGGCTTCGAGGACGCCGGCACGGGCCGAACGTCGCACCAGCGAGGAGAGCTCTTCCGCGGTGCGCGCCCCGGAGAGCTCCTCCTTCGGCTCGATGCCCATTCCGCGCAGCACGGCGTTGGCGCTGCCGTTGAGCACGATCACGGCGGGCTTGAACACCGTCGTGAACGCGATCTGGAACGGGATGACGAGCTTCGCCGTCGCCAGCGGCAGGGCGAGCGCGAAGTTCTTGGGCACGAGCTCACCGAGGATCATCGACACCATGGTGGCGAGCGTCATCGCCACCACGGTCGCGATCGGCGAGACGGCCGCTTCGGGGACGTTCCAGGCGAGAAACGTCGGACCGAGGATGTTCGAGAGCGCCGGCTCCATCGTGTAGCCGGTGAGCAGGGTCGTCAGGGTGATGCCGAGCTGCGCCGACGACAGATGCGTCGACGTGTGCCGGAGAGCGCTGATCGTGAGCGTCAGTCGTGATTCCCCGCGAGCCTGACGCGCCTCGAGGTCGGCACGGTCGAGATTGACCAGCGCGAACTCGCTCGCGACGAACAGTCCGGTACCGACCGTGAGCAGGAGCCCCACGCCCAACAAGATGTAGTCCATCAGGTGTTCCTCCCGCTGAGGAGAGGTGGACGGTGGGGCGAACTACTGCAACTGGGAGGGTCATCCATCGTGCCGACGATTCTACAGAAGGGATCTGTGATTGCGAGTCGCGGGGTCGCCGCTACCAGCTGACCGGCAGGGCCTTGCCCAGCTACGCGGGAACGACACGCGTGCGGGGACATACGCGTGTCGCCACGCGAGGACGATCGGGGCTGCCGCCTTTGACCGATACGCTCGGCTCATGTCCGGGCCTGCCCTCTTCATCCTCGTCTGGAGCGTTCTCGCCATCCTGATGGGGCTTTTGTTTGCGTTCCGGCCGGACGCAATCGAAGCGTTCGCCGAGAGGCGCGGACAGCGACGCATGATGACGCAGAGGATGCGTCGCTTCCAAGTTCACCTCAACCGCGTCGGGGGTGTGCTTTTCGTTGCTGTGGGGCTCCTGCTTATTGTCCTCGTCGCCCTCGGCGTGATGCCTCCGAAGGAGTAGTCGGCTTCCTTAGCGGAAGCCGAGCGCTACGCGGTTCACACCAAGCCCTCAAAGCTGTCTTCGCCCGGCCGCCAGACCATCCACGATCCGTCGCTAAACCCCATGATCTCCGCGATCTCGACGAAGACCTCGTCCAATGCAGGATCAATCACCACGGTGCCCGTGTCGATAGTGATTCGGATACCCGAACCAGCCCCTTCCGAAGTAGAAGTGACAACGCCGGGCGTCAGTTTTCGTAATGCGTCGGCATACCCAAGATCTGTCTCACGCCAGATCTGGCCCGCAAATTCGATGATTGGCCAGACATAGCAGTTGAGCACGACGGGCATGGCTTCTGACTGTGCGCCATCGAATCTCAACTGCACATAATCGTTAGCGACGAACTCGACGGAGTACATCCGTTCGCCGACGAGCCGAGACAGCAACTCATTCGGTACGTATGCTGCCTCGTCCATGATCTCCAACTCTGCCGGAACCCGGCGATGCGCGCCGACGCATTTCGGAGCGTGTCCCCCACATTCCTCGTGTTACTAGAACATCATGGGCAGCGCCTTGCCCTCTTCGTAGCCGGCGGCCGATTGCAGGCCGACGAGGGCACGCTCGTGGAACTCCGCCACCGTCGCGGCGCCGGCATAGGTGAACGAGGAGCGCACGCCGGAGGTGATCATGTCGAGGAGGTCTTCCACACCGGGGCGCAGCGGATCGAGGTAGATCTTCGACGAGGAGATCCCCTCCGCGAACAGCTCCTTGCGAGCGCGCTCATACGCGTCGAGGCGCCCGAAGCGGGCCTGCACGGCCTTCGTCGAGGCCATCCCCCACGATTCCTTATAGATGCGTCCGTCGGCGTCGCTCTGCAGCTCGCCCGGCGCTTCGATCGTGCCGGCGAACCAGGAGCCGATCATCACGGATGCCGCGCCGGCGGCGAGCGCGAGTGCGACGTCGCGGGGGTAGCGCACCCCGCCGTCGGCCCAGACGTGCGCTCCGACCGCCCGGGCGGCCTCCGCGGTCTCCAGCACCGCGGAGAACTGCGGCCGGCCGACGGCCGTCATCATGCGGGTCGTGCACATCGCCCCCGGGCCGACGCCGACCTTCAGGATCGTGGCGCCGGAGTCGACCAGATCGTTCACGCCGTCAGCGGTGACGATGTTCCCCGCCACGATCGGCAGCCCGAGGTTCAGCTCCGAGACGGAGCGCAGCGCCCGCAGCATCCCCTCCTGGTGTCCGTGCGCGGTGTCCAGGACCAGGACGTCCACGCCGGCCCCGGCGAGCGCCGTCGCCTTCGCCGCCACGTCTCCGTTGATCCCGACCGCCGCCGCGACCACGAGCCGGCCGTGCGCGTCGAGCGCCGGACGGTACAGGGTCGATCGCAGCGCGCTCCGGGCGCTCAGCGTGCCGACGAGATGTCCATGGTGGATGACTGTCATTATCTCCACGCCGGCGTCGGTGATCACGTCGAAGGCATGACGCTCCGACCCGATGTCGTCGGCGTCGAGCGACGGCGTCCCCGAGTGCACGAGGTCGCCCAGCTGCGCATCCGGGAGCGCTGTCGCGAGTCGCGTGGCGGGGAGGATCCCGAGGATGCGGCCGACGTCATAGGGCGCTCGCCCCGTCGCGACGACGATGCCGTGCCCGGCGACCGCCGGGAAGAGTCGGAGCGCATCCGAGACCGACGCCTCCGGCGGCAGCACGAGGGGCGTGTCCCACATCACCGGCTGGCTCTTGACCTCGCGGATCGCCGCATCCAGGTCCTGCAACGGCATGTCCTGCGGAAGCACGCCGATTCCGCCACGCCGGGCGAGCACGGCTGCGAGACGCGGACCCGTCACGGAGTTCATGTTGGATGCCACCAGCGGAAGAGTCGCAGCGGTGCCGTCCTGCGGCGCCAGATCGACCTGCAGGCGGCTGGAGACCGCGGATCTGCGGGGCACGAGAAAGACGTCCGAATAGGTCAGATCGACGGTCGGCAGCGCACCTGAGAACTCCATGCCCCCACGCTACTCACGTCGGGTGCCGTTCGGCTCGTGGTGTCGCGGATTCGGCAGGGGAAACACGTTAGGCTTGTTCGTTGAGAGTGTGCGAGCCCGGACGCATCCTGCGCCCTGGATCGTGAAGACGGATTCAGTGATGAAAGAGGGCGATCGAGCGTGTCGAACCAGGTGACCGGCGTCGGGGGCGACGGGGGGTTCGGAGCCAATTCCTGGCTCGTCGAAGAGCTCTACGAACAGTTCAAGGTGAACCGCGACTCCGTCGACAAGGAGTGGTGGCCCATCCTCGAGAACTACCAGCCGGAGACCGGCGCTCCCCCGGCGGATGCGCAGCCCGCGGAGCAGCAGCCCGCGCATCCGGTCACGGCACCCATCCCCGTGATCGGCGCACAGCCGGTCGCCAGGACCACCACCAAGCCCGCGGCATCCGCCCCGATCCCCGCCCAGGCGCCCAAGCCCGAGGCGAAGAGCGATCCGGTCGAGGCCGCCGAGGAAGACAAGGTCACCGTCCTCCGCGGCATGACCAAGACCCTCGCCGCGAACATGGACGAGTCGCTCACCGTCCCCACCGCGACCAGCGTCCGCACCATCCCGGCCAAGCTGATGATCGACAACCGCATCGTCATCAACAACCACATGGCGCGCACACGCGGCGGCAAGATCAGCTTCACGCACCTCATCGGCTGGGCCCTCATCCAGACGCTCAAGGAGTTCCCCAGCCAGAACGTGTTCTACGCCGAGATCGACGGCAAGCCGTCGGTCGTCGCACCGGCGCACGTGAACCTCGGCATCGCCATCGACCTGCCGAAGCCCGACGGCACGCGCGCGCTCATGGTGCCGAGCATCAAACGCGCCGACACGATGTCCTTCACCGAGTACCTCACCGCCTACGAGGACCTGATCCGCCGCGCGCGCGGCAACAAGCTCACCGCCGCGGACTTCCAAGGCACGACACTGTCGCTCACCAACCCCGGTGGCATCGGCACCGTCCACTCCGTGCCGCGTCTCATGAAGGGGCAGGGAGCCATCATCGGCGCCGGCGCCCTCGAGTACCCGGCCGAGTTCCAGGGCGCGAGCGAGAAGACGCTGAACGAGCTGGCGATCGGCAAGACGATCACCCTCACCAGCACCTACGACCACCGCGTCATCCAGGGCGCCGGATCCGGCGAGTTCCTCAAGAAGGTGCACGAACTGCTCATCGGGCAGCGCGGCTTCTACGACGACATCTTCGCGGCCCTGCGCATCCCGTACGCCCCGATCCACTGGAACGCCGACATCGCCGTCGACCTCGCCGAGCGCGTCGACAAGACCGCCCGAGTGCAGGAGCTGATCAACTCGTTCCGTGTGCGCGGCCACCTGATGGCCGACATCGACCCGCTGGAGTACGTGCAGCGTTCGCACCCCGACCTCGAGATCGAGACGCACGGCCTCACCTTCTGGGACCTCGATCGCGAGTTCGTCACCGGCGGCTTCGGCGGTCGGCGTGTCGCAAAGCTGCGCGACATCCTCGGCGTCCTCCGTGACTCCTACTGCCGCACGCTCGGCATCGAGTACATGCACATCCAGGATCCTGAGCAGCGGCGCTGGTTCCAGGAGAAGGTCGAGCTCAAGTACCAGAAGCCCGGCCACGACGAGCAGCTGCGGGTGCTCCGCAAGCTCAACGAGGCCGAGGCGTTCGAGACGTTCCTGCAGACGAAGTTCGTCGGGCAGAAGCGGTTCTCGCTGGAGGGCGGCGAGTCGCTCATCCCGCTGCTCGACGAGATCCTGCAGGGAGCGGCGACAGCCGGCCTCGAGGGCGCGGCGATCGGCATGGCGCACCGCGGCCGCCTGAACGTGCTCACCAACATCGGCGGCAAGACCTACGGGCAGGTGTTCCGCGAGTTCGAGGGCACCCAGACGCCGGGCAACCAGCGCGGCTCCGGTGACGTGAAGTACCACCTGGGAACCGCAGGCACCTTCATCGCCGATGACGGCGGAGAGCTCCCCGTCTACCTCGCAGCGAACCCGTCGCACCTGGAGACCGTGGACGGCGTGCTCGAGGGCATCGTCCGCGCCAAGCAGGACCGGCACCCGATCGGCACCTTCTCGTGGCTGCCGATCCTCGTGCACGGCGACGCCGCTTTCGCCGGCCAGGGTGTCGTCGTCGAGACGCTGCAGATGTCGCAGCTGCGCGGCTACCGCACGGGCGGCACGATCCACGTCGTGGTCAACAACCAGGTCGGATTCACCACCACGCCGACGGACGCGCGCTCCTCGGTGTATGCGACGGACGTCGCCAAGACCATCCAGGCTCCGATCTTCCACGTGAACGGCGACGACCCCGAAGCCGTCATCCACGTCGCACAGCTCGCGTTCGAGTACCGCGAGCGGTTCCACCGCGACGTCGTGATCGATCTCGTCTGCTACCGCAGACGTGGCCACAACGAGGGCGATGACCCTTCGATGACGCAGCCGCTGATGACCGACCTCATCCAGGCGAAGCGCTCGGTCCGCCGCCTCTACACCGAGGCTCTCGTCGGCCGCGGCGACATCACCGAGCAGGAGTACGAAGAGGCGAAGGCCGACTTCCAGAACCGCCTCGAGATCGCATTCGCCGAGACGCACGCCGCCGAGACCGGTGCGACCCCGATCGCCCCGGTCACCGCCCCTGTCGACGAGCAGGAGGGCGCGCCCGAGGTCACCGGCGTCGCGAACGAGGTCATCCAGCTCATCGGCGACGCCTTCGTGAACAAGCCGGAAGGCTTCACTGTGCACCCGAAGGTGCAGCAGCTGCTCGACAAGCGCGCAGACATGAGCCGCAACGGCGGAATCGACTGGGCGTTCGGCGAGCTGCTCGCGTTCGGATCGCTGCTGCTCGAGGGCACACCGGTGCGCCTCGCCGGACAGGATGCCCGTCGCGGCACCTTCGTGCAGCGTCACGCCGTGATGCACGATCGCACGAACGGGCAGGAATGGCTGCCGCTGGCGAACCTCTCCGAGAGCCAGGGCCGCGTCTGGGTCTACGACTCGCTGCTCAGCGAATACGCCGCCCTCGGCTACGAGTACGGATACTCCGTCGAGGCGCCCGAGGCGCTGGTGCTGTGGGAGGCGCAGTTCGGCGACTTCGTCAACGGCGCTCAGTCCGTCATCGACGAGTACATCTCGGCCGCCGAGCAGAAGTGGGGCCAGCACTCCAGCGTCACGCTGCTGCTGCCGCACGGCTACGAGGGCCAGGGACCCGACCACTCCTCCGCGCGCATCGAGCGGTTCCTGCAGCTGTGCGCGCAGGACAACATGATCGTGGCCCGCCCCTCGACGCCGGCATCCCATTTCCACCTGCTGCGGCGACAGGCCTACTCGCGTCCGCGCAAACCGCTGATCGTCTTCACGCCGAAGGCGATGCTGCGCCTGCGCGGCGCGACCAGCCCGGTCGAGGCGTTCACCCAGGGCCGTTTCGAGCCGGTCATCGACGACGACCGCGGGCTCGACCGCTCCGCCGTCAAGCGCGTGCTCGTGCACTCCGGCAAGATCCACTGGGATCTGCGCAGCGAGCTCGAGAAGAAGCCCAACCCGGAGATCGCGCTGGTGCGGCTCGAGCAGCTGTACCCGACTCCGATCGATGAGCTGAAGGCGATCACCGATTCGTACCCGAACGCCGAGCTGGTGTGGGTGCAGGATGAGCCGGAGAACCAGGGTGCCTGGCCCTTCCTCGCGCTCGCCTTCGCCGATGTTCCCGGCGATCGCACCTTTCAGCCGGTGGCGAGAGCGGCATCCGCCTCTCCGGCGACCGGGTCCTCGAAGGTGCATGCCGCCGAGCAGGCGCAGCTGCTGCGCACGGCACTCACCATCGGCTGACCGCAGACGCACGGAAAGAGGCATCCCGGCTTCGGCTGGGATGCCTCTTCCGCATGCACGCGGTGTCAGCCGGTGCGGAGCGGCATCCGCTGCTGGAATCTCTCGTCGGTGCTGAGTCCTGCTCGTGCACGCTCGAGGGCCAGCTCGTCGCCGCCGGCCGCGGCCAGTGCGAGCAGCGCCGCCCCGAGGACCGGCGGGGCATCGACGACGGTGAGCCGCACGTGCGGCGCCACCCTGCCGAGACCCTCGCGGATGCCGGTCAGGAGAAGCGGATCCCGCGAGCGCGCGACTCCTCCCCCGAAGACGACAGGCACGGCGGCGCCCTGAAGCCCGAGCCTCAGCACGCACGCCTGCACGTAGGCGACGACCTCCTCGGCCTGCCGCTGCACCACGCTCAGGGCGACCGCGTCGCCGGCGTGCGCCGCCTCGAACACGAGCGGCGCGAGCGCTGCGAAGCCCTCGTCCTGGCGTCTATCCAAGTGCACGTCCTCGATCAGCGCGGCCACTGTCGGCGCATTGACACGGTCCAGCAGCAGCCCGCGCAGAGCCGTCGCCGGTCCCCTGCCGTCTTCGGCGCGTGCGGCGTGCCAGACCACGGCGCCGCCCAGTTCGCTGCCGCCGCCCCAGTCGCCGGAGAGCGGTCCGAGGGCGGGGAAGCGCACCACCGCGCCGTCGGCCCGTACGCCGATCGCGTTCATCCCGGTGCCGCAGATCACGGCGACCGCGTCGGCCGAATCGGTTCCGGCGCGCAGCAGCGCATGCAGGTCGTTCTCGACGGCCACGACTGTGCCCGCCCATTCCCGGTCGGCGATCGCAGCGCGATACGCCACGATCTCCTCTGTCAGGTCGAGACCGGACAGATACAGGCTCACCTGCATCAGGTTCCGCGGATCACGCCCGCCGAGAGCGCGGTCGACCAGGTCGTCGATCACCCCGACGGAGGCGTCGAGGCCCTCCAGCTGAGGGCTCGAACCGCTGCCCCTCTCCCAGGCGAGCACCTCACCCGTGGTGTCGAGGAGGACCACATCGGTCTTCGATCCGCCGCCGTCGACGGCGAGGACGAGGCCGGGCGACGCACTCACGCCCACTCCAGGAACTGCGAGTTCGCAGCCAGGAGGAGGTCGGTGAGATTCTCGGCCCGCTCATGCTGCAGCACCAGCGGGTGGGCGCGCATCGCACGGAGCACTCGATCGCGTCCGCCCTGGATCGCCGCGTCCAGGGCGAGACGTTCGTATCCGGCGACGGCACTGATCAGGCCGCTGATGTCGTCCGGCAGCGCGGCCACCGGCTCGGCGACGAACCTGCCGCCGACGTGCCGCGCGGGCACCTCGATGACGTGGTCGTCCGGCAGGAACGGCAGCACGCCGTCGTTGCGCAGGTTCACGACCCGCGGCACATCGGTCCCGCCACGGATGGCGATGAGCAGTTCGATCGCCGCCTCCGAGTAGAAGGCCCCGCCGCGCTGCTCGAGGATCGCGGGCTTCGTGTCGACCGCCGGGTCGGCATACAGTCCGAGCAGTTCGTTCTCGATCGCCCGCACCTCCTGTGCGCGCGTCGCGTGGTGCCGCTGCTCATGCAGCACCTCGTCATGCGCGTAGTAGTAGCGCAGGTAGTACGACGGGATCACACCGAGCTGCGACAGCAGCTCCGGTGCGAGCTCGACGTCATCCGCGAGCCCCTGCAGGTTGCTGTCCAGGAGTCCTGGCAGCACATCCTTGCCGTCGACGAATACGCCGCGTTCCCAGGTGAGGTGGTTCAGCCCGACGTGCGCCAGGCCGACCCGATCGGGTTCGACCCCCGCCTCGGCCGCGAAGCGCCGCTGGAATCCGATGGCGACGTTGCACAGTCCGACCGCCCGGTGCCCGGCCAGCAGAAGGGCGCGGGTCACGATTCCGACGGGATTGGTGAAGTCCACGATCCAGGCATCGGGTTTCGCGTGCGTACGCACGACCTCGGCGATCCGCAGGACGACGGGCACCGTGCGCAGAGCCTTCGCCAGGCCACCGGGGCCCGTCGTCTCCTGGCCGATGCAGGAGACCTCGTGCGGCCACGTCTCATCCTGCTCGCGGGCGTCCTGCCCGCCGATCCGCAACTGGATGAGAACGGCATCCGCGTCGCTGACTCCGCCGGCGAGGTCGTCCGTCGCCGTCAAGCGCGCCGGATGGCCGGCGCGAGCCAGCATCCGTCGGGACACGCCGCCGACGAGTTCGAGCCGCGTGCGGTCGCTGTCGACCAGGACGATCTCCTCGATCGGCAGTTGCTGCTGAAGTCGGATGAATCCGTCGATCAGCTCCGGGGTGTATGTCGATCCACCGCCGACGATGGCGAGTTTCATTGCTCTCCTTGCTTTCTCTGCATCTCTGCGCCCGATGGCCGGGCGTCACTGTGTGGGAATGCGCTCTTCGAGGCGTTCCCTGATCTGCTGCACCAGCAGGCGGCGTGCGCCCACCAGGACCGCGGTGCTTCCGGTCGAACTGAGCAGCACCGTCGGCGTCGGGCGGTCATCGCCGGCGAGGCGATCCATCACGGCGGAGGCGAGCCGTGTGCCGCAGGCGAGAGCTGTCGGCCCGCCGAGCACGACCATCTCGGGGTCGAGGACGGCGAGCACGGGTTCGAGGGTGAGGGCGATCCGTTCGGCGATGACGCCGAGCGCCGCATGGTCGTCGGCGAGGGCGAGGAGGCCCTCCGGATAGCGTGCGGCCGCGCCACCGAGGAGCTGCCGAACAGCGTCGGATCCGAGCAGCTCCGTGGTTCCGGCGCCCGGGGCGCCGGAACCGGCGGCGACGGTGAGGTATCCGACCTCGCCGGCGCTCCCGTGCGCGCCGCGATGGATGCTGCCAGCGAGGTCGACGCCGACACCGAGCCCCACGCCGATCCACAGCAGGGCGAAGCTGCCGGCATCCCGCGCCACGCCGACGGCGCGCTCGGCCATGGTCGCAAGATTGACGTCGTTCTCCAGTGTCACCGCGACGCCGAGCGACTGCTCGATGCGCTCCCGCGAGCCGGTCGATGGCCATCCTGGGAGCGTGTCCGTCATCGAGATGGAATCCTCCGCGCGGCCCACGGCGCCCTGCACACCGACCGTCACGGCCTCGACGGTGTGCTGCTCGGCATCGGCCGCGGCGCAGGCGGCGTCGATCGCACGCCCGATGTCACCCTCCGGGGTTCGTCCGGCTCTGTCGACGGGAAGTTCGATGACGGGATGCTCGGCCGCAGCCGCGTCGACGAGGACGGCCTGGATCGTGTCCTCCCGCATGCTGATCGCGACGCCGGTGATCCGATCGGTGCGCACGCCCCAGCTCACGGCACTCGGCCCGCGGTTTCCGGCCACCTCGCCGACGGGGCGCACCAGGTCGGCGCGTTTCAGGCGCGCGATCATCTGCGTGGCGGTCGGCTTGGACATCCCCGTCAACTCGCCCAGCCGCGTCCGCGTGAGCGGGCCGTGCTCGAGGAACAGGTGCAGGGCCTCGCGGTCGTTCCTTGTGCGCAACCAGGACGAGGTGCCCGGATCGATCTGTGACATGGGATTCCCTTGGACGATGCCGCGGCTCAGACCGAGCGGAGTTCGCGGCGGACCTCGTCGCGGAGTCTGCCGAGGTTGTCCGGTTCGGGAGCGGCTCCGAGCAGAGTTCTGGTGTACTCGTGCTGCGGGTTCAGGATGACGTCGTCGGCGGGGCCGCGTTCCACGACGTCACCGCGGTAGAGCACCATGATCTCGTCGGAGAAATGCCGCGCGGTCGCGAGGTCGTGGGTGATGTAGAGCACGCCCAGGTTCTCCTCCCGCTGCAGGTCCGCGAGCAGGTTCAGCACTCCGAGACGGATCGAGACGTCCAGCATGGACACCGGCTCATCGGCGACGATGAATCCGGCTCCGGGGGCCAGCGCCCTGGCGATCGCGACGCGCTGGCGCTGCCCGCCGGAGAGCTCGTGCGGACGACGATCGATGTAGCTCTCCGCCGGCGTGAGGCGGACCCGCTCGAGTAATTCGATCGCGCGTTCGCGCACTGCCGCGGCACTCAGTTGCGGACGATGGATGCGGATCGGACGCTCCAGATGGTGACCGATGGTGTGAAACGGGTTCAGCGACGCGAAGGGGTCCTGGAACACCATCTGCACCTGCGACCGGTACGCGGCGATGTCCTTCGAACGGGTGCCGGTGCGGTGGCCGTCCAGCAGGATCTGCCCGCCGGTCGGGCTCTCCAGCTTCATCAGCATCCGCGCGATCGTCGACTTCCCCGACCCGGATTCCCCCACCAGTGCGAGCGTCCTGCCGGCCGCGATCGTGAACGAGACGTCCTTCACCGCGTGCAGAGTGTGCGTGCGGAACCCCGACCGGAGGGTGAAGTCCTTCACCAGGTTCCGGGCCTCCAGAGTGGATGTCTCGTTCATCGGACCTGCTCCTCGATCGATGCGCCGGTGCGGACGAAGTCGCCCCGCTCGCCCTTCAGCGACGGGAAGCTGGAGAGCAGCTTCCTCGTGTACTCGTGCTGCGGCGACCGGTAGATCTCCTCGGCCGTGCCCTGCTCCACGATCTCCCCCTGCAGCATCACCGCGATCCGGTCACTGATCTCGATCAGCATCGGCAGATCATGCGTGATGAAGATCACCGCGAACCCGAGCCGCTCCCGCAGCCGCATGATCTCGCGGATGATGTCCCGCTGCACGACGACATCGAGCGCCGTGGTCGGCTCGTCCATGATCATCACCTGCGGATCCAGAGCGAGGGCCATCGCGATCATCATGCGCTGGCGCATCCCACCGGAGAGCTCGTGCGGAAACGAGGTGAGACGGGCGGGGTCCACCCCGACGAGGGTGAGGAGTTCCTCGGCCCGCTCGGCCTTCGCCTTCCGCGACATCCCTGGCCGGTGCGTGTCGAAGATGTCGAAGATCTGCGCCCGCACCGAGATGACCGGGTTCAGCGAGTTCATCGCCCCCTGGAACACCATCGAGATCTTGTCCCAGCGGAAGGCCCTGAGCCCCTCCGATTCCAACGCCACGATATCGATGTCGGATCCATCGCGGTCATGGAAGGTGATCTCGCCGCTCGTCATCAGCGCCGGTGCCTTCAGCAGCCGATTCATGCCGTACGCCAGGGTGGTCTTGCCGCAACCGGATTCCCCTGCAAGGCCCAGGATCTCGCCGCGGTTGAGCGTCAGCGACACGTCGCGGACGGCCTTCACCGGTGGATCGACCTCGTACTCGATCGACACGTTGCGTGCTGTCAGCACGGCTTCGGGAACGCTCATGCGACTGCTCCATCTCCCGCGATGCCGACGCCGGCGCGACGCGCTCGGCGCTGCCGCCGTGCCGCCATCGGCGCCAGACGCAGCTTCGGGTTCACGATCTCGTCGATCGCGAAGTTGATCAGCGAGAGACCAGCGCCGATCAGGGCGATGATCGCTCCTGGAGGGACGAACCACCACCATGCGCTGCTACCGACCGCCTGGCCGGTCTGCGCGTCGTTGAGCACGGTGCCGAGAGTGATCGACCCCGTCGGCCCGAGACCCAGGTACGACAGGCCCGCCTCACCGAGGACGGCGAAGATCACGCCGAAGATGAGCTGCGCGGCGAGCAGCGGCACGAGGTTGGGCAGGATCTCCACGAAGATCACCCGCATGGGTCGCTCCCCTGCCACGACGGAGGCTGCGACGTAGTCCCGCGTGCGCAGCGAACGTGCCGTGCCGCGCAGCACCACCGCCGACCCCGCCCATCCGGTGATGCCGAGCACGAGGGCCACGAGCAGCGAGCTGCGAGCCAGCGCCCCGAGTCCCTCGGTGTTCTGCACGTACGCCGCGATCACCATCACGAGCGGAAGACCGGGGATGACGAGCATGATGTTGGTCATCAGCGTGAGGACCTCGTCGAGGACTCCGCCGAAGTACCCTGCGAGCACCCCGAACACGAGCGCGAGCACAAGCGAGACGAGGCCCGCGACCGCGCCGACGAACAGTGATCCCTGAGTTCCGGTCGCGATCTGCGAGAGCACGTCGTAACCGAGCTTGGTGGTGCCGAGTGGATGCTCGGCACCGGGCGGGAGCAGCGCATCGAAGCTCGCGTCGCGCGGGTCGCCGAGGAAGAGCGGCCCGAGCAGACCGAACACCACGATCACGCCGACGATGATGATCCCGGCGAGGAGCTTGCCCGACATCGTGAGCCCGCTGCGCCGACGCGCGCGGCCGGACTGAGAGACCGCCACGGCATGGGTGGAATCGGGAGGAGAAAGGAGAAGCATCTGTTCAGCCATCGCGTCGTACTCTCGGGTCGATGAATCCGTAGACCAGATCCATGAGGAAGTTGGCGGCCAGCACGGTCAGAGTGATGACGAGGAAGACGCCCTGCATCAGCGCGTAGTCCAGTCCCTGAACCGCCTGGATCATCAGCTTGCCGATGCCCGGGTAGCTGAACACCTGCTCGGTCACGATGGAGCCGGCGACCACGAATCCCAGGGCGATGCCGAAACCGGAAAGGCTCGGGATCGCCGCGTTGCGGGCGGCGTAGGCGGTGCGGATGCGGGAGCGGGTCAGGCCCTTGGCCTCCGCCGTGATGACGTAGTCCTCGGCCATCGTCTGGACCATCATGTTGCGCATCCCCAGCAGCCATCCGCCGACCGAGGAGATCACGATCGTTGTCGCCGGCAGGATGGCGTGCAGCAGGGTGCTGCCGATGAACGCCGGACTCCACTCGGGGCCGGCCGGGAACTCGAACACGTCGTACCCGCCGATGATCGGCAACAGCCCGAGCTGAACGGAGAACACCGCGACGAGGACGAGCGCCAGCCAGAAGTACGGAACGGACTGGAGGAACGTGGTGATCGGGACGAGCTGATCGACCCAGGTGCCGCGGAGCCATCCCACCCACGCGCCGGCGATGATGCCGATGACGAAGGAGACGATGGTCGCGGCACCCACGAGGGTCACCGTCCACGGCAAAGCCGCGGTGATGAGCTCGCCCACCGGGGCCGGGTATCGGGTCGAGGAGACTCCGAGATCACCCTGCAGCAGCCGGCCCCAGTAGGCGAGGTACTGGTCCCACAGACTCGATCCCTTCTCTGCGCCCAGGATGGAGGTGATCGCTTTGATCGTCTCCTCCGACAACGGCCGATTGCCGTTCGCACGCCGGAGCTTTCCCAGCATGATCGCAGCGGGATCGCCCGGAAGCATCCGCGGGAGCAGGAAGTTGAGGGAGATCGCGGCCCACAGTGTGACGACGTAGAACACGATGCGTCGCATCCAGAACTTCACGAGAGCCTCCCTTCAGTGGATCGGTCCATGGACGTGCGCCCTACTTCTTCGAGGCGGGGCTCAGATGGGTGAGGACGACGGCGGAAGCCGTCGACAGGTACGGCAGCGGTGCCGCGTACATGTCGCCCTCCGTGGGCCAGCCGGTGAAGTCCGCCGTGTTGAAGAACGACTGCGAGGCGTTCAGCACCACGGGGATGTATGGCAGGTCACTGGCGATCTCGGCCTGGATGGCCGTGTAGGCGCCCTGCTTGATCGCCTCGTCCTGCGTGGCTCCCGCCGCAGCGACTGCCGCATCGACCGCGGCGTTGCTGTAGCGCGAGTAGTTCTGCCCCTTCAACGGGTCCTCGCCGACCTTCGCCGTCGCCGCTGTGCTGAAGTACTGGTCGTAGTTGGAGTACGGGTCGGCGACGAGCGACTGCGTGAGGCCGTAGAGGGCGAGCTGGAACTCGCCGCTGGAGATCGGCGTCCAGTACTCCGCGTCCGAGACGGTGCGGGCGTTGACCCGGATGCCGGCTTCGGCCGCCTGCGCGCTGATGAGCTTGGCAGCATCGTTGTAATCGGTCCAGCCGTCCGGCGAGAACAGGTCGAGCTCGATGGCCGTGCCGTCCTTGCCATAGAAGCCCTCGCCGTCCTTCGTGTAACCGGCGGCTTCGAGGATCGCCCCCGCCGCCGCTGCATCCGGCTCCTGCGGGCTCGTCGCCAGCTTCTGATCCGACAGCCACTTCTCGTCGCGCGGCATCAGGGCGAAGCTCGGCGATGCCTCTCCGGCGAGTCCGGCGAAGGCCTTGGTCCCGATCGCGCTGCGGTCGATGGCGATGTTCAGCGCCTGCCGCACGGCCGGGTCGGTCTGCGCGCCGGTGCATCCGAGCTCCGCATTCGCGCAGGTCATGATCACCGTCGGATCCTGCTGCTGGTTCATCGTGCTGATCTTGCCGTTCGCGGTCACCCCGTCGGGGTTGGCGATGAACTGGCCGACCCAGTCGAGCTTGCCGGTCTTCAGCAGGTCCTCGGACGACTGGTTCGAGTCGATGCCGACGTCCTGCACCTCGGCGACCGCGGGGGCGCCGTCACGGAACTCGGGGTTCGCCTCGAGCGTGTACGCGGCGTCGGTGAAGGACTTCAGCTTGTACGGGCCCGAGCCGACGGGTTCCGGGTTCGTCTCGGTCGTGTAGTCCTCGATGTCGGCCCAGACATGCTCCGGGATGATCCAGGTCGAGCCGAGGATCATCGATGCCGACGTGAACTTCGGGGTGGCATAGGTGACCACGACCGTCGTGTCGTCCGAGGTCTCGACCGAGACCTGATCGGGGTCGAGGTTCGGCCCGTAGCCGAGGCTGAAGGCGACGTCCTCGGCGGTGAGGTCCTCGCCGTCGCTCCACTTCAGGCCGGGCTTGATGGTGATCGTGAGGACGGTGCCGTCTTCGCTGAACTCGTAGGAATCGCCGAGCAGGCCGACCGGCTCCTCCGCCGAAAGCTGGTTGAAGAAGAACAGCGGCTCGTAGATCGCACCGAACGTCAGGTGGGTGGCGGTGTCGACGGCGAAGGGGCTGAAGTTGTTGGTGATCGGCGTCATGTGCCCGGACCAGATCCGGATGGGGCGCTCACCGGCGCCTGTGGAACTGCCGCTGGGCGCACAGCCGCCCAGGGTCAGGGCGAGCGCAGCTGCGCCCGCGACAAGAGGAAGAACTTTCCTCCAGCGGTTGTCGTGCATGGGGACCTCGTCTCAAGTGCTTCGTTGCTCGTGAGAGCAGGGCGGAAGGGCATCCGCCTGGAGATGAGGTTATAGGAAAGGTTCTTTTCAGAAAAGACCCTTCCGATTATTTTGTTAGGATTCTTTTCGAAGGTGCCGGACTGCGGTCACGACGACGGCCGTTGCCGCGAGCAGCGCCGGCACGAGCAATGCGGATGCCGCGAGCGCGAGCAGCCCGGCGCAGAGGACAGCGGCGATCACCGCCATCCACCAGCCGGCACTCCCCCGCTCGAGGATCCGGACCGCGGCGATCATGCCCAGCGCATAGATCGCGACCATGCTGGCCGTGTGGATCAGGATGAACGGCTGGAGGTTCAGGCCTCCTGCCAGCAGCAGCCCGAAATACAGGAGGCCGATGGCTCCGGTGAGCAGAAGCGAGCGGCGAGGCACGGCACCGCTCTCTGCTCCCCGTGCGAACCACCGCGGCAGATCACCGGTGAGAGCGAGCGACGCGCCGAGTTTCGAGAACGCCGCGAGATACACGTTCAGCACGCCGACGGCGACGATCGCGGCGACGGCGCCGATCATCATGGGAGCGGCGCCCGGAGCACCTTCCCTCGCCAGGTCGAGCAGTACGACGCTCCCGCTCCCTGCTCGATCGCCGAGGGCGCCGACGGTCACCACCTGCAACGCCAGGTACGCCGCTCCCGAGATCACCAGGGTCACCGCGGTTGCGATCGGGATGACCCGGCGCGGATGCGCGAACTCGCCGGAGATGTGGGTGCCGACCTCCCACCCGGCGAAGGCCCACACGAACATCACGATCGCGACGCCGACGCCGCCCCATCCGTGCGGGAACAACGGGGCGAAGTTCGCGGGGTCGACAGCGGGCGCGGCCACGGCGACCACGGTGACGACGACGCCCAGCAGGAGCGCCATGAGCACCAGCTGCAGCCACCCCGCCACGCGGATTCCGAACAGATTGACGCAGAACGGGATCACGTAGAACGCGACGGCGACGAAGGGAACGGCGGTGCGGTCGACACCGAGCACCGCGGAGATGTACTGCGCCCCGAGCGTCGCGACCACCGGGCCGCCGGCGGCGACGCCGAGCAGGAACCAGTACCCCGTCGCGCGGGCGGCGGTGGCACCGAGCGCGCGACGCACGTAGCTCGCGACACCGCCGGGGTCGGGGTACCGAGCCGCGAGCACGGCGAACGTCCCTGCCAGCGGGACGGCCAGCACCGCGACGACGGCGACAGACACGAGACTCGCCGGTCCTGCCTCCCTGGCCGCGAGCCCGGGAAGCACGAGGAGTCCGGTGCCGAGGACCGATGCGAGATACAGGGCGATGCCCTGCAGGAGGCCGAGCCCGCGGGTGGAGCGGTGCGCCAAGGTTGTCGCCATCCGCTCATCCTCCGGCATCCGCTCCCGGCATCCGACCGTCTGCGCGGACAACGACCGTCGTTTCTCGGACAATCCCCGCGGGGCGGAACTCAGTACCAGATGTCGAGCGACGGCGAGGGCAGGGCGAGGAAGGCCCGATCGAGCCGGTCGACGGTCTCCGTCTCCGCACGGATGAGGCCGCCCGCATGCAGCGACGACGCCCGCACGCCACCGGCGTACAGCGCCGACAGCGCGGCGATGCCCATCGACACGTCGGCCTGCTCGCCGTGCACGGCGTCGATGTGCGTGCCGCCGTCAGCGTCCACGCGCATCAGCCAGTCGCCGGTGGCGAACCCCAGCTCGTCGTCGATGCGGATCACGACGTCCAAGGGTGCCGCGTACGTCCGGGCGCCGAGCGCCGCAGGCACATCGAGGATTCGCAACCACCCGTGGTCGTGCACGACCTGCGTCACGCCGCGCGGATCGGCCACCAGCCACGGCAGCGGGTCGTCGAGCGGACGGAGGTCCGCGGTGACCTCGTCGACCAGGTCGTGCTGGAGCGCGAACCTCCAGAGCGCCCTGAGCGCCTCCGGCGTCTCGGCCGCCAGCAGTCGGACGCTCAGGCTGAATCGGAAGGTGTCGCCCTTCTCCCGGAGGGTGAACGCCAGCGCGCCGCGCACCTCTCCCGACTCGTCGAGATAACGGACACCTCGGACCTTGCCACGGTCGGAGTCGGCCGGCGACATCCCGGTATGACCTTCCCAGCGCTCCCGCCACCCGGGGATCTGCCCCGAACGCGCGAGTCGCGCGCGCTCGTGCACCGTTCCGAGATCGGCGGCCAGCTGCTCCTTCTCCACGTACTCGACGCGACCGGCGGCCAGCGAACCCGCCCATCCGGCCTTGCGCGTGTCGACGGTGAAACGCGACATCGGGATGGCCGGAGCGAACCCGTAGCGGCCGTAGATCGTCGCCTCCGACACCGTGAGCCCGGCCAGCGGGACGCCGGCCGACGATGCGGCGCGCAGTTCACCCTCGAGGAGAGCCCTCGCGATGCCCCTCCGCCGGTGCGTCGCCGCCACGGTGACGTAGCTGATCGCCCACATCCCCACCTCGACTCCACCCGGAACCGTCATCGGGGCCACCCAGGAGTTCACCGTGGCCACCGGCAGTTCGTCGTCGCCGGAGCCCGGATCGTAGACGCCGGTGTTACGGCGCCACTGCATCGGCGGACGCCCGTGTTCGAGGGCCTCGGCGTTCGGTTCCTCGCCGAGGAACCCCCGCGACACCGCCCGCTGGAAGGCTTTCGCGCGGACCGGATCGCCGAAGTCGACCAGTCGATACTCGAGCCCGCTGTCGGCGAGTCGAGCGGCTGAGGTCGTGTCGGCGAGGATCCCCCGCGCATCGATGAGGCTCATGCCTCCACACTATCCAGGCGCGCGCGCCGAATCGGCGCGGCGGTGAAACACCCGGTCAGTGCTGCGCGGCCTGCACTTCGCGCAGACGCGCGAACACCTGGTCGCGCAGCTCCTCCGGGGCGCTCTCCTTGCAGGCGCGGGCGATCACCTCGGTCAGAGTCGTCGCGACGAGTGCCTCGTCCCGGCAGGACGGGCAGCTCTCCAGATGCTCGCGGATCTCGGTGTGCTCGGTCTTGCACACCTCGTTGCGGAGGTACTCCTCCAGATCCTGACGCGCCTTCGTGCAGCCGCAGTCGCTCATCTCTTGCTCCTCGTGTCTGCCGCGGCGATGCCCCGCTCCGCGGCGTAGTCGGCCAGCAGCTCCCGCAGCATCCGTCTGCCCCTGTGCAGACGGCTCATCACGGTGCCGATGGGCGTCTTCATGATGTCGGCGATCTCCTGGTAGGCGAAGCCCTCGACGTCGGCGAGGTACACCGCCAGCCGGAAATCCTCCGGGACAGCCTGCAGGGCGTCCTTGACGACCGATGCCGGCATCCGGTCGATCGCCTCGGCCTCGGCCGAGCGGCCGTGCGAGGCCGTGGTCGACTCCGCCCCGCCCAGTTGCCAGTCCTCGAGCTCGTCGATCGTGCCCTGGTACGGCTCGCGCTGCTTCTTGCGATAGATGTTGATGTACGTGTTGGTGAGGATGCGGTACAGCCAGGCCTTCAGGTTGGTCCCCTGCGTGAACGTCGCCCACGACCCGAACGCCTTAACGAACGTCTCCTGCACGAGGTCGGCCGCGTCGGCCGGATTGCGCGTCATGCGCATCGCCGCGGCGTAGAGCTGATCCATGAAAGGGATCGCCTGCTCCTCGAATTCACGCCGCGCGTCGCCGGTCGTGTCTGTCGTCGCCGTGTCATCCATCACCGGCCAGTCTAGGCCGCTGAGGTCCACCGTCTCGCGCTCGAGCGTGGCGAGCATGCTGTCTCCTTCTCGGCGCGTCGTTCGCCGTTCACTAAGGTGGAAACCGATGAGCGCCAACAGGTATTCCCCTCCCCTCGTCCAGGGCGCCTACTCGGCGCCGACGACCTCCGACGCCGTGCGCGCCACGCTGACCATTCCGGGGTCGAAGTCGCTCACGAATCGTGAGCTCATCATCGCCGCCATCGCCGATGGGCCCGGGCGGCTGATCGCTCCGCTGCACTCCGACGACTCCCGCCGCATGGTCGACGCGCTGCGCGCCCTCGGCGTCGGGATCGAGGAGGAGCATGCGGGCAGCGAGTTCGGTCCCGACCTCATCGTGACGCCCGCGAAGCTGCAGGGCGGCAAGACGGTGGACTGCGGACAGGCGGGCACCGTGATGCGCTTCATCGCCCCGCTCGCCGGTCTCGCCGCTGAGGACGTGCACCTCACTGCACATGAGACGGCGCTTCACCGCCCGATGGGCGGACTGATCCACGCGCTCCGCGACCTCGGCGTCGACATCGACGACGAGGGCACGTGGTCGCTGCCGTTCACGATCCGCGGACACGGCCGGATCCGCGGAGGACGGGTCGAGATCGACGCGTCCGCGTCGAGCCAGTTCGTGTCGGGGCTCCTCCTCGCGGCGCCGCGGTTCGACGTGGGACTGCACCTCGTGCACACCGGCTCCCACCTGCCCAGCCTCCCCCACATCGACATGACGATCGAGGCGCTCAGCCGCCGCGGCATCCGCATCGAACGACCGGCCGCAGGCGAATGGCTCGTCGAGGCCGGCGTACCGCGGGCCAAGGAGATCGCGATCGAACCCGATCTGTCCAATGCGGCGCCCTTCCTCGCAGCCGCGCTCATCACCGGCGGTTCGGTCTCGGTCACCGGATGGCCCGCGCACTCGACTCAGCCGGGTGCGCTGCTGCCCGAGATCCTGCAAGCGATGGGCGCGCATGTCAGCAGGCACAGCGGAGTCCTCACCGTGCGCGCCGGAGCCGGCATCCGCGGACTCGATCTGGACCTGTCCGCGGCCAGCGAGCTCACGCCGACGCTCGTCGGTCTCGCGGCGTTCGCCGACACCCCGACGACGATCCGGGGCATCGGCCACATCCGCCTGCACGAGACCGACCGCATCGCCGCGCTCGTCGGCAACGTCAACGCGCTCGGCGGCGAGGCCGAGGAGCTCTCGGACGGACTGCGGATCATCCCGCGGCCGTTGCGCGGCGGCGGATGGGCCGCGCACCACGACCACCGGATGGCGACGACCGGAGCCCTCATCGGCCTCCGCGTCGCCGGCGTCGAGGTCGACGACATCGGCACCACCGCGAAGACGCTTCCCGAGTTCACCATGCTCTGGGAGCGGATGCTGCAGGGCACCCCAGGATGAGCTGGCTCGACGATGCCGACGACCTCGAGGACGACTTCGAGGCCTACGACGAGAGCAGCTTCCGGACGAGGCCCAACCCGAAGGCGAATCGCCCGCGTACCAAGCGCCGCCCCGCACACGACGACGCAGTGATCGGCCGGGTCCTCGGCGTCGACCGTGGCCGCTACTCCGTGCTCATCGACGAGAACACCGAGGACGAACGCGCCGTCACCTCGACCAGGGCGCGAGAACTGCGACGCATGCCGATCGTGACCGGCGATCAGGCACGGGTCGTCGGCGACACCTCGGGTGCCGAAGGGACGCTCAGCCGCATCGTCGGGATCGTCGATCGCACCTCGCTGCTGCGACGGAGCGCCGACGACACCGACCAGGTGGAGCGGGTGATCGTCGCGAACGCCGACCAGATGCTCGTCGTCGTGGCCGCAGCCGACCCCGAACCCCGAGCGCGGCTCGTCGATCGCTATCTCGTCGCGGCGCTGGACGCCGGCATCCGTCCGCTCCTCGTCGTGACCAAGACCGACCTCGCCGACCCCACCGCCTTCCTCTCGCATTTCGAGGGCCTGGACCTGCGCGTGTTCACCAGCGCGCAGGAGGAGATGCCGATCGAGGAGATCGGCGCCGCTCTGGTCGGGCACTCCACGGTGTTCGTCGGCCACTCCGGCGTCGGCAAATCCACACTCGTGAACGCGCTGGTTCCCACGGCACTGCGGGCGACCGGTCATGTCAACCAGGTCACCGGACGCGGGCGGCACACCTCCTCTTCGACGGTCTCACTGCGCTACCACGGCGCGGACGGGACCGGCTGGGTGATCGACACTCCCGGCGTGCGGTCCTTCGGCCTCGGGCACGTCGACCCGGCCAACATCCTCGCGGCGTTCACCGAACTGTCGCTCATCGCCGAGGACTGCCCCCGCGGCTGCACGCACCTGGCCGACGCCCCGGACTGCGCGCTGATCGAAGCCGCCGAGCGCGGCGAGCTCGGCGAGACCGGGCGGGCACGCCTGGACTCGCTGCAGCGGCTGCTGCAGACGTTCTCCGACAAGGCGGACCAGGCCCCGGGCCGTTAGGCTGAAGAGGTGACTCTGCGCCTGGAATCCGGTACCGCCGCCCCCGACTTCACGCTCCTCGACCAGGACGGTGCGCCCGTCCGGCTCGCCGATCTGCGGGGCACGAAGACGATCCTGTACTTCTATCCCGCGGCGATGACGCCCGGGTGCACGACCCAGGCGTGCGACTTCCGCGACAGCATCTCGTCGCTGCAGGGCGCCGGCTACCGGGTGATCGGGATCTCCCGGGATGAGCCGTCGCAGCTGACCGAGTTCCGCGAACGCGATGGACTGACCTTCACCCTGCTCAGCGACCCCGATCACGCCGTTCACGACGCATACGGCGTCTGGGGCGAGAAGATGAACTACGGCAAGGTGATCGAGGGCGTCATCCGTTCCACGTTCGTGCTCGATGAGGACGGAATCGTCACCCTCGCCCTCTACAACGTCAAGGCGACCGGACACGTCGCACGCATCCGGAAGCTGCTCGGCATCGACGCCTGACGGCGGCTCAGGCGGGCACGATCATTCCGCCGCGGTCTGCTCCGCCTCGATCTGCTCGGCCTCGCGGCGGGCGCTGGCGATCAGCAGGATGAAGCCCATGAGGCCGGGGAGCCCGACCCCCGCGGTGAACATCCACGGGATCGGCTGCAGCGTGAGCGACGCGAGCGCCAGTGCGACGGCCAGCACCTGGAAGACGACGCCGCCTGAGCGCGCCCACGAGCGCCCCCGACGTGTGCCCGCGGCGAACGCGAAGAGTGCGACGGCCCCGATCAGCGTGAGCACGATGAGCGCCAGAGCGGTGGGCAGCGAGGCCGCGTCTCCGGCGCCGAGTCCGGTGAGCTCGATGACGGCGAAGGCGGTGAGCGCCAGACCCTCGACCGCGAGTACGGCGGCGGCGGCAAGAGCCAGTCCGGGTGCGCGCACGGGATCTCCTGAGAATCGAATGAGAGCGCAGAAAACCCTTGCCCTTGTTAACGTTATGTTACAGAATAGACAGAGTCATGTGCTCCCACAGCGGCGTGGGGCGGGCGCTTCAGCTCGCAACACAAAACGCAGGCATCCGTCTGCAACACATCAGGGTAGCGGAACCCGAAACCGACACCCGAATCCGAGCCATCGCGTCTGCGGTCGCTCTTGAAATCCACACCGAGGAGCCCCCATGGATTGGCGCGACAAGGCCGCCTGCCTGACTGTCGACCCCGAGCTGTTCTTCCCCGTAGGGAACACCGGCCCGGCAGTCGACCAGATCGAGAAGGCGAAAACCGTCTGCGCCACCTGCACGGTGACCGAGATCTGCCTGCAGTACGCCCTCGAGACCAGCCAGGACTCCGGCGTCTGGGGCGGTCTCTCCGAAGACGAGCGCCGCGCCCTCAAGCGCCGCGCAGCACGCGCCCGCCGCGCGTCCTGATCGATACCCGCTGCGCTACTTCATCAGCCAGCGCAGCGGGATGTCGATGATCACATCGGTGCCTTCGCCCTCGCGGCCGTGCCACTCGATCGTGCCGCTGAGCTCACCCTGGATGAGCGTGCGGATGATCTGCGTGCCCAGTCCCTGACCGATGCGCCCCTCGGGCAGGCCTCGCCCCGTGTCGCTCACGGTCACGCGGAGATTCTCCTCTGTGCGCACCGCATCGACGGTGACCAAACCCTCCTGGCCCGCAAGGCCGTGCTCGACGGCGTTGGTCACGACCTCGGTCAGCGCCAGCGCCAGCGGTGTGGCGTACTCGCTCGGCAGCACGCCGAACCGACCCGTCGACCGCACCTTGGCACGGGTGTTCGGGGCTGAGGCGACCTCGGCGACGAGCTTCAGCGCCCGCTGGAAGACCTCGTCGAAATCGACCTTCTGAGTGAGACCCTGCGCCAGCGTGTCATGCACGACGGCGATCGCATCCACGCGGCGCATCGCCTGCGCGAGCGCGTCGCGCGCCTCTTCCGAGTGGGTGCGGCGCGCCTGGATACGCAGCAGCGAGGCGACGGTCTGCAGATTGTTCTTCACCCGGTGGTGGATCTCGCGGATCGTCGCATCCTTGGTGATGAGTTCCTGCTCCTGGTGCCGCAGCTCGGAGACGTCACGACAGAGCACGATCGCGCCGATCCGGTTGCCGTGGTCCTTCAGGGGGATGGCCCGGAGGGAGACCGTGACACCGCGCGCCTCGATGTCCGTGCGCCAGGGGGCGCGCCCCGTGACGACGACGGGCAACGACTCGTCGACCTGCCGCGACGGCGGCACCAGGCGGGTGGTCACCTCGGCGAGGGACTCCCCCTCGAGCTCGTCATCGAAGCCCATCCGATTGAATGCCGAGAGGGCGTTCGGGCTGGCGAACGTGGTGATGCCGTCGACATCGATCCTGATCAGTCCGTCCGATGCTCGGGGCGCGCCGCGACGCGGTGACGTGGGGGCGGCGAGATCAGGGAAGCTGCCGTCGGCGATCATGCGGAAGAGGTCGTTCGCGCACTCCTCGAAAGTGATCTGCTGCCGTGACGGGGTGCGGGCCTCACCGAGGTTCGTGTGCCGCGTGACCACGCCGATGACCGTCGCCGCACCGTCCTCCTTGCGCCGCTGGCGCGCGATCGGCACCGCCCGGACTCTGGTCGGCGTCTCCTCGAACCAGTCCGGCGACGAGGAATCGACGATCTCCGCCGAGTCGAACGCCCCCTGCACCTGGGTGCGCCACTGCGGACGGACCCGCTCCCCGACGATGTCGCGGTAGAACAGAGTGGCAGCACCGCTGGGACGGGCGTGCGCGACGGCGACGAAGCTGCCGTCGTCGGTCTGGATCCAGACGACGATGTCGGCAGAGGCGAGGTCCGCGAGCAGTTGGCCGTCGCCGGCGAGGCGGTGGAGCCACTCGACGTCGGCGTCGGTCAGGAGGCCCTGGGCCTGGGCGAGATCGCTGAGGGTTGACACCTCCCCAGCATAGATTCAGTCGGCTCAGAGAATCGCCAGCGACGTCGCCCGCCAGCGTCGGTCCATGCCCTCGAGCCGTATTGCGACCGCTCGCGTGCGTCCGGGACCCGCCACGACGACCACGGCCTCGATCACGTCGTCCCTGGGCGCCGCGCACCGGATCGAGAGGATCTCGAACGAGGGCCGCGCCGGTGCGACCCCGCGGGCGCTGCGCGCCCTGGCCGACAGGTTCGCCCTGGTCACCAGACTGCGGAACGCATCCTCGCTGAACCACCTCGCGAGCTGATCGACCTCGCGGACGCCGGCGAGAACCTCGAGAACGCCCTGGGTGAGGCTTCGCAGCAGCGGCGCGGGATCCGGCAGCTCGGATGCCGAGGTGGGCTGGGGTGCGAAGTACTCGTGCAAGGTCATGAGGGGCGCTCTCGTTCTGGGAAACTGCGTGAAAGTACAGCACGGTGACGACGGCTCCGACGGTGCGAGCACGACAATTGTGGATAACTCGTACATGGATCCGGTCGGTCGCCTACGCTCGGTCGGGTGCACTGGGATCGCCTGTTCGAAGACCTCGAAGGTCAGCTCGCCTCGGAGTGGGAGGCGGAGCGCGCCGCCCTCGATGCGGAATCAG
The DNA here is from genome assembly GCF_002872075.1 of Microbacterium aurantiacum. Taxonomy (GTDB): domain Bacteria; phylum Actinomycetota; class Actinomycetes; order Actinomycetales; family Microbacteriaceae; genus Microbacterium; species Microbacterium aurantiacum_A. The sequence continues at coordinate 9,103 of NZ_PGGU01000012.1, read as the reverse complement.
AGCGGCTGCGCATCTCACGACTCGAGTTGCGCAGCAGGCTCCGGATGCTGTGCGCCGTCGAGGCGCCGGTGACGCTCGAGCTCGCCGCCGGGCTGCGTCTCCCCGTGCGCCTCCGGGCGCTCGGGGCGGACTGGATCGCCGCCGAGTCGTCGTCCCATGCGGAATCGGCCGCGGCTCGGACGATGTCGGTCATCCCGCTGCACGCGATCAGCGGGATGACGATGGATCATGGCATGCTGCTGGCCAGTCTCGACCCGCAGACCACGGCGGAGCCCGCGCTGCGCGAACGCATGACGTTCGGCTTCGTGCTGCGGGATCTCGCGCGCCGGCGGGTGCCCGTCCGCATCGCCCTCCAGGACGGCGGCGAGGTGCACGGAACCATCGACCGGGCCGGTGCCGATCATCTCGACCTCGCCGTGCACGACGCCGGCGAGGTGCGGCGCGCGGAAGCAGTGCAGGGGTTCCGCATCGTGCCGTTCAGCGCGCTGCTCCGGCTCCGGACGTCCGGAGTCGCTCAGCTGCCCTGAAGGGGGGTGCGGGTCGACGTTCCCCACACCTCGGGGAAGCTGGCCTCGTTCGCCTGACGCCACAACGCCATCCGCCTGGCCTCCTCCGACTGTTCGGCGAGGTACTCCGAGAGGCTCGACTCCTCGACCCGCCAGCGTGCGGGAGACCCGAGCTGCGAACCTCGCAGGCGCCCCTCGAAGACCAGCGCGATCACCTCGTCCACCTCGATGCTCAGCAGCTCCGCCACCTGGGCAGGCGCGAGGAAGCGCGGAGCGGATGCGGGCATATCGGGCATGTCCCCCATTCTCCCCTGCGCCGTGCATATATGCCCCGCTCTCGGCCGGCCTGTGGATAACTCGAACGGCGATCAGCCGATTTCTGTGACCATGGCTCCATGACGACGCACACTCGACCGCGACGCGCCTTCTGGGGCGATGCACGCTTCCTGATCGGCATCGTGCTGGTCGCCCTCTCCATCGCCGGTGTGTGGCTGATCATCTCCTCCGCCGATCACACCACGCCGGTGCTGCAGGCCAACCGCACCATCGTCGCGGGCGAGGCGCTCGTCTCGGGCGACTTCCAGGTCGTGGAGGTCAACCTCGGCGCCGTCGGCGACGCCTATCTCGCCCCGCAGGATCTGGAGCCGGGGCAGATCGCCGCCCGCACGCTCGCGGAGGGAGAGCTCGTCCCCTCGGCCGCTGCGGCGGGCGCCGAGAGCGGTCGCACCACGACGATCGTCGTCGAGAGCAGCACCGGCATCCCCGAGGACGTCGCACCGGGGACGGTCGTCGAACTGTGGCACGCCCCTCCCCTCGAGGACGACCGCTCCTTCGATGCGCCCAGGATCCTCATCGCCGATGCCGTGGTCGCGGCGATCGTGGACACCGAAGGCATGATGGCGGGGGCGAAGGCCGGAGTCGAAGTGGTCATCGACCGCTCCGATGTGGCCGACGTCCTCGCGGCCATCACCGGCGGTTCGGTGCTGTCACTGGTCCCCGTGGGCGCCGGCTCATGACCGGCGTGATCATCGCCATCCCCGAGCCGCGGGCGACCGCTCTGGCCGAGGAGCTCGAGCTCGAGGGCGTGCGCGTGATCGCGGTCCTCTCACCCGACGCCGCGATCGCCTCCCATCTGGGCGACGCCGACACGCTGCTCGCACCGGCCGTTCGGGCCGTCCTCACGCCCGACCTCATCGCCGCCTGCGATCGTTCCGGCGTCCGCATCGTCCCCCTCGGGGATGGCGACAGCCGCCTCCTCGGGCGCTACGGACTGACGGCCGCGCTGCCTGCGGAGGCGTCGGGATGGGAGGTGGCTGCGGCGCTGACCGCGGAGGCGCCGGTCGCGGTGCGGCCGGTCTCGTCGGCATCCACCAGCCGAATCCTCGCGCTCTGGGGCCCGCACGGTGCTCCCGGACGATCCACGCTCGCCATCCAGCTCGCCGTCGAGCTGGCCCGCACCGGCCGCCGCACCGCCCTCGTCGACGCCGACACGGTCGCCCCCTCGCTCGCGCTCCTCCTCGGCCTCAGCGACGACTCACCGGGTATCGCGGCCGCGTGCCGACGCGCCGAGCTCGGCGGACTCGACTCGAACGAGCTGACCCGGCTCGCCACAACGCTGGAGACGAGTGCCGGCGCCGTCGAAGTGCTCGGAGGGATCAATCGACCCGGCCGCTGGCCGGAACTGTCGGCCGCCCGCCTGCGCGCAACGCTCCAGGCGTGCCGCGAGTGGATGCAGGAGACGGTGGTCGACATCGCCGGCACCCTCGACGCCGACGACGAGGCCACGTTCGACCTCACCGGTCCGCGCCGCCACGCCGCGACGACGACGACCCTCCGCGAGGCCGATGCGGTGATCGCCGTCACCACGGCCGATCCGCTCGGAATCAGCCGCTTCCTGCGCGATCATGCCGAACTCCGCGATCTCATCGGGCCGACCCCGATCACCGTGGTCGCCAACCAGGTGCGCCCCGGACCACTCGGCATCGATGCCCGTGGTCAGATCCGACGCACGCTCGAGAGATTCGCCGGCATCGCCGACGTGACGTTCCTGCCATACGACCGGCGGGCTGCCGATGCCGCGCTCCTGCATGCCAGGCCGATGAGCGACGTCACCCCGCGCTCGTCGCTCGTCGCGGCCGTGCGCCGGCTGGCGGGCTCGCTGGCACCGGCTCCGAGCGCGGCCGCGCCGGAACCAGCACCAGCGCGAGCTACTGGCGGTAACTGGCGAGGAAGTTTCCGAGTCGCTCGATCGCCTCGCTGAGCACCCGGGCCTCCGGCAGCGTCACGATCCGGAGGTGATCGGGAGTCGCCCAGTTGAAGCCGGTGCCCTGAACGAGCAGGATGTGCTCGGAGACGAGCAGGTCGTAGACGAGCTTCGCATCGTCCCTGATCTCATGCACGTTCGGATCGAGCCGCGGGAAGGCATAGAGCGCGCCTTCGGGTTTCACGCAGGAGACGCCCGGTATCGACTCGAGTCCCTGCCAGGCGATGTCGCGCTGTTCGTGCAGGCGTCCGGTGGGAGCGATGAGCGCGTCGATGGACTGCACTCCGGAGAGCGCGGCCTGCAGAGCGTGCTGCGCGGGCACGTTCGGGCAGAGACGCGTCGACGCGAGCAGCGTGATCCCCTCGATGAAGCCCTTGGCATGAGCCTGCGGACCGGTGATGACCACCCAGCCCGAACGGAATCCGGCGACCCGGTAGGTCTTGGACAGTCCGTTGAACGTGAGGCAGAGGAGGTCGGGCGCGAGCGTCGCCGTGGGGATGTGGATCGCTTCGTCGAAGACGATGCGGTCGTAGATCTCATCGGACAGCAGCAGGAGCTGGTGCTCTCTGGCGATCTGCACCATGCCCTCGAGCACAGCCCTGGAGTACACGACGCCGGTGGGGTTGTTCGGGTTGATGATGACCAGCGCCTTGGTGCGCGGCGTGATCTTGGACCGGATGTCCTCGAGGTCCGGCTGCCAGCCGTCCTCCTCGTCGCAGACGTAGTGCACGGGGGTTCCCCCGGCGAGACTGGTCATCGCCGTCCACAGCGGATAGTCCGGAGCCGGGATGAGCACCTCATCGCCTTCGTCCAGCAGAGCCTGCATCGTCATCGTGATGAGCTCGGAGACCCCGTTGCCGAGGTAGACGTCATCCGGGTCGAAGCGCGGGAAGTCGGGGATCTCCTCGTATCGGCTGACCACGGCGCGACGCGCCGAGATGATGCCCTTGCTGTCGCTGTAGCCGTGCGCGGTGGGCAGCGCCTCGAGCATGTCGCGCACGATCTGGTAGGGCGCCTCGAAGCCGAAGATCGCCGGATTGCCCGTGTTCAGCTTGAGGATCTGGTGCCCCTCGGCCTCGAGCCGCGCCGCCTCGACGAGCGTGTTCCCACGGATCTCGTACAGGACGTTCTTGAGCTTCGACGACTGGTCGAAGTGGCGCGTTGGGGTCATCGGCCAAGCCTACAGGCCAGCGAAGAGGGGCCGATCCGGATGGATCGGCCCCTCTTCGGCCTACCGCTACTTCTTCTTCTTGCCCTGCGCCCGTCGCTGCTCGCGGTTGCCTGCGGCCGGCTGCTCGGCGGCATCCGTGCGCTGCCCGAAGGCACCGCGGGCGCCCTGTTCGGGCTCGGCGGGTTCGGTCGCGGCGGCACGGGCCGCCGCCTGGCGGATCCGATCCGTCGCCGCCTGCTGCACCTGACCGCGATCGTTGCGCACCTCGACCTCGCCGGCGTCATTCGCCGCCGAGTACTCGAGGCGCTGCTCGCCGGCGCCGTCGGAGAGCCCCTTGGCTTCGACCTCGGCCGCATCGCTGTCGGGAGCGCGGCGCACCTCGACCTCGAGGTTGTAGAGGTAGCCGACCGACTCCTCCTTGATCTGTCCCATCATCGACTGGAACATCGAGTAGCCCTCGCGCTGGTACTCGATCAGCGGGTCGCGCTGCGCCATCGCGCGCAGCCCGATGCCGTCCTTGAGGTAGTCCATCTCGTAGAGGTGATCGCGCCAGCGACGATCGAGCACCTGCAGCACCACGCGGCGCTCCAGCTCGCGTGTCGCCGCCGCGCCGAGGGTCTCCTCGCGCTTCTCATAGGCGATCTTCGCGTCGGAGAGCAGCTCGCGGGTGAGGCCGTCCGAGGTGATGCCGCCCTTGCGGCCGCTCGCCTCCGCGACGACCTCGTCGATCGTCACGCCGACCGGGTAGAGGGTCTTCAGCTCGGTCCAGAGTGCGTCGAAGTCCCAGCTCTCGTTGTGGCCCTCGCCGGTGTGATCACGGACGACGCCGGTGACGGCATCCTCGATGAAGTGCTGCACGCGGTCCGCGATGTCATCGCCCTGCAGGATGTGCCGGCGATCCGCGTAGATCGCCTCACGCTGACGGTTGAGGACGTCGTCGTACTTGAGGACGTTCTTGCGCATCTCGGCGTTGCGCGCCTCGACCTGCGACTGCGCACTGCGGATGGCGCGCGAGACCAGGCCCGACTCGATCGGCACGTCGTCCGGGAAGTTCGTCCGCGCGAGGATCGCCTCGGCGGCTCCCGACTGGAACAGCCGCATCAGGTCGTCGGTGAGGCTCAGGTAGAAGCGGCTCTCCCCCGGGTCGCCCTGACGTCCGGATCGTCCACGCAGCTGGTTGTCGATGCGGCGCGACTCGTGGCGCTCGGTGCCGAGCACGTAGAGGCCACCGGCTTCGATGACCTTCTCCGCCTCTTCCGCGACGGTCGCCTTCATCGCGGCATAGGTCTCGTCCCAGGCCGTCTCGTACTCCTCCGGCGTCTCCACCGGGTCCAGACCCTGGGCCTTGAGCTCCTGTACGGCGAGGAACTCGGCGTTGCCGCCGAGCATGATGTCGGTGCCTCGACCGGCCATGTTCGTGGCGACGGTGACGGCTCCCAGACGCCCTGCACGCGCGACGATCTCCGCCTCGCGTGCGTGGTTCTTCGCGTTGAGCACCTCGTGCTTGACGCCCTTCTTCGCGAGCAGCCGCGAGAGGTACTCGCTCTTCTCCACGCTGACCGTTCCCACGAGCACCGGCTGCCCGGCGGCATGCCGCTCGGCGATGTCCTCGACGACCTGACCGAACTTCGCCGCTTCGTTCTTGTAGACGAGGTCGGACTGGTCCTTGCGGATCATCGGCTTGTTCGTCGGGATCGGGATCACGCCGAGCGAGTAGGTCGACATGAACTCGGCGGCCTCTGTCTCGGCCGTACCGGTCATGCCTGCGAGCTTGTCGTAGAGGCGGAAGTAGTTCTGCAGCGTGACCGTGGCGAGGGTCTGATTCTCGGCCTTGACCGGCACGCCCTCCTTGGCCTCGATGGCCTGGTGGATGCCCTCGTTGTAGCGGCGTCCGACCAGGATGCGACCGGTGTGCTCATCGACGATCATGACCTCGTCGTTCATCACGACGTAGTCGGTGTCCTTCTTGAACAGGGCGAGCGCCTTGATCGAGTTGTTCAGGAACGAGATCAGCGGCGTGTTGGCGGACTCGTAGAGGTTGTCGATGCCGAGGTAGTCCTCGACCTTCTCGATACCGGGCTCGAGCACACCGACGGTGCGCTTCTTCTCGTCGACCTCGTAGTCCTCGCCCGCGACGAGGGTGCGCGCGATCTTCGCGAACTCCGCGAACCAGCGATTCGCCTCCCCTGAGGACGGGCCGGAGATGATCAGCGGGGTCCGCGCCTCGTCGATGAGGATCGAGTCGACCTCGTCGACGATCGCGAAGAAATGATCCCGCTGGACGAGATCCTCCTTGCGCCAGGCCATGTTGTCGCGCAGGTAGTCGAAGCCGAACTCGTTGTTCGTGCCGTAAGTGATGTCGGCGGCGTACTGCTCACGCCGCACCGCCGGAGTCTGACCGGAGACGATGATCCCGGTCTTCATTCCCAGTGCGCGGTAGATGCGGCCCATGAGCTCGGCCTGGTAGCTGGCGAGATAGTCGTTCACGGTGATGACGTGCACGCCTTGGCCCGCGATGGCGTTTAGATACGCCGGGAACGTAGCGACGAGCGTCTTGCCCTCACCGGTCTTCATCTCGGCGATGTTGCCGAGATGAAGGGCCGCGCCGCCCATGAGCTGCACGTCGTAGGCGCGCATGCCCAGGGTCCGCTTGCCTGCTTCGCGGACGGCGGCGAACGCCTCCGGCATCAGCTGGTCGAGCGTCTCGCCCTTCTCGAAGCGCGCTCGCAGTTCCGCCGTCTCTCCGCGGAGCTCTTCGTCGGTGAGCTTCGCGAACTCCTCTTCCAGCGCGTTCACTGCCTTCACGACCTGGTTCAGGCGGCGGATGACCCGCCCTTCGCCCGCGCGCAGCAGCTTCTCAAGAGGATTCGCCACAGATGTCTTCTCCCTGTTGGTGGGTCTTCTGCCGTGCCGCCCGCGTGCGGGCATGCACAGACATACGGTGCCATGTTACCGGGCTGTGACCTGCGCGTCGCCTGCGTGCTCCGGGCGGCCGGGTTTCCCCGCATGCATATACTCGGTATGCCTTTCCCCTCCGCTCGAACAGGAGTCCCATGTCGGTGCGCCAGAGCCTGCTCGCGATCCTCGACCAGGGCCCCTGCTACGGCTATCAGCTGCGCCACGAGTTCGACCGGCGCACCGGATCGACGTGGCCGCTGAACGTCGGCCAGATCTACAACACGCTGGAGCGCATGGAGCGTGACGGGCTGGTCTCCCGCGGGGACGCCGATGAGCTGGGGCACGTCTACTGGACGATCACCGAGGCGGGCTCGGCCGAGGTCGGGCAATGGCTGTCCTCCCCTGTGCGGCGCGGCCAGGCAACACGCGACGAGCTCGCGATCAAGCTCGCTGTGGCGGCGACCCTCCCCGGAGTGGACGTGTCGAGGTTGATCCGCACCCAGCGTGCCACGTCGCACGAGCAGTTGGAGAAGCTGAAGACCGCGACGTTCGACGGCGCCGGTTCGGAGGCTTCCGAATTGGCCTGGTCGCTGGTCATCGCCTCGATGAGGTTCGCCGCCGAGGCTGAACTGCGCTGGCTCGATCACGCCGAAGAGCGCCTGGGCCAGCAGCCGCAGCACGCGATCGGGCTGGGCCTTGCGGCGGAACGCCCTCGCCGCGGACGTCCGGTGAAGGCGGATGCCGCAGATCCGGCGCTCCGCCGGACGACCACAGCGCCGACGGGCGCGAACCACGCTCTGTCATAGGAATGCCCCAGGAAAGCACGGCTCTCCGGCACCGCGCCTCCCGTAGGATCGGAACCATGGCTGGATTCTGGGGCAAACGCAAGCGCGAAGACGAAGCACTCGCGGCACAGGACGCCGATCTGGCGCGTCGCGCCGAGCAGGCGCTGGTCGCAGCGGACGAGCGGATCCGCACGACCGCCGACGAACTGGCGTTCGCCGATGCGGAGCTGGGCGGGTCGCTCACCTCCGATTTGAAGAAGGCGCTCAGCGCTGTGCGGACGCACCTGCGCGAGGCGTTCCAGCTCCACCAGCTGAACCACGACGAGATTCCGGACACGGCAGAAGAGCTGCGCACCCGCAACGCCCGCATCGTGCAGCTGTGCGACTGGGCTCAGGACCTGCTGGATGAGAAGACCGGCGTGCTCGCCGAGTCCATCTCGCGCGTGCGTCGCGCGCCGGAGGTCATCGTTCAGGTGCGTGCGGATGCCGAGACCCTGAGCGAGCGCATCCCGCAGACCAACGCGACCGTGGAGCGTCTGGCCTCCCGCTACTCCGACTCGGCGATGGCGCAGATCACCGCGAGCGCGAGGGAAGCCGAGCAGCTCATCTCCTTCGCGACGCACGGGGCCAACGTGTCGGAGCGGCGGCGTGCGGCGAAGCAGAACGAGGAGGCCAATCTCGCGCTCGAGACGGCCACCGAGGCCACGCGCCGCGCTTCCGCGCTCCTCGACGCGGTCGAGGACTTCGAGATCGAGGCCCTGCGCGCGGAATCGACGCTCGCCGAGGTCGTCGCCGACTCCCGCGGTGACATCATCGCGGCGCGGACCGCACCGCAGGTGCCTGCGGTGCGCGCAGCAGTCGCAGCCCTCGAACAGGCGCTGGCCGCGCTCGCCCCCTCCGGAACGCCGAACGATCCCTTCGCCGAGCTCTCGCAGCTGCGCGAGGCCAACGGCGCACTCGACGAGGCGATCGCCAAGGCCCGGCATCGGGAGCAGAACCCGCTGCCGACCGTGCAGCATGTTCAGCACGCCATCGACGATGCCGATCGTCAGCTCGGCGTGGCTCGCGGGCTGATCGCCGGACACCGTGGCTGGATCGGTGCGGATGCGCGCACCCGCCTGGCAGAGGCCGAGCGTCTGCGCGTCGACCTTCCCGCATTGCTCCCCGCCGAGGACACCCGTGAAGAGGCCCTCGCCGTCGCACGGCGGGTCGCGCACCTCGCTTCCGAGGCTCTGCAGCTCGCCCAGCGCGACATCGACTCGTCACGCCCGCAGGATCAGGGCTGGGGCGGCGGCGATGGCTGGGGCGGCGGCGGTCGCCGCGGCGGTGGCGGCGGCGACATCGCCTCCGGACTCCTCGGTGGCCTCGTCATCGGCAGCCTCCTCGACGGAATCTTCGACTGACGTCGGAATCGATCGACGAGCCGGTCCACGCGCGGGCTGGCGACGACAGAGCGGCCCGGTCCCCTCAGGGACCGGGC
>NZ_PGGU01000011.1 GCF_002872075.1 Microbacterium aurantiacum | reverse complement strand
ACGTCATGCAGCACGTAGGCGAGGCGCTCATCGGGTGTCAGCTGCTCGAGCACCAGCATCAGGGCGTAGCCGACCCGGTCGGCGCTCTCCGCGCGCACGACCGGGTCGGCCTCGTCGGGGCTCCGCTCCGCCTCCGGAAGCAGATCGAGCGGATTCTCCCGCCGCCGTGAGCGGGAGCGCAGCTGGTCGAGGCAGATCCGGCTGACGACCCGCGTGAGCCAGGCCCGCAGATCGTCGACCTCGGGGGTGGCGCGGGCGACGCGCAGCCACGCCTCCTGCACGGCGTCTTCGGCGTCGGCGTGCGAGCCGAGCATCCGATAGGCGACGGCGGTCAGATATCGCCGGTGGGTCTCGAACGTCTCGCCGAGGTCAGTCGTCTGCATGTGCACCTCTCCGCTGGCAAGTTATCGGTCAGTGGGCGCCGGCCGGCTGCCGGATCGCCGCATTGATGCGATTCCACACGTTGATCGCGCCGATCTCGAACAGCAGCCCGGAGATCTGCTTCCGATCGAAGTGGCTCGTCATCTCTTCCCAGAGCTCATCGGAGATCGGGTCGTGATGATCGGCGAGGCGGGTGAGCACTTCGGTGAACTCGAGAACGGCGCGCTCCTTGGCACTGAAGTACGGGGCATCCCGCCACGCGGCGACGGCGTGGACGCGCTCATGAGACGCGCGGTCCGCGAGCACCTGGCGGGCGTGGTCGACGACGCACCAACTGCAGCCGTTGATCTGGCTCGCCCGCAGCGCGACGAGATGCAGCAGTGACGCCGGGACGCCGGACGCCTGCGCGGCGCGGTTGATGCTGCTGATCGCGTCGATGCCGCCTTCGAGCACGAAGGCCGGATGCGGCATCCGCGCCTTGTGGGTGACGATGTCGTCTGCGTCGACGGGGGCTTCGGTGATGGTCATGGGGTTTCTCCTGTTCGTGGGTCATGCGCCGTCCGGTGGACCGCTTCATAGAGAAGACGGATGGAGTGCGCAGAATGTGACGGATGCGCCGTCGGACTTTCCCGAGAGCCCGCGCGAGCCACTCCTCTCCGGCCGGCTGCAGCGAGTCGAAATGCGCGCTCAGCCCTAGTCGTCGAGGGCGCGAACGCCCAGATGCTCAGTGTGAGGATAGCTGGTGAAAAGTTTCTCTGATCTGCGGGTTTTCGGGGTCGGAATGTCGGTGGCCCCCTGTTGAATGGGGGCATGAACAACCCGCTGGCTCTTCTGGATCAGGTCGTCTCCGACCTCGATCGGGTGCTGGGTGCGGACGGGTTCGGGTCGTTGTCGGATGCGGACCGGATGAACCTGCTCCGGGTCGCGGGGGACGCGTTCCGGCGCATCGAGGCCGTGGTTGTGGAGACGACCGCCGGGGCCGAGCCGGGGTTCTCCGATCAGTTCGGATGCCGCAGTATGAACGAGCTTCTGCAGCGGGTGCTGCGTGTCGACGCGCCCGGAGCGGCGCGGGTGGTGAAAGCCGCGGACCTCGTGCACCGGGATGTGGAGCTGACGTCTGGGGCTCGGTTGCCGGCCCGGTGGCCTTCGTTGCGTGGCGCGATGCTGGGCGGGTCGATCGGCATCGCTGGGCTGTTGGCTGCAACGGGGCCGATCGATCGTGCCGGGGTTCGGATCGGGCTGACGGATCGGTTGCGGGCGGATGCGGAGCTGGCGCACCAGGCTCGCGGGTACGTCCTCGCCGATGCTGATGCGGACGCCCACGCTTGGGTCCCTGAGCTTGGCGAAGGGTCCGAGCTGGCGGAAGCGTCGGGGTCTGGCGATATGGCGCCGCCGGCGACGCCGGAGGACTTGAAGCAGTTCGCGCAGCTGGTCGCGATGTATCTGGACCCGGACGGATCCGCCCCGTCCGCGGCAGAGGCGTCGCAGGGACGCTCGTTCACCGTCGGCCGGCTCCGTAACGGCACGTATCCGGTCCGTGGGAACCTTCTCCCCGAGGTGTACGCCCAACTCCAGTTGCTCTTCGATGCGCAACTCAACCCGAAGACCGCCGGCCCCACAGACCTGGGGGTGCAGTTCCGTCCCTCCGATGAGATCGACGGGGCGGACGTCAATGACGACGACGTTGCGGATCCGTTCAATGCGGATCCGCGGAACGTGATCGACCCGCGCACCCGCCCACAGAAGCAGCACGACGCCCTCGCCACCGCGTTGGGTATCGCCGCCCGTCATGACGAGATGCCCAGCCTGGGTGGTGCGGCACCGACCCTGGTCGTGCACGTGAACGCGAAAGACTTCGCCAGGTTCACCGAGCACACATCCGAGGCAGGGGCAGGATCAGCGTTCGGAACCGGGCCGCGACCCGCCGTCGTGTCAGTGCCCGAGTCCAGGTCGTCGGCCGGATGGGCGACGATCCCCGGAATCGACACCCCCGTCGCATCCACCGTGGCTACGCATACCGCGTGCACCGGAACAGTCCAGCGGGTCCTGTTCGATGAGGGCCGCATCATCGGGATCAGCGTCACCGACCGCGTCTTCACCGTCCACCAGAGACGGGCGATCATCGCCCGCGACAAGGAATGTCTCATCCCCGGCTGTCACGTCCCCGCCACTTGGTGCGAGATCCACCACGTCACCGAACACGCCCGCGGCGGACCCACCCACACCGACAACGGCGTCCCGTTGTGCTGGCACCACCACCGCACCCTCGACACCTCCGGATGGGAGATCCGCATGATGGGTGGCATCCCCCAGATCCGCGGACCCGGATGGTGGGACCCCGTCCAACGATGGCGCACCCCACGCCTTACGGTTGACTCCCTCACCCACGCCTGACTGTGCGCTTCGACACCGTCACCCCTCGCCCTCGCCCTCGCCCTCGCCCTCGCCCTCGCCCTCGCCCTCGCCCTCGCCCGAGCACGCTTCGCCGACTTGGTACGAGGTGTCGATCGCGAGACCGTTCGTCGCGGTGGACGCGGCGCGCGGCGGGTCCCCACCGCCGCGAAGCGACATCCACCGCACGAAACACCGCGCGCGACGTGGTGTTTGGTGCACGCCACGCCACCTCATGCGAAACGCGCCGCTTCGCGCGAGCGACACCTCCACTACGCGGACGACAGCTCGACGGCTGCGCGGACGACAGCTCGACGGCCGGTGGATCCAGCCAGGGTAGGTGGCCCCATGCCTGGCTGCCGAAGCAGCTCAGCCCGGGGTGATGTCGTCGGGATCGAACTGCGGCCGTCCGATCACGCCGATTCCCACGGCCTCGTGGTCCGGCTCGGGCCGCTCCTTCTTCTCCGGTGCCTTCGGCTCTTCCTGAGGCTCCTTCTCGGTGCTCGGCTCCTGCAGCTGCTCGGTCGACGGTTCTTCACCCTTCGGGTCCTCGGCTGTCGGCTCTTCGGTGTCGGGTTGCTGCGGCGCGGCTTCGTCGGTGCTCGGCGGCTGCTGCTGCTCGGTCGTGGGCTCGTCGCCTTGCGGGAGCTGCGCTGTCTGCTCCTCGCCTGTCGGCTGCTCAGGCGCGGCGCCCTCGGCTTTCGGCTCCGGGGGTGACGGCTGCTCAGCCGTCGGTTCCGCGCCCTTCGGCTCCTGCGTCGGCCGCTCAGCTGCCGGTTGCCCGGCGCTTGGCCCATCGGTCGACTGGCGCTGGTCCTGCGGGGATTCGCCGTTCGTCATGATCGCTCCTTTGAGTCTCGCTGGCTCGCCATGACAGTCTGCTCAGTCGACGCTGTCCTTCCAAGGGGCTTGACGGATACCCCTCCGTGGCCGCTACTGAGAAGTACCTCTGCTTCAGGTGCCGCAATTGATCAGATTTCGTCCTCTTCGGCTACCCCGCTCGGGGTGCTGGGCCCGGATCGTGCGTGCCGCTCTCTCGCGAGATCAGGTTAATGATGGTGAACCGGAACCGGGGAAAGCAGCGTAGCCTGAGGGAGTGACTGCGTACGTCTCGGCTTTCGACCTGTTCTCCATCGGAGTGGGGCCCTCGAGTTCCCATACGGTCGGACCGATGCGGGCCGCCCTCGACTTCTCCCGACGCCTGAGCGCGACCGGCGCACTGCCCCGCGTCGCACGTGTCGAGTGCACACTGTTCGGCTCGCTCGGAGCGACCGGGATCGGCCACGGCACCCCGGATGCCGTCGTCGCCGGACTCCGCGGCCTCGCCCCGGAATCCTGTGACCCGACCGAGGTGCGCGCCGCCTGGACGGATCTGCGCGACGGTGCCGTGATCCGCATCGACGGGACTCATGACGTTCCGTTCGTGAAGGAGGACATCGTCTTCGCGCCGCGGACGCGCCTCCCTGGGCATCCGAATGCGATGACGCTCACCGCGGGGGATGCCGACGGCGGTGTCCTCGCCGAGGAGACCTACTACTCGATCGGCGGCGGCTTCATCCGCCGCGACGGCGAGGAGGCGAAGCTCGCCAGGTCCGGATTCCCGTACGACTATGCGGATGCCGCGTCGCTGCTGGCGCTGTGTGACGAGCACGGCCTCTCGATCGCCGAGGTCGCCCGGCTCAACGAGACTGCGCTGCGCACCGAGGAGGACGTCGCCGCCGGACTCGACGCGATCTGGGACGCGATGGCCTCCTGCGTCGACGCCGGCCTGCATTCCGAAGGCACCCTTCCCGGCATTCTGAAGGTGAAGCGCCGCGCCGGCACGATCCGCGCGCAGCTCGAAGAGGCGGAGTCCGGCGGTCACCGTGAGCTCCCCGGCGAGTGGCTGGGTGCTTTCGCGCTCGCCGTCAACGAGGAGAACGCGGCCGGAGGGCGGGTCGTCACCGCCCCGACGAACGGCGCGGCCGGCATCCTTCCCGCCGTCGCGATGTACTGGTGGCGATTCCTCGCCGACTCGGGCCTCGGAGCCGGCAACGCCGTGACCCCCTACGGAGAACTGGTCGGCAGCGCGCTCCTCGGCTTCGACGGTACCCGGGCGCTGGAGACCGCGACCTCCGGCGACGGCGAGGAAGAGCTCATCGCCGAGGCGAACCGCCGCCGCGGCATCCGTCGTTTCCTGCTCACCGCGACCGCGCTCGGGTCGCTGTTCAAAGCGAATGCCTCGATTTCGGGAGCCGAGGGCGGATGCCAGGCCGAAGTCGGATCTGCATGTGCGATGGCCGCGGGCGGCCTCACCGCCGTCATGGGTGGCACGAACCGCCAGATCGAGAACGCGGCCGAGATCGCGATGGAGCATCATCTCGGACTCACCTGCGACCCGATCGGCGGACTCGTGCAGATCCCGTGCATCGAGCGCAACGCGATCGCCGCGTCGACCGCGGTCACGGCGGCCCGGCTGGCGCTGCGCGGCGACGGATCGCACTACGTGTCGCTGGACGCCGTCGTCGAGACGATGCGTCAGACCGGTCTCGACATGTCGACGAAGTACAAGGAGACCAGCGAAGGCGGTCTCGCGGTCAACGTCATCGAGTGCTGAGGACGAAGTCCCTGGCTTGAGACAGAGCTTTTGGCATGAGACATGGCTGCAGGGGGTCTGTCTCATGCTGCAGGTAATGTCTCGCGTGAGTGATCCGGCGAGACCGGGGCGGAGGGAGCGGGGATGGATTCGTTCTGGGACCCGGGCAACCGAAGACGGCGCCAGCAGCCGGTGGTGTCGGTGCAGCCGTCGGATGACGCGCCGGAGCCCGACGCGCAGTGGCCGAAGAGCATCCCCGCCGTCGCTCAGGTGCTGCGAGAGGGCATCGATCTCGATCCCGGTGTCACGTTCCTCGTCGGGGAGAACGGCAGCGGCAAGTCGACGCTCGTCGAGGGGGTGGCGATCGCCTACGGCCTCTCGCCCGAGGGCGGATCCCGCCAGGCGCACCACAGCACCCGCCCGACGGAATCACCGCTTTCGGAGTGGCTCCGGTTGCAGCGCGGAGTCGGCGCCAGCCGGTGGGGCTTCTTCCTTCGGGCCGAGACCATGCACTCGTTCTACACGTACCTCGAGGAGAACCCCTCGACCCGCGGTCCCGACGTCCCGTTCCACGAGATGAGCCATGGCGAGTCCTTTCTCGCGCTGCTGGAGAGCCGATTCGATGAACCGGGCTTCTACTGCCTCGACGAGCCGGAGGCGGCGCTCTCATTCGGGTCGACGCTCGCACTCATCGCGGTGCTGCGGCGCATCGCCGATGACGGCGGCCAGGTTCTCTGCGCGACGCACTCACCGGTGCTGGCCGCGCTTCCTGGAGCCCGGATCCTCGAGGTCGGCGACTGGGGCGTGCGCCCGGCCGAATGGGATGACCTTGAGATCGTGAATCACTGGAGGTCCTTCCTCGATTCGCCGTCGCGATACCTGCGGCATCTGCTCGACTGAGCGCCGGGCGTCCTGCGAACGCGCTGCGGCGAAGTCGTAGGCTGACGGGCATGACCGACAAGAGCGCGCCCCGGAGGCGGGGCCGGCCGAGAGGCGCCTCGGATTCTCGTGCGCGGATCATCGCGGCCGCGGTCGACGAGTTCGGGGAGCAAGGCTACGACGGCTCGACGATCCGATCGATCGCGGCGCGCGCCGGTGTGGACTCCGCGCTCGTGCACCACTACTTCGGCACCAAGGCCGATCTCTTCGCCGAGGCCGTCGGGGTGCCGATGCGCCCCGACCTCGATGTTCCCGGCATCCTCGCGGGGCCGCGTGAGGACGTCGGCGAGCGGCTGGTCCGCTACATCCTGGGGGAGTGGGAGAAGCCGGAGGTGCGCCGACGCGGTGTACTGCTGCTGCGCGCGACCGTCAGCAGCAAGCTCACGACACCGCTGTTCGCCGGGTTCCTCACGCGCGAGCTGCTCTCGCGGGTGACGGCAGCGATGGATGCGCCGGATGCGGAGCTGCGAGCGGGCCTGGTCGCGTCGCAGATCGGCGGATTGCTACTCGCCCGGTACGTGATGAAGGTACCCCCGCTCGTGGACGCCACCGTCGACGACATCGCCGCACAGGTCGGGCCCACACTGCAGCGCTACCTCTTCGGCTGACATTTGCGGGCGCGCGGCGCCCTCGGACCGTCTACTCGGCGAGCCGGCGAAGAGCGGAGCGGATCAGCTGCGTGTCCTCCGCGCCGAGAGTCTGCTCGATCTCACTGTTCATCTCGGCGGCCACCACCATAGCCGCGCGGCAGAACTCGACGCCGCGCCGATCCAGTTGAACCAGCGTGGCTCGCTGGTCGGTCGGATCCGTCTCCGCCGTGACATATCCGGCCGACTCGAGCGATCGGACCAGAACGCTCATGGCCTGCCGACTGATCCCCGCGCGGGCGGCGAGACTCGAGACTCGCGTGCCATCCGGATCAAGCCCGGTGAACACTGCGATATGCGCCGGATGCACCTCCGGGTACCCGATTCGCGTGATGCGTTCGAAGGCGTCGCGCATCAGCTTCGCGGATGCCGCGGCGATGAGCTGGCCGAGATCGTCCCGGGCGGCATCAGCGAACTCCCTCAAGACGTCACCGTGCATACGCAACCTCCTTGACACAAGTAGGCAATGGGGTTGACTATTAACGCAACTCCCTTACCTATCGGCCATCTTCCCAGATCAGAGGTCTTCATGTCGGATGCCCACACCATCGTCGTTCCCGCCATCGGCGCGTTTCTTCCCGACTTTCGGGTGGTCGACTCCGCGGATGCGATGTCATCACTCGCCGAACGCACGCGCGGAGACGGCAGCACGGTCGTCTTCTTCATGCGGGCGAGCACCTGCCCGATCTGCCGTGCCCACGTACGGACGCTGGAAGCGATGGCCGAATCTGGAGAACTGGGCGGGGCTCGGGTTGTCGTGGTGACGCCGGGTGGCGCGGCCGAGGCCCGGGCGGTCGCGCGCTCCACCACCCTCGACGTATTCGGTTCCGGTGATCACCACCGCGACGTCGGACTGGGCCGGTTCCTCACACTGCAGCACAGTGGGACGTTCGTGCTCGATGCGTCAGGGCGCGTGCTCGCCCGCCGAGCCAGTGCGCTGCCTACCGCGAGCTTTTCCAGGAAGGACATCCGCGAGACGCTCGCACGCACCCATTGACCGCGGCCCCGCTCAGGCGCATAATTCATCACATGATGAATAAAGCGGCCGTCGAGATCTCGCAGCTCCGCGTGCGGCGAGGGAAGACGCACGTGTTCGACGGCATCGACCTCGTGGTCCCGCGCGGCGAGATCACCGGGCTGCTCGGTCCGTCGGGATGCGGAAAGACGACTCTGATGCGATCCATCGTCGGGGTGCAGCGGATCGCATCCGGCGACGTCACCGTGCTCGGACAGCCGGGCGGTTCGAGCGCGCTGCGCGACCGTGTCGCCTACGGCACTCAGGGCGCGGCGGTCTACGGCGACCTCAGCGTCCGCCAGAACCTCAAGTACCTCGCGGCGCTGCTGAAAGCGCCGAAGGGCGACGTCGACCGCGTCATCGACGAGGTCGGTCTGGGCCCGCAGGCCGGGCAGCTCGTGGACTCGCTCAGCGGCGGCCAGGAGATCAGGGTCTCGCTCGCGATGGCGCTGATCGGATCGCCCGAACTCGTGGTACTCGATGAGCCGACCGTCGGCCTGGATCCGGTGCTGCGGACTGAGCTCTGGGGGCTGTTCCGCGGGCTCGCGGACCGCGGCGTCACGTTGATCGTGTCGAGCCACGTCATGGACGAAGCCCTTCGCTGCGACCGGCTGCTGCTCATGCGCGACGGCCGGATCATCGCCGACACGACGCCCGCGGCTCTCCTGGCGGACACCGGCACCGCCGATCCGGAGGCGGCCTTCCTCGCGCTGATCGAGCGCGATCGCCACGTCTCGGGCGACACCCGCAGATCTCGGCGCGAACTCCGAGAGGAGGAGGGCGAATGAACGGCATCCGCATGCTCGCCACGGCCGGCCGCGTGCTCGGGCAGCTGCGTCACGACCCTCGGTCGATCGCGCTGATGCTCGTCGCGCCGAGCCTGCTGGTCGGACTCTTCGCCTGGTTGTTCAGCGATCAGGAGGGCGTCTTCGACCGGTTCGGCGGGGCGATCCTGGCGCTGTTCCCGTTCATCGTGATGTTCCTCATCACGTCGATCACGACGCTGCGCGAGCGCAGATCCGGCACGCTGGAGCGGCTCATGACGACCCCGCTCGGCAAAGCGGACTTCATCCTCGGGTACGCGCTCGCGTTCGGCCTGATGGCGGTCCTGCAGGCCGTCGTGACGGTGTCGTTCGCCGTCGGCGTGTGCGGGCTCGACGTCGACGGTCCGCTCTGGCAACTCGGGCTCGTCGCGGTCGTCGACGCCCTGCTCGGCACCGCTCTCGGACTACTCGCCAGCGCCTTCGCGCAGACCGAATTCCAGGCGGTGCAGTTCATGCCGCTGCTGGTGTTCCCGCAGATCATCCTCGGCGGACTGTTCATGCCGCGCGATCAGATGCCCGAGGTGCTGTACGCGATCTCGGACTGGCTCCCGCTCAGCTACGCGATCGACGCGGTCAACGCCGTCGCGGCGGGCGAGGAGGGGCGGGACGTGTTCCAGCCGCTGCTCGTCGTGATGGCGTTCGCCGTCGGGGCGCTCGTGCTCGCGTCGCTCACCCTGCGGCGGCGGACGAAGTAGGTCGCGGTCAACTTGCGGCTGTCGATTCTCGTGTGACGAGCCGGAAGTCGACGACGACGTGGCGGGGTTCGGCCGGGCCGTCTGTGCCCAGCTGGTCGACCAGTGCTCTGACGGCCTCCTCGGCGATCTGAGTCGATCCGAGGTCGACCGTGCTCAGGCTCGGGATGGAGAATTCCGATTCTGCGATGTTGTCGATGCCGATGATGGCGACATCGGCGGGAACGCGCAGCCCTGCCTCCTCGAGCGCACGCATCGCACCCAGCGCGAGGCTGTCGTTGAACGCGACAACGGCATCGAAACGAGTGCCCGTCGCCAGCAGTTCGCGGGCCGCGTTCGCGCCGTTCATCTGGTTCCAGGGGTCCGCCTCGCAGACGAGTTCAGGATCGAAAGCCACCCCGGCTGCGTCCAGCGCATGTCGATAACCGGCGAATCGAAGACTCGCCGCATGTCGCGGGTCCACGATCCGTGCACCGATCGCGACGATCTGTCGTCGTCCGACGTCAAGCAGGTGCTGAGTCGCGACCCGGGCCGCCGCGGACTGGTCTGAGCTGACATGCACGGCACCGGGGCCCACCGCATGTTCGCCCAGGATGACCGTGGGTACCGGGAGGGCGACGGAGGTCAGTTCGTCGGCGAGGTGGTCCGAGGGGTTGAAGATCAGTCCATCCAGGTGGTGCACCCTCGCGCTGGCGAGGAATGATCGTTCGCGGTCCACGCTGCCGGTCCGCTCGATCTGCACGACGAGTCCGAAAGCCTCGGCGGCTGCGATCACCCGCTCCGCGAGCTCGGCGAAGTAGGCGACGCTCAGCGATGGGACGGCGAGCCCGATGACCCCGCTGCGGCCAGACCGCAACGTGCGCCCGGCGAGGTTCAATTTGTAGTCGAGAGACCTGATCGCAGACTCCACCCGCGACCGAGTGGTGGTGCTGACGTAGCCCGTTCCGTTGACGACGTTCGACACCGTCTTCGCAGACACCCCGGCGAGTCGGGCGACGTCTTGCATCGTGGTCACCATTCGCATCCTCCTCTCCTACCGTACATCGATGAACTGCCTCTTGACGTGGCCTTCGGCAGCGAGTAAACATATGTAGGTAATCGATTACCTACATCGATTACCGACACGAGCGGTATCCCGAGTCTCGTGACGGCGCACAGCAGCGTCAGCGATCACAATCAAGGAGGATTCTGATGATCAGGAAGCCGCACGCCGCGCGGTTGGCTGCCGTGGGAGCCGTTGCTCTCACGGCTGTCGCGCTGGGCGGATGCAGCGCCCCCGGCGGGTCGGAAGGTGGCGAGAAGACCACCGTGACCGTCTGGCACGGCTTCACGGAGGCGGACGGAAAGGTCGTCGACGCGATCACCGACGAGTTCAACGCCTCGCAAGACGACTTCGTGGTCAAACTCGAGGTCAACCCGTGGAACGTGATCACCGACAAGCTCCTCCCCGCGGTCTCGTCGGGGAACGGCCCCGACCTCGTCGTGCAGACTCCGGAGGCCGGGCAGGGATACGTGAACCAGGGTGTCTTCATGTCGTTGCAGGACTTCTACGACGATCCCGACTTCGAGGCCGACACCTATTACCCGAATGTCGTCGACGCGGTGACGTTCGACGGCGATGTGTACGGAGTCCCGATGGGGTACGCGCCCTTCGCCGTCTGGTACAACAAGTCGATGTTCGACGCCGCGGGAATCACTGAGTTCCCGAAGACATGGGAGGAGTGGATCGCCCTCGCCGAACAGCTCACGGTCGACGAGAACGGCGACGGGGCTCCCGAGGTGTACGGACTGTCGCTGGCAGACAAGACGCCGACGTTCCTGCCGACCTGGCTGGAGGGTGCCGGCGGGCACGTCTACGCCGACGGGGAGGTCGTTCTCGACACCGAGCAGAATGTGGAGACCTTGCAGTGGTGGCGCGATGCGTATGCCGGCAATTGGGGTCCTCGCGATATCACGCTGGCCGAGTCCGTCGATGTCTTCAAGGCCGGCAAGGCCGCCATGACCCTCATCGGCCCGTGGATGATCGGCATCGCGGACAGCGTGGACATGGAGGTCGGGGTGTTCGAACTTCCCTCTGGACCGGAGAAGGTCGCCGCGGATGCGGCCGCGAACTACTGGTGGCTCACCTCGCAGGCGGAGGATGCCGAGGCGCAGGGCGCGATGGAGTTTCTCGCGTATTTCAACTCGCACGAATCGCAGGTGAAGTGGGCGCTCGAGGCCAACTATCCACCGAATCGCACGGACATCACGGCGGAGGAGCTGGCAGAGAATCCGTTCGTCGCCGACATGCTGCCGTTCACGGAGCACACCTTCGTCCGGCTCGGCGGCCTGCCGGGCGGAGCGACAGACGTCAATGCCGAGCTCGACAGCCTCTCGGTGCACATCACGCAGGGCACCGGCGGCGATGTGGCGACTCTGGTGGCGGAGACTGACCGCTCGCTCACCGAGATCCTCGCGGAGTTCGAGTAGACCCCGCTCCCGGACGGTCGCCACACCAGCGGCTGTCCGGGAACGTGATCCATCAGGAGAAGCAGACATGAGTGAGACCACCGCCCGGCGCTACCGCCCACCGCGGCCCCTGGGGGGCCGTGCCCCCCATCGTCAGGAGCGCGAGCGGAGCTTGAAGGCAGCCGCCTTCCTGGCGCCTGCGCTCCTCGTGATCGTGGGCTTCGTGTTCGTGCCGGCAGGCATCGCGCTGTGGACTTCCTTCACCGATGCGAGCGGATTCGGAGCGGCCGAGTGGGTCGGGCTGGACAACTACATCGAAGCGCTGACGGATGCCACCGAACTGCGTGCCCTCCTGAACACGGTGCTCTACGCGCTGTTGTACGCTCCCGCGGTCATCGCGGTGGGCTTGGGATCCGCTCTCCTGCTCAACCGGAGCGACATCCCGTTCCGTTCGTTCTTCCGGACCGCGATCTTCATGCCTTTCGTGATCTCGATGGCGGTGGCCTCGCTCGCCTGGAACTTCCTCCTCGATCCGAACCTCGGCCTGATTCCTCACTGGCTGGGGGCGATCGGCATCCGTCTGGGCGATGTGTTCGCCAATCCCGCAGCCGCGCTACCCGCGGTGGCGGCGGTCGCGATCTGGAAGAACTTCGGCTATTTCATGGTGATCTTCCTCGCCGGTCTCCAGGGCGTGCCGGCGCAGCTCTACGAGGCCGCCCGTCTCGACGGTGCCGGAGCCTGGCGTCGGTTCCTCGCGGTGACGCTTCCCGGTCTCCGCGGAACCATGACGTTCATCGTGATCTTCGCGATGATCGGCGCGTTCCAGGCGTTCGATCAGATCTACATCATGACCCAGGGCGGTCCCGACCACGCGACCGAGACCATCGTCTACCGCATCTACGTCGAGGGGTTCCGTGATTTCAAGCTCGGGTTCGCCTCGGCCCTGTCATACATCCTTCTGATGATCACCCTCGTCCTCGGGCTGATCCAGTTGAGAATCGGCGCCAAGCAGGAAAAGGATCTCGAATGATTCCGGCATCCGTGAGCCGCCCGCATCGACGGCGGAATCGTTCCTCCCTGTTCTCCCGGGCAGCTGTGCTGATCGGGCTGATCCTCCTCACCCTCGCAACGACCTTTCCGGTCCTCGTCGTCGTCATCGGCGCCTTCTCCCCGGAAGTCGACGTGATCAGTGCGCCGCCGACGTTGTTGCCTTCGCGATTCACTCTGGACAACTTCGTTGAGCTCTCCGAACGGATCCCGCTTCTCCAGGAGGGCTGGAACTCGGTCGCCTTCGCGGGGGCCGTCACCCTGTGCTCCCTCATGTTCAATGCGCTGGCCGCCTATGCGCTGGCACGTATCGACTTCCGCGGGCGGAGTGTGATCTTCACGGTGCTCGTGGCGACCATGATGATCCCGTTCCAGGCGCTGCTCGTGCCGATCTACCAGATCGCATCCGACCTCGGCTGGGTGAACACGCTGGCCGGACTCGTGATCCCGCGCGCGGCCGACGTCGCCGGTATCTTCCTGCTTCGCCAGTTCTTCGTCACCCTGCCGCGGGATCTGGATTCGGCGGCGCGTATCGATGGGGCAGGGGAGTTCCGGATCTTCTGGTCGATCGTGCTGCCCAACGCCAAGCCCGCACTTCTGACCATGGCGTTGTTCAACTTCGTCGGCAACTGGAACGACCTCCTCTGGCCGCTCATCATGACCAACGACGCAGCGGTCCGCCCACTCACAGCGGGCTTGGCTCTGCTCACCGGGTCAGCCACCGGCGTCGCACCCTACAGCGTTCTGATGGCGGGATCGCTCGTGGCGATCCTTCCCCTGCTGATCATCTATCTGCTCATCCAGCGACGTTTCATCGAAAGCGTCGCCATGACCGGCCTGAAAGGTTGAGAACTCACGTGAAATGGTTCGAAGACGGCGCACTCCACTTCGGGGTGGGCATTGAAGACACGTTCATCCCGCAGAGCGGGCCGGGCGAACGGAGGCTCGATGAGTATGAGCTCACCGAGCATTATGAACACTGGCACTCGGATCTGAAACTCGCGACCGACGCCGGTGCGCAGTTCATGCGATGGGGCATTCCCTGGCACCGGGTGAACCCAGGCAGGGGACAGTGGGCTTGGTCCTGGCTCGACCAGGTCATCGACCGCTTCGACGAGCTCGGATGCCGACCGATCATCGACCTGCTCCACTACGGAACGCCACTCTGGCTGGAAGGCGAGTTCGCGCATCCGGACTTCTCCGACCACTTCGCAGAGTTCGCGACCACTGTCGCGGAACGCTACGCCGACCGCGTGACCGACTACACGCCGGTGAACGAGCCGATGATCCATGCCCGCTTCTGCGGCGAACTCGCCTACTGGCCGCCGTACCTGTCCGGCGACCGTGGATACACGACGGTCGCCGTCGCGCTCGCGAAGGGGTTCGCGCAGGCGCAGCACGGGATCACTGAGGTCCTGGGCGACGGTGCGACCTTCGTCCACGTCGATGCGACCACGCGTTTCGTGGGCGACGTCGAAGGGGAGCACCGTGAGCTGGTCGAGTTCCAGCGCGCGCAGACGTTCCTCGTCGAGGACCTGGTGACAGGCAGGGTCAAGGCCGATCACTCGCTCGCGGGGCATCTTGCAGAACATGGAGTCGGTGATGACACGCTCGCCTGGTTCCTCGAGCACCCTGTCCAGCCCGACATCATGGGCGTGAACTACTACCCGCGCCACTCGACCCAGTTGATGGAGGAGGGCGTCGTCCACCGCGGCGGGTTCGTCGATCCCTGGCCCATCCGGGACGACGGCGTGGAAGGTCTTGCAGAGTTGCTGAAGACCTACGCCCAGCGATACGGCGCGCCGGTGATGCTGACGGAGACGTGCGTGACCGACACGGTCGACGTTCGCATCGCGTGGCTCGAGGACTCGGTGCGGTGCGTCGAGGACCTGCGTGCGGCGGGCACCAACGTCGTCGGCTACACGTGGTGGCCATTGTTCGACATGTACGAGTGGACCTACCGCCACGCCACGGGGCCGCGTGCGGACTCGCTGCTCACGATGGGCATGTGGGATCTGGTCGAGTCGCCAGCCGGCCTGCAGCGTCGCCAGAACCCGCTCGCCGATCGATTTCGTGCTCTCGCGCAGTCGTCGGGCCAGATGAACGCCTCACGACGGGCGGGCGTCGCATAAAGAAGGCAACTGCTCCAGGAGCTTCTTTGGGTGAGCAACCCGGAGACGACGGATGCCGCGGCCGATATCGGCCGCGGCATCCGCTCTTCCTCGAAGGATCTACTCCGCGACGGGAGCCGCCGGAGCGGGAGGAGGAGGAGTCGTCGGAGACGGTGTGCGGGGCTTCGCGGGCGCGGTCGCGGTCGCCTCGGCCATTCCGGTGCCGAAGCCGCGCCCGACGGCCTGGCCCTGGATGATGCCGGCGAGGTCGAGGCCGGTCGCCGCGTGCACGCTGTCGAACACCGAGCGCAGTGCCTTCGCGCTGTCGGCGCCGATGACGCTCGAGGCGCCGTCCTCGCCGGAGGATCCGATGATCGAGACGTTGCCGATGGCCGCGTAGCCCTTGGCGAACTCGCCCATGATCGACGGCAGCACCTGGAGCACCTGCTGCGACAGGAAGGCGTCCTGGTTCGATGCGATGGCTTTCGCCTCGGCCTCGAGCGCGGCCGCCTTCGCCTCACCCTCGGCACGGATGGCGTCGGCCTCGGCGTTGGCGCGCAGGCGGCGGGCCTCGGACTCGGCCTCGGCGAGAGCGCGCAGGGCGTGCGCCTCACCGGCGGCCTTCGCCTGCGTGGCGGCGGCTTCACCGTCGGCCTTGGCACGGTCGGCCTGAGCCTGCTGCTCGGCGATGCGGGTGCGGGCCTCAGCCTGCTTGACCTGCTCGATCGCGGCCGCCTCGGCCGCTTTCTCGCGGGTGTACAGCTCAGCCTGCGCCCGGGTCTCGGCCTCGTAGCGCTGGGCGTCGGCGACGCGCTTGACATCGGCATCCAGCTGGGCCTGCCGGTTCTCGGCCTGCTGCTGGAGCACGGCCTGCTCGGCCTGCGCGCGGGCCAGGTGCTCGGCCTGCTCGGCTTCGGCACGAGCCCGGCCGATGCCGGAGTCGGAGTTGGCGGTGTTCGTGTCGAGCGCCGTCTGCTCGATCAGGTTGGCTTCCTTGTTGGCGATGTTCTTCTGGTTGATCGCGCGGTCGGCGTTGGTCTGCGCGATCTCGGCGGCCTGGCGCTTCGCCTGGATCTCGGGCGCGCCGAGCGACTGGATGTAGCCGACGGCGTCGGTGATGCCCTTGATCTGGAACGAGTCGAGGATGAGCCCCTGCTCGGCGAGCTCCTGCGAGACATCGGCGGCGATCTGATCGGAGAACTTCTTGCGCTCGCGCATCAGCTCGACGACCGAGAGGGTCGCGACGATACCGCGCAGGGCGCCCTCAAGCTGCTCGGTGGTGAACTGCTCGATCGCCTTGTCCTGCGATGCGAAACGCTCTGCGGCCCGGCGCACGTAGACGGGGTCGGAACCGATCTTGACGATCGCGACGCCGTCGACGTTGAGCGTCACGCTGTCGAGCGACTGCGCTTCGGCGTTGAGGGTGACCTGGCGAGAGCGCAGCGAGATGATCTCGTGGCGCTGCGTGATCGGGTTGACGAGCGACTTGCCGTTGACGATCACCGTCACCGGCGACTCCTCGGTCTCGTCGCGACTGCCCGCGATGCCGTCGGTGCCGGTGAAGGCGACGGTGCGCTGCACCTTCTGCTTGCGCCCCGAGATGACGAGGGCTTCATCGGCTCGGGCGACCTTGATCCAGCTGCGCGCGAGCAGCAGCACCACCAGCGCGACGACGATCGCGGCGACGATGCCGATGCCTATGAAGAAAAGGGTGCCGACGGCGTCGGTGAACTGCATGACTTCCTCCGTGTCCACTCCGATGACTCGGAGTCCTACGTGGAACTATGCCAGATCACGGGAAAGCGCCGTCTCGATGCGCACGCGGCGGTGGATGCTCAGGCGCGGCGCAGCTTCTCGGTGAGGTCGCGCAGCGTGCGCAGTTCCTCGTCGTCGAGGCTGGACATGCGCTCGGCGATCGAGCGAGCGTGCACGGTCGCCAACGAGCGGAACGCCTTGGCGCCGGCATCCGTCGCGCGGACGACCGATCCGCGACCGTCTTCGGGATCCGGGCATTTCGCGATCAGTCCGCGGGTGACCATCCGGTCGACGAGACGCGAGACGCTGGGCTGGCTGATGAGCATGTTCGCGGTGACATCGCGCAGGCGGGCGGTCATGTCCGGGGCCCGGGTGACCGTGAGCAGCACGTCGTACTCGGCCTGCGTGACGGCGGCATCCTCGAAGTCGGCGGCCATGTCGCCGAACAGCTGATGCTGTGCACGGAACAGGCTCTCCCACGCCTCGATGGCGAGCTTGCGGTCGGTCATTCTGACAGCGTACTGGGAACGGTAAAGGGCCGGTCGGAGAGGCTCCCGACCGGCCCTTGTCCCTTGCACCAAGAGTGTCCTGCAATCACATGCGGTGGATGCCACAGCAAACATTCACCGTGTGATAACTGTATAACGGCGGGGTAACGAATGCAACGGTTTGGTCACGGAAAGTTTTCAACGGGCAGGCTCTCGCGCCCACGCGCTCACCCGCCACGCTCCGTTGTCACCTCAGGTGGGCATGTGGGCCTGAGCTTCCGGTCCGAGATTTATCGCGTCCAGGAGTTCTGCGGCGGGGTCGGGGTGCTGACATTCGAAAAGGGCTGCCAGCAGGTGTCGCGGCTCGGCTTTTCGAACGTTCTCGGCCCCGGCGATGCCCACAGCTCGGGCAATCACACCGCGGAGCCCCGACGTGGGGGACACGCTTCCGGCTCGTCGGCGAGGGATCGGAGCGGGCGTCATCTCGACGTCGAGCCCGATGGCCGCCAGCGCGACGCGGTCGAGGTGCTCGGCGGCGTCCCGCGCCTTCTCGACGTCTGTCCCGAGGTGGCTGGCGATGGCCGGATCGTGGAGGAGGCCGAGCAGAAGGTGATCGGTTCCGACTCGGCGGTCTCCTCGCCTCGTTGCTTCTTCTGCGGCGTGCGCCAGCGCGGCTGTCGCCGTCGATGTGATCGGTCCAGACATCTCGACCTACTTCCTGTATTTGGCGTGAATCGATTGGCGGGATACGCCAAGCGCATCGCCGATCTGCTCCCACGACCAGCCCTGCGCTCGGGCGGCGCGAACCTGATGTGCCTCAACCTGCTCTGCCATCCGGTGAAGGGCACCGACAGCGCGCAGGCCGACCGCAGGATCCGTCGCCTGGAGTCGGGATTCGACGCTTTCGTCCATCATGTCGTCAGTCTGGCTTGACAAGGCGGAACTGTCAAGCCAGACTGACAACCGTTGTCAGGCCAGACTGACAGAAGGTGAGGGTGTGATGGACGATGGCGAGTTCGCTATCCGGGTTGACGGCATGCGGATGCGGTACGGGGCGAGAGACGTGCTGGACGGCGTGACCCTTGACGTGGTCCGCGGCGAGGTTCTGGCTCTACTGGGCCCGAACGGCGCGGGGAAGACGACCACGATAGAGATCCTGGAGGGGTTTCGCATGCGATCTTCCGGCCACGTATCGGTTCTCGGCGTCGATCCGGCGCGCGGCGATGAGGCGTGGCGGGCCAAGATTGGCATCGTTACACAGTCCTGGCGAGACCACGCGAAGTGGCGAGCGGGTGAATTCCTCGCTTACCAGGGGTCGTACTACGCGTCTTTCACGTCGACGTCCACTCCCCGGCCTTGGCCGGTCGCAGAACTGCTGGACGCGGTCGGCTTGACCGATCACGCGAAGACCCCGATCGGACGGCTGTCCGGCGGGCAGCGCCGCCGGCTCGATGTGGCCATCGGCCTCGTGGGGCGACCGGAGCTCGTACTTCTCGACGAACCGACGACGGGCTTCGACCCGGAAGCGAGAGCCGATTTCCACGCGATCATCCAATCGGTCACGACGCGGTACAACACGACGGTCCTGCTCACCACGCACGGTCTCGACGAAGCCGAGAAGCTGGCCAGCCGCGTAGCAGTGCTTGCCGGCGGCAGGATCATCGCCGACGGCACACCGCTGGAACTAGCACGACAGATCGTCGGTGAAGACGAGGTGCGCTGGTCTGAGAACGGGACGCAACACACCCATTCCGTGGCCGACTCCACTGGGTTCGTTCGAGAACTCTTCCTTCGGCGCGGCGATGCGGTGCACGATCTCGAAGTCCGCCGCTCTTCATTGGAGGACACCTACCTCGCCCTGGTCCGCAAGGCAGAGACAGCCCGCACCGCGCCCACCGAAAGGTCTGCGGCATGAGCGCCATCGCTATCCGGGCCGGCTTCCGTGCCGGCCTCATCGAGCTGCGCCAGGGATTCACCGGCAGCGCACTCATTGCCCAACTCTTCTGGCCGATCGCCACACTGGTCGCCATCTGGCTTCTTCGCGATCTGCCGTTCTCCGGCGCCCGACTCGGCCCGCTGATCCTGCCGAGCACGGCAGGGATGTTCGTCGCTTTCGGCATGCTGCTGACGGTGCAACAGCTGGCAACCGACCGCGAAGACGGCACCCTGCTGCGCGCGAAAGCCACCCCGTACGGTATTCGCGGCTACCTCGTCGGGAAGTTCGTCAACGTTTCCGCCACTGTTGTCATCTACCTGCTCATCCTGCTCATCCCCGGGGCGATACTCATCGGCGGTCTTTCGGTCAACGTCCCGGGAGTTCTCACGCTCGCCTGGGTGCTGGTCCTCGGGTTCATCGCCACTCAGACGCTCGGCGCCATACTGGGAGCGTTCGTGGAGAGCTCTCGCGGCGCCGGCATGCTGTCCGCGCCGGTGATCGGGCTCATCGCGATCTCCGGCATCTTCTATCCGATCGCCGCGCTCCCCGAGTGGCTCCAGTTCGTAGGCCAGGTCTTCCCTGTCTACTGGCTCGGCCTCGGCATGCGTTCAGCGCTCCTGCCGACAGACGCTGCTTCCCTCGAGATAGGCGAGTCCTGGCGCCACATTGAAACCGCGGGCGCCCTCAGCGCCTGGGCCGTGGCGGGACTGATCATCGCGCCCGTCGTGCTGCGCCGCATGGCCCGACGTGAGTCCGGTTCTCGCGTCGCACAACGACGTGAGAATCTCGAGACAAGAATCGGATGAGGCTAGGTTCGCGCCCGCCCCTTGCCTCATGGCGTGGGCACGCAGAAGGCCCGAGCGGAGCTGCCGTGTCTGCACCATGATGTCGGCGTTCTGCCGTGCGGCGCGGTCGCAACGTGCCGACGCCGAGGCTCCGACCCCCGCTCGGTCGAGATTCCGGACCTCGCGCGTCTCAACCGCTGGCCTTGGTCACCGACGGCGTGCTGCGGGGCCAGGTCCAGGCGTATCGCAGGATGAGGGCGAGAACGATCAGCTCCAGTGCGACGCCGAGGAAGTAGAAGTACATCCATGACTCGCCCAGCTCGCCGACCGCGTTGAAGGCCGCGAAGGGGACCTGTATCGAGGCCACGATGAGGTTCGCGATGCGGCTGGCCCTGGCCGGCAGCGTCATCGACAGCACGACCATGAAGATCGGGATCGCCAGGAGCGTCAGCGCGGTGATCGCCCAGGTCTGGGTGATGTCGAACTCCCAGACGACACCGATGAGGATGTCATCGACGACGCCGGGTTTGTAGAAGGCGAGAATGTCCACATAGATGTACAGGAACATGAAGCTCGTCCACGCGGCGGCGAGCTTGGCCCTGACCGGCACCTGCTGCTCTTCCAGTGCCGTGGCGGTGGATTGACGTGTACTCATCGGGTGCTCCTTTTGTCGTGTGAGGTTTCGGGGTGCGTGATGCGCAGCACCACGTTGCCCCGCTTGCGCCCGGTGTCGACGTAGCGGTGCGCTTCGACGATGTCGGCCAGATCGAAGGACCGGTCGATGACAGCCCGGTAGCGGCCGGAGTCCGCAAGGCTGACGAGGTGCGCGAGCTCGTCGGCGCCGGGCTTGCCGACGTTCCAGGTGACGAGCTTTCCCGAGCGGCGGGTCTGCCCACGGCTGCGCAGCATCGACCACAGGTCGCTGATGACGAGCAGGAGCGCCCCGCCGGGGTTGATGGATGCCTCTACGCGGCTGAAGAGGGCATTGCCGACGCAGTCGACGATCACGTCGTACGAGTCACCTGCTGAGGTGAAGTCCTGTCGGGTGTAATCGATGACCCGGTCGGCGCCGAGTGATGTGACCAGTTCGGCGTTGCTGCCGCTCGTGACGGCGGTCACGTCGGCGCCGAGATGCTTCGCCAGCTGGATCGCGGCGGTGCCGACCGCGCCGGATGCTCCGTTGACGAGCACCGAGGTGCCCGGCCCGATCGCGACCTGGTTGAAGAATCCCTGCGCGGTGATGCCGCCGAACACCAGCGTCACCGCCTCCTCGAGGTCCATGGTCTCGGGTGCCCGGGTGATCGCCCCATCGGCGGGCAGGCACACGTACTCAGCATGACCGCCGAACGCTGCGCCCATCGAGGCGATGACGCGGTCGCCGGGGGAGAAGGCGGTGACGCCCGAGCCGATCGCCGCGATGACGCCCGCGGCATCCATGCCCAGAACGGGCCGGCTGGGCCGGAACAGGCCGAGTCCGATGGCGGCGAGCATCCCGAGGCCGCTCGGGATGTCCCGAGCGCGAGATCTGTGGTCGGCGACGCTCACCGTGCTCGCGTGCACCCGGATGAGCACTTCGCCGGGCTTCGGCGAGGGGACGGCGCGCTGTTCGACGCGCACGACATCCGGCGCGCCGAAGCGGCGGTAGACGGCCGCGGTCATGGTCGTGTTGGTTGTCATGACTCGATGCTCGCGGTCTAGGGGATCCGCGTCATCGGCCAGACGGCCCTGATCCGCTCGGCCGAAAGTACGGCTCCGAGTCCGTGCTGAAGGCCGATATCTGAGGCGCCAGATCGGGCGAGCATCGAGACATGTCGCAACAGATGAGAACCAGTCGCCCACGTGCCACGCAGAAGGCAGAGAAGAGCGGGTGGCTTGCGATCACGGGCCTCCTCCTGCTCAGCGCAATCCCTGTGCTCGGTGGGGTGTTTCGCCTGAGGGAGATAGGCGCCGACCCCGAGAGCACCGCGCTCTTGGCCTCATCGGTGGCGATGGTCGCGCACATCGTTGCGATGACCGTGTTCTGCGTCCTCGGCGCATTCCAGTTTTCTCCGGCACTGCGAACACGGCGTGGTTGGCACCGTGCCGCCGGCCGTCTCCTGATCCCCGCTGGATTCATCGCGGCGCTGTCCGCCACCTGGCTCGCGGTCTTCTTCGGTGGCCGGCCGGATGAGTTCGCACTCGCGATGGTTCGCCTCGTCTTCGCGGCAGCGATGACGGTGTTTCTCGTGCGCGCAGTGATCGCGATCCAGCGCCGCGACTTCGCTGCGCACGGCGCATGGATGACGCGCGCCTATGCGATCGCCGTCTCCGGCGGAACTCAAGCGCTCGTCTTCGCGCTGTGGACGATCCCGCTCGGTGAGGTAGACGCCTTCGGCGAGACATGGCTCGTTGCCGCCGCCTTCGTGATCAACAGTGTCGTGGCCGAGTTGCTCATTCGCAGACGGTCCGGCCGGAGGACGCGCGAGGTGTCGAGCCGTGGTGCGCTTGTATCCTGACGTGGTGACCGGCCTCTTGCGTTCCGCGTGGAGTGCGCCGAGCGCGTCGCCCCCTCCGCCGCGCCGGGTCTGGCGGGATTGGGTTCTCCTGGCTCTTGTCGCCGTGCTGGCGGTGGTCGAGGGCACGTTCAGAACCGACCTGTCGCAGCCGGTGCTGATGGTGATCGCGTTGCTCGCTGTGCTGCCGACCGTGCTGTGGCGCCGCACGAAGCCGCTGGTGATGCTCGTCGTGGTGATGGTGCCGATCGACCTGCTCCTGCCCGACCCCGTCTTCTATACGAACCTCTTCGTCATGGTGATCGTGTACGCGGTGTATCGCTGGGGGTCAGGTCGCGACCTGATGATTGGGTCGGCCCTTCTCGTCGCGAGCCTCGGCCTCACGTTCGTCCGCGGGGGAGGCCTCGACGAGCTCGTCGGCGGATTCGCGCTGCTGCTGACGATGGCGCTGCTCGGCACCGCGTTTCGCTATCGGGCGGGATCACGCAGGCGCCTCCTCGACAGCATCCGGATGCGGGAGCGTGAGCACCTTGCCCGTGACCTTCACGACACCGTCGCCCACCACGTCTCGGCCATCGCGATCCGCGCCCAGGCGGGTCTCGCGGTGGCGGGGCGAGACCCGCGTGCAGCGCAGGACGCGCTCGGTGTGATCGAGGCGGAGGCGGCCAAGACCCTGAGCGAACTGAGGTCGATGGTGCGAGTGCTGCGGCAGGGCGAGACGGCGGAGCTCGCACCGAACCCACAGCTGGGCGACATCGAACAGCTCGCCGGAACGCGGCCGGGCGGCGCAGACGTCACTGTGCAGGTCGAAGGCGACGACGGCAGCATCCCGCCTCCGGTGGCTGCCGCGGTCTTCCGTCTGGCGCAGGAGTCGGTGACCAACGCCCTCCGACACGGGCGGCAGGTCACCCGTGTCGAAGTGCTCGTGGAAGCGGACGAAAGCGGGGTGCGGTTGAGCGTGACGAATGACGGCGACGTCGCCGCGTCGGCGACGCCCGGCTTCGGCATCATCGGCATGACGGAGCGTGCCGCTCTGCTCGGCGGCACCTGCCAGGTGGGACCTGCGCCCCGCGGTGGGTGGGTCGTCACCGCGGTGCTCCCTCGTGTTGGATGGGCACCATGACCATCCGCGTGCTCATCGCCGACGACCAGGAACTCGTGCGCACCGGGCTGAGCATGATCCTCGGCGCGCAGCCGGACATCGAGGTCGTGGGTCAGGCAGCCGACGGCAACGAAGCGGTCGCCCTCGCTCGCAGCTTGCGACCGGACGTCTGCCTGTTCGACATCCGGATGCCCGGCCTCGACGGCATCGAGGCGACCCGCGTGCTCGCCGGCCCGGGCGTGGACGACCCGATGGCGGTCGTCATCGTCACGACCTTCGACCTCGACGAGTACGTCTTCGCAGCGCTGCGGGCGGGCGCCAAGGGCTTTCTGCTCAAGGATGCAGGTTCCGAGTTGCTCGCCCAGGCGATCCGCGCTGCTGCGAGCGGGGATGCCCTGATCGCCCCCAATGTCACGGTGCGGCTGCTCGAGGCCTTCGCCGGAGCGAGACCGGCTGCGCCACCCCCGCAGCCGGTCGAGCCGCTCACCGAGCGTGAGGAACAGGTGCTCGCGAAGGTCGCGAGCGGACTGAGCAATGGCGAGATCGCGAGCGAGCTGTACATCACTCTCAGTACGGTGAAGACGCACATCGCGAGCCTCATGACGAAGCTCGGCGCCCGCAACCGCGTCGAGATCGCCATCTGGGCGCATCAGACGGGGCGGATGCGCGCCCGAACCACCGGCGAGGCCCGCTGACTCTGCGCGCCCCAAGCGAATCCGCGCCACGCTCCCTGCGGGACCAGCCCACGAGCAGCCCTCCCTGGCGATATAGGCGGCACTGCGGAATGAAAAGAGGCGGGTGGTGCCTTCGCGACTGCAGGCCTCGCCGCAGTGAGATTCCTGACAACTCCGGTGAGACCCTATCGCTCAAGCGGAGCTGCTTTGCTAGAGTCGGCTCGGGTTGACGTACCCGCCGCTCGCAGCTTCGGCATGGTGAACACGTCGCTTCGATTCGATCCGCGTGCATCCTGTTCGAGCACGGCGACTCTGGCAATGCGAGCACCAGGACGGCCGCTCGATATCAAGGAGCAACCGTGATCCCTTTCACCATTGACGAAGCCAAGACCCTCGCGCGATCGCTACGCGACTCCCTACCGAACGGTGTGGAACTGACCCACGGCCAGGCCCTCGACCTCGTGTCGCGGACTCTGGGGTTCGCTGACTGGAACGAGCTTTCCGCGCAGTACAAGCAACCAGGCTTCGGCCCAGCGATGCCGGTTCTGCGTGTGTTCGACATCGACCTGGCTCGCTCGTTCTACGTCGACGTCTTGGCGTTCACGATCGACTTCGAGCACCGATTCGAACCCGGCATGCCGACCTTTCTCGGAGTCAGCCGTGGTGATGCTTCCGTGGGGCTCAGCGAGCACCACGGGGACGGCACACCCGGCTCCGTCGTCTGGGTGCCGACTCGTAACCTCGACGGCTACCGGTCTCACGTGACACGGGGTGCGTCGGGCAAGCTGCGGCCGAGCATCGACCGGGATGCACCCGGTGGCCCGACGATGACCATCATCGATCCGTTCGGGAACGAGCTGCGGTTCTGCGAACCGCAGTAGGCGCGCCGAAGCGATCGTTTCCGGAGATCGACAGTCTCGGTCGAGGTGCGTGAATCGCGACGGTAGATGTCAGCGCGATCACGGGATCACGGGGATAAATGTCATGTCTGATGCGCGCCCGACGTCGGGCCGTGGAGGCGATCGGTCCGGAAGCGATGGTTCGCGTCCTGTAAGAGACTCCGGTTACGGTGGTTGTGTGAGTGCACCCGAAGCATCCAAGGTCGAGCTGCCGGCACGCCGATAGCTCATGACCTCGACGTCGCCCCATCTGAGCGGGCGCCTCTTCGCGATTCCAATCGCACGTGTGTGAGTACCGATGTGCTGGTCCGCCCAGACCGACACCTCACCTCGAAAGATGCACCATGCCACTCGTCATCGTCCTACTCGCTGTCGCGGTCTTCGCGCAAGGAACATCAGAATTCATGCTCGCCGGGCTCCTCCCGGCAATCGCCAGGGACCTCGCAATCAGCATCCCGCAGGCGGGGCTCCTAACCTCAGCCTTCGCCGTCGGGATGATCGTAGGGGCCCCACTCATGGCCGCCATCAGCCGCCGATGGTCGCCTCGGCTCGCACTATCGAGCTTCCTCCTCATATTCATCGCCATGCATGTGCTCGGAGCACTAACAGAGGACTTCGGCGTCCTCCTCATCACTCGCATTGTCGCTGCACTCACCAACGCTGGTTTTCTCGCCGTCACCCTCTCCACGGTCTCGGCGCTCGTGCCAGCTGACCGAACCGCACGAGCGCTCGCGGTCATCCTCGGAGGAACCACCCTTGCGCTGATAGCGGGAGTTCCCGGTGGCGCGATGATCGGGGCTCTCCTTGACTGGCGTGCAGCCCTGTGGGGTGTGGCCGTCATCTCGGTGCCCGCCCTAGTCGCAGTAATCCTGGCGACCCCAATGCGGACGGCCAGCGAACAACGTCCCACGACGCTCTCGGATGAGCTTGCGGCATTGCGTCGTCCGGCGCTGCTCGTACCTCTCGGGCTCGGGGCGCTGGTCAACGGCGCAACGTTCTGCGCCTTCACCTATCTCGCACCTGTCGTGACAGAGTCGGCGGGCCTCCCGGCGGCGGCAGTGCCCGCAGTGTTGGCTGTCTTCGGTGTCGGATCGTGTGCCGGGGTGTGGGTGGCCGGACGGTACGGCGATCGCCACGCCACGAATATCCTCACGATCGGTGGAGCCGCATTGCTCGTCGGTTGGGGAGCGTTCTCGGCCCTGTCCACAGTCCCGTTCGCCGTGTTCACGCTCGCGCTCGTCCAAGGCGCGCTCTCCTTCGCTGTAGGGAGTATGCTGATCGCCGCGTCGATCCGCGCCGCAGTGACTGCGCCAACGATGTCGGGGTCGTTCGCGACAGCGTCGCTCAACATCGGTGCGGCCGCCGGCCCTGTCCTCGGCGGCCTCGCCTATGCGACCGCGGCCGGAGCGACCGGACCGCTCATAGTCAGCGCAGCACTGCTCTGCGCCGCAGCACTGACGTTTGCAACGACAAGAGGGATGGTGAAGTCATGATGACTACGGATGGGTCCAAGTGAACGCCGGAGACCCAGAACCCGGTCGGCGGCCGAACTGAATATGGTCAGCCTGATGAATCGTCCGCGTCGGCCGGTGCCCACACTCTCCCAGCGTTGAGCCGGGTCCACTGCTGGCGCGGTTCGTCCCATTCGCGCGCGACACGGTGAGCCAGATCGTGGAGTCCGGACCCCACCCAGCGATGACCGTCGCGTATTCGCCGTCGACGTCGATCAGCCTCGTGGCCGCGGAAAGGGACGAGCCACCTGCCGTCGCGAGTTGTGACGCGGAACCAATCGTGGCGACGAGACGCGGTCACCTCCATCGGATACTCCCGGCACAGGTTCGCCCAGTCGGTGGCCGAGCCGATCTCGAGAATCCGCCCCGCTCCGCGTACAGGTATGACGGTCGCAATCTCCCAGCCGGGAATGTCCTCCACAAGTTGGAGTGCGTCGATCGCGTTCGCTCGGGTCTCAAGGAGCTGCGGCACCGACCACCATATCCCCGAGAATCTGGCGTGCGGGTTTGTCGGGCGCTCCCGAGGGGTTCGCTTCTCTTCCTCCCGCTGCTCGGTGGCTCACCTCGCGAGGACTCCAGCCGAAGACCGTCCGATCGGCGCGCTGTCGGAGGCGAACCGCCAGTCGACAGCCCACTGTGCTGTTGCAAACGGCGCGGTCAGGGCGGGGGCATCATCACTGTCGACAGGGGCTCGGCGCTCTGCTCGGCCATCACGCGTCCTGCACCGAACTGGACGAGAGTCGCACGCCGATACCCCAACCGGCACGACGCGCGATGAACACGCCGAGCACGCTGATGCCTGCGAACGCGAGCATGAGCAGCCGGGCGGAGGCCGCGTGGTCGGGCGCCGCGATGTTCACCAGCACCCCGGCCAGGGCTGCACTGAACGCGCTCGCGATGATGAAGACGGTGTTGACCGCGGCGGCGGCCTTTGCGCCTTCCTCCTCGTCGGTCGTGCTGCCCAGAGCCGCGACGGTCAGGTGCGGGAACCCCAGCCCGATGCCCGCGCCTGCCAGGAACAGGGTCACGAACCACAGGACGATGACCAGGGGTGTGGGGCCTTCGTGCTGGAGGAGACCGTACGCGGCCAGGCCGAGGGCGACGACGAGCGGGCCGACGGTGATCAGGACACGGCGGGAGCGGATGCCGGTGGCATTGGCCGTGACGATCTGGGTCACGGACCATCCCAGCGACAGCGCTGCTCCCAGCAGCCCGGCGACGAACGGGATCAGCCCGCCGATCTCCTGGCCGAACAAGGGGATGAAGGCCTCGGTGCCGATCCCGAACGCCAGCACCGCGACGGCCAGGTAAACCCAGCCGAGCGACGATCCTTTGGCGAACGTCACCCGGGGCAGGATGCCGGTGCCGGCGTGCCGCTCGTGGCGGAGGAACCAGCCGCAGAGGCCGATGCCGACGACGAGGGCGACGACAGTGCCGGCGCCTCCCGGTACGACGCTCGCGACGCCCACCGCGCTCACGCCGCCTGCGAGGAGGATGAGGGAAACCCACGGGACCGGGTCGCTCGACCGTCCTCGCGCCGTTCGTGGGAGGGCTCGAACCGCGACGATGCCGATGAGGGCGCAGGCGACGGCCAGTCCGATGAACGTCACCCGCCACGCATCGAGCTGGGCGAACAGGCCACCGACGACCGGGCCCACGATGTTGCCCACACCCCACATCGCCGAGACGAGCGCGGCGGCGCGTGCCCAGAGCCGCTCGGGCAGGGAACGCTGGATGAGCGCGTAGCCGAGTCCGGCGAGCAGCCCGCCACCGAGGCCCTGGACAGCGCGCCCGAAGAGCAGTGCCGACATCCAGGGACTTGCCGCGCACAGCAGTGAACCGAGGGCGAACAGGCCGAGCGCCAGCAGGTATGCGCGAGTGGCCCCCTGCCGCGTCAGGATCCTGCTCACCAGCATCGAGCTCACCACCGAGGCGAGCAGGAACGTCATCATCGTCCAGGCGTAGAACTCGGCGCCGCCGATCTCCCCGACGATCGTCGGCAGCAGGCTCGTCGTGAGATAGACGTTGCTCGCCTCGAGCAGCACTCCGCCCGCGAGGACGGAGGCGACAGGGGCATAGCGGCTGCCGAGCAGCTCACGCCATTTTCCGCCGGATGCGGTCTCCTGCTGGGTCTGCGTCATCGATCGGTCCTTCGTCGCGTCGGGGGAGGTGATGGTCTTGGCGTCGATTCCGCCGACCAGTCGTCACGCTAATACCTCGAGTAAGCTTGAGGTCAAGTTCGAGAACGGAGGCGGCGTGGAACCCGACGATCTGCTCGCGATCGGCGAAGTGACGCGGCGCACCGGCGTGCCGGCATCCGCTCTGCACTTCTACGAGCAGCTGGGTCTTATCGCTTCGCTCCGAACATCCGGCAACCAGCGCCGATATCGCCGGCACATGCTCCGGCGGATCTCGCTGATCGTGGTCGCGAAGCGACTCGGCATCCCGCTCAGCGATGTGCAGGAGGTCTTCCAGAGCCTGCCGCTCGACGACCCGCCCTCGCAGCGCGACTGGCGACGCGTCGCTCAGCAGTGGCGCGCCCAGCTCGAGGTGCGTCGCACGCAGCTGGATCATCTGCAGCGCGAGCTCACCGGCTGCATCGGGTGCGGATGCCTCTCGCTGAAAGCCTGCCGCCTCCTGAACCCGGAAGATGCGCTGGGCATCGACGGACCGGGGCCGCGGCGCATCTGAGGCATCTCAGATATGCGGGTGCCTGTTTCCAGCCCGTTGAGATGTATACCGACTCTCGTTCTAGATCTCGAACGCCGAGACCATCCGCGCGAGTGCGGTGAACGCGCCCTCGAGCTGCTCGGGATCGAGGGGCCCCAATAGAGCGTTCGCCGAGAGCAGCCCGATCGTCGCGCTGGAGAGCGCGAGCGCCAGGTGTTCGGCATCGATATCGGTGCGGAGTCGCCCTTGCCCCTGCAGCCGTCTGAGCCACTCGATGACCAGGAGGTGCCTGGCGCGATATCGGCCGTCGGTGACGGCAGAGACATGACTGCCGAGGATGCCGCGGTCGTCGAGGAACGCCGCCGTCATCAGCCGATCGTCGAGAAGCGCCCGCACCGCGCTGCGATAGGCGTCACTGAGAGTGACGTCGTCGGTCAGGCCCGCATCCACTCGCGCCTGCATGCGGGCTCCCGCGCGCTGCAGCAGCGCGTCGAGGATGTCGGTCTTGCTCTCGAACTCGAGGTACACCGCGCCTTTGCCGATTCCTGCGCGCGCGGCGACCGACGCGACGCTGGTCGCGTCGAAACCCTGCTCGAGCACGAGTTGTTCGGCAGCGTCGAGGATCGCCGTGCGTCGATGGGGCAGGCGAGGGCGCGGCATCAGATCCCGCTCTCGAGGAAATCGACGATCGCCGCGGTGACCACGTCCGGTCGGTCGCGCTGCACCCAGTGCCCCGCACCCGGTACCTCGACGAGTCTCCCGGACGGGAGCAGCTCGGC
This sequence comes from Microbacterium aurantiacum, assembly GCF_002872075.1. Lineage (GTDB taxonomy): Bacteria > Actinomycetota > Actinomycetes > Actinomycetales > Microbacteriaceae > Microbacterium > Microbacterium aurantiacum_A. The sequence goes on along the minus strand of NZ_PGGU01000011.1, from coordinate 31,830 downwards.
CGCCGTTCGGGCGCGTGTGATCGCGACGCCGCTGTCATGACCGCCATGCACGACGAGCGCGGGGGTTGCGATCTCGCTGAGACGGTCGGTGTAGTCGGTTCGCAGACCGTGCGGCAGCACCTGGTCCCGTTGCCATTCACCGAACACTTCCAGCGCGGTTCCGGACGACGCCTCGTCGGCGACCGCTCGCACGAGCTCCGGGGTCCGCGACGACGGATTGCGCACGATGGAGCGCAGTCCGCGCTCCATCGCCGCAGGATTCTTCGCATACGACCTCGTCATGGCGGCGAGAAGCCCCGAGCGCAGAAGCAGATACGTCGCGTAGTGGGACAGGCCGCTGAACGCGCCGTCCGAGAGCTTCGGCATGAACCCGAAGCTTCCGAGCAGGATCAAGGCGCGCGGCCCGTCCGGGCGTTCGAGCGCGTGCCCGAGTGTCAGGCCGCCGCCGAGGGAGAGGCCGCCGACGACGTAGTCGTCGAGCTCCAATGCATCGACGACTTCTCCCACATACTTGATCAGCGATTGCTGCGTCAGCGGCCAGTCCGCCCTCGTGCTCTGACCGAAGCCGGGGTGGTCGGGAGCGAGCACCCGGTGGCCGGTGGCTGCGAGGGCGGGACCGAGCTCGCCCCAGGAGAGTTCCGCGCTGTCGCTGCCGCCGCCATGCAGGAGAAGGATGGTCGTGGTCGGCCGCGTCGCAGTCCATTCTGCGACCGAGACGGTGGCACCTTCGATATCCACCGAGAGTCGACGACTGAGCACGTCACTCTCCGTTCTGACCAGAAATACGTTTCCGGTCACTACGAGTGAACCACACTTCAGCGTTCGTGCCTACTGCGTCGCAGAGGTCGGTCCTTGACAAAGAAACTGAGTGCGCTCATAATCAAGTGTAGTCGTTATTGAGTGACCAAACTCGGAGGAACCCATGAACACCGCACCCGTCAACACCTCGTACGCGAAAGCCCCGAACAAGACCCTGACCGCGAGCGGGATGACTTTCGCCTATCGCGAGCTCGGCCAGGAGGAGGAAGTCCCGGTGGTGTTCTTCGTGCACCTCGCCGGCACCCTCGACAACTGGGATCCCCGGATCGTGGATGCGATCGCGCAGCATCGTCATGTGATCACCTTCGACCAGCAGGGCGTGGGCGGGTCGTCCGGAAAGGTTCCGGCGACGCTCGAGCAGGCCGCCGATGACGCCTATGCGTTCATCGCTGCGCTCGGCTACTCGAAGATCGACGTGTTCTCGTTCTCGATGGGCGGCATGATCGCTCAGGATCTGATCGTCAAGCACCCCTCCCTCGTGCGCAAGCTCGTGCTCACCGGTACCGGCCCGCGCGGCGGGAAAGGCATGGGCAAGGTCATCGGCACGACCTACTGGGATGTGTTCCGCGCGACGGTGACCCGCTCGGACCCGAAGGAGTTCCTCTTCTTCAACCGCGATGCGGCAGGAAAGAAGGCCGGCAAGGCCTTTGTGAACAGGCTCAAGGAGCGCACCGCCGACCGGGACAAGGACATCAAGCTGCCGGCGTTCCAGACGCAGCTGAAGGCGATCGCCAAGTTCGGGCGGTCCGCGCCGTCGGACCTCTCGGTCATCACGGGCCCGACCCTGATCGCCAACGGCGACAACGACAGGATGGTCCCTTCCATCCTGTCCAACGACCTCCACTCGCGGATCCGCGGCAGCGAGCTGATCATCTACCCGGACTCCGGGCACGGCGGCATCTTCCAGTACTGGGAGAAGTTCGCACCCGTCGCCGTGAAGTTCCTCACCGCTGCTGAGCCTGCGGCGACGGGGTCATGATCTCGGCCACGCCGAGATTCACACGCAAGGCCTTCGCCGGAAGCATCCAGCTCTGGAAGCGCGACGGTGATCGGGGGGAAACCAGCTCATGACACGGCATACAGACACCGTTCGGTTCCACGACGCCGTGACGCGATCCCTTCACGTCGACGGAGTTGAGATCGCCTACCGCGAGCTCGGTCCCTCGGAAGGCGTCCCGCTCATCGCGCTGAATCACCTCGGCGCGAATCTCGATGACTGGGATCCCCGCATCGTCGACGGGCTCGCGACGGATCGACGGGTCATCCTGCTCGGCTATCGCGGTGTCGGCAGATCGGGAGGGCAGGTGCGCGACTCGATGGAGCAGATGGCGGATGACGTGATCGCCGCCGTGCGCGCGCTCGACCTGCGCCGCTTCGATCTCTTCGGCCTTTCCATGGGAGGAATGGTCGCGCAGGAGGTCGTGCGGCAGGCGCCTGAGCTCGTCGCTCGGCTGATCCTGATCAGCACCGGTCCGGCCGGTGGACCCGAACTCACCGAGATGACCCGGGTGATGGTCGGCGGAACCGTTCGCGCCTCGCTCGCCTTCGCCGATCCGAAGGAGCGGCTCTTCTTCACGCGCAGCGCGGCGGGCAAGAAGGCTGGTCACGATTACCGGCGCCGCCTGCGGGAGAGGGATGCCGATCGCGACGGCCGGGTCGCCCTCGGCGTTCTGCGGGCGCAGCTCTCGGCCGTGCATCGCTGGGGAGAGGCGCCGCTTTCTACGATCGCGCGATTCGGCGGGCCGGTGCTGGTCCTCCACGGCGACAGCGACCGCATGGTCCCGGTCGGGAATGCGAGCGCGCTGGCCCGCGTGTTCCCCGCGGCCGACGTGACCGTCTTCCCGGATGCCGGCCACGGCGCCGCGTTCCAGAACCACTTCGAGGTCATCGTCGCCGTGCGGGCTTTCCTGCACCGGTGACGCGGCCGACTCGTGACATCACAACGAACACCGATCGAAGGAGCAAGACCCATGAGAGCGTTCGTCCTCTCGAAGTACAACACCGCGGTGCGGGAAGCAGACGTGCCGGAGCCGGTGGTCGGCGAGCGCGACGTCCTCGTGCGCGTGCAGGCTGCCGGGCTCAACCAGCTCGATGAGAAGATCCGGATCGGAGAGTTCAAGCTCATCCTGCCGTACCGTCTGCCGATCACGCTCGGCCATGATGTCGCGGGCACCGTCATCCGCGTCGGCGCCGGAGTCCGCGGTTTCAAGCCCGGTGACGAGGTCTACGCACGCCCGCGTGATCACCGCATCGGCACGTTCGCTGAGCGGATCGCGATCGATGAGAGGGACGTCGCACTCAAGCCGGCATCGGTCGCGATGGATGAGGCCGGTTCGCTGCCGCTCGTGGCGTTGACGGCCTGGCAGGCGTTGGTCGAGATCGCCGACGTCCGCCCCGGGCAGAAGGTTCTCATCCACGCCGGTGCGGGCGGCGTCGGCTCAATCGCCATCCAGCTCGCGAAGCACCTCGGCGCCCAGGTCGCCACGACAGCCAGCGCGGGGAACGCCGAGTTCGTGCGGGTGCTCGGCGCCGATCGGGTCATCGACTACCGTACCGAGGACTTCGAACAACTGCTCAGCGGATACGACGTCGTCCTCGACAGCCTCGGGCGTGAGAATCTCGAGAAATCTCTGCGCATCCTGCGGCCCGGGGGCAAGGCGATCGGCATCTCCGGTCCTCCGACTCCCGAATTCGCCCGCGCCGCTGGTCTCAACCCGATCCTCCGGCTCGCCGTCTCCGCCTTGAGCCGCAAGGTCCGCACGCAGGCCAGGCGGCTCGGCGTCGACTACACGTTCCTCTTCATGCGCGCCAGCGGTGATCAGCTCCGTGAGATCGCCGAGCTCGTGGACGGCGGAGTCATCCGCCCGATCGTCGGCCGCGTGTTCCCGTTCAACGAGACCGTCGCCGGGATCGACTCCCTGGCCGCAGGAGGCATCCGCGGGAAGGCCGTCATCAGCAACCCCTGAGGCTTCCCAGTTCGAAAGCCGGACAGACGAAGGCCCCGCGACTTATCGATCGCGGGGCCTTCGTCGTCTCGGCTACAGCACGGCGGAGGCGAGCTGCGGGTAGAGCGCCTCGAGCGGTGCGCTCAGGGCGGCCTTGAGCTGCACGGAGATGTCGTCGGCGAGCACTTCGTACTCGCCTGCCTCCGTCGCATCCAGCACCTTGGTCACGAGGACGGCGGGGTCGAGCTTCGGGTCGGTGACGTTCGCCGCCATCGCGGTGTCGACGTACCCCACGTGCACGCCGACGACGTGCACACCGGCCGGCGCCAGTTCGATGCGGAGCGAGTTCGTCGCGGACCACAGCGCGGCCTTCGTCGCGCTGTAGATGCCGGCGACTGCGTACCAGCTGAGTGCGGAGTGGATGTCGATGATCGCGGCTCCCGGCTTCGCCGACAGGATCGGGGCGAAGGCGCGAGCCAGGAACAGCGGGCCGAAGAAGTTGATCTCGACGTTCGAGCGGATCTCCTCGTCGCTGTGGGAGAGGATCCCGGGGCTCGAGACCGATGCGCCGGCGTTGTTGATGAGGACCGTGACGTCGGGGGCGGCGGTGACGGCTGCGGCGATCGAGGCGGGATCGGTCACATTCAGGGTGAGCGGCACGATGCGCTCGTCATCCCACTCGCGCGGTGTGCGAGCGGATGCATAGACCTTGGCAGCACCGCGCGCGAGGGCCTGGTGGACGAATTGCGTGCCGATGCCGCCGTTCGCGCCGGTGACGAGGACGACTGCTCCAGAGAGGGTGGGCATGATGTTGATCTTTCTGTAGGGGTGGGGGCGGAGGGGAGGGGGCGTCAGACTCGCGCGAGGAGCGGGTAGTCGACGTAGCCCTCGGCTCCGCCGGTGTACAGCGTCGCCGGATCGACCTCGTTGAACGGCGCGTCGGTTCGCAGGCGCTCGACGACGTCGGGGTTCGCGAGGGCGAAACGCCCCAGGGGTGCGATGTCGGCGAACCCGGCCTCGATGTCGTCGGCGATCTGCGCGCGGGTACGGCCGTAGCGCACGACGAGCACGGCGGTCGGCCACGCCTCACGCAGCGACGCCAGGAGCTCGTCATCCCCGACATGGTGCAGGTGCAGGTATGCGAGGTCGAGCGGGGCGAGCGCGCTGACCAGTTGCCGGTACTGCGCTCGCACGCTTTCGGTCTCGCCCTCGTCGATTCCGCCGAGCGGCATCGCCGGGGACAGGCGGATGCCGACCCGATCGGCGCCGATCTCGTCAGCGACCGCCTGAGCGACCTCCACGACGAAGCGCGAGCGGTTCTCGATCGAGCCACCGTAGGCATCGGTGCGGTGGTTCGCGTTCGGAGAGAGGAACTGGTGGAGAAGATAGCCGTTGGCGCCGTGGATCTCGATGCCGTCCGCTCCCGCGGCGATCGCCGAGGCTGCCGCTTGGCGGAAATCGGCGATCACATCCTGGATGTCGTCGAGGCTCAGTTCGCGAGGCGTCGGGATCTGCTGCGGGCCATTCGCGGTGAACATCTCCTGCCCGGGCGCGATCGCCGATGGGGCGACCGGCTGGCGGTGGTGCGGGGTGTTGTCGGGGTGGGAGATCCGCCCGACGTGCATGAGCTGCACGAAGAGCGAACCGCCGCCGGCGTGCACGGCATCCGCGACTCCGCGCCACCCGGCGATGTGAGCGTCGGTGTAGATGCCGGGGGTGTTCAGGTAGCCCTGGCCGTCCGCGGACGGCTGGGTGCCCTCGGTGATGATGAGACCGAGCGACGCGCGCTGACCGTAGTACTCGGCGACAAGAGGTCCGGGTGTGCCGTCGCGCTCGGCGCGATTCCGTGTCATGGGAGCCAGTGCGACGCGGTGCGGAAGCTCCACTCGCCCGAGGGTGAACGGCTGCCAGAGAGATGAAGAGGTCATGCGGGGCTGATCCTTAGGTGTGCGGCGAGTCGTCACCTCCGGGAACCGGGGTCGGTTCTCGGGATGCGTGGGAGAATGAGGCGAGATTCTTCCGAGCCCACCCACTAGTGACTATGATCACAACTGAGCTTAATCACTATTTGTTCCCGAAGGACATCATGACTGTCGACACCCGCCCCCTCGGCCGGCGCGAGCGCAACAAGCTCGACAAGCTCGAACGGATCACCGCCGCCGCCGGAGAGCTCTTCGCCGACCGCGGCGTCGACGACGTCACGACGCAGGAGATCGCCGACCGCGCCGACATCGGCACGGGAACGCTGTTCCTTTATGCCAAGACGAAGGGTGAGCTGCTGCTGCTCGTGCAGAACTCGATGTACGCCGAGGCGCTCGAGCGGGGTCGCGCGGCCGCTGCGGCTGCGGACGGCGTTCTCGAGGGAGTGCTGGCCGTCGTCCGGCCTGTCGTCGAGTGCAACCGCAAACAGATCGACAACGGCCGCACCTACCTCCGGGAAATGGTGTTCGGCGACCCCGAGGAGCCGCACCACAGTGAGGCACTCAGCCTCACGGCTCAGACCGAGGAGCTCATCGCCGAGGTCATCGGCCGCGGCGAGGGCGTCTCGGTCGACGCCGCTCGGGCTCTCGCCCACATCGTCTCGGCTGTCATGTTCGTCACGATGGCTGCCACGGTGAATGCGGAGCGGTCGATCGAGCAGATCCTCGCCGACATCACCGAGCAGCTCAGGGTGATCCTGCCTCGCTGAGGTTCCGTCGCGGCGCTGCCGATGCGCCTTGCCTGTTTTCGTGGACGAGGTGGCTAGCGCTTCTCCGCGATCAGGGAGGTGAGCGCGGAGATGAGCGCCTGAGGGGTTGTCTGCCACATCTGAGGTGAGAGGTGCCCGCTGGCACCCATGCTTGCTATTCCGTGAGCGCTCGTGAGGAGCATCGCTCCGTACAGGTGCGCGTTCTCGTCGCCCACGATGCGTCCGACGATTCGCAGGAATTCGGCCTGTGCGCGACCGGCCGCCTCGATCGAAGCCTCCGGATCCTTCGCGGGCAGCGTGAACATCATCTGATACACGGCGGGCTCGTCGCGGCTCACCGTGATCAGTGCTTCCAAGGCCGACTCGAGAAGGTCGGCTTCCCCGCCGACGCGGGGAGTGCTCACGCGTGCCAACTCTGCGGCGATCCGGTCCCAGCTCTCCGCGCCGACCGCCGCGAGGAGGCTCTCCTTGTCGGCGAAGTGCCGGTACGCCGCACCGCGCGACACGCCGGCCCGTGCGCCGATCTCGCGGAGAGTCACCTTCTGCGGTCCGCCCTCGTTGAGAAGCTCGCGGGCGGCATCCAGGAGCGAGCGACGTGTGGCTGCAGCAGATTCCGAACGACTGACCATGCCACAATCATACGGTTGACGGCGTCACCTGAAGTCGGCGCGAGTGTCGGCCAGGGGATCTACGCGGCCATCTCCTGAAGCCTGGTCAGCAGTTCCTCGCTCGTGTGGGTCTCCTGGTCGAGATTGTCCTGGAGCAACCGCGCGGCTTCCGCATGCACAGGCGTGACAGCCACGATCAGGCTCCGATAGGCCGAGATCTCGTAGTGTTCATTGCCCAGCGCAGATGACAGCGTCACCTGGTCGCGGAGCGATGGGGCGGACTTGCCGATCAGCGACTGCGCCTGCTTCGAGATGCCTTTTGTGCTCGGTGACGGGGCAGTGGATTCTGGCAGCTCGAGCAGGGCGAACACCCGGCGAAGGTTCTCGATCTGTTCCTTCGTCTCATCCTGATGGTGACGGAAGAGCTTCTTCACATCCGCCGAACGTGCCGCGCCGGCAAGCTCCTTCAGTGCTGCGAGCGAGTCGTCCTCCATCGTCAGGGCGGTGCGGAGCTGGTACCGGAGAAGGTCCTGCGGAGACTCGAGCTGTGTCTGAGACATGGTGTCGTTCCCTTTCGTTGTCACGGGTCTGTCACATTAAGGGGGAAACCTGCTCAGGGTTCAGGGGCTTGATCTTTCATGGTGCTGCGAGCTAGGGACGACGGGCGCGCCTGCTGGTCGTGCAGAATCAGGCGACCTGAGGCGTCGTCGAGGAGTGCAAGGATGGTGAGGTGACCCCGACCAGGAAGCCCGCCGTCGTTCGCGGCTTCGCGGCGGCGACTCTGGCGACATTCGCGGCGCTTGCGGGTCACATGACCGGCGGAGGCCAGATGCCGGGACCTCTGGGCATCGTGGTTCCGTGGGTCTTCTCCTTCATGATCTGCGTGCTGCTGGCAGGGCGGAAGCTGTCGGTCATCCGGCTCAGCGCGTCCGTGGTCGTCAGCCAGCTCCTGTTCCATGTGCTGTTCGTCCTGGGCACCGTCAGCCCGTCCGGAATCACGACACCGCACGTGCACGGGGCGCCGATCATCCTTCCCGTCGGTCCCGCCGGCAGCGGCGTCGCCGAGGTCGTCGTCGCCGACAGCTCGATGTGGTTCGGCCACGCGCTCGCCGCGATCGTCACCGTCGTCGTCGCACATCGCGGCGAGCGGCTGCTCCTCGCGCTGCGAGCACTCGCCGTCCAGGCCGCACAGTGGGTGCAACGCCGCGTCGACGCCGTGCTGGCATCACCGAGCCTCGTCGTCCATGAAGAGGCCGACGCGCTGTTCGAGCGCGTCCGCCCGCTGGATGCTCATGCGCTGGCGACGCTGCGGGGACGCGCTCCGCCGGTTCTCAGCGCGATCTGATCCGCACCGGCCGCGCTCCGTCGCCGCCTGGTGTGCTTCCGCTCGGAAGCTCCTGCGCACCCGAGCTGCTCTGAACGTACCGTTGGCGCCGTCTGTCGGCGCCCGACGAGAGGCCCTTCCTCATGTCCCCTTTCCACAGGATCAGCGCGGCGCTCGCCGTGGCCGTCGTCGCCGTGCTGGCGACCACGACACCGGCATCCGCACACGACCAGCTGGTGTCCAGCACCCCCAGTGCGGGCGAGCAGCTCGCTTCGGCTCCGGAGAGCGTCTCCCTGACGTTCTCCGGAGACCTCATCGTCCTCGATGCGTCCATGACCGGAGCCCTGGTGATGGTCGTCGACGAATCGGGTGACGACTGGGCCACCGGAGAGGTCGAGGTCGAAGGGAACGTGGTCACCGCGCAGCTCGAGGCCGGAATGCCGGTCGCGGGCTATCAAGTGCGATGGCAGGTCGTCTCGGAGGACGGGCACCCGATCTCGGGCGTGATCCCGTTCACGGTCGGCGAGGCCGAACCGATGGTCACGGCATCGACGGGCAGCAGTGCGTCAGACGGAGCGTCTGACGCGGAAGATCAGATCGCAGGTGAATCGAGCAGCCTCCTCCGGATGCTGCTCATCGGCGCAGGAGGGGCAGCTGTCGCTGCCGCCGGCTACGCGCTCTATCGATTCCTTCGTCGCCCCAGGGCGACAGCCGCCTCGCCGGACACGGGCGAGGCGGAGAACCTGTGAAAGGCAACAGATGAACACCTTCAAGACCCTTCCCCGTGCCGCGGCGTTGCTCGCCGTCTCGTTCCTCGCCCTGACCGGCTGCGCGGCCGCCACTGCGCCCGCCGCAGTGGATTCCGCGCCGGCCGGCGACGTCGTCACCATCGAGGACGCCTGGGTGAAATCAGCCGCCGAAGGCATGTCCGCCGCGTTCGGCACACTCGTGAACAGCGGTGACGAGGATGTGACGGTCGTCTCTGTCGAGTCCGACGCGTCGCCGATGCTCGAGCTGCACGAGACCGTGGAGAACGAGGCCGGAGAGATGATCATGCGCGAGATCGAAGGCGGATTCGTCATCCCCGCCGGCGGTGAACTCGCGCTCGAGCCGGGCGGAAGTCACATCATGCTGATGAGCCTCACCGAGCCTCTGCAAGCCGGCGACGAGGCGACCTTCACCCTCACCTTCTCCGACGATTCGACCTACGAGTTCACCGCGCCGGTGAAGGACTTCTCCGGCGCCAACGAGAACTACGAGGACGGCGACGATCACGAAGGCATGGATCACTGATGCCGGCGCCCGCTGAGGGCGCGCGCACCGGTCACGTCCGCTCGACCCGGCGGCAGTTCCTCCTCGGAGGAGCTGTCGCCGGGATCGGCGCGGCCGCGGCGATCGGTGCCGACCTCGCTCTCAATCGCACGGATCCCGACGACGCACCACCGTCGACGCCGATGAACGGCGACGCGACGGTGCCGTTCTTCGGTGAGCATCAAGCCGGCGTCGACACCGCCGCCCAGGCGCACGGGACTTTCATCGGCCTCGATCTGCATGACGGAGCCGATGCCGCAGCCCTCATCCGCTTGATGCGCATCCTCACCGACGACGCGGCCCGTCTCACTCAGGGACGGCCGGCGCTGGCCGATTCCGAGCCGGAACTCGCCCTGTCTCCCGCACGCCTGACCGTCACGTTCGGCTTCGGCCCGGAGTTCGTCGCGCGTGCAGGCGGGACGAGACCCGGATGGCTCGCCCCGCTGCCCGCGTTCGGCATCGACCGACTCCAGCCGGAGTTCTCCCATGGAGATCTCCTGCTGCAGGTCGCCGGCGATGACCCGCTCACCGTGGCGCATGCGACGCGGATGCTGCTCAAGGACGCGCGTGGCTTCGCATCCATCCGCTGGACCCAGCAGGGGTTCCGGCGTGCCTATGGCACCGAACGACCAGGCACCACGATGCGGAACCTGTTCGGACAGGTGGACGGCACGACCAATCCGCAGCCGGGCTCGAAGGACTTCGACCGGGTGGTCTGGTCGGATGACGGCTGGCTCGCCGGCGGGACGGGCATGGTGATCCGCCGCATCCGGATGGATCTGGACAAGTGGGACCGGCTTGATCGCAGCGGACGCGAAGCGTCGGTGGGAAGAACGATCGCGCACGGGGCTCCGCTGACCGGGACCGACGAGTTCGACGAGCCGGACTTCGACGCCACGACCGCCGTCGGCTTCCCGGTGATCCCGCAGTTCGCGCATATCCGACGGGTCCGCGGCGACGGCGACGAGCGCATCTTCCGCCGCGGCTACAACTACGACGAACGCCCGTACGGAGCCGAGGTCTCCGAATCGGGTCTCCTCTTCGTGTCTTTCCAGGCCGACGTCGAGCGCCAGTTCGTCCCTATGCAGCGACGACTCGACGAGCTCGATCTGCTCAACGAATGGACCGTGCCCATCGGCTCCGCCGTGTTCGCCGTTCCGCCGGGGTGCGCCGAAGGCGGCTTCATCGGCGAAACCCTCCTCACCGGAAAGCGCTGACATGACTCTGACCATTTCCGAGACCATGCGCCCGAAGCCGCCGCCCAGAGGCGGCAAGAACGGGCGCGGCTGGTTCGGCGCCCTTCTGCTGCGCCTGCACTTCTACGCCGGCGTCCTCGTCGGCCCGTTCATCCTCATCGCAGCCGTCAGCGGCGGCCTCTACGCGCTCACCCCGCAGCTCGAGCAGATCGTCTACGCCGATCAGTTGCACGTGCCGAAGAGCGAGACATCCCTCACCCTGGCCGAGCAGATCGGTGCAGCCGATGCGTACACGGGGGAGGCCGCGGCCCTCTTCGCCGTGCGCCCCGCACCCGAGCCCGGCGACACGACGCGCATCATGTACGCCGAGGACGGACTCGGTGACGGCGAGTCCCGTGCCGTGTTCGTGGACCCGGGCACCGGTGAGATCCGAGGAGACCTGATCGTCTACGGCACCAGCGGATCGACCCCGCTGCGCACCTGGATCAGCAACCTGCACCGCAGCCTCCACCTCGGCGACGCCGGGCGCCTCTACAGCGAACTCGCCGCATCGTGGCTCGGTATCGTCGCTGTGGCAGGGCTCGCGCTGTGGATCATCCGCATCCGCCGAGCTCGCGTCAAGAAGGACCTCATCCGGCCGAACCGCAGGCACACCGGGTATCGCGCGCTCTTCGGCTGGCACACGAGCATCGGGATCTGGATGCTCCTCGGAGCGCTGTTCCTCTCGGCGACGGGCATCACCTGGTCCCAATACGCCGGAGCCAACGTCGACGCGCTGCGGGGCGCCTTCGACTGGGCGACGCCGGCTGTCAGCACCAGCCTCGACGGGGGAGCGGCGGCAGCGGACGAGCATACGCACCATCACGCACCGGAGAGCGCACCGACGGGGCGGGCGAACCCCGCCACTTTCGACGCCATGCTCGCGATCGCCCAGCGTGAGAACGTGAACACCGGCGAAGTCGAGATCAAACCGCCGGCGGAACCGGGCACGGCCTGGACGACCCGGGAGATCAAGAGGAGCTTTCCGACCGAAGGCGATTCCCTCGCCATCGATGGCACGACCATGCAGGTCGTCGATCGCGCCGATTTCGCGGACTTCTCGCTCGCCGCGAAGCTGGCCAGCTGGGGCGTCGGCATCCACATGGGCGTCATGTTCGGGCCGGCCAACCAGATCGTCCTGTTCCTGCTGGCCACCGGTCTCGCCGCGATGGTCGTGCTCGGCTACCGGATGTGGTGGAAGCGGCGCCCGGTGCACAGCGAGGGCCGCCTCGTCGGCAGTCCTCCTCGGCGCATGCTGCACGACGCTCCCTGGTGGGGCGTCGGCGCTGTCGCGGTCGTTGCCGCCCTCATCGGTCTCTGGTTGCCCCTCGTCGGATGGACCCTCCTCGGGTTCGTCATCCTCGACACCGCGATCGGCCTGCTCGCATCCCGGAGGGCCGGCGCCTGAACGCACAGAGGGGCGGAGCTGTTCGCTCCGCCCCTCTGGGTCGTTCCTGTTCGCGGGTCAGCCCGCGGCGGGAGCGATCTCGACCGGCGCGACATCGAGCTCGGTGCTGGCGAGCACCCTGCCCGAGGTCAGGTCGACGGCGTGCACGCTGTTCGCTGCCGGTTCGGTGACGTAGGCCACGTTCCCCAGGACGACGATGGCCGGGTGAGCGTCCTGCCATTCGGCCGGACCCTCCCACGCCTCGATGACCGGGTAGCTGTCGGTGATCTCACCGGTCTCCGGGTCGAGAACGTGGATCGAGCCGTCGGTGCTGAGGATGTAGGCGAGATCCTCCGGGCCGCGCACCACGTCGCGGAAGGTGTACTCGACGCCGTCCGGAAGATCCACGACCTCGAGGGTCTTGGCGATCGTGTCGATGAGCGTGACGGCGCCGAGGAGGTAGCCCTCCGCGTCGACGTCGTTCTTGTAGTCGCCGACGATGATGGGGCTCGTCTCGCTGACGTATGCGTTGCCCATCCGGCCGTACGGCTGGTCGGGTGAGCTGAGCTTGACGATCTCGCCGTTCGCGTAGACGAGCGCGCCGTTCTCGCACCCGAAGACGACGACCTCGTCCTTCGCGGTGCCCTCGCCGTGAACGCCGGGGCACTGGTCGGACGAAGCGATCTCCGCGCCGGAGGCGTCCTTTGCGACGATGCCGTTGCGGCCGTCGGCATTCCCCACCGTGGTGAGGAAGGTGCCGTCCTCCAGTACGACCGAGACGCCGTGATGGGCCTCGACGCCGGGGACCGTCTCGACCTCGGGCAGCTCATCGGCGCTTCCGAGGTCGGCAGAGTCGAAGATCGTCGTGTCGCTGGTGCCGTCGGCGTAGAGGATCGTCTTGCCGGCGTGGCGGACGACGTGGCCCGGTGCGTCGGCGGGGAACACCAGGTCGGTGAGCTCTGCCTCATCGGAGGAGCCCGCGCCCGTGTCGAGCACCTGGAAGCCCTCGCTCATCGTGACCATCACGTGGCGGTCGTCGCCGGCCGGGCTCAGTCGTGTGAACGGCTCGGATTCGAAGTCGGCGACGGTGTCGAGGCTCTCGCCGTCGAGCACGAGAATGCCGCCGTCATACGAGATCGCGACCCTCGAGCCCGCCTCGGTGTCGGCGGTGGAAGCGGGAGCGGTCGAGTCGCCGCCGGACGAGCACGACGCGAGCGTGATGACGGCGCCGATGGCCGCGGCGCTGATCAACGCGCGGCGAAGGGGGGAGGTTCGCATATGCATGCCTCTTTCTGATGGGGGTGGTGGTCTCACCGCGTGAGACCGGTGGTGATGCGGTCGGTGTTGACGCGCATCATGGTCAGGTAGTCGGGAGCGCCCTCGTCGGGTCCGGTGAGCGATTCCGTGAAGAGCTCGATGACCTCGACCTCGACATTCGCCTCGCTCGCGAGGGCCTGGACCAGGCGGTCCGGAGACGACGACTCGGCGAAGATGGCGGGGACGCCGGTCTCCTCGATGGCGGTGACGAGATCTGCGAGGTCGGATGCGGAGGGCGCGGCCAGAGTCGTCCCACCGGGGATCACGGCGCCGACGATGTCGAAGTCGAAGCGCTCGGCGAGGTAGCCGAACACGTGGTGGTTGGTCACCAGTGCTCGTCGATCCTGCGGAATCGTCTTGAACGCGGCCGACATCTCCGAGTCGAGGGCGCGCAACTCATCGCGATACTCGCCGACGCTCTCCTTCAGCGACTCCGGGTCGATACCGTCGATGCCGGCGAGCACCGGCTCGATCGCATCGACCACGTCGATCATCCGCTCGGGGTCGGTCCAGAAGTGCGAGTCCGGCATGCCTTCGGCGTCGCCCTCGCTGTAGTCCAGGACCTCGATCGCGTCACCGGCGACGAATGTGGGAACGCCCTCGGCGCCGGCAGCGTCGAGGTGCTGCTGCAGCCCCTCTTCCAGGCCGAGGCCGTTCGAGACGACAAGATCCGCTTCGCGAAGAGTCGCCGCCTCCTGCGCGGAGATCTCGAAGGAATGGGGGTCGGCGTTCGGCTTCATGAGCGTCATGACCTGCGCCTGATCTCCGACCAGCTCCTCGACCACGTCGCCGAGGATGTTGGTGGACACCACGATGAGGGGGCGTGTATCCGCAGACGCTGCGCAGGACGCGAGGCCGGCCGCGGTGAGCCCGGCAAGGGCGAGTGCCGCCAGGATTCGTGTCGAACGCATGTCATCGTCCCGTCTCGGCGACGAACGCCGGCTCGGTCGCGGTGTCGAAGGTGCGTGCGATGCGTGCGCCGTCCGCGTAGTCGATCTCGTACAGCCGGTGCTCGGCCGGCGCACTCAGATACGCCCTGTGCTGATCGGCGATCAGCGTCGGAAACGCGCCGGCCATCATGGAATCGGCCACGAGCGGTTCGGTCTGGGCGAGGAGCGACCCGTCCTCTCCGTTCAGCACGAGGACCCGTCCGTCCTGCGTCAACGCGAGCAGGTGGTCGTCATCGTCGTCCACCGCGGTGACGTGCACGAGCGGGACGGGCGAGGGGAGGAGTTTCCACGATCTGTTGCGGGTGTCCAGCAGCCAGATGCCCTCTGACCCGGCGAGGCCGGCGACCGTGGGGCGGCCCTCCCGGTTGTCGAACGATCTCGCCGCCGGTGCTGTCGCGCCCTCCGGATACGGGATGCGCTCCACCTGCAGTTCGTCGTCGGCGACGTGCGCGAGCAGGGCCCCGTCACGGCATCCGATGACGGCGCCGACGCGCGTCGTGACGGTGCCGGCGGGATCGGCGCAGGGTTCCTCGAGGCCCGTCTCGGTGCCGTCGGTGGAGTAGCCGACCACCGTGGCGGCCACTCCGTCCACCGCTTCGGTGACCAGGGCGAAGGATCCGACGGGGACGACGAGGCCGTCGTGCGGTTCCCGCTCGATGCGGAACTGCTCGGTGATCTCGCCCTTCGACAGCGCCTCGGTGTCGAGCAGCACGGCGTCGCCGGAACCCGCGAAGGAGATGCCGGTGCCGCCGCTCGTGGACAGGTTGGATGTCGCGACATGCGCGGGCCCGTCGCCCGCCACGGAACCCAGTAGGCGCGGTGCGGCGCGGTAGTAGTGGAAATGATCGATGTGATCCCAGGTCCACACTCCGCTGTCGACGATCTCCAGCCCGGCACCCGCGTCGGCGAAGAGATAGCGGCCGTCGGTCGACATGCCCGTGGGCGGAGCCACCTCGCCCAGCTCGGTCAGACTCTCGTCGAGCAGGTCGAGGTGGGTGACATTGCCGTCGGGGGCGATCCAGGTCAGGCCGAGCTGCGGTTCGGCGACTTCTTCGGCGCCGGTGATGGCTCCGTGGCCGTCGCCTGCGGCATCGTCCTCCGAAACGGGGGCAGCGGAGGGTCCGCTCGAGCAGGATGCGAGGGTGAGGATGAGGGCGCCGGTGAGGGCGACGAGGGCGATGCGGGAACGCACGGGATCCTTCCTGGTTGTGTTCGTGCAGGTGCATCCGACACGGCCATCGAGCCGTGTCGGATGTCGCTTCATCGCGACGGCTGGTCTTCGACGCTCGGCGTCCGTGACCGGGTGGAATCGAGAGCCGCGCGCGCCGCCCACGACACGCAGGTGAGCAGGATGGCGGCGGCGGCGACGGATGCTCCGGCGGCTGTGGCCGCGTACCACGACGCCAGGAGTCCCACGAAGACGGCGGTCACGCCGAAGAGCGACGCGAGCATCATGCGGGTGGGAATCCTGGAGGTCCAGTGGCCGGCGGCGACCGCCGGGGCGAGCAGGAGCCCGACGACGAGCATCGATCCCACGGCCTGGTACGACGCGACGACGGCGAGGGTGACCAGTCCGACAAGGGCGGCCTGCGCGACCTGCGGCCGCAGCCCGAGCACCGACGCGATGCGTTCGTCGAGCGCGAGAGCGACGAAGGAGCGGTGACAGAGCAGGGCGACGGTCAGCCCGACGACCGCGGCGGCGGCCAGCAGGATGAGATCGCCGTCATCGATGGCGAGGATGTCACCGAACAGGATCGCCGTCGCATCCGTCGCGAAGCTGCCGGAGTGCGAGATGATGATGACCCCCAGCGCGAGCATCGAGACGAACAGCAGACCGATGCTGGTGTCGTACGACAATCTCGCCCGACGCTGCAGCGCGCCGATGCCGAGGCTCATCGCGATGGCGCTCAGCGCCCCGCCGGCAAGCACCGGCAGCGACAGCACGGTCGCCAATGCGACCCCCGGAAGCATGCCGTGCGCCAGCGCCTCACCGAGAAATGCCATCCCGCGGATGACGACCCACGTGCCGACCACGCCGCAGAGGATCGCTACCAGGGCACCGCCGAGGAGTCCGCGCTGAACGAAGTCGAGGGCGAACGGGGCGAGCGCGGCGGCAGGAAGGGCAGTCACGATCAGTGAGCCTAGAGGTTTATGAGAATGATTATCAAACTCGTAAGCTGGTTCCATGAGTTTCCCGACCCAGGCGGACACGACCGCTGCACGACTGACGAGCATCAATGTGTCGTTCGAAGGGCGCGCAGCGCTGTCGGCCGTCGACGCCGACGTTCGCGCCGGTGCGCTCACCGTCATCACCGGGCCGAACGGCGCGGGGAAGTCCACGCTGCTCGAGGTCCTCGCGGGTACGAGGGCGCCGGCGTCGGGGACGCGAATCGTCTCCGGCGCGATCGCCTTCGTGCCGCAGCGGGCCGCGATCCCGATGCGCCTGCCGGTGTCCGTGAACGACGTCGTCAGTGTGGGGGCGTGGGGCCGTCTTGGACCCTGGCGGCGGATGGACTCCACGGCGCGGGGGCTTGTGAAGGACTCCCTCGAGCGACTCGACATCGACGTACTCGCCCGGCATCCGTTCGCGTCCCTCTCCGGAGGGCAGCAGCAGCGCACGCTGCTGGCGCAGGGGCTGGCGCGGAAAGCGGATCTCCTGCTTCTCGATGAGCCGACGACGGGGCTGGATGCCGCGAGCAGCCTCCGCATCCGTGCTGTGCTGCGGGAGGAAGTCGAGCGCGGCGCGGCTGTCGTCTGCGTGTCCCACGACCCCGCCGTCATCGCGGATGCGGAGTACACGATCCGGCTCTCGGACGGCCGGGTCGCCTGACCACGCCACTCACGGCGACTCCTCCACGATCAGCGGCCACGCGGGCAGCGGATCGGCGAATCGTCTCCATGCCGCCGGACCGGCCGTCAGCTCGTCGTCGGTGAGGGCGGCGACGTCGAGGGCGCGACGGAGTCCTCCCGGATCGAGGTTCAGGCCGGTGAGCGAGATGTCCTGCGCCGTCGTCGCCGTCTCGATGTCGGAGGAGAGCGGGTCGATCCAGATAGCCGAGCCGACGTGGTCCCAGCGCGCCAGGATGCCGGGGCGCGTGGCGAGGCGGCAGAACCCCGCTGAGCGGAGGACGGTGCCGTATGCGCCGGCGTCGATGTCGTTCAGCGCGGCGGACAGTCGGGCGGGGTGGAACGGGCGCTGCTGCTCGTATCGCAGGGTCGTCACCCGCGGATCCGTCATGTAGGGGTCGTGCTCGTCGTTGAGGGCATGGACCCACCCGGCGCGCTCGAGCAGCGGTGCCGGCTCCTGTTGCGCCGAGGAGAGGGAGCGGATGTCTTCCGCTGCCTCTCGGGAGAGGCGGACCCGAGCGGTCGGATTGAGATGGGAGGCGATCGTCATGAGCAGGGCGAGGTCTGCGGTGGCGACCGTTTCCCAGTTCACGAGGATGATCAGCGTCGCGCCCTCCAGAAGGGAGACCGCGCGCCGGGCGCGTGCACCGAAGTCGCCTCGATCGTCGCCCTCGGCCACCACGTCGATGAGCGGCCTGCCGTCGTGAAGGTCATCGAGCATGTGCACAGCGTCGACGACGCAGATGACGGTGGATCGCGGGTCGGCGGCGAGGCCGAGGTGCGGCAGGTCGAGGTCGGCCGAGACGTCGGCGACGATGCGAGGGGGCGTCGCTGCGGCGAGTGGCGGCGCCGTCGAGAGCTGCAGTCCCTCCTCCCGCTGGGACGGCGGGCGCTCCGCGAGCAGGATGAGGTACCCGTTTGTCGCGCTCGCGAGCGATGCCGCGTATCTGCGGCGCTCCGGTGCGCACACTCCGACGACGACGAGGGGATCCCTGTGCTCCACGAACGACCTGCTCTTTCCTTTTGGTGGTTTCCGCCTCTCACCCTAGTCTGTTAATGAGAAGGATTATCAATAAGGAGATCATCATGAAGGTTCGAGCGTCACTCAAGTCCTTGAAGAATCAGCCGGGCGCGCAGGTCGTGCGCCGCCGTGGCCGGGTGTTCGTCATCAACAAGCTCAACCCGCGTTTCAAGGGGCGCCAGGGCTGAGCCGAGGGCCCCATGCCGTCGTTCCGGTCGACCGGCGGATCCGGGCCGTGATGGCCACATATTGAGGTGTCCTTCCCGGCCCGCCAGCGGTACTGTCAATCGACGGGGCACGTGTTCCGCCGAGTGCGGTGACACTGGCAACGGCGACAGCAACGACAACGACGACTGAGGCGATCTCGTGAGCACTGTTGACATCCCTAGCGCCCGGGATCGCGCGGCAGCGCTCGTCGTCGGAGTCTCAGCCACCGCCGCTTTCGTCATTCTCCGCGTCGTCGTGGCGCTCGGCGGTCATGAGCCCCTCGCCGTCGACATCTGGTGGCACGATCTGATGGCTTCGGCAGTCAGCGACGTCGGCATCGTCATCGCCTGGATCCCCGCGGTCGTCGGCGGCACGATCGGCATGATCGTCGTCGGAGCCGTGCTGATCCTGCTTCTGCTGTGGCGCAGACGACGGTGGGATGCCGCGACGCTGGCGATCGCCATGGTCGCCGTCGTGGCCATCGGCGCGACGATGGCCGCGGTGATCGGCCGCACACGACCGCCGGACTCGCTCGCTGAACGAATGGCGACGTCATTCCCCTCCGGTCACACGGCCGTAGCGGCGACCGTTGCCATCGTCCTTGCCCTCGTACTCCGGCGCTGGTACGTATGGGCACTGGGTGCGATATGGATTCTCCTGATGATGTGGAGCCGGGCCTATCTCCAGGCGCATTGGCTCAGCGATGTGGTGGCGGGCATGCTCGAGGGTGTCGCCGTCGCCACGCTCGTCTGGATCGCGGTCGAAGCCGCGCGCGATCGTCACGCCGTCCGTTCCGTCGGCGTAGCCTCTCCCGAGCAACCGATCGAAGGCGCTGTGAACTCATGAACCCGAACAATTCAGCCTCGTCTGCGGCCAGGGCCGCGCAGGACTCCACAGCGTTCCGGGTTCTCGCCCGCGTCGGCTACGTGGTCCTCGGCATCCTGCACCTCCTGATCGGAGCCATCGCGATCTCGATCGCCACCGGAGGCGGCGGCGGGGACGCCGACCAGGGCGGCGCGATGGATCAGATTCAGAAGTCGCCGGCGGGTGCAGTTCTACTCTGGATCATCGTGATCGGTCTCATCGCGCTCGCGATCTGGCAGATCGCCGAGGCCATCGTCGAGCGCGACCCCGACACCAAGAAGAAGTGGGGCTACCGGATCAAGTTCCTCGGCACAGCTGCCGCCTATCTTGCGATCGCCGGCACCGCTCTGGTGTCTGCCCTCGGCGGCCAGTCCCAATCATCCGAATCCTCGCAATCGTTCAGCGCGCGCCTGCTGGCCGCGCCGGCGGGCGTCGCTCTGCTCGTGACCGTCGGTCTCATCGTCGGCGCGATCGGCATCGCCTTCATCGTGCGCGGCATCACCCGAGCGTTCAAG
Organism: Microbacterium aurantiacum; assembly: GCF_002872075.1. Classification (GTDB taxonomy): domain Bacteria; phylum Actinomycetota; class Actinomycetes; order Actinomycetales; family Microbacteriaceae; genus Microbacterium; species Microbacterium aurantiacum_A. The sequence continues at coordinate 11,791 of NZ_PGGU01000011.1, read as the reverse complement.
AAGCACCTCGTTCTTCCTTCGGGGAGCGCGCGCACCGGCATCATCGCGTTCGGCGTCGCCGGATACATCGCGAAAGGCGTCGCCGTCGCGGTGGCCGGCGTGCTCTTCATCATCGCCGCACTCACGCACGATCCCGAGACGGCAGGGGGACTGGATGCCGCGCTCCGCGCTCTCGCGGGACTCCCATTCGGCGCCGTCATCTTGTGGACGGTCGGTGCCGGGCTGGTCCTGTACGGCCTCTTCTGCTTCGCCCGTGCCCGCTACGCGCGAATGTAAGACGAGCAGATCTGCAGCGGAAGGACCCGTGCTGCTGCATCGTCGGCCACGGGACGCGTCGTCTTCGCCCCCGTGCTAGCATCATGCCGACCCCACGGGTGCCCGAGCACGGGCTGAGATCTGGCTGATGCTGCCTGCGACCGTCGAACCTGTCCGGGTAATGCCGGCGTAGGAAGCAGGAGCACTGTGAGCACCTTTGAAGAGGTGCGCGTTCTCGCGCACCATCACGACGAAGAACACGGCATCTCGGTGCCCGTCACCCGCATCTCGCTGGCCGATTCGCCGGATGCCTCCGCGAACGCTCCGTTCGATGTGTACCGCACCGAAGGGCCGCCATGCGAACCGGAAGCGGGCCTTCCGCCGCTGCGGGACGGATGGATCGTCGCGCGTGGCGACACCGAGGAGTACACGGGCCGGGCTCGCAATCTGCATGACGACGGCCGCAGCGCCACCCGGCGTGGCGCGGCCTCCGCCGAATGGCGAGGGGCGAGCCGTGCGCCGCGGCGCAGCCTCGAGGGCCGCACCGTCACCCAGATGCACTACGCGCGTCAGGGGATCATCACGCCCGAGATGCGCTTCGTCGCCGTGCGCGAGGCGTGCGATGTCGAACTCGTCCGCGCCGAGGTCGCCGCGGGCCGGGCCATCATCCCGGTGAACGTGAACCACCCGGAATCCGAGCCGATGATCATCGGTCGGGCATTCCTGGTGAAGATCAACGCGAACATCGGCAACTCCGCGGTGACGAGCTCGATCGCCGAGGAGGTCGACAAGCTGCGCTGGGCGACCAAGTGGGGTGCCGACACGGTCATGGACCTGTCGACCGGTGACGACATCCACACCACGCGCGAGTGGATCCTGCGCAACTCGCCGGTGCCGATCGGCACCGTGCCGATCTACCAGGCGCTCGAGAAGGTCGACGGCCAGGCGCACAGCCTGACCTGGGAGGTGTTCCGCGACACCGTCATCGAGCAGTGCGAGCAAGGCGTCGACTACATGACGATCCACGCCGGCGTGCTGCTGCGCTACGTGCCGCTGACGGCGAACCGGGTGACCGGCATCGTCTCGCGCGGAGGCTCGATCATGGCCGACTGGTGCCTTGCGCACCACCAGGAGAACTTCCTCTACACGCACTTCGACGAGCTGTGCGAGATCTTCGCCCGGTACGACGTCGCCTTCTCGCTCGGTGACGGACTGCGTCCGGGGTCCACCGCAGACGCGAATGACGCCGCCCAGTTCGCCGAGCTGGACACCCTCGCCGAACTCACCGACCGGGCGTGGGAGTTCGACGTGCAGGTGATGGTCGAGGGCCCCGGCCACATCCCGTTCGACATGGTGCGCGAGAACGTGGAGCGGCAGCAGGGGCTGTGCCAGGGTGCCCCGTTCTACACGCTCGGGCCGCTCGTGACCGACATCGCCCCCGGCTACGACCACATCACCTCCGCGATCGGCGCCACCGAGATCGCCCGCTACGGCACCGCGATGCTCTGCTACGTGACTCCGAAGGAGCACCTCGGCCTGCCGAACAAGGACGATGTGAAGACCGGTGTGATCACGTACAAGATCGCCGCGCACGCCGCGGACATCGCCAAGGGGCACCCGGGCGCACGCGACCGCGACGACGCCCTGTCGAAGGCCCGATTCGAGTTCCGCTGGCGCGACCAGTTCGCGCTGTCGCTCGACCCCGATACCGCTGAGGCCTTCCACGACGAGACCCTGCCCGCCGAACCGGCCAAGACGGCGCATTTCTGCTCGATGTGCGGACCGAAGTTCTGCTCCATGCGCATCTCGCAGGACATTCGTGACCGTTTCGGCGGTGTCGCCGAGCAGACCGCGATCGCGGGGATGCAGCAGCAGGCCGACGCCTTCCGCGAAGCGGGGGGAACCGTCTACCTTCCTGCGCCCGCGCTGCGGGAGCCGGACGACGGGGCATCTGCCGAGATGCAGCCAGAGCCGACTCTCCGCGGCTGAGAGGGTGTCACATCTCGGGCAGCCGGGCCCGCAATTGCCGCGCAGCCTCGGCCGGGTCGTCGGCCTCGGTGATCGCGCGCACGACGACGATCCGGTTCGCGCCGGCGGCGACGACCTCGTCGACCGTGTCGAGATCGATCCCTCCGATCGCGAACCACGGATGCGCGACACCGGCGACTCGATCCGCCTCGGCGGCCGCACGCACGAGGTCGAGACCGACGGCGGCGCGGCCGGGTTTGGTGGGCGTCGCCCACACCGGTCCCACGCAGAAGTAGTCGAGCACCGACTCGGCGCGGGCTGCGGCGAGCTGTTCGGTGTCATGGGTGGAGAGGCCGAGAGCGACGTCGTCGCCGACGATGCGGCGCGCAGCCGGCCGGGGCAGATCGCCCTGGCCGAGGTGCAGCACGGGCGCGGCGGCGGTGGCCGCGACGTCTGCGCGGTCGTTGACGGACCAGAGCCGACCGTGCCGCTCTGCCGCCTCGCGGAGGACGCCGAGCAGCTCGAGTTCCTCAGCGGCTTCGAGCGCCTTGTCCCGCAGCTGCACGATGTCGACGCCGCCCGAGAAGGCCGCGTCGACGAACTCGGCGAAGTCACCGCGGTCGCGGCGGGCGTCGGTGCACAGGTAGAGCCGGGCGGAAGAGAGCAGCATGCGGCGAGTGTATCGGTGCGCTGCGACGCCGTTGTGATCGGTGGGGGGATCGTGGGTCTCTCGATCGCGTGGGGGCTCGTGCGGGCGGGCCGCGACGTGCGTCTGGTCGATCCGGCACCGGCGACGGGAGCGACGTATGCCGCAGCCGGCATGATCACCCCGGTCAGCGAGCATCGGCCCACAGAGCGGGCCCTGCACGCCCTCGCTCAGGAGTCGGCGGCGGACTACCCCGCGTTCCTCGAGGCGATCCCCGGCGGAGGTGGGTGCGGATTCGAGGCTGCCTCGACCCTGCTCGTCGCCGTCGATGACGCGGACCGGCACGCCATCGACGAACTGGCCGCCCTCCGACCCGGAGAGGTCGAGTCGCTGACACTGCGCGAAGCACGCCGGCTCGAACCTCTCCTGGGTCCGCGGGCGACTGCGGTCCGTCGCGTGCAGGAGCACCGTGTCGACCCGCGGAACCTCGCTGCCGCACTGCTCGCCGCCCTGGGCGATCGCGTCGTGCGTGGGGCCGTTCGGAGCATCCTGCACGAAGACCCGAACGACCCGATGTCGCCCGCGATCGGTGTGCGCATCGATGACGGCGTGATCACCGCTCGCGAGGTCATCGTCGCGAGCGGCCTCGATGCTGCCCGCGTCGAGGGGATGCCGTTCCCGGTGACTCTGCGCCCGGTGCACGGAGACATCCTGCGACTGCGCGTTCCCGGGCGGTTGTGGCCGCTGCTGAACTGCACGTTGCGTGCGCGCGTGCACGGGTCATCGGTCTACCTGTTGCCGCGTGCAGACGGCACCGTGGTGGTCGGCGCCACCCAGCGCGAGCACGGCGGGGCCTCGGTGTCGGCCGGAGGGGTGTACGAGTTGCTGCGCGACGCGACCGCCGTCGTTCCCGCTGTCGCGGAACTCGAACTGCTCGAGGCCACGGCGCGGGCTCGGCCGACGACGCTCGACAACGCGCCGCTGCTCGGGCGTGCCGCGCCCGGTCTGATCATCGCGACCGGGTTCGGGCGTCACGGCGTGATGCTGGCGCCGATCGCCGCGGCATCCGTCGCCGCACTCGTCGACGGCGTCGCGCCGCCCCATATCGCTCCCTTCCGCCCCGACCGGTTCGCCGCGTCGCCCGTCCCCCTGGAGGTCTCATGATCGACGTTCATCTCAACGGCGCCCCCGCCCGCTTCGAACCCGCATCCACGGTGACCGACGTGGTCGCCGACCTCACCGGACGGAGCATCGGCCCAGACGGTCGTGCCACCGACGGCACAGGGCTCGGGCTTGCCGTCGCCGTCAACGCGACCATCGTGCGCCGAGGCAGCTGGGCTGAGACGGTCCTGCGCGCGGGCGATGAGATCGAGGTCCTCACGGCGGTGCAGGGTGGCTGAGCGGGAAGACGCCTTCGAGATCGCCGGGGTGCCGTTCTCGTCGCGGCTGATCATGGGCACGGGCGGTGCCGAGAGCCTCGCAGACCTCGGCGCCGCATTGACCGCATCGGGCACCGAGCTCACGACCGTCGCCGTGCGTCGCTACTCGCCGCAGGCGGGCACCCTCTATTCGATGATCGCCGAGCGCGGCATCCGCCTGCTCCCCAACACCGCCGGGTGCTTCACCGCACGCGAGGCGGTGCTCGTGGCAGAGCTCGCCCGCGAGGCGTTCGAGACCGACTGGGTGAAGCTCGAGGTCATCGCCGACGAGGACACGCTGCTGCCGGATGCGGTGGAACTGGTGGATGCGACGGAGCAGCTCGTGCAACGCGGATTCACCGTGTTCGCCTACACGAACGACGATCCCGCTCTGGCGCTGCGCCTGGAGCACCTCGGCGCAGCGGCGGTGATGCCTCTCGGCGCCCCGATCGGCACCGGACTCGGCATCCTCAACCCCCACAACATCGAGCTGATCGTCTCGCGCGCATCGGTGCCCGTCGTGCTCGACGCGGGGGTCGGCACCGCGTCGGACGCGGCGTTCGCGATGGAGCTCGGCTGCGACGCCGTGCTTCTCGCCAGTGCCGTCACCCGGGCGATCGATCCGGTCGGGATGGCGCGGGCGTTCCAGCACGCGGTCATCGCCGGACGGCTCGCCGCACGTTCCGGGCGCATTCCGCAGCGACGGCACGCTCTCGCGTCGTCGCCGATGTCTGGACGGCCGGACCTGTGAACCTTCCCCTTGTGAATCCAGCGGCACCCCTCGAAGAAGACGCTCGTTCCCGCTACGCCCGGCAGCTCGCGCTTCCCGGGATCGGCGACGCCGGGCAGCGCCGTCTCGCCGCGGCGCGGGTGCTCGTCATCGGCGCCGGCGGGCTCGGCACCCCCGTGCTCGCAGCGCTCGCCGCAGCGGGAGTGGGCGTCGTCGGCGTCGTCGACGACGACGCCGTCGAGGTCAGCAACCTGCATCGCCAGCTGCTGCACGGCACGGCCGACCTCGGACGACGGAAGACGACATCGGCTCGCGATGCGCTGCACCGGATCAATCCGGAGGTGGAGGTGCACGAGCACCGCGTGCGGCTCACCGCGACGAACGCCGACGAGCTCCTCACCGGCTACGACCTCGTCGTCGACGGCTCCGACAACTTCGACACCCGCTATCTCGTCGCCGATGCCGCCGAACGCCTCGGCATGCCCTGCGTATGGGGTGCCGTGCTCGGTTACGAAGGCCAGGTGACCGTGTTCTGGCCGCCGTACGGTCCCGGATACCGCGACCTGCATCCGGACACCCCGGGCGACGCGGCCACGTGCGCGACCGGCGGCGTGCTCGGCATGGTCTGCCACGCGATCGGAGCCGTGATGGCGGCGGAGGTGATCAAGATCATCACCGGCGCCGGGCGCACCCTGCTCGGACGGCTGCTCATGTTCGACGCTCTGGACGCCACCTGGCGCACGTTCGCGCTGTCACCCGACCCGGACCGTCCGGCGGCTGGTGCGACCGAGGCCGATGCATCCCCCGCGGTGCCCGTCGTGCTGCCGTCGGAGCTCGCACGCGAGCTCGCCCGCGATCCAGGACCGGTCGTCATCGACGTGCGCGAACCGGCCGAGGTCGCCGGATCTCTGTCGGGTGCATTGCGGATCCCGCTGGGCTCACTCGCGTCTTCGCCGGTCCTCGATGCGCTCGCGGCGACGACACCGGTGGTCACCGTATGCGCGTCGGGGGTGCGGGCGGCGCGTGCAGGGGCGCTGCTCGCCGAGCGCGGCTTCCGCGACGTCCGGTCATTGGCCGGTGCGGTGGGGGCGGTCGCAGACGCGACGGCACACATGGCAGACCGCGCGTGACGCCTACGCGGTCGTGAGCAGCAGTGCGGCGTTGTGCCCGCCGAATCCGAAGGAGTTCGACAGCACCGTCTGGGTGGCGTGGCGGCGGGGGAGATCGCGCACGAAGTCCCAGTCGCCGAACTCGGCGTCGTTGAGGTTGATGGTGGGCGGGAGCTGCTGATCACGCAGCGTCATCACCGCGATGATGGTTTCGATGACACCGGATGCTCCGAGCAGATGCCCCGTTGAGGACTTCGTGGCCGTCAACGGGATGGAGTGGGCGCGTTCACCGAGCGCGTGCCCGAGGGCCGCGATCTCGGCGCGGTCTCCGAGCAGCGTGCCGGTTCCGTGGGTGTTCACGTGATCCACCTGATCGGACGAGACGCCGGCGTCGGCGAGGCAGGCGCGGATCGCGGCCGCGGCTCCGTTCCCGTCCGGATGCGGGGCCGTCGGATGGTGAGCGTCGCTCGTGTCACCGAAACCGGACGCGACCGCCTGCGGACGGGCACCGCGGCGACGCGCGGAGTTCTCGGCTTCGAGGAGCACCGCTCCCGCTCCCTGGGACATCACGAAGCCGGAGCGCGACCGGTCGAAGGGGCGGGATGCGGATGCGGGGTCGTCGGCGTACCCGGTTGCCAGCGAGCGGAGGTTGGCGTTCGCGGCGAGGTGCACCGGATTCATGCAGTCGTCCATGCCCACGACGAGGACGGCATCCGCGTAGCCGTGGCGGATTCGGCGCATCCCCTCGCCGATCCCGACGGCGCCGCTCGCACACGCCGCGACGACGGCCTGGGTCGCGCCACGGGCGCCGCAGCGCTGGCTGAGGATGCCGGCGGTGGCGTCAGCCGTCCCGAAGACGACCAGAGCCGGCGAGACCTGACGCGGCCCTCGATCGCGGAAGCCGGATGCTGCCTGGAGGACGGTATCGACCGGACCCGAGCCCGTCGCGACGATGATGCACAACCGATGCGGATCCCAGGGCAGCGACCCGATGCGCCGATCCACTCCGGCATCCGCCAATGCCTCGTCGGCAGCCGCGATCGCCCACCGCTGCACCGGGCTCAGCCGCCGGGCGACGGGCGCGGGCAGACCCGTCGCCTCGGTATACCTGCCGACGAGACCGCCGACCCGAACCGATAGCCCGGCGGTGAGCTCCGCGGGAAGGAGGGTCACGCCGCTGCGGCCGTGGAGAACCGACTGCCACAGGTCGGGAGCGGTCGACCCGCTGGGGGTGACCGCGCCGACACCCGTGATCGCCACGGCGCGCGCCGCCATCACAGTCGCACGACGTCTCGCTCTGTCGACACGAGCCGCAGCGTCTCATCGCGGCGCACCTTGCCGCCACCGGTGCGGGGCAGCCCTGCCACCGCGTACCAGCGCCGGGGCACGGAAGCAGAGGGGAGCCGTTCCGCCGCCCACCGCTGCAGCGCACGCTTGGACGGCCGGTCGCCTTCGATGACGAGGCCGACCACGACCCCCAGCCGTCGATGCGGCTGCGCGATCGCGCAGGCCGCTCCGAGTCCCGGCATCCCGTCGAAGACCTGCTCCACCTCGGTCAGTGAAACCTTGTGCCCGCCTGTCGCCACGACGTCACCCCGGCGACCGACGAAGCTGAAGATGCGGTCTTCGAGGAATCCCTGATCGTGCACGGTCGCCCACCCCGCGGCATCCGACAGCACGGCCCGGGTGGTGTGCGCGAGGTACCGGTCGGAGCACGATGCTGACCGGACCCAGAGCGTGCCGAGTTCCCCGGCTCTGACCGGACGCCCGGCATCGTCGCGGACGGATGCCTCGACCCGCGGGTACAGCCGAATGCCGGTGCCGCCGGTGTCGCGGCTGTCGCCGATGAAGCCCAGTTCCCCGGCGCCGTAGTAGCTGATGATCCGTGCGTGGGGCAGCTCGCGGGCGACGATGGCACGGGTTCCTGCCGATAGAGACGCGCCACCGGTGACGATCAGGCGCAGCGCCGCGAACCGACCGGGCGCGCGGCGTGCGGCATCGGCGAGGGCGTGCAACGCGGACGGCACCGTGACGAGGCGGGTGACCTGCTCACGCTCGGCCCGGGTCGTCAGCCACAGATCGGCGAGCCGGTCGGCCAGGTGCACTCGGCCGCCGGTGGCGAGCCCCTCGAAAAGGGCATACAGGGTGAGGCTGTACGAGAGCGGTCCCGGCGCGAAGGTGGCGACTTCCGGATCAGCCCCCAGGAACTCGCGCGACACCGCGAGGTTCGCCCGATACTGCGCGCGCGTCTTCAGGAAGGCCTTCGGGTCGCCCGTGGTCCCCGAGGAGAACAGCATGAGGAACGGCGCGGTCTCCGCGTTCTCCGGACGGGCGATGTCGTCGGTGGGGTGAGCATCGACGTCGCGCGGGTGGATGGCGACGCCGCCCCACCCGGCGGACCGGAGCGCCGCAGGCAGACCCGGTGCATCCGTGATCAGGATCCGCATCCGCGCACTCTGGATCATCCGGACCTGCAACGCCACCGGCCACTGCGGGTCGACGACGGCGAGGACCGACGGGCCGGCCTCCAGCCCGACCACGAACCGCGCTGCCGTGAAAGCCGAACGAACGCAGATCCCGACGACCGGCGCCTCTGCGGGATCGGATGCCCCCGCGAGCGATGATGGCAGGCAGCCATCGACGAAAGCGGCGATCCGTCGAGCGTCGCGGTCGAGTTCGGCATAGGTGAGGTGCGCATCCGCGCTGACGAGCGCGACCCGGTCGGGATCGATGGTGGCGACACGGCGCACGGACGACGAGACAGGCGTGATCGACTCTTTCCGTGCGGATGCGGACGGGGTGGCGCCAGTCTACTGAACGGTGTTCAGGGAGAAGTGGCGAAGCCGCTCGGTCGTCCGTACAATGAACAGATGTTCATTGAAAAGGGGAGCCATGCCGCGCAGTTCTGAGCAGAACGAGGCGCTGCGATCGGCGACCCGCTCGGCGATCGAAACGGCCGCCGTACAGGTGTTCGCCCGCCGTGGCTTCGCTGCTGCGAGCATCCGGCAGATCGCTGATCAGGCGGGCATCAGCACAGGGTCGATCTATCGGCACTACTCCGGCAAGGAAGAACTGTTCGAGGAGTTGCTCGCTCAGGCCTCGCACGGTATCGAGGGTGCTGCGACGCGATTGTCGGAGGAGGGCGATCCGAAGGGCATGATCCTCGCGTTCACTGAGGCTTATCTCGTGGCGCTCGCGGCGGACGACGGTGCGGCGGAGTTCTCGACGGTCATGGAACACGGCATCACCACCGACACTCCTCTCGGCACCGCTGAACGACTTGCGCCGATGCAACAGACGCTCTGGCGCGCGTTCTCTGCGCTGGTGCGTCGAGGTCAGAGCGAAGGTCAGTTCGTCGATGGGGATCCTGACCAGCTGACCGCGTGCTACTTCGCGATGATCTCCGGCCTCACCACGATGCGCATCACCATGCGCGACCGATTCTCCGAACCCGACACCGCCATGATCCTTCGAATCCTCACGGGAGAGACCAGATGACCATCCAGATCACACGAGCCGACGAGCTCGGAGAACGGCACCGGCGCGACATCGCGGCGGTGCTCGTGCGCGGATTCGCCGAGGATTTCGCCTTCTTCTCGAAGGACCCGGAGGTCCTGACCGACGCGTTCGCACCCATGATCATTCTCGAGCGCTTCCATGTCGCCATGGTCGACGGTGCGCCGGCCGCTGTCGCCGTGGTGACCGAAGGCGATCAAGAATGCTTCGATCCGGACCGGCGCGAGCTCCAGCGCACTCTTGGCGTGATCCACGGCGCCATCAGCCATCGCATCATCCGCAGCCAGTTCATGGGTGCCTATGAGGGCGCCCGGCCGGGACTCACCGAGATCGCCTTCGTCACGACGGCGCCCGAGCATCAGGGCAAGGGCGTGGCCTCCGCCCTTCTGCGTCGGATTCTCGAGCAGCCATCGGACGGCTTCGTTCTGCGTGACATCAAGGACACCAACGCGGCGGCACTCGGGCTGTACGCCAAGTTGGGGTTCACGGAGATCCAGCGCCGGCCGATCCGATTCGCGAAGCGCGCGGGGTTCTCTTCCTATGTCTCCATGGGACTGAGAGGCGTGGGCCAATAGCGACGGCCCGCGAGCCCCGTGCGGCGAGGGCCCGGTCACATTCCCGCCGCGTCCGTCGTCTTCTTATCGACCCGTCATCTCGGCGGGCATCAGAAGGAGACACCATGCTCGCATCGCTCGACGTTCAGCTCGCCGACTTCACCGGCGCGATCATCACCCCCGATTCCGAGAGCTACCCGCAGGCGGCACGCACCCCGATGGCCTCGGCCGCGCCCTCGCTCGTGCTGCGCCCGACAGACACGACCGACGTCGCGCGCGCGATCCGGTTCGCCGCCGCATCCGGCCTTCCGGTCGCCGTCCGCGGAGGCGGCCACTCGGTCGCCGGCTTCAGCACCGTCGACGGCGGGATCGTCATCGATCTGCGCGCTCTCGACTCCGTCGATGTGCTACCCGATCGCCGCGTGCGCGTCGGCGGTGGCGCGCTGTGGCGGCACGTGGTCGACGCCCTCGGCCCGCACGGTCTGGTGATCTCGTCGGGAGACACCGCCGACGTCGGAGTCGGCGGACTGACTCTCTCCGGCGGCATCGGCTGGATGGTGCGCCGCGACGGACTCACCCTCGACCACCTCCGGAGCGTCGAAATGGTGACGGCATCCGGCGACGTTCTCGTGGCGGATGCCGCGCACCACACCGAGCTCTTCTGGGCGCTGCGCGGCGGCGGCGGCGCATACGGCATCGTCACGGCGTTCGAGTTCGAGGCGCACCCCACACGGACCGTCGCGTTCGCGGCCCTCACCTTTCCGGCCGATCAGGTCGAGTCGATCGTCACCGGATGGGTCGCGCACATGCGGCAGGCGCCGAACGCGATCGGATCGACCGTCGTGCTGGCCAACCCGCTTGCCGGCGGACAGGATGCTCCGGTCGCGGTGACGCTGGTGCGATCGGACGGAGGCGACCTCGACGAATCCGTCGCCGCCCTCGCGTCGATCGCGGCCCCGATGTCGGCGGACGTGCGGCGACGCGCCTACGCGGAGATCCTGCATCCGGGGGCGGAACTGCCGCTCGGACTGCGCGCCGTGGTGCGCAACGGGTTCGTCGCGCCGGACGCCGCGGATGACGCCGCCCTCGCCGTCGCCCGGGTCGCGAGGGAAGCACAGCCGTCGTCGATCGTGCTCCACAGCCTCGGCGGGGCGTTCGCCGATGTGCCGGTGGACGCCACGGCCTTCGCCCATCGCGAGGCCGAGCTCATGATCACGACCTTCGCGGTCGGTCCGGATGCCGCAGCAGACGGCATCCGTGTGCGGATGGACGAGGTATGGAACGAACTCGAACCGTACGTCACGGGCGCATACGCGAACTCGCTCGACGGATCGGCGGCGGATGCTGTGGCGTCGATCTACCGCGCGAGCACCCGCGTGCGCCTGGCGCGGGTCAAGGCCGAGTACGACCCGGCCGACTTGTTCTCGCGCAACTTCGGTGCACGTCCCGCACCCGCACCCGCTCCCGCAGACGCGAGGCAGGGTTGATGCCAGGAACACCGGAACGGCCGGTCCGGCGGCTGCCGGACCGGCCGCGGCTCGTGCTCAGTGGATCGCGTACACTGCGCCACCGACGATGACGGTGACCGCAGTCGT
>NZ_PGGU01000010.1 GCF_002872075.1 Microbacterium aurantiacum | reverse complement strand
CGCTGAGGTCGCACAGCAGAAGCGCCGGCTCTGACAGTGTCAGAGCCGGCGCTTCTGTGCTCAGGGCTCTCTCGATCAGCCTGCGCGGGGCGGCGTCACCGTGATCAGCGCTGCGGTGTCACCCTGCATCGACTTCTTCACGGTCACGACGGTGCCGTACCCGACGCCCGCGTCCGCCGGGTTCCCGGTGCCGAGCACCGTGAATCCGAGGTCGAGGCCGTACAGGTCGGTCGCCGGGGTGCCGTCCGGGTTCACCACGCGCGTGGAGTACGGCGCTCCGCTCACCGACGGCACGACCACCGACGCGTCACGCAGGCGGTTCAGCAGCTGGCCGTCGCGCACCTCGATGCCCGCGACCCAGCCCTGATCATCCGTGAACGTGCTCACCGGCGCCTGCGGGGCGAAGGTGGTGCACGCCTCGTTGCTGAGTGCGGCGTCGACGAGGCAGTCCTTGAACGACGAGGTCGGCACCAGGCCGAATGCGGCGTTCGACGACTGCGCTCGGGTCGACACGTTCTTCAGCAGTGTCGGGTCGAGTTCGGCCTCGGCGCCGGTGCGGCGCAGTGGGTCGAAGTGGCTGTCCACGAGCAGCAGGCCGCCCTTGGCTCCGTAGCTCGGCAGGTTGGTCAGGTTCGCGCTGACATGGTTCACGTCGCCGTACGCGGTGTCGCGGTACCAGATCAGTGCGCCGGGAGCGTTGTACGGCACCTTCTCGACCTTCCAGCCCTCGGCGGAGTACACGGTCGTGTATCCGTACTTCAGGCCTTCATCGAAACCGTCGAAGTTGCGCCATTCGACCAGGTAGTACTGCGCCTTGATCTGGGTGCCGCTGTCGCGGTGCCATCCGGCGCCCGTGGTGTCGGTCCAGCTCGCCACCGTCGCCGTCCAGCCGTTGTCGCCGGACTCGACGTCATCCGTCCACACCTCCGCGCCCGCGCTGGTGAGCGCGAAGTCGTCCGAGAACCATCCGCGCTCCTCGAACCCGGCATCCGTCGCCTCGCGGAGGCGGATCTGGATGTCCTGACCGGCGAACGCCGACAGGTCGACGTAGTCGTGACGCCAGCCTCCGGAGGACCCAGTGAGACCGTACTTCTTGTCGCCGTAGTCCTTCATGCGGCCGTTGGGGTCGGAGTACCCGTCATCGGTGGAGACCAATGCGCCGGACTCGTCGTAGACCTTCTGCTCGGCCCAGGTGCTGCCGCCGTCGGTCGAGACCTCGACGAAACCGTAGTCCCAGTCCTCCTCGATGATGTAGTCGTTCCACATCCAGAACCTGGCATCAGCCGGTACCGACTCGATCGTCCGGGTCAGGCGCACATCGGCCCAGCTCTGATCGGCGCCGGAGTACCACATCTCCGCGCCGCTGTGCGGCTGGGCGAGAACGATCTGCTTGTCCGGAAGGTTGATCTTGATGCCGTCCTTCGTGCCCTTCTTCGGGCGCGAAGTCTGACCCACCTTGATGGTGGTGGTGTCATCACCGGGGTTCACGACCTGAGGGTCGACCCAGCCGAGCACCCACTTGTCCCAGAGGCCCATGTGCGTCGGCATCGACTGGAAGATCGGTCCCGAGTGGGATCCCGAGCTCATCAGATCCCAGAAGTCGATGTCGGAGTTGCCGTTGTTCGACGTGTCGTACAGGTCGGGCAGGCCGAGGTCGTGGCCGTACTCGTGCGCGAACACACCGACGCCGGAGTCCTCAGGCTGCACGATGTAATTCGAGATCTGGTAGTCGGTGCCGGGGATGACTGCTCCGCCGGCCACTGCTGAGGAGTGCGCCCAGATCGCGTAGGTGCCTTCCTTTCCGCCGCCGCCCGACTTGTCCTCGCCGGCGTGCACCAGCACGACGTGGTCGATGACGCCGTCCGGTTCGTTGACGTCGCCGTCACCGTCGCGGTCGCCCTGATCCTCGATGTCGTAGTCGCCCCAGGGGAACTCGGGGTTCTCCGCTGCGACCGCTGCGACCGCGTCGATCGGCAGCTGGCCGGGGCCGAGCGGGTTGTCCGGGTGACCCTGCTGATCCTGCATCGGGCCGGCCTCGTACTCGCCCTCGTCGTTGAGGTGGCAGACGGTTGCGCCGTAGTAGCCCTCGGAGTGGGGCACCGAGACCCATGCCGTCGCCTCGCCGCTGAGCGAGTAGGCGCCGCGCGACATCTCCTCGTACATGTTCTTCATCGTGTAGCCGGAGATGTCGAAGCCGGGCTGCCCGTCGGGTCCCGTCAGGTCGGTGCGCACGCGCTCCGTGATGCCGTCGTCGGAGAAGAGCATCCTGTTGTAGTGTTCGGACGAGAAGTCCGGCACCCACATGCTGTTGTTGTCGGCCTGCGCGGCATCCGCCGGGTTCGGGATGTTGTTGTGCAGGGTGGGACCCTGTTCGCTGCCGGGCATGCAGGTCGTGGCGCCGAACTCGGTCGGCACATAGACGTCGGAGAAGTCATCCGTGCCGTCGAATTCGACGAGGATCGTGAGCAGCTTCGCCTGCTGAGTGGCGTCGGAGTGCTTCAGGGCTTTGGGGCTCTTGCCCGTCTTGATCGATTGGGCCTCGGTCTTCGCCAGCTGTCTGGCGGCCACCGGGTTCCCGTGCGCGTGCTTCTCGTCGTGCTTGTTGGCACGTTCGAGAGGGGAACCACCGAAGGGCCCCCTGGCGTTGCCGTTGGTGATCACCGAATCGTCGGATGAGTCGAAGGCTCCCTCCACCCTCGGCGCCACGTAGTTCATGTAGTACTCGTCTGCGCCGATGGCTGCCGGTGCCGGAGGGGCATCCGAATCCGGTGGGGCCGCAGTGGCCGAGCCGGAGCCGAGCGTCACGAACCCGGTGGCGGCCAGTGCCATCACCGTGCCCGTCGCAAAGGCACGTCGTCGTGCCTGAGCCGTCCATTGAGACATGTTTCTCCTTTTCGCGCGCATCGGGGCGAAAGGTCATCGCCACGGTGCGATCGGGTGAGCGCCGAGATCAGGCGCACGGATCAAGGTCTACCCTGCACCGCGCCGCAACGGAAGAGGTGGCGTGAGATTCGTGCTGCCGCCGTGGCGCAGAGCGGATTTACATGGATGTCCTAGTAAATAGCCGGATGCCGGAGTAACATCGCCATTGTGCCAACGAGGGCACGGAGGGATGTCACACAATGACTCGCACAATCGCACACTTCGTGGGCGGATCGCTTCTCACTCCCGACGGCGGGCGCTTCGCCGACGTCTTCGACCCGAGCACCGGAGCCGTGCAGGCGCGCGTGCCGCTCGCTTCCGCCGACGAGGTGCGCCAGGTCATCGACAACGCCGAAGCGGCGCAGCCGGAATGGGCGGCGACGAATCCTCAGAAGCGCGCCCGCGTGCTGTTGCGCTTCCTCGATCTCGTCCAGAAGGACATGACCGCGATCGCCAGGCTTCTCTCCAGCGAGCACGGGAAGACGCTCGACGATGCGAAGGGTGACATCCAGCGCGGTCTCGAGGTCATCGAGTTCGCCGCCGGTGCGCCCCATCTGCTCAAGGGCGAGTACTCCACGGGCGCAGGCGCGGGAATCGACGTCTACTCGATGCGGCAGCCGCTCGGTGTCGTCGCGGGCATCACCCCGTTCAACTTCCCGGCGATGATCCCGCTGTGGAAGGCGGGGCCCGCGATCGCCGCCGGCAACGCCTTCGTCCTGAAACCCAGCGAGCGCGACCCCTCGGTTCCGGTGCGAATCGCGGAGCTGTTCCTCGAGGCGGGGCTGCCCGCCGGAATCCTCAACGTCGTGCACGGCGACAAGGATGCCGTCGACGCGATCCTCACCGACCCGCGGATCCAGGCGGTCGGGTTCGTCGGCTCCACGCCGATCGCCGAGTACATCTACTCGACGGCTGCCGCGCACGGCAAGCGCGCCCAGTGCTTCGGCGGCGCGAAGAACCACATGATCGTGATGCCGGACGCCGACCTCGATCAGGTCGCCGATGCGCTCATCGGATCGGGATACGGCTCGGCCGGCGAACGGTGCATGGCGATCTCGGTCGCTGTGCCGGTGGGGGAGGACACGGCCGATTCCCTCGCCGCGAAGCTCACCGAGCGGGTCGCTCAGCTGCGCATCGGGCCCTCCCTCGCGGAAGGCGTGGACTACGGGCCGCTCGTGAACCGCGCCGCGGTCGAGCGCGTGGAGGGATACATCCAGAAGGGCGTCGACGAGGGCGCGACGCTCCTCGCCGACGGACGCGGGTTCAGTGTCGACGGTCATGAGGAGGGCTTCTACCTCGGACCGACCCTGTTCGACCACGTCACCACCGACATGACGATCTACCGCGAGGAGATCTTCGGGCCGGTGCTGGTGATCGCGCGTGCTGCCGACTACGAGGACGCACTGCGGATGGCGTCGGAGCACGAGTTCGGCAACGGCGTCGCGATCTTCACGCGTGACGGCGACGCCGCCCGCGACTTCGCCGCCCGGGTCAACGTCGGCATGGTCGGCGTCAACGTGCCGATCCCGGTGCCGATCGCCTACTACACCTTCGGCGGCTGGAAGAGATCCGGCTTCGGCGACCTCAATCAGCACGGGGCCGACGCGTTCCGCTTCTATACGAAGACCAAGACGGTGACCAGCCGCTGGCCGGCCGCGGGCATCCGCGACGGCGCCAGCTTCGTCATCCCGACCATGCACTGATCCCACGAGGACCCACGATGACCATCACCGCAACCACCACCACCGCCGAAGAACGCGAGGCGATCCTCGACGCCGTGCGCGAATACGCCGATGCCGAGCTCGCTCCCTTCGCCGACGAGCGCGACGAGAAGCACATCTTCCCCCGGGAGTCGCTGCGGCGAGGCGGGGAGCTGGGCCTCGGCGGCATCTACGTGCGCGAGGAGTTCGGCGGCACGGCCCTCAGCCGTTCCGACACCGTCGCGATCTTCGAAGAGCTCGCCAAGGCCGACCCGGCGGTCGCCGCCTACATCTCCATCCACAACATGGTCGTCTGGATGATCGACACCTATGGCGATGACGCACAGCGCGGAGAATGGCTGCCGGGGCTCACCGCGATGTCGGACTTCGGCGGCTACTGCCTCACCGAGCCGGGCGTGGGATCCGATGCCGCGAACATCGCCACCAGCGCGGTTCGCGAGGGCGACGAATACGTGCTCACCGGTGTGAAGCAGTTCATCTCCGGGGCCGGGGAGGCGGCCGTCTACGTGGTCATGGCGCGCACCGGCGAACCGGGGGCACGAGGCATCAGCGCCTTCCTCGTCGCCGGCGATGCCGAGGGGCTGAGCTTCGGATCGCTCGAGCGGAAGATGGGCTGGCACGCCCAGCCCACGAGGCAGGTCGTCTTCGACGGCATGCGGGTGCCGGCATCCGCCATGCTGGGCGATGAGGGCAAGGGTTTCGCGATCGCGATGTCCGCCCTCAACGGCGGTCGCCTGAACATCGCCGCCTGCTCGATCGGAGGAGCGCAGTGGGCACTGGATCGTGCCGTGCAGTACGTGCACGAGAGGGTGGCCTTCGGTGAGCCGCTTGCCGAGAAGCAGTCGATCCTGTTCGCCATCGCCGACATGCGCACCGAGCTGCAGGCCGCCCGCCTCATGGTCCGTGATGGGGCGCAGGCCGTCGATGAGCAGGCACCGGATGCGACGATGCGCTGCGCGATGGCCAAGCGCTTCGCCACGGATGCCGGCTTCGACGTCGCCAACAGGGCCCTTCAGCTCCACGGCGGCTACGGGTACCTTCAGGACTACGGGATCGAGAAGGTCGTCCGTGATCTGCGGGTGCATCAGATCCTGGAAGGGACGAACGAGATCATGCGCCTGATCGTCGGACGAGAGATGCTGCGCCCCGCGGGATCCGCCTCGATGCGGAGCTCGTCATGACCCGCATCGCGTTCCTGGGCCTCGGGCACATGGGACTGCCGATGGCGAAGAACCTGATCGCGGCCGGGCACGAGGTGCGTGGGTTCGACCTCATGGATGCTGCGGTGGAGGCCGCGCAGGCCGCGGGAATTCCGGTGGCCGAGTTCGGAATCGACGCGGTCTCCGGTGCCGAGGTCGTCATCACGATGTTCCCCGCCGGGAAGCACGTGATCCAGGCGTACCAGGACGGCCTGCTCGCGGCGGCCGAACCGGGCACTCTGTTCATCGAGTCGTCCACGATCGCCGTCGAGGAGGCCCGCACCGCGCACGCCCTGGCCGTCGAAGCCGGGCACCGCAGCATCGACGCCCCGGTCTCGGGCGGTGTCGTCGGCGCAGAGAACGGCACCCTGGCTTTCATGGTGGGCGGCTCCGACGATGACTTCGCGGCGGCGCTCCCGCTGCTCGAGGCGATGGGCAAGCGCATCGTGCACTGCGGCGGACCCGGGCTCGGCCAGGCCGCGAAGGTCTGCAACAACATGATCCTCGCCGTCTCGCAGATCGCCGTGGCCGAGGCCTTCGTGCTCGGCGAACGACTCGGACTCGAACATCAGGCACTGTTCGACGTGGTCTCCCAGGCATCCGGTCAATGCTGGTCGATGACGACCAACTGCCCCGTACCCGGGCCGGTGCCGACCAGCCCGGCGAATCGCGACTATCAGCCGGGATTCGCGGGTGCGCTGATGGCCAAGGATCTGGGATTGGCGCTGCAGGCGATCGAGCAGACCTCGACGGATGCGCAGATGGGGCGGCTCGCGCAGCAGCTGTACGCGGCGTACGCAGCCGGTGACGGCGGGGGCCGGGACTTCTCCGGCATCATCACTGACATCCGCGAAGGCCGCGTCTGACACGTTGCGTCGGCGACGTGCTCGCGCGGGCGGGAGCGGATGCTGTGCCCGCGCGCAATACTGAAACGACCACGACGGAGGGGCCTTCACGATGACCGAGTACGAGACGATCCTGGTCGAGCAGCGCGGACGAGTGGGCTGGATCACGCTCCATCGGCCCGAGGCGCTGAACGCGCTGAACAGCCGCATCGCGGAGGAGCTCACGACGGCCGCAACCGCCTTCGACGCCGACGACGGTGTCGGGGCGATCGTCGTGACCGGGTCCGAGAAGGCCTTCGCCGCGGGCGCAGACATCAAGGAGATGGAGTCGATGTCGGCATCCGAGATGCTGGAGACCGACCATTTCGGCGCCTGGCGCGACTTCGCCGCGGTGCGCACCCCGGTCATCGCCGCGGTCTCCGGTTTCGCCCTCGGCGGCGGCTGCGAACTGGCGATGATGTGCGACATCATCCTCGCGGCCGACACGGCGAAGTTCGGCCAGCCCGAGATCAACCTCGGCGTGATCCCCGGAATGGGCGGCACGCAGCGGCTGATCCGTGCGGTCGGCTACTACAAGGCGGCCGAACTGGTGCTCTCCGGCCGCTTCATGGGCGCCGAGGAGGCCGAGCGGGTGGGCCTCGTCTCGCGGGTCGTGCCCGCATCCGATCTCCTCGCCGAGGCGTCGAAGCTCGCCGAGACCATCGCATCCAAGTCGTTGCCGAGCGTGTACGCCGCCAAGGCTGCGCTGGATGCGGCCATGGAGACGACGCTCGCTGAGGGGCTCGCGCACGAGAAGCAGGCGTTCGCCGCGCTCTTCGACACCGCCGACCAGAAGGAAGGAATGGCGGCATTCCGCGACAAGCGCGAGCCGCGCTTCGAGAACCGGTGAGCCCGGACTGCCCGCACGAGGCGACATGGTTCGCATGAGACACCACGCCGTATGTGTTGCCTCGTGCGGTTGATGCGGGTTCGCGCGGTTGACGGGGATTCGCGACCGGACTCAGGCGCGCAGTTCGGCGAGGACCTTCTCGAGGCGGCGCTGGCGCGTCTCCTCCTGCTTGGCCTCCGCGACGGAGCGCGCGTGCTCCTTGCGCCTCGTATAGGAGAGCGCTTCGAAGGCAGCGCGCAGCGCCGGATCTTCGTCGAGGGCCGCGGCGAGGCCGGGTGGGATGTCGACCGTCCGCTCCGTCGCATCCACCGCGATGGTGACATCGATCTCCTGGCCGGTCTCGAGTCCGAGCTCGGTGCGCGCCGCCTTGCTGAAGCCGATCATGTTCTCGCCGCCCATCCGCCCCAGCCGAAGTCGTGCACTTCGCTCACCGACCGAGACGATGACGGGGAAGGCCTTGCCCGCCCCGAAGGACGCCACCTGCTCATCGGTGAGCAGGATGGCGGCAGCGGGACCGCGCGGCTCGAGGACGGTGTGCAGGTGCAGGTCGCTCATGCCGTCAGGGTACGCCGTCATCGCTCCAGCTCTGCGGCCAGCGCTCTATTGCGCTCATCGATGGTCCTCCGCATGTACTCGCGCATGAAGACCGCGTCGACGAGCCTGCCGATCGGACCGAACGGCGAACGGAACGTGACGGTGTCGCGCATCCGCGTGCCGTGCGGATGCTCCTCGAAGACGTGCTCGTGCAGGAAGGCGCCGAAGGGCCCGCTGATCTGCCGGTCGCAGAAGCGGTGCGGTGGATCGATGTCGAACACGACCGAGCGCAGCCGGAACGGGATGCCGAAGTGCTTCGCGCGCCAGGTCACCGTCGACCCCTCGCGGAAGACGCCGCCCTCCGGCGCTTCCACCATGGTCTCGTCGTACCGCGCCATGGAGCGCACGTGCAGTCCTGGATCGAGGGATGCGGCGAAGACATCCGCCGGGGGAGCGGCGATCACCCGCTCCAGGATGAACTGCGCCATCTCAGAGCGGGTCGGGCTGCGGGCGCGGGTCGGTGAAGTCCCCGGCATCCCTGCGCAGGCGGGCGACGATCCCGACCAGGGCCGCCGCGTCATCAGGACTGATGCCGGGTGCGGCGAACACCTCGGAGTTGAGCGCCGCCGTGGCACGCTCGACCAGTTCGCGACCCGGCTCGGTCAGGGCCAGCATCGCGGCGCGGCCATCGTGCGGGTGCGGCTCGCGGATGATGAGCCCGTCGCGCACCAGCCGCTCGGAGGTGCTCGTCACGGTGGTGGCATGCACCTGGAGGCGTGCGACCACGCTGGACAGCGGAAGGCGTCCTCGGCGGCTGAACGCCAGCAGCCGGAGCACCTCGTAGCGGGCGAAGCTGAGTTCGAAGGGCTTCAGCGTCGCGTCCACGCGGGCCAGCAGCAGCTGCTGCGCTCGCATCACCGAGATCACCACGGTCATGCCGTCCGCGGCATCCGTCCACCCGTGCGCGACCCACTGGCGCTTCGCCTCGGCGAGCGGATCAACGGGCAGCGGACGCGGTTGGGTCACGGCTCTACGGTAGGGCATCCGGGGCGGCGCAGCCGGTTCGACCGGGCCGAGCGGTACCCGTTCGCATGCCAGATCGGCTTTGACTCTCAGTGGCACGCAATGTGGCACTCGGTATCACGGACTAGAATCGACGCAGTCGTGAGGAGCAATCGATGAAGATCTTCGTCCTGGTCAAAGAGGTGCCGGACACCTATGGCGATCGCAAGCTGAATCTCGAGACGGGCATCGCCGATCGATCGGCCGGTGACGTGGTGCTGGACGAGATCACCGAGCGTGCCCTCGAGGTCGCGCTGAGCCATGCCGACAAGAATCCGGACACCGAGGTCGTCGCCGTCTCGATGGCGCCGGAGTCCTCGACGGCGTCGGTGCGGCGGGCCCTGGCGATCGGCGCCGCATCCGCCGTGCACATCGCCGACGAGCAGCTGGCGGGGGCCGACCTCGGACTCACCGCGGAGGTGCTGGCCGCGGCGATCCGCAGGGGCGGAGCCGACCTGGTCATCACCGGCAACCTGTCCACAGACGGATCAGGGGGCGTCATCCCGGCGATGCTCGCCGAGCATCTCGGCTTCGCGCAGGCCACCGCCCTGAGCGCCGTGGAGATCACCGCCGATGGCGTCACCGGCACACGGGCGGCGGATGCCGGCGCGCAGCCCGTCTCCGCACCCCTTCCCGCGGTCGTCTCCATCACCGAGGCCCTTCCGGACGCGCGCTTCCCGAACTTCAAGGGCATCATGGCCGCGAAGAAGAAGCCGCTCGAGGTGCTCTCGCTCGCCGATCTCGGCGTGTCGGCAGACCCCGCGGCAGCGCCTCGCAGCATCATGACCGCGATCGCCGAGAAGCCGCCGCGCGCGGCCGGCGTGAAGATCGCAGATGAAGGCGACGCCGGCACTCAGCTGGTGGAGTACCTCGTGCAGAACAGGCTGGTGTGACGATGAGCTACCCGGAGAACTCGATCCTCGTCCTGGTGGACGTCGATCCGGCTGGTGGAGCCGCGAGCAGCACCGCCGCCCTGATCGGTGCGGCGGCCGCCGTCGGCACGCCCGTGGCGCTCGTGGTCGGCGGCGCACAGGCCGCGGTCGACGCGGTGGCCGCGGCGGGAGCATCCGTCGTGCTCACCGCACCCGGTGACGACACCGCCCTCACGGTGCCCATCGTCGATGCGCTGCAGGCCGCGTACGAGCTGGTGCGGCCGGACGCGGTGCTGATCTCCAACTCGATCACCGGTCGCGATGTCGCCGGGCGGTTCGCCGTGCGCACGCGCTCGGCGCTGTCGGTGGATTCCATCGGCGTCTCCCGTGATGACGAGGGCATCGTCGCCCATCACTCGGTCTACGGCGGCGCGTATCTCGTGGACTCGGCACCGACCTACGGCACCCCGGTGATCACGGTGCGCCAGGGCGCGGTGGATGCCAGGGCGGAAGCCGTCACTGCGCCCGTCGTCGAGGAGCTCGAGGTCTCGGCGTCCGGTGCGGTCGCAGCCACGGCCGGCGCGGTCGAAGCCGTCGAGGTCGCGTCGTCGCGCCCCGAGCTGCGTGGCGCGACCCGTGTCGTCGCCGGAGGCCGCGGGCTGGCATCGAAGGAGAAGTTCGTGCTCGTCGAGGAGCTCGCCGACGCTCTCGGTGCGGCGATCGGCGCTTCCCGTGCGGCGGTCGATGCCGGGTATATCCCGCAGTCGCACCAGGTCGGGCAGACCGGCGTCTCGGTGTCGCCGCAGTTGTATGTCGCTCTCGGCATCTCCGGTGCGATCCAGCACCGTGCGGGTATGCAGACGTCGAAGACGATCGTCGCGATCAACAAGGACCCGGAGGCGCCGATCTTCGAAGTCGCCGACTTCGGCATCGTCGGCGATCTGTTCACGGTCGTCCCGCAGATCATCGCCGCGCTCGAGTCGCGGAAGAAGTAGCGGTCGCCATGGCAGAGCGGATGCTGCGGCGGGGCCTTCCTCGTGTGAGCGGTGGCGAGCCGTGGCCGCCTGCTGACGTGGTCGCCGACGTCGCGGAGGCCGCGGATGACACGGCGGTCTCCGGTGTGACGACGACGGATGCGGCGGCGGAAACCGCGGCGTCGGCGTCGGTCGTGGCTGGCGCCGCACCAGTCTCTGCGTCGCCGTCGGTGCCTGCGACCACGCCGGTCTCCACGTCGCCGTCCGCCTCCGCGTCGTCAGGCGCCGCAGCGGCACCCGATGCCACAGCCGCAGCCGGTGCGGATACCGCCTCTCGATCGGATGCCACATCGCCGGCGCCCGGCATCCGTCGTGGCCTGCCGCGTCTTCCGGGCGGCGAGCCCTGGCCGCCCGCCGGTGCTTTCGCCCTCGCTGCTGTTCGACCCCCGGTCGTTGAGCGAGCGGAGCGAGACGAAGCGCGTGACGGTTCCGGTGCCCCGGTCGGAGAGACGCGTGTCCCTCGCTCGACGACCAGTGGGGAAACCCCCCGCGCGACGGAGGTGCCCGCGACCAGCAGCGCGGATGCCACCGGCCTCCCCGTCCGGCGCGGCCTGCCGCGCACCGGCGGAGGCGAGCCGTGGCCGCCGGCCGACACGGTGCCCCTCGTCGCAGCCACCGTGAGCGCGATCGCCGCGGCCGAGGAGAGCCCAGAATCGCCGGTCGTGCTCGTCGAGGAGAGCGCCGCGCCGGAGAAGGCTGTCGCGCCAGTCGTCGCTTCGCGCGATCTCGCCCCGCTGCCGTTCACACGCACGGTATGGCACGGCAGTGCTCCGCAGCACATGCCCGTCGCCGCATCCGACCGCCGCCGCCCGACCTGGACGCAGGCCATCGCCGGCCTCTTCGGCGCCGCGGCTCTCGGCATCCTCGCCGCCGCCGCCGTCGCCTTCGTGCGGGCCCTGCTGAGCATGCCGTTCATGCAGGACTTCCTCGCGGCCTTCCCCGGCGAGTACCACCCCGCCATCGAGGTCGCCCCGGGTTTCGCGCCCTGGGTCGGCTGGCAGCACTTCTTCAACATGTTCCTGATCGTGCTGATCATCCGCTCGGGCCTGCGTGTGCGCAGCGAGAAGCGGCCGACGGTGTTCTGGACGCCGCGCGGCAGCGCCAACGGCAAGGGCAAGATCAGCCTCACGCTGTGGTTCCACCAGGCGCTCGACATCCTCTGGCTCGTGAACGGCGTGGTCTTCATCGTGCTGCTGTTCGTGACCGGGCACTGGGTGCGCATCGTGCCGACGAGCTGGGAGGTGCTGCCTAACGCGCTGTCCGCCGCGTTGCAGTACGTGTCCTTCGATTGGCCGACAGAGCACGGCTGGGTCAACTACAACAGCCTGCAGCAGCTCGCCTACTTCGCCACCGTGTTCATCGCGGCCCCGCTGGCCGCGGTCACCGGATTCCGGATGTCGGGGATGTGGCCGAAGAATGCGGAGCGCCTGTCGAGGGCCTACCCGGTCGAGTGGGCGCGCGCCGTGCACTTCCCGGTGATGCTCTACTTCGTGGTGTTCATCGTCGGGCACGTGGCGCTTGTGATGCTGACCGGGTTCCTCCGCAACCTCAACCACATGTTCGCCTCGAGCGACGCCGTCTCCTGGACCGGATTCTGGGTGTTCGTGGCGTCCCTCGGGGTCATCGCCATCGCGTGGGTGGCCGCGCGTCCTCTGGTGCTCGCTCCGATCGCGAAGGTCTTCGGCAGCGTCTCGGGGCGCTGAGCTCCCGCCGAAACCCCGTGTTATCGCCGAGACCCCCGGCTGCTGACG